>NZ_JMPR01000019.1 GCF_000735525.1 Tatumella ptyseos ATCC 33301 | reverse complement strand
TTAACGGACGTGAGGGTTCAAGTCCCTCTCTTCGCACCAGGACAATAGATGAACAGACAACACGATGCGAAGGTGGCGGAATTGGTAGACGCGCTAGCTTCAGGTGTTAGTGTCTTAACGGACGTGAGGGTTCAAGTCCCTCTCTTCGCACCACGTTGTCTTCACTTCTGAGTTTTTCTGTTATCCCCCTTTCTGTTTTATTTTCTTTGTGTTACCTGCCAGCTGTTCCCGTTATTCCGGGGTTATCCGTATTGCGTATCTGATACGCGTTAAGAGAAATTCACCACCATCGCTGCCACACCGCCTGAAACGACCAGGCAGGAAGGAAGTAACAGGTAATGACGTAAACGGGGATGCAATAGCATGACCAGCGTCAGTATCAGTGCCATCAGCATAATGATCCGCCACTGCTCAAATCCCGGATGCCAGAGTGCAAAGACCGGCATTGCCGCACAAGGCAGCAAAACGCCCCAGCCACTGTCTATCTTTTTGCCCATTATCCAACTGAATATCCACAAGGATCCTGAAGCTACCATCGCCATTTCCATCAATGAACCCTCTTAACGAGAATGATTTTCACTATCATATGATAAGAGTTATCATTTTCAACTTCTTTTATGCTTCCGCAGCACAAAAAAGTTTTTTCACTGAAGTCGGTGTAATTTCCCGCTGAAGCGTTTACAGCCTCCTCCGCTTATGGCAATTTTTAAATCTGAAAAATTCCTGGAGAATAAAATGAGTCTGCAGTCGGTACAGCAGTTCTTTGCTGAGCATGCCCCGGATATTGAAGTCATAGAAGCCGCAGAAAGTACCGCGACTGTCGATATGGCAGCCCGGGTCCATCAGGTCGAACCGGGACAAATTGCCAAAACCCTGTCACTGAAAGTGAAGCAGGAGATTATTCTGGTGGTGATGAGCGGAAATGCACGGCTGGATAACAAAAAGCTGAGAACCACCCTGGGAGCCAAAGCCAGGATGCTCAGTGTGGATGAAGTTATCAATGCGACCGGGCATCCGGTCGGCGGCGTCTGCCCTTTCGGGCTGGAGAATCCGTTAACGGTCTATTGTGATGTTTCGCTACAGGCGTTCAGCGAAGTGCTTCCTGCCGCCGGCAGCACCCATAGCTGCGTGCGTATCACGCCACAGCGTATGGCAGAACTGACGGAAGCCCGCTGGGTGGATGTCAGCCAGTAACGCCCGGACGATCCGATGGCCGCTGCTATCGGTTCCCGGCACCAGTCATCCGGATGGCCCTTCTGCCACCGCTGGAGGACTGAGCACTCGCTCCAGCAGGCTGAGTAATAATGCGTTATTGACCGACGTCAGAATACGGACGTCGGCCCCCTCATCAGGATCAATGCCTACCCCTACCCGCAATGGCTGCCGGTAACGCCAGCTTTTTCCGCGCGTCAGGCCGGGGCGTATCTCAATACCGGCACGAAAATTCTCTGCAGTTGCCACCTGCGGGTCCAGCAGCCAGGCCACCACCAGCACATCATGGATCCAGCTCCCTTTCAGATGCCGGGTAAGCATTGAATAGGTTATCCAGGGTGTCAGGGTGTCACGAACAAACCGGGCCAGCGGGGAATGACCGGCAGTGATCCGCAGTAAATCTTCCTGCGTCAGCAACGTATTAACTGTCACATCCATCGGCACCAGCGT
The DNA here is from genome assembly GCF_000735525.1 of Tatumella ptyseos ATCC 33301. Classification (GTDB taxonomy): domain Bacteria; phylum Pseudomonadota; class Gammaproteobacteria; order Enterobacterales; family Enterobacteriaceae; genus Tatumella; species Tatumella ptyseos. The sequence goes on along the minus strand of NZ_JMPR01000019.1, from coordinate 62,786 downwards.
AATTTTTGCCCCGCTATTCAGTACCAGAGACGCGGCTTCCGGGTCCAGTCCAAAATTAGTATCTTTAATATAATCATCCAGGTGAAAGACACCGCCCATGATAATAATTTCTGCGACGGCTTCCGCCATCTGCGGAAAACGTTGCAACGCATGGGCAATATTGGTCAGCGGACCCAGCGCCAGCAGGGTCACCTCTCCCGGTGAGGCACAGATACATTCGGCCATCCGCTCTGCAGCATGACGTGGATAGTCTGAAAACAGAGCCGGCTGGCGGACAGAATCCCACAAATAACCGAGAGAAAGTGCATCGACCCGGGTATCCAGTTGGCGACGCCACTCTTCTTCCGGCTCACAGAGCGCCCGCTCAGCACCACAATAGACAGGTACTGTTAAGCCGCAACGCCGGACCAAATCCGTCACCACCCGGGCTCCGGTCATTGCCGGGGTATTTCCGCTGACGGTGGTGACCATTTCCACCGTCAGATCCGCTGATGCCAGCGCCAGCGCGAGAGCTAAACCGTCATCGGTGTTCGCCCCGGCAATCCCGTTTCCGGGGTCACAATCAATAATTATCCGTTTCATATTTCCCCCGGCCTGACTCAGTTAAAGGGGAACCGGCGGGGCACCCGCAGGACTCACCGACGTCAAGATAATGCCGGATTTCATGCAATCCGGCATCTGCCTGCCACGTATGGAGCAGTCGGATAGCCGTCGCCGCAATGTCAGCAATGGGCTGACGAACTGAGGTCAGTGAAGGCAGGAGATAAGCGCCCTGATCTGTCCCGTTAAAACCCACTATCGCCAGGTCGTCCGGTACCCGTATCCCTTGCTGGTGAAAGGCCCTCAGGCTACCTGTGGCCATTTGTTCATTACAGATAAACAGCGCCCGCGGGTATCCCGGGCCGGCCAGCAGCTGCAAGGCGGCCTGATATCCCCCGTGGCGCGTATAATCGGCAGGCACCACCCATTGCGGATTGATGGCTAATCCGGCATTACCCATGGCATCAATCCAGCCCTGTAAGCGGTCGCGGCTATTCAGCATCCGGGCAGGCCCGGTGATGATCCCGACCTCACGATAACCATGACTCAACAAATGTGCCGTCGCCTCTCTGGCGGCCTGCCGTTCATTCATGCGTAAAACTGAAACCCCGGGTTCCGGCTCCACACCGTCAAGCATCACCACCGGTGTACCATTACGTCGTATCATATCAGTATGCGGGTGGCGGTCGGCACTGATATAGATGAGCCCGTCCACCTGGCGGTTCAGTAATCCCTGAATGATCTCCCGTTCCCGCTGACAATCATCTCCGGAATCCCCCAGTAGCATGACATGACCATAACGCATCGACTCCTGTAAAAGTTCATGGGCCAGAGAAGCAATAAACGAATTAGAAATGTCCGGTACCACTACCCCGAACGTGCGACTGGTTCCGGAAGCCAGAGCACGGGCAATGCTATTCGGTTGATAACCTGTCTGCCGAATGGCTTGCAGTACCCGCTCCCGGGTCGCTTCTGCCACCGGACGTGGCCCGTTATTAATCACATAACTGACCACGGCAACCGACGTACCGGCCAGACTGGCAACGTCTTCCCGTGTCACTCTTCGCTGAGTTAACCGTTTAACCACATACTCTCCTGTTTTCTCCGGCCGGAGACACGTCCCGGGTGAGTCCCCTAAATCGCGTCATCCGGCAAATTCAGGTCCCGGCCCCGGGTTTCAGGTGCAATAAACGTCGTCACAAAACCGATACCTGCCATCAGCGTAAAATAGACGGCAATGGCCCACCAGTGCCCGAAGTATGACAGCAGTGCCGCAGCCACCAGCGGCGCTGTGCCGCCGGAAACAATCGATCCCAGTTCTTTGGCGACGGCCATTTTGCTGTACCGGTGGGTGACACCAAACAACTCTACGCCCCATGCCGCCTGTACCCCGAAAATCCCCAGAGAAGCCAGTGCCATCCCGACAACAATCGTTGAAATGACAATCCACGGCTGATGACTGTCCAGTAACATGAAGGCTGGCCAGGCATAAATCATTAATAGCAGGCAAAAAATACGATAGAGTTTCCGGCGGCCATAACGGTCGGAAAGCCAGCCTGCCAGCGGGATCACTAAAAAGCCCAGCACAGAGGCAATGAAAACAGCGGTGGTCGGTACTGATTTATCCATCATTAATACTTTGGCGACATAACCGACCATAAACCCCTGAGCCAGATAAGAAGGGCCATTTTCGCCAATTCTCAGCCCGATCATGACCCAGAAAGCTTTACCGGGGCCACAGGGTTTCTTCCTGCTCAGTGATGCCGTTTGCAGGGTTTGCTGACGCTCTGCCATCAGCTTTTTTTTACGTTGCTCAAAGACCGGGGTTTCACGTACCGAACGGCGCATCCACAGAGCCCCGAGTGCAATCAGAAAACTGCACAGAAACGGGATCCGCCACCCCCAACTGATCAGACTTTGATGATCCAACTGAACCACCAGCAACCAGACGACAGAAGCTATCAGGGTACCGCTGTTGGAACCCAGGGCGATGACGGATGCGACCAGTCCACGCCGCGCAGGCGGGGCATATTCTCCCAGCATCACCGTCCCGCCGGATAACTCAGCCCCGGCACCGAACCCCTGAGTGAAACGCAATACCACCAGGCAGGCCGGGGCCCAGAGGCCGATAGTCCGGTAATCCGGGATAAGACCTATCAGCATGGTGGACAATCCCATCAGCAGGATGGTGATCACCATCACTGACTTACGTCCGTGACGATCCCCCAGCCAGCCGAAGAAAAGTGCCCCGATGGGCCTGGCAATAAAGCCCACCGACCAGGTCGCGAAACTGGACAGTAACGCCATGGCGGGTGTGACTTCGGGGAAAAAAACATCGCCGAAGATAATTCCGGCGGCTAAACCGTAGAGTGCGAAGTCAGCATATTCCATCGCGGTGCCAAGCCAACAGGAAAACGTCGCCCGCCTGAAATCACGGCGTGCTTCACTCTCTTCTGTCAGGGTCAGCGAAGGATGAGAGGTTGGATGTCCGGGGGGATGTGCCATCACGGAGTACTCCCTGTCGTTTGGGTCAGAAAGGGACTTACTGTGGCACTGAGTGAAAAACGCCCACAGTTAGCAATATTTCTCCGGCATACGGAGATCAGAAGAAATTCCCTGGTGTCGGAATATTCGCTTGTCATTTTTGCCAGTCTTAGATGACTAATCATTTAAATGTTACAAGAGCAACTGAATGGCCGGATTACAGCGATTTTTTTGTGGGCGTTTTTCGGCAAGGATTTTATCTACGCGCGTAGATAAATCAAGAAAAAACGCACAGAAAATCCATTGTGTTTTATAATCAACAGAAGTCTTGCTGTTTAAATGAATTAATCGTTCAGTTATTGAGATTAAAATCACATTTTTAGTGTGCAATGAATGCAATAGCTTCCCTGCACGGCAGAGAAAATTAGCGTAAAGATGTGTCAGTAATATGACACCCTTCCGCGATAGTACCGAACGAAAAAGATATTTTTATCTCAACTTCGCGATCTGGTTCAAAAAATTTTCGAATAAACAAAAAACAGGGTTCTTATCCCCGGCGAAACAGCACATTGCCAGGCATAAAAATCTGCAACATCCGTCCGGTATACGCCGGTGTCCGGTCTTCAGGTCAGGGCGGTAACCTACTCTTTGCAGGAGAGCATTTTGGTATCAGAGCTTATTTCAACAGGATTCTTTGCGGCCTCGGTCGTGATCTATGCCCGTAAAGCCGGTCGTCACCGGCTCTGGTTTGTTATTATTACTCTGTTGTTAATGAGCTTTCTTCTACTGAATGCGACGTTATTTGCCAGTAATTACTTTACCGGTAACGGAATTACCGAAGCCGTTCTTTATACCGTCACAAATAACCTGACCGGGGCCGGTACCGCCCGCTATCTATTACCGGCATCCGCATTAATCCTCGTGACAGCACTCCTCTTTCTGGTACTGACCCGTATTCTGCGGAATAAAAATAAGCACCATGCTGGCTGGAGTATTTTTGCCTGTCTGCTGGCCGGTCTTTCTATTAATACCAGCCCGGCTTACCAGCAAATAAAATCGCTCGTCGCCTCGCATTCATTTCAGGAAGGGTCTGATTTTGATGACTATTATAAAGTCCCCGATAGCAAGATTAAAAAACCTCACCTGAATCTGGTTTATATTTATGCGGAAAGCCTGGAAAGAACCTACTTTAATCAGCAAGCCTTCCCGAACCTCGCTCCGGAACTGATGCAGCAGATGCAGTCAGGTATCGATTTTACGTCAACTGAACAATTACCCGGTACCGACTATACCATCGCCGGTATGGTGGCTTCGCAATGCGGGATCCCCCTGTTTGCTCCGTTTGAGGGGAATGCTTCGTCTTCTCTTTCCAGTTTTTATCCGCAAAATATCTGCCTTGGCGATATTCTGAAAAACTCCGGATACCAGAACTGGTTTATTCAGGGGGCCGATTTACGCTTTGGAGGAAAAGATATCTTCCTGCGTTCCCACGGGTTTGAGCCGCAACATATGGAAGGGTCAGAAGAACTGAAAACCCAGGTAGCAAACCCCGGGTACAGGAATAACTGGGGATTTTATGACGATACAGTTCTGGATAAAGTTTTCGATAAGTACCAGCAACTGTCGGCACAAAACCAACGCTTCGCTCTGTTTGCGCTGACCGTAGACACCCATCACCCGGATGGCTTTATCTCTGCCTCTTGCCAGCGAAAAAGCTATCCGTACGAGGGAAAAAATAATCTTTCTTTCAGTGCCGTGGCCTGTTCTCAGGAACATATCGCGCGACTGATTGAGCGGATAACGCAGTCACCTGGCTTTAAAAATACGGTAATTGTTGTCGGCTCGGATCATCTGGCGATGAACAATACGGCATACCGTTATCTGACCCGCTATCCGCGCCACGATACCTTTTTTATTATTCGCGGGGATAAGCCCGAAACCGTTACCCTGAACAGCAAACGTAACACCATGGATAACGGTGCAACCGTCCTGGATATCCTTGGCGGCGATAATTTTATTGGTCTGGGACGCAGTACCCTTTCCGGTACCTCTCTGTCACAGGTGTTTGATAACCTGTCGCAGAAAGTTCTGCAGTGGAAACCGGACATTATTCAGCTCTGGAACTTTCCCCGAAAAATAGATCACTTCACTGTCGATCCGCAGAAAAATACCCTGAGTTTTTCCGGCTCCACCTTCCGGTTGCCGGTGCTGATTAAAGTCGATGCTGATAAAGTCGAACCTATTCCTGAAGGCGTCTATGCCGAAACTCTTTCTGCGCGGCTCAGCCGGTTTGCCGCCGGGGATAAATTCGTCTGGGTCGATAAATGTTATAAAGCCGGCCGTCTGTGGGCGCCGTCGCTGGCATTGACTGATGCGCTTTGTTATACCCACGGTCAGTTAGGGGGCACGCCGGAAGTCACCGAACTCGGGGCCGGTCTCTACCAGGGCAAAGTCATCTTCCCGCCCACCCTTTCTTCGGCAGACCACTATCAGCAAGCCCTATCCCTGCTGAAAATGCCGGACAACACTATCCGGTACCCTTCGGCAGTCTATCTGTTCAACCTGCCCGGTGCGCCGGAATCGGTCGAATCCTTTAGCGGTCTGTCCCGCAATGAGGGCTGGGGCCGCTGGTCCAATGCGAATCTTGCACCAGCCGTAACGCTGACCTATAAAGCGCCTCTGCCGGCGGCCTTCACGCTGCGGATCACTGCCAAAGGTTTTGGCCCGAATATCGGCAAGCCTGTGCGGGTGACGGTCGGTGGTCAGCAACAGACCTTTATCCCGACAGCAGAATTAACCGGGTATCAACTGCACTTCACCCCCCCGGCCGGGAGCCGTGTGATTACCCTGACTCCGCCGGAACCCGTTGAAAGTATGCTGGATAATATTATCGGGCAGGATCCGCGTAAGCTGGGGATAGGCTTGCAGTCATTACAGATAGTCACTGATGACAGCCAGCCCTGACAGGCAGGAGCGTTCAGTAAAAGCGAGGGGGCATTGCGCCCCCTCCGTAACATGGCAGATTAACGGTAGATAATATCGCCGGAAATAATACGCAATATTTTCCCTTCCGCATCCGTGATCAGGACGTAATCACCGCCCATATAGGTCCAGTGACTTCCGGCGACCGGTGCCGGTAATTTTCTCAACTGCCATTTGGCAATATTGTAAGTCGCGGAACGATACAACGGCGGAACAACATCGCCGATAGCATAGTGATGGAAATCACCAAAAACAGTGTCACGATCCAGCGGATCTTTTGACGTATCTGAAGGCGCAGTCGCGGGAGCAGATGCTGCAGGCGCTTCTGCCGGTGACTGAGAGGCTGCCGGTGCCTGAGTGGCCGTAGCCGCAGGCGCAGAAGTGACCGGTGTTACAGGGGCATCTTCCGCGTTGACCTGACTCACACCCAGTAAACTCACTGACATCAGCATGACAGATGAGGCTAAAACAAACGGCTTACGCATAAAAACTCCCTAACAAACTTTCCCACGACGGGCAGTAATAAAGGCTACAGGTTATCACTATGGTTTATAGCTTATCCGGCGCTAAGTAGAACAGCATTACGGTGCTTTTTCCTGTACTCATCTGTGACAAGGTTTTGCAGAACATCAGTAAAAATTTGCTGAAGACTTCCCCCTGCCGGTGACGCCGGCCAGTCACCGCGTCAGGATCATTCTGCTAACGCTCCCTGTGGTTTCCGTAAGGATACCGCCTGACCGGCAGGCACTAAGGGTGCATATTACCGGATAATAACACGATCAGCCTCACACGCACGCTATCGGTTTCTGGTTTAGATAGCAGGTTACACGGCCGGGAGCCCCAGATTTTCACGTAATGTACTGTGGGCATAATCCTGACGGAACAAGCCACGACGACGCAGCTCCGGGATCACTCGTTCGATAAACAGATCCAACTGTTCCGGCATAATCGCAGGCATGATGTTGAAGCCATCCGCAGCCCCCTGGTTCAGCCATAATTCAAAATCATCGGCGATATCTTCTGCTGTACCGATGATCACCCGATGCCCGCGCGATCCGGCAGCAATCGCTGCCAACTCGCCCAGGGTCAGGTTATCCCGCTTCGCCATATCCAGCATCAGCCTGACACGGCTCTGGTTCCCCTCTCCTAACGGAACGTCGGGCACCGGCCCATCCAGCGGGTAACCTGATAAATCGACCCCGAACCGCAGCGATAACTGACTGATCCCGTTCTCAAGGTCAACCAGGGTATTCAGTTGTTTCCATAGTGCATGGGCTTCCTCACGTGTACGTCCGACAACAGGCATCACTCCCGGCATAATCACCACATGGGAGGGGTCACGCCCTGCTTCCCTGATTTGCTGTTTCTGAACACGGTAAAATGCCTGTCCTTCTTCCAGCGTGGCCGATGCCGTAAAAATAACTTCTGCTGTTTCGGCAGCCAGTTTCTGGCCATCCACAGAGGAGCCTGCCGTGATGATCACCGGACGTCCCTGAGGGGAACGGGTGATATTCAGCGGGCCCTGAACCTGAAAATGCTCACCGCGATGATTCACAGCTTTTATTTTTTCATCGACAAAATAGCGGCCAGTCTCTGCGTCTGGCTGAACTGCCCCTTCCTCCCAGCCATTCCATAATTTACTGGCGACATCCAGGAACTCGCGGGCCCGCCCATAACGTTGGGCATGGTCCGGCATATCTTCACGGCTGAAATTACGTGCCACATCATTTGAAAATGACGTGACGACATTCCAGGCTGCCCGGCCGCGGCTGATATGGTCAAGTGAGGATAAACTGCGGGCCAGAGTAAAAGGATCACTGAATGTGGTGGATGCCGTGGCAGCCAGACCAATACTTCGGGTCTGTACTGCCAGAGCCGATAACAGTGTCAGTGGCTCCAGCCGCGCCATTGTTGAAGGTAAGCGGTACATGCTGGTCGCCAGTGCATCACCCACAAAAAACAAATCAAAAGTTCCGGCTTCAGCTTTTTTTGCCAGGGTGATCAGCCAGTCGATGTCGGTAGGTGCCCCTGCATTATCGGTTAAACGCCAGCCACTGACATGATGTCCTAGAGGCTGTACAAAAAGGCCCAAACGAAGGCGGCGCTGAGTCTCTGAATTTTCCATAGAATCTTCCTGAATATTCTGTTGCTGAAATAATCACGGTCTTTTTTCCGGTTGAGAGTCTCTGCCCGCCGATTTACTCCCCATAAAAGATAAAAACCAGATATAAATTTACTTTTTCACTGGTCGCTTTAATCGTGTCATGGCTGAAAGTTTTCAGGGAATATATGCCCTGACTGACCTCTGTTCGTAATTTAAGTGCGGTTCGGTGAAAGGTGTCCCTGATATATTCCCGGAGGAGATATCATCGCGGACGTATCCGTAAGGCTTCCCCCTGAGTCTGTTCCGCGTATCTCTCCGTCCGGAAAAAAATAACCTGCCGGAGTGTCCCGGTGCAGGTATTTCCTGCTTCCTTCGTCCTCTCAGGCGTCAGAGGGGCCGCTGCCCACAATAATCATGGCGAAGCGCCATTTATCCGAAAAAAGAAATTATCGCTGCTCAATACATCCTATCTTTTCTGTTAAATACAGAGCCGGAAATAACAACCGCCATATTACGATGGAGGCTTATATTCGCAATAAAAAACACAAAGAGTAAATATCAACTACGCATTAGCTTATACAGACATTAACTATCTCTCTGTATTCATTTACTGATAAGTTATCCCACACTGGCAACTGACGTTATTCTTTTTTTAATCGTTTACCGGTAAGGAAAATTTTATGTCTCTTGATTTTCGTCAGGTCAGGGAAGATGAAACGGAGGATTATCAGGCGCTGATCCTGTCGGCTTATGCTGCGACGAAAGTGCCGGGTATTTATTTTGATGCCGCCAGTACCACCAGGGAAAAAACCCGGCGGCACATACAACATCACGGGGTATACGCCCTTTACGACGGAGCGACACTGGTTTCATCGGTCACTCTTCGCTATCCCTGGGGTCCTCAGCCTGGCCCGTTAGGCCTGCCACACCTTGGCTGGTTTGCTGCACACCCCGATTATCCGGGCAGGCATTACGGCCGTCAGGTCATGGAACGGGTAGAACAGGAAATACTGACCGGGCAATTACGGGCTCCGGCCGTTTCACTGGGTACAGCAGTCAGCCATCCCTGGCTGAAAAATATGTATCAGAAACGCGGGTTTATCCCTATGCATACCGCCGATTTGGGAAAAGGCCATATCACCCTGTATATGAAAAAAATCCTTGATGAGTCCGCGCACAAATACTGGTTGGCACAACACGCTATTCCACCCGTCACCGATGACAGGATAAAAGAAACACAATGACTGAATTCAATGAAAGCCGCTTTGCTGAAAGCCTGATCGCCTTTCGCCATGAACTGCACCGGTTTCCTGAATTATCGAATCAGGAATTCGAAACAACAGCCCGGCTTCGTGCCCGGCTGGGATCTCACCAGATCAGGATTTTAGATCTGCCATTGAAGACAGGGCTGGTCGCCGAAATCGGAGATCCGCAGGGGCCACTGGTGGTACTACGTTCGGATATTGATGCGCTGCCCATCGAAGAGCAGTCCGGCGTCGAATATCGTTCACAAAATCCGGGTGTCATGCATGCCTGCGGGCATGACTTCCATTGCACCGCGGCGCTGGGTGCAGCCATTCTGCTGAAAAAACAGGAAAGCACACTAACGGGCCGGGTCAGGATCCTTTTTCAGGCGGCAGAAGAAACCGGTCAGGGCGCACCGGAGATCATTAATACCGGTGCGTTAAAAAAAGCATTTGCGATCTTCGGGTTACATAATGACCCGACCCTGCCAGCCGGAGTTATTGGTACGAAAGCGGGAGCACTGACAGCAGCGGTAGATAAGTTCAGGATCACTGTCACCGGTACCGGCAGTCATGCAGCCCGTCCCCATGAAGGTAATGATCCCATCGTGATCGCCGGTCAGCTGATCACCGCATTGCAGACGCTGATCAGCCGGAATGCACCTTCCGCCGATAATGCCGTGGTCTCTGTGACACAGATACACAGCGGTACCACCTGGAATGTGATCCCGGACAGTGCCTGGCTGGAAGGTACGGTTCGGACTTTTTCGCCCGCAACACGTCAGTTGATTGAGACCCGCTTACGGCACCTGCTGAACGGTATAGCCACAGGGTTTGAAGCAAAAATCAGTCTGGACTGGCAGCCGGGTCCGCCACCGGTCATCAATGATGCTGACTGGGCCCGCTTTGCACTTCAGCAGGCGACCGACAGCGGGTTTGACGCCAGAGTCGTTGAAGCCAGCCCTATCGGTGAAGATTTTGCATTTTACCAGCAGCAACTTCCCGGCGCCTTTGTGATGGTGGGAACAGGCCAGCCATATGCCTTGCACCATCCGGCTTTCCGCATCAATGATGATGTCCTGTTACCGGTCTCCCGCTATCTGGCCCGGCTGGCAGAAAATGCGTTGCAGTCAGAACAGAGACCGCCAGATGGACATCACTGAGTCACTGGTCAGCTATCTTCCTGAAAGCCGCCCGGCAGCATAAAAACGGGATACCCTACGGGGTTCAGAAACGTAACGAAAGACAGGATAAGCTGCCATCCATCCGTTTAAATTCACTGGTGTCGATGGTCACCACGGGCATACCGGTCTGACGAAGGATTTCCTGCGTGACCGGATATCCCGCTGGCATCAATAGTGTTCCGTTAATCAGTAAGGTATTCCCGGCATAGGCTTCATCATCAGGGATCACCAGCCTGCGGAACCCGGCAAACACGGGCAGGGCTTCATAAGCAGACGTCATCAGCAACGTATTCTGACCAATGTAATTCACTACACTTTTCAGATGCAGCCCGGAGTCCACCGGAACCGGTGTCACCCGATAGCCTAATGGCGTCACCACCGAGGTAAACTCATCAATTCCGGCCCTATTGGTGCGTCGGGTCAGCCCGATAAAAAAGTGTCGATCTGCCAGTAATACATCTCCGCCATCAAGCTGCCCTTTATCACTCATCACATACAGCGAGCGATACTTCTCCAGTTCAGAGGCCAGTAATGCGCCTTCGCCCTGACGGCTAAGTACGCCGGAATGCGTGATAATGGCCAGCTCCGGGAGAATAACCGCCGGGTCTTCCACAAAATGTGCATCCGGAAAATCAGACTCAGCCGGCAAAATAGTGACCCGGATCCCCAGTTCCAGCATAATTTCGATATACCGAAAAAATTGCTGGCGGGTTTTCCCGCTATCCGGCCGGCCGCTATTCGCCGTTGTTTGCCCTTCTGCACAATTCAGTGCAGGTAACCGGGTGATGACCTGTGTAAATTTCATGACCACCTCTTACGATAACCTCAGAATAAATATTTCCCCGGAACACGGTTACTGCGCAAAGGACAGATTCGCGGTCGGCCAGCCCGGTACAGATCAAAAAAAACCGCAGTCACTCTGTCTGCGGTTTTATTATTATCAGCTCTTCATATCAGGCAAAGGCTATCAGATACCGTTTTCCTGTAACGATGAATGACTGCGGTTATTGCGCTGACGGCGGTGAATAACCAGTCCTGCCAGTACCACTAATAATGCCAGAATACCGGTCGCAATAATCTCGCTACGGTGGGCAGGCATAAACAGCATGGAGCAGAGGATACCCACGATCACCACAATCACCGCGTAGGTCAGGCCAGGGAACAGCCACATTCTGTAATCCAGTGCTTCCCCGCGTGCTTCCATACGTTTACGCATGACCAGATGCGAACAGGAAATGACCAGGTACACCAGCAAGGCAATCGCGCCTGAGCTGGCCAGCAGGAAGTCAAAGACTTCTGCCGGCGCAAAGTAGTTAGCAAACACCGCCAGGAACGCTGCCGCGGTGGAAGACAATACAGCCACCCACGGGGTTCCGCCTTTGTTGGTTTTAGCTGCCGCCGCAGGAGCATCTTTACGGGTTGCCAGTGAATAGAGCATACGTGACGAGGTATAAAGGGCCGAGTTCAGGCAGCTACACACCGCGGTCAGAACCACGATATCGACAATCAGCCGGGCATGCGGAATATTCATCAGTTCCAGCACCGTCTGATAAGACCCGTTTTTGGCCAGCGCCGGGGTATTCCACGGCACCAGAGAGACAATAAACAGAATCGATAACAGGTAGAACAGCGAGATACGCCAGATAACGGAGTTAGTCGCACGTGAAATTTCACGGCCCGGGTTTTTAGACTCTGCCGCAGCAATCGTGACAATCTCAGTACCCATAAACGAGAACATGGTGGTCAGGATAGCAGCCAGAACCGCGCCAAAACCGTGAGGCATAAAACCGTCGGTATCGTATAAGTGCGACATACCGCTGACCTGGCTGCCCGGCATCAGACCAAAAATAGCCACACATCCCAGTACCAGGAAAGCCACAATGGCGACAACTTTGACCAGTGCCAGCCAGAATTCAAATTCACCGTAATGTTTAACACTGAACAGGTTACTTGCCGTCAGTAACAATGTGATCACCAGAGTAAACTGCCAGATAGCGACCTGCGGGAACCACGAATTCAGTATGGTAGCCGCCGCATTGGCTTCCAGCGGGATCACCAGCACCCAGAACCACCAGTATAACCAGCCAATAGTAAACCCGGCCCAGCGGCCCAGGGCTTTTTGTGCATAAGTGGAGAACGAACCGGAATCGGGGGTGCTGACGGCCATTTCCGCCAGCATACGCATAATCAGTACCACCAGCCCACCGGCGATGATATAGGCGATCAGCACAGCAGGCCCGGCTTCAGCAATCGCATGGCCGGAACCGACGAATAATCCCGCGCCGATAACACCGGCAATCGAGAGCATTCGGATGTGACGGGATTTCAGACCCGGAGATAATGAATCAGAAGCAGAAGAAGTGACGCTCATAGCTTTCCCTCAGTATAATTTTTTTTGCTAAGTGCCTGGCGGACCAGTCACCTGCGGTTGATCGGGAAGTGTTTTACCAGACTGCCCGGAGAGGAACGGTCTCCGGGACAGCCCATGAGAAATTCTCGTGATCAGGCCGCGTTTTCCTGCAATGCCTGAGTCAGAATGGCCAGTCCCTGACGGAACTGGTCGGTCGGGATGGTCAGAGGGTACAGGAAGCGGATGACATTACCTTTTTGTCCGCAGGTCAGCAGAAGTAAACCGGCTTCCATGGCGGCCGCCTGCACCTTACGTGCAACCTCTGCCTGATGGAATTCAACGGCGACCATCGAGCCCAGACCACGAACTTCATTGATTGCCGGACAACGCGCCTGCAGCTCCTGCAGGCAACTGACCAGTTCACCGCCCAGTTGTTGTGAACGCTGACACAGTTGTTCTTCATCAATGGCATCCAGCACCGCATGTGCTGCTGCAATCGACAGCGGGTTACCGGCATAGGTACCGCCCAGTCCGCCCGGGTTCGGGGCATCCATGACTTCTGCACGGCCCGCAACGGCTGACAGCGGGAAGCCACCGGCCAGGCTTTTCGCCATCGTGATAATGTCAGGTTTAACATCGAAGTTTTCCATCGCAAACAGCGTACCGGTACGGGCAAACCCGGTTTGTACTTCATCGGCAATCAGCAGGATGCCATGTTTATCTGCCAGTTCGCGTAGCGCGGTCATAAAGGCGTTCGGCGCCACACGGAAGCCGCCCTCCCCCTGTACCGGCTCCAGTACGATAGCCGCCACGTTATGAGGCGCAATATCATAATGGAAGATATCGTCCAGACTGTTCAGGGCCTGCTCAACAGTGATCTCTTTCTCATCCGGGAAACGCCCGTGGAACACGGAAGGAACCATCGGACCGAAATCCTGTTTGTAAGGTGCCACTTTTCCGGTCATCGCCATTGTCATCATGGTACGACCATGGAACGCGCCGCCGAAGGTGATAACGCCATGACGGCCGGTATAGCTGCGGGCAATCTTCACTGCGTTTTCTACCGCTTCTGCACCGGTAGAGAAGAATGCCGTTTTTGCCGGGCCTTCCACCGGAACACGCTGGTTAATACGTTCAGCCAGAGAGATATAACTTTCGTAAGGCACAATTTGGAAAGCCGTGTGCGTGAATTTATCGAGCTGTTCTTTTACCGCCGCCACGACTTTCGGATGGCGATGCCCGGTATTCAGTACAGCGATACCGCCAGCAAAATCAATAACCTCACGTCCCTCGGTATCCCAGAGTGTGGCATTTTCGGCTTTGCTGGCATACCAGTCACACATGACAGCATTGCCACGTGGCAGCGCATTTTGCTTGCGTTGATTTAATGTATTTTTAGAATCGCTCATGGTGTTTCTGCCTCGTTAATCTGGCTGATGGACTTTTATTAATAAACTCCGTTTATTTATCCTGCCATTTGAGGTAGTTTCCAGAGCCATTCATCATCAAAATGAGGGAGCCAATTGCGGACACTCTACACCGACCACCTTCTGGAACGTTTACAGTTTGAGCAGCACGGCAGACTGCATCAGCGTGTCTTACGGGTCCTACAGCAGGCCATCATCGAGGGTGTCTTTCCGCCGGAAACACGTTTGCCTTCCACCCGGGATTTAGCAAAACAACTGGGTGTTTCACGTAATACCGTGATGACTGCCTATGACAGCTTACTGGCGGAAGGTTATGTCACCTCACGCACAGGAAGCGGGACACGGGTGGCCGCCACCCTGCCGGAATTCTGCCTGAACAGTGAAAAATCCGCAGAGCTCCCCCACTCCGCGCAGACATTGCCCCCCAGCCTTTCGTCACGCGGTGCCGCACTGCTCGGCTATGCCACCGCCTCCCCGTTTCAGTGGGGTGCTTTTGTGCCCGGGGCTCCGGATGTGACGGCATTCCCCCATAAAATACTGAGTAAAATTCAGGCGAAACTGCATCAGCAGCCGGAAATCGATCAGCTTATCTACAGTAACGGCGGCGGATGCCCGCACCTGCGGCAGGCGCTGGCGGATTATCTGCGGGTTGTCCGTTCCATTCGTGCCGATGCCGATCAGATAATCATTACAGAAGGGATCCATCAGGCCGTTGATCTGGTATCGAGGGTACTGAGTGATCAGAATGATCCGGTCTGGATAGAGGAACCGGGTTACTGGGGAACCCGTAACCTGTTGCGGATCAACGGACTGGATGTGCATCCGGTTCCGGTCGATGAAGAAGGGATGATCCCCGAGATCACCGCCCGCCATCCGGCCCCGAAAATGGTGTTTGTGACCCCTTCCCACCAGTACCCTCTGGGGGTTCACCTGAGCCTGAGTCGCCGGAAACACCTGCTGGCAATGGCACGCCGCCATCGTTTCTGGATAATCGAAGACGATTACGACAGTGAATTCCGTTTTTCGGGAAGCCCGTACCCTTCGCTGCAAGGCCTGGAAGACGATGCTCCGGTACTTTATATGGGAACCTTCAGCAAAACGCTCTATCCTGCACTGCGTATCGGTTATCTGGTGGTCCCAAAAAGTCTGCAACAGCCCCTGCGCACGGCAGCAGCAGAGTTATATCGCGGTGGCCATTTAATTATCCAGCGGGCAGTATCGGAATTTATCAGCCAGGGCCATTATGCAGCACATATCCGCCGTATGCGTCTGCTCTACAGTCAGCGGCGGCGGTTTCTGCTGGGGCTTATCCAGCGGTATCTTGGCGAAGCCTTTATGCCCCCCTATAACCATGATGCAGGGTTGCATCTGGTACTGAGGTTACCGGATAAAAGTGATGATGTTGCCATTGCCCGCGAAGCGCTGAGTAAAGGTGTCAGCGTGCGGCCATTGTCGCAATATTATATGCAACGTCAGAAAAAACGCGGGTTATTACTGGGATATGCCTGTGTTAACGAGCAGCAGATCTTCACGGCTTTTAATCTGCTGAGACAATGTCTGATCAATGCCGGACTTTGTCGTGTGCGCCCTGCGTCACAGAGCGATAGCTAAAAAAATACCCTGTCTGAAAAGACAGGGTATTGTTCAGATTAACGGCGGTTACGCCATACGGTCTGAATATTACAGAACTCGTGCAGTCCGAAATGGTTTAACTCACGGCCATAACCACTTTTCTTCACTCCACCGATAGTCACCCGTGGATCTGAAGCACCGTAACCGTTAATAAAGACTGCACCGGTTTCCAGAGTGAGCGCGAAATGATCCGCCACGGTTTCATCCGCCGTCCATACCGTCGCACTCAGACCAAATTCACTGTTGTTAGCCAGTTCCAGTGCATGATCGGCATCTTTTGCAGTGATCAGCGCCGCCACAGGACCAAAGATTTCCTGGCGGAACGCCGTCATTGACTCGCTGACATCGGCCAGGATGGTCGGCGCATAATAGTTACCGGCACCTTCGATTTTCTCACCACCACAGACCAGACGGGCACCCTGCTTCAGGGTTTCAACGACCTGATTATGCAGTTCATCACGCAGATCGTAGCGTGCCATTGGCCCCAGGTAGTTCGCTTCATCCAGCGGATCACCCATTTTCAGCGCCTGTACGGCGGCCAGGAAGCGGGCTTCAAATTCGGCCGCCACCGGCGCTTCAATAATAAAGCGCTTCGCTGCCATGCAGACCTGTCCGGTATTCTGATAACGACCCGCGACGGCTGCTTTCACCGCTTCATCCAGATCCGCATCGGCCAGCACAATAAACGGATCGGACCCGCCCAGTTCCAGCACCGTTTTCTTCAGCGCAGCCCCTGCCTGTGTAGCAATCGCTGCACCCGCACCGACACTACCGGTCACTGCCACGGCGGCAACTCGCGGGTCTTTGATCAGTGCTGAGACACCCTCATTCGTGACATTCAGTAATTCAAATGTCCCTTCCGGGAAGCCCACGGTGTTCATCACATCCTGCAGTAACAATGCACATCCCATGACGTTCGGCGCATGTTTCAGGACATAGGTGTTCCCGGCCAGCAGCATTCCGGCGGCTCCGCGCAGTACCTGCCAGTAAGGGAAGTTCCACGGCATAACCGCCAGGATCACGCCCAGCGGACGAAATTCCTGCCAGGCTTGCTGATTTTCAACCTGGGTCGGCTGAGCCGCCAGTACCGCCGGGCCATTGTCCGCATACCATTCACACACCTGCGCACATTTGTTCACTTCAGCACGCGCCTGCGCGATCGGCTTGCCCATTTCCAGGGTCATCATTTCCGCCAGTTCATCACAACGTTCACGCAGACGAACCGCCAGTGTCCGTAACACTTCAACGCGGTCTTCCATTGAAGTAACCCGCCACTCTTTCAGCGCGGTAGTGCTGCGCTGCAGGCTGCTTTCAATAGCATCGCCGTCCTGAAACGGATAACGGGCGATTTCTTCACCGGTAGTGGGGTTCAGAGATAAAGCATAATCAGTCATAAGGGATCCTTGCTGCAATGTCAGGGAGAATGGAGACACCATACGCCGGGTGAATGATGATTAAAAATGAATATTTATAACGAAGTTGCTCACAAATTAAGAAAGGGAGCTGCGGCGCGTTGAAGAGGAACTGCGGTGGATCATAGGGTGACTCCCGCCCTGTCTGCCGGGTTCGTCTGTGGCTTCAATGTCAGCACGTTCACCTCAAAATTCAATCATAAAGAGTCTCTGTTGATTATAATCGACACTTCTACAGGGTGATATAAATCAGATTTTCCCTATGATGAAAATAACCGTTAGCTGGTCCGACCGGCGCAGAGACATGCTTTTTCTGCCGCTGCCGGTCAGGCCGTTAAAAGCCCCTGTCAGGGCCACGGCTCACGGTGATGCTCCTCTTCCGGCGGTGGCTGTACGGCAGCCTTCTCACCCTCCGGGGCGTCTGTTGTGTCATTTTCTGTCTCGTCGTCTTCCGGCGTATTGACCATCGTATTCTGAATATCTTCTTCATCCAGCGTCGGGTTCAACGCAGCGGCCAGTGGTGAACTTACCAGACCATCGGTCAGCGGAACGTGCGGAACCTGACTTTCCTGCAGCGCGACCGGAACCGGTGATCTGAACCAGGTCAGCCCGATAATGACCACACCACAACATGCAAAAAACAGATATAACATATTGCCGCCCAGAGGCTGCATCACTGCACCGGTCAGCAGCGGTCCGATACTGGCTCCGATACCATAAGACATCAGCAGGCACGCGGTCAGGGAGACACGACGCTCAGCCACAATCCGGTCATTAGCCATCGCCACCGCCAGCGGATATAACGCAAACTGCATCATACTGACGACAAAGGAGATGCCGAGAATAGTGATAAAACTGAGATGTTTCAGGAACGCCAGCGGCAGCGAGGTGATGAGAAACAAAATCGCAATAAAAAACAACAGGTGTCCGCGATCATAACGGTCGGATAACCAGCTCAGTGGAAACTGAGTCACCAGTCCGGCAAAAATAGTGACCGCCATAAAGGTACCGGTCTGTGAAGTCGACAGCGCCATCTGGTTAGCGTAGACCGGAGCCATACCATAGAACGCTCCGACCACCATCCCGGTGACCAGCGTAATGATCAGGATCTTCGGAATTTTCTTCAGAAAATACCCCAGTTCCAGCGGAGCAGGCGACATCGGCTGCACTTTTGTTCGGGTGGTCAGCGCAATAGGGACCAGGCACAGGGCAAAACAGAGGGCGACTATCAGTAGCGGTAGCATCCCGAAACCGGTTTCCAGCGACAGAATAATCTGCCCGGCAGAGAGCCCCAGGTAAGTCGCCACCATATAAAAACCAAAAATAACGCCACGCTGATCAGACTCAGCCTGATCATTCAGCCAGCTTTCCAAAACCATATACTGGCTCATCATGCATAACCCGATGATAAAACGCAGCACAATCCAGACCGGGACATAACTACTCAGCCCATGGCCTATCACTGACGCAGTAATAATCCCCGCGCAGGCGACATAGGCGCGGATATGTCCCACGCGGGCAATCAGGTTATGTCCAATCTTACCGCCGACCACCAGCCCGACATAGTTTGCCGCAGTGATCAGACCGATGACCGTACCGCTCACATTTTCATGGGCCAGCCGTAACGAAACATAGGTCGTCAGCAGGCCGGAGCCCAGCAGCATCAGAAGTGTCGTGGTGTAAAGGGGCAGAAAGGTATTAAGGATTTTTTGCATTACATCTCCCTGAGTGCAATTCACAGGATGCGATAACGCCGGAAACATGCTGACCGGGGCCGCTCCCCGGCCCCGCAGATAATGGCAGAGGGTGTTCCTCTGCCGGGTCAATCCCCCTTATAAATGCGGAAAATTGATATGATTTCCAGGCGCTTCCCGGTGTAAATGGATAAAGTTCAGGTGGCGTTCATATTGATCAAGGATATCAATGATCACCTGCTCTTTACTGTAGTCCATTAAATCGTTGCCCTGGCTTCCTTCAAGCAAAAAAGTTTCCAACCGGTAGTAACTGGACTTACCGCTCCGTGCCCGATAGGTGAAGCCGGGAACCGAATATTTCTGCGGCCAGATCTCATACACAAAGTTTTGCTCTTCACCCAGGTTCACCTTCAGTGAGAGGTGCCCCAGATCGTCATCTCCTTCCGGCAGCAGGTTCTCCGAGGCCACCTGTGCACCGCGTAATTCAAGCTCTTTCGCCACTTCCTGCATCGCAGGCCAGCAGGTCTGCTCAAGCATTTCACGGGTATACCCGGTGCCCGGATAGTTCATCAATCGGGAAAGCCGTTTTTTCCAGCTACGGCGGTCATGAGCCGTGGCCAGATAAGGCGCAGTGTCACGGCTGGCACTGACACGGCGATAATCCTCAACTTTCAGCGACTTATACAGCCCTGCCATCACAAAGAAAATAACAAAACTGAACGGTAATCCCATAATCACGGTGGTGCTTTGCAGCGCCGAGATCCCGTTAGCCATCAGCATCCCCAGAGTCAGTACCCCAATGACGACCGACCAGAAAATACGGATCCAGTTAGGCGCATCACTATTGATATCCTTCAGGCGTGAGGTGAAGTTCCCTAATACCAGTGCCCCCGAATCCGCCGACGTCACATAAAACAGTAAGCCGGTAATGGTGGCCACCGACGCACTAAAGGTAAAGGCCGGATATTGTGCCAGCAGGTTATAAAAACCGCGCTCAGGATGCTGCATTACATCGTTGGCGAAACTCAGATTACCGTGAATAATCTGGTAGAGAGCTGCATTTCCGAACACCGAAAGCCATAACAGCGTGAAGGCAAAGGGAATAATCAGGGTGCCGAGCACAAATTCCCGGATGGTACGGCCACGGGAGATACGCGCCAGAAACAGGCCGACAAACGGCGACCAGGCGACCCACCAGGCCCAGAAAAACAGGGTCCAGTTATTCATCCATTCGGTCGGACGATTAAAGGCAAAGGTGTTCAGCGTCATGCCCATAAAGCGGTTAATATAATCACCGACATTCAGCACCAGCGCATTGAGTAAAAATTCGGTATTGCCAAAAAATAGCACAAAGAGGATCAAGCCCAGTGCCAGCAGGACATTGAGTTCAGAGAGTAAGCGGATCCCTTTATCCACCCCGGAGGTCACTGAAATGGTCGCGATGATCACAGAAAGCACGATCAGGGCGGCTTTAGTGCTCAGGCTGTCCGGGATGTGAAATAACACATTCAGCCCGTAGTTCAGCTGTACGACGCCAATGCCCAAAGTGGTCGCAATCCCGAAAATAGTCCCCACCACCGCAGCAATATCAACCGTATGTCCGATAGGGCCATTCACCCGCTTACCGAATATCGGGTATAAGGCCGAACGGATGGTCAGAGGCAGGTTATAGCGGTAACTGAAGTAACCGAGTGCGATGCCCATCAGGGCATACATCGACCAGCCCGTCACCCCGTAATGGAATAATGTCCAGACCATCGACTGTCTGGCAGCTTCCAGAGTCTGCCCTGCCCCTTCCGGGGGCTGCATATACTGGGTGACCGGTTCTGCCACCGAGAAAAACATCAGGTCAATACCGATACCTGCGGCAAATAACATGGCAGCCCAGCTCGGTAAGCTGAATTCCGGTTTCGAGTGTTCCGGGCCAAGTTTAATGGCACCAAAGCGGGACACGGCCATAAACAGCACGAAGACAATATACAGGGTTGCGGCCAGCATGTAGTACCAGCCAAAGGTGGCGGATACCCAATTGACTGTCGTCTGAATGATCCTGGCTGAAGTCTCGCTGAAGAAAAACGTCATCAGCGAAAACAGCAGGATCAATCCTGCGGAGGTGTAAAACACCACCGGGTTGATTCTGTCTTTTCCTTCGGCGGGTGGGTGATTCATTCAATACCTCCGGGTTGAGCGATGTAAGACTGCAGGCGGGCCCGTTTATGTCGGGGAAGACTCAGAAGACACCAGCATAACGGGCTAAAAACATTCTCTGCGAAAATGTCCTGAAGCAGTTATTTATTCTGAGGTCAGGCCTTTTCTCCTGACCTTATACCTGCCGGACCGGCTAATCATAACAATTTCCTTTTTTATATTGAACATCCAATCAAAAAAAGATTTAATACCTCATAACAAAGTGTCGGGGAGTCAGCGGTATGCCTAAAGTAGGTATGCAACCCATTCGTCGGCGTCAGCTTATCGATGCCACACTGGAAACTATCAATGATGTCGGGCTGCATTACGCCACTATCGCGCAGATAGCGAAACGTGCAGGGGTTTCAACAGGGATCATCAGCCACTATTTCGGGGACAAAAACGGGCTGCTGGAAGCCACGATGCGTGACATTACTTCACAGCTTCGGACCGCTGTCCTCAGCCGGTTAAAGCAACAACCGGACGCCGATGCCAGTGTTCGTTTATCGGCGATCGTTGATGGTAACTTTGATGATACACAGTTACACAGTGCCGCAATGAAGGCCTGGCTCGATTTCTGGGCCAGCAGTATGCATCAGCCGATGCTGCACCGCTTACAGGTCGCCAGCAGCCAACGGCTGCTGTCGACACTGATTTCGGAATTTCGCCGTGAACTGCCCCGGGACAAGGCCAGAATTGCCGGGTATGGGCTATCAGCACTCATTGACGGGTTGTGGCTGCGTGCCGCACTGAGCGGAAAACCTTTCGATAAAGCCTCAGCGAAAGCGCTCACCACCCAATTCATCCGCCAGCAACTGGCGGACAAAAAATCAACTGACGGAGAATAAACTATGTCACGATTCGCAGAACAGTTACTGTACATCAACGGAGCCAGTGTGCCCGCACAGAGCGGTTCGACGTTTCAGACGGTGAACCCCGCCAATGGAGAAGTTCTTGCCACGGTCCATGAAGCCGGGCAGGAAGATGTGGAACTTGCAGTGGCGGCAGCGCGCCGGGGCCAGAAAATCTGGGCAGCGATGACGGCTGTCGAACGTTCACGTATTCTGCGCAAAGCCGTGGATCTGTTGCGTGAACGCAACGACGAGCTGGCCGCACTGGAAACCCTGGATACCGGGAAACCCCTGAGCGAAACACAGGCCGTCGATATCGTCACCGGGGCTGATGTACTGGAATATTATGCCGGCCTGGCCACCACGCTTGAAGGTCAGCAAATTCCGCTGCGTGATACCTCATTCGCCTACACCCGCCGTGAACCCCTGGGTGTGGTTGCCGGTATCGGTGCCTGGAACTATCCGATTCAGATTGCACTCTGGAAATCTGCCCCGGCCCTGGCCGCGGGTAATGCCATGATTTTCAAACCCAGTGAAGTCACCCCACTGACCGCCCTGAAACTGGCTGAAATCTATACTGAAGCCGGTGTGCCGGATGGCGTCTTCAACGTATTGCCGGGCACCGGTGCGATTACCGGCCAGGCGCTGACTGAACATCCGGGGATCGATAAAGTCTCCTTTACCGGAGGCGTGGTCAGTGGCCGTAAAGTCATGGCCAATGCTGCCGGCTCTACTCTGAAAGAAGTCACCATGGAACTGGGCGGAAAATCACCGCTGGTGATTTGTGACGATGCTGACCTGGATCTGGCCGCCGATATCGCCATGATGGCTAACTTTTACAGTTCCGGTCAGGTCTGTACCAACGGTACCCGTGTCTTTATTCCGTCGGCACTGAAAAAGGAATTTGAGCAAAAGATCATGACCCGCGTTGCCCGCATCCGTGCCGGTGATCCGCAGCAGCCGGACACTAACTTCGGACCGCTGGTCAGCTTTGCCCATCGCGATAATGTGCTGCGTTTCATCCGTTCCGGTATCGAAAGTGGCGCTACCTTACTGTGCGGGGGTGAAGCGCTGACGTCTCCGGGCTTTGCAGAGGGTGCCTGGGTTGCCCCTACCGTCTTTACCGATTGCACCGATGATATGGAAATTGTCCGTGAAGAGATCTTTGGTCCGGTGATGTCGATCCTGACTTATGAGGATGAAGAAGAAGTCATCCGCCGGGCCAATGATACCGATTTCGGTCTGGCCGCCGGTGTAGTGACACCGTCAATCAACCGGGCTCATCGCATTATCCACCAGCTGGAAGCCGGGATTTGCTGGATCAATACCTGGGGAGAATCCCCGGCAGAAATGCCGGTCGGTGGCTATAAACATTCAGGGATCGGCCGTGAAAACGGACAAATGACGCTGCAAAGTTATACCCGGGTGAAATCTGTTCAGGTCGAACTGGAAACCTTCCAGTCCGTATTTTAAACACTTAGCCTGAGGAATAATGATGGAATTTGATTATATTGTTATCGGTGCCGGCTCTGCCGGTAACGTACTGGCCACTCGTCTTACCGAAGACAGCAAGGTTAACGTCTTACTGCTGGAAGCGGGCGGCCCCGACTATCGTGCCGATTTCCGGACTCAGATGCCGGCGGCACTGGCCTATCCGCTACAGGGTAAGCGCTATAACTGGGCCTATGAAACCGACCCGGAACCCCATATGAATAATCGCCGCATGGAGTGCGGGCGAGGAAAAGGCCTCGGCGGATCCTCGCTGATCAACGGCATGTGCTATATCCGCGGTAACGCGATGGACCTGGAAAACTGGTCTAAAGCCCCGGGGCTGGAAAACTGGACCTATGCGGACTGCCTGCCCTACTACCGTAAGGCGGAAACCCGCGATATCGGCCCGAATGATTATCACGGTGGCGAAGGCCCGGTCAGTGTTGCAACGCCGAAAGCGGATAAAAACCCGTTATTCGACGCCATGGTTGAAGCCGGTGTGCAGGCCGGTTACCCGCGGACGGATGATCTGAATGGTTTTCAGCAGGAAGGTTTCGGTCCGATGGATCGCACCGTGACCAAAAACGGTCGCCGCTCCAGCACCGCACGCGGTTATCTGGATCAGGCCAAACAACGCAGTAACCTGACCATTGTGACCCATGCCACCACAGATCGTATTCTGTTCGAAGGTAAGCGGGCCATCGCCGTGGAATACCTGCAGGGTGATAACAAAACCCCTGTCCGTGCTACCGCACGCAAAGAAGTGCTGCTGTCCGCCGGCGCCATCGCTTCACCACAGATCCTGCAACGCTCCGGTGTCGGCCCTGCGGAGTTGCTGAAAAAATTCAATATTCCGGTCGTTCATGATTTACCCGGCGTCGGGGAAAATCTGCAGGACCACCTGGAAATGTATCTGCAATATGAATGTAAAGAACCGGTATCCCTGTATCCGGCACTGAAATGGTGGAATCAGCCAAAAATCGGTGCGGAGTGGATGTTTAACGGTACCGGTATCGGTGCCAGTAACCAGTTTGAGGCCGGCGGGTTTATCCGCAGCCGCGAAGAGTTCACCTGGCCGAACATCCAGTACCATTTCCTGCCGGTCGCGATCAACTACAACGGTACCAATGCCATTGAAGCCCATGGCTTCCAGTGTCATGTCGGATCTATGCGTTCACCGAGCCGTGGTCGTGTACAGCTGAAATCACGCGATCCTCATGAGCATCCGTCGATTCTGTTTAACTATATGTCCCATGAGCAGGACTGGCAGGAATTCCGTGACTGTATCCGCCTGACCCGTGAGATTATCAATCAGCCCGCGCTGGATAAATATCGCGGCAAAGAACTGAGCCCGGGCATGGACTGCCAGAGCGATGAACAGCTGGATGAGTTTGTGCGTAACCATGCGGAAACGGCTTACCACCCTTGCGGAACCTGTAAAATGGGTAACGATGAGATGGCGGTTGTTGATGCAGAAGGCCGTGTTCACGGGCTTCAGGGGCTGCGTGTCGTTGATGCCTCGATCATGCCTGAAATTGTTACAGGTAACCTGAACGCAACCACCATCATGATCGGCGAAAAGATGGCGGATATTATCCGGGGTCGTCAGCCACTGCCACGCAGTACCGCACCTTACTATATTGCGGGCGATGCCCCGGCACGTAAGGCTCCGGTACGTAAATAATCTGATAAAACATCTCCCCGGGGGCAGCCATGGCTGCCCCTTTTTTTGATCTTCTGTTCGCTTTCTCGTCAATTTTTGTCAGTTTCACCTCTTTTCAGCAATATTAATTTACATCCCTTTACCTGAAAAATGAAAACCGCCATAATGAGAATAATCATGATAATAATTCTCATTACATTTAACATTTGCGGAGATTTTTCGTTTGAAACCTGAACCTAATATTTCACCTGCTTTCCCTGTCTCAGGCACGCTGACTGTTTTTGCCAGTCTGTGTGTCGGCCTGTCTGCACCCGCGATGTCAGCCACCGGGACCGCGTTAACCGCCCCGGCCCCCGTCGCCACAAGTACAAAAAAAGCCGCGGCTCCGGCGGACGAGACTCTGGTAGTCAAAGGCGCCTTACCCTCGCTTTACCTGCCGCAGACACTGTCTGACCCTAAATTTACCCGCCCGCTGGCTGACACCACACGCACGGTCACAATCATCCCGCAACAGGTCATGCAGGAACAACACGCCACGACCCTGACCGACGCCCTGAAAAACGTGGCCGGTGCCGGTGCATTTTTTGCCGGAGAGAACGGCAGCACCTCGACCGGGGATACGATTTATATGCGCGGTATCGATACGTCGTCCAGCATCTATCTGGACGGTATCCGCGATATCAGCAGTACAACCCGCGACACCTTTAACACCGAGAGTGTTGAAGTCATTAAAGGTGCCTCCGGATCGGATTATGGCCGCAGTGCCCCTTCAGGCTCCATTAACCGGATTTCCAAACAGCCTCTGCCGGGGACATCTGTCGCAGGATCGGTGAGCTATGGTAGCGGTTCTGAACGACGCGCCACCGTCGACTATAACCAGATGATTAATGATACGACGGCTTTCCGTGTCAATATGATGGGCGATAAAGGCCACAGTAATACCCGTAACAATATCAGCCATGAAAAGTATGGTATTGCCCCCTCCATTGCTTTCGGACTGGATACGCCAACGCGGCTCTATCTGGACTATGAACATGTGCATCAGAACAATACCCCGGATGGCGGTATCCCGACGATCGGTCTGCCCGGCTATACCGCCCCGTCAGGCTTTGAGGCCCTGAACGGGAGCGGGAAAGTAAACACCCACAACTATTACGGCACTGACTCTGATTTTGATCATTCCGACAGTGATACCGCGACTCTGCGTTTCGAACATGACTTTTCCGATAGCACGACGCTGCGTAATACCACCCGCTGGTCAGAGACACGTCAGAAATATTTACTGACGTCGATTATGGGCGGAAACACCCAGATCACTACCCATGGGTCCGCCTCCGCGGGCGACTGGGACTGGGCAAGACTGATCAACACCAAAGATGCTCTGAATAAGATAGTCACTAACCAGACCAATCTGACCTCCCGTTTTAACACCGGCGACGTAAGTCACGATATCAGCACCGGGGTGGAAGTGACGCGTGAAACTCAGATCAACTACGGTGTGCAATCCCTGACTGCACCTGCCGTGAATATCTATCATCCTGACAGCGATGTCTCTATTGGCGGGCTGACACCGACCGGAGCCGATGCGCGGGGGACGACCGATACCTTTGGGGTCTATGCCTTTGATACCTTACAGGTCACGCCAGCGTTTGAACTGAATGGCGGTGTCCGTCTGGACAGTTACCGTACCCGTTATAGCGCCTTATCCGTCTGCGGCGGCACAGGACGCGGTGCTGTCAGTTGTCCGGCAGGTGTGGCGAGCGGTACCCCGGTATCGACGGTGGATACGGCTAAAAGCGGTAACCTGTTTAACTGGAAAGCCGGTGCGCTTTATCATCTGACCCCGCAGGGGAATGTCTATATTAACTATGGCGTTTCACAGCAACCTCCGGGTGGCAGTAACTTCCAGCTGGCCGAAAGCGGAAGCGGCAACAGTGCGAACCGTACCGACTTCCAGCCACAAAAAACGGCAACCGCAGAAGTCGGTACCAAGTGGAGCCTGTTTGATAATACTCTGTTGCTGAGCGGTGCCCTGTTCCGTACCGATATCCGCAATGAAGTGACTCAGGACCCGATTACGCTCGACTACGTCCAGACAGGGCGCAAGCGCGTTCAGGGTTACGAACTGACCGCGAATGGTAATCTGACCGATAAATGGCATGTTATGCTGGGGTATACCCTGCAAAATGCCGTCGTCAAAGAAGGCAGCACCGTCAGCAATGATGGCTCTTCTGCGCTGAGTTATACCCCGAAACATGCTTTCACCTCCTGGACGACTTATCAGTTGACCGATAAGCTGCTGGCCGGAGCCGGAGCCCGCTATGTGGGGAGTATGCACCGCGGGACTGATGGAGCAGCAGGGACGCCGGATAAAGTCGATAGTTACTGGGTCGCCGATGCCATGGCCGGTTACCGTGTGAACAGTAATCTGGACCTGCAACTGAACGTTTATAACGTCTTTAATACCCATTATGTGGCGTCCATTAATAAAAGCGGCTACCGGTACTTCCCGGGTGCAGAGCGCAGCTGGATGCTGACCGCCAACGTTCATTTCTAATCCCCGACATGCCGCAGCCTGGCTGCGGCATCTTTGCAGGAGCCTGTTTATGATGCAAAAAATCTCCGGCCTGCTCAGTCCGGAAGAAGTTATGCTGGTCCGTAACAAGCTGGCCGTCAGCCCCTGGATAGATGGCCGGGCCACCACCGGTCATCTGGGAGCGGAGGTAAAATCTAACCAGCAGGTCGACACCGCCAGCCAGGAATGGCAGGAATTACAACGCTATGTGCTGGATAAGCTTAACAGCCATCCGCAGTTTTTCTCAGCGACCCTGCCGGTCAATATTTCCAGCCCGCTGTTTAACCGTTACCGCGAAGGGGGCACCTATGGTTTTCATGTGGATGGCGCGGTGCGACGTGAAGGGAATGCCTGGCTGAGAACAGACATTTCGGCCACCTTATTTCTCTCTGACCCGGACAGTTATCAGGGCGGAGAACTGGTGATCAAGGACACCTACGGCGAGCATCGGGTCAGGTTGCCCGCGGGAGATATGCTGCTCTATCCTTCCGGCAGTTTGCATTGTGTCACGCCGGTCACGTCAGGCGAACGACTGGCTTCTTTTATGTGGATCCAGTCGATGATCCGCGATGAAAGCAAACGCGCAATGCTGATTTCTCTTGATGAAAACATCCGCGCACTGCAGCAAAACGCACAGGCCACGGAAGTCAGTGTTTCGTTACTGCACCTGTACCATAATCTGTTACGGGAGTGGACCGGGGAGTAATGCTTGCCGCGGGTCTGAAAAATGATTAACCCTGTGCGGAATCAAGCAGAATACTGTTGTCGCCTTTCGCTGCATGGTATGTTGTGCCTTTGTACCAGGCTATTCAGGCAGACCAGAATGACAAAACAACGTGTAGGAATTATTTTTGGTGGGAAATCGGCTGAGCATGAAGTCTCATTACAGTCAGCCAAAAATATCATTGATGCTATTGATAAAACAAAATTTGAAGTTGTGCTTCTGGGGATTAATAAGCAGGGATACTGGCAACTGAATGAGCAGTCTGACTTCTTACTGCATGCTCATGACCCTCAGCATATTGCGCTGAACCGCTCTGCCCGCGAGGTCGCATTAGTTCCGGGTAAGGAACAGCAACAGTTAGTTGAGCGTAATGCTCTGGCACCTGTGCCGCAGGTAGATGTGATCTTCCCCATAGTCCACGGCACGCTGGGTGAAGACGGTTCACTTCAGGGACTGCTGCGGATGGCCAATCTGCCCTTTGTCGGTTCCGGCGTCCTCGGCTCTGCGGTCAGTATGGATAAGGAAGTCACTAAACGCCTGTTACGGGATGCCGGATTACAGGTTGCACCTTTCATTACCGCGTACCGTAACCGTCAGGAAGCGATCGATCCGGCCGCGGTGATTGCGGAACTGGGGCTGCCACTGTTTGTGAAACCGGCGAATCAGGGCTCTTCTGTCGGGGTGAGTAAGGTTCACCATGCCGGCGAATTACTGCCTGCGCTGCAGGAAGCCTTCCGGTATGACCGTAAGGTGCTGATCGAAACCGGTATCGTCGGACGCGAAATCGAATGTGCGGTGCTGGGCAACGACCAGCCTGAAGCCAGCCACTGTGGCGAAATCGTACTCAGTGATGAGTTTTATTCTTATCAGACCAAGTACATCAATGAAAAAGGTGCACAGGTCGTGGTGCCGGCAGAGATAACCCCGGAAGCCGATACCCGCATCCGCGAAATTGCACTGCAGGCGTTTCAGGCATTGGAGTGTTGTGGAATGGCTCGTGTCGATGTGTTCCTGACCCCGGATGACCAGGTGATTATAAACGAAATCAATACATTACCCGGGTTCACCAACATCAGTATGTACCCTAAGCTTTGGCAGGCCAGCGGCCTCGGATACAGTGAGCTGATCACCCGGCTGATCGAACTGGCTTTTGACCGGTACGAGCAGGATAAGCAAATGACATCGGCCTTTGACCACTAAGCCATGTCACTCTGTACCTGTCTGGCAGGCTCCTGCCAGACAGGTGTTGTCCGGTGTTACCACTGCGTTTGAGCTTACAGGTAACTCACCTGGCCGGACGTTGCAAAAGACGTCAGGCCAGGGGATGCCGTCCTAAAAATTAACGCTTATTTTCCGTCCCATGCACGCAGATGCTGCTCACGGACATCAATCTTCTGCTGGTCAGTCAGAGAATTATAACCAGGCGCCATTCCGCTTTCCCAGTCACCGTACTCTGCGTTTGGCAGAATAATAAAACGGGTACCAAACAACTGATGGTTACGGCTGACAAAATTACGACGTTCAGCATTGTCTTTATGCCAGGTCGCTCCGCCAAAGTCATTCAGGTTATCACCGATATACAGCACCACATTCGCTCCGGATTGGGTGATCTGGTCAAAACGGGCCTGCTTATTAGAAGAACCGGTGCTCAGGAACACGGTTTTTTCGTTCACACCAGGAAAGGCCAGTGCCTGCATATTTTCGACAGTAGCCTGATAATCTTTCTGGTCACGGTTAGAGACATAGAACACCGTACCACCATGGCTATCGACATAACGGGCAAATTCTACCGCACCCGGAATTGCACGGGCTTGCTTCGCCTGTGTCCAGGCTGACCAGGTTGCATCACTGAAAGACTTACCGTTCTTCGCCTGCCAGGCTGAATAGGCGCTGTTATCCAGCATGGTTTCATCCAGGTCGACAATCACCGCTTTCGGTTTACCGGTCAGCGAGGTGGCATGATCGAACGCTGCCGTCGCTGCATTGAACGCCTGCCAGGTCAGTGCCTGATATTCACCGGATTGCTGCATCCAGTTCACGGCAGTGACTGTCTGGTCATTGAGTCGTTGTTGTGTGTTTTGCGCACAGCCGGATAGTCCAAGAACCACCAGCGCAGGTAAGGTTAAAAGCCAGCGCTTTTTCATTAAATTTCCTCATCTTATTGTTAATATTCAATCATTGACCCCGTAAGGACTATCGCAGTATCTTCACTATAAATGCAATCGCTGAATGAAATTATTCAACAGGAAATGCCTATGTCCCTTCCTTCGTCCGCAGCTCAGCAATCGCCCCTTCTCCTCTCTCTCGGGTGGGTCAGGCATGGTTTTTTACCTGCAGGCCAGCGCCCTCCCGATAACACGGCCTACGCACTGCAACGCCATACTGACACCGTCTGCCCCGCAGACAGTAATTTCCCCCCTAAACAATCCGTGGCAGATGCGTTGTTCAGCCATCACGGACAACCGGTCGCGATCTATACTGCCGACTGTTTACCGGTACTTATCGCTTCGGAGAAAACACATCAGGTGGCGGCGGCGCATGCCGGGCTGAAAGGGACGCTGGCCGGTATACTGCAACAGACTCTGAGCCGTTTTTTTGCAGAGGGTTCGGCAGCGTCTGATCTTTATATCGCAATCGGTCCGGCGATAGGCCCCTGTTGCTATGAACTGGGGTTACCCCTGTTTGAAGAAATTAAAGCCTGCCGTTACGTCAGGGATCCGATCCCCGGCGCTTTCCATCCGGCGGTGAATCCCCTCGCCCGACGCCCGACAGCGCCCGTCACACAACCCGCGTTCTGGCTGGATTTACCGGCCCTGGCAACGCAAATGTTGCTACAGGAAGGGATTGCGGCATCACGGATAGATAACCTGAACCAGTGCACTTACTGTATGGCAGAGCCGGGGGCCAGTTACCGGCGTAATACCCATACGGATGAAGGCTATCAGTTACGCTTCTCATGGATTGCCGGTGAACCTTCCGTGCCGTTGCCGGGGGCAGACTGACGACGGGGAGCGGAACAGGAGGCAGCGGCCTTCGCCGGAGGCGCTAACGTTAACAGGAAGAGGCAGGACGCCGCGAAAGAAACGGTGTTACCGGAAGATGTGTGCTTTCGCCGGGACGTACCGGCTTTTATCGACGCCCGGAAGACCGGGCAGGCCACACACGGTGGCCTTCCCGGTCTCGTGTTGTTTAGCGGAGTTTAACGGAACGCAGCACCACAAATTTAGTATCAGACCCCACCACCTGACAGTTACCGAAAAGTTTTTTCAGTTTACGATCATGGTCGAGGTGACGGTTGGCAACAATCCTTAATTCCCCGCCGTATTGCAGACAACGGAACGCATCACGGAACATCTGCCAGGCGACATGTTCAGTGATCGCATTTTGCTGGTGGAATGGCGGGTTGCATAAAACCGCCGAATAGCTGTCCGGGGCAAAACCACTCAGCACATTGTTCACCGTGAAGCGACAACGGGAAAGCTCATGGGGCAGATTCGTTTCCGCGTTAATCTGTGCCGAGGCAACGGCCATCCAGGACTCATCCACAAAGTGAACACAAGCGTCAGGGTTATCCGCCAGCGCTTTCAGGCCGATCACGCCGTTACCACAGCCGAGGTCAATAATATCCCCTTCCAGACCGCGTGGCAGATGGCGCATAAAGAAACGGGCACCGATATCCAGCGACTGACGGGAAAATACATTCGCGTGGTTATGGATAATATACGGGGTACCTTCCAGCGGCCAGCGCTCTGTAACATCACGCAGGGTCATTTCCGCCACCGTGAAGCGACTGAAAATGAGTCGTGCTTTTTTCTTTGCCAGTGAAGTTTTTGTTTCGCCGATAATACGTTCAAACAACGCCAGCGTGGAGTTATGGATATCCTTCGCTTTCGCCCCGGCAATGATCACTGTTTCAGGCTGCAGCACCTCACGCAACGTCCCGAGCTGGAATTCCAGCAGTGCCAGGGTCTTAGGCACTTTAATCAGTACCACGGCTGGCGTTAACGGCAGCGCCGTCATGCTGTCGATAAACGTGACATTGCTTTCATCCAGGCCATTCAGTGCCAGGTTCTGCTGTGCCGACTGCTGGCTGTTCAGTGAGTCGCTGATATGCCAGACCTGACGCCCCTGATGGACCAGCGCACAGGTCAGCGCACCGAAGTTGTCATTAAAGACGAACACCGGCCCCTGAGGTATCTCCTGCTGTAACAGATATTCATCTGCGGCATCCCAGGCCTGTAAAGCACTGTCATCGCCTGTCCGCGGGAAGCGTTGCAGGTTAAGTGAATAATCACTCATTTCAAATAGGGTCATGATATCTCCGGCACGGGTCTGGCAAAGAGGGGCTTGTGAAAAGGGGCGCAGTATACTGGCTTTAGCCGATAAACCCAACAGCAAAGACCGGCCAGCCAGGCTCAGATAAACGCCCCGGCTTTACGTATCAGACTGGTTTTCGTCAGCGCTCCCAGAAAATAGCGTTCGGTATCACTGCTCAGTACCGGCAAACGCTCTAACGTGACTTTCTCAAAAGCCTCCCAGCCTTCCCGCAGACTCTGTCCCTGACAGACATACGGAAACTCGTTATCCATCACGGCACTGACCGGGGAATCTGACGTAATTTTCTGAGAAAGTACACTGGCAGCGATTTCATGAATGGAAACCACACCCAGGAAGCGCCCGCTTTCATTAATGACATAGACGTAGCGTTCACGCTTCAGTGTACTGATCGCCAGAGCATCGCTGACCGGGGTTCCCGGCAAAATAGCGGCTCCGGGGATGATCAGTTCAGCAATCGCGGTGTTATCAAAATCAAACTTCGCTTCTGCACGGGAAAAATGGGTAGTGATCAGCGGATAAGTCACGGCTGACTGCAAACGATAAGTTACCATCGTGGCCAGTACCGTCGCTATCATCAGCGGGAACAGCAGGCTGCTGTTCAGTGTCATTTCCAGGACCATCAGCATTGCCATTAACGGAGCCTGGCTGATAGCCGCCAGGACGGCCCCCATCCCCACTGCCGCATAAAGCCAGCCGGGTTGCCCGCCAAGCCCCAGATGCTCCGTCAGCAGCGTAAACATCGCCCCCAGCAGCGCCCCTATCAGTAATGAGGGGGTAAACATTCCGCCGACGGCAGAAGAGCCTACAGAGCAACAAGTGGCCAGCAGTTTTAACACCAGCACCAGCAACAGTCCGTCAAACAGGTAGTGACCACGAAAGATATTCACGATCACATCATAGCCATTTCCCAGAATATCTGTGGACAGAATGGCTAACAGGCCCACGGCGATCCCCCCGCTTGCCAGCCGGCAAGGCAGGCTGGTTATACGGGAAAACTGTTTTTTACTGTAACCGGCCAGGGTAATGAACCCCGCCCCGGCCAGTCCGCCGATGCAGCCAATCGCCACTACCGTCACAACACTGGCAACACTGACGCTAAACTGTACATCAGCCAGCGGATAGAGTGCAGAGCGGTACCCCAGCCACCACAAGGTCATCACCGAGACCGCTGCTGAAATCACCAGCGGGATCAACCGCTGTAAGGCGGAAATACCAAAAGCCACTTCAGCAACAAAAATTGCGGAGGCCAGTGGGGCATGGTAAACCGAAGCCAGGCCGGCAGCCGCAGCCATGGCCACGACATCACAGTTCTTCAGTAAGGTGGCGGCGGGCAGGAAACGACCCATAATACTACCGCACAGTGCCGCTAACTGGACCATCGGTCCTTCTTTCCCTATCGATGCACCGCTGGAAATACTGGCGATAGACGAGAGCGCCCGAAATAACGAGGTGCGGGTCGGTACAGCGTCCAGCCGGGCATTAATGACATCCAGATAGTCGGTATTAATGCGCTGTTTTTTCTCTAATCTGACCGCATATTGCAGAAAAATACCGGCAATCACCCCCCCGCCACCGACGATCAGGGGCCAGCAATACCAGGGCCAGGCATGCATCGCCAGAGTAATATCATCACTGCGCCCGAACAGCAGACGGTTGAAAAAATCAAGGGTATGACGAAATGCCAGCGTGACCATCGCGCCGGCAAATCCGACCGGAATCGCTATCAGTAGTGCCATCCATCGGAGTACGTACTTACCTTCTTTCACTGAGTATCCTGGGCCTGGGGAGAGAACCGCTATGATAAAACTGTCGTCCGTCGGTGGCAATCGGCTCTGTTTACCGGAATTCAGTGATCAGATTGTTCAGAATGTTTCATTATGTTTCATTTTTTACTTGAATTTATACGTAATTCTTTCTAGCCTGAAGCAAGCAAAGGGGAGTAACTTAAAAGCCGGCGGATCGTCATTACGTTGTGTATCACAACCGGTCGCCGCGCAACCCGGAAATCCGGTGTTGTAAGTGAGACCTTGCCGGAAGGTAAGGTTTGCCCGTCATAGCACAGCGGCTGATATCTTCTGATCTCAGCCGTTTTTTTCGGGGACACCATTATGCACAGCGTAGGAAACCCACTCCTCTGGGGCAGTTTTATCGTTATTGTCGTGATCATGCTGTTAGTTGATCTTCGCTTACAGGGCCGCCGGGATCGTGCCGGTATGACAGTCAGACAGGCCGCTCTCTGGTCAGTGGTCTGGGTCGCCCTTTCATTGCTGTTCGGTGCCGCATTGTGGTGGTACTTACGTGAACACGCAGGCCCTGCGGTTGCCTCCTCGCAAACTCTGGCTTTCCTCACCGGCTATGTACTGGAAAAAGCGCTGGCGGTAGATAACGTATTCGTCTGGCTTATGCTATTCAATTACTTTGCTATTCCGGCGGCTCTGCAACAACGGGTACTGGTTTATGGCGTTCTCGGTGCCATCGTACTGCGTACCGCCATGATTTTCGCCGGTAGCTGGCTGGTCAGTGAGTTCAGCTGGATCCTTTATCTGTTTGGTGCCTTCCTGGTGATCACCGGGGTCAGAATGGCGATCCCTTCCGATGAGACCGCCGGCAACAGCACCGAAAAGCCAATCGTCCGCTGGTTACGCCGCCACATACGTATGACGGAATCCCTGGAGGGTGAACAGTTCTTTATCAAACGCCAGGGACTCCGCTATGCCACTCCCCTGTTTCTGGCCTTGATCATGGTGGAATTCAGCGATGTTATTTTTGCTGTCGACAGCATCCCGGCCATTTTCGCAGTCACGACCGACCCTTTTATTGTCCTGACCTCTAATCTGTTCGCCATACTTGGTCTGAGGGCGATGTATTTTATGCTGGCAGGTGTTGCGGAGCGGTTCTCATTACTGAAGTACGGGCTGGCCGTGATCCTGGTCTTTATCGGGGTGAAAATGCTGCTGCTGGAGCTTTATCATATTCCTGCCGCCGTATCCCTGACGGTGGTGGCCGCCATCCTGTTGATCACTCTGGGCATAAATCATCTGAAAAATCGTCGGATGCCGCAAAAACCATAACAAAACAATATCCCGGAGGGGGTGTAAAACCCCCTCTAATCCTTCACAGAAAAATTAATCTGCATGATTAAGCGCTGATAAGCCGACATCTGAAACGATTTTCACACTGCCGGAATATTTTAGCCGTCTGATTTCTGCTTTATTATGTATATCTTTTACTTATACTTGCCCGCGACCCATTATTTTCAGTGGCGCTAACCGCGTCAGGAAAATGAGAATTCCATAAAAAATAAGTAAATATTATATGATTAAAAAAAATAACAAACTGAT
Source organism: Tatumella ptyseos ATCC 33301 (assembly GCF_000735525.1). GTDB lineage: Bacteria > Pseudomonadota > Gammaproteobacteria > Enterobacterales > Enterobacteriaceae > Tatumella > Tatumella ptyseos. Next base: position 26,563 of record NZ_JMPR01000019.1, on the reverse strand, counting down.
GCTCTGGCTGAGCTCAGGTAATCTGATTGGACAGATCATTGCGGGTTTGCTTGCAGGTATTCTGCTGGCAATGGTGTCAAAAGAAAGTGCGCGCGACGTCGGGTTACTGGGTGAACTCTTTGTTCATGCCTTAAAAGCCGTCGCCCCAATCCTGGTGCTGGTGCTGGTGATTTCTTCTATTGCTAACCACGCTCAGGGGCAGAAAACGAATATCAAACCGATTGCTATTCTTTATCTGCTCAGCACGTTCTTCGCAGCGGTGGTTGCTGTGGTTGCCAGTTTCCATTTTCCTCAGGTATTAAGCCTGTCGGATGCCCATCAGGGGGTTACCCCGCCCCGGGGCATTGAAGAGATCCTGCGCGGCTTACTGTTAAGTATTGTCGTTAACCCGCTCGATGCACTGCTGAACGCCAATTATATCGGTATTCTGGTCTGGGCCATCGGTCTTGGCCTCGCTTTCCGCCACAGCAGCGATACCACCCGACAGGTTCTGAATGATATGTCATCAGCGGTCACCTGGCTGGTACGTAAAGTTATTCGCTGTGCTCCGCTCGGTATTTTTGGCCTGGTTTCCTCGGTGCTGGCAACTAACGGCTTCTCTGCGCTGTGGGGCTACGCGGCGTTATTGTCACTGCTGCTGGGCTGTATGCTGATTATGGCGCTGGTCGTCAACCCGTTACTGGTGTTCTGGAAAATTCGTCGTAACCCTTATCCGCTGGTGTTTTTATGTCTTCGGGAAAGTGGCGTGACCGCCTTTTTCACCCGCAGCTCCGCCGCGAATATTCCGGTAAATATGGCGATCGCCAAGCGTCTGGATCTGGATGAAGACACCTATTCAGTCTCGATTCCGCTGGGGGCGAACATCAGTATGGCGGGAGCGTCTATCACCATCACCGTGATGACCCTGGCGGCCGTCCATACCCTGAACATCGCAGTCGATTTACCGACGGCGGTAGTCCTGAGCCTGGTAGCATCGTTATGTGCCTGCGGAGCTTCCGGGGTGGCGGGTGGTTCACTGCTGTTAATCCCCGTGGCCTGTAATATGTTCGGGATCCCGAATGACATTGCCATGCAGGTCGTCGCGGTCGGGTTCCTGATCAGTGTGTTACAGGACTCTGCGGAAACAGCGCTGAACTCTTCCACCGATATTCTGTTTACCGCCGCCGTGTGTCAGTCGGAAGCGATGAAAAAATCCGCCATCGATAGCACTGAAACCCCCGAACGTCGGGCGTCTGCCGAGTAACGTCTGTGACGGTACGGAGTCTCTTCCGTACCGTTTCTTCCTCATCTCCTCTGCCCGTTGCCGTTTTACTGTCTGACCGGCAGAGGGCGGATAATGTCAGTCCTTGTAAATATCCTTTTTTAATCGCGCAGAACAGGTAAAACTCTGTGTCTCTTCCCGATTAAACTTACTGTCTTTGATTATTTTTTGTTACAATTATTCACTGTCCCCCCTCCCGGGGTCATAGTGGTGAAGTGAGCATAAATCACCTCATTGTTCTTCCGGTTTTTCCGGAATGCGTTATCTTTAAGACTTCTTCCGGAAATATTAATGATGGTCAGGAACAGTTAATGGATACCCTAAACGCCCTACTGCATGCACTCTGGCAACAGGATTTTGAGACACTCGCCGATCCTTCTCTGGTATGGGCTATTTACGGCATTTTATTTATTATTTTATTCCTGGAAAATGGCCTGCTGCCTGCCGCTTTCTTGCCGGGCGATAGTCTGCTCATCCTGGTGGGCGTGTTGATCGCAAAAGGGACTATGGGCTTCCCGATGACCCTGTTTATCCTCACCGTTGCCGCCAGTCTGGGGTGCTGGGTCAGTTATATTCAGGGGCGATGGCTGGGTAACACCCCGCTGGTCAGGAAGTGGCTCTCTCACCTTCCGGAACAATATCACCAGCGGGCACACGCACTTTTCCACCGGCATGGGCTATCGGCATTACTGATAGGCCGGTTTATCGCCTTTGTCCGCACACTCCTTCCGACCATCGCCGGTATCTCCGGGCTCAGCAGTGCCAGGTTCCAGTTTTTCAACTGGTTCAGCGGGTTACTCTGGGTTTTGATCCTGACATGTGCCGGCTTTGCCCTCGGTAAAACACCACTCTTCCAGAAGTATGAAGATCAGCTGATGTTTTGTCTGATGCTGTTACCTTTGGTCCTGCTGGTCTTTGGTCTGTTCGGATCCTTATATATTCTGTGGCGTAAACGTTCGCAGCAAGGCGGGAAATCTCTGTAATGTTCCGCCAAAAGCTTTTTTCCGGGTATCGGCTGCTCCCTTTTGTGGTGATCATCACCTTGATGGTGATAACGACACTACGGCTGATGCCCGGTCTGACCGTCAATGACCCGGTCATACGTATTACGGTGACCCATAAAGGGATGAACCTGCCAGACGGATTCTTTCTTTACCAGCAGCTGACAGAAAGCGGGATCTCTGTAAAAAGTATTACCCCGGACCAGGACAGCATGGTCATTCATCTGGCCAATGAAGAACAACAGTTGGCCGCCCACCTTCTTCTTAGCCACATTTTATCTGATGCCTATACCACCGTCTGACCGGGTTACTGCACACCGGAATCCCGGACTGTCTGCATTTCATCGTCGTCCTGACTTTGAACTTTCCGCCATGGCTATCTATACTCAGATAACTAAGTAAAAACAGTCAGGTAAATTTACAGTGACGTTTTGATGTCATGTACTTAGGGCCCGGGATGAGGGATCCTGATGAAGAATGTAGATTGTCTGCTAACTGTTCTGATGATATTGCCGGCCACTGCCGGTGCCTGCGGGCAGCAAAGCCCGCAATGCCTTCAGGATAAAACCGGGAGCATTGAGTATGAAATCTCATTGGCCCGCCAGCATCACAATCAACACAGGATCGATGGCCTGAAACAGGCTTTAGCCGATATTCAGCGCCAGTGCTCCCGCAGCAGGGTATCCCATGCTGCGCTGCATCCGGGATCCCCGGGATAATGCAGACAAGAGTGACACTTTGTTCTGCTGCCTGAACGTTCTCTTTTAAGTGCCTGTGTACTTTTTTCCGCGTAGCGGAGCCAACCAACATCTTTCAGAAGGAGTTTTATATGGCTGATATTCCATCTTCAAAGGATCTGCGTGCTGAACTGTCTGTTTTGGCGGACACACTGGAAGAAGTGCTGAGTGGGGCCAGTGATAAGTCGAAATCTGAAGTCGATAAGTTACACAAAAAAGCACGGGCAACATTGGACTCGACCCGGGAAAGCCTGGGTGAATCCGGTCAGCAGCTCAGCAAAACCACTCGTGAAGCAGCGCAGAAAGCTCATGAATATGTCAGCGATAATCCGTGGCACGGTGTCGGGATCGGTGCGGCGATTGGTGTGGTCTTCGGTATTCTTATCTCGCGTCGATAATTATGGACAATCATTCACAGAACGAAGGTCCTGGAAAAGGCCTGATTAATGTCGGCCAGCGCATGGTCACTACCCTGGTCAGTATTGTAGAGACAAGGGTTCGTCTGGCAATTGTCGAGTTAGAAGAGGAAAAAGCCAATCTGATCCAGATGTTACTGATGGTCGGATTAACCATGCTTTTTACCGCATTCGGGCTGATGAGTTTGATGATTCTGGTTATCGTTGCTGTTGAACCTCAATATCGTCTGATGGCAATTGCGATTACCACCGGGGTGCTGTTTGCTCTGGCGCTGATACTGGGTATCTGGGTCATTGTGAAATCCCGGCGTTCAACCTTGCTGAGCAGTTCCCGTGAAGAACTCTCCACAGACCGTAAGCTACTGGAGGAACGTCAGTCATGAGCCGTCGTGATATTGAACGACGTAAAAATGCCCTGTTGGTACTCATTCAGCAACAACGCCTGGATTTAAAGTCCTGCGAACGTGACTGGTACCAGGGCACTGCAAGGTATGACACTCTGTGGCATACCGTCGTAGGACTACGTCGTTATATTACCATCGGTAGCGGACTGGCGGCCGTCTGGTCTATGCGCCATCCTGCGTTTATTGTCCGCTGGGCTAAACGTGGATTTGGTTTATGGAGTAGCTGGCGGATGATCCGCAAAGCATTGCCACGGCGTTGATCATCTGCTCCCTTTTCAGTCAGCCAGTCGCTGACTGAAAAGATCTTCTCTCATCAGGCCGGAATAAAACCGACATTTAACGTCTCACCCTTTTATTCTCTGTCTTGCCTGATACCCCACTTTTTCTATAAAACAGGAATACATTCCGGGAGGGCCGGATGGGCATGCTGCAGGAAGGTCGCTGGGTCGACATCGGCTATGATACCAAAGCCAGCCAGGGTAAGTTTGTACGTACACAATCACAATGGCGTCACTGGATCACGGCCGACGGACGGGCGGGTATTAGCGGAAAGAGCGGTTTTATAGCTGAGCCGGGACGCTATCACCTGTATGTTTCTCTGGCCTGCCCGTGGGCACACCGGACGCTTATTATGCGACAGCTGAAACAGTTACAGGAGGTAATCTCAGTTTCTGTCGTTCACCCGCTGATGCTGGAAAATGGCTGGACATTCGCCCGGGATTTTCCCCGTGCAGACGGCGATCCGCTTTACCGGCTGGAGTATCTCTATCAGGTGTATCAAAAGGCCGATCCGCAGGCCACGACGCGCGTTACGGTACCCGTGCTATGGGATAAACAACAGGAAACCATCGTCAGTAATGAATCAGCGGATATCGTCCGTATGCTGAATACGGCGTTTACAGGCAACAATGCTGTGACGCCCGACTATTACCCGCAGGCTTTACGCCCGCAGATTGATGCACTGAACGCATGGATTTATCCGCAAATTAATAACGGTGTTTATCAGGCGGGGTTTGCTACGACTCAACAGGCCTACGATAGCGCGGCAGAGGCTGTATTCGACGGACTGGATAAAGCCGAGGAGATCCTGTCACAACAACGGTATCTGACCGGAGAGCAGCTGACAGAGGCTGATATCCGCCTGTGGACGACACTGATCCGGTTCGATGACGTCTATGTCACTCATTTTAAATGCCATCGCCGTCGTATCAGCGACTATCCTAATCTCTATGGCTACTTACGCGATATCTATCAACAGCCCGGTATTGCCGATACGGTAGACCTGCGTCATATCTGTCATCATTATTACCGCAGTCATTCCCGGCTTAATCCTGCCGGCATTGTCCCCGGTCCCCTGCCGCATGACTGGCTCGCCCAGCATCACAGGGCTGCGGGTTGAGTGATAACAGTGCAGCTTAAGGCGGCACTCTGTTACCACCGTGAGGAAGTCTGATATTTCGTCAGTAACCGCGGGATCTCTCGCAGGGCCCAGGCTTTCGCCTCCCCCATACTGTCCCGGCGCCAGGCCATAATAATATTAATGTCGATCTTATACTCCGGGCTCACCACTTTCAGACGCCCTTCGGCGACATCTTTTTCTATCCATGGCCAGGGCATGGTGGCCACGCCCAGACCGGCAAGCAGCGCTTTACGTTTATCCCCCAGCGAACTCACGGTAAGACGCTGTTGTTTATCCAGTAACTCCACCGTAATCACCGGACGTTCACGGGCAGTATCTGCTACAGCGATCCCCCGATACTTTACCCGGGTCGTTTCTGACAGCGGCTCCGGCTCCTGATGAATAGGATGATCAGGACTGGCAACATACACGCTCATCATGCTGTAAATTTTACGGGTATTAATTTCGCTGGAGGTCCTGAAATGCAGGGCCGGGGCAACCACAATATCCGCTCTCCCCTGATCTAAACGCTCCCAGGCCCCGGCCAGGACTTCTGTCTGCAGTGAAAGCTGAGTATTCGATTTTTCGGCCAGCCGGTTGACCAGCGGGAACAGATGTTCACAGGGCACCAGGGCTTCAGTCACGATGGACAGATGGGGTTCCCAGCCACGAGCCAGGGCTTCCGCATCTGTTGTCAGTTTGTCAGCGGCTTCCAGTAAAACACGGCCGCGTTCCAGTAACAGACGACCGACATTGGTGAATTTTGTACGGTGTCCTGAGCGGTCAAATAGCACCACATCCAGCTCTTCTTCCAGCTTCTGCATGGTGTAACTGAGGGCTGAGGGAACCCGACCGAGTTCATCTGCTGCTGCTGCAAAGCTCCCGCGTCGATCTATAGCATCCATCACGCGCAGAGCTTCTAGTGTCAGTGCCCGTTCTCTCACAATCGGATTCTCTTTCAGTAAATTTGAATATAGCAGGCAGATTAACTGGCTAACATTCCGCCGTCCAGCCCTTTAAGATAAATGGGCGATATCACTGATCGGAGGAAAAATGTTTAGGTTAAGAGCCGCTGAAAAGTGTGGCAGTGCTGACTATGGCTGGCTGAAATCCCGATACAGTTTTTCCTTCGGGCACTACTTTGACCCGCAATTACTCGGTTTTGGCTATCTGCAGGTGCTTAATCAGGAAGTGCTGGCAGCAGGAGCGACTTTCCAGCCGCGCAGCTTCCCGAGAGTGGATGTGCTGAATATTATTTTGCAGGGCGAGGCCGGATACCGCAGCAGTGACGGGCAGATGACCCATGCGCGTGCCGGTGACGCACTGCTGTTTGCCGGTGATAATACTATTTACCAGGAAAGTAACGCCTCTCCGGATACCGATCTTGTTCGTTTACAACTCTGGTTGCAGACTTGCCCGGAACAAAATTCCCCTCAGCTACAACACCTGCAATTACCTGAGAGCGAAAAATGTCTGCTGATAGCCTCCGGTGACGGGCAGCAAGGCAGCCTGAAACTCCGTCAAAACATCAGGGTCTTTCAGTTATCCTTACAGCACGAAGAGACGCACATTTTCCCCCTGCAAGGGTCACGTTGCTATCTGCAATCTGTGTATGGCGGAGTGGAACTTGAAGGAGAGAGTCCCTCTCTTCAGGCGGGGTGCGGAGACGGTGTATTGATAAGTGATGAAAAACAATTGCGTATCAACGCCATGACCGACTGCAGGTTACTGATTATTGACTGTTGCGGGAGTGAACAGGCAGCCTGAACGGCTGCCTGACAGAGAGGTTATTTCAGTAAAGTAAACGCGGTGGTGACGTGTTTGACGCCGCTGATTTTACTGGCAATTTCTGCAGCCGCCTGGCCTTCCTGTGCCGTCACCAGTCCCAGCAGGAAAACTTCCCCCTGCTCAGTGGTCACTTTCACATTAGACGATTTCACTTTATCGCTCGCCAGCAGCTGTGAACGGACTTTTGTGGTGATCCAGGTATCCGAAGATGAAGTCCCCAGACTCGCATTTGGCCCGATACGGATTTCGTTATACACCTCGGTAGCCCCTTCGACACCGGCGGTGATCTGTTTAGCTTTATCCGCAACTGACTGATCCGGAGCTTCACCCGTCAGCAACACTTTGCCCTGATATGCTGTGGCATTGATATGAGCAGCTTTCACCTGCTTATCTGTCGCCAGCGCATTCGCCACCCGAAGCTCCAGCGTGCCATCATCCACCTGAGTCCCGACCGTACGCGGGTCAGTCGCGGTTTTTGTGGCGACTGCAGCACTGCCGATCACGACCGCAGCACAACCCTGCAATAACAAAGCGGATATCACTACCGCTAACACAGAAAATATTTTCATGAATACTCCTTCAATTATTCCTGCTGGGGAAACAGCGTGTTATCAATCAGTTCACACAGACAATTCACCGTCAGCATATGCATTTCCTGAATCCTTGCACTGCGATGCGAGGGAATACGAATTTCAACATCATGCGGCCCCAATAAGCCCGCCAGTTCTCCGCCATCATAGCCGGTTAATGCGACAATCGTCATATCCCGGGTGACTGCGGCTTCCACCGCTTTGACAATATCCCGGCTATTGCCGTGAGTCGATATTGCCAGTAAGACATCACCCGCCTGGCCCAGTGCACGCACCTGTTTCGCGTAGATTTCATCATGTTGCCGGTCATTACCGATGGCAGTTAACATAATGTTATCGGCACTTAATGAGACTGCCGGCAGGCTGGGTCGTTCATTCTCAAAGTGATTGATCATCGTTGCAGTAAAATGCTGAGCATTAGCGGCGGATGCTCCGTTGCCACAGCTCAGTATTTTATGCCCGTTAAGTAAAGACTGAACCAGCGTCAGGGCCGCACGGGAAATCGCATCCGGCAACGCTTCGGCCGCGGCTATCTGCGTCTGTATACTTTCGGTAAAACAAGATTTTATTCTTTCCAGCACACAACCACCTGATAATTACATTTCGGTATCAAAAGCGTTTTGAATCCATTGCACATCGTTTCCTGTCACGGCAATGATATCAAAACGACAGCAATCCGTAGCAAAACTTTGCTGACGGGCGGCAAGCCATGCCGCCGCGGCACGAAGAAGACGTCGTTTTTTATCCCGGGTGATGCTTGCCAGTGCACCGCCAAAGCGATCATTTTTTCTGAAACGAACCTCGACGAATACCCATCCGCAGATATCACGCATAATGAGGTCTATTTCACCGTAAGGGTAGCGAACATTACTGGCTACCCACTGTAATCCGGCCTGTTGTAAAAAGTGGCGTGCCCGCCACTCATACCCTTTACCGATCAGTGTCCGGTCTGTGGTACCGGAACGATCTGTCCCTGAGAATACTGATTCCATGACAACGTCCTGTCGATCACACAATTTGCTCCGGCACTCAGAATCCCGGTATTTCCGTTAATCTGATAACCGGCGCTGTTCCGTAACTGGTTAAAGTGGTTAGCCAGTGTCCAGGCATCAACCCCCATCGCATACAGACGCGCCAGTGAATAGTCGTCATCAAACTTCTTCAGTGCCTGTTCCATCAGAGCAGGATCCGCACCGGACAGCAATGGGATATCACTGAACTGCAGACCATCCATCTCAAAACGGAAATCCGGGCCGTCTCCGGACTGAGAACTCCGGGAGCTGGCGTACAGCGCAATATTGCTGCGGGAGCCGGTACGCATGGTGATCATCGGTTTTATCAGCGCCAGTTCACCCTGGCTGGCCACAATATACACCGAGTCAATGTTGCCTGGCGCTGCCACAGGGGCCTCCGAAGGTGCCTGTGGCGCATTAAACGTCATACCTGCCACTGATACCGCAGACCCGGCAGCGGTGCTGCTTGCCGGTTGTACCGTGACCGGTGTCCCTGTCATTGCGATACCCGAATTACTGTTGATACGGGCTTTCAGGTCAGCCACCGAACCAAAGGTTTGCTCTTCAACCAGTGGACCACCCAGCTTTTGCCATTCCTGCGCGAAAGCTTGCGCGACCCGTTGCCCATAACTGTTCGACGGGATTAACAACAGCGGCATTCGCTTATTCTGTGCCCACATATGGCGAGCCGCTTCACGGGCCTCATCTTCCGGGGACAGGGCGAAATAACACATATTGTCATGATTCTGTAAACCATCCGGTTCATTCAGCGCCAGGATTTTGAGAGGAGTGGACGTGTTGGCCACCTGCTGTATATTCTCTTTCAGCAGCGGGCCGACCACCAATGTCGCGCCATCATTCTGTGCCTGCTGTAATAACTGATCCACCGGCTGCGCGTTAGTATCATAAACCCGGATTTGTGCCTGACTGTTAGCCGGTGCCGTGGCAGGTGTTGCCGGTGTTGCCGAAGTACCGTTCACCTGCCCTGCCGGGGCTGCCGTTGCAGACGAAGTACCCGTTGCCGGTTCAGTCAGCGATGTCACAGATACGGCGGAAGGGCTGACTACCGCATTCGGGCTGGCCGGGGTGGCTGCCGGGGGACTGGCCGTTGCAGTCGCCGGAGCCGGCCCTGTGGCGCTGATAGGCATATCAGCGCTGCCAATGACCGGGGCAGTCGTCCCGGTCGGTGCCGCTGTTGCAGGCGTCGCTTGTCCGGTCGGGGTTCCTGATGTTTGTGGTGGCGGTGTCTGCGCCAGTACACCGTTACGGGCATCCTCAAACCCCTGCTCTATGGCCTGCGAGAAAATTGCCGCCGGGCCGGTTAACGGTAGCAGCAGGGCAATGGTATTCGTTGAAGCCGCTGTCATATTCATACTTTGCAGCAATCCGGCAGGCAGCCTTTTTGACGCCGGGTTATCCGGATAACGGATCTGCCAGTCTTTTACGCCCGCTTTCAGGGCATCCTGATTATTGTTGCTGCGGTAGTACACCCCCAGCAGATCGAGCCAGCCTTGCAGGATATTCTCGTTGGCATTAATAACAAAATTATTCGCCTGCTGCTGAGGGATAGTGCGCAGTGCCTGCCAGGTCGCATTAATATTCTTCTGCTGCTCGTCAGTAGACTGCAACAGAGGCTGAAGAGCGATAAAGGCCCGCAGGGTATCCAGCGTCGGTTGTGCGGCGGTTGCCGCAATAAATGTGCGGTAATACCGGGATTGCTGATCGGCAGATAAGCTGCTCAGATCAATCGTTTTCAGCTGCTGCACGGCGCCAGTCGCGTTATGCACAGATACCGCGTATTGCGCCTTCAGTAAGCTCAGCTCTTGCTTTTGCACGGCAGTCATGTTGTCAGGGAGTGCCTGCAGCTGTTTTAGAGCCTCAGGTGATTTACCCTCGTTGATTAGCGCGCGGATTGCGAGTAATTGCCAGCCGGTCTTGCTATCATCACGACTTTGCTGCATCTGCTGCAGATAATATGCAGAGGTGCCTGTTTCCGGCCCCTGCACATCAACAGCAGGTGCCTGAGGCTCCTGAGTGGTACAGGCCGCCAGAATCAGCCCGGCGAGAACAACGGGGACAAAACGCCCTGCTTTACGACGATTCACTTTTGAAAGAAGCATACGGTATCCGGTTATGTTTTTCTCAGAACGCCTAATATTAAATCGGCAATTCGGATGAAACAATGAAACAAAACGATCAGACAGAGATTTCTGCGGGCACGCTCTACATCGTCCCGACCCCCATTGGTAACCTGGGCGATATCACTCAGCGTGCGCTGACTGTCCTGTCAGATGCAGACTTGATTGCCGCAGAAGATACACGCCACACGGGTATGTTACTACAACATTTCGCAATCAATGCGCGCCTGTTCGCACTGCACGACCATAATGAACAGCAAAAAGCTGACCACCTGATAAGCCGCTTACAGGCAGGTCAAAGTATAGCTCTGGTCTCAGATGCAGGAACGCCATTAATTAATGACCCGGGGTATCATCTGGTCAGTAAATGCCGGGAAGCCGGACTGAAAGTTGTGCCCCTCCCCGGTGCCTGTGCGGCGATCACAGCATTAAGTGCCTCGGGATTACCGTCCGATCGATTCTGTTACGAAGGATTTCTGCCGGCAAAAACCAAGGGTCGTTGCGATGCACTTCGTGCCCTGGTACAGGAACCCCGGACGCTGATTTTCTATGAATCCACCCACCGGTTACTGGACTGCCTGCAGGATATGGTGCAGGAATTCGGCGGCGACCGTTTTGTGGTACTGGCCCGTGAAATTACCAAAACCTGGGAAAGCATTCACGGAGCACCGGTCGCAGAACTGCTCGACTGGGTCCGCGAAGATGATAACCGCCGTAAAGGTGAGATGGTGCTGATTGTCGAAGGCTATCATGCCGATGAAGAAGCCCTGCCTCCGGAAGCCTTACGGACCCTGGGCCTGCTGCAGCGCGAACTGCCACTGAAAAAAGCCGCCGCCCTCACCGCTGAAATTCACGGCGTGAAGAAAAATGCGTTATACCGTTACGCTCTTGATCAGCAGGAAGATCAGGAAGACGCGTGACAAATGGCGTCAAATGCCCTATCATCCGCCGCCGAAGCTGACCAGACAGTCGCCGCTTCGTCGTCGTCCTTTCGGGGAGACGGGCGGAGGGGAGGAAAGTCCGGGCTCCATAGGGCAGGGTGCCAGGTAACGCCTGGGAGGCGCAAGCCTACGACCAGTGCAACAGAGAGCAAACCGCCGATGGCCCGTTTACGGGATCAGGTAAGGGTGAAAGGGTGCGGTAAGAGCGCACCGCGCGGCTGGCAACAGTCCGTGGCACGGTAAACTCCACCCGGAGCAAGGCCAAATAGGGGTTCACATGGTACGGCCCGTACTGAACCCGGGTAGGCTGCTTGAGCCAGTGAGCGATTGCTGGCCTAGACGAATGACTGTCCACGACAGAACCCGGCTTACCGGTCAGCTTCGACTCATTCGACACAATCAGGGGCTGTTTCTTATCGCATACCGGATGACCGGGCGCGGAAGGAACAGCCCCTTTTTGTTTCCGTTTTCTGACGTTGCCGGCGCAGGTGACAGAACAACGCCCCTCAGCGCATCCGGCCATCATCCTTCGCCGAAACACAACCGCAGCAACGTCTGTGCGTCACAGGCCCGGGGATCCCGGGCAACAGAAACGCTTTGCGGTTAGCGGAACTTACGGTGGTTCTGATTGCGGATTTCAATCAGTTTTTTGGCCGCTGCTTTAGCTTCCGGTAATTTATTGTTCACCGCCAATGCATCCACGACCTTAATCTGGGCGATCAGCTGATCAATTCCTGCACGGTAGGCTTTCATATTGTCACTGTCAGCAGCCTGCCCCTGCAGAGTATAGGGGGTATCTTTTCTGGCATCTTCCGCTGCCTGACGCATTTTTTCCAGCGACTGATGCATTTCCTGAGCGCTGCCGGTATTTTGTACTGTCACTAGCTGAGAACCCAGAATATCCATGTCCTGCTCAAGAGGCAGCGCATTGGCAATCAAGGGAAAACATAATAATGACGCGGTGAAAACCATGACTGAAGATAGACGCATTGCTCACTCCTTACGGTAAACAGGGCCGCGATGGCGGCCCCCTTTCTGTTATTATTTTACTTTCAGTTCAAACGGTCACTGACCGGCAATTTTCATTTCCGGTAACAGAACTGAACCACACTGAATATTGCTGCGTGTTTCGATATCATCACCCACAGTGACAATATTCTTCCACATATCGCGGAGATTCCCGGCAATAGTAATTTCACTGACCGGATACTGAATCTCACCGTTTTCTACCCAGAAGCCGGAAGCGCCACGGGAGTAGTCTCCGGTCATGGCACTGACGCCCTGCCCCATGAGCTCAGTCACCACCAGCCCGGTGCCCATCTGTTTCAGTAACTGGTCAAAAGAATGCCCCTGACCGGCAATACGCCAGTTATGGATGCCTCCCGCATGCCCCGTGCTGTGCAGACCCAGTTTCCTGGCTGAGTAGCTGGTCAGCAGCCATTGCTGTAAGACACCGTTGTCAATAATCGTACGATCGCGCGTACTCACACCTTCGCTGTCAAACGGCGTGGAGGCCACCCCTTTCAGGACATGCGGTCGTTCTTCAATGTTCAGCCAGTGCGGGAAAATTTCTTCACCCAATGCGTCGAGGAGGAAGGTGGATTTGCGGTAGACACTGCCGCCGCTGATCGCGCCGACCAGATGACCAAATAATCCTGTCGCCACTTCAGAGGCAAAAATCACCGGCGCTTTCATGGTCGCCAGTTTGCGCGGAGCCAGGCGGGCCAATGTCCGGCGGGCACACTCCTCACCCACCCATTGTGCAGATTTCAAATCGGCAAAATCACGGGCAGCGGTATAGGCGTAGTTACGCTCCATATGCCCGTCCTGCTCTGCAATCACACTGCCGGATATACCGTGACGGCTGCTGCAATAACTGTTCAGCAGACCGTGGCTGTTACCGAATACGCGGATACTCGCATGGCTGTTGAAACTCCCCCCTTCGGTATTCACAATACGCTTATCCGCCTGTAAGGCACTCTGTTCGGCTTCTGCGGCCAGTTCAATCGCCCGGTCAACGTCGATGTCCAGCGGGTGAAAGAGGTCCAGATCAGGGGGGGTCCATGCCAGCAGATCTTTTTCTGCGACATCGGCATAAGGGTCCGGCGAGGTGTAACGTGCAATGTCTATCGCTGCCTGCACCGTCCGCTGAATAGCTTCAGGGCTCAGATCTGTCGAAGACGCGCTGCCTTTACGCTGCTGCAGGTAAACGGTGATCCCTAACGCACCATCGCTATTGAATTCAACGTTTTCCACCTCGCCGTAGCGGGTACTGACGCTGAGGCCTGTCGTTTTACTTACGGCGACTTCTGCGCCATCGGTGGTGGCTTTCGCCAGTTCAAGCGCGTGAGAAACTGCCTGTTCCAGTACTTTACGTTGTTCTGCAACCTGAGTTGATACGTTCATCGATCTGCCGTCTACTCTTATGTATGAATATAATCAGTCTATCAGAGTCAGAGAACAATTTCGCAGTCACCCTGTAACCTGTTAGCATTAGCCTCTTTTTTCAGGAGCCAGATAATGACAAAACAACCCGAAGAGTGGCTCGATCACGAGCCGGACCCGCTAGAAGATGAAGATGATGAGATTATCTGGGTCAGTAAAAGTGAGATAAAGCGGGACGCTGAAGAACTAAAACGCCTGGGTACCGAGCTTGTCGACCTGAGTAAAAGTTCTCTGGAGCGTATTCCGCTGGATGAGCAATTACGTGAAGCGATAGAACTGGCGCAGCGTATTAAAAAAGAAGCGCGTCGCCGGCAGATCCAGCTGATTGGTAAGCTGTTACGCTCCCGTGATGTCGAGCCTATCCGCCAGGCGCTGGATAAGCTTAAAAACCGTCATAATCAGCAGGTGTCGTTATTTCACAAGCTGGAAGGGATCCGCGACCGGTTAATTGAGCAAGGTGATGACGCCATCGCTGAAGTCATTAGCCTCTACCCTGCCGCTGACCGGCAGCAGCTACGGAGTTTTGTCCGTAACGCACAAAAAGAGAAGGCGGCAAACAAAGCGCCGAAATCTGCGCGGTTAATCTTTCAGTATCTGCGCGAGCTGGCTGAAGCAGAATAAGCGTTCAGACCGGGCGAGTCACCTCGCCCGGCTGAGACCTTATCCGGCCTGCAGTAACCGCTGCTGAAGTTTCTGGTGAATACCTTCAAATCCGCCATTACTCATGACCAGCACGGTATCACCCGGTTTCGCTTCCCGGGCAATCATGTCGACCAGAGTATCAATGTCTGCACTCCAGTGTGCCGGCTGAAGACAAGCCTCTGCCACTTCTGACACCTGCCAGCCTATATGGTGTGGCTGATAAAGAAAGACATGATCGGCCTTAGCAAGCGAAGGAGCAAGCTCATCCTTACTGACACCCAGTTTCATGGTATTGGAGCGGGGTTCAAGCACTGCCAGAATCCGTCCTTTGTTCCCAACCTTACTGCGCAGCGCTGACAGGGTCGCCAGTATGGCCGTCGGATGATGGGCAAAATCATCATAAACATCGATACCATTAAACTGTCCACGCAGTTCAAGACGACGTTTGGCATTCACAAAATCATTGAGCGCGAGCGCTGCATTTTCCGGGGTCACCCCGACATGTCGCGCTGCGGCCATCGCCATCAGCCCGTTATGCATGTTGTGTTCCCCCACCAGCGACCAGCTCACCTCAGCTACCTGTTCACCGTCATAGAGGACTTTCCAGCGGGAAGCATCTGCCGTGATCTTTTGTGCCTGCCAGTGACCATGCTCGCCCAGCGTTTCCTGTTCACTCCAGCAGCCCATGTTAATGACCTGACGAAGATTGCTGTCCTGTTCCGGCCACAGGATTTTCCCCTGACCAGGGACGATGCGCACCAGGTGATGGAACTGACGCTGGATAGCCCGTAAGTCATCAAAGATATCCGCATGATCGAACTCAAGGTTATTGAGGATCAGAGTGCGCGGGCAGTAATGGACGAATTTGGAACGCTTATCAAAGAATGCACTGTCATATTCATCGGCTTCGATCACGAAAAACGGACTTTCACCCAGTCGGGCGGAAACATCAAAATTACCCGGCACACCGCCAATCACAAACCCCGGAGCTAACCCGGCAGCTTCCAGGATCCATGCCACCATACCTGAGGTGGTCGTTTTGCCGTGGGTGCCAGCAACCGCCAGAACCCAGCGGTCCCGCAGCACAAAATCGTGCAGCCATTGAGGACCGGAGAGATACGGAATATTTTTTTCCAGTACCGCTTCCACACAGGGATTTCCCCTGGCCATCGCATTACCGATGATCACCAGGTCCGGGGCCGGTTCCAACTGTTCCGGGTCATAACCCTGAGTTAATTCAATACCCTGCTGTTCCAGCAGTGTGCTCATTGGCGGGTAAACATTGTTGTCCGAGCCGGTGACCTCATGTCCCAGCGCACGGGCGAGTATGGCTAACCCGCCCATAAATGTGCCACAAATACCCAGAATGTGAATTCGCATAAACAGATCCATTACCCAAAAGTTCAGCTACAGTGTAACTCCTGAGCCGACAACTAAGAAACAGATGATTGATTAAGTTGTTCAGCCCCGATAAGGTTACATTAGTGTTAATATCAGGTGAGTCATTAATTAACAAACCAGAGAGTTGTTATGAAAACATTGGGCGAATTTATTGTTGAAAAGCAGCATGACTTTCCTCATGCCACCGGTGAGCTTACCGCACTGATTTCAGCTATTAAGCTGGGTGCCAAGGTGATTCATCGTGATATTAATAAAGCCGGCCTGGTCGATATTCTGGGCACCAGTGGTGTCGAAAATATCCAGGGCGAACAGCAAATGAAGCTGGATTGGTTCGCCAATGAAAAGCTGAAAGCCGCTCTGAAAGCCCGCGGGATCGTCGCCGGAATTGCCTCTGAAGAAGAAGATGAATTCGTCATCTTTGAAGGGGTCGAAGATGGTAAGTATGTGGTCCTGATGGATCCGCTCGATGGCTCTTCTAACATTGATGTCAATGTCTCTGTCGGTACCATTTTCTCTATCTATCATCGTATCACTCCGGCCGGTACGCCGGTGATCGAAGAAGACTTTATGCAACCCGGAACACAGCAGGTTGCAGCAGGCTATGTGGTCTACGGTTCTTCCACCATGCTGGTGTACACGACCGGCCATGGGGTGCATGCCTTTACCTATGATCCGTCACTCGGTCTGTTTTGCCTGAGTCAGGAGCGTATGGCATTCCCGCCGCAAGGCAATACTTACTCCATTAATGAAGGTTACTACTCACGTTTCCCGAAAGGCGTAAAAAGATATATTAAATTCTGTCAGGAAGATGATGAAGCCAGCCGCCGCCCTTACACTTCACGGTATATCGGCTCACTGGTGGCTGACTTTCACCGTAACCTGCTGAAAGGGGGGATTTACCTGTATCCGAGCACGGCTCAGTACCCTAAGGGCAAATTACGTTTATTGTATGAATGCAACCCGATGGCCTTCCTGGCGGAGCAGGCCGGGGGGAAAGCCAGTGATGGTGCCAACCGTATTCTTGAGCTGAAGCCACAGAGTATCCACCAGCGTAGCCCGTTCTTCGTGGGTAACACGGCAATGGTCGATGACGTGGAACGTTTTATGCGTGAAAACCCGGAACAGGCTCCGCGCTAACCTTCCGCTACCGGCAGGCCGGACGTGCGGTATAGATCATGATGTGCATCTTTCAGCATGACATCAGGATTGCGTCTACCCTCGCCTGCCCGGTCGCATTTCCCGCGCGCCGGTAAGTGGATCCCCCAAACGCCCGCTCTGGCGGGCCATGAATGCAAAAGCCCGATGTTTACCCTGTTTCTGCAGCGGCTGTGTGGTTTTTATCCATCGTATCCCTTCACCTGGCCGGCGGCCTTCTCCCTCCTGGCAGATCACTCTGAAAGGAGAAAAAGAGACAATACTTTCACTGTCAGTTAGCTATAATACCGGGCACTCAATTTACGTCACTAAAGGAATTAAACGATGAGTTTGAACCTGGTTGAGGCAGGTAAAGATCTGCCAGAAGATATCTACGTTATCATTGAAATCCCGGCGAACGCTGACCCTATCAAATACGAAGTGGATAAAGAGTCAGGTGCTCTGTTTGTCGATCGTTTCATGTCTACTGCCATGTTCTACCCATGTAACTATGGTTACATCAACCATACCCTGTCACTGGATGGTGATCCGGTAGACGTACTGGTACCGACACCGTATCCGTTAGAGCATGGTTCAGTGATCCGTTGCCGCCCGGTGGGTGTTCTGAAAATGACTGATGAGTCCGGTGAAGATGCGAAAGTCGTTGCTGTACCACACAGCAAACTGACCAAAGAATATGATCACGTTAAAGATGTGAATGATCTTCCGGAACTACTGCGCGCTCAGATCACGCATTTCTTTGAGCACTACAAAGACCTGGAAAAAGGTAAGTGGGTGAAAGTTGACGGATGGGCTGACGCTGCTGCTGCAAAAGCTGAAATTCTGGAATCTTTCAAACGCGCACAGAAATAATTTCTGCTGAACGAAAAAAAACGCCGTCCGGTTCGCACCGACGGCGTTTTTTATTTATGGCGATGTTCAGTCCCTTTCCAGCCAGTCGCCGCTGTCAATTCGCTGACGCCCGGCCACAGGACGTTGATAGATATACATCCATGCGCTGCCGTAAGGGGTAGAAATTAACCGGCGTGTATATTCCCCCCCACGGGTTCTCAACGCATCAAGCTCCCCCAGTGTGGTGGCATCAATCCGGTAGACTTCACAATAGACACTCCCTTCTCCTGCAACCACCCCCGGATACAACCCCAGATGATAAAGCTCATATCCCTCGGCCCGGTAATCCCCTAACCACTGCGCATTGGTCATCCAGTGACTATTTCCCTGCTTGCGCCTTAAACTGCCATAGACAATTATTCGCATTACTGAAACTCGAACTGATAAAGCAAATCCAGCGCCTGGTCAACGCCAGACACGGCTTCCAAATAGAGTTTAGGCATCAGCCGGTAACGCAGCGTCAGTGTCGCCAGTGAATCGAATAAGCCGACACCATATTTTACCTGCAGTCCCGGCAGGACATATCCACTGACCTGCACTTGCTGACTATCGCCGACACCCGTGGTATCAAGCGCCAGGTTACTGACACCAAAGGTCTCACCAATTTTGCCTAACACCTGGCCACTTTGTGCAACCCCGAGACCAATCAAAGCCGAGGTCAGCGCATTGCTGTCACCGTCACTGCCCAGACCTTGCCCGCGTAACAGGTACGACAGAGCTTCCTGTTGTGACATTGTCGGGTCAGAGAACACTTCTACTTTAGGTGAATCTGCCAGACCGGTGACACGAATACCTGCGGTGACATCATCCTCTGTCGCTTCAGGGTTACGGATAGCTTCCAGATTGACATAAGGTTCGGATGGCGGTCCGGAGAACTGTAACTGTCCTTTGCGAACCAGCAGATCCTGCCCATACGCATGGAAGCGTCCTGAAGGGATATTAATCTGTCCATTCAGCCCGAGTCCATTTTTATCCTGTAATACTTTCAAATCTCCGGTCAGGCTGGCATCCAGCCCAAAGGCTGACAAACGAACATCGTTACCTATATGTATGATTAAATTGCTGTTTATAGGAACAGAGGTTGTTTTTGGCTTGATAGGCTGCAAGTTATCATCCAGCATCACCAGATCTGAAGAATTACCGACGGCGCTTTGTGGTACGGACTGCACAGTAATTCTGGCCCATGGAATGTCGACCCGGCCATCCAGATTAAATGCCGCCGGCGTTGCTTCAAACACCAGGTCCGGCGAAACATCCATTCTGACCATCGGTGGCACAGTGACACGGATTTTTTCACCTTTCGCGGCAATCCTGGCCCGCCAGTTATCCAGCTGACTCCAGTCTGCATTCCCTGTCAGGTTAAGGCTCCCCTGTCGTGTGCCAATCATCCCTTCCAGCGTGGAGCTGACGCCGTTGAATACCAGCTTCAGGTTGCCGGTGGTCATATCGATCGGCATAAAATTACCGTTAATATCCACATCGGTCAGTGCTGTCTGGCCGTACACCCGGGGAGCAGAAAGATTACCTGACAGCCGTAACTGACTGTTAAGCATACCTTTAATATTCTCTCCTGTGACCAGCACCGGATTAAACAACCCGAGAGAGAAATTATTAATATTGATGTTACCACTCAGATTACGGGCTTTTTGCGGGTCATTAATCTGTATGTTTCCGTCCAGCTGACCGTTATTTGCAAGCCGGATAAGCCAGCCTAGCTGTGCTTTGCCGTTGACCAGAGACGCTTTCAGAGTAAGAACATCAAACGCAACAGGCAGGAATTTTCCCTGGACCTCCTGCTTCACTTCTACCCCTTTACCGTCCAGTACGACACTTCCGGTAGGTAAACCTGAACCGGCTTTCCAGTTTACGCGGGCATCACCACTGAAAACCCCTTTAAGCTGTGTCGTGCCGGGTAACAGCGGCTTCAGCATAGCCAGATCAACACGGACTAACTGAATACGCGCATGCCCGTCGGTGCCAGCAACAATCGGCTCCGGTACACAAATCTGTGCATCCGGGTTCAGCCAGCAATGACTGCCGATAGTGATACTTTTCAGTGTATTTTTATAATCCAGACTGACCGCTTTACTTAACTGCCAGTCACCCACCGGCGTTGCAAAGCGGGTATTGCTAAGGGTGCCCTGCCAGCGCTGCTGCTGGCGGTCAAAACTGCCGTTCAGAGTTAACTGACCGGAAACCGGCTTACCTTCAACCGTCAGTCTGAGCTGATGCTGCTTTTCACTGCCGCTGGCATCCAGCACCACACTGCGAATATCCAGCGTATCCTGCCGGAGCTGGTTAATACGCAGTGCCATTTTGCCTGCAATTTCTTTACCGGAAGTCACGTTACCTTGCAGACTGAAATCATGGACCTGCAACTGCTGCCAGCGTAATGCCTGACCACGAAGATCCGCCTGCACTTCCGGAGCCTCCAGTGTACCGCGGGCTTTCACCGAGCCTTTCACCACGCCGCCGAGACCGGGTAACGCGTTATCCAGATGCGAGGCATCAATATCAGCATCCAGGCTGATTTTTTTATCCAGTGTCCCTTTAATATCCAGCCGGTTTTGTCCCAGCTGCACGTTAATCCCCGGGATATTCCATTGATTATAACTGTTACCCGACAGAGAGCCTTTAACGTTCACGGCATTCTGTTTAACATTCCCCTTCAGCAATAACGTCGGAACGCTGACCTGCCAGCTTCCTCCGTACATACTGCCCCGGGTGGTGATCGTCCCGTCAAGGCGTGACGGCCATTGCGGATACTGCTTCGCCGTATTGATTCCGGCCAGCGTCAGTTCACTGTTCCAGCTGATAGCTTTCGTCCAGTCAACCAGCGCCTTAACATCCGCACTCCCCTGTAAAGCACCGATATGCAGTTTATCGAGTGAGAAATGTTCTGTGTTCCCTTTCCCGTCCAGCGAAATATCTGCAGGAGGGATCGTACTGCCCGACACCGAACTCCGGAACGCGATAGTGTAGTCGGTCGCTTTCCCGCCGGTTGCTAATGAAAGATTATTCACCAACCATTCGGACTTACCGCTCAGAGGCCAGCGTAATTGCGGGCTGGTCAGGTGAAGAGAGAATGGCAGTCCGATGACGGCAGGCTGAGCCATCGCCTGCAGCTGTGCACGGACCGGGCCGGACAAATTCAGACTCAGGTTAACCTGCTTTTTCGCCGCTCCGCCGATCACCAGTTTGACTTTCTGGCCCTTCACCGGAGCCATATTCACATCACTGTTCAGGGTCAGGTTCAATGGCCAGTCACCACTGAGGGTCGCCTGTCCGGTCGCACTCAGGATCCCCTGCTGAGCATTGATACGCAGAGTTTGTAAATCGACTTTATTATCAATAGCCTGAGCATTTAACTGCAGACGGTTCACCGTAATGTCGGTGTCTCCTGTCAGACGCAGATCCTCACCCAGGATTTCATCGATACGAATATCCAGCGGTAAGCGGAATTCAGGAAGGTTGAGCAATGGTTTGGCAAAAAGCGCGTTCAGCATATCGGCCGGAGACTGTGCCGGAACCTTTTCCGTCACTGTGCTGACTTTCTTTGTCTCCGTGTTTTGCACCGCCGTACTGCCGGTAGTTTTTACCACGGTATCGGTCGCCGCGCTCGCCACCGCGGTTTTCGTTTTTGGCAGAGCCAGAAGCAGGTTCTCTATCCGTGTCGGGGTCAGCGTCAGCTGACGGCCCTGCCAGTTAAGCCCTGTGGAAAAACTCCCCAGCGAGATGGCGGTGTCATCGACTTTGACATTCACATTCTCTAAGGCCACATGCCGCAGCAGTATCGGATAAGGGGTTGAGATTTCTCCGCTGCTTTTGTCCTCACTTTTGGACGGTGATGACGGAGCCATTTTGCTGCTATCCACCACCACACTCACATCTTTCAGCGTGATATCGTTAACACAGACCGACGAATGGATCAGACAACGGGCATCCAGCGATAAATGAAGCTCGCCACCGGATACACTGACCCCGGGCATCTGATACCCGAGACCTTTAATCGTCAGATCTTTCCAGCCGCCGTTTACCTGTTGGATCTTCAATCCCGGTACCCAGCGGGCAGCACTATTAAGGACCAGGTGCAGCCCCGGAGCTGTACCGATCAGCACCCCGATAATCACTATCAGCAGTAATAAGAATACCAGGATCCCTGTCAGGACTTTCTTCCATAGCGTCATAATTCCGGCCCCAACCCGATGTAAAACTGTAATCCGCGTTCATCTTTATCACCCACCGCACGGGCAATATCCAGTTTGATTGGCCCCACCGGCGATGCCCAGCGGATCCCTACCCCGGTACCGGTTTTGATATCGGTATCTTTGATATCATTCACCGCTTCACCGGAATCAAGGAACACGGCTCCCCACCATTTTCCGGTGAAGTTATATTGATACTCTACCGACCCGGTCGCCATTTTTGAGGCCCCGGTCAGCTTGTCATCGGAATCGCGCGGAGAGACATCTTTATATTTATAACCACGGATACTGCGGTCGCCCCCGGCGAAGAAGCGTAAATCCGGCGGCACACGATCAAAATTATTAGTTTCTATCCAGCCCACATTGCCACGGAAAACAAACCGGTGTCTTTCTGCCAGCGTGCGGATCCAGACGTTCTGTGCCTGCAGAATGACAAAATCAATATCAGAGCCCCAGGTGGTATCAGAAACATCTACAGAGTAACGCTGTGAATCGCCCCAGGTCGGCATCATTCCTCCCCGTGAACGGGTACGGTTAACGCTAACCCCCGGGTAAAGCAGCATGGTGGTATCGGTCACGGTTCCCTGTGTATAGTGATCCAGCCTCCAACGCAGGTTCAATGCTTTCTGCCAGCCTGAGCTGTTTTCCCAGTAGCGGGAAACCGCCAGGGTCGAGGTATCGGCATTGGTATCATTCAGGTCAGTACGTTTCAACCCACCCTGGAAGAGATAATACTGTTCCAGCGGGCTCTTCAGTAACGGGACTTTATAACTCATATCCAGTTGCTGCTCGGGCTGAGACAGATAGGTGCTGAAGGACATGCTCTGCCCGTCATCGTTCACCCAGGGGCGTTTCCAGGTCGCTTTCACATGGGGTCCGACATCAGTGGAGTACCCTACCCCTGTTTCTACCGTATTTTTGACCGCCGGTGTCAGTACGGTATCGATAGGTAATACTTTTGAGGTATGTGCTTTCGTAAAGTCCGGAGAGGCCACCACGGAGCTGAACCAGCCGCTTGCTGATAAGCGACGGTTTAATTCAGCAAGATCAAGAGAACTGTATTTATCGCCTTTATGAAAAGGAACCAGACGGCGCAGATATTCCTCACGGATTTGCGACCCCTGGAAAATCACATCGCCAAAGCGGTAACGTTTGCCGCTGTCATAGTCCAGATCCCAGAAGGCTTCGCCCCTGTCGACCGACACGCCAAGTTCACTTTTTTTAAACTCACCATCGAAATAGCCGTTACGCAGGGCCAGGCTGGAAAATCCATTTTTGAAGCTATCGTAATCGCCCTGATTTAGTATGGTGCCTGTTTCAGGGCGGCCTTTTTTAATCCAGGCCTGATATTCCGGGTCCAGTCTGGCATCCCCTTCCAGCACAATGGTACTGCCGGCAATTTTGACCGGAGGACCAGGGTCAACCGTCACTTTAATCACACTATTTTTTGTTGTCAGTGCTTCAGGTAACGTCTGAAAGGTGATCACTGGCTGAAAATACCCCAGTGCGCTGAGACTTTTTTTAATTGAATCCGTCAAACGTGCCTGAAAGCGACTGTCTGCCGAAACTTCATCACTGGATATCGAGGCGAGACCGAGTCTGACGTTATTTTGTAATTCGCCCGACAAGCCTTCCAGTTGTAACCGAACGGTCGCTGCCTGAATTGCGGGCGCAGCCAGCAACATCAGTGTCAGACCATACAGTGATAAACGTAGACGTGGCACGTAAACTCCTGTTCAAAAACCGTTCTCTTCTGCAGAGGGGATTTCTCTGTCAGTATAAAATTGCTCAACTACAGCGTAGTCGTCCATTCCGGAAGCGGAGAGGAAAAACGATAAAAAGCTCTCCGCTTTCAGGCAGGTATTGTCTGAAAATGCTCCGGCTAACACAACACCTGACAACAGATAAAACGCAGTTACCCGGAACTTTTCCGGTCTCTGCCTGCCTCTGGTTGCCTTAAATCAGGCTGACCCTGTTTTATCCGCACCAATATCGCCGGCCAATATTTAATCAATTTTGCCTCTGGCAGGCTCTCTGCGGCTGCTGTTATAATGGGCGCTTCAGGTCATCCTGATGTGTTTCTGTCCGACAAGTGCCCGGCCCCGGGTGCGGGACAGACATTTTTGGCGCGGATAGCCCACGGGACTGTATTTTCTTACGGTAACCCGTGATTGTGTTGCCCAGGCCAAAAATGACAAGAGTATAAAAATTGGATCTCTTATGTTAGATAACTTACTTGTCATCTTATTGTTGATTGTTATTAGTTCTTTTTTCTCTCTCTCTGAAATATCTCTGGCAGCAGCCCGAAAAATTAAACTGAAACTGCTGGCAGATGAAGGGGATATACGAGCGCAACACATTCTGAACATGCAGGAATCCCCCGGGATGTTCTTTACCGTAGTACAAATCGGGCTGAATGCTGTCGCTATCCTCGGTGGTATTGTGGGTGATTCTGCGTTTTCTCCGGCATTTAACCAGTTATTTTTACGTTTTCTCTCTCCGGAATGGGCGGAACAGCTGAGTTTTATCTGTTCGTTTACGATAGTCACCAGCCTGTTTATTTTATTTGCAGATTTAACACCAAAACGGATTGGCATGATTGCCCCGGAAGCTATCGCTTTACGGATTATTCATCCGATGCGGTTTTGTCTGACCGTGTTCCGCCCGCTGGTCTGGTTCTTTAACGGTATGGCGAATAATATTTTCCGCCTGTTTAAAATTCCGATGGTCCGTAAAGACGATATTACGCCCGATGATATCTATGCGGTTGTTGAAGCCGGTGCCCTTGCCGGGGTACTGCGTAAACAGGAGCATGAGCTTATTGAAAACGTCTTTGAGCTGGAGTCACGTACCGTTCCTTCATCAATGACCTCCAGGGAAAATATTGTCTGGTTCGATTTAAACGAAGACGAAGCTACGCTGAAATCGAAAATTGCCCGTCATCCGCATTCCAAGTTCCTGGTCTGTAATAACGATATCGACCACATTATTGGTTATGTGGATTCCAAGGAGCTGCTATTACGGGTGTTAGGTAATCAGAGCCTGACACTGAATAGCGGTGTTCAGATCCGCTCGGCACTGATTGTGCCGGATACATTGACCCTGTCAGAAGCGCTGGAAAGCTTTAAATCTGCCGGTGAAGACTTTGCCGTTATCATGAACGAATATGCATTAGTCGTCGGGATCATTACGCTAAATGATGTGATGACCACGCTGATGGGAGACCTGGTCGGTCAGGGCTTTGAAGAGCAGATTGTTGCGCGTGACGCTAATTCCTGGCTGGTTGAAGGCGGAACACCTATCGATGATGTGATGCGGGTACTGAACATTGATGAATTCCCGCAGTCCGGCAACTACGAAACGATCGGCGGGTTTATGATGTATATGCTGAGGAAGATCCCGAAACGCACTGATTTCGTGATGTTCTCCGGGTATAAATTTGAAGTGGTGGATATCGACAGCTACCGCATCGATCAATTACTGGTGACCCGTATTGATGAGCGCCCTGCGGTCTTACCTGCGGGAAGCCTCACTGCCGAATAATTTCTGCTATCACGGGGGCATCTGAAGCTCCCGTTATTATTACCGATAATCCGTCTGTAAACGTAGTACCTGCCGGTTAATCTCCGACATGACATTAAGCTGCTGCTTATCTTTCACGACAGGCAGTAACACCCTGCCTTTATCGAAGTCAAACGTACCGATTCCGCGAATGTATAAGCGCCCTTTGAACAATATTTTGACGTATTTGGCAATCTGCAAAGGGTTATATCGCTGAAAAATCTTCATCCTTTTGATCCTTACTGACTTATGTCCTGTATCACTGTGCCCCTGCTTTCAGGTGGCACGGTTAAGACAACAGGTTACCGAAAAAGTGCCAGAATACCCATCAGATAAACCACAATTCTGCTATGGATTAGTCTTATATTTTGTTTATTAATGCTAGTGCAGAATAAAAATCATAACTGTGCGTTTGCACACAAAATTTTAACATTCAGCCGGAGAGATATTCTGCCGGAAAGATGTTGCAGTAAAATGAAGGGGGGGCCGGGGTGTGAGGCCGGGGAAAACCGGGGGATTTTTGTCTCAGGTTTGTGAGTGTTCGGTTCATCTGTAGTTTTTTAATCAGCACGGTG
>NZ_JMPR01000018.1 GCF_000735525.1 Tatumella ptyseos ATCC 33301 | reverse complement strand
AATATTCCGTTCGCCTTATTTTCAGAACAGACTCACGCGAAACCCCGGATTCAGAAAAGATTCCCGCGGCGTATAATCAAGCGTCTTACCTGTCCAGTCAGTCACATGTGCGCCGGCAGCCCTGGCGACAGCATGTCCGGCCCCGGTATCCCAGATATTGGTCGGCCCGAAACGCGGATACAATTGCGCTTTCCCTTCAGCCACCAGACAAAACTTCAGCGATGACCCAACGGCAACGGTTTGATGCTCACCTAACTGTTGCAGGTATTCCTCTAACTCCGCATCACCATGTGAACGGCTCACTACCACCAAAGGAGGATGGGCTTCCTGTACCCGAATCTCCGTCCGGACCCCGTTTTCTTCTTTCCAGGCTTTACCGTCGGCGGCCAGATACATCAGACCACTGGCAGGTGCGTAAACAACGCCAGTCACCGGCACGCCCTGCTCTATCAGTGCGATATTTACGGTGAACTCACCATTACGCTGAATAAACTCTTTTGTGCCGTCCAGGGGGTCAACCAGCCAGTAACGCTGCCAATGACGGCGTTCTTCCCAGTCTGTCGGTGACTCTTCAGAAAGCACCGGGATCTCCGGTGTGAGCTGCGTCAGTCCGTTAAGGATCACATGGTGTGCAGCCATATCTGCGGCAGTCACCGGCGAATTATCAGCCTTATGCGAAACTTCAGCAGGATGAGCGGCATGATAAATCTCCATAATTTCCAGTCCGGCATCCCGTGCCAGCTGGCAGATTTGTTCCAGCATCATTCACCTCATTACTTTCGGCACCCCGCGAACAGGTGCGTTATCTTCAGCATGTTCCGTCAGTGTAACCGATTTTTTTCTATAACGCAGACCCCGGGAATTGTGATAAGTCCGGATTCCGGGAATAAAAAAAGCCGGTCATCTGACCGGCTTTATAACTGTCCTGAACGACAATTTATTACAGGATTTCTAACAGCTCAACTTCAAATACCAGTGTGCTCAGTGGCGGGATAGATGCTCCGGCACCACGCTCACCGTAGGCCAGCTGCTGAGGAATAACCAGTTCCCATTTAGAACCGACCGGCATCAGCGTCAGGGCTTCAATCCAGCCAGCAATCACGCCGCTGACCGGGAATTCCGCAGGCTCGCCACGCTGAACCGAACTATCAAAGACCGTTCCGTCGATAAGTTTACCGGTGTAATGCACACGCACGCGATCCTGACGAGAAGGGATAGCCCCCTCACCTTGCTTCAGCACACGGAACTGTAAGCCCGACTCGGTGCTGTTAACACCTTCACGCTGACGGTTCTCTTCCAGATATTTCAGGCCTTCTGCTGCCATCTGCTGCGTACGTTCCTGACGAACAGCGTCAGCACGCTCATGGACTTCACGCAGTGCGCGATGAACGACATCTACAGGCACAGCGGGCGAGTTTCCTTCCAGCGCATCACGCAGGCCGGCCAGTAACGCTTCAGGCTGTAAACCCTGTAAACCTGATTCCAGCAGTTGCTGTCCTACTTGCAGACCAATACCATAACTTGCCTGCGCTTCAACGCTATCAAAAGAAAGAGTCGTCATTTCTGTTCCTGATTTATCAACTATATGTGAAACGAAAGCATAACAGCGCATGCTTCCCGGGTAAAACCGAACCTGTCACTGATGACTTTTTTTTACGAAAGATGAAGAATATGACACTTAAAATGCAGATATCCGTCGTTCTGCTATAAACACTATGACGGTATATCAATCCCCGGGTATCACCCGTGTTATAAGCGAGAAACTCTATGGGCCATTTCGCCCGTCGGCAACACAACGGAATCCGTAACCGAATCACGGAAACACTGAAGTCATATCAAGGCCTGGTCAGGAAAGGGATATCCCCGGGCAAGGGAGCGGCTATGCGTAAACAGAGAATTAACGGTAGCACAACGTTTGTCAGCGCGATGGGGCACTGGCCAGAGAAGCTGCACTGGATGGACCCACTCTCGCTGTTTCATCGCTGGGGTATTTTTGCCGGAGTGGTCTTGCTGATCGTGGGGTTTCTGCTGCCGGGCGAGACACAACAGTTTCCGGTGGAACATGCCATTACACCGCCATCGTCCACGGTCATGCAGGCACAACTGGATAACCCTCAGGACAATACTGTAGCCTCGCCGCCGCCATCTTCTGATGATCCACAGGGACAATGGCATAGCTACCCTATTGCTGCCGGACAAACACTGGCGCAGTTATTCCGCGACAACAATTTACCTGTCGGGGATGTGTTTGCTATGGCCGATGTGGAAGGCCAGGATAAACCGCTCAGTAACTTACAGACCGGCCAGGAAGTGAGATTACGAATTAATGACCGCGGTACAGTGACCGGGCTGACTCTGGCGACGAAAAAGGGTCAGGTACTCTTTATACGTCAACAGGATGGCACTTTTCTTCAGGCCCGTTGATACCCACCGTAAAAACGCAGAGCGCTGAAAACAAAAACGCCGGCACAAGGCCGGCGTTTGTATGTTGTCTGCGATTACGCAGCAACAACGTTAACAACCAGTTTAGCAACAACGTCGCTATGAACCTGGAAATTAACTTCGTACTCACCAGTAGTGCGCAGAACGCCTTCCGGTAAACGTACTTCACCTTTAGCAACTTCAACACCTGCTGCAGACACTGCATCAGCAATGTCACGTGCGCCGATAGAACCAAACAGTCTGCCACCGTCACCGGCTTTAGAAGTAATGGTTACAGTACCCAGTGCGTTGATTTTCTCAGCACGGGCATTGGCAGCAGCCTGAGTTTCAGCCTGTTTGGCTTCCAGCTCTGCACGACGAGTTTCGAAAAACTCGATGTTAGTTTTGGTCGCAGGGACAGCTTTGCCCTTTGGTACCAGGAAGTTACGAGCGTAGCCCGCTTTAACGTTAACCTGATCACCCAGGTTACCCAGGTTTGTTACTTTATCAAGCAGAATAACTTGCATTACCTTATCCTCTCAAAGTCGTTAATGGACAGTGGCCGATTACTGATGACGATCAGTGTACGGCAGCAGAGACAGGTAGCGCGCGCGCTTGATAGCACGGGCCAGCTGACGCTGGTATTTTGCGCGAGTACCGGTAATACGGCTCGGTACAATTTTGCCACTTTCAGTGATGTAGTTTTTCAGCGTTGCGATATCTTTATAATCGATCTCTTGAACGCCTTCCGCGGTGAAACGGCAGAACTTGCGACGACGGAAATAACGTGCCATTAGGCTAGTCTCCAGAATCTATCAATTCAATCTGCTCGGCATGTAACACCATTTTGCTCTGTCCTGTCGCTGCCTGATGGCAGTGCAGGAAACCGTCAAGAATGAGTTGCGTGCCGACCGTTATATGTTGAGTAATCTGCAGGTGTGCTGTACCACTGACAATGACAGGAATACGACACCATGCATGCCGGGATAATCCGGCTTCCTCCTGCATCGATTGGTGCTCAAGCACAAACTGGCAGTGAGGAATTCCTGAGGGGCTGGTCTTTCTGACGACTCTGCCACAGACATTGCCGGACAGACGCAGACGATTCGCCACCGTCATGGATTACTCTTCAGAATCCTCAGCACTTGAGTCATCAGAGGTTTCGTTAGCGAAGTCTTCACGACGATCACGACGTTCTTCTTTCGCTTTAACCATCGGAGATGCTTCAGTTACCGCGTTTTTAACGCGCATAACCATGCTACGGATAACGGCGTCGTTGAAGCGGAAGTTAGTTTCCAGCTCATCGATAACGCTCTGCGGAGCTTCTACGTTCAGCAGAACGTAATGTGCTTTGTGCAGTTTGTTGATCGGGTAAGCCAGCTGACGGCGACCCCAGTCTTCCAGACGATGGATCGTGCCTTCAGCACCAGTGATAGCACCAGTGTAACGCTCGATCATGCCAGGAACCTGCTCGCTCTGGTCAGGATGGACCATAAATACGATTTCGTAATGACGCATCGGTTGCTCCTTACGGATTATTCAGCCTCCTGTCAGGGTCAGCCGCGGCCCATGGAAGCAAGGAACGTGTTAAAATGCGGCTGAAAAATTGACGCGTAATAATACTGATACGGTGCCCGAAACTCAAGCAAATAAATCGTTAAATCACGTGACCGGGGAAAACAGCCACAATATCTGCAGGCTCCCCCGTAAAACGGGCAGCAGAATACCCCGATACCCGGTGATCCTCAGAATTAACGATATACTTAACCCAATACCATGACGGACTGAGGATATTATGAAATTAAGCACAATGGCTCTTTTCACTACCCTTTGCTGCACAGGGGTTTCTTTTACTGCCCTGGCCCAAACGCCCACACTGAGCAGCCTGGTGGCCAGTCCGCAGGGGGGCACCGCCTTTGCTCAACTCATTGCCCATCAGCACCTGCCGGACTGGATAAAAAAAGGCGGGGTTGAAAGCCCGATGCAGCAGGTGACGCTCAAGGGCATTACTTATCAGGTATACAGTACCTGCAAGCCCCATGATTGTGCCAGCGAGAATTTTGCGCTGATTTACTCCCCCGCCGAAAACACGATGAGCGGCCTGTATGCCCGTAATGATGAAGCCCGACATCGTGAACAGTTACAGTGGCTGAATATCAGCGATGCCCTGTCGATTGACGGTAAAACCGTTTTATACGCCGCCCTTAGCGGCAGCCTGCAGAACCACCCGCAGGCATTTAATTATTGCAGATAACTGACCGATGTACCGTAAGTCCCTGCCGGCCTGTGGAGATCTGAGATGCACCGGCTAACTCTGGTACTCCCCCTTCTTTTCGGGCTTAGCGGCTGCGCCTTGCTGACGCCTGCACCGGTTCCCCGCCCCCCTTTGCAGCCCTATGCTCAGGAACTGAGCCGAAGCATGACGTACGACCTGTGTAAAACCGGAGAGGTGCATGTGGTTGTCCGGGGTTCACCGGACGATGCACAACGAGCTATCGCAGATAAAGCTAACCGGACGGGCGTCCGCTGGTATCGCATTATTATGGTCAGTGAAACGGTCATTCCGGGGAGGTGGTACGCAGAGGCAATCTTTTACGGAACCTATGCCGGTTCCTGTGCGGTAAGCGCTCCACAGCCCTGAGCGGGCTGCAGAGCACTGCCCTGCAAATCAGCTCTGACGCTGACGCACGGCTTCAAACAGACAAATCCCTGTCGCCACAGAGACATTCAGTGAAGACACACTGCCTGCCATCGGGATACTGATCAGTTCATCGCAATGTTCACGGGTCAGACGGCGCATTCCTTCACCCTCAGCTCCCATGACCAGGGCCATCGGGCCGGTCATTTTGCTCTGATACAATGTATGATCCGCTTCGCCTGCAGTTCCGACGATCCAGATATGGTATTCCTGCAACAAACGCATCGTGCGCGCCAGGTTGGTCACACGGATCAGCGGAACTGTCTCCGCCGCACCGCAGGCCACTTTTTTGGCGGTCGCATTCAGCGAGGCTGAGCGATCTTTCGGCACAATGACGGCATGTACCCCGGCAGCATCTGCACTACGCAGACAAGCGCCGAGGTTATGGGGGTCGGTCACACCGTCGAGGATCAACAGAAACGGCTGTTCGGTTTTTTCCAGCAGATCCGGAAGGTCACCTTCCTGATACTGGCGGCCGGGTTTCACCAGCGCCACAATCCCCTGATGCACAGCACCTTCGGCTTTGCTGTCCAGCCACTGGCGGGTTGTGACCTGAACCGCAACCCCCTGAGTTTCCAGTGCGGATACCAACGGTTGCAGGCGACGATCATCGCGCCCTTTCAGAATATATACTTCCTGAAAACGTTGAGGATCACGCTCCAGTAAGGCTTCAACGGCATGAATGCCAAAAATTATTTCGCTCATAACTCAGTTCAATGGTTAGACGTTAAATATCAGGCACAGGCTCCCGAAGGGAACCTGTGCTGTTGAGATCAGTCTGCTTTTTTAGTCACAGACTTATCTTTTTTTGCTGCCCGCTTCGCTTTGGTCGCGGCGGCGATTTTACGTGTTTTCTCCGAGACTTTTTTAACTTTCTTCACCGGAGCTTCTGTCACAGTCTCTTTCGCCGCAGGCTTCTTTTTCCCGCGTTTTTTACCGGATTTTTTCTTCTCACTGCGGAAGGTTTCATCCGCTTCGAAGTTAGCCCCGGAGCGCGCGCCTTTACGGCTTTTGCCCGCCGCGGTACCCGCTTTAGCGTCTTTTTCTCGCGCCGTTTTTCCTGCACCGCGCGGCTGACGTTTGCTGGAGATCAGGGCGAAATCGATTTTACGTTCGTCCATATGGACAGCTTCAACACGGACTTCAACAATATCCCCCAACCGATAGGTATGCGCACCGGACTCTCCGATCAGTCGCTGACCGACCGGGTCAAACCGGTAATAGTCATTGTCCAGGCTCGATACGTGTACCAGACCATCAATAAACAGGTCGCTCAGACGGACAAAGAAGCCGAACCCGGTCACACTTGAGATAACACCACTAAAGGTGTTTCCGACCTGGTCCTGCATGAAATCACATTTCAGCCAGTCCGCCACATCACGGGTGGCCTCATCTGCACGGCGCTCTGTCAGAGAACAGTGCTGGCCGAGCTGCAACATCTGTTGCATATCATAGTGATAGCCGCCGGTCGGTGTCGTGTTCCCCTGTAATTCATTAGCATCTTTAGCCAACAGGTATTTAATGGCCCGGTGCAGTAATAAATCAGGATAACGACGGATAGGCGACGTAAAGTGTGCATAGGACGTCAATGCCAGACCAAAGTGACCGCGGTTCTCCGGGTCATAGACTGCCTGTTTCATTGAACGCAGCAGCATGGTTTGCAGCATTTCCGCATCCGGACGCCCCGAGATCTTCTCCAGCAATTCTGAATAATCCACAGGTGCCGGTTTCGTTCCGCCAGACAGAGTCAGGCCCAGCTCACTCAATACGGTACGGAAGCTTTTGATGCTGTCATCAGAAGGACGGTCATGGTCACGGAACAGCGCCGGTTCCTGATGTTTTTCGACAAAGCGTGCCGAGGCAATATTTGCCAGGATCATGCACTCTTCAATCAGTTTATGTGCATCATTACGCGCGGTTCGCTCGACACGCTCAATACGACGATCGGCGTTAAAAATAAATTTCGCTTCTTCCGTTTCGAAAGAAATACCACCACGCTGAGCACGGGCCTGTTCCAGCACCTGATACATGCGGTGCAATTCTTCCAGGTCGCCGACCAGCGGGGCATACTGTTCACGCAGTTCTTCATTGCCCTGCAGGATATTCCACACTTTGGTATAGGTCAGGCGCGCATGCGAATTCATGATCGCTTCATAGTGCTTATAGCCACTGAGTTTACCGCTGGCCGAGATGGTCATCTCACAGACCATACACAGGCGGTCGACCTGAGGATTCAGCGAGCACAGCCCGTTGGACAGAACCTCCGGCAACATAGGCACGACCTGTGAAGGGAAGTAAACCGATGTACCACGCGCCTGTGCTTCGTTATCAAGCTCAGTGCCCGGACGGACGTAGTAGCTGACATCCGCGATAGCTACCCACAGACGCCAGCCGCCACCGCGTTTTTTCTGGCAGTAAACGGCATCGTCGAAGTCACGGGCATCTTCACCATCAATGGTGACCAGGGGTAACTGACGCAGGTCAACCCGTCCGGCTTTCGCCTTTTCCGGGACCTGTTCACTGAGCGCCGCCATTTGCTGTTCAACAGCTTCCGGCCAGTCATGCGGGATTTCATGGGTCCGTAAGGCCATATCCACAGCCAGCCCGGTGCCCATATTATCCCCGAGAATTTCGATCACCCGGCCAATCGCTTTTGCTCTGCGGGTAGGGCGTTTTTCCAGCTCCACCACCACGACAGCGCCCATGCGGGCATTCTGAGTATGTTCCGGCTCAATCAGAATATCAAAACTCAGACGGCTATCATCCGGGACAACAAACCCCGCCCCGGCATCGACAAAATAACGCCCGACGATCTGGTTGTTACGGGGTTCAACAACGCGGACCACCCGGGCTTCGCGGCGACCACGACGGTCTGCACCTGCCGCCTGCGCCAGAATAATGTCGCCATGCATACAGAACTTCATCTGCTCAGCAGATAAATAGAGATCATCCTTCGCGTTTTCGAGTCTCAGAAAGCCATAGCCATCACGGTGGCCGATAACTTTTCCGCGCAGCAAATCCAGCCGCTCCGGTAAGGCATAGCACTGGCGGCGGGTAAATACCAGCTGACCGTCTCTTTCCATCGCACGGAGGCGACGGCGCAGTGCTTCGGTTTGTTCTTCGCTGGTGATATTAAGTTCCTGTGCCAGCTCATCGCGGCGTGCAGGTTTCTCGCGTTTTTCCAGATGAGCAAGGATAAACTCCCTGCTGGGGATCGGGTTTTCGTATTTTTCCGCTTCCCGTTGCTGAAAAGGGTCTTGTGACATAGGTACCTCCGATGTCATGAATGTGTATTTACCACAGCGGCATCCGTGATAAGAATTTTATATAAATTGTTGTTATCTCTAACGATATCCGCAAGCGTATAGGTGTCCAGTTCTTTCAGAAATTGTTCCATTGCACTATATAACGCTGCTTTCAGGCGGCAAGCCGGGGTAATAGCACACTCATCACAATTCACTAACTGCAAAGGCTCCAGTCGCCGGACGACGTAGCCCAGGTTAATCGCCTCTGCGCGCATCCCGAGGCGGATCCCGCCATTTTTACCACGACTGGTCTGAACAAAGCCTTCGTGGCTCAGCTGATTAATAATTTTGACCATGTGATGCCGTGAAACTCCATAGACATCAGTCACTTCAGTGATACTGGTCATCTGGCCTTCCGGCAATGTCGCCATAAAAATTAATGCCCGAAGAGCGTAATCTGTAAAGCTGGTTAGCTGCACTGTATCCCCGGAATGTATACCGAACAAACATTGATGAACGGCAGGTAAGCAAAAGGCATCTCTGTGTACTGATAATAAACCAGAGTCCGGATTTGCGGAGAATTATTTAAGTAACCGATGAACTTGATCAGCAAACAGAGGGAAATTGCAGTTGATGGCAGGAGAGACAAAGGCCGGAAAAATTCCGGCCAGAGTATGATTAAGCATCAAACGGGTCGCGTAAAATCATCGTTTCACTGCGATCGGGACCGGTGGAAATAATATCGATCGGTACTCCGGTAAGTTCTTCAATACGCTTAATATAGTTGTGCGCTGCCTGCGGCAACCCTTCAGGCGTTTTCACACCGAAAGTACTCTCCGTCCAGCCTGGCATTGATTCGTAAATCGGCTCAATGCCTTCCCAGCCTTCTGCAGCCAGTGGCGTGGTCGTTACTTCACGGCCATCAGGCATACGGTATCCGACACAAATTTTGACGGTCTCTAATCCATCCAGCACGTCCAGTTTGGTCAGGCAGAAACCGGATAATGAGTTGATCTGCACTGCACGACGGACGGCAATAGCGTCAAGCCAGCCGGTACGACGACGACGACCTGTCGTTGCGCCAAACTCATTACCTTTCTGCCCCAGATATTCACCGACATCATCAAACAGTTCTGTCGGGAAAGGACCTGCACCCACACGGGTAGAATAGGCTTTTACAATCCCCAGGACATAATCAACATAACGTGGTCCCAGTCCGGAACCTGTTGCTACGCCACCTGCGGTTGTGTTTGAAGAGGTGACATACGGGTAAGTACCGTGGTCAATATCCAGCAGCGTTCCCTGTGCCCCTTCAAACATCACCAGATCACCGCGTTTACGCGCGTTATCCAGTAATTCAGAAACATCCACCACCATTCCGGTCAGGATGTCAGCAATCGCCAGTACATCGTTCAGTACTTTATCGTAATCAACGGCTTCGGCTTTGTAGTAATGAACCAGCTGGAAGTTGTAATACTCAACAATTTCTTTCAGCTTAACGGCAAAGGTTTCTTTATCAAAAAGATCACCAACACGCAGACCACGACGGGCAACTTTATCTTCGTACGCAGGACCAATGCCGCGTCCTGTGGTACCGATAGCTTTATCGCCACGGGCCTTTTCGCGTGCCAGATCCATCGCCACATGATACTGAAGGATCAGCGGGCAGGCTTCGGATAGCAGGAGACGTTCGCGTACAGGAATTCCGCGATCTTCCAGGCCTTTCATCTCTTTCATCAGAGCTTCAGGTGATAATACGACGCCGTTACCAATGATGCTGGTAACGTTTTCACGCAGAATACCTGATGGAATTAAGTGGAGGACGGTTTTCTCACCGTTGATGACAAGTGTGTGACCGGCATTGTGGCCGCCCTGGTAACGGACAACATAATTAGCACGTTCAGTCAGAAGATCTACGATTTTACCTTTGCCTTCATCACCCCATTGGGTGCCAAGGACGACAACGTTCTTACCCATTTTCCAAAACCACCGATTGCTTAAAAAAGGATTCTACCATCTGAAAAATTCACTTTCAGCATTTTTAGCATACGATTGCGCACTTTTTTTGACGTAATTCTCATCATGCTGCTATACGTGGTATCCCATGACAGGCCGGACGTCTGTCTTTACAGGCATCAGCGGCTCACCATATAAAAGATAACCATACCGGCAACCACCAGCCCGCCGCCAAAACGGCGCAGCAGGGTGTCCGGTAGCCGTGTCATTGCCGTAATGAATTTCCGCCAGCCGCCCGGATACAACATCGGGCCCAACCCTTCAAGAACCAATACCAGGGCCAGAGCCATCCATATTGTTGAATTCATAGTCTTTATCCAATAAAAAAGGCCGGCGATGGGCCGGCCTGAACATTTAACACCGCCTGTCAGTGCGTCGTCTGAGCGGGTGATTTCATAAACCTTAAGAAATCACTGTCCGGGCTCATCACGATCACATCACGATCACCTTTAAAACTATTTTCATAAGCGCGCAGGCTTCTGACAAAGGTAAAGAAGTCCGGATCTTTACTGAAGGCATCCGCAAATAATTTTGTGGCTTCTGCATCCCCTTCACCCCGGGTGATCAGCGCCTGGCGTTGTGCTTCTGCCAGTGTTTTGGTCACCTGATAATCGGCCTGGGCGCGTATTTTCTCAGCTTCTTCCTGGCCCTGAGAACGCTGGCTACGGGCAACAGATTCACGTTCCGCACGCATACGGTTATAAATCGCATCAGAGACTTCCGCCGGTAAGTTGATTTGTTTAATGCGGACATCAACAACATCAATACCCAGTGCTGCCATACTGTTCGGATTCACGGCCGCGACTTTGCCCTGAGTTTCTTTCTCTACCCGGGCTGCCGCACTGGCAATAGCATCGTCTGCTGCCGGCGTCCGGACGTCATCATCCACCCCGGCACTCCCGGTATTCAGTGCATCACGCACATCGGTGGTCAGACGGCCCCGCGAATCAGTCACAATGTCTTTCACATCCAGCCGGCCCATTTCTGAACGCAGACGGTCACTGAACTTGCGTTTCAGTAACAGCTCTGCCTGAGAAATATCTCCCCCGCCGGTCGCCAGGTAATAGCGACTGAAATCACTGATACGCCATTTGATATAGGAATCGACAATCAGATCTTTCTTCTCTTTGGTCACAAAACGATCCGCCTGGTTATCCATCGTTTGAATACGTGCATCCAGGGTTTTCACTGTTTCAAAGAACGGGATTTTGAAATGCAGGCCTGGCGAATAGACCAGTGGCTTGTTTTCATTATCGCGTAATACTTTACCAAAGCGAACAACGATGCCCCGCTGCCCTTCCGGCACAATAAACATTGAGGTGAACAGCAGTACCAGCACGACCACTGCGACAACTATTACAGATTTACGCATTATTCCTCTCCTTCGCGCAAGCCATCATTACGCAGTGCATTCGCTCTGCGCTGATCCATAATGCTTTCCGTCGATAATGACGACGTATTACGACGTGTATTAACGGTAGAAGAGGCTGCTGATGGAGCTTTCAGCGGAGGGACGGTTTGACGAGCCCCGTGACTTTGCGAAGTTGATCCGCCATTCATTAATTGATCAAGGGGAAGTACCATCAGATTATTGCTTTTATCCCCGACAACCACTTTGCGGGTTTCGGATAATACCCGTTCCATGGTATCGATATACAGACGCTCTTTGGTTATCTGAGGTGCCGCTTTATATTCCGGCAGGATTTCAGAGAAACGAGCGACCTCACCCTGCGCTTCCAGTACCGTCCGTTCTTTGTACGCACGGGCTTCTTCCAGAATACGCTGAGCCTGTCCATTGGCGCGCGGCTGAACTTCGTTAGCATAAGCCTCGGCTTCACGCACGTACTGCTCACGGTTTTCACGTGCAGCAATCGCATCATCAAATGCGGCTTTCACCTGCTCCGGAGGACGAGCTGCCTGGAAGTTAACATCCAGTATGCTGATCCCCATATGGTATGGACGGATCGTTTCTTCAATTTCACGCTGGGTTTCACTGCGGACCACAGTCCGGCCTTCCGTCAGTACACGATCCATCGTCGAGCGACCAATCACACCACGTAAGGCACTGTCTGTCGCCTGGCGCAGGCTGTCATCCGCATCGG
Source organism: Tatumella ptyseos ATCC 33301 (assembly GCF_000735525.1). Lineage (GTDB taxonomy): Bacteria > Pseudomonadota > Gammaproteobacteria > Enterobacterales > Enterobacteriaceae > Tatumella > Tatumella ptyseos. Next base: position 161,374 of record NZ_JMPR01000018.1, on the reverse strand, counting down.
TGACGGAATAAAGATACTGTTCAGGATCGGTGACCTGATATTGGACGTTCATTTCAACATGAACCACGTTTTCATCAGACGTCAGCATCGCTCCGGAAGTCGCGAGCTCTCTGACGGCCTCAACGTTAACGGCACGCACATGGTCGATAAAGGTCGGCTTCCAGTTCAGGCCGGGTTCAACCAGATGGCTGAACTTACCAAAACGGGTAACCACCCCACGTTCTGCTTCACCGATAGTGTAAAAACCACTGGCTGCCCAGACCACCACCGCAATAAGTACCACCACGCCGGCGATTTTTCCGCCCGGCTGACCGGTACCGCCTGATTTTGATCCGCCAAATTTACCCAGCTTCTCGCTGAGTTTACGGAATACATCGTCTAAATCAGGGGGTCCCTGATCACGCCCGCCACGATTATCCCCGGGGTTAGCGCCTTTTTTATTGCGGCTCCCCCAAGGATCGCGGTCCTGTCCGTTATTACCGGGCTGATTCCACGCCATGCTTACACTCCATTTATAGTAATTGCGGTGAAAATTTTAAGTGCGGTGGTATCGGATACTGAGATACGTCGTTCTGGTATTGAAAAAATAAATCAGACAATATAATCAATCACAGATGGCTCCTGCTTACACATCCTGCGCCAGTCAACGACGGGCATCCGGATGTGCAGGCCTGTGCTGCCATCATCTTCATTCCATTCTTTTTCGATCGCATGTAACTGGTAAAAGCGGCTGCGTAACTTACCGGCATGAGGCGGCAGACGTAATTCGTACTGAGCAATTTCCCCCGCCAGACGTTCAGAAAGCGCCTGCCAGAGCAAAGGAATGCCGGCACCGCTTTGTGCCGATAACCAGACACGGACCGGCATATTCTCTTCATTGCGATCGATTCGCGGCTCAAAACCTTCCAGCCGGTCTATCTTATTCATCACCAGTAATGCCGGGATTTCATCGGCTTCAATTTCGGCCAGCACTTCATCGACGGCATCAATATTTTCATCCAGACGCACATCCGCCGCATCGACAACATGCATCAGCAGCGATGCCTCACGGGTTTCCTGTAACGTTGCTTTAAATGCAGCCACCAGGTCATGCGGCAGGTGACGAATGAAACCCACCGTATCGGCAAGAACCACATCCCCGACATCCGCGATATGCAGACGGCGTAACGTAGGGTCCAGCGTGGCAAATAACTGGTCAGCGGCATAAACGTCAGCCGACGTCACCTTGTTAAACAGGGTGGATTTCCCGGCGTTGGTATACCCCACCAGCGACACAGTAGGAATATCCGCTTTTGCCCGCGCCTGACGCCCCTGTTCACGCTGCTTTTCCACGCGACTCAGGCGCGAGAGGATCAGACTGATGCGATTACGCAGTAAACGGCGGTCCGTTTCCAGCTGGGTTTCGCCGGGCCCGCGCAAACCTATCCCGCCTTTCTGACGTTCCAGGTGAGTCCAGCCTCTGACCAGCCGTGTCGCCAGATGACGTAACTGAGCCAGTTCAACCTGCAATTTACCTTCATGGGTACGAGCACGCTGCGCAAAAATATCGAGGATCAAGCCGGTACGATCAACGACCCGGCACTGACAGATAGCTTCCAGGTTACGTTCCTGGGCCGGGGATAATGCATGATCAAACAGGACGACGGAGGCACCGGTCGCTTTGACCGCATCAGCAATTTCCTGTGCTTTTCCTTCGCCCACAAAATATTTGGGGTGGGGCGCCTTGCGGCTACCGGTCACTACCTGCAGGGCTTCTACGCCCGCAGAAGATACGAGTGTTTCAAATTCCTGTAAATCTTCCTGATCCCGGTCCTGGGTAAACCAGATATGGACCAGAACAGCCTGCTCGCCAGCTTCATAACGCTCAAACAAGCGAAAACCTCTCTTAATAAAAAAACCAGGGCGGCGGCCTTGTTACAGACACCGACCCTGGAATTACAGTGACAAATTACTCTGCGCTATCACCGTCTTGTTGTGACTGAGCAGATGCAGTTCCATTATTATGATAGTTACTGCCACCCGCCGGCGCATTAGTGTGGTGAGATACCGGTCGTGACGGTACTACCGTAGAGATAGCGTGCTTATACACCATCTGGCTGACGGTATTTTTTAACAGAATGACGAATTGATCGAAGGATTCGATCTGACCTTGCAATTTAATACCATTAACCAGATAAATCGAAACCGGTACACGTTCGCGACGCAATGCGTTTAAAAACGGGTCTTGTAATGATTGCCCTTTAGCCATTCTATCTTTTCCTTATATGCTTGTTGTTTATTATTTCAGAACCAACAGTTTAAAATTGCGAAAATTTTGCGCACGGTAACCCGTCAATTGTACACAATCACCCAATGTTAGCACTAACTACCTTCATTATTGCTTCCTGTGCTAACAGAGGTTGATCACTGTCAAGCCAGTGGACATTTTCCCATCCCCGTAACCAGGTGATCTGCCGCTTGGCCAGCTGTCGTGTCGCGCAGATCCCGCGAAAAACCATTTCATCGTAATCGATTTCACCCGATAACCATGACCACATCTGGCGATACCCTACACAGCGGACAGAGGGCATATCTGTATGCAAATCACCCCGCATAAATAATTTTCGCACTTCTGTCTCAAACCCCGACGCCAGCATCTGCTGAAAACGCAATGCGATGCGCTGGTGCAACAATTCGCGACTGGAGGGAGCAATTGCAAACTGTATGACATCATAAGGTAACGCTTCGCCAGATGTTTTTGTCAGCCCTGTTAAAGTTTTACCTGAAATATAGAAAACTTCCAGTGCCCTCGACAGTCTCTGGGGATCATTCGGATGAATACGATGCCCTGCTTCAGGATCAATACGGCATAAATCCTGATGAAGCGCTTCCCAGCCTTCCGCTTCCGCTCTTGCTTCTATCTGTCGGCGAATTTCCGGGTCAGCCGCAGGCAACGGGGATAACCCCTCCAGTAATGCTTTGTAATAGAGCATTGTCCCGCCCACCAGCAATGGAATACGCCCGCTCTGTGAAATTTCATTCATTTCTTTCAGAGCATCACGGCGAAACTCTGCCGCCGAATAGGCCTGTGCCGGGTCACGAATATCCAGCAGACGATGCGGCGCCAGTGCCAGTTCTTCTGCGGAAGGTTTGGCTGTCCCGATATCCATACCTTTATAAATTAATGCAGAGTCGACACTGATAATTTCTACCGGCAGTTTCTGGCGTAATGCTATGGCCTGGGCCGTTTTACCGGAAGCCGTCGGCCCCATCAGGAAAATAGCCTTTGGCCGGCCGGACTGATTTATTTCACTCATTTTTCAACGCTTCAAATACATTGTTTAAATCTACTGCCTGTAATAATCCGGCGGGAGGAGCGGTCACCAGTGACGGTGTCAGCCTCTCCAGGTCTGCCAGTAAAGCAATAGCCTGTGAGTGATTCCATTCAGAGTGTCCGGTGTTACAGCGGGTTGCCAGCCATCGGGCAAGCTGCTCTGCACTGACCTCTGATTGTCGGGCAAGATAGCCTAACAGCTCCGGAATCAAGTTTTGTAAATTTTGTGTGCGCAATGGTAAAGGCACCCCACGCAATGTGACATGCTGGGCATCCGTCGCAAACTCCAGCCCCATAGACTGCAACGATTCACTGTGTATGGACAGTGCCTGACGCTCTGATTTTTCTGTTTTCAGCCGGACAGGGATCAGTAAGGGCTGAGAGCGCAGAGGGGCCTCCCCCGGCTGCAACTGAGCCTGGATAAGCCAACGCGAGGCCACTGGCAGAGAAATAAGTTGCAGTCCCTCCTGATGTTCGGTCAGCGCATAGGCCTGACGCAGAACGGTCAGCACCCGGCCAAAACTTCGCGGGTGTGAGGCTAATGGCACGCCGGGATCCGCTGACTGACTCCGCTCCGGGGCTGAAACCTTCTCCTGTGCTGACGCCGGTAGCTGAGCCGAAGAGAGCATCCGCTGGTACAGCTCCCCTTCCCGGGTCTGATAACGCGGTGCGGTATAGGAGACCGGGGGCGTAGCCCCGGCACCGCGGCTGGCGGTTTGCTCCCGCCTCCGGCCACTGTCATCGGCCGGCACCGCACCGCGGTCGGCCGTCGCTGGCCGCGTTGGTGAAGCATACAGGTTCTCCCCGGCGGCGCTTCTGTTCGTTGCCCCGGAGGTCACCGGTGTCTCCGTCATCTCCGGCAGTGTTTCCGTCGCACTTTGTAACGCACTCAGTACGCCCTGGTAAATAAAGTCATGGACCAGTCGCGATTGGTGAAAACGGACTTCATGTTTTGCCGGATGAACATTCACATCAACCTGGTGCGGGTCGATGGTCAGGTAAAGGACATAGGCGGGCTGCTGATCTGCTCCCAGTTTATCCTGGTAGGCCTGCCGGATAGCGTGATTGATGAGTTTATCGCGCATCATACGGCCATTCACATAGCAGTACTGTAAGTCTGAGAACTGCCCTGCCGCACGGGGGTCTGCCACCCAACCGGTCAGGCCCAGAGAATCATGCTGCCATTCGAGATGCAGAGCATGTTCAAGGAAGGCGGACCCGCAGATGGCGGCCAGCCGGCGCTCCTGCTGCTTCTGTTCACTGGCTGCGCGGTAATGACGAACCCGTTTACCATTGTGGCTGAGGGAAAACTCCACATCAAAACGCACTAAGGCAATGCGGCGGATCACTTCATCAATATGTGCAAATTCAGTTTTTTCGGTACGCAGAAACTTTCGCCGGGCCGGGGTGTTATAGAACAGGTCCAGGACTTCCAGAGTGGTACCGCAGGGATGCGCTGCCGGTTTGAGAGAAACGTCCATTTCCCGCCCCTGAGCATACGCCTGCCATGCCCCTTCCTGCGCTTCCGGACGGGAGGTCAGTGTCAGTCGTGACACCGAACTGATACTGGCCAGGGCTTCACCGCGAAACCCCAGGCTCATAATGGCTTCCAGATCATCCAGGCTGGCGATTTTACTGGTCGCATGACGGGCTAATGCCATCGGGAGTTCATCTTTCGCTATCCCGCAACCATTATCACGGATGGATATCCGCCTGGCGCCACCTTTATCAATTTCTATCTCAATGCGGGTCGCCCCGGCATCCAGGCTGTTTTCTGTCAGCTCTTTAACGACCGAGGCCGGTCTTTCAACCACTTCTCCGGCGGCGATTTGGTTCGCCAGTTGAGGTGGTAATATTTTTATTGTCATTCCCTTCCTCACAGAACGTTGATGACCAGAAGTTCTCTTCTGTCAGCGGATCATGGCGGAGAGATTGTCAGTGTCTGGCCCAGCATGACATTTTCAGAACGCATATGATTTTGCTGCATTATACGCGTTGAGCTCACACCATACTTAGCGGAAATACTACTGAGTGTATCTCCTCTGACCACTTTATGCCGGACAATCGCCGGAGGTTTGGTCGCTAACGTATTTTGCGGGCTCCCCCCGGTTGCGGGGATTTTCAGACGCTGCCCTGTCATCACATTTTCGTTCTTCAGACGGTTAAGATCAATCAGCACACGGTTCGTCACACCATAACGCCGTGCAATTCCTGTCAGCGTTTCACCCTGCCGCACAACATGGATCGCTGATGAAACAGGCCTGGCCGGTATGGCAGGTTGCGCTTTATTCTCTCTGTCCGGCACATTTTGCTGAGGGTGCAGTTTAAAATAGTTATGCAGCCCTGAGTAAATCGCTCTGGCAATCTTATCCTGATAGGCGCTGGTTCCCAGCAGACGTTCTTCCTTCCGGTTACTGATAAATCCGGTTTCAACCAGTAAGGAGGGAATATCCGGCGAACGCAATACCCCAAGGCTCGCATGTTCAGGCAAGCGTTTATGCATCACTGTTACAACCCGTAGCTGCTGGATCACTTTGACCGCAACGTCATACCCTACGCGCTGTGAATGGCCAAACTGCAAGTCCAGTACCGCCTGACTGAAATACGGATCCGCCTGATTGTTTGCCAGAAGATCACCCGCACCGCCCAGTAATTCAGACTGTTTTTCTCTCTTTTCGAGCCAGCCTGCCATTTCTGAGTTTGCCCGCCGGTTGGAAAGCACCCAGACAGAAGCCCCCGTGGCAGAACGATTCGGGGCCGAATCCGCATGAATGGAGAGCAGCAGATTCGCCTTTTCTTTGCGTGCAACCTCAGAACGCCCCTTCACGGAGACATAGTAGTCCCCGGTTCGGGTCATAACGGCTTTAAACATAGGGTCTGCATTCAGCAGTTTTTGCAGTTTACGGGCGATGGCGATGGTGACATTTTTCTCTTTAAGCCCGTTCTGGCCTATTGCCCCGGGATCCTGGCCACCATGCCCGGCATCAATAGCGATGATCACCCGGTCGTTATTACGGATCTTACCGCCGGGATACGTTGTCGTATTGGTATTCGTCACCGTCGCCCCATTCTGCCCTTTGAAAGGGTCACTGGCCGGCGTCGCTTTCGCGGCCGAAGTGACGGCATTTTTTCCATGCAAAGAAAAAATAACCTGATATTCATCCCCCTGCACATTCATCCGGGTCGTGGTTTTCGCCGACTGTGTCAGCTCAAAGACCAGACGAAAGCTGTTCGCATTAACCGGTTTGCTGGTACGAATACGCTTTACGATATTCTCACCACTAAAATTCAGCGGCAGGCCTTTAATCACTCCCGACTGATTGATATCCATCACTACCCGTTCGGGTTTATGGAGAGAAAACCATGAGTAGGTGGGTTTACCGTTAAAATGCAGTGTCACCGTGGCCAGTGAACCGCCATTATCGACACTGATATTGGATAACGATGCTGCAACACTTAGCCCCGGCAACAGGAGGGTCAGTAGCAATAACAGTCCATACCGGGACAAATGCCGTAAGGTCATACTCCATCCCTGTCTGTGACCGACTTCGCGACAATATTTTCCCCATAAGGGGTATGGGCAACGATCTCTGCCTGCCGGCAGTCGTCCACGTAACTCATGGTGATCGTCAGATCCGGCTCAGGTAAAAAGCCTTTTCCCTGCTGTGGCCATTCGACCAGGCAGATAGCCTCTGCGCCGAAATAATCACGGATCCCCATAAATTCCAGTTCTTCAGGATCCGCCAGACGATACAGATCGAAATGGTAAACAGTGCGCTGCCCAAGGGTATAAGGTTCCACCAGGGTGTAGGTCGGGCTTTTCACGTTCCCCTGATGCCCGAGCGCCTGGATAAAACCACGACTGAAGGTGGTTTTTCCGGCCCCCAAATCACCGTGCAGATAGATAACCGTGGCACGGTGACTGGCCTGTGCAAGAGATGCGCCTAAAGCCAGAGTGGCCGATTCATCAGGTAAAGCGATAACAGAGGTTTTCATTCTTTATTTTACGTTCATATCAGGATTAACAAATCGCCTAAGCGGAATAAATAAATCACTGGCTAACATACCACGCATGCCTGATTCGCTGGCAACAGCATCGGCCGCGGCACTATGGGCGACGACACCGGCGCAGGCCGCATCATAAAGAGAGAGTTTCTGCCCGGCAAGTGCGGCAATCACACCGCTCAGCACGTCACCCATCCCCCCGGTCGCCATCCCGGGATTCCCTGCATCGGCAATCGTCATTTCGTCTTTGAAAGACGTGATCAGCGTGCCTGCCCCTTTCAGTACGACAACCCCGCCATAACGCAGTGTCAGTTCGCGTGCGGCCTGTAGCCGGTCGCGTTCGACAGCACTGACCGTCGACCCAAGTAATCGAGCGGCTTCACCGGGGTGAGGGGTAAGAATTCGATTTTGACGTGTATCGGGGTCGATTGCCAGAAGGTTAAGGGCATCAGCATCCCAAAGTGTGTCTTTTTTACTTTTTTTTACCTGGTTCAGGAGCTGTCGGGCACGCTGACTCTGGCCCAGTCCCGGACCGATAACCAGCATATCGGCCCATTCCAAAGCTTCCTGCAGTTTTTCGTCCGAGGCTTCGGCAACCATCAGTTCCGGACGTGCGCTCAGAATGGCCGGGATATTGCTGGCGTGAGTCAATACTCTGACCAGGCCGGCTCCGCTGCGTAATGCCGCCTCTGCGGCAAGGCGTATTGCTCCCCCGGTCCCTTCTGCGCCCCCGATGAAGACTAACCGCCCATTATTCCCTTTATGGGACGTCCCCTGACGGGGCTGCAGCCACCGCGACAGATCCCGCGCGGTTCTGCGCCAGATCGGCGCTGCAGTCAGTACCGGGTCAGGTAGCGTTCCGAGAGGATCCAGCGTCACCCTGCCGCAATAATCCCGCGCTTTACCGGTCAGCAGTCCGGCTTTCAGCGCGATAAAACTCAGTGTCACGGTGGCCTTGATAGCAGCCCCCGGTACTGCCCCGCTATCCGCCATGACGCCGGAAGGGATGTCCAGGGCCAGGATAGGCACCTGCCGTTGGCGGGTTTTTTCGATCAACGACAGATAAGGATCTTCAGGTGCGCGATTCAGACCGATCCCCAGCAAAGCATCAACGATCAGATCCTCCTGCCCGATCCACTCCCCGTCTGCAGGCTGACATTCCCCGCCACAGGCCAGCCATTGATCTCTGGCTTGTGCGGCTTCCGGCGGAAGATCTTTATGATCACACGCCATCACACTGACGGTATAACCCGCCATACTTGCCAGGGTCGCCAGTACATAACCATCCCCGCCATTATTTCCGGCCCCGCATAAGATGCGTAAATGCCGTGCTGCCGGCCAGGTCTGCCGCAGATACGTAAACGCAGCCATACCTGCCTGCTGCATCAGCTGCCAGCAGGTAATATCACCGCTCTCACACAGAGCACGTTCGAGTTCAGGGAAGGCGTTAACCGGCCAGACAGCCGACGATGAAGAAAGATCCTGATGATGCTCAGACATTGGCGACCTCTTAATCACGGGAAAGAGAGGCCGACAGGATAACATAGCAGGCAAAAATAGGGAGCCGGTCCCTGACAGGCACATATTCGCCACACAGATACCTGGCTAAATTATTTTATAGGGTTTCTTTTTGCAGGAGATTTTTGTCTGTGGATAAAAATAAAAATATCTTTTTTATTCAAGGTATACAGAGAGAAAATGACGAAAGTCACATTGCGGTGAAAATAAAATATTTTTATTTAAATCAATCGGTTGCTAACTATCTCTGGCAATGACTCTGTACAGGAGAGCGAAGGTAAAAAAAGGTTAAAACTGTGGATAACTCTGTTTACAGACTACAAAAAAGATGCCTGTATAGGGCACTCACGGATGAATCCTTTGTAAAAATAAAGGCTTCCCTTTGTGCGGTACGAAATAGCACATCAGAGATACAGTATTTCGGGGAGGCGTATTATGCAGAGAACGCACTGTGATAGCAACTAGCAAACGCACTGATGCGCACTGATCGATGGTTATTTATACAAATCGCTAAACGCTGACGCAGCCCCGGGGATCAGCCTCCCGGAATACATCATAAATATCAGCAGGGTAGATAGATCCTCTGTATGACAAACGATCCTTTGCCGATCGCACGACAAAAAGTAAAAAAGTGGCGGATCTGGCGAAGAGAAGTTATTCAGCTATATCTGATTTCTTGCTAAGCTGAAGTTAACTGCTGGCATTAGCGTCCGGCATGCCAATAACAGTTCACAAAACATCAATTATAACGGCAGCCTGGTGACAGGACATTATGGGTACTGAGGAAGACAATGAATAACCAAGAAATCATCTGGTACAACGGCGAATGGAGCACGACAGATAAACCTGCGATTGGTATCACCGATCATGCATTATGGATGGCCTCTACTGTGTTTGACGGCGCGCGCGCTGTCAAAGGCCATCTTCCGGACCTGGAAGCCCACTGTCAGCGCGCTATTCGCTCCGCGCTTTCTATGGGAATGGAACCTAAAATTACCGCAGACGAAATTATTCGTTTAGTCCACCAGGGGCTGGCCCGCCTTCCTCACGATACCGATTACTACATTAAAGTTCTGTTCTTCTCTCCTGGCGGGTTCCTGCTGCCGGATCCTGAAAGCACAACTTTTGCATTACATATTTTTGAAACAGCCCTGCCGGAAGATAACGGATTCAGCGCAACGTTCAGTCCGTTCCGTCGCCCCGACGCGACCATGGCTCCCACGGAAGCCAAAGCTTCCTGCCTGTATCCGAATACACAACGTATTATCCGGGAAGCCAGCCAGCGTGACTTTTACACCGCAGTGGTACTGGACGGTGAAGGAAATGTGGCAGAATTTGCAGCGGCTAACCTGTGGATCGTCAAAAATGGTACGGCCTATACCCCGGTGCCTAACGGGACTTTCCTGAACGGAATTACCCGTCAGCGGGTGATTGCCCTGTTACGTGAAGACGGTATTACGGTAGAAGAAGTGACGTTAACCCCGGAAGATGTCCTGAATGCAGACGAAATCTTCAGTACCGGTAACCACGGTAAGGTTCTGCACTGTAACCGTATTGAAGACAGAGAGCTGACCCGTGGCCCTGTCAGTGCCCGTGCCCGTGAGCTATATCAGGCCTTTACCGAAGCCTCAGAAAAAGTTCAGGGGTGAAGTCACCGCGGATAAGGTAACGCATAGCGTCCGCCTTCCCCTGTCATCCGGCAATATCGATCAGCGTACCTGGTGCGCTGATTTTTTTTACCCGCGATTCCCGGCACAGCAAATCAGCAAATCAGCAAATCAGCAAATCAGCAAATCAGCAAATCAGCAAATCAGCAAATCAGCAAATCAGCAAATCAGCAAATCAGCAAATCAGCAAATCAGCAAATCAGCAAATCAGCAAATCAGCAAATCAGGATAAGAAAGAGAAGTGTCAAACGGAAGAAAATACCGAAGAAAATCTGGAGCGGGAAACGAGACTCGAACTCGCGACCCCGACCTTGGCAAGGTCGTGCTCTACCAACTGAGCTATTCCCGCATCGGAGGTACAACTGCAACTACGTTTATTAACTCTGGAGCGGGAAACGAGACTCGAACTCGCGACCCCGACCTTGGCAAGGTCGTGCTCTACCAACTGAGCTATTCCCGCGCCGGCAACGACATAAATTCTTCATCGTTACGGGGTGCGAATTATACGAGAATAATTCCGCTACGCAAGCCCCGTTACCAATATTTTTGCAGCTTTTCGTCTGACTGATGATTAATGCATCATGTTGTTGTCAGATTAGTCAACTTTACTTAAAGACTGAGGAAATTATCCCGGTAGTAGCGCAATTCAGCCACTGACTCACGAATATCATCCAGTGCCTGATGCGTCCCCGCTTTACTGAAACCCGGCAGGATTTCCGGTTTCCAGCGACGAGCCAGCTCTTTCAGCGTACTCACATCCAGTGCCCGGTAATGGAACCATGCTTCCAGTTCAGGCATATACTTGTAGAGGAAACGGCGATCCTGACCGATACTGTTCCCGCAAATAGGGGAGGCATTCGCGGGGACCCACTGTTTTAAAAATTCCAGCGTGGCAAGCTCTGCCGCCCGGTCATCGTACTGACTCTGCTTAACCCGTTCAACCAGACCGCTGCCGGTATGGGTACGAACATTCCAGTCATCCATCAGAGACAGTTGTTCGGCGGACTGGTGAACCGCAATCACTGGCCCTTCGGCAAGAATATTCAGGTCCGCATCGGTCACCAGCGTTGCGATTTCTATGATCCGATCCCGTTCCGGGTCCAGGCCGGTCATTTCGAGGTCAATCCAAATCAGATTGTTTTCACTTGCAGTTGCCATACACTCTCTCACCGTTGCTAAAATCGTCTATTGATGACTAATAATGGTATCATAGACGTTTTGTCCCGCCGGGCGAAGTCTGGCAAATCATGAGAGGAAGTGTGAGCAAAAATAAACTGTCAAAAGGTCAGCAGCGTCGTGTTAATGCTAACCATCAGCGACGCCTGAAAACACGACCGGAAAAAGCAGAGCCTGATGACAGCCTCTTTAGCGAACCGGAAGAAGGGATTGTGATCAGCCGCTTTGGTATGCATGCCGATGTGGAAGACAGCACGGGGAATATTCTGCGGTGTAATATCCGCCGGACTATCCGTTCACTGGTCACCGGTGACCGTGTGGTCTGGCGCGCACCACAAAGTGGTGCCGGGAAAGGGATTGTCGAAGCCGTTCATGAAAGAACCTCGATGCTGACCCGCCCGGATTATTACGACGGCCTGAAGCCGATCGCTGCCAATATTGATCAGATTGTCATTGTGTCGGCCATTTTACCGGAATTATCGCTGAATATTATCGACCGCTATCTGGTGGCCTGTGAAACGCTGGGGGTTGCGCCACTGCTGGTGTTGAATAAAACCGATCTGCTGGATGAGGCGGCACGGGCCTTTGTGAACGAGCAAATGGATATTTACCGCAGGATCGGGTATCCGGTATTGATGGTATCGAGCTACGAACGTCAGGGGCTGGAACCCCTGGAGCAGGCACTGACTGACAGGATCAGTATTTTTGCAGGCCAGTCCGGTGTGGGTAAATCCAGCCTGCTGAACCGGCTGTTAGGACTGGATGCCGCCAGTGAAGATGAGATCCTGACCAATGATGTGTCAGATAATTCAGGTCTGGGCCAGCACACCACTACCGCCGCCCGCCTGTATCACTTCCCGCAGGGCGGAGATGTGATCGACTCCCCGGGGGTCAGGGAGTTTGGTCTCTGGCATCTGGAACCGGAACAAATTACCCGGGGATTTGTCGAATTTGCGGACTATCTTGGTCATTGTAAATTCCGCGACTGCAAACATGATAACGATCCGGGTTGTGCAATACGTCAGGCCGTAGAAGACGGCAAGATTGACGAAGTACGCTTCGAAAGTTACCACCGTATTCTGGAAAGCATGGCACAGGTTAAAGTCCGGAAAAACTTTTCTGTCAGTGAGGACTAACTGACATACTGGCGGGATCGCCAATTTACCAGGGTCGCCTGAGTTGCGCCCGTTTTTATCTGCATATCGTGATCATGCCAGGAGGCAACATGCTCGAAAAAATTAAACTTGGCATCAATGCTGTTTTACCTAAAAAAGCGCTAACCGAACTGGCTGGCTGGGCTGCCAGCCGTCGCGGAGGATGGCTTACCCGTTCAGTAATAGACCTGTTTGTCTGGTACTATAAAGTGGACATGTCTGAGGCGGTGAAGAAAGAAACGTCGGCCTACCCGACCTTCAATGACTTCTTCGTCCGTCCGTTAAAAGAAGGTGCCCGCCCGATTGATAACGACCCTAATCTGCTGGTCCAGCCCGCAGATGGTGCCGTGAGTCAGGCCGGACGTATCGAAGAAAATCAGATCTTCCAGGCAAAGGGTCATCAGTACACCCTGGAAGCCTTACTCGCAGGTGATGAGCGCCGTGCCGCCGATTTTTACAACGGCCAGTTTGTAACTACTTACCTCGCGCCGCGTGATTACCACCGTGTCCATATGCCCTGCAATGGTATCCTGCGCGAAATGGTGTATGTGCCCGGAGACCTGTACTCCGTGAATCCGCTGACTGCGCGCAATATTCCCAACCTGTTTGCCCGTAACGAGCGCGTGATTTGCTACTTTGATACCGACTTCGGCCCGATGGTTCAGATACTGGTCGGTGCCACCATTGTCGGCAGTATCGAAACGGTCTGGGCCGGAACCATTACGCCACCACGTGAAGGGGTGATTAAGCGCTGGCACTACCCTGCAGCAGAGACAGAAGGTGCAGTTGTGCTACTGAAAGGTGATGAAATGGGCCGCTTTAAGCTCGGTTCCACAGTCATTAATCTGTTTGCGAAAAATAAAGTCATGCTGAGTGAGTCTCTGGAAGCCGAAGCGAAAACCCGACTGGGACAGCCTCTGGCCAGAACTTTCTCTGAGACTCCCTCTGACAGTCCTGTCACTGAGTAAGCCCGGAGAACGATGACGTGCGCGTGATTGTGGCTTTACTGCTGAGCCTCGGGCTCAGCTTTTCACTGTATGCGGCCCCGCTTCCCGAGGCCGCACAGATAAAACAGGCGCTGGAAACAGCTAAAAACAGTAAAGCCAGCCCGGCGCAGGCAGAACTGGTTCAGACGTTACAGACTGCCCTGGATTTTATCGATCAGCGTACCGCATCGATCGAGCAGGCACGTCAGTATCAGTCTGTTATCGATAATTTCCCTAAATTGTCCCGGGAAATACAGCAGCAAATTGTCTCGGTGACAGATACCCCGAAAACGGTCAGTCCGTCACTGAGCAGTAATGAGCTGGAGCAGGAGATTTTACGGGTCAGCAGCCAGTTACTGGAAGAAGGCCGTCAGGCCCAGCAGGAACAGGATCGGGTCCGGGAAATCAGTGATTCCATCACACAATTGCCGCAGCAACAAACCGAAGCCAGGCGGGCGCTGACTGACAGTGATCATCGTCTGCAAAGTCTTTCCGTTTCTGCCACTGCCCGCGGGCAAGCCACGGCCTGGGCACGTGAAACCGGGAATGCCGCAAGCAAAGCCCGTGTCAACGAACTGGAACTGGCTCAGTTGTCTGCAAGTAATCGTCAGGAGCTGGCACGATTACGGGCTGAGCTGCATCAGAAGACCATGACGCAGCTGGATAACTATCTGCAGGCACTGAGAAACCAGCTGAATACCCTGCGCCAGCAGGAAGCACAACAGGCACTGGAACGTACCGAGCAACTGGCTGAAAATAGCGGTGAGCTTCCTCCCGGTATCAGTGAACAATTCCGTATCAACCGCGATCTTTCCAACGATTTGAATCAACAGGCTCAGCGGATGGATCTGGTGGCCTCTCAGCAGAGACTCGCCGCCAGCCAGACTCTGCAGGTCAGACAGGCGCTCAGCACACTGCGGGAGCAATCTCAATGGCTTGGCGAATCTAACCTGCTGGGAGAAGCCCTGCGTGCTCAGGTCGCCCGCCTGCCGGAAGTCCCGAAACAGCAACAGATTGACAGTGAAATGGGTGAGTTGCGGGTACAACGGCTGCATTATGAAGATCTGCTAAGCCGGCAAGGAAGTTTGCACTCACTGACCCAGGAAGATGGTACTCCCCTGACCACCAGCCAGACACGTATTCTGGATGCCCAGCTACGCACCCAGCGCGAATTACTCGGCTCGCTGATCTCCGGTTGTGATTCTCTGATTCTGGAGATCACCAAACTTAAAGTGGCCAATACCCAATTGCAGGATGCATTGGATGATGTGAAAGATGCCACCCACCGCTATCTGTTCTGGACGGCTGATGTAGGCCCGGTCACCTTCCATTATCCGGTGCAGGTCGTCCAGGATCTGTCACGTCTTCTTTCTCTGGATACTTTCGGGCAACTGGGTAAAGCCACAATAATGATGTTTACCAGCAGAGAAACCATTGTCCCTATCCTGGGGGCATTCTTTCTGGTGGTCATCAGTATCAGTTCGCGTCGTCATTACCAGGCTTTCCTCGAACGCTCAGCCGGTAAAGTCGGAAAAGTCACCCTGGATAAATTCAGCCTTACCGTGCGTACCGTCTTCTGGTCAATTCTGGTTGCGCTTCCCCTGCCGGTATTATGGGCGGCGCTCGGGTATGGTCTTCAGCATGCCTGGCCTTATCCCATCGCCGTGGCGATTGGCGACGGTGTTACCGCAACTCTGCCGGTATTATGGGCATTTATGATCAGTGCGGCCTTTGCCAGACCCCATGGATTGTTTATTACACACTTCCGCTGGCCACAAGCCAGTGTCGCCAAAGCGATGCGCTACTACTCCCTGACGGTGGGTGTCATTGTACCGCTCATTATGGTGCTGATTACCTTCGATAATCTTGAAGACCGCCAGTTTTCTGCCTCTCTGGGCAGACTTTGCTTCATTTTTATCTGTATCTCTCTGACTGTCGTGACAAACGCTCTGAAACGGGCTGGCCTGCCGTTGTATTTTGACCGCCAGGGCAACAGTGACAACATGACCAATACCATTCTCTGGGATGTCATGATGGCTATTCCTCTGATTGCTGCGCTCGCGTCCTGCATCGGGTACCTGGCAACCGCACAGGCACTGCTGGCACGTCTGGAGAGCTCACTGGCTATCTGGTTTGTACTGTTAGTGATTTATCATGTTATACGTCGCTGGATGCTTATCCAGCGACGCAGAATTGAGTTCGATCGTGCACGACAGAAACGCGCAGATATGCTTGCCAGCCGTGCCCGTAACGGTGAAGAAGAAAAAGAGCATAACGGCTTCAGTAACGACTCTTATGATGTTGATGAACCCGTTATCGACCTCGATACCATCAGTGCCCAGTCGCTGCGCCTGGTGCGTTCCTTACTGACACTGGTGGCGTTAGTCTCACTGATTTTACTGTGGTCAGAACTGCATTCTGCCTTCGCATTTCTGGAAAATATTCCGTTATGGGATGCATCCCCGGCCGGCGGAGAAAATATCCAGCCGGTGACACTGGGTGCAGTGTTGATAGCCATTCTGGTACTGATTATCACCCTGCAACTGGTCAGAAACATGCCCGCCTTGCTGGAGCTGGCCTTATTACAGCACCTGAGTCTGACACCAGGGACCGGGTATGCGATTACCACCTTAACCAAATATGTGCTGATGATTATCGGTGTGATGACAGCGTTTTCGATGCTGGGCATTGACTGGGCTAAGCTGCAATGGCTGGTCGCGGCACTGGGCGTCGGATTAGGGTTCGGGTTACAGGAGATCTTCGCAAACTTTATTTCCGGCCTGATCATTCTGTTTGAAAAACCGATACGTATCGGTGATACCGTAACTATTCGTGAGCTGACAGGAACCATTTCGAAAATAAATACCCGCGCCACCACGATCACTGACTGGGATCGTAAAGAAATTATTGTGCCGAATAAGGCATTTATTACCGAACAGTTTGTTAACTGGTCACTTTCTGATGCTGTCACTCGGGTCGTGCTGACCATCCCGGCCCCGGCGCATATCAACAGTGAACTGGTCACCGGGGTACTGAAGCAGGCGGCAGAGCGTTGTAGCTACGTGCTGAAAACCCCGCTTCCTGAAGCTTTCCTGGTGGATCTTCAGCAAGGTATTCAGCTGTTTGAGTTACGTATTTACGCCGCAGAAATGGGCCACAGGATGCCTCTGCGCCATGAGCTTCATCAGTTGATACTGAAAGGCTTCAAAGACAACCACATCGAAATGCCCTTCCCGCCTTTCCAGGTTCGTATGGAGAAAGTCAGTACGCCATTGCCGGGTGCTCAGGGAACGCCACAAACGAAAGTTTATAAGTCCGGAGGGTTGTAAGAAAGACTGTATTTTCCGGCCCCGGGGAGAACAGGGCCGGATAAGATCAGCAACGATCGACCGGGAAAGCGATCACATCGTTCAGAGATTCGGCTTTCAACGCCAGCATAATAAGACGATCAACGCCTAACGCCACTCCGGAGCAATCAGGCAGACCATGCTCTAACGCCGCCAGCAGTAACTGATCAATCGGCTGCTCAGGTAATCCTTTTTCTGCACGACGGCGATTATCCTGTTCAAACCGCAGACGTTGTTCCCTGGCGTCGGTCAGTTCCCGGAAGCCATTAGCCAGCTCGATCCCGCGATAGTAAACCTCAAAACGCTCTGCCACCCGATGATCTTCAGTACTGATTTCTGCCAGCGAGGCCTGAGATGCCGGGAAGTGATAGACAAACGCAGGCCTTTCCTGACCAATCTTAGGCTCTACCCCCAGCATAAACAGCAGTTGCAGCAGAGTATCGCGGTCATCTTCGGCAGCGGCTAAATCTCCCACTCCCAGTGTCGCGGCAACCGCAACCAGAGCCTCTTTTTCTGCCGTCAGGGGGTCAATATTCAGGCAACGCAGAAACGCCTGCTGATAGGATAATGACTCCGCCTCACCACATTCCAGGATCTGTTGCAGCAGGTCATCAACTTCGTTGATTAACCGGTACATATCATAATGCGGCCGGTACCATTCCAGCATGGTGAATTCAGGATTATGGTGCCGTCCCGCTTCTTCATTACGGAAGCTACGATTCATCTGGTAAATCGGACCGCTACCCGCGGCCAGCAGGCGCTTCATATGATACTCGGGGCTGGTCATTAACCATAAATCCAGTCCCTGAGACGCGCCCGGCCCGACAAACCGTGTTTTGAACGGCACCAGGTGGATGTCGGTGACGGTTGCCTGGCTCATCGCCGGAGTCTCTACTTCAAGGACACCACGATCTGCAAAAAAACGCCGGATATCCGCTACAATTGCCGCACGTTTCAGTAGATTGGCAATCGGTGCACTCGGCTGCCAGTGTGTGGTTTCGTTCATTGTCGTACTCCCGGGATGACAAAAGTGGTGCAGTCTACATGCAACATCACCGACAAACAATGACGTCATGCATGGGCGAAACCGCCGTGACGACAGAGAGTAATTTTCGTTCCAAAGGTCTGTGACGCCGGCAGGCAGAAAAGAGTTGGTTTTTCAACGAGGAAGCAGACATGAGGGCTGGGAGCAAAAATATCCTCATCGTAGTCACAGCACAGTGAAACAACACAGTAAGCATAGCCGTTTTTTTACAGTGCAGAAGGCCGGACAGTGAGGAGGTTCACAAAGTTAACGGATCAGCTCGCCACGCGGGAAATGGCATTACCAAGGTGTGAGACATCTTCACCAAAACCACGAAAGGTGTTGCATCCGCTAAGAAATGACGTGAGCGCACAGAGGAAGAGGACCTGCATTAGACGTTTTTGCATCATCATTCACCTGTCATCAGGCACCCCCGGAGAAGGGGGTGCCTGTAGGACTTATTTCACGCGTGAAACGTATTCACCGGAACGGGTATCCACTCTGATCACTTCGCCAATCTGAACGAACAGAGGAACTTTAACCACAGCACCCGTGCTCAGGGTTGCAGGCTTACCACCGGTACCGGCGGTATCACCTTTCAGACCCGGGTCAGTTTCAGTGATTTCAGCTTCAATGAAGTTCGGAGGAGTGATGGTGATCGGGTTACCGTTCCATAAAGTAACGATACATTCCGCCTGGTCCTGCAACCATTTCCCGTTCTCACCGACCGCTTTTGCGTCAGCCGCCAGTTGTTCAAAGGTATTGTTATTCATGAAGTGCCAGAACTCACCGTCGTTGTACAGGTAAGTCAGAGTCACATCAACAACATCCGCACCTTCAGCAGAGTCGGTAGACTTAAAGGTCTTCTCGATAAGCTTACCGGTCAGCAGGCGACGCATTTTAACGCGTGCAAATGCCTGCCCTTTTCCTGGTTTTACGAACTCACTGGCTTCAATGGCGTAAGGCTCGCCATCAATCATAATTTTAAGACCGTTACGAAAATCGTTGCTAGAATATGTTGCCATGAAGGCCCTCGACAAATATGGATACTGGACAAAGCCAAAAAAATGGCAAACATTGTAACCCTAAATACCCCCTCCAGAGAAGATTGGTTGCAACAACTTACGGAAGTTGTCACCGAACCTGATGAATTACTGAAGCTTTTAGATCTGGAGCATCTGCCGGCACTACAGGCCGGAACCGGCGCACGCCGGTTATTTGCCCTGCGCGTCCCGCGGGCGTTTATCCGTAAAATGGAAAAAGGCAATCCGCAGGACCCTCTGTTACTGCAGGTCATTACCCAACAGGAAGAATTTATTTCCACGCCTGGCTACAGTATCGACCCGCTGGAAGAGCAGCAAAATGCCGTACCGGGGCTGCTGCATAAGTACCGTAACCGTGCGTTATTGCTGGTCAAAGGAGGCTGTGCGGTTAACTGTCGCTATTGCTTCCGCCGGCATTTTCCCTACCAGGATAATCAGGGAAATAAGCGGAACTGGCAGGCCGCCCTCGACTATATTCGCCATCACCCGGAGCTGGATGAAATTATCTTTTCCGGCGGGGACCCCCTGATGGCGAAAGACCACGAGCTGGACTGGCTTATCAGCGAGCTTGAGGCAATCCCCCATATTCTCCGCTTGCGTATCCATAGCCGGTTACCGGTGGTGATCCCGGACAGGATCACCCCGGGGTTATGCCAGCGGTTATCTCAGACACGGTTGCAGGTCATTATGGTGACCCACATCAACCACGCTAATGAGATTGACCCGGCCTTAACGGAGGCGATGGCCAGGCTGAAACGTGCCGGGGTTCTGCTACTCAATCAGGGGGTGCTGCTGAAAGGGATTAATGATAGCGCAGCCACACTTGCCGCCCTCAGTAACGCGCTATTTAACGCCGGGATCCTGCCCTATTATTTGCATGTGCTGGATAAAGTTCAGGGAGCGGCTCATTTCTACGTGTCCGATGAGGAAGCCCGCAAAATTATGCGCGAGCTGCTGGCGATGATCTCCGGCTATCTGGTCCCCAAACTGGCACGAGAAATCGGCGGTGAACCGAGTAAAACTCCCCTCGATTTACAGCTCCGGCAGGACTGACCCGGAACTTAGCTGATCAGGTTCAGTATGGCTGACAGTAAAAGGATTTATGATACTGCCTGGTACGCTCCCGGGAATATTCTTTGCACTGCCCTCTGTTCGGGCAGTTCAGCCTCGCGGGATCCGCGCCAGGTATCCAAGGTAGCTTTCCATAAGTCACCCGGGCACGGCCCGAATTGAAAGGAGCTTTTATGAAAAAAGTCATGACCGTACTGAGCCTGTCAGTGCTTTCACTGCTGACAATGAATGCATTAGCCGCCGAAACCTGTACCGATAAACGCATTGCCATTGAAAAAGAGATGGGATATGCGCGTCAGCACAATAATACCGGCAAACTGGCAGGGTTAGAAAAGGCATTAGATCAGGTGAATACCCATTGCTCGCCGGAATCGGTTCGCCAGGATGCCCATGCACAGGTCGAAAAACTGCAGAAAAAGCAGTCTGAAAAACAGGCTGATGTCAAAGCGGCAGAAGAGGAACTGCAGCAGGCTATCCGTCGGGGTAACAAAGATAAGATAAGAAAATATCAGGATAAGGTCGCGGAGAAGAAGCAGGAGCTCAGTACCCTTACCCGTCGGCTGGATCAAAGCCGTTCTGATTTATCTGCACTGAAATAAGTCTTCTTACACAGGCAGAGCCTGATCGCTCTGCCTGATCCGTTTCAGTCCGGAAACCTCAGGAAGGGATTAAGGACATTTATAGATCTGACCAGACATTTTCGTCGCCAGAGGCACAAAATTGGAGATCACGGACAGGCCCGGTGTACTGGCACCATAGATAACATTACCTCCCATTGCCGCCGCTTTATTACGTAAATCGTTCGCAGCACCGCGCATGGAGCTGCCACCTTCCGTCCCCTGAGACGATAACCAGTTACTTTGCTCACCGGTCAGGGTGCCCAGAAACTTGCATTGCGCGGCGGGCTGTTCATCAACAAAACGCACATCCTGACCGCCTGAGGTTAATTGATTACCGGCAGTGCTGCATCCCGTCAGTAGTGCAGCCGAAAAAAAGACTGCAGCAGAGATTTGTAAACGCATTATTCTTCCTCATTATTTTTCATCATGCCAGTCACTGCTCAAGTGGCAACCATCTGTCCGAAGAGAGTGAAATATAATCTGCAATGACATATTACACCATAGCATTGGCTAAATTAAAAAACCTGTCGACAGATGCGCTCAGCCGGAAGCGTTTACGGCCCCTGGTCTTCACACCCGTATTCCCGTCGTCAGGCGTAAAAAAACCCGGCTCCTTACGGAGCCGGGTCTGCAGACTACAGGCGAACGGCAGACGTTAATCATACCGTCCTGCGTACTGACTAAGACACTGTCAGTACAGGGGGAATTACATCATTCCGCCCATTCCGCCCATGCCACCCATACCACCGGCAGCACCTAAGTCAGCTTTTTCTTCTTTTGGCAGATCAGTCACCATACATTCGGTGGTGATCATCAGGCCAGCAACAGAGGCAGCATACTGCAGCGCTGAACGGGTCACTTTGGTTGGGTCCAGGATACCGAAGTCGATCATGTTACCGTATTCTTCAGTGGCTGCGTTGTAACCAAAGTTACCTTCGCCGTGTTTCACTTTATCAGCGATAACGGAAGGCTCTTCACCGGCGTTCGCAACGATCTGACGCAGAGGGGCTTCCATCGCACGCAGTGCAACACGGATACCGACGTTCTGATCTTCGTTCTGTCCGGTCAGGCCAGAGATCTGTGCAGCAACACGTACCAGAGCCACACCACCACCAGCAACCACGCCTTCTTCTACTGCAGCACGGGTTGCGTGCAGCGCATCTTCAACGCGTGCTTTTTTCTCTTTCATTTCAACTTCAGTCGCAGCACCGACTTTCAGTACGGCAACACCGCCTGCCAGTTTAGCCACACGTTCCTGAAGTTTTTCTTTATCGTAATCAGAAGTCGCTTCTTCGATCTGCTGACGGATCTGAGAAACACGGCCACCGATAGCAGTTTCTTCACCTACGCCATCGATAATGGTGGTGGTGTCTTTATTAATAACAACACGCTTAGCCTGACCCATATCTTCCAGGACAGCTTTTTCCAGTTCCATACCGATTTCTTCGGAGATAACAGTACCGCCGGTCAGGATAGCAATATCCTGCAGCATGGCTTTACGACGGTCGCCGAAGCCAGGTGCTTTAACCGCAGCCACTTTCACGATACCACGCATGGTGTTGACCACCAGCGTTGCCAGCGCTTCACCTTCAACATCTTCAGCGATGATCAGCAGAGGCTTACCGGCTTTAGCAACAGCTTCCAGTACAGGCAGCAGTTCACGGATGTTAGAGATTTTCTTATCCGCTAACAGAATGAACGGGCTTTCCAGTTCAACGGCACCGGTTTCCGGTTTGTTGATGAAGTAAGGAGACAGGTAACCACGGTCGAACTGCATACCTTCAACCACGTCCAGTTCGTCCTGCAGACCGGTACCTTCTTCAACGGTGATAACGCCTTCTTTACCCACTTTTTCCATCGCCTGTGCGATCAGGGTACCGACGCTTTCATCAGAGTTTGCAGAGATAGTGCCGACCTGAGCAACTGCTTTAGAATCTGAACAAGGCACAGACAGCGCTTTCAGTTTTTCAACCGCAGAGATAACTGCTTTGTCGATACCGCGCTTCAGATCCATCGGGTTCATACCCGCGGCAACAGCTTTCAGACCTTCGTTGACGATAGACTGAGCCAGAACGGTCGCAGTGGTTGTGCCATCACCGGCAGCATCGTTTGCTTTAGAGGCAACTTCTTTCACCATCTGCGCACCCATGTTTTCGAACTTATCTTCCAGTTCGATTTCACGAGCAACAGAAACACCGTCTTTAGTGATAGTCGGTGCACCAAAAGATTTATCCAGAACCACGTTACGGCCTTTCGGGCCCAGGGTAACTTTTACTGCATCTGCCAGTACGTTAACACCGCGCAGCATTTTTACGCGCGCGTCATTACCAAATTTTACGTCTTTAGCTGCCATTTGAGATTTCCCTTAAATTTATTTAAGTTAGTGGAATTGGTTGTCCGGTTACTCAGTAACAACGGCCAGGATATCGTTTTCTGAAATAATCAGGACTTCCTGATTGTCAATCTTCTCAGTTTTAGCGCCGTAGCCTTCGTTAAAAATGACAACATCACCCACTTTCACATCCAAAGGTTTTACTTCACCGCTTTCAAGGATGCGGCCATTGCCTACGGCCAGAACTTCACCACGCGTAGATTTACCCGCAGCAGAACCGGTCAGAACGATGCCGCCAGCAGATTTAGCTTCTACTTCTTTACGCTTGACGATAACGCGATCATGCAATGGACGAATAGTCATTTGATAGCTCTCCTTCGAAATGCTCAGTCACAGGTTGTTTAGGGTTGAATACCGGCCCGATGGCATCGGCTTCGTGCATTCAGAGATAAGGCCTTGGAGGAGCGCTTTCAAGTGGTAAAAAAAAATTTTTTTTATTTTTCCGGCCGTCACCGTACTTCAGGTTTACAGTAGCAGGATATGCGGATTTTCAGTCGGTTACGTGAAATAAAACACCAAAGAAAGGTCAGGGAACGAAAGAAGGCATAAGGGGGCTATGCAGACACATAGCCCTTATTGGCATGACTTAGCGCGGATGAGATGAAGAGTCGTCTTTATGCTCGATAACATCGTACTCTTTACGCTCAAATTCCCCTTCCACGGTAAAGCCGTCCGGTTCAGCGTTTCCGCCACGTCTGACCTTCAGATAGGGCATCAGCTTCAGGGTCAGATGCTTTTGTACCGGGGGCAATAACAACAGCAGGCCGAGGAAATCAGTAAAAAAGCCAGGCAGGACTAACAGGAAACCGGCAATCAACAGCGAAACACTTTTCGTCATCTCAGCCGCTGGATTTTCCTGCCGCAACATTTTTTCCTGTAATAATCTGAAGTTTTTAATCCCCTGATGTTTAACCAGCGAAATACCGATAGCGGAAGTAAAGATCACCAGCACCATGGTCATTAATACACCCACCACGTGAGCGACCTGAATAAACAGTGAAATTTCAATCCAGGCAAGTAAGAAAAAAGCAATAAACGGTAACCAGCGCACGGCGGTCTCCTGTCAGTTAGCCCCCCTGCTCAGGCAGGGCGACGAAAATAGATAACATCATAAAGATGGAATAATGAAGATGGGTATAATAAAAAGTGATTTCAACCATCAGGCAGAAATTCGTTATAACTATCCCGTGATCCTGACGGAACGTCATTAACGTTAAGATTTCCGTCTAAGGCAGCACATTTTTTTACCACGCTGTAAAAAATAAGTGACCTGTGTTGCTTATTTATAACATAAACCGGATATCATCGTGCAGCACGGAGCATATCCGGATAAAATTCCGGAACCAGGCACGCACAACAAACACGTAACTTGTGTTCATGGCCTCCGGCAAGACAGTCACTCTAAGAAGGTTACCATGGTTAACAACATTCGTATCGAAGAAGACCTGCTCGGCATGCGTGAAGTTCCTGCGGATGCTTATTACGGTATTCATACGCTACGGGCGATAGAAAATTTTTATATCAGCAGCAGTAAAATCAGTGATATTCCTGAGTTTGTTCGCGGAATGGTGATGGTGAAGAAAGCCGCAGCCCTGGCCAACAAAGAGCTGCAGACTATTCCACGGCATATTGCAGACCACATTATCCAGGCCTGTGATGAAGTCCTGAATAACGGAACCTGCATGGATCAGTTCCCTGTTGATGTCTATCAGGGAGGGGCCGGAACCTCGGTAAATATGAATACGAATGAGGTGCTGGCGAATATCGGCCTTGAGCTGATGGGTCATAATAAAGGGGAATATCAGTACCTTAACCCTAATGACCATGTGAATATGTGTCAGTCAACCAACGATGCCTATCCGACCGGATTTCGTATTGCCGTCTACAACTCTTTGCTGAAACTGGTCGATGCGATTAACGCACTGGCCGAAGGTTTTCAACGCAAAGCCATTGAATTTAAAAACATCCTGAAAATGGGGCGCACACAGCTTCAGGATGCCGTTCCGATGACTCTGGGTCAGGAATTTAATGCCTTCAGTATTCTGCTGAAAGAAGAAACCCGCAGCATTTTGCGTACGGCTGAGCTGCTGCTTGAGGTTAACCTTGGAGCAACCGCTATCGGAACCCGGCTGAATACGCCGGACGGCTATCAGCCACTGGCCGTAAAATATCTGGCTGAGGTCAGCCGTCTGCCGGTCGTTGCCGCCGAAGATTTAATTGAAGCCACCTCGGACTGCGGCGCTTACGTGATGGTACATTCATCTCTTAAACGGCTGGCGGTGAAACTGTCGAAGATCTGTAATGATCTGCGCCTGCTGTCTTCCGGTCCCCGGGCGGGTTTAAACGAGATTAATCTGCCACAGCTGCAGGCGGGTTCTTCCATTATGCCGGCGAAGGTGAACCCGGTCGTCCCGGAAGTGGTCAACCAGGTCTGCTTTAAAGTGATTGGTAATGATATTACCGTCACCATGGCGGCAGAAGCCGGACAATTACAGCTCAACGTGATGGAGCCGGTGATTGGACAGGCACTGTTTGAATCGGTCTCTATTCTCAGTAATGCCTGCTTTAATCTGCTGGAAAAATGTGTCAGCGGGATCACTGCGAACCAGCAAATTTGTGAGTCCTATGTCTTTAATTCTATCGGGATAGTCACCTACCTGAATCCGTATATCGGCCACCATAATGGCGATATCGTCGGTAAAATCTGTGCCGAAACCGGCAAAAGTGTCAGAGAAGTGGTCCTGGAACGGGGACTGCTCAGCGAAGCCCAGTTGGATGATATTTTCTCGGTTGAAAACCTGATGCACCCGGTTTACAAAGCAAAACGCTATACCGAAGATAGCCAGTAACCTTATCAGGGCCTGACCAGGCCCTGTACTCTCCCTGCCCTGAACCATTCTGTGCCTGCGTTATTCTGTACTGATGAAAAATAGTGCTATCATGCCTGACCGTTTCAGGAGTGAGTCATGAAAACATCAGACGCCGTCATTGTGTTATGCACTACCCCCGATAAGGCTTCCGCAACGGCTTTGGCTGAATGCGCTATCCGAAGCCAATTGGCGGCCTGCGTGAACATTCTTCCCGGAATGACGTCTTATTATCTCTGGCAGGATAAGCTCGAATGTGCCGAAGAGTGCCAGCTTATCCTGAAAAGTAATACTGAACATCAACACGCCTTACTGTCACTGCTCAAGCAGGCACATCCTTATGATGTCCCTGAGTTACTGGTGATCCCTGTCCAACACGGAGAGAATGAATACCTGTCATGGTTGCACGCATCGCTCGCCTGATTATCCTGGCACTTACATTATTCAGCCTGCAGACACAGGCCTCATTATTCAGTGGGCCCGCCTCATCGCCACATTTTGTGACGGTAGATCAAGCCTTCGGGTTCGATTTCAGTCAGAACGGCAATCAGTTAGTGCTGAAGTGGAATATCAGGCCAGGCTACTACCTTTATCAGCAAAAAATCACCCTGACCGCCAGCCAGGCGCAGATCGCGCAGATCGCAATGCCCGCCGGCCAGCCCCACGAAGATGAATTTTTCGGGAAAAGTCAGATATTTACCAGCGATCTCCGGGTGCCGGTTTCACTGCACGATATCAGGCCTTCAGCCAGCCTGACCGTCAGTTACCAGGGATGTGCGGCCGCAGGATTCTGTTATCCTCCGGAGACCCGGGTTGTCCCGCTCTCTCAGGCCAGCCCTTCCGATACTGCGGTCTCCCCTGCGGCGGCGGAAGCCACGTCTGCCGGCGCCCGGAGCGAACCTGCCCTGCCGGCAACGCATTTACCGTTTTCCCCACTTTGGGCGCTGCTGATTGGGATCGGTGTGGCATTTACTCCCTGTGTCCTCCCTATGTATCCGCTGATTTCGGCGATTATTCTCGGTGACAGACGCACTATCCGCACCTCACGTATCTTCCTGCTGGCCTTTGTTTATGTCCAGGGGATGGCTCTCACCTATACGCTAATGGGAATGGTCGTGGCGGCCGCCGGTTTACGTTTTCAGGCAGCCCTGCAAAGCCCTGCCGTACTGCTGACGCTGGCCGGGGTCTTTATTCTGCTGGCGCTCTCAATGTTTGGTGCTTTTACACTGCAATTACCTTCCGCGTTACAAACCCAACTCACTCTGTGGAGCAACCGGCAAAAAAGCGGTTCGCTGGCCGGGGTCTTGCTGATGGGGGCGGTGGCAGGATTAATTTGCTCTCCCTGCACCACAGCCCCGTTAAGTGCCATCCTGCTCTATATTGCACAAAGCGGTAATCTGCTGGCCGGCGGCGGAACGCTCTATCTGTATGCCCTGGGAATGGGACTGCCGCTTATTCTGGTCACACTGTTCGGCAACCGGCTACTGCCGAAAAGTGGCCCCTGGATGCAAGCCGTAAAAGAAGGGTTCGGTTTTGTCATCCTGGCGCTGCCGGTCTTTCTGATAGAACGTGTGGCAGGCGATTTATGGGGGCTGCGCCTCTGGAGTCTGTTAAGCGTGGCATTCTGCGGCTGGGCCTTCAGCCTGAGCCTGAAGAGCCACAAAGGTGGTATGCGTATTCTGCAGATAGTCTGGTTACTGCTGGCCATTATCGCTGCACGTCCGCTTCAGGACTGGGCATTCCCGTCTGCATCGCCGGCGACTCTGAGCGCAGAAACCCACGGCCTGCCTTTCGAGGATGTCAGCACGATTGCCCTGCTTGATCAGCGCCTGGCACACTCTCAGGGGAAAATCACCCTGGTGGATCTCTACGCTGACTGGTGTGTGGCCTGTAAAGAGTTTGCAAAATATACCTTTACGGCCCCGGAGGTAGCGCAGCGCCTGAAACAGTATCAGTTGCTGCGGGCCAATGTGACCGCTAACAGCGCACAGGATAATGCCCTGCTCAGCCATCTGAAGGTGCTGGGGCTGCCCACCTTGCTCTTTTTCGATGCCGAAGGCCATGAAATCCCGGGCTCACGCGTCACCGGATATATGAATGGTCGTGAATTCGCGGCACATTTACAAAAACTTCAACCCTGATTACTCTGACGATACCGGCATAGGCCGGTATCGCTTTTTTGGAGGTTCGTGTGTCACCGGAAAAAATATCAGAACAGGTATTACATTTGCTTGAGCAGCAGGGATTCGCTGCCGCAGGTACGCTGAAGCAACAATTGGGTGAACTGGGGATACTGGTCGGTGAGGATACCCATGAAGAGCAGCTAATGCGTAATGCTCTCGCGTTCCACGGGCAACAGATTGCCGGGTGGCGTCAGGATATCCGCCAGGACAGTTCACTGACCACTGAGCAAAAAATTCTGAAACGCTATGAGCTGTTATCAGAGCACGTTCAACGCGGTCGCTTTCCGGGATGTCTGTTTATCGCGGCCTGCAGTGCTTTCCCTGCCCCACATCACCCCATCCATCAGGAAGCTGAAAAACAAAAACAGGCATCATGGCAGTATACCCATCAGTACCTTTTATCTCTGGAAACCGATAACCCGACCATGGTTACCGACCAGTTGGAACTGATACTGGAAGGGTGCCTGAGTAAGTTACTGGTCAAACGCAACCTGCAGGATATCGCTATCGCCCGTCGTCTGGCTGAGGATATTTTGCAGGTCGCACTGTGCCGTAAAAATGGTGCTCTGGGCTAACAGCGGGTCTGGCGTCCAGAGGTCAGTCAGTGCCAGGACATTCACTGCCAGCCGTAGCGTTTTCAACCGTTCACCGGTGAAGACGGTATTACGCAGCCTCACCGCATGATGCTACCGGCGGTCTGCTCTGCGGGGGCTCGACCAGGAAACAGAATGGTGCCTGAGTCCCCCTTGGCCGGACAGACAGCCTGACGAAAAAACAGCAAATCAGTGAGTTTTGTCTATTAAGCAGACAGTCAGTGCCTTTTTCTGCTTTTGTCTGGTAAAAAGAGTTGACGTCTCAGGGCCATTACGGTTTAATGCGCCCCGTTGCCCGAATAGCTCAGTCGGTAGAGCAGGGGATTGAAAATCCCCGTGTCCTTGGTTCGATTCCGAGTTCGGGCACCACTCTTTCTAAGGCCTCGCAGAAATGCGGGGCTTTTTCATTTCTGCTGTTTCTGCAATCCATCAGAGGGACAGGCCTGACGCTCCAGTATGCGTCGGTTCATTCTGTCCGACAAACGCACTGATGGCTCTGCTGCCGGTGACACTTCACGGACCCGGTGATGACAGACCGGGGTTACATTGCCGGGCTCCCTCCTTCACCCGTACTTTTCTCATTGAATTTAATATCTCCCGGTAATCCCCCCACAAACAGGTGTGATTATTCTGTGAAATGGCGAGACATAAGCGAACGTGACTCATCGTCACTGCGTACCCTTTCATTTCAACGGTACATCTGTGGGGCTTGATGACCTCTTATGGCTGCCTTACCTCATAATGAATGATGTTCTGCGGCCAATCCTTCAGAACAACGTCGTTATCCGAACCAATATTGCCGCCCAGGGTTTTCTGCTTATTCAGGGCAATCACGGTTTTGTTCACTGACTATCCGTCAGAACGACACCCGGAGCGGTAATCATTGATGATAAGCCCGGGTCGGATAAAAAAATACAGTGTTCCCTCCTTTCAAAAGCACCTACAGCTATACCTGACGTTAAACCGGAAGCGATTCAACACGAAGATCTGTTCAGGGCTACAAGTCACCCCCTGGCCATCAAAATGCATAAAAAATTTTAACTTATAACGTTATAGAGCAACATTAAATGGAGAATTTAACCCTCCGTATCAAGCACTGGCATTTCATAATGCAAAAATAAAAATAAAACAAAATCAATTACTTATTTTATTTTGGTTATTTAATAAACAAGAAAATACATTAATTAATTTTGTATTATTAGGAATATTCCGTATCATAAGTTAACGATACCTTTACTATAAAATTACAAAAAATGCGCGTTTTTATTATTAACTTAGAGAAAGATAGCGAAAGACGTTTAAGTATTTTGCAACAATGTAAGGACCTGAATATAGAGGCAGAAATTATACCTGCTGTGGATGGACGCACTTTAAGTCATAATGAATTAGAAAAAATCACTCATCCATCTTATGTTGCCGGACTCACACCTTCGGAAATCGGATGTTCATTAAGCCATCTAAAAATTTACAAAAAAATGGCTAATGAAAATATAGAAAAAGCACTGATATTAGAAGATGATGCATTGCTGAAAGTCGATCTTGTAAAGATTGTAGAGTGGTATAACAACATTGAAAATAAATCGGAGGAGGTAATCCTTCTCAGTGAAGTGAATAAATACTTCACAAAACCAATAAAAAAAATCAATGAGGATTATCATCTGGTCGATGTTGCTGAAGCCGCTCTGACACATTGCTATTTGTTAAATAAAAAGGCCGCGATTAAATTACTGGATTTCCTTACTCCTGTCTGGCTTGAAGCTGACAGGTGGACTTTCATCAGAGAATATTCTATCGTTTCTCTTAAAGCTATCGTCCCCCCGGTCGGATTACAATCAACGCTCAGCGAAAACTCTACAATATGGTATGATCAGGAACAAATTGAAAAAAGAAAGGGATTCGAAAAAAGCAGGTCAATAACATTAAGAAAAATAAAAAAGAAAGACCATTATCATTAAAGGTCAGGATATTCCTATGGAGAACAACAAAAAGGAAATTTAAAAAAATAACCATAGGAAGAATTGAAAGCCATACTTAACACTGGCCTCTGACTTTACATCATAATTACTTATTTTCTCCCTGAAAAATCATCATGGAACGAATAGCATTCCACTGATAAAGTAAGGGGGAATAATACTCTTCTGGTGCGACAGCCAGAAAACAACGATTTTTTGTACACCGACCTCCGTGCCTATGCCGCCATCCTTTTGTCCGAACGTAGCAGGATCACTTTATCACTGATGCGGATGTCCCCTAAGATATCCTGTCACGCCTGGATCATTATCTGCCGACCCGGCAGCAATAGCATTCTGTCCGCGGCCCGTTACATACAGTGGAGCCCGCTGAGAATAATTTCCATGACTGATTCGTCACTATCTGGCCCTGGCAAGTGTCAGTAATTTCCGTTTATAGCTAACCCTGATCCCGGGGTCAGTAATAAATGAAAAATAGCTCACCCGCGCAACACGTTTTCTGAGCAGTATCATGGTCTCAGTGTCCTTTATCCGGTCACCGTATTTAACAAGGATGTCTATCCATCGACATATCACCAGGTTTTTATAGGCATTATAGAACAACGTATCGACTTTTTGTGTCGCTTCAATCAGGCAACCCAGCTTTTCAGCATCTATGGAATTAGACAGACTGTTATTATTCTTCAGGTACTGATAAAAACCCACCCGGGAATACAGAATTTTTTCTGCATTCGCCAGAACTTGCGGAAAGGTAAATGAGTCCTCATAACAGGTAAAATCAGGGAAACAAATCCCTGAAAGCAACTCCCGACGGATAAACTGACCGATAAAGTGGGACTGGACTTCTTTGTGGGCCAGATATTTCCTGATCAGTTTCTCCCGGCTGATCTTTTTCGGCTCAAAAATAACAGTCTCAGAGGAAGGCATATCCTCTTCATTGACTTTAATCAGACGGGTCAGAAAAACATCCGGCGCTTCTTTTTTTAAAAGAGTCAGCGCGTTGAAAAATGCCTGCCCGGAGACGATATCATCCGAGTCAACCATGGTAATATAGTCCCCAAGACAATGCTGAACTGCAAAATTCCTGACTAAACCGATATTTCTGAAACTCACATTATAGTATCGGGTGAATAAAAAATTTTGAGCCGCAAACTCACTAACAATACGGGATGTACCATCTTCAGAGGCATCATTAACAATCACAATTTCACAGGCATCTTCTCCCTGCGAGATGGCATTAAGAATACTGTCCAGAGTGCGTCCTAACGTTCTTTCTGCATTGTGCGCAGTAACAACAATACTTAATACAGGGTTCATGATCTCCCCCTCATCTGATGCACTTCTTTGTCTGACATAATGATTGCACTCAGTGTTATCGTCACCGAAGAAATCAATATCATGCCGTCTGAAATAAAAAGAACATCCGTTATCCCGTAAAAAATCGTAGCGACCATAGGGACAGAAATACAATTCAATACACCGTACTCTTTTCTTAACCCCGGGATAAAAGAGTAGTAAAAATATAACAGGACAATCAAGCCGAAAATTCCGAATACTGAAAGGTACTGAATCACTTCGTTATGCAGATGAACATCCAGATACCTGTTCACATCAGAATTTTCCTCTCCGGACGTCCGGAGGTAGCCGCGTATAAAATCATTTCTTTGATGAAGCGTTTCACCCAACGGGTGATGCTCAAATGAGATTAGCCCGACCTTCCACATGCTGAACCGGGCACCGAGTGATGTACGGTCATTATCATTTCTATAGGACTGAACATCACTAAGGGCCTGGTCGGTACGATGATCGATAATATGGTGGTTAGAAAATACAGAGAAGGCCAGAAGGAGTAGCGCGACGAGACAGGACAGAGGTTCTTTCTTCACCGGGAACAGATAAAAAGTGATCACCACGATCAGAAAAGTATGGATCCCCATCGCCGCACGAGTCTGTGTATGGAAAATGACGTAGGTAGAGACAGCAATCATACAGAAAAAAGTAATATTCTTTCTCAGCCGGTTCTTGTCATACGCCAGAGCCATCATTAATGTCAGAGAAACAAAGGAATAGGCATAGGCACTCATCGTAGGCCGATCAAATCCCAGCAGGATCCTGCCGCCTGAGTTCAGCGCCTGGTGAATACCGGAAAGTGAAGCGACAATAAAGGTTATCCATAGCACGGCTAAGGCATAACTTTTCAGTTTATCTTTTGATATAAATGAATTTTTGAAGGTCGCTAAGATAAAGTTTATAATAAAAAACGCGATAATCATTCTTTTCGCAGAGGTATAAAGCAAATATTTGCCTTCACCGGAAAAGGTGCACCATAATGACCAGAGAAGAAATAACAGCCCCATAATCAGAAAAGGAAAAGAAAGTTTATGAAGACTTTTTTTCACTCCCTGACCGACAGTCAATAAGATAAAACCCAAAATGGAAGCATAGCCACAAAAATAGAAAGAATACCTGCTTAATTTATCCTCAGTAAAAAAAGAGACCGCTGTTAATAAAAGTAACAGGAAAGCGCCTAAAGACATTTTAGCTATCGCTGCTGAACCATATCTCATTTAAAATAAATCCCTGTTAATACGTTATGTAATTTTTTATACCTACGGTATAAAATATATATTTATTATAATCAACATTCGACACCGGCTCAGGACAGAAAGTTCCAAAAGAAATGACAGGCTATAAACCAAAGTAAAAACATAAGGATAACTCCGGACTGGTGATATCCGTAGGTGTAATTCACAAATAATCGCTTACAATACGAGTGTTATTTACCCAACTCTGACATATAACTTCGAAAATATTGTCCGGCGACAAAGAGAATGAAGCAGTGTCATCAGGTAAAACAGTCATCATTATTGATAATAGTTTGTGCTCTCCTGATAGCGGTTACCGGCCTGAATCATCCGGGCCCGGGCAATTAAAGTATGCGTTCTCCGGGACGTCATTGTTATACGACACCCTGATATTGGCGTTTTCTGCTGTCGTGCGCGCCTGTCCCGCAGAGTGGACACGCGCGATACCGGGATCGTTTACTGTAAGGAAAAGACGGCCGTTTTGTCGCAGGCTCACGACAGAAAACCACTTCAGGAACCTGCACAGGAGTATCTGTACAAGTGCGTACCAGGGGAAAGTGATAAACAGAGAGGTCAGCGGATTATTTTAAGCAACATCCCCGCGCTACGATACTTAAGCAGAATATTTCGCCCGTCTTACCGGCAAATATCGTTTCTTTTTCCCGGAGATCTTGCCCTTTCCTGCAGGGCATCGCCGTACTCCTGAAGAGCTGATTATTCGTGAGTGCGACCTGACAGCATCTCTGTATCCTGCACCTCAAGCCCCATCATCAGAACATCGACATATTGGCCGTTTCTCAGCGCCGATTTCGTTCTGATCCCTTCTTCCCGAAACCCGAACTTTTTATATAGCCCGATGGCTGCCACATTATCGGTAAAGACTTCCAGTTCAACTTTGACCGCACCAAGCCAGTGAAAAGAGTATCTGAGAGCAAATTCGATTAATGCGGAACCCACGCCTTTGCCTGTATGATTTTCATCAACAAACATGCCCAGATTGGTGGTGTGCCTGAGCCTGGGGTGCTGAGGATTACGGATAGTAATGATTCCGGCTAACTCCCCGTCAGCGTCGGCGGCAAAATGATAAATCCCGTCACGACCGTTGCAAGCCAACCGTTCATTCCAGTCATTCAGTGACTGGCAGGGCATACCCAATGTATTTTCCTGAACAGTCTGTTGGCACGATATTGTCAGGTACTGCGCCGCATCTCCTGCCTCTGTACTTCTGATTTTTATATTCATCGTTATCCTGTGATTTTTTCCCGCCAAATACCCACTCAGGTAGCCTGATAACTTTATGCAGTGACACGGGATTTTCCCCCTGCCTCATTACTACAGGCTACACAATTCACTGTTTTGCAGAGCAGGAACGAGACGGGTTTCAGTACGTTGTCAGTCCGGGGGGTCAGCGCGGCGACTCCGCCGGAACATCCGATCCTTCATGAATACGATATTCTCTTAAGATAGCGGATGTTTGTTTCCACCACTCAGAGTTACGGGTTCTGGTCTGATGTGCGTCAAATGTTCGCTGATCCGTATAAAGCTCTTCCACCCGCCAGATCAGCGGATCGTCACTTTCAATCACTTCAAAAAACAGACACCCGTCTTCCGCGCGTGACAAACGCTGGTGTTCCGGAAGATAGCGACGAATAATCGCTGAATCTTCCGCTGTTTTCGCTATCAGCCGGCCTGTCAGTCTGATCATAAGTTCCCCGTTTGTTATTTTCTCTGTGTTATTGCTGACATTACTGCATAACCGTGCTGCTTATTCCGGGACAGCCTTTTCTCTGTCGCTCATGATAAAAATAAATAAGCAGCTCTTCACGGATCGTTTTCATTCGTGACTTATCAATAACGTACGTTTCCGATGACCAAAACGAAAGGAAAATTTACCGATCTCACTTCACATACTATACTCCCATATAGTATATTCGTTCCGGTCATCTCAGTGAGAGTGTTCAACATGCCATCCACTCCGGAAGCAAAAAAGAAGACACTGACCCGGGTCCGGCGTATTCGCGGGCAAATCGATGCCCTGGAAAGAGCACTGGATGAAGGGGAAGAGTGTCGGGCTATTCTGCAGCAAATCGCCGCAGTCCGTGGCGCAGTCAACGGGCTGATGGCCGAAGTGCTGGAAAGCCATATCAGAGAAACCTTTGACGGTACTGAGACCGATAGCCGGCAGCTCAATACGTCAGTTAACGATACCATCGGGCTGGTTCGCGCTTATCTTAAATAGCCGGATCTGCCCTCTGTCACAGGAATAAAGTTATGAAATCACGTGCCGCCGTTGCTTTCGGCCCGGGCAAACCGCTGGAAATTGTAGAAATCGATGTCGCTCCGCCAAAAAAAGGTGAAGTCCTGATTAAAATAACCCACAGCGGCGTCTGCCATACCGATGCATTCACCCTGTCCGGTAATGATCCTGAAGGATTGTTCCCTGTCGTACTGGGACATGAAGGGGCAGGTGTCGTCGTCGAACTGGGGGAAGGCGTGACCAGCGTCAACGTGGGTGACCATGTGATCCCGCTGTACACGGCTGAATGCGGAGAGTGTGACTTCTGCAAATCCGGTAAAACTAACCTGTGCGTCGCTGTACGTGAAACGCAGGGGAAAGGTGTCATGCCGGACGGAACCTCCCGTTTCTCCTATCAGGGCCAGCCTCTCTACCACTATATGGGCTGCTCAACCTTCAGTGAATACACGGTGGTTTCTGAAGTCTCTCTGGCGAAAATTAATCCGGAAGCTAACCATGAACATGTCTGCCTGTTAGGCTGCGGCGTCACTACCGGTATCGGAGCCGTTCATAACACAGCAAAAGTTCAGCCGGGCGATTCCGTTGCCGTTTTCGGACTGGGAGGCATTGGTCTGGCAGTGGTTCAGGGGGCCCGTCAGGCAAAAGCCGGTCGGATCTTTGCCATTGATACCAACCCGGAAAAATTCGAACTGGCTAAACAGTTTGGTGCGACGGATTTCCTGAACCCGAACGACTACGATAAACCGATTCAGCAGGTTATTGTTGAACTGACCAAATGGGGTGTTGACCACACCTTTGAATGTATCGGTAATGTCAATGTGATGCGCGCCGCGCTGGAAAGTGCGCACCGGGGCTGGGGCCAGTCGGTCATTATCGGGGTTGCGGGAGCCGGACAGGAAATTTCGACCCGTCCGTTCCAACTGGTAACCGGGCGCGTCTGGAAAGGCTCTGCCTTTGGTGGCGTGAAAGGCCGTTCACAGTTACCGGGTATGGTTGAAGACTCAATGAAAGGTGATATTGAACTGGCACCGTTTGTCACGCATACCATGGGGCTGGACGAGATTAATGATGCGTTTGACCTGATGCACGAAGGTAAGTCGATCCGTACGGTTATCCATTACTGACCGGACAGCCCCCTCTCATGGAGGGGGCTGTTGTTTTGTAAGTCCTGTTCAGCACAACATCGCCCCTGCTAAAGGCTCTTCCCCGCCAGACCGCTTTCCCCTGTCCGCCAGCACGGATATTCCCGCCGTTCGTAATGCACCGCTGTCGTCGTCACCCCGGGAGTTGCACAAAAAAGGGTCATCCGGCCAGCCATCCTGAGACAATCGTTCCAGAACACCCCCGTCATTCTGCAATGTATTCGTTCAGACAAACCCGGTTAATTTCTTTTAATAGCATTATGTTAGCCATACATGCCTGACCGGTGAGCTTCACTCTGCCCCGATATGGCCTGAATATTGCTTGAGATATAAAACTTTTGTTTCTTCCCGGAGTGCACCCGATGAATGATAAGCATGATACCGAGCTATTGTATGGCCTGAATGAGAAGATACCGGCAGTGCCTGCACTGTTTACTGCCATCCAGCATATGCTGGCCAGTATTGTGGGTGTCATTACTCCGCCATTAATTATCGGGTCCACACTCGGGCTGAACTCATACCTTCCCTGGCTTATCAGTATGTCGCTGTTTGCCTCCGGCCTGGGCACCCTGTTGCAGGCAGGCCGTTTTTTCTCCATCGGCGCGGGAATGATCTGCCTGCAGGGCACCAGTTTTGCCTTTCTTGGGGTCATTATCTCCGGCGGATTGATGCTTAAAAGCCAGGGTGCCAGCCCTGAACAGATGTTAGCGATGATCTTTGGCTGTAACCTGGTGGCAGCCATTATTCCGCTGATTGTCAGCCGGTTTATTCATACGTTTTCACGTGTACTCACCCCGCTGGTGACCGGCAGTGTCATTGTCCTGATCGGTATCAGTCTGATTAACGTCAGTATCAGTGACTGGGGCGGGGGTTTCGGCGCAGCTGACTTCGGTGCACCATCAAACCTGTGGCTCGGCGCCCTGACGGTGCTGGTGATTGTTCTGATGAATTGTAGCCGTTCGCCCTGGCTGAGGCTCTCGGGCATTGTCACCGGTATTGTGGCCGGCAGTGTTGCGGCCTGGCTTACCGGCTCGTTTCACCCGCACTTCAGCACGCCGGGTTCACTGATTACCCTGCCGATCCCTTTCCGGTTCGGCCTGGATTTTACACCGTCGCTATTTATTCCCGTGGCTCTGGTTTCTCTTATCTCTATTATCGAAGCCGTCGGGGACCTGACGGCCAACTGTATGTTGTCAAAACAACCGGTAGAAGGTCCGGAATTCGAAAAACGGATTAAAGGCGGGATCCTCGGTGATGGCGTCAGCTGTCTGCTGGCGGCGACGTTTTCATCCTTCCCGAATACAACCTTTGCTCAGAACAACGGTGTCATCCAGATGACCCAGGTCGCCAGTCGCTATGCGGGTTTCTGGATTGGCGGTATTTTTGTGCTGCTGGGGCTCTTCCCGATGTTCAGTCATGTGCTCGAACAGTTGCCTAAACCCGTGCTCGGAGGTGCCACACTGGTCATGTTCGGTAATGTCGTGGCTGCGGGGATCAGGATCATGACCCGCGAACCGATTGATAGCCGTGGTATGTTAATTATTGCCATTGCGTTTGGTGTCGGTCTGGGCATTGAATCACAACCGGAAGTGCTCAAAGCACTCCCTGCGATTATTCGTAATATGTTCCAGAGCGCTGTCACCAGCGGGGGCATCCTGGCTATTCTGCTTAATCTGATCCTGCCCCGCCGGACTGCCCCTGTCGCTGCGCCTGCGGAAAAAAGTGCGACCTATTCCGGAGGATCCCATGTCTGATACGCGTTGCCGGGAGAGAACTCCCGGCAACGATTTCGGATAAAGCCACCATTATCCTGTTTTACCGAAGACGGCAGCGATGCCCGGAAAACGATTTCCCGGCATCCCCCGGCCGGATCCGCGGTAATAACTGTCCTTACTCACCTTTCGTACAGTGTCAGTGCTATCACCATGTAAAATAAAAGGGTTAACCATTAACATTTCTGTGCAAAAATAATTACAATAACGCGACAGATCAATGATGGGTAACTCCTTTGGCATGTAGTATCCGCTTGTCACCGGCTAAATATCCTGCAGTGATTGCATTACCGGCAATCCTGATGATGTTTATTGCGCCCGTCCTGTCCCGTCATCTGCAGTCTCAGCGAACTCACCTGCTGCCAGCCTTCGCAGGCGGAGGCATGCGAAATATAGCAGCCGGACTTTACCGATCCCTGCCGGTGTATTTTTTACCGGTAAACTTTGACGTTATTACAAGGAAATAAACAATGTCTTTTTCAGTAAAATCTTTGGCCGTCACGACCGCCCTGCTTGTGTCCGCGCTGACCAGCACGGCGGTACTGGCCCATGCACATCTGACCTCAGCCGAACCGGCACCGCAAAGCCAGCTCACCACCAGCCCCACCCGCTTAACACTGCATTTTTCTGAAGATCTGGAGCCGTCATTCAGTAATGCCACGGTGACATACCAGGGCGATAAAACGGTCAGTACCGGCAAAGCCTCACTCAGCGACCAGGAAAAAAATACGCTGGTGGTCCCGCTGAATGCGCCTCTGTCTGCGGGTGAATATCAGGTCGCCTGGCATGCGCTGTCTGTTGATGGGCATAAAACCACCGGGACTTATATCTTTACCGTAAAGTAATCTTTCCCCGCGCCCCCTCCCGGGGGTGCTGTTTCTGACAGTCATTTCCCGACCATTTCCCCGGCATTCTGTCCGTTTATCACGGCCTCCTGCGTGCGTTTTGATGAATTTTCGCCGTTATTGGATTTTTTTTTCCGTTCTGCCTGCGAACATGCGGGTTAATACCCTATTTTCGTCTGAAAAAAGGGGTGTGTTATGCCCTGACCACTGCCAACGAACCTGAAACGGGAAGATCCGCCATATCAATAAGATATTGACCAAAAGAGAACACTATTCAGGAATATGACAGTATTTCGACAGTTATGTTAATGAATGGATCTCTTTGCTGGTCAAAAAGTAAAACAGAACTTAACTATCAAAGAAGCCTTATCAATTTTCAGCTCCTATCAATACCACGCATTTCAGGTGATATATTTTTGTTCACGGAGATGCTTCCTGATGTGTTTGCCCTTAAGGCTGGTTATCAGAATGGCAGAGCCCCGACAGGTTCCCAGAGGAACTCAACCTTACATTTCATCATTATTTTTAATCAGTCATGGGGTAGTAAAATGAAAAAAGTTCTGTTACCAATAGCAGCATTAACCTTAACTCTGGCATCAGTGCAGACATTTGCTTCGGATGGAACCGTTTCCTTTACCGGTAGCATCACGCAGTCAGGTTGCGTAGTGACCAATGCCACCAACCAAACTATCTCTGTGGCGATGGGTAACTATTCAAGCTCAGCACTGTCTTCCCCGACCCAGACTGCCGGCCCGCGTCCTTTTGAAATCGACCTGAGCAAATGTACTACCGGTTCAATCAAAGTTCGCTTTGATGGTACTGCAGTTTCAGGATACCCGTCCTTACTGAAACTGACTCCGACCGGTGTAGCCGGTACTGATCCGTCAACAAGTGTCGGTATTCAGATTACGGATTTAGCGAGCGGGGGAGTTTATACTATCGGTGATACCAGCAGTTCTGTACCTTTCCAGGCAACAGACTCTACTGGCGCGTTGAATATCAAACTGGCTGCCAGATACTATGCATTCGCAAAAGGCACCCCGAGCGGACAGGCTAACGCCACCACTAATTTCTCTATCGAATATCAGTAACAGCTAATACTCTGGTGGAAAAACAGGAACTAATGATGAAGAAGTTTATCTTTTTTGTACTGCTCCAGCTGTTTTCAGTCTCATCGTTTGCAGCAATACAACTGGAGGCCACCAGAGTCATTTATAATTCAGGCAGCAGTTCTGCGTCACTCTCATTAAAAAATGAGAGTAACCAGAACTACATGTTACAAAGCTGGCTGGAAAACGAAGATCGCAGCAGTAATGCGCCGATCCCGATGCAGGTGATCCCGCCCATTATGCGAATCGATGCGGGTAAAGAGGCCACACTGCGTTTTATTTACGCCGGTCATGGATTACCGACTAACCGTGAGTCATTATTCTGGATTAATCTTCAGGAAATTCCTCCGGAGGCAAAAGATCCTAATGTTCTGCAAATTGCCGTTCATAGCCGCTTAAAGCTTTTTTATCGTCCTCAGGGCCTGAATACGACCTTAGATAAAGAAGTGCAGAAACTGATATGGACACAAAACGGCAATAAGTTAACCGTGACCAATAATGGCCCGATGTATATCTCGCTGAACCGTCTGCACCTGAATAAGGAAAGTGCTCAGGATATTTATCTGGATATGGTCTCACCTTTTTCTACCAGAGCGTTTACTCTTCCGGCAAATACTCAGCTCGGGTCTACCGTCTCATTCAGCTATGTTAATGATTATGGTGGGACCACCGAAGTAAACAACTTTCCGGTTAAATAAACAGACTTCAGAAGCTGGCCACCATGAAAATAAAAACACGTTACTCTTTGTCGCTGGTTATTGCGCTCCCCGGTCTGCTGGCAATGTCAGGAGCGAGTGCGGAAGAGTTTAATATGCAATTCGTTCATGGTGCAGGCAATCTCAATGCAGCACGTCAGGTGTCGGTCGGTGACAGTATTCAGCCAGGCACTTACCCGTTCGATATTTATCTGAACTCCCAAAAAGTCGATAGCCTGCCGGTGACATTTATCCGAACGCCGGAAGGTGTTCGTCCTTGTTTTAGTACTGAGCAATTGTACGGATATGGTATTATTCTTCCCGCCCCTCTGGCCGGTAAGCAATGTATTGATATCAGTAAATATATCCCGGATGCCAAAGTCGCCGCAGATATTACTCAGCAACGTATCGATCTGGCAGTCCCGCAAACCCACCTGAAAACGCTTCCTCAGGGATACATCCCTACCCGTATCTGGGACCAGGGGGTGAATGCCGGATTTGTTAATTACACGCTCAACTACGACAAAAACAATTATCGCGGTTCATCCGTCGCCGATAATAACGAATATACGTATTTGTCGCTAAATAATGGCCTGAACCTTGGCCGCTGGCGTTTACGTCAAAACGGCAACTATACCCATGATAATATTACCGGCTCTCATTGGAATAATATTTCCAGTTGGGCAGAAACCGATATTATTGCTATGCGCAGCCGTTTTCTGGTGGGCCAGTCCTCTACCAGCAACAGTGTCTTTGACAGCATCCAGTTTCGCGGAGTCAAACTCAGTAGTGTCGATGACATGCTGCCG
Source organism: Tatumella ptyseos ATCC 33301 (assembly GCF_000735525.1). Taxonomy (GTDB): domain Bacteria; phylum Pseudomonadota; class Gammaproteobacteria; order Enterobacterales; family Enterobacteriaceae; genus Tatumella; species Tatumella ptyseos. The sequence goes on along the minus strand of NZ_JMPR01000018.1, from coordinate 119,231 downwards.
GAAAGTATGCGGAGTTATGCACCGGTCGTCCGGGGGGTAGCGACCTCCAACGCCCGGGTCACTATCCGCCAGAACGGTTACCTGGTCTACAGCACGACAGTGCCGCCGGGTCCGTTTGCTATCAGTGATCTCTATCCCAATAGCAGCGGTACGCTGTATGTCACCGTGACGGAAGCCGATGGTTCCAGGAAAACCTTTACCGTTGCCTATTCATCTGTCACCAGTATGTTGCGTAACGGATTGTGGAACTATGAGGTCACCGCCGGTCGTTACCATGATGGTATCAGCGGTTATCAGCCGCAGTTTATTCAGGGTACCGTGGCCCGCGGGATCAGCCATAATCTGACGCCGTACGGCGGTGTGATTGTCGCCGACAACTATCAGTCGGCCGTGCTGGGTATGGGGACCGGTCTGGGTGATCTGGGTGCGGTTTCCCTGGATGGCAGTTACGCCAAAACTAATCTGGCTTCCGGTGATACCAAAGAAGGTCAGAGCTATCGTCTTTTATATGCGAAGTCATTAAGTGATTTCGGTACCGATTTCCGGCTGGCAGGGTACCGTTATTCGACCTCCGGATATTATGATTTCAGTGATGCCGTGCAGGAAAGGCGTGACTGGAAAGATGGTCAATACGAAAGCGACTATATCGACCCGAATGACACTGCAGACGGGACACCCGCCTGGGCGCAGACCAATAACGCGACTTATTACTCAAACGTTTATGCCAATAAGCGTGAACGTATGGAAGTTTCGATTAACCAGAACCTGAAAGGTTATGGCAGTATCTATGTTAATGCTAACCAGCAACGTTACTGGGGAACCAGTCAGAAAACCCGTACCGTGCAACTGGGATATTCCAATGCCTGGAAAAATGTGAGCTACGGTGTCTACTGGCAGTCGACCCGTTCCCAGTATGGTTATGCCGATAACAGCATTAACATGACACTTTCTATCCCGCTGGTCTGGAACAATAATAATAACGCGATTGTCTCCACCACCCAGCTGGCACATGACCAGCAGTCGGGCGACAGCTATAACACCGGCGTTTCAGGCACCCTGCTTGATGATAACCGTCTGAGCTACGGAGTGACGACCGGCCATACTCAGACCGGCGGACAAAACAGCGGCGCAAACCTGGGGTATCAGGGCAGTATGGGTAATCTGAACGGTAGTTACAGTTACAGCAACAACTATACTCAGACGGCATTGGGTGCCAGTGGCGGCCTGGTTGTCCACTCCGGTGGAGTCACGCTTTCGCAACCGCTGGGCGATACCTTTGCTATCATCAAAGCGAAAAATGCCGAAGGTGTGGGGATCCTTAACTCACCAGGCGTTAAAGTGGACCGCTTTGGGTACGCTATTGTCAATAACCTGACGGCGTACCGGTACAATACCATCGCACTGAATACCGAAGAGATGCGTCCGGGGCTGGATATTCCGCAATCAGTTATCCAGGTCGTCCCGATGCAGAAAGCCATTGTCCGCGTCACTTTCAATACCTTTTATGGCCACAGCCTGCTCATTCATTCCTCCCTGCCGGATCACAGTTATCCGCAGATTGGTGCGGGGGTATTTAATGCCCGGGGACGTAATAGCGGTACCGTGGGAATGAAAGGCGATCTGTTTGTCTCCGGCATTGCGGCCGGCGAAAAACTGACAGTGAAATGGGGTGAAGGCCCGAACGATAAATGTTTCTTACTCATCCCCGATAAGCTGGCCGATCAGACAAAAACCAGTGGATATCAGGAAATTACACTGACCTGCCAACGCCCCTGAGGAGCCAGGCAATGACACTGCACACCCTACGAAAATTATTAGGCTCTTTGCTGGTTCTCTGCGCGATTTTCGCCAGCCAGCAAAGTTTCGCCCTCTCCTGCCGCCAGGGCAGTTACGCCGACACACCGTCACCGACAGGCTCTATTTCTCAAAGTTTTCCGATTGGATCGGTGTCCTTTGCTAAATCAGACTTTACCGCCGGTAACGTCTTATGGCGTTCGTCTACCTATACTGCCACCTTTACCTGCTGGGATATGCAAGGCTATCCGGGGGGAGAGGATGCCTGGCTCTATTGGAACCCGCAGGGTGGTCTGAGTAAAATAGACCCTTCGCTGAGCGTCGGTGTGACGATCAACGGTAAAGACTATGATTCTATTAACACCGCTGTCGCGACCAAAGCCATTGATGTCGGGCGCGGTACGATTTTTGATTCCGCGTATTATGCGAAGTACGGCCAGGCCAGACCACTGACCATCAGTTTTACTTTTTCGATTTACCTGAAAGCCACCGGGGTCGCACCACAAACAACCTTTACAGACATTGGTACCGCGGGCGTATTTCAGGTGGATGGTGTATTGGGCATTAACAGCACCCCAAACAGTAACTATGTCGCCAACCTGACTAACTTCAATAATATCAGTGTGATACAGTGTACTCCGACAGTGACTATTTCACCGTCAAATATCAATTTCGGTAATGTCATGCGTGAAACCTCCGCGGTCGGCAAAATAGCGAAAACCATACCGTTTACGGTCACCGCAAATGTGTCCGGGGGGGGCTGCGTGGGTCAGCAACTGGTCGCCAGTTTTAGTAGTAACGATGTCAGCACCAGCGACCCCACTCTGCTCATTCCGTCCACGAAACCCGGGATCGGCGTTTATCTGACGAGCCAAAGTAATACCGGGACACCGCTTGTCTTTGGTCAGGTCTACCCCTTCACCACAACTGCGATCACCAGCAGCTCTACGACAACCATCCCGGTCGGGTATATTGCTTATCTGAAATGGCTCACCAATTCCCCGACAGTAGGGACTTTCAATACCACTGCCACCGTCAATATAACGTTTAAATAATCCTGACTCCGGCCCCGTCACGGGGCCATCCAGGCCTTATCTGTCGCAGAAGCAACGGAGTATGTCGTTTATCAGTCGTGTGAGGGGAACCGAAATCTTCTCCGGTTATCGGAGGGAAGAGGCAGAGACAGGTTATCGCTTACGCTTAAAATTGACTTCGAACGCATAGGCAATTTTCTGGAAATTACGCTGATTTATCAGTGACAGATTCGTAAACCTGACTGACATCCGTTGCTGATAGCCAGGGTATTCCGGCAGTTCTTCTTCAAGTTCACTGAGCGCAATAATCTCAATATTGGCTTTAAACTCACCGTATTCTCCTAAAGACAATAATGCTTTCTTAAATACCGCGCCGACTTTGGCTTTTTCTGACAACGGCTTCGGTGTGTAAACGCCTAATCCGCCGACCGAAAAGTCATAGATGATAAAGGGTCGGGGTGCACTAAGCCCTGAAAGCGGCAACGTCAGGGTAAAGTTTTTCCATAAAGGCAGCGGAACGCGCAGGTTAATACGTCGTTGAAAGTAATTAAACTCATTACCGATCTCGCCGGTCAGTACAGTCCCCCCGGCGGTTTCTTCCTGACGGACAGCATTCAGAGTAAAAATAATTTTTGCTTCACTCCCTTCTGCGCTGAGTTCAAGAGTTGCGGGTAAGGTAAAATCTGCTTGCGGGAGGCTCAGATAAACACGGCTGGATTCAACACGTAGCAATTCGAAATCGTGCCCCTCTTCAGAACTGAGGCTAAAACGATGTTTTTCTTTCAGCAGGGTACGCAGGATTGCGACCAGTTCAAAACGATCATTTCTGAGCGTCTGCGGATCAGTATTAACACCAGCCATAGGAGATAAGCCTTCTTACTTAAGAGAAACTTTAAAATAACATATAAAAATAGGAAGGTATTCACAAGGCTTGCTCTCTTTATGAGATAGCAGACAGAGGCCACACGCCTGTGACACCACAGACGTCATACCGCGGTTCTGTCAGGCAGCGCAGCACAACTCTTCAATGGTCAGCTCCTTCCAGAGCTTCCCTTGTAACGCATAGTACGGCATTTCAGACAGCCATTTTTCATGCTGATCGGTTTCAATACCTTCGACAACCACATTACAATTATTTAATGAAAAGAAGTTCAGTAACGCTCCCATCAGCTGGCTTCCGCCAGGCTTACTCATAAAGTTCCAGAACAAAAATCGGTCTATTTTAATATAACGAAATTGATTATCGAAAACAGCTGAGAATCCGGAAAGGCCGGAACCAAAGTCATCCAGCCAGAATGTCCGCTGCTTATGGAATACCGGGGCCTGGTTAGACTCAGGTACCAGACTGTCTGAAGATTCATTCACTTCAAAATGGATAAAACCCGCAAACGCATTGCCTTCAGACAGGTAATGCTCGTTCACAAAGTCCAGTGACTTATCATCGATATTCACCGTCACAATCACATTGTGACGAATAAACCAGTCACGGTAAGACCCGATTAAAGCAATCTGTGCCTTAAGGATCTCAATACTCATGGCAGGAGTGACGCTTTGGAAAAAAAATTCCGGAGAGATTGTTGTCCCCTGGTGGTTGGCGGTGATCCTCGATAAACATTCAACCGCTAACAACTCTCCGGTTTTACCAAACATCGGCTGGAAAACAAAATTGATTGAAAAATTAGCAAGCTGTAAAGGGGACATAACTCACCTGGGATGAAAATGGCTTAGTGGTCAGAATCTCCAGCACGACATGCAAGGCATAGATGAAAGACTCAGCGCTTTGTTTACTCTGGAAAGTATAACGCTGAACCCCCTGAATTCCGGCCTTTTATTAAAAAAGTTAACGATTAAAACGTTGATTCAGATAGTTAAAACCAATGAATTTTTCCTTACGCTCAGCCCGGGATTTTTCGTCACCAGGGTTCCGGACAGTAGCACCTCAACGTACTTCATCGTACAAATAAACGAACAAAAAGTCGGCGGAATTTTATTCTGCTTATTCACCAATAGTCGTCTTTGCTAAGGGGATTATGGGCATTGTGCCGGATTTAATGCATAAATAATCAGATTTAATAGTTGTTAGTTTTACAGAAAGATGGCATTTTTTGACAATCCTGACAAAAGTCCGGTGCACTGCTGTTGCAGTGCGCGCCAGAGATTTACACAACATCTGTATCATAAGGGGAAAGCGTTGAACGCTTCAGTCAAAACCACACCGGAGAAAATCAGCGGTTCCGCCATTCTGTTTTTCATCCAGACTTTTTCTACGCTCGGCTTTGCCGTGCTCTATTCCACACTGGTTCTGTACGCAACAAAGAAACTGGGCTTCAGCGAAGACTCAGCGAATGCCATCATGGGCGTTTTCGGTGCGTTTAACTATGGTCTTCACCTGTTTGGCGGATACCTGGGGGGACGCTATCTGAGTAACCGTAACCTGTTTGTCCTCGGGATGGTGTTGCAGGTTATCGGCTGTTATCTGATTGCCAGCGCCGGCGTCACCGGGCTTTATTGGGGACTGGCCATGTTCCTGACCGGAAGCGGGCTGAATGTGACCTGCCTCAATATGATGCTGACACAGCGTTTTGCGCCGGAAGATGACCGTCGGGAAAGCGCTTTCCTGTGGAACTATGCAGGGATGAACCTGGGCTTTTTTATCGGGTTTACTGTCGCAGGGTATTATCAGCTGGGCGAAAATTACAAAGCGTTGTTCCTGTTTGCTTCGCTGGGTAACATTATCGCCATCATCGCAGCGCTGGTGTTCTGGCCTCACCTGAAAGACAAAAACACCCCGCTGACGCAGGTCAGCCCGTCGACCTACCGGAAGCGTCTGCTGGCCGGGGTGGCTATCCTGGTCGTTCTGCTACCGATTATTCGTGTGATGCTGACCTATGCCGCTATCAGCAGCTATTTTGTTATCGCTATCGGATGTCTGATCTTTATCCTGCTGTGCCTGATGACACTGAAACACCCGGTGGCCGATGAGCGTTCACGTATGGGGGCTTACCTTATTCTGATGCTCGGTTCTCTGGTCTTCTGGTCACTGTATCAGCTGGCGCCGATGGGACTGATGCTGTTCTCCGAACATAATATTGACCTGAATGTCTATGGCTGGATAGTCGCTCCGCAGTGGATCCAGAACATTAATACCATCGTTATTGTGATCGGTGGTCCGTTAATGGCGATGTACTTTAACCGCCTGCGTAAAAAAGGTTACCGGATTGACATACCACTGCAGTTTGCCTCTTCGCTGGTGTTTATCGGCCTGGGTATGCTGGTCTTACCGGTGGGGATCTCCCTGGCGGGCGGTAATGGTCTGATGGCGTTCAAATGGATAGTGATCAGTTATATTCTGCAGAGTATCGGCGAACTGCTGATCTCCCCGATTGGCTATGCCATGATCGGAAAACTGGCACCGAAACAGCATCAGGGGCTGATGATGGGTAGCTGGATGATGGTGACCGGTGTGGCATCGGTACTGGCAGACTATTTCTCCGGCATGATGCCGGATAACAGTAATACCACGCCTGTGGCAACCAACCCGGGCTACAGCCATGTCTTTAACCTGCTGGGCTGGGGTTCAGTGATCACCGCCGTGGTGATCGCCGTACTTATCCCGTTATTACGTCGTATGATCAACCCGCAGGTCCGCACAGAGGCCTGAGTGTGACCGACCCCGGCAAATGCCGGGGTCGTCTTTTATACCCTTCTCTTACACCAGACCGTGTTAATGCCTGAGGCTATCAGCATAATCACCGCCGTCCCCAAAAAAACGGCCGGCATACCTGCCTGACCTGCGACCACACCGCCAAACAATGGCCCGCAGACCTGACCGATATATTGTGCCGACGTGGAATACCCGAGTAAGCGACCGGTTTGTCCGGCCGGTGCATGATGGCGGATAATTGCAGTGATACAGGGCAGCATTCCCCCTAATGCCAGGCCCATCAGAAAACGCAACACCAGCAGTTGCCATACCGCAGTCACAAAGGCCTGGGGGATCAGCAAAACACCGCAAATCAGTAAACCGCAGGAAAGTACACGCCAGTGCCCTGTCCGGTCAGCCAATGCGCCGATACGCGGAGCCGCTATGATGCTGCCTAAGGCCGTGGACGCCATGATAACCCCGGTAAACAACGTCGCCTGCGTCAGATCAGAGATCAGGCTGGCAACATACAGGGTAATGATCGGTTCCACAGACATCGTGGCGAAAATCAGTAACATCGCAGACACCCACATTACCTTCACCGTGACAGGTACCGGTTGCTGCACCGCAGACTGGGACGGGGAATGCCTGGCCGGCTGGCGTTCCTCTTTAAGCAAGAGCAGCGTACCCAGAAAGGCCAGAAAAATAATCCCCCCGGTCAGCAGGAAGGTTTCGCGTATCCCGATAATGGCGGGAAGCATGCCTCCGGCCAGCGGACCGACGATATTTCCGGCCATGATCCCGCCGGAAAGGATGCCAATCGCATAACCTGTTTTCTCTTTCGGGGTTTGTGCTGCGACCAGAATCATCGAACCGGAAGCATAGCCCCCCAATAAACCCGCCAGTAAACGTAAAGCCACCAGTTGCCAGGGCGCTGTTGCCATACCCATCAGTGACATAGCAACAGCCATCCCCAGGCTGGCCCTGATCAGCATCAGTTTACGGCCATATTTATCTGCCAGCCGTCCCCATAAGGGTGCCGTCAATGCCGCCGTGAGAAAGGTTGCCCCATAGGCCACCGCAGACCAGTGGGCGATACTGCTCGTACCTTTAACACCTAAGGACTGCAGATACAGCGGAAGAAAAGGCAGCAGCAATGTCATGGCAATCAGTGTGCTGAAAGATCCCAGGGTACAAACCCAGAGATTACGCTGCCAGTGAGGATCTGCCTCTGAAAGATTGCCGGAATAGTCTGCCATTTCAATAACCTGCTTTGCTCATAGAAAAGGAAAGCGTAACGTCAGGCAGAGTGAAAGAACAGCCGCCGGAAGATATTTACCGGCTGTCCCCTGATTATTGCACTGTTGCAATAATCAGGCGTCTCTGAGCTTTTCAGTCAGTAAATCACATAACCGGGTGACCGGAGAAGAGAACGTCTCCTGGACCTTTCGCAGCAGATAACTATGGTACCCGGGCAACTGCCATTCAGGCAGGACCGGCCGTAATGTGCCTTCTGCCAGGGCCTGATGCACCATGTAGGAGGGCAGACAGGCAATGCCCGCTCCGGCGCAGGCCGCGGTTAATAATGCCATACTGTTATTGGCCCGGAACCGGCTAACCGCATTCACTTCTATCCGTTTTTTCTCTTTCCGGAAACTGAGGGCAGCCTGATGGGCCGGCCCGTGAAAGGTCAGTAACTGGTGACGGCTAAGCTGCTCCGGTGACGTCAGTACGGGATGCCTGTCCAGATAGGCCTCCGTCGCATACAATCCCCAGGGGATCACCGAGAGCGGCTGTGACAACCCCTGATCCGGTGGGCGCTGGCGAACCACGATCGCGACGTCAATATCGTCGTGGATCATGTCCGGTTCCCTGTCGTTCAGATCAAGATCGACACGCACATGGATATTTTGCTGCATAAAGGGTTGCAGCACCGGGACGATACACTGACACCCGTAAGTCACCGGCGCGACCAGCCTGACCTGTCCCGCAGGCTGACTGTGCATGCGGTGAATGAAATCATCTGCCGCTGATACCTGCCTGCTAAGGCTTTCGCAATAGCGATAATAAAGCAGCCCGCATTCCGTGACGCTCACCTTGCGGGTGGTGCGGTGTAATAATTTCATCGCCAGACGGTTTTCCAGTGCGGCGATTTCGCGGCTGACTGTGGCTGTTGATATGCCCAATACCCCCGCCGCCAGACTGAAACTTTGTTGTTCCACTACGCGGGCAAAAATATACATCGCCTGCAGGTTTTCACCCTGTTGCATACGTTATCCTGTTATCCGTCGTGCGGGGATATAGGGTATTACCTGCCGCTGGCCACAAATTCCGGCTGACACCCGACCGGAAAGTTCACCGAGTTTGCGATAAAGCAGGCATCATGCGCGGCGTGGTGGAGTTGAGCCGCCCGATCCCTGTCCTGATCATTCTGCAAGCGGATACGCGGCTTCAGAATAATGCCGGTAAAATGGCCTTTTACCCCTTCCACCATCGTTCCTTCAGCCTCATCCTGATACTCTTCCACGACGATACCGGCATCTGCACATAAGTGCAGATACCACAATTTATGGCAGGCAGAAACCGACGCCAGCAGAAGTTGTTCGGGATTCCAGCGGCTATTATCCCCCCGGAAAGCAGGGTCGGCACTTAACGCAATCGGCTCCCGCCCTTCAGCCTGTAACTCCCCGTCACGTCCATAGGCTTTATAAGATGATGTCCCCTCGCCACGATTCCCGGTCCAGCGAACTGTCACACGGTAATGATGCTGTCTTGCTGCCATAATGATCCCCGTTAGCTTTGCTTCAGGCGACAGCCTCTGACCCCGGCCATCCGTATTAAAACATCATACTTTCTTATGCGATTTTCCGGAAAGTGATTTATCCGGAGTCATCCTGATGACATGCTGCAGGATCCCTGCCCGGCCCTGCTTCCCACCCCGACAGGCCGGAAATATCGCATTTTTTTGTAAAGCGGCTCCGTGGAGTTATCCCCTTCCTCCCCGGAAAGAGGACAATAATGTGACTCAGGTCACATTATATTTGCTAAAAAATGAAACAAATTATAACAACTATGAAGATTCTCCATTTACTAACGTATGATATCCGGCATGATCATTCCGGGTTAACACGGTTTATCAGCCTTATGCATCTGGTTTGACTCCATTTTTTGCGTCTGTATTCAGATGCGCTCTTTCAGTATTCAGCAAATGGTGACGATAAAATGAAATATAAAATAATGATGGCAGCAACACTTCTGGCTGGCTCTGTGACTGGCCATACGTATGCTGCAGACACCTCACCGACCTATGTGTCTGACTGGTGGCATCAGAGTGTCAATGTCGTTGGCAGTTATCACACCCGTTTCGGACCTCAGTTAAATAATGATCTCTACCTGGAATATGAAGCCTTTGCTCATAAAGACTGGTTTGATTTTTATGGGTATGTTGATTTGCCAAAATTTTTCGGCACCGGAAATGGCAATGACAACGGCATCTGGGACAGACGCAAGGGTTCACCGATGTTTATGGAAATTGAACCTCGCTTTTCTATTGATAAACTGACCGGCACCAGCCTGGCATTTGGTCCGTTTAAAGAATGGTATTTCGCTAATAACTATATTTACGATATGGGCCCGAATAATGCCAATCGCCAGAATACCTGGTATATGGGTCTGGGTACCGATATTGATACCGGCACTAAGCTGGCATTATCCATGAACGTTTACGCGAAATATCAATGGCAGAACTACGGTGCGGCGAATGAAAATAGCTGGGATGGCTACCGTTTTAAAATTAAATACATGTTACCACTGACCACTCTGTGGGGCGGAAACCTCTCCTACATTGGTTTTACTAATGTCGACTGGGACTCTGATCTGGGTGAGAAGGCTGGCCCTGTGCGTACCGGTAACTCCGTTGCTTCCAGCCATATCTTGTCACTGTCCTATAACCACCTGCATTACTCTCTGGTGGCCCGTTATTTCCATAACGGCGGGCAATGGGCCGATGGTTCAACGCTTAACTTTGGTCAGGGTGACTTCTCAACACGGAATACCGGTTGGGGATACTATGCAGTCGTCGGATATAGTTTCTGATTAATCCCGTCCTCCGTTATTATTGATAACGGTATTGTTCCGCGAAAATATTTCGCGGAACATCTCCCCGCTATTATTACGGTTAATCACTAAAAAATTACCCTCGTCTTTTTTATTTCCTTCGTCTATTCTGGATTTTCGTTCACTGCTTATCCTTTCTTCCCTATAAAAATAGTTGATAAGCAGAATTGCAAATACAGTAAGCCCGAGGTTAAATGATTTATGTCATCGTCTTTGAGTAAAGCAGATTTATCTGCCACCCCCGATAGCAATAATACGACAATCGCCGGACGCATTGATGCATTGCCGGCAAGCAAAAGCCTCTGGTGTTTTATTTCGCTTTTAGCCCTCGGCGGATTCTTTGAACTCTACGATTTATTTGAAACAGGGTATATTAGTTCAGGTTTACTGGCAGAAAAGATATTTCATACGGGTCATGAAGGTGTTTTTGGAATATCTGATCAGGCGGCCTTTGCTTCTGTCACCTTCCTCGGCTTATTTTTGGGTGCCAGTTTACTGGCCAAATATGCAGACAAATTTGGCCGCCGGCTGACCTTTATGTGTGCACTGGCCTGGTACGGGGTATTTTCTCTGCTCATGGCCTTCCAGCACAGTGCTGAAGGGATCATTCTTTGTCGTTTGCTGGTCGGTGTTGGGCTGGGGGTCGAACTTGTGACTATTGATACCTATCTCTCGGAATGGATGCCTGCACATTTACGTAGCCGGGCTTTCGCTTTCTCCTTCTTTATCCAGTTTCTTTCCGTTCCTGTTGTGGCCATCATGTCCTGGTGGCTTATCCCGCAAACGTTTCTGACTCTGGAAGGATGGCGATGGGTAATTATTGCCGGAGCCGTCTGTTCGCTGATTATCTGGAGTATCCGGCGTAATCTGCCGGAGTCTGCCCGCTGGCTGGCACAGCAGGGACGCCATCAGGAAGCACATCAGGTGCTCAGTGACATGGAAAAACGTTGCGGTATGACTCCGGTCACTGACTTCCGCGCGGACACCGCAGGTATCAAACCCCCGGTACAGGGAAAATTCCGTGAGATCTGGGCTCCGCAATGGCGTAAAAGAACACTGATGCTGGTCGTGATGAACTTTTTCCAGTCGATTGGATTTTTTGGCTTCGGAAACTGGTTACCGGCCCTGCTTTCCGGCAAAGGCACAACCCTGACCCATAGCCTGCTTTACTCTTTCTTTATCACTCTGGCTTACCCGCTGGGGTCGTTACTGTGCAGTCGCTATGCCGATAAAATAGAAAACAAATGGCAGATTGTCCTCTCCTCGCTGATGACGGTTGTCTTCGGCACACTGTTTGCGTTGGTGACGCAACCTGTGCTGCTGATCCTTTGCGGATTTATGATCACTTACTCAAACGCCTGGCTGACCTTCAGTTACCACTCTTACCAGACCGAGATATTCCCTACCCATATCCGCGCACGTGCGGTCGGGTTCTGCTACTCGTTCAGCCGCTTATCGACGGTGTTCAGTAGTGTCATGATAGGCTCTATTCTGGCCTACGCCGGAAGCCAGGGAGTGATCATCTTCATTATCCTCAGTATGCTGATGGTCATGCTCTCTGTCGGCATTTTCGGGCCGAAAACCCGTGGGCTGGATTTAGAAAATATCTGATCTGTACGCCATAAAAAACGGGCGGCATCACTGCCACCCGTTTTATTCCTCACTCACTTACCACGAGGTTACTGCTGTTTTTCCAGGTCTTTTATCGTCGCCCCGCCCTGATGGCCCCGAACAAATTCCGAGTTCCTGATATCAGCCACCTGGCTTGCGGTCACGCCGGAAGAAGCGTTATTCCCCCAGCTGCTGCGGATAAAGTTAACCACATCAGCGACTTTCTGATCATTCAGACGCCAGCCAAACGCTGGCATGGTGATGGCAGAAGGTGCGCCTTGCACACCCGGCAGCGTATCTCCGGTAAGAATGATATGAATAAGCGATGTCGGATCCTTCGCTAATACCACCGGATTCCCTTTCAGGGCCGGGAAGAAACGCTGGTAGCCTGTACCGTCTGTTTTATGGCAGGCAGCACAACTGTCAACATAGGACGCGGCGCCGGTCATAGAGTCATCCCCTTTCAGCAGCGCCTGAGCCACCGAATCATCCGCAGTGAATGCCGGCTGCTTAGGATCCTGCGGGCTGAGTGACTTCAGATAACGGGCAATCGCCTGAATATCGTCCTGACTCATATATTGCAGACTGTGCTGTACCACGTCGGTCATCCCGCCAAAAGCAGCGGTATGATCATTGCGGCCATAACGCAGGAATTGTGCAATATCGTCGGTACTCCAGCGGCCCAGACCTTCACGGTTATCCCCGCGTAAATCGCTGGCATTCCAGCCATCTATCGGGGAACTGCTGCCCGACAGGAAGAGGTCACCCTCACTGTTATTGAGCGCTTTTTCCTGCATGGTGATGGCCCGTGGCGTATGGCAGGCACCACAGTGCCCCAGCCCTTCCACCAGATAACGCCCGCGGGCCAGTTCAGGGTCTTCACCTGGTGCTGCGACGGCAGGTTTGACGTCAGGAGCAAACATATGCCGCCAGATGGCCAGTGGCCAGCGCATAGAAAGTGGCCATGGAATATCACTCGCCTTATCCGGTTCACTCACCGGCTGGACACCCTGCATAAAATAGGCGTACAGAGCATGCATATCATCATCGCTCACCACCGCATAGGACGGGTAAGGCATCGCGGGATAGAGCGTTTCACCGTTTTTCGCAATCCCCTGACGCACAGCTTTCTGGAAATCATCATAGGTGTAGTTACCGATACCGTACGTCTTATCCGGCGTAATATTGCTGGAATAAATCGTGCCGATCGGTGTCTTCATCGGCAGACCGCCGGCAAAAGGCTGACCGCCTTCGCTGGTATGGCATGCCGTACAGTCCCCGGCCCGTGCCAGATATTCCCCGCGCTTCACCAGATCCTGCCCGCTTTCATCAGCAGCCATGGCAGAAAAGGCCAGCGAGCTCAGCACCAGTGCTAATAGTCTTTTTTTCATCGTCTGTGCCTCTTATGCCTGTACCAACGGACCCGGATTTTTCAGATACACCTCACGGATCGTTTTTGCCGACCAGTAGGTCAGTGCAGCAACCAGTCCTGTCGGGTTATAACCCAGCCCCTGAGGAAAGGCTGAGGCCCCCGGTACAAAGACATTCGGCACATCCCAGCTCTGCAGATAACGGTTGATAGCACTGGTTTTCGGATCTTCACCCATAATGGCCCCGCCATTCATGTGGGTGGTCTGATACACCGTGGTATCAAAGTGCGTTCCCGGGGTTTTCGGACCGCCCATAATCAGTTTCGGGTTCATGGCTTTGGCGATGTTGTGCATTTTAGAGACCATAAACTCTGACATTTTGATGTCATTGTCCTGCCAGTCGAACGTCATGCGTAGCAAGGGTTGTCCGTAGGCATCTTTATAATTCGGGTCCAGATCCAGGTAGTTCACCCGGTACGACTGGTGTGCACCATGAGCATCCATCGAAACGTGGTGCGTGTAAGTCTCCGCAACGGCCGCTTTCCACTCACTTCCCCAGGCAGGCGTCCCCGGAGGGGTAGGTAATCCGGAAACCGGCTTGGTGCCCGCCTGGTTTACCCACATCGGGGAGCCACCGACAAAACCGTACGGGCCATGGTCAAAGTTATCCGCGTTAAAATCATCAATAGCCACGCCCGCACCGCCCGCGCCGATAAACGGGTTAGTGGTGGTGTTTTTATCAAACAACGCTTTCAGGGTAGAAATATTCTGATAGGCAAAGTTACGGCCAACCACCCCTTCATTGGTGATCGGGTTATACGGCTTGCCGATCCCTGACAAGAGCATCAGGTGAACGTTATGGAACTGGAAAGCTGACAGGATCACCAGATCCGCTGGCTGGACTTGTTCACGCCCGCTGGCATCCAGATAAGTCACGCCGGTCGCTTTTTTCTTATCGTCAGTCAGATTGACGCGCAGAACATAAGAGTCATTACGCAGCTCAAACTTAGGCTCCTGACGCAGGGCCGGTAAGATATTGACGTTAGGCGAGGCTTTCGAATACATGTAGCAGGCGTAACCGCTGCAGTAACCACAGAAGTTACATGGCCCCATCTGCGCGCCATAGGTATTGGTGTACGGACCAGAGGTATTCGCCGAAGGCATATCATAAGGATGATACCCCACAGACTCCGACGCTGCCGCGAACAACTGGGCTGAGTAGGTCCGTTCCTGTGCCTTCAGCGGAAAGTTATCCGAACGGTCAGCAGCGTACGGGTTTCCGCCTTTCCCTTTACCCACCACTTTGCCGTTAACGGTCCAGGCGGTACCGGAAGTACCGAATACCTTTTCGGCTTTATCAAAAAATGGCTCCAGCTCATCATAGCTGACACCGAAATCCTGAATTGTCATTCCTTCAGGGATAAAGTCTTTGCCATAACGCTCTTCATAATGGCTGCGAAGGCGTAATTCCACCGGATCGACACGGAAGTGACAACCTGACCAGTGCAGCCCGGCGCCTCCGGTACCGGTTCCAGGCAGGAACGCATTTAACTGGCGATAAGGCAACGCCGTCTGCGAGGCATTATGCCGGACAGTGACGGTACTCTTCGACAGGTCCTGGAACAGTTTCTTACGCACGTTGTACGTCAGTTCATCAATGGACTGCGGATACGCACCGTCCGGATAGGTATCCCGATGGGGGCCACGTTCCAGCGCAACCACGTTGAGTCCGGCTTCTGTCAGTTCTTTCGCCATAATCGCACCGGCCCAGCCGAAACCGACAATAACGACATCTGTTTTTTTCATTTCATTCGCCATGATTACGCTCTTTCTCCACGAATTGATACCGGCGGGAAGGGGTAATGCTCACCGCGCTCTACCCAGTCCATAAAATCAGCACGGGCGCCCGGGAAACCAATCAGTTTCCAGCCCGACATGCCCTGATTACCGCCATGGATAGGGTCGCTGAAGAATCCTTCACGGGTATTCTGTAACAGGTAGGAGAAAAAGAGCTTACTCGGCAGGTGGCTGAACTCTGCCTCACCACTTTCAAACGCTTTCAGCAGGCTTACCTGCTGTTCCGCGGTTAATTCGGCAAAAACTTTCTGGTGCTGTTGCTGACTATAGGCGTCCGCATCGGCCAGCCCCAGGCGGTAAATCTGGCGCGGGACCAGAGGTAACTGATAGCCCAGTTCTTTTGGCGCATCCGGCGCAAACGGGCCCTGCATATACCAGTTGGACCCGGTGGCATACGGCGTATTCATCTGACGGTCGATATACTCGGGTACACCCGCTTCGATGGCTCCGGGGCCACGTTCATCCGCCGGGATCAGGTGAGCGACCGCTGCTTTAATAAACGCATATTCTTCTGCGGTAAACCAGGTGGGCTGATAGTCGCGGGGCAGCGACTGCCCGTTTGCGGTACTATCAGCTGCCTGCGCGGCAGGACTTAATGCAAATGAACCAATGGCGGTGCTTCCCACTGCCATTGCCGGTGCAAGCGTAATGGTTCTTAATAAAAAGTCCCTGCGCGATTGGCCATTCTTATGTTCTGACATGACATTGCCTCAGTACCGCATATAATGCAGCATGAAATGTTAAAGTTTTTAGTGATGTTTTTGAGTTACCTATAACCGTAACGAATCAGTGTTACCGGTAACAAGTTACGACATTCTACACCTGTTATTCATAAGGTTCAGTAGATAAAAACATTAATTTACTATTTTATTAACATAACGGGCGGGTATGTTTTACATAAACAGTGATATGCAATCCTGTCTGTCACTGTCAGAAACATCCCCCAACAGACAGTTAACAGGGTTTAGCGCTATAACAGGATGAGACTAATAATGGAGTGGTTATGTTTAAATGTTTCTTTCCCAGACCGGGTCCCTTTTTCACCAGTGCAGCAATATGGAGTCTGATCACCATCGTCTGCTGGTTCTGTTTCGGTGAAACTGCGCCGATGCATTTTCCCGCACTGGCAAAGGCGGCGGCCAGCCCGCTCCCGAATACTGTTTTCCGCTTCGTACATCTCAGTCAGCTCTGGTTCTATCTCTATTTCTGGATAGCCACTGCACTCTTTGCGCTGGTCTGGCGCGCCATTGATAACCACCCGTGGCAGCTCTGGTCGGTCTGGGGATCGGCCCTGATCATCTTTTCGACCTGGTTTGGCGTTCAGGTCGGTGTTGCTATCAATGCCTGGTACGGTCCTTTTGGTGATTTGATCCAGAAAGCACTGACCAAGGCGGGATCGGTGCCGATCACCGTGTTTTATGATGAGATCATTGCCTTCCTGGGGATCGCCCTGGTGGCCGTGGTCATTGGTGTGATGAACTCCTTCTTTATCAGTCACTGGGTATTCCGCTGGCGTACAGCAATGAATAACTATTACATTGCTAACTGGCAGCATCTGCGTCATGTCGAAGGTGCCGCCCAGCGTGTGCAGGAAGATACCATGCGTTTTGCCGGTACGCTTGAGAGTTGGGGCGTGAGCTTTATTCAGGCCATTATGACGCTTATCGCCTTCCTGCCGGTGCTGGTAGGGCTGTCACACTACGTCAAAGATATTCCGCTATTGGGGAATATCCCGTATGCGCTGGTGATCATTGCTCTGCTGTGGGCACTGTTTGGCACCGGTTTACTGGCGGTGGTAGGCGTTAAATTACCGGGTCTGGAATTCCGTAATCAGCGGGTTGAAGCGGCCTACCGTAAGGAACTGATTTACGGGGAAGACCATGCCGACCGGGCGACACCGCCTACCGTCCATGAGCTGTTCAGTCAGGTCCGCTACAATTACTTCCGGCTCTACTTCCACTACCTGTACTTTAATATCACCCGTATTCTGTATCTGCAGGTCGATAATGTGTTCGGGCTGTTTGTGCTGTTCCCGTCCATTGTTGCCGGGACCATTACGCTGGGGATCATGAACCAGGTCTCTAATGTCTTTGACCAGGTGCGATCTTCATTCCAGTATCTGATCAATTCCTGGTCAACCCTGGTAGAGCTGATGTCTATCTATAAACGTCTGCGGAGTTTCGAACAGATCCTGCAGAACAAACCGCATGATGAAATGATGAACGACGCCGCAGAATAACGGCAGACCGCGTACCCGCCCCCAGGGTCGGGTACGCGGCTTATCGCTTCCCGGCCCGTTGTCGCCATTTTATAATAAAAAGCACGGTAACAAGGGTATGAGGATCCCCGGGGGTCAGGCCGCAGAATGCGTCAGAGTGACCGCAGAAAGCCTGAATGATACCGCGGACATCCACCCGCGGTTACCTGTTTATCATCCCGCCTTTTTACCGAGGATCACCGAATGAATCGAGCCCTATTCGTCTGTCTGTCGGGCCTGCTGACCAGCGTCCTGTCCGTACAAAGTATGGCGGCAGAAACCACGATAAAACAACTTCCGGTCAACGCTATCCATCCCACCCAGTCTGCCGTGGGGTATGATGAAATAAACTACAAAATTGCCCTTGATAAGGCCGACCCTGCCAAATTATTCACAGAATTTTGTGAGAATAACGGCGCAGGCAAAGTCAGGCAATATAACACCCACTCTGCGATCACCCGACCCGGCAGTTTCACCTGTCAGTCGCCGTATGGCACTTACCCTGACGCGGTAAAGAGTGCGGTCATAGCCCCGGATCATCAGGTCTATCTGACCGACGGACATCATACGATCAGTATTTTCCGTGACATTGCCGGTGATCAGAACTTTACCTTCAGTGTCCGTATTACTAACGATCTCAGTCAGTTGCCGGATATGGCGGCCTTCTGGCAATGGATGGAACAGCATAATCAGGCCTGGCTGAACGATCCGGCAGGAAAGCGTGTTAAGCCAGCAGATTTACCGGCACAGGTCGGCATGCAATTTATGGCGGACGATACGTACCGCTCGGTGATCTATTTTCTCCGCTCTGTGGCGTATAAGAAACCGAAAAATGCCCCGCCGTTCCTGGAGTTTTACTTAGGTGACTGGCTACGCCATCATCAGCCGGTGAGACCCGGAGAGCTGAAAACCAAAGCCGGCTATGCCGCATACCTTGCCCGTGCCGCCAATGCATTAGTGAATGCCAGCGGGTCGGAACACACGACGGCATCCCCGGACTCACCGACGCTCGGTCAGTCAGGTAAGCTGGATAAAGTTAATGTGAAAAAACTCGATAAGCTGAGTGAGAAAGGCGGGAAACTGTCGGTGTTATTCGGGGAGCGGGCGACATCCTGAGAGGAAAAACAGGGGGACCCGCCCCCTGTTCAGGCGATTACAGAGTAATACGCATCACTTCATCCGGTGCCGTTGCCGGTTTCTCACGGGAAGCCGGCTGTTTCACGGTAACAAACAGGCTCTTACCGTCGGCGGACAGCGCCAGACTGTTAGGCAGCCCCGGGGTTTTCACGGTCTGTTCCGGCTGGTAATTTTGGGTATTAATAATGCTGACCGTACCGGCCTGCCGGTGGGTCACATACAGCTGATGGCGCTGCGGGTTATACAGCACAGACAGGGATTCCGGGACAGTAATTTTCTCGATCACTTTATCGGTACGGGTATCCACCACCAGTACCCCGGGTTGCTTATAATCAGCAATAAACAGACGATGGCCCGCCGGGTCTGATGCAATATTCAGCAGCGCACTGTCGCCTTTCTCGATGAGTTTCTCTTTCTTTTCAATACGCTGAGTCGTTGTGTTGATCACGACCAGCTCGCCGTCGGCGTTAGAGATGTACAGCCGATGACGGGCGCTATCCAGCGCAACACCGGCCCCCAGTTTGCCGGTATGTTCGATGGTATTCAGCAGCGTCAGGTTCTTCGCATCAACCACCCAGACCACACTGTCCGCACCGACCCCCGGGATATAAAGACGGTCGTTTTCCGTATCAATCGCGATTTCACGGATCTGCAGCGGTCTGACCGTCTCACTGCGCTGACGGCTATCCAGCACCAGGTGTTTCAGTTGTTCGCCACTGCGGGTATCAATGGAGGTCAGCGAACTTTCGCGGCTGTTACCGAGGTAGAGGATACCGGTACGCGCATCCAGTGCCATCCCAAAAGGCTTATACTGGCTTTTCAGGGTTTGAGTTGTTTTTAAGTCCTGCGGGTCCAGCCGGTAGACAACTCCGCCCTGTTCGTCACGTCCCTGAGCGCCTGAAACATAAAGCGCATTCCCCGTCTGACTGTAGGCAAGTTCATAGAGTCCCTTTCCGACCGGCTGATGGAGGGTGGAAACCGGTTGGGCTGCAAAGCTGCCTGCGGAAAACAGTGCTGCTACCAGCACCAGAGGGCGGAAAAACGTCTGATGAGCCATCATGTTGTAAGTATCTCCAGAGTAATAAACGACGTATGACCGGACTTCTGCGGAGGCTATCCTTTTCCGCTGCCAGGGGTAATAAATGATTTTCTTTATGATAAGGATAATCATTTACACTTTAAATGAACAGCTTTTTATCCGCTACCAGGAGACCGTCAGAATACAGCGAAAGAGAAGATAAGAGAGTGAATGGTCACTTACCGACAGAACCTTCTGCCGGTAGGTATGGGAGTGAAAATCAGTGTTTTTCTGCCGCCGCCGTCAGTGCGGGGCGTATAAATCCCTGATGTGCTGTCAGCAGTTCTGCGGCCTGTGTTGCTGTCAGGCCCGCCAGGATCATCAGGATAGCGGTTTTGCAGTGGCCATTGCAGTCAGTGAGTGCCTGCTCCGCTTCAGAGCCTGTGCAATCGGTAGCCTGCATCACAATGTTGACCTGCCGTTTGACCAGTTTGGCATTGGTTGCCTCGACATCCACCATCAGATTACCGAAGACTTTTCCCCGGCGGATCATCGCCCCGGTGGTCAGCATATTCAGGACCAGTTTTTGTGCGGTTCCTGCTTTCATTCGCGACGACCCGGTAACGACTTCCGGCCCGACCACCGGCGTCAGGGCGATATCTGCCCGCTCTGCCATTTCGCTGTCAGGATTACAGCTCAGGGCCACGGTTTTCGCGCCACAACGGGCCGCATAAGCCATTGCCCCGAGAACATAGGGCGTCCTGCCGCTGGCCGCAATACCCACCAGAATATCGCTGGCAGTAAAACCGATGGCCTCTAAATCTGCGCGACCCTGGCTGTCGTTATCTTCTGCATTCTCTACCGCTTTCAGGATAGCCGGTTTCCCGCCCGCAATCAGGCCCACCACCTGCTCGTGCGGGGTACCGAAGGTTGGCGGGCACTCACTTGCATCAAGGATCCCTAACCTGCCTGAGGTACCGGCACCGCAATAAATTAACCGGCCACCGCGGGAAAATGCCTGTGTAATAGCATCAACGGCCCGGGCAATCTGCGGCAATATCGCTTCCACGGCCAGGGCCACTTTCTTATCTTCCTGGTTGATCACTGCCAGCATCTCTTCTGTCGACAACTGGTCAATATTTTCACTGGCAGGATTACGGCTTTCCGTAATCAGGGCGTTCAGATTGAGGGTCATAATGACTCCGGAATGAGGTCAGGACAGCCCGCATCATAAAACATGCATCGCAGAGGGAAAAGTGCCGTTCAGCACAGGGAGGTCATACCGGGGATATTCAGGAAAGCGGCTCTCTGCACCGGCAGGACCGGGCAGAGAGCCGGGACAAACAAACAGTGCTTAGTCGTTAGCCAGCTGATGCGCCTTCATTTTTTGCTCATAGGCTAAGGCTTTTTCAGTATCGAACTGCCCTTCCCAGCGGGAAATCACTAATACTGCCAGTGCATTACCCACGACATTGAGGGCGGTACGCGCCATATCCATAATACGGTCAACCCCGGCAATAAAGGCCAGCCCTTCGAGCGGGATACCCACACTGCCCAGGGTCGCCAGCAGTACCACAAAGGATACGCCCGGCACACCGGCAATACCTTTCGAGGTCACCATCAGGGTCAGCACCAGGACAATTTCGCTGGTCAGCGATAAATCGATACCATACAACTGCGCGATAAAGATGGCAGCAATACTCTGATACAGCGTCGAACCATCCAGGTTAAAAGAATAACCCGTCGGCACCACAAAGCTGGTAATTGACTTTGGCGCACCATAGGCCTCCATCTTTTCCATGATCCGTGGCAGTACCGTCTCTGAACTCGAGGTGGAATAAGCGAGGATCAGTTCATCTTTAAGGATGCGCATAATCGTCATAATGCGCAGTCCGCAAATCCTGGCGACGATCCCCAGAACCACAAAGGCGAACAGTAAAATGGCCACGTACACCAGACCGACCAGCTTTGCCAGCGGCAGCAGTGAGGCAAAACCAAAATTCGCCAGTGTGACGGTGATCAGGGCAAAAACACCCACCGGTGCATAGCGCATGATCATATTCGTCACTTTGAACATGGTTTCAGACACGCCACGGAACACAGAGACCAGAGGGTCACGTTGTTCCGCAGGCAGCGCAGACAGCCCCATGCCAAACAGTACAGAGAAGAAAATAATGGCCAGCATATCGCCATTCACCAGCGACACAAAAATGTTCTGCGGGATAATGGATAAGATAGTGCTGACCAGGCTGTGCGCACCACTTTCTACCTGTTGGGTGGTCGCCTCGTATTTAGAGATATCCGTCGTGGTCAGCGTTGACATATCGATGCCCGCGCCCGGATGGAACACATTAGCCAGCGTGATCCCAAGGATAATGGCAACTGTGGTGATTATCTCAAAATAGAGGATCGTTTTAACGCCGATCCGCCCCAGCTTTTTAGCATCACCGACACCGGCAATACCGATAATCAGTGAAGAAACCACAATAGGAACAACAATCATCTTAATCAGATGAATAAAAATATCACCGGCCGGTTTCAGAATATTGAGGATTAACCAGTCACGGTATTCAGGCTGATTATGCAAAACGGTACCCGCTACAATACCTAAAATCAGTGCAATCAGTATTTGCCAGGCAAGACTAATCTTTATGCCTTTTTTCATTTTTAATTCCTTAGTCAGACTTCCTTTTCGCTTTTCAGCAAAAAACTACTCAGTGAAGTGAACAAACACCGGGTAAAACAGCTCTTTTCCGTGGGAAAAAACACATAACACCCTGCATAAGAGTGAGATAAGTACCATTTTCACCCCGGTTCTGGCAACCTTATTCCGAAATCTGTAAAAAGTTAACTTAACCCGAAAAGGTCATTCAGGATCTTCAGTTTTTATATAACTAACTGTTATAAAAAGAGATAATCCACTGCAAATCCCCGTCTCATTGTCCGATCATCACGACAATAAATTTCATAAATCTTATAGATTTACAGAGTGATTCATAGGAAAAGGTAATAACTGTTACTTTCAATCGTTACTTTATAGTTCAGGGAGTTACCGCCTGATAATCCGACTTTTCTCCGCTGCGTGATCAGCAACTCAAATACAACACATTTTTTTAACACCATCTAAACAAAATTGTATAACCATAAAACCAACAAACAGACGTGGAAACCTGCTATGAGCCACCATGATAAGCACCCGATATCCCCGGAAATTGCCGCCAACGCGTTGATTAATGCCGAGCAATATACCGCGATGTATCAGCAGTCCGTGGAACAACCGGATATTTTTTGGGGTCGACAGGGCCACATCCTCGACTGGATCACACCTTATCAGACAGTAAAAAATACCTCTTTTGCACCGGGTGATATACGTATCCGTTGGTATGAAGACGGGACACTGAATCTTGCCGCTAACTGTATTGACCGCCATCTGGCCACTCACCCGGATAAAACCGCTATCCTCTGGGAAGGCGATGATGCCAGCCAGAGCCGGCAACTGACTTACCGTCAACTGCATGAGCAGGTTTGCCGCGCAGCGAATATGCTGACGGCGCTGAACGTACAAAAAGGGGACGTGGTCGCCATTTATATGCCGATGGTGCCTGAAGCCGCTATCGCAATGCTGGCCTGCGCCCGTATCGGTGCCGTGCATACCGTCATTTTTGGCGGTTTTTCGCCGGATGCCGTTGCCGGACGTATCACTGACTGCGCCGCCAAAATAGTGATCACCGCAGACGAAGGTATCCGTGCCGGACGTCCTATTCCGCTGAAGAAAAACGTCGACGAAGCACTGAAAAACCCGACGGTCACCAGCGCCGAAAAAGTCATTGTCTTCAAACGTACCGGCGCCCCGGGCGAATGGCTGACCGGGCGGGATCTCTGGTGGCATGAGCTGATGGCGTCTGCCGATGCAGAACACACCCCGGTGCCGGTCAATGCCGAAGATCCGCTATTCATCCTCTACACCTCGGGTTCTACAGGGAAACCCAAAGGCGTTCTGCATACGACCGGCGGATATCTGGTATACGCAGCCACGACCTTTAAATATGTCTTTGATTATCATCCGGAAGATATCTACTGGTGTACTGCAGATGTCGGCTGGATCACTGGTCATAGCTATCTGGTCTACGGCCCGCTGGCCTGTGGTGCAACCACCCTGATGTTTGAAGGTGTGCCTAACTGGCCAACACCGGCCCGGATGGCCCAGGTGGTCGACAAATATCAGGTGTCTATCCTCTACACCGCACCCACAGCTATCCGTGCGCTGATGGCCGAAGGGGAAAGTGCCATTGCCGGCACCCGGCGTGACAGTCTGCGTATTCTGGGCTCCGTCGGTGAGCCGATTAACCCGGAAGCCTGGGAATGGTATTACCGCGCCATCGGTAACAGTCATTGCCCGATTGTCGACACCTGGTGGCAGACAGAAACCGGCGGCTTAATGATCACCCCGCTACCCGGGGCAACCGAACTCAAAGCCGGGTCGGCCACACGTCCGTTCTTTGGTGTACAGCCGGCCTTGCTGGATAACGACGGGGTTCCGCTGGAAGGCGCCTGTGAAGGGAATCTGGTGATCACTGATTCCTGGCCAGGCCAGGCCCGGACGCTGTTCGGCGACCATGCCCGCTTTGAACAAACCTATTTCTCGGCCTTCAGAAATTGTTACTTCAGTGGTGACGGTGCACGCCGTGATGCCGACGGGGACTACTGGATCACCGGGCGGGTGGATGATGTGTTAAATGTTTCCGGCCACCGTCTGGGCACGGCAGAGATCGAATCTGCCCTGGTGTCACATCCTAAAATTGCCGAGGCCGCCGTTGTCGGGATCCCTCATGCCATCAAGGGCCAGGCCATCTATGCGTATGTTACGCTCAATGCCGGCGAAGAGCCGACACCGGAACTCTATACAGACGTCCGCCAGTGGGTACGTAAAGAAATCGGCCCGCTAGCGACTCCGGATGTTTTACACTGGGCGGAGATGTTACCGAAAACCCGGTCAGGGAAAATTATGCGCAGGATCCTGCGTAAGATTGCGGCCGGAGAAACCTCAGGGCTTGGCGACACATCCACGCTGGCAGACCCGGGGGTCGTTGAGAGATTACTGGAAGAACAACAGACGATTAACCTGCCCGGCAAGGGCTGAAACCAGGGACGCAGTTTGCGTCCCTGCGGTGTCCCGCGGGATCACCTTCCGCGGGACTATATCATGATCAGAAGCTGACTGAAGCACTGATATAAGGACCGTCAACCAGCACGTTATCCTTATTATTGTTGGTGTTCTTCAGGCCCACATACTGATAGCCGGCACGTAAGCTTACCAGTGAAATCGGGCTGAAGCTTATCCCGCCAGCGACTTCCTGATAGCGCTCCAGGTGGTCAGAGAAGGATTTTGGTGCATAGTAATACTCACCGTACAGGCCCCACATGCTGTTAAGCTGGTAGCTTGCACCGGAGCCGACCGCTACGGTAAAGCCGTCTTTACCGTCTGCCGGATGGGTAAACAGGGCTTTAGCGGCCGGAGAGACGTTAAACGGCCCCACAGAGAGGTTATAGCCCAGTGTGGCACCACTCACGCTGCCATCATCATTGCTGCGTAACCAGTTTCCTTTCAGGAACAGGCCCGGAGACTGACTGCCAAGCCCCACACTCAGGTTAGTGCTGTGTTCCCCGACATCCACACTTCCTTCAACGGCCTGCGCCATACCGCTGGTGACCAGACCGGCCAGCCCGAGGGCCAGGATGGTTTTTTTCATTATATTTACTCCCGAAAAATTAAAAGACGTGCTGCGCGGGTATTTGAACAGCAAGGAAAACAACCGGCAACAGGTTTCTAAGTAAACGGAAGTAACTTTCGTCGTATTCTGAAATGCTTTAGTTTTTCAACGTCCACATAACATGACCAATAATAGGCGCAGCCAGCACCGTCACCACGCCAGCCAGCATCATCACCAGGCTGGAGACCACCCCCTCCTGAGGGCCTATCTGATAGGCTCTGGCCGTGCCGGCACCGTGTGACGCAGCACCCAGACCTGCGCCCTTCGCCATGCCCTGTTTGATGGCAATACGCAGAAACAGAAAATCTCCCATTGCCATACCAAATACCCCGGTCAGCACCACAAACAATGCGACAAGATCCGGCTGTCCTCCTACCGGCTTAGCGGCTGCCAGCGCAAAAGGCGTGGTAATCGAGCGAACCGCCAGACTCCGCTGGATCTCCACCGGCAGGGTAAATAACCGGGCCAGCCACACAGAACTACAGACGGCAACCAGGGTTGCCGTGATCACACCCGCGGTCAGTGACATCCAGTGGCGTTTGATAATGGCAATGTTCTCATACACCGGAACCGCAAACGCCAGTGTGGCAGGCCCCAGCAACCAGATCAGCCAGTGGCTGTCGGCAATATAATCTTTCCAGGTAATATGCGTAATAAGCAGCATGACCACCAGTACCATCGGGGTCATCACCAGTGGCATCAGGATCAGCTTACGCCAGCGGGTATACAGCCGCTTATTCACGTAATACACCAGTAGCGTCAGTACAAAACAAAGAACACTGACAAGAAAATCACTCATGACGGACCAGCTTACGCTCTGCACGAGCGATCTCAAACTGGTAGATACGTTGCACCACCAGCGAGGTTGCAACAAGTACCAGCATGGTACTGATAGCGATCACCAGGCAGATACGCACGCCATCCTGGCGTAACAACGGGCCGTAATTAATGACCGCCACCACCGCAGGGATAAAAAACAGTAACATCTCGGCCAGCAGCCAGTTGGACCCTGCTTTTACCCATTTTAATGGCAGGACGCGGCTCACAATCAGAAACAGCAGAAGTACCATGCCTACAATATTCGCCGGCAGGGGAATATGCAGCCAGACCACCAATTGTTCAGAAAATAAAAACAGACCAATATAAATCAGTACCTGCACAGGCAACTGCAACAAATGGGGTAATTTTGTCAGCCGCTGTGAACGAAGGGCTGCAAGCATGGTGAACTCCTCACGAATAATTGATACAGGAAGTATACAACCTGGTTACCGGGTGAATAAAATGAACTAAAATTATCTTAACCATGCCATTTAGGAATAGTTATGGATGTAAAGGCGATTCGCTACTTTACTGAAGTAGTCCGTCAGCAGAGTTTTACCCGTGCGGCAGAAAAGTTATACGTCACCCAGCCGACCATCAGCAAAATGCTGCGTCAGCTGGAAGAAGAGCTGGGATGCACGCTGTTACTAAGAGAAGGGCGTAAGCTCTACCTGACCGACAGCGGTAAAGCGGTTTATCAGCGCGGACTGACGATACTGCAGGAATTCCGCCAGCTGGAAGCCGAAATCGGCGATATCAACCAGTTAAAAACCGGCGAACTCAGGCTGGGTATTCCGCCCATGGTCGGTATGCAGATTGTCGGCTCTATTTCTGCTTTCCATAAACGTTATCCGGGTGTGGAACTTAAAATTTCCGAATTCGGCGGACTGGCCGCCCAACAGGCCGTACTGCAGGGACGGCTGGATATCGCCATGACAGCGCTGCCGGCAGAAAATGAATTCCCTCTCCAGGTTCTGCCTCTGTTAGAACACCGGTTATGTGTGCTGGTACCGCGCACCGAAGAGTGGCAGGCCCGCGAGCGTCTGACGCTGGAAGAGGTTGCCCGTTATCCTCTGCTGGTTTTCAACGAAGAATTTTCGCTTAATCGCCAAATCAGTAAATCTTTCCAGCGCCAGGGGCTGACCCCGGATATTGCTATCCAGAGCGGACAATGGGATTTTCTGGCAACCATGGTACAGGCAGGGATGGGGGTGGCGATTTTACCGGAGCCTATTTGTCAGCGCCTTGACCCGGCATCACTGCTCTGGCTGCCTCTGGAATCGGAACTGACCTGGACTCTGGGGCTGGTCTGGCGGGAAGGTAATTACATCTCAAGCAGTACCCGGGCATGGATCCAATGCTGTCGGGACTACTGGCCGGACAGTTCTGCGCTGTTAACACTCTGATATCCGGCCGGGGAGCTGCGTTCCCCGGCCATCCGCCTTACTCTTCTTTTTCTATCAGTAATGCTTCCAGCAAATCCAGGTCACGCAACAGTTTTTGCATCGACTCATTGCTGATCTGCTGAGTGGCGCGCATATGATAAACCTCTGCCCTTTCAGAACGTAGTGCGGTCAGACGGAAACGCCGTTCCAGGTTCTCTGCAAACAGTACCCGTTCAGGATCGTCCTTACCGTCAATCCTGCGACGCAGATTACCGCTCACCCGGGAACTGACCTCCTTCAGAAGATCCGGGTCGATGTTTTCTTCACTGTCTTTGGCCAGACGCTCTTCCATTTTATAGAGACTGTCGATAGCGACTTTTGCCATCACCGCCCTGGCCGTCCGCAGCTCACGGGCATTCTCACTGTGATCCATTCCCGGCATTCCCCGTAGCAGCAACGGTAAGATAACCACCCCGGCAATCAGCGAGAACATGATAACGCCGGTGGCCAGAAAAACCAGTTCGTAACGGGCAGGGAAAGCATCACCATTGACCATGAACAGCGGAATAGATAACACACCGGCCAGCGTCACCGCCCCGCGAACCCCGGCGAAGGTGGCAACGAACAATTCACGCAAGGAATAGTTGCTGAATTCCAGCGGACTCTTCTTCAGTAAGCGCAGACTGAAACGTTGCATCACATACAACCAGCCAAACCGCACGGCCAGTAGCGCGATGTAAATCATGCCAACATCCATCAACAGGATCCAGATACTGACATTCTGATCGGCATTGGCCTGAACAATCGATGTTTCCAGGATGCTCGGTAATTGTAACCCGAGCATCAGGAACACCATGCCGTTAAAGACAAATTCCAGCATCTGCCAGACACTGTTTGCACGTAAGCGCATCGCCAGCGGGGCCTGACGGATAATGCCGGAACGGGTGATGGTCATCCCGGCCGCGACAGCCGCCAGGATACCTGAGAAACCGAAATGTTCAGCAATCAGGTAAGAGGCAAAAGGCAGTAACAGCAGCAGGACGGTCTGTGTGGCCGGATCATCACCGCTCCAGCGGCTCAGCAAACGTAATGATTTACCGTACAGCCAGCAAATGGCAACACCGGCCAGCAGCCCGCCCACAGCCACTTTCAGAAACTCAATAGTGGCACCTGACCAGGTAAACACCATGGTTCCCATCGCGACCGCGACCGCAAATTTCAGTGACACCAGGCCGGAGGCATCGTTCATCAACGCTTCCCCCTGGACAATCGACATGATTTTCTTAGGGATCCTGCCCTCACCGACAATCCCGGACAGTGCGACCGCATCTGTCGGGGAAAGCACCGCCGCCAGCGCAAAGGCCGGGATCAACGGGATACCGGGTACCGTCCAGTAGATCAGATAACCGATCCCCACCACCGTGATCAACACCAGCACCAGTGCCAGCCCGATGATTTCACGGCCATGATGCAGAAACTCACTGGTCGGCGTTTTCCAGCCATCGGCAAATAACAACGGCGGAATAAACAATACCAGGAAGAGTTCCGGGTCGAAATCAACATGTAACCCGATAGAAGGCCATGCAAGAATGGCCCCGGCAATAATCTGCATCAGAGGCAGTGGAATATGGAAAGGGAGTAACCGGCTGGCCACCCCGGACAGGGAGACCACCAGGGTCATAATCAGTATGGTAAAGAAGATTTCCATGCTTACTTTCTAGCCTCTTCTGCAACAGTTAATGGTGATAGCACATTTCCGGAATGCCCATAGTGTAAAACAAAACCATTACAATACGTGCATCCTGATGTGCGACAGACCATAATTGTCAGAGGTTTACAGAGTAATCCCCCGGGGACAGGCGCTAAAGCGCCCAGCCTCCTGCGTAAAATATCGCCAGCGCCGCAGCAATAATCACGATGGCACTGTTCAGCTTCCGCCACTCAGCCGCAAACAACCGTCCGATGACCAGGGTCACAAACCCCAGCATAATCCCGGTCACGATATTACAGGTCAGTACAATAAACACGGCGGTGACCAGTCCCGACATGGCATCCACAGTATCGCCGGAAACGACTTTGGCGACATTTTTTAACATCAGTAAGCCGACATACATCAGCGCCGGTGCCGTGGCATACGCCGGAACCAGACCGGCCAGCGGCGACATAAACAACACCATTAAAAACAGCAACCCGACCACCACGGCCGTCAGCCCGGTTTTCCCGCCTGCAGCCGTTCCTGCCGCTGACTCGATATAGACTGCCGCCGGGGAAGCCCCGACCACTGCGGCAAACAGGCTGGTCACCGAATCACTGGTCAGTGCTTTTCCGCCGTTGATAATTTGCCCGTCGTCATCCAGCAGATCGGCCTGACCGGCCACCGCACGGATGGTGCCGCTGGCATCGAAGACCGCCGTCATGACCAGTGCCAGTACCACGGGTAAGACCGCCGGATGTAATGCTCCGGCGATATCCAGGCTGAACCACTGCGAATGCCCCTGAGCATCCTGCAGGTGAGGCAAAGCAAAAATGCCCTGATAGCGGATAGACGGGTCAAGCCACAATCCTGCCAGAGAAATGGCAATGATCACCCAGACGATACTGCCAGGGACACGACGTTTTTCGAGGCCGATAATGGCAGCCAGTCCGCCCAGCGCCATCAGTGCCTGAAGCGACGTAAAATGCCCCAGCGCAACCGGTAAACCCGCTTCCGGATTTTTTACCACCAGCCCGACACCGTTTGCGGCGATCAATAACAGAAATAAGCCAATCCCGACGCCGGTTCCGTGGGCGATGCCCTTAGGAAGGTTACGTAAGATCCAGCCCCGGATGCCGGTCACAGAAACCAGGGTAAACAGCACGCCCATCAGAAACACCGCTCCGGTCGCCACAGGGACAGAGATATGTTTGCCAATCACCAGGCTGAATGCCGTAAACGCCGTCAGTGATATCGCACAACCTATCGCCAGCGGCAGATTTGCCCACAATCCCATCAGCAAAGAACCAAAACAGGCCACCAGGCAGGTCGCAACAAAGGTTGCCTGGGGCGAAAACCCGGCAGAACCCAGCATCTCCGGCACAACAATCACTGAATAGACCATGGCCAGAAAGGTAGTAAGCCCGGCAATCACTTCCTGGCGCAGACTGCTGCCCCGCTCAGAAATTTTAAACCACCTGTCCAGCCGTCCTGAAGATGGCCGCGGGTCGTAAGACATAAAAAGTCCTCTGGTATAGATATTATTATTTATTAGTGATGCGTCTGTCGTCAGAGCAGCATTTTTTTGAGATGGCGGCGGATGCCGCCGGAGCAGGATAAACACGCGTCACCGCCCCTGAAAGGTCGGTGATTATCCGGTTATAAGAGCGACTTTCAACCTTTGTTTTGGAATTGCTTCTTTTGCCGGCCTGACAGCGCAGCAGAATGGCCGTCGGCGTGCTCTTCCTGTCCTTGTTCCAGCAGGACCGCCCCCTGCCCGCGGTCAGCTAAATGATCCCCCGGATTACGTAACGGACAATCCCGCATGGATAAACAGCCACAACCGATACAGCCGTTCAAATCATCCCGCAGGCGGGTCAGTGATTCTATCCGCTTATCCAGTTCTGCCCGCCAGTAACCGGTCAGCGTTTCCCACTCACTGGCAGACATCCGTTTATCTGCAGGCAGTAAGGCCAGGTTATCGCTGACCTCGGATAACGGCAGGCCGATACGCTGAGCCACCTTAATAATGGCGACACGGCGCAGCACATCACGGCTATAACGGCGCTGATTGCCGCTATTTCTGCTACTGGAGATCAGCCCCTTACTCTCGTAGAAATGCAGCGCGGAGACAGCAACCCCGCTTCGCCTGGCCACCTCTCCGGGGGTCAGTACCGGCTTAGGATAATTTCTCTCTTTTTTCATTTCATGCTTTACCTCAAGTTAACTTGAGGAATTATACTTCAGACCGTTGAATATTTCGAACTCCCGCCCCGGGTACAGATATCGCCGTAAGGACAGGACTATGATGCAAGAAGAGATCATTCATTCGCTCACCCAGTGGATTAATCAGAATCTGGGTAAACAATTATCGATCGATGAAGTCGCCGCCAAATCAGGATATTCGAAATGGCACCTGCAACGTATGTTCCGTGCGGTCACACAGCAGACACTCGGGGACTATATTCGTGAAAGACGCCTGGAAATGGCGGCCGATGCCTTGTGTAAAACACGGCGGCCGGTCTTCGATATCGCTTTGCAGTTTGGCTACGATTCGCAGCAGACCTTTTCACGCGTATTTCGCCGGCAGTTTGATCAGACACCGACCGCATACCGTCAGGCCATGCGTAGTCAGATCCTGAGAGGCTCTTCCGCTCCCCGTCATGAAAGCGCTCGTGGCGAGCGACATACTCCGTTAGCCTCCGGGATCTTATAATCCTGTCGTTTCCCTGTCTTATCTCTACTGCGGGAGTGCATGCGCCAGCCTGCCTCCCTCTTTAGTCTTCTCTCCCCTTTTCCGTGCTCCCCGGCCTGATAGCGATTTCCCGGTGTCATCCCGTGACTGCCCGCCAGACCCGGCCGGAAATAACGTCACCGTTACGCTTCTCCCGGCAGCCTTCAGGCTCAGCCTCCCCCGGCACTGCCACTCAATACTGCCAATACCGGCCCGCAGTAATATCGTTGCCTCACCGGGTTTCAGCAGGTGTGAGATCTTCTCCCCGGACACCAGGCACTGACCCGCCGATACGTGTCCGTAACGCCCTAGCGTCGTCCCGGTATCAGATGTCACTCCGGTACGATCCCTTGTCGTTTAGCGAATGGTGACCTGGCCCGCTGAAAAAGGGTAAAAAAAATCCCCGCTGACATTTTCATGCCGGCGGGGATGGATTACCTGGTCTCTGACAGCAGACACCCTGGGGTGCCCGCCTCATTAACACTTAAGGTAATTTATAAGCAACGATGTAGTCACCCAGTTTGGTACCGAACGAACCGTGGCCGCCGGCAACAATCACCAGATACTGCTTACCGTTTACTTCATAGGTCATCGGTGTTGCCTGACCCCCTGCTGGCAGACGAGCCTGCCACAGCAGTTTACCGTCACGTACGCTGTAAGCACGGATGTAGTTATCCAGTGTTGCAGCGATAAAGAATACGTTACCGGCAGTGGTGATTGGTGCGCCCAGCATTGGGGTACCGACAGTCATTGGTGGTAATGGGATCGGACCGCCGCTGTCACGGATAGTACCGATACGTTTTTTCCACACAATTTTGTTGGTTTTCAGGTCAATCGCTGAAACGAAGCCCCATGATGGTTCCATACAAGGCAGACCTAATGGTGACAGGAATGCACTCAGTTCAACACCATAAGGAACACCGTACATGTGCTGCAGACCGGCTTCTGAACCTGAACCACCCGCTGCACCTTCACCAGGTTCCTCCGGGTTGTTCGGACCACGAGGGATCAGTTTAGAAACGAATGGCAGCTGCATCGGGTTAGCAATCGCGAACTGATCCTGACCGTTCACTGAAATACCGCCCCACTCGAACATCCCCAGGTTACCCGGGAATACCAGAGTACCCTGCTCTGAAGGAGGAGTGAAAGTCCCTTCGTAACGCAGGCGATGGAACATAATACGACACACCATCTGGTCGAACATGGTGCCGCCCCACATCTGCTTACCGGTCAGCTTAGCCTCAGGACGGAAAGTCAGGTCTGAGAATGGCTGAGTCGGAGACAGGTGGTCACCTTTGGCAGGGCCCTGTGGTACAGGACGCTCAGTGGCAGGAACCACCAGCTGGCCGGTTTCACGGTTCAGGACAAAGATGTTACCCACTTTGGTCGGAACATAGATGACCGGAATGGTTTTACCGTCTTTATCGGTGATATTAGCCAGTGAAGGCTGTGCCGGAATATCCATATCCCACAGGTCGTGGTGGACAGTCTGGTAGAACCAGGCTTCTTTACCGGTAGAGGCGTGTAACGCCAGGATACCACTCGCATAACGTTCCTGATCAGGAGTACGATCGCCACCCCAGATATCCGGTGTGGTGACACCCATAGGCAGGTAGACTAAATCCAGTTTGGCATCGTACGCTGCAGGTGCCCAGGAGTTAGGGGAGTTAGGCGTATAGTGCTGACCGTCTGCCGGGATAGCGTTAGGATCTTTCGCACCCGGGTCGAATGCCCATACCAGTTTACCGGTATTCACATCGAAGCCACGGATAACACCTGAAGGCTCACGGGTTGAGTAGTTATCAGTCACCGCACCGGCAACAACAATCACGTTATTGGTGATCACCGGCGGTGAAGTTGGCTCATAGCCACCCGGATAAGCGTTAGGCTGCTGATGTTGCAGATCCAGCGTACCGTTGTTACCGAAGTCTTTACACAGTTGTCCGCTTTCTGCATCAACAGCAATCAGACGACCATCGTTGACCGGCAGGTAAATACGACGTGAACACATTGCCGGAGCCACAGGGGCATTACCCGGAGCCACTGCTGGCTGAATTTCATGGTAAGCAACACCACGACAAGTCATGTGCTGGAAGGTCGGGTTGTATTTGATCTTAGGATCAAAACGCCATTTTTCTTTACCGGTCGCTGCATCGATAGCGACCAGGATCTGGTGCGCAGTACAGGTATAGAGCAGGTTACCGACTTTCAGTGGCGTCGCTTCGTTGGTGATTTCACCCGGATCATCCGCACGCTTCAGGTCGCCCGACTGATAAACCCAGGCCACTTGCAGGTTTTTAACGTTAGTGTCGTTAATCTGGCTCAGCGGAGAATAGCGGTCACCGGCCTGAGTACGGCCATAAGCTTCCCAGTTTGCTGCCGGCATATTCGCGCCTGGCTGCTCAACGCCGGAATTCTGAAGGTTCAGAGTGCCGTAGACTGACTGAGGATCCTTACCGAAGAACGCCGTCACTACCATCGCCAGGTTAATCACAATTGCGATAACCATCAGAGCGGTAGATTTCTTGTTAGGCGCTGCCAGCTGGCGGTAGACGAACGGCAGGATCATCCAGATACCGAACAGTACCCAAATATCCAGACGTGGCGCCAATGCCCAGAAGTCCAGACCGGCTTCGTAGTAGGACCAGATAGCGGTCGCTAACAGGATGAGTGCGTAAAGATAAAAAGCACAGCTTCTTTTCTTTAACAGCAGGACAGTAAACACCGCCATCGCGATGCCGCTGATCAGGTAGTAAGCACTGCCACCCAGGGAGAGCAACCAGCCACCGCCGATGATCAACCACAGGGTACAGAATACCGATATAAGTAGAGTGATGAGGCGTAAGCCTCTGGATTGCCGTGACATTCAATTAACCTTTAAGTTAACAACTGTATACATACGTAAAAGTTGCAATAGGGTATTCCTTTTTTCTGTCTATTAGTATCGTTTTTTGTGATCAGAGCACATTGACAATAACATTTGTTAATATTTCTCATGACAATGCACCAACAATTATCCTCATTTATCTGAACAATTTCCTGAAAAAAAACTAAACGTTAGCTGCAAAATTAGGAATTTTACCCATTGGCCATATATAGCAAAAAGTTAAATAAAACAAAGCTTAGATGAAAAATAGGAATAAAAAAAACACCCGAAACTGTTTAAAAAACAGACTCAAATAAATGGTATCGGTTACATCCTCTTACCCGGTCATTTGTCCGCTGGCATACCGGTGCCGTTACGAGACTGATCCTCGTCACAGCCCGTGGCAGCAATAACTCTGGTATCGGGTTTGCCGGGGAAAATACCCCCTCTTATCCGGAACTATAGAGCCCCCGCACGTATTATTTAACTCTCCGTACACTGCCTCCCCGGGAAACGCCTGTGCCTGTGCCTGTGTGGTGACGTTACCGGGCCGTATAGGCTGCGCAGCAAGCTTACGTCCGTGACCTCTGTACCTTACTGATCAGTGGCGCAGGTTACGCTCTGTAAGCACACGTCGCGCACCGGCATAATGCTGTTGCCAGAAGGGCTGGTCCAGCTGGCTGATACGGATGGACAGTCCTGTGCGGGGAGCTTCGATAAACTGATGATTTCCGAGATAAACACCGACATGGTCGGGCACATCACGCCGGTGAATATAGAAAAAGACGAGGTCACCCCGCCGGAGTTCCGTCGTAAAAACCGCCGCCATACGGGTATCTGCAAACAACGCCCGGGCCGTCCGCGGGATGGGCCAGTTAACGTAGTCACGGAACGCAAACCAGACGAGTCCGCTGCAATCAAACCCCTGCCCCGGCGTCTGCCCTCCCCAGCGATAGGGACGGCCAATCTGAGTGTCCAGCGTATCCAGCACTTTTTCCAGTGCAGAAAGTAATTGCGGAGACCCGGTTTCTCTCAGTAATTCATCGGTGGCTAACGGTGCCCAGCCAAGGCCGGTATCGCCGGGAATAATACCTCGCCGGAGTAATGCCAGCGTGGCTTGCCGCTGTTTTTTCTGACGCAATGCCAGAGAATGGCCGGACGCGGACGTCGCGGCCATGCCTGCCGACATCGCGGCCTGACGCCACAGGCGTTGACGATTACGCTCACGTTCCATTTTCGCGGCTCTGGCTCCGCTATCAGCAGGCTTCGCGGCTTCTCCCTGCGGGGGCAGTAACACGGCGCTGAGCACCACCATCAGCAGCCACGCCCGGGCAGACAGCATTCTCATCAGGGGACATCGGTCATCGAATTATGGTCATGCGGCGACAGCGAACGGGCCTGAGACGAAAACGTTTCTTCCCACTGCGCCAGCCCTTGCTCAGATAAAATAATAAACTCGATACGCCGGTTAATGGGATTCGTCGGCTGACGGTTATCCAGGGGCTTTTGATCCGCCACGCCGGAAAGCTGGACGATTTTATCCCCGGGAAAGCCGGCATGGAGCATCACCTGCCGCGCAGACTGTGCCCGGTCTACCGACAAGCTCCAGTTATCGTAGTAAGGGTTCTGCGGATAGGGGGTCGCATCCGTATGGCCAAGAATGATCATATGATCACGGCTTTTATCCAGTACCGGTACCAGTCCGGTCAGGAGTTGCTGAAAATAAGGCGTGACCCTGGCACTCCCGCGTTCAAACATGGCGCGATGGGGATCATCATTCACCACCACCCGCAGCCCCATCGCCAGTTTTTCAATACGCATATTGTTCTGCGCCTTCTGCCCCGCGACAAAGTCCTGTAAGGCAGTTTGCAGGGGATCCTGCTGCGGGGCTGTTTTATCCTGAGCGGCAACCGGAGCTGTCTCTGCCGTTTGTCCCTCCTGGCTCTGCGGGCTCTGCGAGTGAGCGTCCTGCGACGAGGTATGAGGTGAAATATCAGGTGAAACCGATGCCGCCGGATCCTGCCCTGAAAAGGAGATTGGGCTGAAAGAATGGCTTTCAAAAACCGACTGATTATTTAAGGTATACATGATCGCTTTACGATCTTTTTCAGACACCTGCCCCATGATCCACATCACCATAAACAGTGACATCAGAGCCAGCATAAAATCGGCAAAAGCGACTTTCCATGCACCACCATGCCCGCCGGCATGAGTCCGGCGGATATTCCGTTTAATAATTGTTGTCGAATTCTTCTGACGCCCGCTCATAGCGAATCAGGCTCCTGACGGCTATCTACCCAGGCTTCCAGCTGAGAAAAGGAGGGTTTAATTTCCACGGGTAACATTTTTCTGCCGGCATCCACGGCCAGTAAGGGCGGTTTGCCTGCGACCTGATTGACCATAATGGTCCGCAGACATTCAAAAGCGGTCATTTTTTTCTTAACCAATTGCTCCATCGCATTCGCCAGCGGGTCAATCAGGCAATAACAGATAAAAACCCCCAGAAAGGTACCGATCAGTGCGGCAGCCACTTTGACACCGATCACGGCAATCGAGCCATCGATAGACTGCATGGTGATCACAATACCCAGTACGGCGGCACAAATCCCGAAGCCGGGCATCGCTTCCCCGGTACGCTGTAAAGAACGGGAGGCCTGTAACAGATTTTCTTCAACCGAATGGAGTTCCTGTTCCAGCAACCCTTCCAGTTCATGCTCATTGATTTTACCCATCGCCATCATCCGAAAATTGTCGGCAATAAAGGTACACAGCTCTGAATCGCTGGCGATCAACGGATAACGCTGAAACACCTCACTGTCGGTAGGGTTCTCAATATGATTATCCAGGCTGCGGAGTCCGCCATTCTGTACACTATCCAGCAATTCATACATCAGCAGTAATAGCTGTTGTGAGTAATCAGCCGAGTAACTATTTTTACGCATAACGCCTTTTAACTGGGCAATGATCTGCTTCAGCACCGTGGAGGAGTTGGCCAGAATCAATGTCCCGATGCCGCACCCGAGAATAATAACAATCTCTCCGGGCTGCCAGAAAGCCGCTAAACGTCCGCCTGAATGCATATATCCCCAAATCAGACAGATAAATACAATCAGGATCCCACCAATCTTTAACATACTGACTCACTTTGCTTTAAATGCGCGACTAATTTATCGTTCAACCGTTTGTTCAACTGACAGACCCGGGCTTCACTGATTTCCAGCACCAGCGCTATCTCTTTCAGGTTCATATCGTGCTGATAATAGAGGGTCAGGATCAGCTGTTCCCGCTTATCCAGTACCGCGATGGCCTGTGAAAGCTGCTGCTGACGTGCGTAGTAACGTTCGGGATTGTCCCGTTCGGACCCGAACCGGCCTTCGCCCTCACTTTCCATCACCGCATCCAGACTTTCAATGCTGGCCAGATACTCACTTTGCAGATAATCATGATAGGTCTGAGCATCTATCTGCAGTGCCTGCCGGATCTCCGGCCACTCAGGTTCACGGCCTGTCTGCTTTGCGAGCTGGCGGATTTGTCTGGCAATATCATGGGTCTGTTGTCTGACCGTGCGCGGCCGCCAGTCCGCCTGGCGCAGTTCATCCAGAATGGCCCCACGGATCCGGTATTTTGCATAGCCCGGGAAAGCCTCATCCGGGACCCCGTAGCGTCTCAGTGCGGTCAGCAACCCCATCAGCGCAATTTGTTGTAAATCCTGATAATCCATCACCACACTCGCATGGTGAGCAATTTGCCGCAGGATTTTATGGACCAACGGTAAATACTGGCGAACACAGGCTGCTTCCTGTTCCGCACTGAAGGTCTCGTCGAGAGAATATTCAGTGACTGACATCGCAGCGCTTCACTGGAAAACCATTTTACTGATCATCACATCCTCAAACGGCAGCGGGGTGACACCCAGTCGTGCCGCGTCTTCCCGGTACTTTTTAAGCAGCTGATCATGTAATTCGGGGATCTGACGTGCGCGCAGTGCAGCATACGGCTGGTTATTGAGTAGCCCGACCGTTGCACTCCGGACGGCAGGCTCAAAGGCCATGGCCCGGGCAGCTTGTTCCTCCCCTCTCACCACCAGCACCAGGTCGAGTAACAGATAACGTTCGCGGCCGTTTTCTCCCTGCAGGGTAATGATCAGATCTTTGACATCAATAAAGCTTGCCTGCGGCGGGGCACTTTCAAACAACTTACTCAACCCGCCTGCTGCCTCCGGACTCTGCCTGGCAGCGAAAAACCACCAGCCACCCAGTCCTGTCAGCACCAGTAGCAAAATAAGGGATACAATAACCACGGACTTTTTCATTAAGGTGCTCTTATAACGTCATTAAAATAGACTGATCGGTCGATGTTACCGCCGCAGAAGAAAACTGATACTTTCTCGCCATACTGACTTCCCGCTTTTCCTGCTGCTCCCGTTGTGCCTGACGACGTTGTTGATCTCCCTGCGCGGAGACATCAACCTGTACCTGCCCGCCCTGTGTGACGACCAGTTTTTCTTTCAGATCACTGGCGGTTTGCTGCAGAAGTTGCAGGGTGTCCGGCATGTCAGCACTGAGATGAACGACGGTTTTTCCTGACTCCAGATGTAAAGTGATCGCAATGGATCCCAGCTCCGCCGGGTGCAGACGCACTTCTGCGCTCTGTATCTGCTGAGTTGCCTGCCACTGTAAATGCTCACCTAATGCGCTGGTGAGTCGCTGCTGCTGGCTTTCGTGACCGACCGTTAAACTGAACAACTGAGTGACCGGCGATGCCGTCGCCTGAGCCTGTACTTCCGCCGTTACCGTGGATGACGACCCGGGCCGGGTGACATTTTCATGGCCTTCGCTATACACCGGTAGCAGACTGCTATCCGTCGCCGGGGTGATAGCCTCTTCACCGCCTTTTACCGGGGCAGGCTTTGTGGTATCGGAAACGGTGGAGGGCATTAGCGCCGCTAAGGGGTTGCCATCAGAGGCCGTGAGCGCCGGATCATTGTGATACGGCAGATCCGTTGTTGCGCCTGAAGCAGGAAACGGGACTGCGCCACCGGTTGATAACGGCGAAGATGCTGCCGGTGAGTGCTCGCGGGGGCGCTGAATACCGGAGGGCAGGACAGGTGACAGGAAGATCGGCACAACACCGGAAGGATCCTGTGGCTTGTCCTGCGGTTGTTCTTCTGCCGGGGGAACCTTTCCGGTTTTCTCCCCGCGGCTATCGCCATTGACCGGCAGCCACACCGGCAGAGCGGTAGCCGACGGTATATTCTGCGCTTGCCCTTCTTCAGCCGCTGTTTCCACAGCCTTTCCGCAGGCCGCGGTTGTCACCGACTGCCCGCGTGCCGGATAGTCAGCCTGCGCCTGTAAACTGTTAAATAAGGACTGCTGATCGGACGGCGTTACCGGTACCGGTCCGGCCGGGGTATCACTGGCTGCGGCAACCTTCTCCCCGCTCTTTATCCCCCCGGACGACGGTATCATCACCGCCGAAAATGTCGTATTTCCGGGACGGGGATCGGCAGGAGCGGAAATATCCGACCCTGTACCCGGTGTTGCAGTAACATTCTGACGGCTGACAGGAAATGGCATCATGGATTCATCCTG
This sequence comes from Tatumella ptyseos ATCC 33301, assembly GCF_000735525.1. GTDB lineage: Bacteria > Pseudomonadota > Gammaproteobacteria > Enterobacterales > Enterobacteriaceae > Tatumella > Tatumella ptyseos. The sequence goes on along the minus strand of NZ_JMPR01000018.1, from coordinate 78,535 downwards.
CAAAACTGTCCTGATCCGCAAAGCAGGCATAGGCCGCCATCGCTTCACGCTCTGCCAGCGTTTGCTGTATTTTGTGCCACAGGTCGTCGGCATCACGCTGACATTGGGCCAGCCCGGCCTGATAAACTGTCCGCAACTGCTGCTGCTGAGTGGCAGAAAGACTCCCCCGCGGGAAGCTGACCGTAATCTGACGATTAATACGCGATAACGCCTGCCAGTCCTGCAGGCGGATAGCCCCGGACAATGCCTCTAACAGTGTGTCCAGCGATGCGTCTGGCAAGTGCTGATTATCCATATTACTGCGCCATTTCCCGCCATCCGGCTTCAATTTCGCCTAATAAGCGTTCCACTTCACTGACCTTATCCACGGATAACTGGTGGCTGGCTTCGTATAAACAGCGCACGCAGTAGTCATATAAACTGGCGAGCGTTTTTGCTAACTCTCCGCCCTGTTCGTAATTTAACGCGCTGCTTAACGCATTAAGAATATCGATGCAACGATTGATACTCTGCGCCTTTTGCGCATAGCGTTTTGCCTGGATATGGCTTTTAGCCCTGATTAACTCATCCATCAGCCCGTTAAACATAATGAGTACCAGTTGATGGGGCGTCGCGGTGGCGACCTGCCTTTCTAAATCCGCAGACTGATAATCGTAACTGCCGTGGGTGTCGTTATCGTACATAATGAATTCTCATCAGCTTAAAAGACTACTTAACGTACTGTTCATCTCCTGCATCGAACTTTTCAGCCGGGTGAACTGTGATAAATAGCGGTTGTAAGCATCGTTATAGCGTGTCGTAATTTTGTCCTGCCGATCGGTTAAATCCGATTGCTGACGATCCAGTACCGCCTGCCGGCTCTGTAATACGCCCTGGCTGGTGCTCAGGTAGCTGTTCATCGTTTTATCAAGGGTGTTCAGTAACCCCTGACTATTAAAAAAGGTATTGATCGATTGCGGGTTCTTCGCCAGTTGCGTTTTCAGGGTGTCACTGTTTAATGTCAGCTTGCCGTCTTTATCCGATGTGATCCCGAAGCTGGTCATATCGAGTCCGTTGACCTGAGTACGGATCTGGCTATTCAGGGTGGTTGTCAGTGACGACACTAAGCCGTCATTACCGCCACTGGCGGATCCCTGAGTATCTAAGACGCTGCGCAGAGTGTTATAGGCATCCACAAAACTCTGCAAATTGCTCTGAGTGCCGCTGGTATCTGTGCCTACAGTAAGCGTCAGCGGGGTATCTGCCGCGGTGACCGACTGCAGATTAATCGTGACCCCCTGAATAAGGGAGTCCAGTTTATTCGAGCTGCTGGTCAGCGCCAGCGATCCGATACTCACTTTGGCGTCCTGTGCCGCCGAGATCTGCGTCCCCTGAGCGAATGCCCCGGCGCTCTGGCTATCCAGTTGCTGAGTATCCAGCAGGATCTCGTTGGCAGTACCGCTTTCGTCACTGCTTAACATCAACTGTACTTTGCCGTCAGTTTTTATCAGCGATGCCGTCACGCCGGGATTATCGGAAGACTGATTCACCGCATCGGCAAAGTCGGCCAGCGATGAGACACTGCTCATATCGACTGACATACTTTTTCCCTGTACCGACAGCGACAGTGTTCCGGTGGCCTGCTTCATCATGTCATCGGTAAGCCCGGTATAAGCCGTTTGCTGGGCCGAGGCCAGCTGACTCACGGTCAGGTTATAGGTGCCCCGGTTTGCCTGTGAGGTGGTGGTCACGGTGGCTACTGACGACTGACTGAGTGTCGCGCTATTGTTCAGCATCCCCTGCGTTGACGTGTTCAGACTGGCAAGGCTGCTGCGAAACGTGGTTAACGCTGTCTTTAATTTACTCAGGTTCGTGGTCTGCGTCGTCAGCGTCGTCTGTTGAGCCGTCGCCGCATTCTTCGCCGCCTGGATATCATAACCAGCCATCTGAGTGGCCAGTGTTGTCGGGTCAAGTGAACTGATATCGGTCATTATGGCTACATCCGCAAAGAGACTCATCAACGCAAGGCAACTGTTTAAGCAAAAATCATGCCAATAATTAAAGTCGCGGTACCGGTCGATGAGAGAAGAACAAAGCGGAAAGAGACTTTCCGCTTTAACAATCAGGAGGAAGGATCCCGGTCAATACCCGGGGGATTCACCGGAGATCACTTAGCCTAAGATACTCATCACCAGGCTGGACATGCTGTTAGATTGTTTCAGCATGGAAGTACTGGTCTGTGCCAGCATCTGGCTGCGGGTCATGGTTGAGGCTTCAGAAGCAAAGTCCGCATCCTGGATGTTACCCAACGCCTGGTCGGTATTATCTTTCATATTGGTCAGGTTCGCAGAAGCGTGGCTTAACCCGTTAATAGAGGCACCGAATGCAGAGCGTAAGCTGGAAACGTTATCCAGCGCGGTGTTCAGGGTATCGATCAGGGCGTTCGCATTTTTAGTACCATCGTCGCCGGAAACCGATGCTGACGCTAAGCCGGTGATGCTGGTCTGGACCGCGCTCAGCTGGCTGCTGACATCGACACTGGTGGTTTCCCCTTGCTCAGAACCGGTCTGGAAGGTCATCGCCTGAGTCATTTTCGCCTTGGTACCATCGGCTTTAGCAGTGAACAGATTGTCACCCGCGTATGAGGTGTTGCTCATAATGCTGCCCAGTTCGGTATTCAGGCTGGTCATCTCGGCATCGATCGCTTTACGGCTTTCTGCGGTGTTGGTATCACTCGCGCCCTGAGTCGCCAGGTCTTTCATGCGATACATGATGTTGCTGACTTCATCCATTGAACCTTCGCCGGTTTGCAGCATGGTGGAAGCATCAGAGATATTACGCTGAGCGACCGCCATCCCGTTGGTCTGGCCCTGTAAACGGGTCGCGACCTGCAGGCCTGCCGCATCATCAGACGCAGAGTTGATACGCTTACCGGTGCCTAAACGCTCCATAGCACTGGACAGCGTGGTGTTGGCTTTTTGCAATGCATTACTGGCTGACATCGCGGATGAGTTTGTAAACAGTGTAATGGCCATCTGAAGGCTCCTTTAAAAGTGGTATTAACCTGATAACACTGAGTAAAAACGACCCGCCGATCCATAAAATAAAGGGCCGGGTAAAAAAATATTTTACCGGCTATCCACCAGCTGACAGACCAGCGCCAGCGGCAGGTTTGCCTGACAGGCCAGTGCCTGATTTAAACCGCGATAGTCTCCGCGATAGCCTGCAAGCTGCACACGTAAATGTTCAGCCAGTGATTGTGCTTTTAAGGCATCCAGTAGCGCCGGTCGCTGTGCCAGCTGACTGTCTACCTGCTGCCGCGAAACATGCAGTTTCTGTCGTTCACTCTGCAGGTGGCGTACTGCCTGCTCTGCCGTCAGAGGGAGTGACCCGGGGTTGCCGGTCAGTAAGTCCTGTAACTGCTGTTCAAAACTGAGCAGGGGCTGCGGTTGCAGTAAGGTTAAGCTGTCCGCCGGAAAACAGACGCCGCCTCCCCTGACGGCCCAATGGCTTAACGACGCCCAGCGATCCTCCGGTACCGTAAATAGCAGACGCTGTTCAGCCAGTTCATAGTGGCACCAGATGTGTGATTGCCCCAGCGCTCTGTTGAGTGTGAAAATACGCTGTGTCAGCGGCATCTCCGGCTCAATCACCAGCGAAGACCAATGCCGGAAGGTGCCTTCCCCCAGCGCAAAAGTGATGACCTCTCGCTGCTCCGTAAACAGTAACGCCTGCAATGGCGGGCACTGGAAAATCACCCGAGCGGGTCTGTCGAGGCAGGGCTGAAAATTCCGGTCAATCGTGCCACCCGACAGCAGAGCGCGACGGGCCACCCACTGCCTGGCACGCTGTAATTGCCGGTACCGTTTTTCACTTTCCAGCGGCCTGGCCAGCTGACGCAGAGCCAGTTCCGTTTCTCCGAGATAATCACTGGCGCGCTGTACTGCCGTAATTTGCTGGTTCAGAAAGGTATTAAAACGTTGCGGGTCACGACTGATCAACAGTTCGTCCGGGAAACGAAGTCCCCGGTGCGACGGTGACAGTCGTTCAATCACTTCTGCTGTCGGTGTGGCCGGGATACCCCCCGGACGGGCACCGATATCACCGGTACGAAGACGCCCCGGGGCGCCGGAGATAATGGGGGATAACATGATTACATTTCGTCAAATAAGGAGAACTGATTCATCAGACTGTACGCTTTACTGCTGTATTCCACGGTCTGTAACCAGGATTGCAGTTGTAAGGTCGTCTGCGCAGTATCGGTACTCTGTAAGCTACTCAATACTCCACTATTGGCGGTGGTAAGATCGGTATAGACATTTGTCAGCCGGGTGAGCTGATTTTGCCGTGAACCAATGGAGGACACCGCACTACTGACTCTGTCCGAGATATCACTGCTTTGCCGGATAAGTTCGCCGAGTGTCCCGCTATCCGGGGTGGCGTTACTGCCGGTCTGCGTCAGCGATGTCTGTAAGGTCGTGAGCTGATTAAGAAAGCCCATCGCATCCTCCCCGGAAGAAAACAGTGTGCCGGCATCCGTGTTACCGGCTATCCATTGTTGCTGACCCACCTGCACAGACTGTGTCTGATTATTGCCCTGCCACTGATACTGGCCATCCACCTTCACCACCGGTGGCTGCGTATTATTGGTCCCTGCGAACAGATAATGTCCGTTGGCATCCTGACTGTTTAACAGACTGACAATCCCGTCCGTCAGACTGCCAATCTGCGCCGCATACCCCGGGTTTTCAGCACCTGTATGAGAGGCATTGTTCATGCTGCGGAACTGATCCTGCAGTGCCAGTACCTGGTTATTGATGCTGGTCAGCAGTGTTTCCTGGCTGGTGAGTGAGCCCGTGACGGCGGTGATATTCTGCTGATACTGGGCAGTCACTGCTTGTTGCTGTTGCAGGGCCGCGGTGCGTGATGCATTCAGCGGATCCTCTGAAGGCAATGACTGCTTCTGCTGGGTCGATAACTGATCTGACAGCTTCTGGATCTGGCTGTTGCCGTTTTCCAGGGCAGATAACATCCACTGTGGCTGACTGAGACTACTGATCCTCATGCGATATCTCTCCGTTAACTGAATGCGTTCAGTAAATCAGCGAACAATTGATTACCCACCGTCATCACTTTCATATTGGCCTGGTAAGATTGTAAGTACGTTTGCAGGTTCACTGCCTCTTCGTCCTTATTCACCCCGCTCAGATTGTCCCGTTGCTGCTGCCACTGGTCGTTCACGGCGGTGGCGGCGGTCAGCTGACTGCTGCTCTGGCTGTTGGCCAGCGCCAGAGTACTGGTGATCCCGCTGGCCTGATCCGCTAAGCTGCTGTTCTGTGTCTGTCCGCTCGCGGTCTGCAGAGCCAGTAATGCCTGCAGATTATCGCCGTTGGCCGGGCTGTCTTTACTTGCCGACAGCCCGAGTTCACTGGCCTGTAACGCCGTCGTTTTTAAACTCATCACCCCGCTGCTACTGGTGTCCACCGAGAACAGAGCGCCCCCGGACTGCCCGTTCAGGTCATAGCCTTTTGCCAGGGTACTGTTCACCTGGTCGCTGACTGACTGCATTAATCCCGACACCCGGGTTTGCAACGGAGACAGTACCTGTTGCTGGTAGTCATAGAGTGCGCCCAGTTGTCCACCGACATTCTCCGTCACGGTGGAGGTCTGCTGGTTGAGGCTGAGCCGGAGTTCCCGGACGCCCTGTTCATTCTGAACTGAAGTCGCGGTAGCCGCCTGATCCCCGTCCACCAGCGTGGCTCCGTTGGCCGCCGTCAGGTGATAACTTCCTTCTGATGTTTTCTCAACGGAAACTGACATCAGGCTACTGAGTGATTTGACTTGCTGATCCCGCTGGTCCTGCAGAGTATTACTCTCTGCACCGGGGCCAATCCGCTGAATTTGCTTATTAAGCGCGGCTATCCCGGCAGAAATCTGTGTAATTTGCTGCGTTGCCGCACTCTGCTGGTCAGTGATGCTGGTTTGCTGCCCGGCCAGGGTTTCTGCCGTCTGTGACAACCCGGAGGCCACACCGGAGGCACTGCTCAATAGCTGCTGGCGATACGCCGTGGAATCGGGCTGACTGGTCAGGGCACTCAATGAGTTAAAAAAGGTCGTCAGCAGCGTGCCGGGTTGTGTACTGTCCGTCGAGATCACCTGCTCCAGGGATGTCCCCCAGCTATTCATCGACTGATAATATCCTGCCGCCGTCTGGCTCTGCCACAGTGCCTGATTAATGTGCTGGTCCGTGACCCTCGCGGCATCACTGGTTTTCACCCCGCTGCCGGTCTGAGAAACCACCGTCGCGCTCTGGCTTACCTGCTGACGTGAATACCCTGCCGTTTGCTGGTTGGCAATATTCCCTGCCGCAACCGACAGTTGATTCTGTGCTGCCTGTGCTCCCTGAGAAGCAATAGTGAATAAGTTCATCACGCGCCTTTATCCGCCGTAGTAGTCCCTGTAATAACAGAACGACCCGGCGATGCCTTATCTGAAGGGGCGACGGCAGGTGATAGCTGTTTTACGATCATTTCGGCAAGTCCGGTCGAATGCGTTGCCGCTAACTGTGCACTGAGCTGATCATCATAAAAATCCCGCCACATTCCCTGCTGCTTACTGTCCAGCGGGGAGTCCGGGACCAGCGCCTGCGTCGCCTGCCGCATCTCTTTAATCATCTGCCGCAGAAACTGATCCTCAAATTGTTCTGCGGCCTGAGACAGATTCTGAGGCTTACGCTGTGTCCCGATATCGCCGGGTAACAGCGCCTCAGCCAGCCCGGGGCCGGAGGTCGGCATTAACTTCATATCACCACCAGTTCGGCATCGAGTGCACCCGCTTCGTGAAGCGCCTGTAAAATTGACATAATGTCGTCCGGGGAGGCACCTAACCCGTTTAAGGCATTCACAATACTTCTCAGTGTGGTCGCGGTCGGGATCACCACACTGTGACCACTGCCCTGGCTGACCCGTAATTCGCTTTGCGGGGTCACGGCAGTTCGTCCGCCACTGAGGGCCGATGGCTGGCTGACATTCGCCGACTCACGGATAGTCACCGTCAGGTTTCCGTGGGAAACCGCAGCGGCATGTACCACCACATTTTCGCCGATAACCACCGTTCCGGTACGTGAATTAAAGACCACCCGGGGTGACATCCGGCCTGGCGTGACCGAAACATCCTCCAGCGCAGACATAAATGCCACGCGCGCGCCGGGGCTGCGGGGCGCATTGACAGCAATACGGGTCGCACTTTCCGCCGTGGCCGTCCCCTCACCAAAGGTTCCGTTCAGCGCATTCACAATATTATTGGCCGTCTTAAATTCCGGAAGATGAAGGCTCAGATAGACCTTGTCATTACTTTGAAAGTCAGTCGGTATCTCTCGTTCGACCGTGGCTCCGTTAGGGATCAGGCCCGCCGTCGGGGTATTCACCGTAATACTTGAACCGCTATTCCCCTGTGCCTGGGTTCCGCCAACAACGACATTTCCCTGAGCCAGCGCATAAATTTCGCCATCAGCGCCCCGTAGCTGCGCCAGAAGCAATGTGCCGCCTCGCAGGCTTTTAGCATCCCCGATGGAAGAGACCGTGACATCAATCGACTGCCCCCGGCTATATCCTGGAGGCAGTACAGCACTGACAGCAACAGCAGCCACATTTTTAACTTTAGGGTCGACCTTCGCCGGGAGCTGAACCCCGAACTGACGTAACATATTCGTCACTGACTGGCTGGTGAACCGCACCTGATTTTTATCGCCGGTACCGTCCAGTCCCACGACTAAGCTATAACCAATCAGCTGATTACCGCGGATACCTTCCACATCCACTAAATCACCTAACCGTGCCGCGCTGGCCACATTCACCCCGGCAAAAAAAAACATAATACTCAGAAAGATACGCACCCTGACTCCTTACATCGGGAAGAGCGGATGGTTAAAGAAACGCGTTAACCAGCCGGCGCTGTTAGCATCACTCAGCGCACCTCGTCCCGCATAGGAAATACGGGCGTTGGCAATGCGTTGTGAATTTACCGAATTATCGCGGTCAATATCATCCGCCCGAACCAGGCCGGTGACACGAATATATTCATCGCCCTGATTCAGGGTCAGCCATTTCTCACCGCGGATCACTAATACGCCATTCGGCAGCACACGATAAACCGCGACCGTAATATAGCCTTTCAGGCTGTTCTGCTGTTGTGAACTACCGTTACCGTTAAACGTCCGGTCTCCGTCGACGGAGGCTGACAGGCTGTTCACCGAATGTCCGAAGATATTCGGGATCCCGAAAGTGGTATCATTCTTCTTATCAAACCCGGTTTTCGCCTGCTTACTCGCCTGTGTCGCTTCATCCAGTTTGACCGTCAGGATATCCCCGACACGATAGGCGCGGCGATCCTGGGTCAGCGACCAGTTAAATCCGGTACTGTATAAACCGCCTCCGTGAACTGCCGGCTCCGGAGCCATAATTTCATCCGGCGGAGCATAGGCCGCGTCATCTTTTCTCACTAAATAAGGTGAGCTTTCACAGCCCGTCAGTAAGCAACACAGTCCCCAGAAAATCAGTAATGAATAGCGCATCCGTCGTCCCTATAGCGTCTGGGTCACAAATTTCAGCATGTCATCTGCCGCAGAGACCATTTTGGCATTCATCTCATATGCTCGTTGCACCGTGATCATATCCACCATTTCTTCAACGACCTGCACGTTCGAGCCTTCCAGCGCGCCCTGTTCAAGCTGACCGAGACCATCTTCACCGGGGGTTCCTTCCGTCGCATCTCCACTGGCTGCCGTTGCCTGATAAAGGTTATCCCCCTGGGCTGAAAGCCCGGCCGGGTTCATAAAATTCACCAGTGTCAGTTGCCCCAGCTCCTGCGGATCGGTCTCACCGGCAACCGTGGCTCTGACGGTGCCGTCTTTGCCTATCTGGATATCTGTCGTATTAGCGGGGATAGTAATTTCCGGCTGTAACGGTAAGCCTTCCGCCGTGGTCAGGACGCCGTCCTGATTACGCTGGAAATTCCCCGCCCGGGTATACCCGGTATCCCCGTTGGCGAGCTGCACCTGGAAGAACCCGTCCCCGGTGATCGCCACATCTAATTTCTGCCCGGTGTTCTGGATATTGCCCACACTGAACTCTTTCTGCGTGCCGACAATTTTAACCCCGGTCCCGTATTGTGTGCCGGTGGGCGTCGTGTTCTGCTGATCCAGCGGACTGCCGGCAGATCGCTGATTCTGATAGAAAAGATCGGCAAACAGCGTGCGATCCTTTTTAAACGCCGTGGTATTAACGTTTGCCAGGTTATTGGAAATGGTTGTCAGACGTGCATCCTGTGCACTTAATCCGGTTTTACTGATCCACAATGCAGGATTCATTATCGCTTCTCATGTTAACGCTGCAGATTAGCTGTTTCTCAGCAGCTGATTACCCGCTGAGGCTAAATCATCGGCGGTTTTCATCATTTTAATTTGCGCTTCAAACTGCCGGTTAACCGACATACTGGCGAGCATTTCCCCGACGGCAGACACGTTCGAGCTCTCAAGATGCCCGGAGACGACCCGGACACCTTCATCGGCGGGATTATTACGCTGAGAGCTGACCAGCAGCCCTTGCTCATTTTTAGATAACGACGAAGCCGGGGGGTTAACCAGCCTGAGGCGATCGACGTCGACGGGCGTCGTGTTACCGCTTTCCTGCGGAACAATAGAAATAATGCCGTCCTGACCGATACTGACCGACGAAAACGGTGGCAGGATCACCGGCCCGTTATCCCCGGCGACCGGATACCCGTGAGCATACATTTGCCCCTGAGAATCAATGGTCAGCTGGCCGTCACGGGTAAAAGCTTCGCCTTTTCCCGTCACTACGGTCAGATACCCCTGCCCCTGGATCGCCACATCCAGGTTCCGGCCGGTGGCCTGAATGGCACCGGCAGACAGATCGACCCCGGAAGGGCTTTCGCTGTTCATCACCCGTGTTTCTCCGGGATTAGCCGATAAAGCCTGCTGCTGCGCTAATGCCAGGTCAGCACGAAAGCCTTCTGTATTGACATTTGCCAGGTTGTTCGCATGGATCTGCTGCTCCTGCTGAGCCACACTGGCCCCGCTGAGCGCGGTGTACAATAAGCGATCCATCAGATGGCCTGGAATAAGGCGGTGAACATGCTGCTATCGGTACTGATCACTTTGGTATTCGCCTGATAGTTGCGCTGGGCACTCATCAGGTTGACCAGTTCGCCGGTCAGATCAACGTTGGAGGACTCTAACGAACCGTTATGCAGGCTGCCCAGCACACCGCTTTGTGCAACACCGAACTGTGCTGCGCCGGACTCCCCGGTCGCGCTCCAGGTGGTGCCGTCTTCCGCCTGTAGTTGGTCTTCATTCGGAAAACTGGCCAGTGCCACCTGACCTGCGGTGAGTTTTGAACCATCCGTATAAGTCGCCTGAACATTTCCCTGCTCATCCAGACTGACGCCGCTCAGATCATATTCACCATTTGTCTGTGGCACCTTAATCGGCGATACGGCGCCCGTTGTCGCTCCGTTTTGGTACCCCTCGTACTGTAAGCCGGTGTTATTGACCAGCTTCCCGTCTTTATCGACCTGTACGTAACCTGCGCGGCTGAATTTCTGGCTGCCATTGGAATCATGTAATACAAAGAAACCCTTACCGCTGATGGCCATATCCAGGCTGCTGGAGCTGCTCACTAATGACCCGTTCGCATCGATACTTTGCTGAGCGCCCTGGTCCAGCACACCGTTACCGGTGCCATTCACATACAGAGCGGAAAAGTTCTCCCGTCCTGATTTGAAGCCGACAGTATCGGCATTGGCAATATTGTTGGAAATCGTGTTTAGCTGGGCGCTGACCGCATTTAATCCACGAATAGCGATATTAAAACTCATGATCTGTTTTCCTCTGGTCGTCGATAAACCGCGTTAAGCCATGCTGAATTGTGTAATTGCGCTGTAGCTGACATCTCCCAGCCCCTGAATATTCAGGATGGGATCGCTGCCGGATAACGGGAAACGGACGGATTTGACCGTTCCTGCCAGTTCAGCGGTTAATCCGCTCTGGTCGTTATCCGTAGTGACACTCAGGCTATAGGTGCCTGCAGGTAAGCCCGCGGCCGCAGGATCCAGAGTAAAGCTGACATCACCGGCCGCCGCAGATCCCAGAGACACCGGATACGCGTGACCGCTGCTGTCTGTCAGGGTCAGCGTCACCTGCGAAGCGGCATGGCTGAGGGTGGTCCGTCCGCTGATGGCGGTGGTTCCGTCCGTTGTCAGCGAGTCGGCCTGCACCATGACAGACTGCCCGGTCAGCGCACCAATGCTTTGTTTTTGCAGAGAACTGACCTGCCGCGACGTACCGGTCATCAGGCTGGTCATACTGTCCATCGATTGCACCTGGCTCAGTTGTGCCAGCTGACTGACATATTCTTTACCATCCGTAGGATTGGTCGGATCCTGGTTCTGAATCTGAGCCACCAGCAGTTGCAAAAACATATCGCTGATCTGACTCCCGGCCCCGGACGCTGAGGCCGTGGTGCTGCCGGTCGTGCCGGTCGCCGTTGTACTGGTACTGATATTCATGAGTTACCTTCCCCCAGTCTGAGCAGGCTTTGCTGCATACTTTTAATATTACTCAGCACATCCACATTGGTTTCAAAGCTCCGGCTCGCCGACATCATATCGGCCATTTCATCCACCGTATTGACCTCGGGGTAATAGACATATCCCTTCGCATCGGCCAGCGGATGATGAGGTTCATAGCGGGCGATGGCCCCCGGTTGTTCGGTAATGGCCGTCACGGCAACACTGGCAGAGGCTCCGTCTGACCCCATGGACTGGTCAAGTACCGCACTGAAGACCGGCTGCCGTGCCTTATAAACACTCTCTGCGGAACCCGCGGCGGTATCGGCGTTGGCCAGATTACTGGCGACCGTGTTAAGGCGGATCATCTGCGCATTCATGGCAGAGCCCGCAATCTGATAGATGGCATTAAATCCCATGATTAGGTCTCCTGGCCGTTACTTGCCTTCAATTGCGCTCCGCAGGTTGCCGAATTGCATATTTAAAAAGGTGAGGCTCATCTGAAAGCTTTGACTGTTGCTGGCAAAAGCCGTTTGCTCGTTATGTAATTCGACGGTGTTCCCGTCGGCGCTCGCCTGCTGCGGTATCCGGTACAGCGTTTCTGCCACCTGCGGCAGGGTACTGCCTTGCTGCCGTTGCATCTCAGCGGCAAAATCAATATCTTTAGCCTGGAAACCGGGCGTATCCGCATTCGCTAAGTTTGCACTGAGGATTTCGGCACGTTGTAGCCGTAGATCGATAGCCTGAGGGCTATTACCCAACGCCCGATCGAAAGAGATACTCATCAGAATCTTGCCTGTGTTATTCAGAAACTTTCGCAGTCTGAATGCAATTTACATGCCAGAAATAAAATAATATTTTAAATAATAAATTCATAAGGTTAAAATAATGCCGCGGCCAATGAGGAAAAGAAACTTCCGCCCGGACGTCCGGGGAATTTCCTGCCGGTTGATGACGATACTGCTGATGTTTTCCCCGCTGGCTGCCCGTAGCGAGACGTCTGTCGAAACGCAGGCGGAGCAGTGGGTCGGACAGCAGGTACGGGCTTATGCCCTGCAACAAGGCTGGCAGCAGGTCACCGTCCGGCCGAAGGTCTCTTTTTTTACCGGGGAGAACCGGCTGCAACCCTGCCCTTCCGGACTTACCTTCAGTGCGCCGGCACGAAATGCACCGGTGACACGTTTCCCGTTGTTGATCAGCTGTGCCGACCCCGCGGGAAGCTGGAAGACCCGGGCCGAAGCCATAAGCAGTATTACGCTGCAGGCGATTGTCACCGCAGACGACCTGCCTGCCGGCACCGTGCTTAGCCCTGATAATACAAAAATGACGAAGGTACAGATCCTGCCGGGACAACGGCCCGAGATCCTGACACGCGCAGAAGATATTATGCAGATGGCGCTGAAGCGTTCACTGCCCGCCGGGCAACCGTTGACGCTCAGTGTGTTAAAAGCGCCTTTACTGATCCGTCGTGAGCAGCCGGTCACCTTACTGATCCGGCAGCCGGGCCTGGAGCTTTCCGCGCCGGGGGTTGCTTTGCAAAATGGTGTCAGAGGGGCGATCATTAAGGTAAAAAACAGCAGCAGCGGCCGGGTGCTTATCGGCAAGGTCATCAATGAACAACAGGTCAGCGTCAGAGCCATTGAATAAATCAGGGGCTGCCACTTAATTTATAGCCAGACAGCGTCGTTATAAGCAGGAAACGGAGATTATTTATGATAAAGCTGACATCTGTGACGCATAACGACAGGGTAAATACCCCCGTTATTTCTTCGCAAAATAATGAAACGGCGATTAAAACGTCTGCCCCGAAAGTCTTGTCTGCCTCCACAGAGCAGACCATGATGGACGCCCGGCAAACATTAGCCGCCATGCCGGAGGTGGATAGCGCGAAGGTCGCCGAAATGAAAGCCGCCTTAAGCCTTGGTGAACTCACTGCGGACAGCGACGGACTGGCCCGGTCTATGCTCGGTTTTTACCAGAGGTCTGAATGAGTAAGGCTGACCTGGTTCGCACGCTATGCACGGAACTGCTGGCAGACAGGCAACATCTGCACGCGATCAACGCGATATTATCGGCCCAGCGTCAGGCCATCCTGACGTATGCACAGTCTGAACTCGACGAACTGAATCAGCAATTGATGCAACACTACCGGCAGTTACATCAGCATGCCCGACAGCGCATAGCGGGTTTACAGCTACTGGGATTACCCGCAGCCCCGCAGGGCATGACGCAATTGCTGGCAGAACTACCGGAAGGCGCCCGGCAGCCGTTGCAATCCGCATGGCAGGAAATGACAGAGCGACTGCAGCATTGCCAGCAGGCCAATAGCCATAACCAGCAACTCATTGAAATGCAATACGATATATTACAGAACAGCCTGCCTGCGACGGGTGAGGGACTGTCCTGGCTTTATCAGCCAGGCCCGCACGCTTAGGATTTTCGGGCAAAACGGAGGGCAGCTAAGGCATCCGTACTCTTTTGCTCCTGCCGGTGTTGCTGCTGCAATCCGGTCCGCGCCACTTCATGACCATAACTTTCCAGCCGCTTATACTGTAAATGACTTTCCAGTAACGCCGATTGACGCCGGACTAACTCCTGCTCAGCGGTAAGCTGCTGCTGCTGCTGCCAGCGGAGCAATTGACGCAGTTCCCGGGCATAATTCTCCTGGTTATGCAGGGCTAAGCCATGGGTCAGCGGACTGACGGGCGCATGCAAAAATTCCTGCAAGGTATGGATTCGGGACTGCATACCGCGAATGACCTTCTGCTGTTCATTGACCCGCTGCTGACACTGTTGTAACTGCTGACGGCGAAGGCGTTCAAGCGTCTTCAGCGGATCTGTCTGGCTCATTCACCCGCCGTCCCGTGTGCCAGCGCCAGTAATTGCTGCCGGCTGTCCGCAAATGAACTCAGTTGCTGATCTTCCTGTTGTAAAAAACGATGGAGAGACGGGGATTGCTCCACCGCCAGATCCACCTCAGGATCGGCCCCTGCCACATAGCCTCCCAGGGCCATCATCGGCTTAATTTCCCTGAAACGGGCATATTGCTGCCTGAGCTGTCTGGCCGCACGACGGTGATCATCAGACGCGACCAGACTCATACAGCGACTGACGGATTGACTGATATCAATGGCGGGGAAATGACCGGCTTCTGCCAGCGTACGTGATAACACAATATGTCCGTCGAGTACGGCGCGTGCCGCATCGACTATCGGATCCTGCTGATCATCCCCTTCGGCGAGGACGGTATAAATCGCCGTCAGGCTCCCTGTGCCTTCGCCATTACCTGCGGCTTCCACCAGTCGCGGGATCAACGAAAATACCGATGCCGGATACCCTTTGGTCGCTGGCGCTTCCCCCAGCGATAAGGCGATTTCACGCTGTGCCATGGCGTAACGGGTTAAAGAGTCGATCATCAGCAGCACATGAAAGCCCTGGTCACGGAAAAAAGCCGCCACGGTATGGCAAAGTTCGGTCGCTTTTAAACGCATTAGCGGGCTTTCATCCGCGGGCGCAACAATCACAATCGCCTTCTTCCGCCCCTGCTCCCCCAGGCTATGATTCAGGAATTCATTCACTTCACGGCCACGCTCACCGATCAGACCGACCACCACGATTTGTGCTTCTGTCGCCCGTGCCATCATGCCCAGTAAAACACTTTTCCCGACGCCACTGCCTGCCATCAGGCCGACGCGCTGACCACGTCCCAGGGTCAGGAAACCATTGATCGCACGGATCCCGACATCCAGCGGGTCACTGACCGGTCTGCGTTTCAGTGCAGGGACGGCGGGAAGCTGATCCGGGACAACAAATGCGCCACCGACAGGGCCAGCCTCATCGACCGGCTCACCCAGTCCATTGAAAATACGGCCTAACCACTCTTCACCGATGGCCAGACCGGCTGAATTGCCGGCAGGGAAGACGCGGGCACCACTGTGTAAACCCGAAGGATTCTGCAAAGGCATCAGATACGTCAGTTCACGATTGAAACCCACCACTTCCGCAACAATTCTCTGCCGGTGAGCGGTTTCGATTTCACAGCGCTGACCAATGGCTAACGGACAGCCACTGACTTCCATCAGCGGCCCGGTGACCCGGCAAAGTTTCCCGGCATCCAGGCTCAGAGGCACCGTCGCCAGTGAGGCCAGTGCGTGATCCAGGCCCTTCACGTATTTGGCTCTTGCAGACTTTTTTCCAGCGTCGCCAGGCAGGTGTTCAGACGTTGCTGACAACCGAGGTCAATTTCCTGTTCCGCCGTATCGATAATACATTCCCCCCGGGCCAGATCCGGAACTGACTGTAAATTCCATGCCGCTTGTTTTTCAGGGGCAAGCTTAACAATGGCGTCAAAATCGGCTTCAGCCACCCGAACCGCAAAGGAGTGTTCACTGAGTTGCTCGGAGGCCAGCTTGTCTTCAATCAGCGAAAGTAACAGTTCGGGACGACTGGTAATTTCATGGCGGATCACCAGACCGGCAATACGGGTGACCAGCGCGAGTGTGGCTTCATTCTGTTGTTTTTCGGCTTGTGCATACCAGGCAGTAAGCTGTTCTGCGGCGGCATCCAGAGGGGCACAGGCTTGCTGAAAAAGGGACTGACTTTCTGCCAGTCCCTGTGCCCTGCCTTCCGCAAGGCCCTGTGCTTTCCCTTCGCTCAGGCCGAGAGAGAATCCCTCAGTCTTGCCTTCTGCCAGCCCCTGGCGGTAGCCGTCGGCTTTCGCTTGTTCGAAAGCCGTTTCCCGGGCGGCCAGAGATACCGTTTCAGGCGCAGGTGATACGGCAGTGCTCTTGCTCTCTTCAGAGCGCAGGGCCGGAAAACGATAACGGCTGAAAGAGTGATCCATCAGGTTCTCCTGTTATTCGACAGTACGTTCAGCGTACATCTGGATCCTGATTTCACCCTCTTCGGCCAGCTGACGAAGGGTGCCCATGATGTCACGGCGGACCTGCTCAATACGGCTTACCGGCACCGGTCCCAGGCGCGCAGAGGTCTGCTCCAGCTGACCGATTTGCCGTTTCGGCATAATG
Source organism: Tatumella ptyseos ATCC 33301 (assembly GCF_000735525.1). Lineage (GTDB taxonomy): Bacteria > Pseudomonadota > Gammaproteobacteria > Enterobacterales > Enterobacteriaceae > Tatumella > Tatumella ptyseos. The sequence goes on along the minus strand of NZ_JMPR01000018.1, from coordinate 61,943 downwards.
CTGAAGACGGCATTACGTAATACCGGTTCGGCACCTTTAAGCGCGATGGCCCACTCTTCCAGCGGAATTTCATCAAACAGACGCTGTAATGTTTCTTCACTCTGACGACTCAGAATAAAGAACTCATACATCTGATCTTCCAGGGCTTTCACCAGCGAAGCATCCTGCTGTTTCAGTTGCTCCAGCAACTGATTTTGCTGCTCAGGAAGGCGATTGATAATATTGGCAGCATGTTTTGCGCCGGTAATACGGGAGCCATGTTCCGAAATAATGGCAATGCCCCGCTCAATGAGCTTATCCAGTTCATCAATCACATCGCGGTTAATGTCATCCAGACGGGCGATCCTTAACAGGATTTCATCCTGGCGGGACGCGGGTTGCATCGCCAGCACACCGGCCGCCACATCGGGCGGCAGAAAGGCCAGGAAGATAGCCTGAAGCTGTACATGTTCCTGACAGATCAGCGCAGATAACTGCGATGTATCCACCCATTGCAGACGCGCCATCCGGTAACGGATAGCATCGCCATAAATGTGGTTCATCACGCTCATCGCAATTTCCGGCCCCAGTGACTTCTGCAAAATGTTTTGCAGGTAAATCCGGGAACCGCCATGGATCCCGCTTTGCTGGCGATAATCATCAAAGAAGTGATTAAAGGCCTGGTGTGCTTGCGAAACTTTAACACCCTGTAAGCGTGCCATGGTTTCACTCAGAATAATCACCTCTTCGCGGGAGAGCTTCTGCATCACTTTTGACGCGGCATTTTCACCAATGCTCAGCAAAAGGATCGCCGCCTGCTCGAGACTGTTTCGTTGCCGTGTCAGCAAAGAGACGTTAGACGTTGTCGCGGGATCGGTCATTACTATTTATCCATTGTTTAATCACTTCAGCGATCCGGTCGGTCTCATTCTCAGCAAGTTGCTGTAAATAAGCCACTTTATCTTCTATACCTGAGGCGCGTGGCGGCAGCTCAGCTTCATTATCAAACTGATGTCCGCTGGCCGACGCATTGCCATCGCCCTCGCCCATCGCAGGCCCGGTTCTGTCAGCATTTGTCTGTAATTGCTGCTTCCGTGCCATCATCCGCGGACGGATCACCAGCACGATCATCAGCAAGGCTAACAGGCCTATGCCTCCCCGGGTGACCCAGAACTGAATATCCGGTTGCTGCCACCAGGCAATCACAGGGACGGAAACCGCTGGCGGAGCCACAAAACTCAGCTTATCCAGCGATAACGTATCACCGCGTGAACTATCAATACCCGCGGCATTTTCTAACAGGCTTTTTAACTGACCAAGCTGCTCCTCAGACATCTTCGCGATGTTTCCGGCGGAGGAATTCAGTGCAACGGCTACCTGTAAACGAGCCAGTTGCTGGTCAGGGTATTTAATGTGTCTGATTTGCCGGTCATACGCATATTTACGTTGCGTCTGGCTGTGATTTTGGGCCGTTTTAGCATTACTTTCAGGCTTACTTTCGGCTGGCGGACGGTTACTTAACGTCCCGGGGACCCCGGAGGCCGGGGCCAGGACTGTATCATCACTGTTGATCTGTTCTTCCAGAACCCTGGGATCCCCTTGTAATACCTCATCCGTCTCTTCCGATTTACGTAAATCCAGAGCCGGCATCACGGTCACACGATAATTGTTATGGCCCACCGCAGAGTCGAGCAGTTGCGTCAGGTTTCTGGTCACCGGCCGGGCGACCGCCTGCAGCAAGTCATCCGACACTGACTGATCATCAACGGTCCCATCCAGCAACGCCCCGGTTTGATCGACCACGTGGACATTCGTGGCCAGTAAACCGGGCACACTGCCCGCCACAAGCTGGGTGATCGCACGTACCTGAGCCGGTGTTAAGCGGACACCGGCGGAAAGCGTCAGTACCACCGAGGCACTGCTCGGGGGTTGATTGGATAATACAAAGCCGCTTTCAGCCTGAATGCCCAGATGCACCCTGGCGTCTTCAACGCCCTGAATCGACATAATACTGCGAGCCAGCTCTCCTTCCAGCCCCCGCTGATAACGGATATTCTGGATATACTGGCTTGCGCCAAGGATTTCATCCTTATCCATCAGTTCGAAACCCGGGGCGACCATGGGCTGAATATTTTTACCGGCCAGTACCATCCGGGCACGGGGCAGCACATCATCGGCCACCAGAATCTGGCCGTTATCCGGGTTAACACGGAAATCAATATGTTCAGTGGCTAACGCGTTCGCCACCGCATCCGCAGAGACTTTCTGATGAGTGCCATATAAAGGGACATAGTGAGACTGACCACGCCAGAGAATAGCAACAATCAGCAGACTGAATACTGCACCCAGGGTCGCAAGCACCCAGGGCTTTTTGACGGTATCGATGGGAAACTGCTGCCGGGCGAACCAGCTTTGTAGCGAATTAAGCACGATGGCTCCGAATTAAAGAGGGGTATTAAGGAGGTCATCCAGGGCACTGGTCAGCTTATTCCGTACCTGCAGGAGTGCGGAAAAACTGATATTCGCTTTCTGGCTGGCCACCATCGCACCGGCCAGGTCATCGCTTTGCCCGGCATTTAAGGCCTGCTGTCTGGAGGCGGCATCCAGTTGCAGCTGATTCACCTGAGAAACAGATTGCGACAATACCGACTGAAAACTGCTTTCCTGAGAGAGTGCAGGAAGAAAAGCGCCTTCATCTGCCGAAATTACCGGCGAAACATCACTAAGGCTTGATGCGGGTACCGCTGTCGATAACGATACTAAAGGATCTAAAACCATGATCTTGTTATTCCTGATACTTAAATACTCAATCCTGCCTGACGCATTGATGTCAGCCGATAACGTAATGCACGCGGGGTGATCCCCAGTTTTTTAGCGGTCAGTGTTTTATTGCCTTCGCATTGTTCCAGAAGATCAAGAATATATTGTTGCTCGACCCGTTTACCCATCTGACGGATAGAGGGGGTATTCTGCTGAGGTAATGATCTTTCTGACGGAGCCGCGGGGGCCGGTAATCCGAGGTCAGCCAGCGTTAACTTGCCTTGCTGACACAGAATTAACCCGCACTGAATTTTATTTTCGAGTTCACGGACATTTCCCGGCCAGTCGTAGTCCAGTAACGCCTGACATACCTGAGGGGATAATTCGGCTTCCGTGGCTGAAAAGGCGCGGTATTTTTTTAAAAAACAACTGACCAGTGGCAGGATATCTTCACGCCGTTCACGCAGAGGAGCAATGGTCAGTGGTAAAACCGCGAGCCGGTAGAACAGATCCTGCCTGAAGCGGCCTTCAGCCACGGCCGTGGGTAAATGCTGATGCGTGGCCGCAATGATCCTGACAGATAATTTAATGCGGCGGGTACTGCCCAGACGTTCCACTTCCTGCTCCTGCAATACCCTTAATAACTTGGCTTGCAATGACAGTGGCATATCGCCAATTTCATCCAGTAATAATGTGCCACCATTTGCCTGTTCAAATTTACCGGGCATGGATTGCACAGCACCGGTAAATGCCCCTTTTTCATAACCGAATAAGGTGGCCTCCAACAGGCTGTCAGGGATCGCTGCACAGTTAACACCGATATAGGGGGCAGAGCTAAGCGTACCGAATTGCTGGCGGTGAATATAACGCGCAATACACTCTTTTCCTGTGCCTGATTCACCATAAATTAATACCGGCACAGCGACTCTGGCCATTTTTTCGGCCATGCGCAAAGTTTCCATACTCCTGGCAGAGTATGAAATAAGATCAGCATCAGCAGTATTTATCCCTGAAGAATAACTACTCATTGATATTTCCCGGAAGTAATGTGAATTTTTATTTAAATTTTTTGAAAAATCAAAGCAATGACACCTATTTCATTAACATTGCTAATAAAATAGGTTCAGACAGATCTTGTTTTTATTTAATCTAACCTATCAGCAGAGATTCTGAAACCCCTGATATTTTTATAGTTTATAGGTTACAGGTGACTAAAAGAACAGCACTGCCCATCCCTTAAAGAAATAAACGGATAATTCTCATTTAAATCTAAACAAATCCCTTGCAACTGGCAACCAATATCTCATAAGATTCCAAAAATTTCCGGCCTAATGCTAAGTATAACTAATCAGATACTGCATGCAGACACTGGGCAGCCCATGGTTCTTTGCAAAAATATTTTAAAAAAACTAAACATCAGCCCGAATGACACTATTCTGCCTTTAGGGGTAAGTCAGTTGGGAAAACCCTGGCACAAACTGGCTGAACACATTAATAAAAATTATGATAATTTTGATGCTGCATTAAGCCGTTATTTCCTGAATAAGTTCAGGGTAAATACTTCGCTGGCTAACATTAACTTCACTATTGAAGAGAATAAAAAATGCCATCAAATATATTCCTGCGCTGCGGGAAAAATAGCCTTTGAAATTGATCGTGCCCTGTTGCTGAATTTATTACATGACTTTTATGGCGTCAGTGATACCCCTGAGGCAGACAATAACACTGAGATTACTCAGACCGAAAAACGGTTACAGGAACGCCTCGGGGATGAGATCTGCAAAATATTTTTGACACCGGAAGTCGCCGGCCAGCCTCTGTCGATGACGCCTGTCCATAATCAGCAGCACAGTCATTGGGCCTGGTGCCTTTCTTTCCGGTTACGCGGCTATCCGCAGGGTGACATTACCTTACGTTTTGACCATCCCCTGATTGATCAGATACTGAGCACATTACGCAATGACACTGAGCAGGCGGAGCAAACGACGTTTTCTGAAGCCTGCCTGGAATCACAGTTACGTCGTCTTCCTTTCACACTCAACGCACAGTTAGTGTGTATGGAAACCACCCTGGAAAAATTACTCCGTCTGCAGGTTGATGATGTTTTACCTGTTTTTCTTAATGAGTCCGTTCCCGTCACATCAGGCGATGAAGTGTTATTTCATGCCAAAGTCTCTGAACATCAGGGGCAGCTCGTCCTGTCAGAATTTATTGATCATTACACCGGGTAAATAATGAATTACGAAGATAATCAAACACCGTCAGCTTTTTCTCTGGATGATATTAATTTTGATGAGTTATCCGCCACCACGACGGAAGATAATGCCGCAGTGAACTCACAACAACGTCAGGAAGAAAACCGGAAACGCCAGTTATTTAACCGTATTCCGTTAACACTGACCTTAGAAGTGGCTTCTGTCAGTGTCTCTCTGGCCGACCTGTTAGCGGTGGATAAAAATACGGTCATTGAATTGAATAAAATGGCCGGTGAGCCGCTGGATTTAAAAGTTAACGGCGTGCTGTTTGGTAAAGCTGAAGTTGTCGTGGTAAATGATAAATATGGTTTACGTATTATCGAATTCACCGGCCAGCCGTTAAGTGACCTGACCTCATGAATGTCTGCCGTTACTGGCGACAATTCTGCGCCGGTTTACTGATGATAGTGACGCCTTGTCTGACGGCGGCGGAACCGGGCCTGACATTATTCAGTACCCGCAGTGGCCCGGGCGGGCAGAGCTATAGCGTGAATATTGAAATCCTGATCCTGATGACCTTGCTCGGTTTACTGCCGGTGATGGTACTGATGATGACGAGTTTCACCCGCTTTATTATTGTCTTAGCCATACTGCGTCAGGCGCTGGGATTACAGCAAACCCCACCGAATAAGGTACTGACCGGTATCGCGCTTTGTCTGACACTGCTGGTGATGCGCCCGGTATGGACGACGATCAATCAGGAAGCGCTGATCCCTTATCAGGCAGGGAAAATTTCGCTCAATGAAGCGCTGATTGACGCCAGCCAGCCTTTGAAGAAATTTATGCTGGCCCAAACCAGTAAAACAGCCATGAGCCAGATCATGAGTATTGCGCATGTGACCGGCAACCCTGCCGATCAGGATCTGACCATTATTACTCCTGCGTATTTACTGAGTGAGTTAAAGACGGCGTTTCAGATTGGCTTTATGATCTATTTGCCGTTCCTGGTCATCGACTTAATTGTCTCGAGCATTTTAATGGCCATGGGAATGATGATGCTTTCACCGATGGTGGTGTCGCTGCCGTTCAAATTACTGCTGTTTGTATTATGTGATGGCTGGTCACTGATCACCGGCACGCTGACCCAAAGTATCCAGGGTTTTTAATCATGTTCACGTTAGATAGCATCAGTGACCAAATGGGCGGTGCCATTCAGTTAGTCCTGCTGATTTCTGCCGTTATTATTCTGCCCGGATTACTGGTCGGTCTCTGTGTCAGTATCTTCCAGGCGGCCACACAGATTAATGAACAAACCCTCAGCTTCCTCCCTCGTCTGGTCGTGACCCTGCTGGTACTGATTGTGACCGGAAAATGGATACTGATTAAGCTCATCGACTTTACGCAGGTGCTCTTTCATCAGGCCGGGAATATTTCAGGTTAACCGGCATGCTTGATCTCTCAGGATTTTACAGCCATCTGTTAGCCCTGCTATTACCCTGGGTCAGGATAGTGTCGTTTCTGCAATTCAGCCCGCTGGCTGATAGTACATTGATTCCGCGAAAAGTCAGGATCGTCCTCTCACTGGTGCTGACGGCGTTAATTGCTCCCCTGCTGCCGGTGACCTCACCCCCGGCATTTTTATCCGTCGCCCTGCTCACCCAGGTTGCCGAACAAATTGCCTGGGGACTCATTTTCGGCCAACTGCTGCAACTCGCCTTCTCAGCATTACAGACAGCAGGCCAGATCATTGCCATGAATATGGGCCTGTCGATGGCAGTACAGAACGACCCGAACAATGGCACCAGTAATACCCTGGTCTCACAACTGTTTAATTTAACCATGGTGCTGATCTTTTTTGCAGCCAACGGCCACTTATTACTGGTGACGGTGTTGTATCAGGGATTTGTCTATTGGCCGGTAGGCTCGGCACTTAACTGGCCTTCGGTAAATACCTTAATTATCAGTTTTGGCTGGATAATCTCTGCGGCGGTGATCATCGCCCTGCCCTCAACGGTGATCATGTTATTAATTCAGGGCGTCTTTGGTCTACTTAATAAAATATCACCGACACTGAATTTATTCTCTCTGGGTTTCCCGCTGGCGGCACTGGCCGGGATAATCAGTATTGCCTTACTGATCCCGACCCTGTCGGGACACTATCTCTCACTGACGGATCAGGTCATTCATCAGTTTGACCTGCTGAGGACAGCCCATGTCTCAGGCCAGTGATAAAAGCGAGAAGGCAACACCGGCAAAACTTAAAAAAGCCCGCGAAAAAGGCGATACCGGGCGGGCCAAAGAGTTTTCATCCGCAATTTCACTGGCAGTCGCCTTTATGACCCTGACCGGGTTACTTCCCTGGTACTGGCATCTGATTGGCGATTTTTTCCGGCAAGCGTCTGAGATAGCGCATACCCCTGACCCGGGGTCACGTTTAATTCTGCTGACCGGTAAAGCGCTGGGATTGTTATTAACCATCACACTCAGCTTTTGTGCGGTTCCGCTGGCCGCCGGTATCGCTACGCTGTTCAGCGGCGGGTGGATATTCAGCCTGAAAAAAATCGTGCCGGACGGTAAACGACTGAATCCGTTAACCGGTTTTACCCGCTTGTTTGCCGCCGATAATTTTATCGAATTAGCGAAAGTGATACTGAAAGCCGGGCTTATTTTACTGATGCTAAGCCTGTTATTACGCCACTCACTACAGGAAATCATGTTGTTATCGCAGCTCGGCTGGCCTGTGGCGATGAGCAAAGGACTGACTCTGGTCGCCCGTCTTTTCGGCTATTTTGTGCTGCTGATGCTGGGGTTTGCCCTGATTGAATGGCCACTCAGCCGCTATCAGTTCCGGCGTAAAATGCGAATGACGCGACAGGAAGTCAAAGATGAATTTAAACACAGCGAAGGGAACCCGCAGATCAAAGGACGTTTACGCCAGTTACAACGCCAGCTGGCCCAGGGGCAACTCAGAAAAACCGTGCCGCAGGCCAATGTGATTATCACCAACCCGACCCACTATGCGGTGGCACTGAAATATGATCCGCAGGCGGCGGCAGCACCGTATGTGGTCGCGAAAGGGGCCGATGAACTGGCGCTTTATATCCGACAGATTGGCGAAGAACATCAGATAGAAATCGTTGAGTTCGCGCCGCTGGCCCGGGCCGTCTATGCCTCGACACGTGTTAATCAGCAGATCCCGAATCAGCTTTATCAGGCCATCGCCCATGTACTGACCTACGTCATGCAATTACGACGCTGGCGGCAGGATAAATCTCAGCTAAAACCGACCATCAATCGAAAAATCCCGATGCCTTCAGAAGGACAATTCCGTGAATAAATTGCCATTGACTCACTGGCTCCGGCGCGGCAAAGCGCTTCCGCTGGGCCTGCCACTGCTGATTATGGCAGTGCTGGCCATGATCATTTTGCCGCTGGACCCACTGATACTGGATTGCCTGTTCACCTTCAATATTGTGCTGGCAATATTGATCCTGCTGGTCTCCGTCAATGCACAACGACCCCTGGATTTCAGTATCTTTCCGACACTGCTGCTGATCACCACGCTGCTGAGACTGTCCATGAATGTCGCCTCAACGCGGGTTGTGCTGCTGCATGGTCAGGAAGGCGAAGGGGCGGCAGGGAAAGTGATAGAAGCCTTCGGTCAGGTCGTGATTGGCGGAGACTTCCTGGTCGGGTTTGTCGTTTTTGTGATCCTGATGATCGTTAACTTCGTGGTGATCACCAAAGGCGCGGAACGTATTTCTGAGGTCTCAGCACGCTTTACGCTGGATGCCATGCCCGGCAAACAAATGGCCATTGATGCCGACCTTAACGCCGGGATCATTACTCAGGCCCAGGCCCGCGAACGACGTTCTGAAGTGACCCGCGAAGCTGACTTCTATGGGTCGATGGATGGGGCCTCGAAGTTTGTGCGGGGTGATGCGATCGCCGGTATGTTGATTCTGGTGATCAATATGGTCGGTGGCGTCGCTATCGGCATATTTAAACACCATCTGGATGCCGGTCATGCCTTTCAGCAGTATGCCCTGCTAACGATCGGCGATGGTCTGGTCGCGCAACTGCCTTCACTGCTGCTGTCAACGGCGGCCGCGATCATTGTGACCCGGGTCAGTGATGGCCAGGATATCCGTCACGAAGTTCGTCAACAGCTACTGGCCCAGCCTGCCATTCTGTATACCGTTGCCGGCATTATGCTCGCCATGGCGCTCGTCCCCGGGATGCCACATGTTGCCTTCCTGAGCTTTGCGCTTTTGCTGAGTTTTGCCGGATGGCGTCAGTCAAAACGTGTTCTGGCAGCCAGCCAGTCCGCGACGGATGTGGTGGAGAATGCGCTGGAGCCGGAAGTCCCTCAGCTGCACTGGGAAAACCTCTCCGTCACCGAACCGGTCGGCCTTAACCTGGGTTACCGGCTGGTCAGCCTGATCGACAAACATCAGGGCGGTTTATTGTCTCAGCGGATCACCGGCGTCAGGCAGGTACTTTCTGAGAGTAGCGGTGTGCTGCTGCCCGAAATTCAGGTACGGGAAAACTTCCGTCTGAAGCCCATGCAGTACAGTATTATGATCCATGGTGTCCGCGCCGCATTGGGGGAAGTCCATGCCGATAAACTGATGGCGCTCGCCAGCAGTGAAGTCTATGGCGAACTGGACGGTATTCTCGGGACCGATCCCGCCTATGGTATGTCTGCTATCTGGATTGATCCTGCACAGAAAAGCCAGGCGCTACGCTTCGGGTATCAGGTAGTCGATTGCGCCAGCGTAATTGCAACGCATGTAAATAAAGTCGTGAAGCAGTATCTGCCGGAGCTTTTTCAGTACGATGATATTACGGCACTGCATCGCCGGTTAGCCCAGCCCGCACCCCGGTTAAGTGAAGACTTAAATGCAGCACTGAATTACACCCAACAGTTACGTATCTACCGTCAGTTACTGACCGACAATGTCAGCCTGAAGGATATTGTCACCATTGCCACGGCACTGCTCGCCGGGCACCAGATCACCAAAGATCCGCTGCTGTTATCCGCCGATGTCCGCTACGCTCTTCGTCGTCAGATAGTCCACGGGATCAATAAGGATCACCGGCAGTTTGCGGTATTCACCCTCAGTGATGCCTTAGAGGACCTGCTGTTACGCGCCCAGCAGGCGGCAGGTAATAAAGAACTGGATAACGTGCCGCTGGATCCGCATCTGTTAACGCAGTTACAAACCAATATGCCGCTGATCACCGAACAGATGAAAGCCGAAAACCTGCCTCCGGTACTGATCGTCCCACCGGCATTACGGCCACTGCTGGCGCGCTATGCCCGTTCATTTTCACGTGAGCTGTTTGTGCTTTCTTATAACGAGGTCCCTGAAGACCTGGAAGTGGTGATCCGCGGGCATCTGTCTTAAACCCGGCGGGTGACCGCCGTATCTCCGGCAAAAGGCTGGCCGGACAGAACCGCTTTGATCAGACGATAATCAGAACGGTAGTTCACGGATATTCTTTTTACCGGTGAACGAATGGAACAACTGAAAGAAAATATTCAATCCCATTCAATAGAATAGATCTTCCTGGCAGCTTTGACGCTTTTGACCGGGCTGAGTCGTCTGACCTGACTGATCTCCCAGGCGAACCAACCCTCTTCAAAGCAGGAAGCACAAGCCGCGGAAATATCGTCAGAAGTAAAGGGACGAACAGAACGGATGTTAACCACAGCAACGGCTATGCCCGCTTCTTCATCGCCGTCTTTCATTAAATAATTGGGGTTCTCGACGATCAGAAGGTCTTCGTCTGGTGAAAGCTCGGGTAACCACCTGCGTACTTCAATGGTTTTCCTGCCAGCAGCAATCAGTTGGCCCGCAGGTGAAACGACTGATAATGCTTTTATACTGCCTTTTTTCATAGCATTCACCCGTATGATTTTCAGACCGAAGACCCGTCAGTACGGATAAGCCGGGCCTGAAAAAGCTGAGAAAAAAGCCCTCTAAATATTTATATATTTAAAGGGCTTTATATTTTATTGCCAGTAAACTCAGCCTGTTAAATAAAACGGACCGGTAATGGTTTTATATCATTCAGAACGGGATATCGTCGTCGAAATCCATCGGTGGTTCGCTGCTAGCCGGGGCGCTGTTCTGTTGCGGACGTGCTGCCGGTGCTGAACCGCCGCCGCTGAACTGGTTACCGCCCTGTGACTGCTGCGGCTGCTGTGGCTGACCCCAGCCATTATTATTCCCCTGCCCGCCGGCAGGTGCTCCGCCGTTACCGCCCTGACGGCCACCCAGCATCTGCATGGTACCACCGACGTTAACAACCACTTCGGTCGTGTAACGGTCCTGACCACCCTGATCCTGCCATTTACGGGTACGTAACTGACCTTCGATGTAAACCTGAGAACCTTTACGCAGATACTCACCGGCAACTTCAGCCAGTTTGCCGAACAGAACCACACGGTGCCATTCGGTAATTTCTTTGTTTTCACCGGTCTGCTTGTCACGCCAGCTTTCTGAGGTGGCCAGTGTAATGTTGGTAACCGCACCACCATTTGGCATATAACGGACTTCCGGGTCCTGTCCCAGATTCCCGACAAGAATCACTTTGTTAACGCCGCGACTGGCCATAGAGGTCTCTCCTGAAGAATAATTACTCAAAGTCTAAGCGGTAAATCATACCACGTCACGTACCGATAGTGATACTTTCGAACCGCTTTCCGGCAGTCATGCCGCACATCTCACCCTGCGCCCCGGGCGGAGGCCGAAAACCCCGATGCTCCCCTGCCGCGGATGATTAAAAAAACAGCCGGCGGGCCTTTTTCTGCCGGAAATTCCGCCAGACAGCCGTGCGCCACACGCCACGACACAGCAGCCTGACATAAATCATCTATAGTAAAAGGCAGTCACTGACGAAAAACAGATACGCACGTCCGGGACTGACCTGCCTCTGCCGGTGACCGGTTCTTTCGTCAGACTACTGGATATTTAATCAGTTTATTTTTTATGCCATAATGGTTCGTTTGATTCTCCCCATGTCTCCTCAGCAGGCATGGACGACGCTGATACTCCGGGAAAGGTGAATGGATAAGATAGAAGTACGGGGTGCCCGCACCCATAACCTGAAAAACATCAATCTGATTATCCCTCGCGACAAGCTGGTCGTTGTCACCGGGTTATCAGGTTCTGGCAAATCCTCGCTGGCATTCGACACACTGTATGCAGAAGGTCAGCGCCGTTATGTGGAATCATTGTCCGCCTATGCCCGTCAGTTTTTATCACTGATGGAAAAGCCGGATGTCGACCATATTGAAGGGCTGTCTCCGGCCATCTCTATTGAGCAGAAGTCGACCTCACACAACCCGCGTTCGACGGTCGGTACCATCACCGAAATCCATGACTACCTGCGCCTGTTATTTGCCAGAGTCGGTGAACCGCGGTGCCCTGAACATAATGTGCCTTTAGCGGCCCAGACCGTCAGCCAGATGGTCGACCAGGTGTTGCAGCAGCCGGAAGGCACCCGGTTGATGCTGCTCGCACCGGTCATCAAAGACCGTAAAGGTGAGCACAGTAAGACACTGGAAAACCTGGCCGCGCAGGGATATATCCGTGCCAGGATCGACGGTGAAGTCTGTGACCTGTCTGATCCGCCAAAACTGGAACTGCAAAAGAAACATACCATTGAGGTCGTTGTCGACCGTTTCAAAGTGCGTGATGATCTGGCCACCCGGCTGGCGGAATCCTTCGAAACGACACTCGAACTCTCCGGCGGCACAGCCATTGTCGCCGATATGGATGACAGCAGCGTCGCGGAATTACTGTTCTCAGCGAACTTTGCCTGTCCGGTCTGCGGCTACAGCATGCGTGAGCTGGAACCGCGTCTGTTTTCCTTTAATAACCCGGCCGGGGCCTGCCCGACCTGTGACGGCCTGGGGGTACAGCAATTTTTTGACCCGCAGCGCGTGGTACAGAATGAAGATATCTCTCTGGCCGGCGGCGCTATCCGTGGCTGGGACCGTCGTAACTTCTATTATTTCCAGATGCTGCGTTCGCTGGGCGAACATTATGAGTTCGATGTGGAAGCCCCTTTTAACACCCTGAGTGATAAGGTGAAAAAAGTCATTCTTTACGGATCCGGTAAAGAAAACATCGAATTCAAATACGTGAACGACCGCGGAGATACCTCTGTACGTCGTCACCCGTTTGAAGGGGTGCTGCATAATATGGAGCGCCGCTACAAAGAGACGGAATCCAATGCCGTCCGTGACGAGCTGGCAAAATATATCAGTAACCGCTCCTGCACCAGTTGTCATGGCACCCGTTTGCGTGAAGAAGCACGTCACGTCTTTGTCGCAGAAACAACGTTGCCGGAAATTTCAGAGATGAGTATCGGTCACGCGACTACTTTCTTTGATGAGCTGCAGCTGGAAGGCCAGCGGGCAAAAATTGCCGAAAAAGTCTTAAAAGAGATCAGCGAACGTCTGAGCTTTCTGGTCAATGTCGGTCTGAATTACCTGTCGCTCTCCCGCTCTGCGGATACCCTCTCCGGGGGTGAAGCACAACGTATCCGTCTGGCAAGCCAGATCGGTGCCGGACTGGTCGGAGTGATGTATGTGCTTGATGAACCCTCAATCGGCTTACATCAGCGTGATAATGAACGCCTGCTGAGTACCCTGGTGCACCTGCGTGACCTGGGGAATACCGTCATTGTAGTCGAGCATGACGAAGATGCTATCCGGGCGGCTGACCATGTGATCGATATCGGCCCCGGTGCCGGGGTTCATGGCGGTCAGGTCGTCGCGGAAGGGGATGTTAATGCGATTATGGCCAATGAAGCCTCCCTGACCGGGCAGTTCCTCAGCGGCAAACGCAGCATTGAAGTCCCGGCAGAACGGGTAAAAGGGTCGCCGGATAAGGTATTAACCCTGACCGGTGCACGCGGTAATAACCTGAAGAATGTGACGCTGACGCTGCCTGTGGGTCTGTTTACCTGTGTGACCGGGGTGTCCGGTTCCGGGAAATCTACCCTGATCAACGACACCTTGTTCCCGCTGGCTCAGCGCCAGTTAAACGGGGCAACCGTCATCGAACCGGCGCCGTACCGTGATATTAAAGGACTGGAGCATTTTGATAAGGTGATCGACATCGATCAAAGCCCGATCGGCCGGACACCGCGTTCCAACCCGGCGACCTATACCGGTATTTTCACCCCGGTACGTGAACTGTTTGCCGGGGTACCGGAATCCCGCAGCCGTGGATATACGCCGGGCCGCTTCAGTTTTAACGTGCGTGGCGGACGCTGCGAAGCCTGCCAGGGAGATGGGGTGATTAAGGTGGAAATGCACTTTCTGCCGGACATCTATGTCCCTTGTGACCAGTGCCAGGGTAAACGTTATAACCGCGAAACACTGGAGATAAAATACAAGGGCAAGAGCATCCACGAAGTGCTGGAAATGACTATCGAAGAAGCCCGTGACTTCTTCGAAGCGGTACCGGCACTGGCGCGTAAACTGCAAACCCTGATGGATGTCGGCTTGTCCTATATCCGTCTGGGTCAGTCAGCGACCACGCTGTCGGGCGGGGAAGCACAGCGGGTAAAACTGGCGCGCGAGCTTTCTAAACGCGGAACGGGTCAGACGCTGTATATTCTGGACGAACCGACCACCGGCCTCCACTTCGCGGATATCCAGCAACTGCTGGCCGTACTCCATCAGTTACGGGACCAGGGGAATACCATTGTGGTTATCGAACATAACCTCGATGTGATTAAAACCGCAGACTGGATAGTCGACCTGGGGCCGGAAGGCGGCAGCGGTGGTGGCGAGATCCTGGTTGCCGGTAGCCCGGAAACTATTGCAGAATGTGACGCATCACATACCGCTCGCTTCCTGAAACCATTACTAAAATCTGTTTAACATCATAACGTTGCAGTAATTTCCGTGACGGGCCTGATCCTGAAAAGGATCAGGCCCGGGGGTATTCGCCGCGATCGGCGGTGTCCCTCTGCCGTATCTCTGACTATCCTTATTTCAGGTTCCTCACTCCCGGGTGTATCGCCGGGGGTTAACTGTGATCTGTCTGACAGGAGAAATGATGAAGATTATCCATGCTTACGCCGCGCAGAACGAAAACTCTCCCCTTGCCCCCTTCAGTTATGAACCCCGACAGCTACGTGACCACGATATTCAGATAGAAATTGAGTTCTGTGGCGTCTGCCATTCCGACCTGCACCAGGCCCGCAATGAATGGCGTAACAGTATTTTCCCCATGGTACCGGGCCATGAAATTGTCGGCCGGGTCACGGCAGTGGGTGCAAAAACCCATAAATTCAGCATCGGTGACCTGGTCGGTGTTGGGTGTATGGTCGATTCCTGCCGCCATTGTGAAAGCTGTGAAGAAGGGGTGGAACAGTATTGTGAAGAAGGCTTTACCGCCACCTATAACGCCAGAGACCGCGTTGATAATCAAATAACCTTCGGCGGCTATGCGACCGGGGTCGTGGTGCATGAAGATTTTGTCCTGAAGGTGCCGGAGCATCTGGATCTTAAAGGCGTCGCTCCTTTGTTATGCGCAGGGATCACCACCTACTCCCCACTGAAACACTGGAAAGTCGGTCCGGGCATGAAAGTCGGGATCGTCGGCCTGGGAGGGCTGGGACACATGGGAGTCAAACTTGCCCATGCCATGGGCGCAAAAGTCGTTCTGTTTACCACCTCTGCCTCAAAAATTGCGGACGGTAAACGCCTGGGGGCAGATGAAGTCGTCGTCTCTAAAGATCCGCAACAGATGGAAGCACACACCAATAGTTTTGATTTTATTCTTAATACGGTCGCGGCCACCCATGATCTGACGCCCTTTATTAATCTGCTGAAGCGGGACGGGAATATGACGCTGGTGGGTGTCCCTGAGCATAACCATCCGGCCCCCGACATCGCCAGCCTGATTTTTAAACGTCGCAGTGTCTCAGGATCACTGATCGGCGGGATCGCCGAAACCCAGGAGATGCTCGATTTCTGCGGGCAGCACAATATTATTTCCGATATTGAGCTAATCGATATTGCACAGGTCAATGAGGCCTATGAACGGATGCTGAAAAGCGACGTAAAATACCGTTTTGTTATTGATATCAATACATTGAGAAACAGCACCGCGGCCTGAGTTATCTGAGCCCCTTATGCTGGCAGCCAGGCTGCCAGCATGCTACACCGCCGTCTGCTTAGCCCTGCCGGAAGCAGCGCTGATGGCAGAAAAAAACCGATAAACGCGCGTCATACCGGCCGCATCTGCTGGCGTGACGGATAATGTCAAAACCGGGTTTTCGGTGGTGATTTATTACCCGGTTTTGGGTAAGCTGACCGGTGATGTTCTGATGAATTTTAAGGATAAAAATTCATGAAAGTCAGCGAAGAAACATTATTGAAGTCCGGCTTCAGTCATACCGATATCCTGAAAATTAAAAGCAATGTGGAAAATTTCGGGGGTACTCTCGATGAAGCAATTCAGGATTTAGCAAAACGATTTAATGTCGCTAAATGGATAACCCTTGTTACCTTTGTCATTCTGACGCTGACCTCTCTTTTATCGACAAAAAATAACACTCTCTCTGGCTTTTGCGTTAATGGCAGGATTGCCACTTATCTGGTATTTAACGCCCACCAGACTCGCGTTTAAAGCCTGGCGGTATCAATATGCTACCCGGAGTGAGGGCAATCAGTAATTGTTATCAGATCGAAAATAACTTTAGCCTTAACGCCGTATCCGGCTATTTTCATGGTGAGCTTCGGACGACTTAACCTACTGACTTTTCGGTAATAATCTATGGGTATATAGCGAAAAATATAACGACGGATAAGGGTTTAATATCCAATCGTAAAAACCATGATAACGGCATAATCCTGTTTATAAAATCATCGGTGTCAAAACCGGGTTTTCAGGTGGTGATTTATTACCCGATTTTGGGTAAGCTGACCGGTGATGTTCTGATGAATTTTAGGGATGAAAATTCATGAAAGTGAGCGAAGAAACACTGCTGGAGTCCGGCTTCAGTCATACCGATATCCTGAAAATTAAAAGCAATACCGAAGATTACGGGGGTTCAATGGGTGATACCCTTCGGGATCTGGCGAATCGCTTTGTCATAGCCCTGTCTGTAGTCGCGGGTTGCCTTACCGTATTCGTTTTGCTGGTTCTGTTTGGTTCAGCCGAAATCCTTTTCTCTGGCTCAGTCGGGCTGCTTTGCGGTATTGCGGTGGCAATATTTGTACAACCGCCAGTGCTTGCCTATAAATGTTGGCGTTATCAAAGAATTCATCGAAGTTAAGTGCAGGGGTTATCTGTGGTCAAAAGGTCAAAAATGACCTTTGCTTTTACACCATAACCCACAATTTTCATCGTGAGTTTTGTTCTGCTTATAGTTTCAACTTTCCGGTAATAATCCCGGGGAAGCCATCTGAATAAGCGCCAGGCTCCGGGCTGTTTTGCCAGCCCCAAAATACTATAGACACTGGCACTTAACGTAACTGCATTATAAATTGCCAGCCCTGCTTCAGGTTTAAAACCCATATACTTAGCAGCTTCCTTAGAACTGTCTGCAAATATTCCCTCTGACTTGAACTGATCGCCATAACGAAGATGGCTGGCCTCTTTTGTGATCCCATTGATACCGTCAACGAAAAGTATTGCTCCGGCAAGCACTCCAATAGGAGTCATTGTCGACATCATGATCATTCCGCCAAACAATGCTGCACCTGATACCATAATATGAACAGCAGAAATCACATAACCTGCAATTTTGTTATTTTCCCGGACGAACTCCACTTTGGCATAAAGTTTTGCCGTCTTAATACGTAACATCCGGCCCTGTTCTTCGAGGTTTTCGGTCTCTGCTCTCAGATTTTTGATGCACGCTATGCACTCGTCATCTGATTCCGCGCGCCGGGCTGCAGCAAATTGCTGCTCTGCAACATATTTTATTTCCTGAATAAAATTAATTCGGGTAAGACCGTCCTGAAGGTAACAGGCGGAAAGTCTGTTAGCAGTATCAACCAGCTTTCTGGCTTCAAGGTTAATCATTGTTTCAGCCCGGGCTTTATTTCTCCCGCCTGAGCGCATCATATCGGGGAATGCCGCGTCCATTCTGTTCTCCCTGTATATTAATTCACCAACCAAGCTCCGGTACTATCAGCTATAAACTATTTTTCCGTCCGGAAAATATTGCCGGGTCACGCTATCCCGAAGTGTTCGAAAAAATGGCCGCCAGATAACGCTACCGGCCGCCTTCCCCCCAGGGTATACGCCATTACCCTGCCGGGCGCCGCTGCGCCCGGAAACACTCCTGCAACCAGTGGCTGAAGACAGTAACCGCCCGCGGAACCCGGGCGGAATAAGGCCGTACCAGCCAGATTTTATCCGCAAATCCGCCGGCAACCTGCCAGTCTTCCAGTACCGGTAACAGTTGGCCGCAGGCCAGCGCCGCACGCGCGCTGAAATCGGGTAACATCGCAATCCCCAGGCCACTGATCGCGGCATCACGGATCGATTCGCTGTTATTGGTGGCAAACCCGCCTTTGACTGCCACAGAAAAAGACTCTGCGGTCTGAGGGTGGCTGAGTTTCCAGTGCGGAAGCTCATTCCCCCGTGGGTAGTAAAGACAATCGTGACGGGCCAGATCCTGCGGATGCTGCGGGCTGCCCGCCTGCATCAGGTACTCCGGGGCGGCCACCAGCACTGTTTTGGTATCGCACAGGGGCAACACTACATGGGTGTCCGGCACCCGATGACTATGGCGGATAGCCAGATCATAGCCTTCACTGGCCAGCGATAATAGCTGGTCAGAGACTTCAAGCTGAATGCGAACCTCCGGATACTGACGCAAAAACTGTCGTACAGGCTCCAGTAACTGTTGCCTGGCAAAGGCCACCGGCGCTGTCACGCGGATAACGCCACGCAGAGGCCCGCTGGTGTCACGGAGAGCATTAAAATGCTGTTCAATCTGTTCAAAAGGTTGGCGCAAATCCTCCACCAGCTTTTTACCCGCTTCCGTAAGACGCACACTGCGGGTCGTTCGCTGTACCAGCGCCACACCGGCCAGGGTTTCCAGTTGTTTTATCTTCTGGCTGACCGCCGCTTTACTGACTTCCAGTTGTTCAGCCGCACGCGTAAAACTTTCCTGTTCGGCCAGCACAATCAGCCAGTGCAGGTGTACCCATAATGCGTCGGCATGGCTTTTTTTCATCGTTATTGTTCACCCTGTTAAACAATCATTTCACTGACAGCGCTTTTTCTTACGGCATTTACGGGCCAGAATAATCAGACTCAACCGTTCAGGAGAAGAGAAATGCCATTACTACAGTTTGATATTATTGAAGGTCGTAGCGAAGAGGAAGTAAAAACACTGCTGGATACGGCGCATAAGGTCGTGCTGGAAGCCTTCAGCGTGCCTGAACGTGATCGCTATCAGATTGTTCATGAAAATAAAGCATGGCAGATGGTCTTCCAGGATACCGGGCTCGGCTTTGAACGCAGTGAAAAGTTTGTGATGCTCCGGGTCTTCACCAGCCCGCGCAGTGACGAGCAAAAACAGTTCTTTATGAAACGACTGGCAGAAGAACTCCGCACCGTCTGTGGTATTGAAGGGAATGACCTGATGATCTCATTTATCAGCAATAACAAAGGCGACTGGAGCTTTGGTTATGGCGAAGCGCAGTATATGACGGGCACGTTATAATCCTGCCGTTCCCGGTACTGCCCCGAAGGACAGTACCGGTTACAGCGCCTGCAGGTGCCGGGCGACCATGGTCGTCATATCATGCATCTTTGCCTCATTGCGACGGTAATACGTCCACTTACCGACTTTGCTGGCATCAAGCAATCCGGCCTCAGATAACGCTTTCAGGCATAATGAGGTCGCTGGCTGAGACAGCCCGGCTTTTTCACTGATCAGGCTGGCACAGACACCATAGGTACTGAAATCATAAAGCTGGCTGTACTCTGCAAATGAAGTATGCGGATCTTTGAGCCACTGTAATACTGACATCCTGGTCGGGTTTGCCAGAAGCTTTATGGCGTTTTCTGGTGTCATACTGCCTCATATTCTTCAGGAACGATAAACGGGGTAATCAGTATACCCTGCAGCGTTCCCCCCATACAGCGATGTTACATCGGTATCGTTCAGCGGCAGGTTGTTCTGTAAACGGTACGGCAGATCCGGGTTGGCAATAAATGTTCTGCCAAAACCAAATAAGTCTGCCCAGCCATTTTCCAGAATATGCATGGCTTTCTCGCGGGTATAACGCCCGGCACACAGGATCGGCGCGTCAAAGGTTTCACGCAGGCTCTGGCGGAATGCTTCCGGTAAATCAGGGCTATTATCCCAGTCCGGCTCGGCAATCGATAAATACCCAATCTGCATATCATTCAGCATCTGCGCCGCACTCAGATAAGTCAGTTGTGGATCCGGCTCAACCAGCCCCAGATACACCCGGTCTTCATCGGTGCTGGTGAACAGAGGTGCAAAACGAACACCTACGTTGCGGCTGCCGAAGACATCGCTGACGGCCCGGGTCACCTCTTGCAGAAAACGCAGACGATTTTCCAGTGAACCGCCGTATTCATCGGTGCGGACGTTGGTATGCTCAGAAATAAACTGATTGATCAGGTAGCCGTTCGCCGCATGTAACTCAACGCCATCAAAACCGGCTTCTTTCGCATTCCGCGCTGCCTGGCGGTAAAGTTCCACCAGCTCACGGACCTCTTCCGTCGTTAATGCGCGGGGTGCCGAAGGCTGAGTCAGTTCCCCGGTCCCCGGACCTGTTTCGATAAAGACCCTGACATTGGTTGCCGGGATCGCAGAGGGAGCCACCGGAGGCTGCCCGTCTGGCTGTAACGCGGTATGGGAAACTCGCCCCACATGCCAGAGCTGACAGAAAATAACTCCGCCTTCCTGATGAACGGCCTCTGTGACTTTTTTCCAGCCCGCAATCTGTTCCGCGCTATGGATCCCGGGGGTCCAGGCGTAGCCCTGTCCTCGCGGTTCAATTTGCGTCCCCTCGGTGATCATAAAGCCCGCGCTGGCGCGCTGGCGATAGTATTCCACCATTAAATCGCCTGCAATATTACCCGGTTGCTGGCTGCGGCAACGGGTGAGCGGGGGCAGGACAATACGGTTTCGCAGGGTAAAGCCGGACAGCTTTAACGGGCTGAACAGGGTCTGTTTCTGCACAACAATCTTCCTTCATCTGATAAGTCTGGAGTGCCATTATATTTATACATTTAAATATTTAAATGTATAAATATAATAAAATGAAAAAATAAAATAAAAATCATTAAATATCAATAAAATATAGAAATACAGGTCGCACAGAATGTTCAGTCAGGTCACCGCACCGGTTGGGCAGAGGATACGGTGACCCTGACAGAGGCTTACATCACTGCGGCAAAAGCTTCCGCAACGCGCTGAATATTACTGCGGTTGAGCCCGGCGACACACATACGGCCACTCGCTATCAGATAGATACCAAACTCGTCACGTAATCTGTCCACCTGTTGTGCGCTGAGTCCGGTATAGCTGAACATCCCCCGCTGTTTCTCCAGATAGCTGAAATCCCGGCCCGGCAACGCCTGGCTCAGTGTTTCAACCAGTGCCTGACGCATCTCCAGAATACGTAAACGCATTGCCTCAAGCTCAGCCAGCCACTGTGCACGTAATCCGCTGTCTTTCAGCACGGTCATCACAAGCTTTGCACCGTGAGTCGGCGGGCTTGAATAGTTACGACGCACCGCGGCTTTTAACTGACCCAGTACACAGCCTGCTTCATCACTGCTTTCACAGATCACCGATAAGCCACCGACGCGCTCACCATACAGCGAAAATATTTTCGAGAAGGAATTACTGACCAGGGCCGGCAACCCGGCTTTCGCCGCTGCGCGGATAGCATAACAGTCCTCTTCCGCCCCGGCACCGAAGCCCTGATAAGCGATATCCATAAACGGAATAAGCTGGCGTGATTTCAGCACGTCGAGGGCCTGGTCCCATTGTGCCGGAGTGAGGTCGGCACCGGTCGGGTTATGGCAGCAAGGATGCAGCAGCACAATACTGCGTTCCGGGAGTGCGCTGATGGCATCAATAAAGGCCGGGAAATTCACTCCCCCGGTCGCAGCGTCATACCACGGATAACGATGCACATTGAAACCCGCCCCGGAGAAAATCGCGATATGGTTTTCCCACGTCGGGTCACTCACCCAGACGTCAGAGTGCGGAAAATACGCCTTCAGGAAGTCAGCCCCGACTTTCAGTGCGCCGGAGCCGCCCAGTGTCTGGATACAGGCAATCCGATCGTGATCGGCCGGTGCCTGCGTGCCAAACAATAGCTCAACGATAGCCTGGCGGTAAGTGGTCATCCCTTCCATCGGCAGGTAGAGCGAAGCCTCTTCGGACGCGCCCTGTAACCTTTTTTCGGCCTCCGCCACGGCCTGAAGCTGTGGAATAATCCCCTGTTCGTTATAGTAGAGACCGATACTCAGGTTTACTTTCTCTGCGCGAGGGTCTTCTTTATATTTTTCCATCAAAGTGAGGATAGGATCGCCGCCATAGGCATCGACATGTTGGAACACGGTGGACTTCTCCATCATTGATCAATGTAAAGGGTCGCAGGCAGGCTTATACACTGTAGCGACCGGGACGGTGGTTCATCGCAATAATCAGATTCAGTATCACAGCACCGCAGACTGACGCCAGCAACATTGGCAAAGACACAACCCACAAAGACGCCAGCACCACACAGGTATCCACCGCCATCTGTAATTTTCCTGCCCGTAGTCCGATCCGTTGCTGAAGCCAGAGCGCGAGAATATTCACGCCTCCCAGGCTGGCTTTATGACGGAATAACACAATGAACCCCATGCCCATCACAATATTACCAAACAGGGCTGCATAGAAAGGGTTAAGCAACGAAAAGTGAATAAATAGTGGGTGCAGATGCGTAAACAGCGAGACCAGTGCCACCGCACTGAAGGTTTTCAGCGTAAATTCCCAGCCCATTTGTTTCACGGCAAGCCAGTAAAATGGCAGGTTAATCAGGAAAAAAGCACCACCAAAGGATAAGGGTGAAATATAACTGATTAAAAAAGCGATACCGGCGGTACTGCCGGTCAGCGCGCCCGCCTGTTTCAGCATCACAATCCCGAACGACACCAGTAAGGTACCGAACAGTATGGCCAGTGCATCTTCCGCCAGGCTGTGCGGAATTTTCTCCGCTTCGGCCGTTTTCATTAATGACATATTCCCCCCGTAACAAAACAGTCAATCAGCACAAAAAGCCCTTCCTTACTGTCCGGAAGAGTCACGTTGCCGTGTTTATGAAAATACCGGTGCGGTAACAGAGGCATGCGCTCATACCGGCAATAAAAGGCATAACATGCATCGTAAACCACTCCGACGCACTATTTATGCATTATTTGAGGGGAAATGCACGATCCCGAACGGGTCGTGCAGAAAAAAATTATGCGGATCCGGCGGGGGTCTTCAGTATCCGCCCGCCTTCTTTGATACGGTTAAGCACCACCGAGGTCTTCACATGCGCCACACTCTGGTAGCCGGCCACCAACTGGCTTATCAGTGTGCTCAGTGAATTGAGGTCGGTCACGGTCACTTTTAACAGATAATCGGCATCCCCGGTCGTCTTATAGGCATCGATAACCGAAGGATCATTAATGATACGGTGATGGAAATCGTCCACATACTCGGGGGTATGGTTCATCAGCCTGACTTCAATCAGGCCGGTAATTTCCGGCCCCAGCGCATCGGGCGAAAGCCTGGCATAGTAGCCGAGGATCTTGCTGGTCTGTTCCAGCTGTATACGGCGTCGGGAGCACTGGGACGCGGACAGCCCGACCAGCTCACTGAGTTCCTGATTGGTCAACCGCCCGTTACCCTGTAATAACCTCAGGATATGAATATCGTGATCATCAATACGATCCATACTGTGCTCCGTTCCCCGGGCTGACAAAAAAGCGGAGAGGCTCCGCATTGTTGTAAAAATGAGTCGTTAGGCTGCTCAGGCCGTTATTCGTCGTCGTACTGCGGGCCGGCATAGTTATCAAACCGCGACCATTGACCATTAAATGTCAGACGGACGGTACCGATCGGGCCATTACGCTGTTTACCCAGAATGATTTCAGCAATCCCTTTCAGGTCGCTGTTTTCGTGGTAGACCTCATCCCGGTAGATAAACATGATCAGGTCCGCATCCTGCTCAATGGATCCGGATTCACGCAAATCCGAGTTGACCGGTCGTTTATCGGCACGTTGTTCCAGTGAACGGTTTAACTGAGAAAGAGCAACCACTGGCACATTCAGCTCTTTTGCCAGCGCTTTCAGTGATCGGGAGATTTCGGCGATTTCCAGGGTACGGTTATCAGACAATGAAGGTACCCGCATCAGTTGCAGGTAATCGATCATTATCATGCTCAGGCCGCCATTTTCACGGAAAATTCGTCGGGCACGGGAACGAACCTCTGTCGGTGTCAGGCCGGAAGAGTCATCGATATACATGTTTTTCTTTTCCAGCAGAATGCCCATGGCGCCGGAAATACGCGACCAGTCCTCATCATCCAGCTGGCCGGTACGGATACGCGTCTGGTCGACCCGGGACAGAGAGGCCAGCATACGCATCATCAGCTGCTCACTGGGCATTTCCAGACTGAAAATCAGTACCGGCTTATCCTGCATCATTGCCGCATTTTCACACAGGTTCATGGCAAACGTCGTCTTACCCATCGAAGGACGGGCGGCGACAATGATCAGATCGGATCCCTGCAGGCCAGCGGTTTTCTTATTCAGATCCTGATAACCGGTATCAATGCCGGTCACACCGTCATGGGGTGTGCCGACCAGTGATTCGATACGGTTGATGGTCGCTTCCAGAACCTGCTCAATATTTTGCGGACCGTCTTCTTTATTTGCCCGCTTTTCGGCGATTTTAAACACGCTGGATTCCGCCAGATCCAGCAGATCTTCACTATTACGTCCCTGAGGATCGTACCCGGCATCCGCTATCTCATTCGCCACTGAGATCATTTCACGGACGACGGCACGCTCGCGCACGATATCCGCATAGGCACCGATATTCGCCGCACTCGGGGTATTCTTAGCCAGCTCCGCCAGATAGGCGAACCCCCCGACAAGCTCCAGCTCTCCGCGGGTTTCCAGGGATTCTGACAGGGTGATCAGATCGATGGGCTGACCGAGTTCCAGCAAACGCTGCATCTCGGAGAAAATCAGCCGGTGAGGTCTGCTGTAGAAATCGCCGGCAACCACACGCTCGGAAACATTGTCCCAGCGCTCATTGTCCAGCATTAATCCCCCCAGAACGGACTGCTCTGCCTCGACAGAATGGGGCGGCATCTTCACGCCTTCCAGCTGACGATCACGGGATTCGTTGGATTTGTTCGCGGGTGTATTTCCTGCCATAGTGAATGTCATTACCAGTGTTAAACAAGGGGCGTCACAGTATACTTTTTTTTACCCGAATTGTCGCCCTGTCCCCGGCAAACAAGATGATTTCAAGGAGCTGCTATGCCAAACCGGATCCAGTATCGCCGCCACGGCGGGCCGGAAGTTCTGGAGTGGACTTCATTTACATCGCCGGAACCAGGCGATCATGAGGTCGTGGTGGAAAATAAGGCAATAGGTATCAATTACATCGATACCTATTTTCGTAGCGGACTTTATCCTCCGCCTTCCCTGCCCGCAGGTCTCGGTACCGAAGCCGCCGGTATTGTGGTGCGCACCGGCCGGGCCGTCCGCCGGGTTTCGCCGGGCGATCGGGTCGTCTACGCGCTATCAGCGGCCGGAGCCTACAGTGAAAGCCATATTGTTCACGAAGACAGGCTGGCGATCCTGCCGGAGGCCATTTCGTTTGAGCAGGCCGCAGCCTCTTTCCTGAAAGGGCTGACGGTCCAGTATCTGTTGCGCCAGACCTATCAGATTAAGGCCGGAGAAACCTTTCTGTTTCATGCCGCTGCCGGGGGCGTCGGGCTGATTGCCTGTCAGTGGGCAAAAGCGCTGGGAGCGAAGCTGATAGGAACTGTCGGGTCAGCAGAAAAAGCAGACGCTGCACGCCAGGCAGGGGCCTGGGCGACGATTAACTACCGCGAGGAAGATATTGCCGCCCGCCTGAGCGAACTGACGGACGGTAAAAAAGTGCCGGTCGTCTATGATTCGGTCGGTAAAGACACCTGGCAAGCCTCACTGGATTGTCTGCAACGCCGCGGGCTGATGGTCAGCTTCGGCAATGCCTCCGGCCCGGTAACCGGGGTTGACCTCGGGATCCTCACCCGCAAAGGCTCCCTGTTTGTCACCCGTCCATCGTTGTTTGGTTACATTACCACGCCGGAGGAACTGGATGCTGCAAGCCACGAGCTCTTTACTCTGCTGGCCAGCGGAGCCATTAAAACGGAGGTCCCGGAGCACCAGAAGTTTGCTCTGAAAGACGCCGCTCTTGCCCATCAGCAACTGGAAAGCCGTGCCACCCAAGGCTCCTGCCTGCTCATCCCCTGATGTCGTTTGGTGCATAGAAAAGGGCTTCCCGTAGGAAGCCCTGTTTTTTTATTTTTCGCACTGGTGTAGGGACAGAGCGTCAGCTTTTCGCCGAAATACGCTGCTATCATCGCAGAACTTGTCTGCCGGAAATACGGGGTAATTCACATTTCCGAACTCTGACGTCAGAAACTGTGCCTCACCCCTTACCGCCGGTTAGCCGCGCCGGTTCATCCGGTCAATTTTAGCCATGGTCTTATCAAAGCGACGCGTGGCCGGAGGTGATGATTTCGGCGCAATAACTGTCTGATAAATCCAGGCGACCGCGACCGCCAGCAGCAACCAGGGCAGCAGCTTCATCGCCAGCAATAAGAAACCGGAGAACATCAGCAACACTGCACCGGCAAATAACGCGACCAGTACTCCGATCACTGAAACGCCGGTCAGTAACAACACCACAAAAAAACCGATAACAAATAAGACTTCCATGAGACCTCTTTCACCGCAGAATAATGCGTTAGCGATTAACGCGTCTGCTATGACAGATACAAGGATCATGCCATCCTGTTAACCGAATGAATAACAACAAAATATTGAAAATAATGTTGCTGCCGGAAGAGGTGAAAAAAACCAGGAATTGGCGTAATTCGCGGTATGGCATTGCCGGGGGCTCTCCCCGGCATACGACTTAGCGGGAGGCCACCAGTGACAGGGCCTGCTCTACCACACGGACATCGGCTCCGGCTTTATGCGCATTTTCGCTCAGGTGCCGGCGCCATTGACGGGCCCCCGGGATCCCCTGAAACAGTCCCAGCATATGGCGGGTAATGTGTCCAAGATACGTGCCCTGGCTCAGTTCTGCTTCAATATACGGGTACATTGAGCGTACGACGTCAAACGGATCCGGGCTGGCCGACGTGCTGCCGAAAATCTCATTATCCACCTGCGCGAGGATCCCCGGGTTCTGGTAGGCTTCACGCCCCATCATCACCCCGTCCACATGTTGCAGGTGAGCTTTGGCTTCTTCCAGGGTTTTGACTCCCCCGTTAATCGCCATCGTCAGGTGCGGGAAATCACGCTTTAACTGATAAACACGCGGGTAATCCAGCGGCGGAACCTCACGGTTTTCTTTCGGACTCAGGCCCGACAACCAGGCTTTACGGGCATGGAGAGTGAAAGACTCGCATCCGCCCTTCTCCGCCACGGTACGGATAAAGTCGCACAGGAACGCGTAGCTGTCCTGCTCATCAATACCGATACGGGTTTTCACGGTGACCGGCACCGAAACCACATCACGCATCGCCTTAATACAGTCTGCGACTAATGCCGCTTCCCCCATCAGACAGGCTCCGAAACGACCATTCTGAACCCTGTCAGACGGACAGCCCACGTTCAGGTTGATTTCATCATAGCCCCGTTGTTCAGCCAGCCTGGCGCATTGTGCCAGAGCCGCAGGATCACTGCCTCCCAGCTGTAACGCCACCGGATGTTCCGCGTCGTTATACGCCAGGTAATCACCTTTACCATGAATGATCGCACCTGTTGTCACCATTTCAGTATACAGCAACGTTTGACCGGTCAGTTTACGGTGGAAATAACGGCAATGACGATCGGTCCAGTCGAGCATCGGCGCGACGGAAAAACGTCCGGCCGGATATTCAGGCGTTGCGGCCTGCGGTTGAGAGGTCGGGTGCGGGTAAGAGGTTTCTTTATTTTCGTGCATTTTTCTTCATATCATCAGGTAAAACAGCCCCCGTCATCACCCGGGAGTGGCAGGAAGGACTGAAAAAAGGGACAAAAGCATGCGCTACTATAGCATAGAAAAACGGCAGTTCGGGGGTGACCGCAAAGCTTCCCCCCGGGCCACGAAGTAAAGGCAACCTGCAGGCAGCGAATGTCGCCCGCCGCCCTCCGCCATAGAGGATCAGCATTAACGCGCCAGCCATGCTAAGATAGCCCGTTACCGCAGATTATTCGTTGGAGAAAGCCATCATGCAACAGCAACTTCCCGCTCAGATCCTTGCCGAGGCGCAGAGCCTCTGCCTGAAACGTGGGGTACGTATGACACCCCAGCGCGCAGAAGTGTTACGTCTGATGGCCGAAGAACAGGGTGCGATCAGCGCCTATGACCTGCTGGATAAACTGCGGATCAGCGAGCCACAGGCCAAGCCACCGACAGTCTATCGTGCGCTGGATTTTCTGCTGGAACAGGGGTTTATTCACCGGGTGGCTTCCAATAACAGCTATGTGGTGTGTCCGCACTTTGAACACCCGTCTCATACCTCTGTGATGCTGGTCTGCGATAACTGTGCTTCGGTGAGCGAACGTCATGCTGAAGGGGTGGAACATCTGATTGTCACCCAGGCAAAGCAGGCGGGTTTTGTTCCGCGCCACAGTGTGATTGAAGCCCATGGCTTGTGTGTGAAATGTGCAGAGATCGCGGCCTGTGATAATCAGGAGCAGTGCCAGCATGATCACAGCAGCGAAGTTAAAAAACGGGCAGGCCGCTAACTCCCCGTGAGTTCAGTGAAGGGTCAGTGATCAAACCAGGTTCCCCTGCGCTGATGTTGCTGCCAGCAGTGCCAAAGCGTGATCCCCCGCAATAGCATAAAGACACAGAGCGCCAGCCAGAGGCCGTGATTACCCAGCCAGGGAACGCTGCACAATGTCAGGCCATACCCTGCCGCGGCAATCGCCATACTGTTACGCATTTCCCGTCCGCGCGTGGCACCGATAAACAAACCATCCAGTAAATACCCGCCGACGCCTGCCAGAGGCAGAATAACCTGCCAGATCAGGTAGTGATCCGCCAGATGGCGAAGGGAAGGCAGTGAGGTCATCATCGCAATGATGTACTGCCCGGCCAGCGCATACACCAGCGAAAAGAGCAGTGCGACAATGCCTGCCTGACGGCAGGAGGCGCGCCAGACTTCATGCAGTTTTCCGGCTTCACGCGCCCCGTAGGCTTCTCCGGACACCGCCTCCACCGCATAGGCAAATCCATCCAGTGCATAGGCGGTAAACGTAAGAAACATCATCAGCAGTGCATTCACCGCAACGACCTGTGCTCCCATCCGGGCACCGATAAGAGTCAGGGAAGCAAAGCAGACCTGCAACAGTAACGTCCGCAGGAGAATATCGCGGTTCAGGCCCAGCAAACGTTTAATATCGCCACGCCAGCCCTCCAGCAGTAAACGTACCGATATCTTGCGCCGACGAAATACCTGCAACACCAGCAGAACACCGACCAGCAGCGAGACATATTCAGAGATCACTGTGGCCGCTGCCGCCCCCCGGACACCCAGATGCAGGTGCAGAACAAACCATACTTCCAGCAGAATATTGACCAGGTTACCGGCCACCAGCAGGATCACCGGAGCCCTGGCATACTGAACGCCCAGCAGCCAGCCAAGGAGCACCAGATTCGCAAAGGTCGCTGGCGCACTGAGCCAGCGCATACGGATAAACACACGAGCCTGTTCCAGCGTATCCGCATCACCGCCGATCACTCCGCTGGCCAGCTGGCTGACCGGGTCACGCACCACAATAAAGATGAGCCCGGCCACCAGACTGATGATCAGTGGCTGAGCCAGTGCCCTGGCAAGGGCGGCTGAATTTCCGGATCCCCATGCCTGAGCCGTCATCCCCGTCGTACTCATACGCAGGAAAAGCAGCAGCATAAACAGGAAGCTGGTGACCGTAGTACCGATGGCAACACCGCCCAGGTAGATAGCACTGTCCAGATGCCCGATCACCGCGGTATCCACCAGTCCCAGTAACGGAACCGTAATATTGGATAACACCATCGGTAATGCCAGTCGCCAGAGTTTTTTGTCGGTGGTATTCAAAAAGGACATGGATTTTCCTGACAGAGCACAGTGTCTCCGCCGGACGGGGAAAAGGTGACCGGCGGATGAACGCTGATAGCCGCAGAAGCAACTCAGCGTAGTGTATTAGGGTGCGGGGTCAATCTTAGCGACCGGAGTGACTCTCTGCCGGTCACCGGCTGACGGACAATCGCCCGTCAGTTACAGCCATTCTCCGTTACGAATAACACCCACGGCCAGCCCTTCCACCGTCAGGTTCTGTTCGCGGACATCCACCACAATCGGAGAAAATTCGCTGTTCTCAGGCAATAACTGTACCGTATTCCCCTGTTTTTTCCAGCGTTTCACGGTCACTTCGTCATCGATTCTGGCCACCACAACCTGCCCGTTACGGACATCCTGGGTTTTATGAACCGCCAGCAGGTCTCCGTCCAGGATACCGATATCTTTCATCGACATCCCGCTGACACGTAGCAGAAAATCAGCCCCCGGCTTAAACAGCCCGGGATCGACCTGATAGTGGCTTTCAATATGTTGCTGGGCCAGCAGAGGTTCGCCCGCAGCCACCCGGCCAATCAGAGGCAGACCTTCCGGCGTTTCTTCTTCCATCAGCAGGCGGATACCGCGTGAGGCTCCGGAGACAATCTCAATGACACCTTTACGTGCCAGGGCTTTCAGATGTTCTTCTGCCGCATTCGGGGAGCGAAAACCGAGGCGGGCAGCAATTTCCGCACGTGTCGGCGGCATACCCGTCTGTTGAATATGGTCGCGAATCAGGTCATAGACCTGCTGCTGCCTGCTGGTTAATGCTTTCATCCCGCCCCCTGGTTGTTTATACAGTCGCTGTGAGTATATACAGGTCTTTCGGAAATGAAAACCAAAAACCGTCATAAAACAAACAACTGTCGGTCATTATCCCGCCAGTGACCACCATTGCCAGAGCACACTTCCCCAGACAAACACCGCAAGCAGGATCGCCAGTAATACCGCGGCCGATCCCAGGTCTTTCGCCCGTCCGGATAAGGGGTGTATTTCCGGGCCCAGCCGATCGACCACGGCCTCTATCGCACTGTTGATAATTTCAACGATCATAATCAGCACCACCGAGCCAATCAGCAGAATACGTGAAACCGTATCCACATCCAGCCAGCCGGCAATGACGATGGCCACGATAGCCACCACGGTTTCCTGCCGGAAGGCCGCCTCATGCTGCCAGGCAGCCCGCAACCCCTGCCATGAATAGCCGCTCGCCTTCACCAGACGCCGCCATCCCGTTGTCCTTCCTGCCATTCGCCCGCTCTCCTGTTAATTTTCAATACTGCACCTGGTCACAGATCTTCTTTGCAGTTTCTGGTATGATTGCGCCGCTTTGCTATCAAAAGAGGCTCCGGATTTATCTATGTCAGGCTGGCGTAAACTTTATTATAAATTACTAAGTATTCCATTATCTTTGCTGGTAAAGAGCAAGGTGATCCCGGGTGATCCTGTGGCCGAACTCGGTCTGGACCCTACCCGCCCTATTATCTATGTATTTCCCTATGATTCCAAAGCAGATCTGCTGGCACTTCGTACCGAATGCCTGAAGCATGATCTGCCGGACCCTTTAGAACCTCTGGAAATCGACGGCAGTTTGCTACCGCGTCATGTCTTTATTCATGACGGCCCGCGGTTATTGCCTTATTTCACTCCGAACCAGGAAACCGTGAAAATTTTCCACGATTATCTGGATCTGCACAGGAATAATCCGGCGCTGGATGTTCAACTGGTGCCGGTGTCGGTGATGTTTGGCCGGGCGCCAGGCAAGGAAACTCAGGGGACGCAGACACCATTACTGCGTGAACTCAACGGATTACAGAAATTCTGTGCCATCCTCTGGCTGGGGCGGGATAGCTTTATCCGCTTCTCCCCGAAAATGTCCTTACGCCAGATGGCCGATGAACACGGTACCGACCAGTCGATTGCTCAGAAGCTTTCCCGGGTAGCTCATATTCATTTTTCCCGCCAGCGTCTGGCTGCTGTCGGTCCGCGTCTGCCGGCCCGCCAGGATCTGTTCAACAAGCTGCTGCAATCCAAAGCGATTGCGAAAGCCGTTGAAGACGAGGCCCGCAGTAAGAAAATCTCTATCGAGATGGCCCGGAAAAATGCAGTAGCCATGATGGAAGAGATTGCGGCTGATTTCACCTACGAAGCTATCCGTATCACCGACCGCGTGATGGGCTGGTTGTGGAGTCGCTTGTATAAAGGGATCAATGTCAGTGGTGGCGAACGTATCCGTCAGTTAGCGCAGGACGGCCACGAGCTGGTCTATGTGCCCTGCCACCGCAGTCATATGGATTATCTGCTGCTCTCTTATGTCCTTTATCATCAGGGGCTGGTACCACCGCATATCGCGGCCGGCATCAACCTGAACTTCTGGCCTGCCGGTCCGATTTTCCGTCACCTGGGGGCGTTCTTCATCCGACGGACGTTTAAAGGCAATAAGCTCTATTCCACCGTTTTCCGTGAATATCTGGGTGAACTGTTCAGCCGTGGCTACTCGGTAGAATATTTTGTCGAAGGCGGCCGTTCCCGTACCGGGCGTCTGCTCGACCCGAAAACCGGCACACTGACGATGACACTGCAGGCGATGTTACGCGGGGGGAATCGTCCTATCACACTGGTACCTATCTATATTGGTTACGAGCATGTGATGGAAGTGGCCACTTACGCCAAAGAACTGCGCGGTGCGACCAAAGAGAAAGAGAGTCTGCTGCAGATGCTGCGCGGGCTACGCAAGCTGCGTAACCTGGGTCAGGGCTATGTGAACTTCGGCGAACCACTGCCGCTGGTCAATTACCTGAATACCCATGTCCCGGAATGGCGTGATTCTATCGACCCGATAGAATCACAGCGTCCGGCATGGATGACCCCGGTCGTCAATGATGTCGCACAGCAGATTATGGTCCGTATCAATAACGCCGGTGCTGCCAATGCCATGAACCTGTGTGTGACGGCATTACTGGCGTCACCACAGCGTTCTCTGACACGCGAACAATTGCTTGATCAACTGAGGTGTTATACCGGTTTATTGCGTAATGTTCCGTACTCTGAAGGCAGTACTGTGCCGGATATGAGCGTTGAAGACCTGCTTGACCATGCGATGAGCATGAATAAGTTCACCACCGAACAGGATAATATTGGCGACATTATTATTCTGCCGAAAGAGCAGGCGGTGCTGATGACCTACTACCGCAATAACATTCTGCACCTGCTGGTGATGCCATCCCTGATTGCTGCCATTATTCAGCAACACGGCACGCTGCATAAAGAAGAGTTATTGCGTCAGGTCTCCCTGATTTATCCGATGCTCAGGAGTGAATTATTCCTTCGCTGGGATAAAGAGCAGTTACCGGAAGTGCTGGACCGCCTGTGCGGAGAGCTGGTGAACCAGTCACTGATCACTCAGGACGGTGAACACTATTCTGTTCAGCCGGCACGCCATCGGGTGCTCGGCTTACTGGCCGCAGGGGTACGGGAGACGCTGCAACGCTACGCGATCACCTTTGCGATCCTCAATGCCAAACCGACGATTAACCGCGGAACGCTTGAGAAAGAAAGCCGTACCCTGGCACAACGTTTATCCGTACTTCACGGGATAAATGCGCCGGAGTTCTTCGACAAGGCAGTATTCACGGGGTTAGTACTCACTCTGCGTGATGAAGGCTATATCAGTGATAAAGATGATGCGGAACCGGAGAAAACCCGGGGAATGCGTCAGATATTGCTGGATCTGACGACCCGCGATGTTCGCCAGACGATTGAGAATGCTATTGAGTCTGAGGCGGAACCTTCAGCCTGATCCCTGTCCACTAAAAAAGGGCGTTCCTGAGGAACGCCCTTTTTTTTACCGCCAGACGATGACGCTTACATCAGATTAATAAAAGGCAGTGTGCTGAGTACCACACCGACAAAAATCACCAGTCCGACATAATTGTTATTCAGGAAGGCGCGGAAACAGGCCTGACGCTCCCGACCGATAGCCAGACGTTGCTGATAGATAAAGAAGCCAGCGGCGACCAGTAACGACAGATAATAGCAGCCATTCAGGTGCAATAACCGACCCGTCACGGCCAGCAGCGCCAGAGTCGCCACCTGCAGCCCGCCAATAATCAGGCAATCATATTTCCCGAACAGGATCGCGGTCGACTTCACCCCGATTTTAAGGTCATCATCACGATCCACCATGGCATAAAAGGTATCGTAGGCCACTGTCCAGCAAACATTCGCCAGGAATACCAGCCAGCAGGAAAGAGGTAAGTCCCCACTCACTGCCATCCATGCCATCGGGATAGCCCAGCCAAAAGCCGCCCCCAGCACCACCTGCGGCAGATGGGTGTAGCGTTTCATAAAAGGATAAGCACTGGCCAGCAGGATGCCGCCCACCGAAAGCAGAATGGTCATACCACTCATGGTAAGCACCAACAGAAATGCCACCAGCACCAGTGCCACAAACAGACCTTTCGCTTCACGTTCGCTGATAAGCCCGGCAGGTAACGGGCGCTGACGCGTACGCTCTACATGGCCATCGACTTTCCGGTCAGCATAATCATTGATCACGCAACCTGCGGCACGCATCACAATCACGCCCAGCACAAAGACGACCAGAACCTTAAAAGGAGGCAATGTCCTTCCCGAGAGCCACAAAGCCCAGAGCGTCGGCCAGAGCAGCAACAGTGTTCCTATGGGTTTATCGATACGCATCAGGCGCTGATAGGCCTGGAATTTGGTGAGTTTTATGGTGTCCTGCACGGGGTTTGTTATCCTTTCGCCCGGGGTGTATACGGTGGTGAATGTGGTAAAAACATTTCTGTGAGTATCAGAGGTTTGCCTGAGAGCCGTAACAATGAATACCGTCCCCGGAGAGAGCCGCTGTACCCCGGGACAATAAAATCCCGGCTCAGTAAGGGAGAGGAAAACAGGTAACGTCCCAGCGGGGACTCACCAAGACTCATCAGGGATTTTTCCGGCCCGCTCAGGGTATCTTCCGGTAAAATAGTTCGCCCGGCCAGCCAGGGATGACCATCTCCGTACAGAATCACTTCGCGTAACCAGAATCGGGTCTCGTTATCAAAACCGGAATACCCGGATTCATGTCCGAGTAACGCCTGCCTGCCGACAAAACCTTCTCTGACCACTTTCACCGTCAGTTCGCGACAATAACGTTCCAGACGGACTGTCATCGACGTTTCTTCTGACAGCCAGTCAGATAACTCAGGAGTGAGTTTCGGAGAAGACAGCGGTAGCCACTGCAACTGATACAGCTTGCGCAATTCCTGTGCAGACATTGTTACTCTCAGAAAACCGGTTAATAACCCTCTGCGCTGCCGGAAATAAACACAGCGCATGTCAGGGCTGAACTATACCAGACTCATGCGAATGAAGCAGGGTGTTCTGTGTAAAGCCCCGGAAGTCCGGCCTGCCGGGGCGACAGGACGAACCGGCTTATTCCCGCTTCAGCCGTTTCGTATTGGCCAGCCATAAGGTAGCGACCAGAATCAGGATCGAACCGGAGTAGAATAACGTATCCAGCGGATCTTTATGGTCAACAATGATTAAACGAATGATGGCGGTGATGCCGATATAAATAAAATAGCGCAGCGGAAAATGGAAGCCTGACTGGAAATATTTCACGATCAGCGCAATAAACTCGAAGTACAGGAAGTAAATCACGATGCCTTCAATCAGCAGATACGAGGATGACTCTTCTCCCGTATGAAACAGCACATTGGCCAGGTGCAATGTTTCTTTGCCTAAGAAAATCGCCAGAATAACGGCCAGAATAATCAGACCAATATTTAATACCCACTGCAATACTGCAGCAATCAGGCTGGCAACGGTGGATTTAACGACCTTATTTGTGCTTTCCATTCTGTCCTCTGAATACAACACACTCCGGGGAGCGCATAATGCGATAGTGTGATTAATATCACAATAATGAATCCGCGGCACGGCCGCAGGAACAAAAAAAGCGGCCCTGCGGCCGCTTCCTGTTTCGCATCTGCGTCACTTAACGCCAGTTTTTATAACGATTAATCAGGCCATTGGTCGAACTGTCATGACTGGTGACATCTTCGTTTCCGCTCAGTTCAGGCAGAATACGGTTCGCCAGTTGCTTACCAAGTTCCA
This sequence comes from Tatumella ptyseos ATCC 33301, assembly GCF_000735525.1. GTDB lineage: Bacteria > Pseudomonadota > Gammaproteobacteria > Enterobacterales > Enterobacteriaceae > Tatumella > Tatumella ptyseos. The sequence goes on along the minus strand of NZ_JMPR01000018.1, from coordinate 25,489 downwards.
CACCCCACTGATCAAAACTGAAAATGTTCAGGATAGCGCCCTGAGTGAAGATCTTATGTTCATACAGCGCAATCAGCGCTCCCAGTGAATACGGGGTAATTTCACGCAGCAGCAGGGAGTTCGTCGGGCGGTTACCTTCAAATACTTTAAACGGCACGATATGGGCCACGTCCTGAGGCGCTTTACCGGCATCGGCGAACTCTTTTTCTACCTCATCACGGGATTTCCCGAAGGCCAGAGCTTCCGTCTGTGCAAAGAAGTTAGACAGTAATTTCGGGTGGTGATCGCTTAACGCATTATGGCTCACCGCCGGGGCGATAAAGTCACAAGGGATAGTCTTTGTCCCCTGATGGATCAGCTGATAAAACGCATGCTGGCCGTTGGTGCCTGGTTCACCCCAGATAATCGGTCCTGTCTGGTAATCTACCGCATGACCTTCACGGTCAACGTACTTACCGTTAGATTCCATATTCCCCTGCTGGAAGTAGGCCGCAAAACGGTGCATATACTGATCATAAGGCAGAATCGCTTCGGTTTCGGTACCAAAGAAATTGTTATACCAGATACCGATCAGTGCCAGCAGCACAGGGATATTCTTTTCTGCCGGGGTTTCTGCAAAGTGCTTATCCATCGCATGGGCACCTGCCAGCAGTTTTTCAAAGTTGTCATAGCCGACAGACAGGACAATCGACAGACCAATCGCCGACCACAGTGAATAACGACCGCCGACCCAGTCCCAGAACTCAAACATGTTAGCGGTATCGATACCGAATTCACCGACCGACTTGGCGTTAGTCGACAGCGCTGCAAAGTGGCTGGCGACATGCTTTTCATCCCCGGCACTGGCCAGGAACCAGTCACGGGCACTGTGCGCGTTGGTCATGGTTTCCTGAGTGGTAAAGGTTTTTGACGCCACCAGGAATAACGTTGTCTCAGGGTTCAGCGTTTTCAGGGTCTCCGCAATGTGCGTACCATCGACATTGGAGACAAAATGCATGTTGAGATGGTTTTTGTAAGGACGCAGTGCCTCTGTGACCATCAGTGGCCCCAGGTCGGACCCGCCGATACCAATGTTCACCACATCCGTGATCGCCTTACCGGTGTAACCTTTCCACTCTCCGCTGATAATGCGTTCAGAGAAGCTTTTCATTTTTGCCAATACCGCGTTGACTTCCGGCATCACATCTTTGCCATCCAGCAGGATTGGCGTATTACTGCGATTACGCAATGCGATGTGCAGAACGGCGCGATCTTCGGTGCGGTTAATTTTTTCGGCCGCAAACATGGCGGCAATCGCGCCATCCAGATCAGTTTCTTTTGCCAGCGCCAGTAATTTGTCCAGCGTTTCGCCGGTGATACGGTTTTTTGAATAGTCCACCAGCAGCTGATCATCGAACGTGGCGGAAAATTTTGAGAAACGTTGCGGGTCACGGGCAAACAAATCAGCAATACTCACCGCTTTCATGTCAGAGAAATGCTGTTGTAACGCCTTCCATGCATCAGTTTGTGTCGGATTGATATTTTTCATAACAACACTCTTATTGATTAATGAATTCAGAATCTGGCTTTGACAACGCTTCACTTGTGCCAGGCTGACCCTGGCCATACATTGCCACAAAGTGAAGCTATGATTAAACAGAAACCCCGACGTCGCTTGCATTTACCAGCCAGCACGACGGATGATTACCCCCAGTATGACGACTCTTGCTGTTGAAAGGAAAACGTTTATGGCGTTATCGCCCCCGCTATTATTGGTTATTATAGGTCTCAGTTCACTGGCAGCCCAATGGCTGGCATGGTTACTGCGACTTCCCGCCATTCTGCCGTTACTGATTTTCGGGGTCCTGCTCGGGCCTGCGACTCATATACTACAACCGGATTTACTGTTCGGTAATTTGTTATTTCCCTTAGTATCACTATCAGTGGCCATCATTTTGTTCGAAGGTGCGCTAACCCTGAGGTTCAGTGAAATTCGCGGGCTGGGCGGCGTGGTACGCAACCTGGTGACCGTCGGTATGCTGATTACCTTTCTGGTCATCAGTATCGCCTGCCATCTGCTGTTGCACTTTTCGGCCGAATTGTCTGCACTGGTCGGGGCCGTTACGGTCGTGACCGGTCCGACCGTTATCGCCCCGTTAATGCGGGTGGTGCGGCCGAAGAACACCATCAATCAGGTGTTGCGCTGGGAGGGGATTATTATCGACCCGGTCGGGGCGATTTTTACCCTGCTGGTGTTTGAATTTATTGTGCTGCATCAGCAGGCTGGATCCTATTCACACCTGTTCATGACACTCGGAAAAACGGCAGGTGTCGGGTTAATCGCCGGCATTGTTGCCGGGTGGATCGTCGGTCTGGCACTGCGTAAAGTCTGGCTGCCTGGCTACCTGCAGAACTTTGCCGTACTGGCTATGATGCTGGGTGCCTTTGGTTTATCGAATGCCCTGGCGGATGAATCCGGCCTGCTCACGGTCACCGTGATGGGGATCTGGCTGGCCAATATGCGTGATGTCGACCTGACGGACATTATTGAGTTTAAAGAACAGCTTTCTGCCCTGCTGATTTCCGGGTTATTTATCATCCTGGCGGCTCGTCTGGATATCCATGCCTTAACCGGCATGGGCTGGCCGTTAGTCGGTGTGCTGCTGATAGTACAGTTTGTTGCACGACCACTCTGTATTACCGCCTCAACGACCGGTTCTTCTCTGAGCTGGCGCGACCGGTTATTGCTGTGCTGGATTGCCCCCCGCGGTATTGTCGCCGCAGCCGTCAGTTCGTTATTTGCGCTGACCCTGGCCAAAAATGGCTATCCCGGTGCAGATCGCTTAGTCACGGTCGTTTTTGCCATCATTATTGGTACCGTGGTGCTACAGAGTCTGACCAGTCTGCCGATCGCCCGCTGGCTACAGGTGCAGAAAAAACAGCCGCGGGGCGTGCTGATCATCGGGGCAAACAGTGTTGCCCGTGCTCTGGCACAGGCGTTACAGAAACAGGGGTTAGCGGTACAACTGACCGATAATGGCTGGGAAAATTATCGTCAGGCGCGGATGGATGGCCTGACGGCTTACTATGGCTATGCCTGGTCAGAACATGCGGAAAACTATCTGGACCTGAACATGACGTCACGGGTACTGGCCATGTCGTCAAACCGGCACCAGAATGCGCTGGCGGTCTATCATTTCAGTCACATTCTCGGTAAAGACAAGGTCTCTGCCGTGCGCTCAGGTAATACCCAGAGTGTCCGTGGTAAGCATGACAGGGAAAGCAGTCGCTTCCGCCGACAGGAAACCCTGTTCAGTCCGGAGTATACCTTTGGTCATCTCAGCCGCTTAATTTCTGCCGGAGCGACGATAAAAGCGACCCGATTGAATGAAAACTTCGGCTGGGAGGATTATCTCAATAAAAATCATGGGGTTATTCCCTTATTCAGCCTGAATGAAGAGAAAAAGCTGACGCCGATAGGCACGGGTCAACCGCCGGAGCTGCCTTGCACGCTGATTGCATTGGTAAAAAATGAGGAGATTCAGGCCGATAGCCGTTGACAGTCAGCCCATTACACGATATTTCTAAAGAAGTTCTTACGTATTGATGCGTAGACCAGAAGAGGCGCGCCGCCCAGGCAGTATGTCAGAGGATCCGTATCCGGTGACGGCATATCAGGGGGAGCGGCGCCGAGGCAACAAACATGCGGAGTGTTTGTTATGCCGACCACAGGGGCTGAATCCTCTGGGTTGTCACCGTAGCGTAGCGTTCGTGATGAATGTTTCACAAGGTGGGGCGCTTCTGGCTGACTCGTTGTTTAATGCTGCACCGGTCTGCCTGTATCCGCTCACCCTTGTGTCAAGCCTGAATTAAGACCCTGACTCGAGGTTGTATTTGCATGTCCCAATCCGCATTAATCGTTGCTAAATTTGGCGGAACCAGCGTTGCTGATTATGAAGCAATGAATCGTAGCGCTGATATTGTCCTGTCCCGGCCTGACGTAAAAGTTGTCGTTCTTTCAGCTTCTGCCGGCGTCACTAACCTGCTGGTTTCTCTGGCCGAAGGCCAACCTGACGACGAACGTCAGCACTTACTGAAAAACCTCGGTCAAATACAGTATGCCATTGCCAATCGCCTGCGATCGGCCGCAGTGATCCACACTGAAATCGAACGTATCATTGAAAATGTCGCTTTGCTGGCGGCAAAAGCCACCCACTCCCCTTGTGCAGAACTGACCGATGAAATAGTCAGTCACGGCGAGTTACTGTCCACCCTGCTGTTTACCGAAATTTTACGCGAGCGCGATGTGCCCGCGCAGTGGTTTGATGTCCGCAAGGTCATGAAAACCAATAATCATTTCGGGCGTGCCGAACCCAATATTGCCACACTGGCGGAGCTTGCTCAGTCCCTGCTCGTGCCCCTGGTCAATGATTCTCTGGTGATAACCCAGGGCTTTATTGGCTGTGAAGAAAACGGCCTGACGACGACCCTCGGCCGGGGCGGCAGTGATTATACCGCCGCATTACTCGGTGAAGCCTTACAGGCACGCCGCATCGATATCTGGACGGATGTGCCCGGAATTTATACCACCGACCCCCGCATCGTGCCTGAGGCCGTGCGTATCGATGAAATTACCTTTGAAGAAGCCGCTGAAATGGCGACGTTCGGCGCAAAAGTGCTGCATCCGGCCACGCTGATCCCGGCAGTACGCAATGATATTCCGGTCTTCGTCGGGTCAAGTAAAACCCCGGAAGCCGGCGGAACGCTGGTCGATAACCAGACACGGCATCAGCCTCAGTTCCGGGCCGTGACGTTACGCCGCAGCCAGACGCTGTTAACCCTTCACAGCCTGAATATGCTGCATGCGCGGGGTTTTCTCGCCGAGGTGTTTGCCATTCTGGCCCGTCATAATATTTCGGTCGACCTGATCACGACTTCCGAAGTCAGTGTGGCATTAACGCTGGATACGACCGGTTCTACCTCGTCTAAAGGCAGTCTGCTGACCCAGGGATTACTCACTGAGCTTTCATCACTCTGTCGTGTGGAAGTCGAGGAAAACCTGTCTCTGGTAGCCCTGATAGGCAACCACCTGGCAGAAGCCACCGGAATGGGTAAAGAGGTATTCGGCGTTCTGGACCCGTTCAGCCTGCGCCTGATTTGCTATGGTGCCAGCAGCCATAACTTGTGTTTCCTGATCCCGTCGGACGAAGCAGAAGACGTCGTTCGTACCCTGCATAAACATCTTTTCGGCTAAGCCGCCGACGGACGGACAGCAATGATCCACTGCAGTCTGTCCGTCTTCCCTTAAGACAGGCTATTCCTGCCCTGAATGGCCTGATAATCCTCTGGTTTTCCTGTTTTTCAAAGCACATCCGGCGAAGTTCTGTGATGTCCCTGTTGCATTCAGATCGAAATGTTATGATAAATTTTGCCTCCCTGAATGCACCCGGAGGCATTTTTCTGTGGCAATCCTGCTCATGATAAAAAAGTAACGTTAAAATTATAAGGACTCCCGGCTATGCTCGCCAACATCACCCGTCTGTTCCCCCTCTGGGCTATTCTGCTTTCTGTGGTGGCTTATTTTTCACCCGGCCTGTTTCTGCCTATCGGTCCCTGGGTCAGTGAATTACTGATGCTGATTATGTTCGCCATGGGTGTGACGCTGAGTATTGATGACTTTAAGCGTGTGATCACCCGCCCGGCCCCCGTACTGGCCGGCACATTTTTACACTATTTTGTGATGCCACTGGCGGCCTGGGGGCTGGCGAAGCTGTTCCATATGCCCCCGGATCTGGCGGCAGGGATGATCCTGGTCGGCAGTGTGGCCAGTGGTACGGCGTCTAATGTCATGATTTATCTTGCCAAAGGCGATGTGGCACTCTCGGTGACCATTTCGTCTGTTTCCGCCCTGGTCGGTGTCGTAGCGACTCCGCTGCTGACCCGGCTGTATGTGGATACACATATTCAGGTCGATATTGCCGGCATGCTCTGGAGCATTATAGAAATCGTTCTGATCCCGATTGGCCTGGGCCTGATAGTGCATCACAGCGCGACGCGCCTGGTAAAGAAAGCAGAGCCTTATCTGCCCGCGTTTTCGATGGTCTGTATTCTGCTGATCATCAGTGCCGTGGTGGCAGGCAGCCGGGCGTTTATCGGCTCTGTGGGATTGGTGGTGATTGCCGCCGTGATCCTGCATAACGCCATTGGTCTGCTGGGAGGATATTTCGGCGGTAAGCTGTTCGGATTTGATGAATCGACCTGCAGGACGCTGGCACTGGAAGTGGGTATGCAGAATTCAGGACTGGCGGCGACCCTGGGCAAACTCTATTTCACCCCGGTCGCCGCATTACCCGGCGCTTTATTTTCCGTCTGGCATAACTTTTCCGGCTCTTTACTGTCGGGTTACTGGTCAGGCAAACCGATTACACGCAAAGACTAAAACCAGGGATGCCGGCACGTCCGGCATCCGGATCAGTCGCGGAGGTCATTTTCTTCCGGCTGTTCCAGCACACTGTAAGCCACAGAACAGAAAAGCGAGTTCAGCCGTTTCATATCCCCCAGCAATCCGAGATGCAGCGAACTGGTTTCGATACTCTGCACATTCTGCTGATGCAGACGATTGACGTGGGCCAGTGAATAACGCTGGTTCAGGATGCGGAAACGGTGTTTCGCCCGGCGTAACCTTTTTGCCGTGGTGATGTCCCGTGAAATAAAGACCGACATACTCAGATGCAGGTTTTTCAGCAGTTGTTCCTGCATCGATTCCAGCTCCAGCACCCCTTCAGAAGAAAACGGACGGTGGGCAGCCAGAGATTTCGCCGCAATTTCTGCGGACATCCGTTCAATAATATCGCCAGCCTGCTCAAGATTCAGCGCCAGATCGATAATCTCCGCCCAGCGCCGGGAATCTTCCGCCGCCAGATCTTCTTTCGGCATCTGTGCCAGATAGAGTTTTATCGCGGTATACAATACATCCACGTCATCATCCAGCCGCCGGATATTGCGCTCTTCACGCACTTCACCCTGCAATACCTTATTCAGCGTTTCCAGCATCTGCTCAACCACATCGCCGATACGCAGGGTTTCCCGGGCCGCATTCACCAGTGCCAATGCCGGGGTATCCAGCATACTGTAATCCAGGTGTTTCGGGCGCAAACGCAGATCATGCTCAACATCATCGGCAATCAGTCGCCGGCACAATGCGGCCATCATGCCGCTGAACGGTACCAGAGCGACACACCGGATGACGTTATAGAAAACATGGAAGGAGATCACCAGTTCGGAATTACTCATCGGCACGGTCGACAGCCCGTTTGCAATCAGATTCACAAACGGCAGGATGATGACGCAGCCGATCAGCTTAAACAACAGACTACCCAGCGCTACCCGCTTTCCTGCTGTCGTCGAGCCGCTGTTATTGATCATGGCCAGTAACCCGCTCCCCAGGTTCGCACCAATCACCAGGCACAACGCCACCTTAAACGAGATAACATCGGTCGCGGTCAGGGTCGCGGTGATTAACACAGCAGCCAGACTGGAGTAACTGACAATCGCAAAGACGGCACCGACCAGCGCATCCAGCAGAATATCCCCGGTCAGTGAAGAAAAAAGCACCTGTACCCCGGCGGCCTGAGTGATGGGATGAGACGCCTGCACAATCAGTTGCAGCGCCAGTAAGATCAGCCCGAGGCCAATACTGGTTCGGCCGATTTGCCCGAGCCGGGTCTGTTTACGGCTAAGAAAGAAAATGACACCGATAAAGATAAATAAGGGGGATAGCCAGGACAGATCATAGGTCAGGATCCGGGCCATAATGGCGGTCCCGACATCGGCCCCCAGCACCACCACCAGCGCAGGGGTCAGTGCCATCAGATTTTGCGACACGAAAGAGGTGACCAGTAACGTGGTGGCGTTACTGCTTTGTACCAGAGCGGTGACACCGATGCCGGCAAGAAAAGCCAGAGGCTTTTTTTCCACACTACGGCTGATGACCCGGCGTAGATCCGCCCCGTAAACCCGCATAATCCCGGTACGGACAATATGTGTGCCCCATACCAGTAATGCGACCGCTGAAAGTAAATTTAATAGTGTTAACACGCTAAGGTTGCTCCTTTTCCTGTCTATTTCCGCCGGTGACGAAAATGAGCCAATCTCCTCCGGACAGGCTATCGCATTCAGGCCCTTCACCTCCGTCTTACTGAATCACATCGCCTGACGTCTGTCTCAGGCAACATTCCGTAATGCGCCAGCATCTACCCGTAAATCGATTCGCTGCCCGGCAGCATAGAGATCATCATCGTGACGATTGAGAATATCGACTGATAATTCAATGCCCTGGCACTCCACCCGGTAGCGGATGATATTTCCCAGCAAACTGCTGCTCAGGATACGTGCGGCTAACCCCTGACCGCTCTGGCAGAAACTCAAGGTTTCCGGCCGGATAGCCACATGAGCGCTGTAGACCTGCCCGGTTAACCGTGTTGCCTGTTCCGGCGTGAGTAAATTGTAGTTGCCTATAAATCCGGCAGCAAACAAATCTGCCGGTTGAGTATACAGTTCTTCAGCCCCACCGTTTTGTACAATATTACCTTTATTCATCAAAACGATACGATCCGATAGCGTCAGAGCTTCTTCCTGGTCATGAGTGACAAAAATAGTCGTCAGATTAAGTTCTTTCTGGATCAGGCGGATTTGATCACGTAAATGACGGCGGATACGGGCATCCAGGGCAGAAAGCGGCTCGTCCAGTAACAATAATGCCGGTCGGGTCACCAGCGAGCGGGCCAGCGCCACACGCTGACACTGGCCACCGGACAACTGATGAGGATAGCGATTGGCAAACTCATTCAGTTCGACCATTTCCAGTGCCTCAGCAACCCGCCGACGGATCTCCGTGGCGGGGAGTTTTTGCATTTTCAGTCCAAAAGCGACGTTTTTTTCGACGGTCATATTCGGAAACAGCGCATAACTCTGAAACACCATGCCAATTCCCCGCTGCTGAACCGGCTGGTTAACGATATTTTTATTCGCTAAAAAAATCTCCCCGCTATCCACCGGGGTTAACCCTGCCAGACAACGTAATAACGTCGATTTCCCGCAACCACTCGGCCCCAGTAAAGTGACAAATTCACCTTCGTTCGCCGTAAAATTGATGTCCCGGAACACAGACGTCGTACCAAAGCTCTTATTCAGTTTTTTTACATTCAGCGTTGCCATACAGAGCCTCACTTACGGTTAAGCAGATTGGCCACCCCGGTGACCAGTAAAATAACAGTGAAATAGGAGATCACTAACGCACTGGTAAAATGACCACTGCCGTTGCGCATGTTGTAGAGATACACCTGCAGAGTTTCATAGCTGTTGCCTGTCAGCATGTTAGCGAATACAAACTCACCTATCAGAAAGGAGAAGGACAGGAGCACCGCGACCATCACGCCTTTACGCAGATTGGGTAACACAACAAACAGCGCGGCACGGAAAGTCCCTGCACCTAACAGATGTGCCGCATCCATCAGTTCTTTAAGGTTGACTGACTGCATATTGTTAGCGATAGCGCGATACATAAAAGGCAACGCGATAGTGAAATAACAGCCAATCAGGATCCAGGGGGTACCGGTCAGCATTAGTGGCTCTGAGGAATAGAGTTGCAACAAGCCGACCGAAGAAACCACCGGGGGCACAGCAAAGGGCATCAGTATCAACACACCCATGATGCTATCCAGCCTGGGGTAATAGTAAGCAATAACAAACATCGCTGGCAGTACCAGCAGTAACGAGAAAACTAATGCCCCGAGACAGATGACTAATGAGTGACCCAGCGCGGCCAGAAAACGCGGGTCCTGCCAAAGCTCAATAAACCATGACAGCGTCACCCCCTGCGGCATAATAGTGTCACTCCATTCCCGGGACAGGGCATAGAGCAATGTCGCCAGTAACGGAAGTGCGAGGATGACCAGTAATACGCCACAAACGACCCGGTGATACAGTTTTTCAGCCTGAGACATAGTGACTCCCTTCAACTGCGTTTAACATTTAAGTAGCTGCGACGCACCAGGTACTGCTGTACGACGGTGATCACTGTCAGCAGCACAACCAGCAACATCGCTAACGCGCTCCCCATATAGGGGTCGAGTGAAATATCTCCGGAGACCAGAGCTGCGATCCGTACGGGGACGACGTTAAAATTACCGCTGGTCAATGCATAGATGGTGGCATACGCTCCGAGAGCATTTGCCAGAAGGATCACAAATGTACCCAGTAATGCCGGTGAGAGAATGGGCAGTGCAACGTGACGCCAGTAGCTAAGACGTCCGGCACCGAGCAACGCTGCAGATTCCCGCCACTCCTTTTTCAGGCCATCAAAAGCAGGCAGCAGTAACATCACCCCGAGCGGGATCTGAAACCAGGTATAGACCACTATCATGCCGTCGCGGGAAAACAGCCGGAAGTCTCCGCCCATACCATAGCGGCGCATGATGAGTGTCAGGCACCCGTTCAGCCCCAACAGAATAATAAAGGCAAAGGCCAGCGGCACACCGGCAAAGTTACTGGTCATATTAGTGAAAGCCAGCAGGAACCGATGCAGTTTGCTTTCTGCCAGCTGACTAAGGGAGTACCCTGCCACCAGCGAGATCAACACGCCATACAGACTCGACCAGAACGAAATATCCAGCGAAAAACGGATCGCCTGCAGATAGAACGGTGAGGTCAGAATGTCATGGTAATTATCCAGCCCCCAGCGGCTGTTAACATCGCTCCAGAAACTGTTTCCGGCAACCCAGGCCAGCGGAGCGACCTGGAAAGCCAGATAAAAGACAGCAAAAGGGAGCAGCCATAGCAGGGCTACACGTTTTCCTTTCATTCCTCCTCCCTGAAGGCTCGAGCTAACAAACCCCGGCAAACGGGTTTATCGTGAGGAACACCCAGAATTTCACATACCGTGCCGCAAAGCTCGGTCTGTCGTGGGCTGAGAACCTTCTGTAGTGAGAATGCCTGACCAAACACAAATAGCGGGACCCCGGTTTCTTCAGGGAGTGTTCCTCCGTGCGAATGGTCCTCATTCATACCGTGGTCAGAGGTCACAATCACCTGATAGCCCTGTGCCAGCCATTGCGGCATCCAGTGCGACAGATAACCATCAGCTCTGCGGGCCCGGTTACGGTATTGGGTGGAATCAAGCCCGAACTTATGCCCGGCATCATCCACATTCATCGGATGGATCAGTAAAAAATCCGGGTCGTGCTGCAATCTCAAACTTTCAGCATCCTCGAACAGGTGAGAGTCCGGATAACTGTCATCGGAATAGAAATGCCCGTACTGAATGGGCAATTCAGGATCCAGGGTATGGCGGTCGCGGACCGCATTAAACGGCGTGCGGTTATAAAGCTCACTGACCCAGTGGTAAGCGGCCGCCGCCGTCACCTGCCCGGCCGCACGGGCATAATGGAAAATACTGCGCTGGTGACTCATACGGGAGACACCGTTATGAATGATCCCGCTGATGACCGGCGGAACGCCGGTCAGGATACATTCATAGAGCGGTCTCGACAGTGAAGGTAATTCACAGGTAATGGAATAATACTGGCCATTACCCTGAGCACATTCAGCGTGTAAATACCCCATGGCATGCCCGGCCACGCTGTCACTCAGCCCATCCAGTACCACCAGTATTGTTTTCATCACTTACCTCCGGGTCATCGGTTATTGCTGCATATTGATCATCACGTATTGCTGCCACAGAGACGGCAACATTTTCGATGACTTATCCCAGGCGGCCTGATCCCTGACAGGACGGGCATTTTTATATTCTGAGGCAGGCAGCAGTTTGGCCTGAACATCGGCAGGTAATTTAAGATATTGCGCACGGATAGGGCGGGCGTAGCCGCGTGCCAGGTTAATTTGTCCGGCATCGGAGAAAATAAATTCCCGCGCCAGTTTGGCGGCATTCGGATGTTTTGCGTATTTGTTGATGATAGTGGTATAGCCGGAAGTGACCGATCCGTCTGACGGGATGATCACTTCATAACGGTTTTTATCGATCTGATCACGGTAGTTAAGTCCGTTGAAATCCCAGACGACAGCCACCTGGATCTCACCTTTTTCGATATTCGCGATCACCGGATCGGTTAAGCCAAGACGCCCTTGTTTGGCTAAATCACCAAAGAAGGTCAGCGCCGGTTTCAGGTTCTTTTCATCACCGCCCAGGGCATAGTTAGCGGCCAGCACACCATTCGCCGCCTGTGCCGCTACCCCGACATCCCCGATGGTGACAACATATTTGCCTTTTTTCAGGTCAGCCCAGCTGTGAGGGACATCTTTTACCTGCTGTTTATCCACCAGGAAGGCGATGGTACCGGTATAAGCCAGCATCCAGTGGCCCCCTTGATCCTTCGCCCAGTCAGGGATCTGATCCCAGTGATCCGGCTTGTAAGCCATCGCCAGACCTCTTTCGACTGCGATCGGACCAAATGCTGCCCCGACATCGCCGATATCTGCGGTGGCATTCTGTTTTTCGGCGGCAAATTTCGCCAGCTCCTGTGCCGATGACATATCCGTGTCGCTGTGCTTAATACCATACGTCCGGCTGATGTCATTCCAGGTATCTTTCCAGTCTGCCCAGCTATCAGGCATACCGACACTGTTGACCTGACCTTCGCTACGGGCGGCTTTCTCAAGCGCAGCAAAGTTATTGTCCGCAGCATGCGCCGCGGGAAGAGCAAGAAAAATAGCGGCTGATAACAGAGTTACAATACTGGCTTTCATATCGGGCTCCTGCGGATAAGTGATAAGCTCACTGGTCTAGTCCAGCAAAATCCAAGCCAATATAGTGACAGCGTATGAAAATTTTATGACAGCGTTGTGATAGCTGTGTTTTTACAATACTCTGCAAGCTGCAGCGGTGGCCGCTGACAGAACTGACATCTGACTTTCTTCTGGAAATGAACTCCGTAAGTGCAGGTATGCACCAACACAGGGCTGACACGTGATCTCCGGAAACACTAAAACGGTAGATATGATTGCGGACTCTTTATTTAAGAGACTGAAGAATAATGAGTTTATCAACAGACGCCTGCCTTCAGAAAGGCAACTCAGAGAAGAATACTCCACCACCCGAATTACTCTGCGTGAAGCATTAGCCTTACTTGAATCGCGCGGCGAGATCTATCGTGAACTCCGACGCGGATGGTTTATCGCCCCTCCCAGACTGGTCTATAACCCTCTGTTACGCAGCCATTTTCATGAAATGGCGGCCCGTCAGGGCAGACAGGCAAATACCGAAGTGCTCAGTGCCGACAAGATCTCCGCAACCCCGCTACTGGCACAGCAATTACAAGTCGGGACCGGCGATACCCTGTTTTGTATCCGGCGGAGAAGACGTATTGATGGACGGGCAGTCCTCTATGTAGAGCATTATCTGAATCCGGCTTTTTTCCCGAATCTGCTGCAGGAAGACCTGACCCTTTCCCTGACCCATTTGTATGAGAAACTCTATAACATTCGTTATGGCGGGGTGCGCTTTACCGTTCTGCCTGGCCCTCTGCCGGTATTTGCCGCCCCGGCACTGAATGTCGCCTCGGGCAGCCCGGGAATTTGTATCACACGGATTAATCAGAACCAGCATCAGCAGGTAATCGATTGTGATCATGAATACTGGCGATATGATGCCCTGTGCATCAATGTTGAAACCTGACCACGACTTTCCGCCGGGATCCCGTCACGGCTCACCTGCTTTACGGTGACGATACAAACGTCGGGGGTGGCCTATTTTGCCGTAAACCAGTTCCACGCCCAGTAACTTTGCTCTGACACAGTATTCCAGATAGCGCCTGGCCGTTGTTTTACTCAGGCCGGAGCCTGTCATCACCTCATCCACACTCAGACAGGATTGGTCATCCGTAAAAAGCTTTCGTACCCGGGCCAGGGTATTTTCCTCAATCCCTTTATCCGTTTCCCGCTGTCGAAAATTTTTAGCCTGTAGCTGGTAGAGGGAATCTACATTTTTCTGGTCTACAATTTTCCACTCCCGTTGCTGTCGGCTGAAACGGATAAAGTTTTCCAGCGACTGGCTTAATCGCTTCAACGATACCGGTTTAAGAATATAGTCAAAGGCCCCCACACGGATGGCCTGGCTGCAGGTATTCATATCACTGGCGGCGGTAATAAAAATAACGGCACACTGAGCGCGACTGAACATGGCTGAGCTGATTAATGTGATCCCCTGTCCGTCCGGTAAATAGTTATCCAGCAATACCAGTTGCGGACTGCGTTGTTCAATCATCTCTTTGGCCTGCCGGAGGGTGGAAGCAATCCCGATGACCCGCAGACACGGAAAATTATTCACAAGCCCGGCATGTAACTGTGCCAGGGCACTTTCATCTTCAACAATCAGTACATCAATGTGATCATCAGGCATAAGCGTTATCTTTCGTTAGTGCTGATCCTGACATTCAGGGATCAGTCAGATCCGACGGGCGTTCAGGAATAAATACAGAAAAAAGGGTCCCTCCCCCGGGGTTTTCAGTCACTTCAATCACTCCCCCTGCCTGCGTGACAAAGCTGTGAACCAGATACAGTCCGATACCGTGGCCTTCACTATCCTTTGAGGTTATTCCGCGCTCAAACAGATGATCTTTCAGCTCTGGCGGGATCCCGACACCGTTATCAGCGACTTCAATGATCAGCTCCCCATTCCCCCCGGCAATCAACACCTCGATCCTTCGGTGTAAAGGATCAACCTGTTGCGTCGCTTCAATCGCATTATCCAGCAAATTACCGATCACAGAGATCAGTTCCGATTCCGGTAGCCCGTGAAAAGGCTGTAACAGCTCACTGGTCGGGTCAAAAATCAGTTCGACCCCTTTCTCCCTGGCACGTGAGACTTTCCCCAGCAGCAAGCCGCATAACATTGGCGAAGCAAAATGCGCTGAGATAAAATCCAGAACACTTTGTGCATGTTCAGACTGTAACTGAATAAAGTTGATGGCTTCCTGATATCGGCCGGATTGTAATAATCCGGAGATCACGGTGGTCTGGTTTAACTGCTCATGATGCATTATCCGTAAATTTTCCAGATAACACTTCACCTGGCTTAAGCGAGCGGTCAGACTCTCTATTTCCTGTCGATCACGAAACGTAATCACCCATCCCTGTAATTTATCTTCCTGCCATATACGGACACGGCTGGCGATAACGGTCCGCTGATTAAAATGACAAATTTCATCATGGGTATCGTTTTCCAGCATGACCGGCAGATCAAAGAATGTCACCGGCTTTATCAGCTGATGGATCTTTTTTTCCGTAAGCGCTTTTTCTGTACCATTAATCCCGAGCAGGAGCTGAGCCGCTTTATTCACCACAATAACGCTTAACTGGTCATCGATAGCAATCACGCCTTCAAAAATGGATTCAAGCATCGCTTTTTGCTGCCGGACCAGCAGCCCTATCTCCCCGGGTTCCAGAGAAAACATCTGTTTTTTTATACTTCGTGTAAAAAACCAGGAATATATAAATAAACTTACCAGCAGAAGGGAAAGAATAATGAACGCATTAACTGCTTTGCTTAACGTAATATTATCAATATCGCTTTTCAGATATCCGACAGAAACAATCCCGACCACATTTCCCAGGTTATCAAATACCGGGGCTTTACTCCGTAAAGAGATCCCTAACCCGCCCCGACGGCAGGTGATCACCGTTTTACCCCGCAGGACTTCATCGTTATCCCCGCCCACCAGCGGAGTGCCGACTTTTTCCTGGCTCACCGAATGATATAAGTGATTTATTTTATTATCTCCGATAACAATAAAACTGGCGTCACTCAGCGGAACGATATTACTCATAACGTGTTTTATTTTCTGAAGATCTCTTTGGATTACCGCAGAACGTAATTCCGGCATAGCAGAGATCAAATCCGCCTGCACCCGTGTCCGTACGCCCATTTCCTGAGAAACCCGTCGCCCTGCCTCGAGATAGTAATAGAGTGCAAAAACCGAAAATAATAATAAAAACATCACCATCAGTGAGATAAATAACTTTATCTGAAAAGAGAGTTTCATATCCCGTCCGCCAGAGTATGCTGACACTATTGGTAATATAACATTATTCATTTCATCCTATTTTATTTTCAAAAGAACTTGTGATCCTTTGCACAGCTTATTTGTCTGCGAAGGATTCATTTCAGTTGCGCTTCTTCAATCCGAAAAACATAAATTCAAAAAAAGAAAACAAAAATAAAACATATTACTAAATTAAAATTAATATCCCTGAGCTGACTTCTGCTGTTTAAATCCATTAACGCCTTAAAATCCATAAAAACCATAATCGCCATAAAATCTCCTCAATAATTAAATGCCTTATCACAACATCAATAGCCCGGCACCTGCACACTTTAGCGTAACAATAAGGAGAGCAATGATGATAAAACATATCTCAGTACCCACGACGGAAAAAAAATCGCTAAAAGAAAAGTGGTGGCATATCCTGGATACCTGGAAAATAGGAATTATTCCGCTGCCTTTATTTATACTCTGCGGTGTTCTTATCACTATTGATTGTCTGGCAGGTCAGCTTGCCAGTGATATTGTCGTCATGGTCGCAACCCTTGCCTTTTTCGGTTTCGCCTGTGGTGAATTTGGTAAGCGGCTGCCGATTGTCGGTAAAATTGGTGCCGCGGCTATCTGTGCGACCTTTATTCCCTCGGCACTGGTTTATTATGGTTTACTACCGGACGTCGTCATTCAGTCCACGAAGACGTTCTATAAATCCACTAACATTCTTTATCTTTATATCTGCTGCATTATTGTCGGCAGTATTATGAGTATGAACCGGACCACGTTAATTCAGGGGTTCCTGCGTATCTTTTTCCCGATGCTGTGCGGTGAAATCGTGGGGATGCTGGTCGGTATGGGGGTCGGGATCGCACTCGGGCTGGAACCTTTCCAGATTTTCTTCTTTATCATCTTACCCATTATGGCCGGCGGTGTCGGTGAGGGGGCCATCCCTCTGTCGATTGGCTATGCCACGTTACTTCACATGGAACAGGGCGTGGCACTCGGCCGGGTGCTGCCAATGGTCATGCTCGGTAGTCTGACCGCCATCGTGATTTCCGGCTGCTTAAATCAGCTCGGTAAACGTTACCCGCACTTAACCGGAGAAGGTCAGCTTATGCCGGCATCTTCAGCTAACGCCGGTCTTTCCGGTAAACCTGAAGAGCCCCCTCAGCCGGTCAGTGCTGCACCGGATGTCACCACCTTTGCCTCCGGAGTGCTGCTGGCCGTTCTGCTCTATATGGTCGGTATGCTGGGCCATAAATACATCGGCTTACCCGCTCCGGTCGGCATGCTCTTCGTCGCGGTGTTTATCAAACTCGTCAACGGCGTATCTCCCCGTCTGCTGGCGGGCTCTCAGGTGGTGTACAAATTCTTTCAGACCGCCGTCACCTACCCGATTCTGTTTGCTGTCGGCGTCGCTATCACACCGTGGCAGGAACTGGTGAATGCCTTCACGCTGAGTAATCTGCTGATCATTATCAGCACCGTCTTCTCACTGGTCGTCACCGGCTTCTTCGTGGGTAAAAAACTGGGCATGCACCCCATTGATGTCGCCATCATTTCCTGCTGTCAGAGCGGGCAAGGCGGCACCGGGGATGTCGCCATTCTTACCGCAGGCAACCGGATGGTGTTAATGCCATTCGCACAGATTGCGACCCGTATCGGGGGGGCCATTAACGTTTCAGTGTCGTTACTTATTCTGGGTAACTTCCTTATTTAACCGTATTTTGCAGGACGTAAAATGAAAATTGCCAGTTATCTGCACCAGGGAACCCGCAGTTACGGGATAGTGACACCTGAGGGGATTATCGATTTAGGCAGTCGCCTGAGCCTCCGGTTTCCTGACCTGAAATCATTACTGGAGGCGGGGCAACTCGCTTCCGTACAGCAGTATCTCGGAGAGGAGGCAGACTTTACCGGGCAGGAAGTTCATTACTTACCGGTCATTGAGCATCCGAATAAAATACTGTGTGTCGGGATGAATTACGCTGAAAAACGTCAGGAATTTGAGCAAACGGATCCTGCACCGACCTTATTTATTCGTTTTCCGGATTCACAGACCGGCCATAACACACCGCTGCTTAAACCTTATTATTCCAATGAATTTGACTATGAAGGTGAGCTGGCGGTCATTATCGGTATCGGGGGCAGCCATATTCCCCGCAGCCAGGCGCTTAACCATATTGCCGGTTACAGCTGTTATATGGATGGCTCAGCACGAGACTGGCAGCACAGCTGGTTTACCGCAGGGAAAAACTGGCGTAATACCGGCAGCTTCGGGCCCTGCCTGACCACCAGCGATGAAATCGACGATCCCCATAACCTGATGATCAGAACCTGGCTGAACGGCAACGTCGTTCAGCAGGATAATACCTGCCATATGATCCATAAAATTCCCGGGCTGATTGAATATATCAGCACGTTCACCCGGCTCAGCCCCGGCGATGTCATCATTACCGGGTCCCCCGGCGGGGTCGGGAAAAAGCGCCATCCTCCTCTTTTTATGTACGCCGGGGATCGGGTCGAAGTGGAAATTGAACAGATCGGCCATCTGATCAACACCGTCGCCGATGATCCCGTGGTGACGACATTGCCTGCGAGAAAAAGGAGCGCCTGAATGCCATGGACAGACTGCCCGCATTTCAACTGCGTCTCACCCGCGTCGCCGGACACGCTCAGCGCGTTGAACGCATTAACACGTTTCTTCAGCAGTACAATATACAACCCGATGCCGATATCGAATTTTTTGCCGAAGCCTTTATCGGCCACCGGCTGGCGGGCTGTGCCGGTCTCGCCGGCAATATCATCAAATGTGTGGTGACTGACCTTCCCTGGCGCGGCATGAATCTGACCGCCCGGTTACTGTCTGAACTGGAAGGTTTCGCTCTGAGGAACCGGATCTCCACACTGTTCCTCTGTACCCGTCCGGAGAATATCGGGCAGTTCCGCCAGTGTGGTTTCTGGCCCCTGGCACAGGAGGGGGATCGTGCAGTTCTGATGGAAAATAATCCCGTGGGTCTGCAGCATTACTGCCGGCAGTTAGCGCAATGGCGTCAACCCGGGGGGAAAATTGCAGCAATTGTGATGAATGCTAATCCATTCACCCTTGGCCATCAGTTCCTCGCAGAGCAGGCGGCACGTCAGTGTGACTGGTTACACCTGTTTTTAGTCGGTGAAGAAGGTTCGTTCTTTTCTTATGCCGACAGGCTTACTCTGGTCACCCGGGGGGTGGCACATCTGCCCAATGTCACGGTGCATGGCGGGTCTCCCTACATTATTTCACGAGCGACCTTCCCGGCCTATTTCCTGAAAGAAACTCCCGTCGTCGATCAGGCCTGGTGCGCTATCGATCTTCTCCTTTTTCGCGATCACATCGCACCGGCACTGGGGATCACCCACCGCTATATCGGCTCTGAGCCCTTTTGTCCGACCACCCGTCGTTATAACGAAACGATGCATACCCTGCTGGCCGGAAAGATAACGGTGAAAGAAATACCCCGAATTTCCAGCCCTGACGGAACGGCAGTTTCAGCCTCAGAAGTTCGCCGGTTACTGGCTGGCCGGCATTATGACCAGCTACGTAACAAGGTTCCGCGGACCACCTATTCGTATCTGGAGGCGCAGCATAGCGCGCAACTGGTATCACACTGAATAAAAAGGAAAAATATCATGAATATTCTCAGAGAGGCGTTAGCAGGCACTCTGGAATCCGGAGATGCAAAGATCAAAGTGATCCCTGCGGACGGCATAACAGAAATAGTGATCCGCAGTGAGGTCATGCAGCAGTTCGGACAGCAAATCCATGCGGTCGCCGTACAAACACTGGCAACTCTGGGCGTTAACAGCGGATTAGTCATTATCGAAGATAAAGGCGCTCTCGATTGCGTGCTTCGCGCACGGATACAGTGCGCCGTTTTACGTGCCGCAGAAGTCACTTCACTGGACCCGGAGAAGCTGGTATGAAAAAACTTCGTCGCAGTATGCTGTTTGTGCCCGGGACCAGTGCGGCCATGCTTTCCACTGCATTTATCTATCGGCCGGATTCCATTATGTTCGATCTGGAAGATGCTGTGTCGGTACATGAAAAAGATGCAGGACGACTGCTGGTATTTCACGCATTACAGCATCCGATGTACCGGGATATTGAAAAAGTTGTCCGTATCAATGCATTAACCACCCCTTTCGGACTAAAGGATCTTCATGCTGCCGTATACGCCGGTGCCGATGTGATCCGCCTTCCAAAAACAGACTCACCGGAAGATATTTACGTACTGGAAACGCATCTCGAAGCCATTGAAAAAGCCTGCGGACGCCAGACAGGCTCGACACGCCTGATGGCCGCGATAGAGTCCGCGACCGGAGTCATTAATGCCGTGGCCATCGCCCGCAGTTCACCACGCCTGATAGGGATAGCACTGGCCGCTTTCGATTATGTCATGGATATGCAGACCGAGCGGGGTGACGGTACCGAATTGTTTTATGCGCGTTGTGCAGTGCTCCACGCTGCCCGGGCCGCCGGTATTGATGCGTTTGATGTGGTCTGGTCCGATATCAATGATGAGCAAGGTTTCCTGAAAGAAACCGACCTGATCCGCCGGATGGGATTTAACGGGAAATCACTGATCAATCCCCGTCAGATAGCGCTGTTGCACCATGCCTTTTCCCCGACTCCGCAGGAAGTAGAACATGCAAAACAGGTGATTGAAGCGGCCAGTGAAGGGGAAAAACAAGGTCTGGGCGTGGTCTCACTGAACGGAAAAATGATCGATGCCCCCATTATCAACCATGCGCAGACCGTCCTTGAACGTGCTGCTGCCTCCGGTTTATATCACTAAGGATGAGAGAATGAACGCTATCGATAGCCTGTCCGGCACTACCCCTTCTGTACCTTTCGGCGGTGCGAATGACGCCACTCCCTGGCTTGCTGACCCGCGGGAAAAACGCACCCGTAAACTCTGTCACTCACTGGAGGAGGCAATACGCCGTAGCGGGTTAAAAGACGGGATGACCATCTCTTTTCATCACGCCTTCCGCGAAGGGGATAAGGTCATTAATGATGTGGTGGCCGTGCTGGCCTCTCTGGGCTTTAAGGATCTGACGTTAGCATCCAGTTCGTTAATGAGCTGCAACTCTCCCCTGATTGAACCGATCCGTCAGGGGGTCATCACCTCCATTTATACGTCCGGAATGCGAGGTAAGCTGGCAGAAGCCATCTCCAACGGATTGATGGAAAACCCCGTTCATATCCATTCACACGGCGGACGGGTGAAACTACTGCAGGACGGTGAAATCACGATCGATGTTGCCTTCCTGGCCGTCCCCGGTTGCGATGAGTTCGGCAATGCCCGTGGCACAGGCAGCCATTCGGCCTGTGGCTCACTCGGCTATGCAATGACTGATGCCCGTTATGCCCGCACAGTGATACTGCTGACCGAAGATCTGCTGCCCTACCCGAATTTACCGGCCAGTATTTTGCAGGATCAGGTGGATTATGTTGTTCGTACAGCATGCGTGGGCGATCCTGCAAAGATCGGTGTTGGCGCAGCGAGGATGACGGGCAACCCCCGTGAGTTACTGATTGCCCGCCGTGCCGCTGATGTTATTGAACATTCAGGCTATTTCACACCAGGTTTTTCTATGCAGACCGGCTCCGGAGCCGCAGCAACCGCCTGTACCCGGTTCCTGGGCGACAAAATGGCCGCGCAGGGGATCCACGCCCGTTTTGCTCTCGGCGGGATCACCGGGAGCCTGGTGGATCTTCATGAAAAAGGATTGATCGAAACGCTGCTCGATACACAGTGCTTTGACAGTCAGGCCGCCGGATCGCTGGCCCGTAATCCTCAGCACATTGAAATCTCCACTAATGTCTACGCAAACCCTGCCAGTAAAGGTGCCAGCTGTGACCAACTGGATGTGGTGATCCTCAGTGCACTGGAGATCGATCTCGATTTTAACGTCAATGTGATCACCGGGTCAGATGGTGTGATGCGGGGCGCATCCGGAGGGCATTGTGACGTCGCTGCAGCCGCGAATCTGACCATTGTGGTCGCCCCTTTAATCCGCACCCGTATTCCGACAGTGGTCAAACGCGTCACTACGCGGGTCACCCCCGGAGAAAGCATCGATATTCTGGTCACTGACCATGGGATTGCCGTCAACCCTTCCCGCCCGGAGCTCCGCCAGCGTCTTATTGATGCGGGGATGGCCATCCTGTCCATTGATGATCTCTGGCAGCGCGCATTACTGATTTGTGGTGAGCCACAGCCGATAAAATTTACCGATAAAGTCGTCGGTATCATCCACTACCGTGACGGCAGTGTCATTGATGTGGTCCGCCAGATACTGAAGGAGGAATAATTATGGTGATTCGGGGGCATACCCGGACTTCTGTCAGCCTGGAGGCGTTGTTACTGGCTAAAGAAGAACGCGCGAAACGTCAGGCGGAATGGTCAGGCCGTTATTCCCGGCCGCTCATTTCTCTGACTCTGGTCACGCCGGGCCCGGTGAAAACCAGTGCCCGCTATGAAAATATCATGGGGGTTGCGCTCCGGGTGTGTGACCAGCGGCTGAGGAATAATGGCTGGCCAGTCATCGCCAGGGAAGTAAACTGGCTGCCGACAGGGCCGGAAGCCTTATGGTGTGTCGATCACCCGGCCCCGGAGGTAAAAGCACATCTGATTGACACTGAACAAACCCATCCGCTGGGCAGGCTCTGGGACTTTGATGTTATCTGTCCGGTCGCCGGCCCCGTCGGCAGGCAATCACTGAACCGGCATAGCCGCAGATGCCTGGTATGCAATGAACCAGCAGCCTGTTGTTCCCGTTCACAATGCCATTCTCAGACAGAGGTCCTGGCAAGCGTAGAGAAGATCATCAATGACTGGTTTACCCGTAATTAGTGCTCCGGTCACCACGCTGCCGGAAAAAGTGATCGCCGCACTACAACGTGAGCTGGACCTGACCCCCAAGCCGGGACTGGTTGACCGTAATAATAACGGTGCCCACCATGATATGGATCACGCTCTGTTTATGCAGAGTATCCGTGCAATCACCCCGTGGTTTACGGTATTTGAGCAACTGGGGTACAGACACGCTTTCCTGCCGGCGGAAAATCAGTTGTCTTTGCTACGGCCCGCAGGGCTGGCATGTGAAAAAGCGATGTTTTCTGCCACCGGGCAGGTGAATACTCATCAGGGAGGGATATTTTCTCTGGGACTGCTGTGCTGTGCTGCCGGTCGTTTAGCCGGGCGAAAAGAGCCCCTCAGCACCACGGCATTGTGCCTGGAAATCAGCGCTATCTGTCAGGGAATGGTGGCCCGTGAACTGGCCTCTGGTCAGGCACCGTCATCTGCGGGCGCCAGGCTCTATCAGCAGTATTCCCTGACCGGTGCCAGAGGAGAAGCAGAAAGCGGGTTTCTTACCGTCCGCCGGTATGTACTGCCTTACTGGCACCAGGAAAGCGGTGACCGGCAGCATCATAATGCTTTGTTAAGACTAATGGCCGTCAACGCAGACAGTAACCTGGTTTCCCGCGGCGGGATAGAGGGTCTGCAGTTCGTACGCCATTCTGCGCAGAGAGCACTGATGGCTCCCTGGGGAACGACTGAGCTGGAAGAAATGGATCGTCACTTTATTCTGCGAAGACTGAGCCCTGGCGGAAGTGCAGATTTACTGGCCGTCGCCATGGTACTGGCGGACTTTTTACCGTCTCCTCCGGAATCAGCATTCTATAAAATTCCATGCCAGACGGTGAGCTGCCGGTGAGGGAAACGGACCCGGGCAGACAGCATGATAAATGGCTGAGGCCGTAACCTGTTGCCGGACGTCACGGCGGGGCTACCCGGATCTCAGAATATCGGGAGACAATCCGGGTCGACGATAAATATTTTATCGGACCGGAAGTTTCATAAGGCTGAATCGTGTCTGACTGCGGTTTCCTGTGAAAGGAGGGGTTAATCCAGGGTCGGCGTCATATGTTTAAGATCATACGGTGTTATCTGGTAAACATAATAATTCAGCCAGTTTGAGAACAGCAGATGACCATGACTACGCCAGCTGGCTTGTGGTGTCAGGCGACAATTATTGCCCGGAAAGTAATTATAAGGCAGCGGCGAATCAATACCGGCACCGATATCCCGCAAATATTCGTCGGCCAATGTATGTGAATCATATTCCGGATGGCCGGTCACAAAGACCAGACGTTTATCCCGGCTCGCCATCAGATAGGCCCCGGTCTCTTCTGAGACAGCAAACAGGTCAAGATCCGTATGTTCACGGATAATATCCGTCGGAAAATCTGCATAGCGTGAATGCGGGGCCAGAAACTGATCATCAAACCCCCGGGTCAGTAATGCATGCGGCTGTACCAGACTATGCTGGTATACGCCCGATAACTTTTGCTCACGGGTAATTTTAGGTAACCCATAAAGAATATTCAGTGCCGCCTGAACAGCCCAGCAGACAAACAGCGTGGAAGTGACGTGATCTTTCGCCCAGTGTAATACCTGCTGTATCTGTGGCCAGTAAGCCACATCATCAAAGTCAACCAGACCCAGCGGCGCACCGGTGACAATCAGACCATCATAGTTTTCATCGCGAATATCGGCGAAATTACGGTAAAAAGTGTCCAGATGCTCTGTCGGCGTGTTTCTGGATTCACGGTTATCAATCCGCAATAACTGAATATCCAGTTGCAGTGGCGAGTTAGAAAGCAGGCGCAGAAACTGATTTTCAGTTTCTATCTTTTTTGGCATCAGGTTGAGGATCAGAATTTTTAGCGGCCGGATATTCTGCACCAGCGCACGGGATGAGGTCATCACAAAGACATTTTCATTACGCAAAAAATTTACTGCAGGGAGTTCATCCGGCACTCTGATTGGCATTACCTGACACCTTTTATTTAACCATATAAACGTTTAGACATCCAGACAGCCAAGGTTAACGTGGGACTGCAGAAAAGTCGAGAATGATTCGCCGATAATGAAAATGTTTCAGCTTAGTTTAGCAACTCTCCGCAAAAGACGGTGGGTTGCGCGGGAAAAAAGGCGTAAAAACAACCTGTGGCCGGTTTTATCGGCAGTTTGGGAGAGGATTAAACGCAAAAAGGCCACCCTTTCGGGTGGCCTTTTGACATTCAGGAGAGAAAATCCGGCGGTTTCGGCCATTTTCTACTTTATATCCCGAAAAATAAAAGGCCCTGTCATCAGACAGGGCCTTTTACTTGATTTGGTGCCTGGCAGTTCCCTACTCTCGCATGGGGAGACCCCACACTACCATCGGCGCTACAACGTTTCACTTCTGAGTTCGGCATGGGTTCAGGTGGGACCATCGCGCTCTTGCCGCCAGGCAAATTCTTTTACTTAATTGTATAACTGGTGCTGATACCCAGAGTCGAACTGGGGACCTCACCCTTACCAAGGGTGCGCTCTACCAACTGAGCCATATCAGCACTTTAAATTGGA
>NZ_JMPR01000017.1 GCF_000735525.1 Tatumella ptyseos ATCC 33301 | reverse complement strand
GCTTCAGTCCCTGTCACGCCGCTGCGTATCGCGCTTTGCCGTGTCAGTGGGAGCGCATTATAGGGAGATAATTTTTTCTGACAAGGGTTTATTTCAAATAAATTTCTGAGTGTCGCTTTTTCCGCCAAAAGCGTTATTTATAGAGCGATTTGTCGGTTATTTGCACGAATTCGCGGGCAAACTCAGCCACCTGCTGCCAGTCCGTGTACTCATATTCCTTTGAAGTATCCGTTTCACCCCCGGTCATCTTCATGATCAGGCGGATCATTTGTTTATCTAACCAGCCATAACGCGGATAACGCAGTGCGCCCGCGGCCACCAGACAACGATCCGGCGTCCAGGGTGACTGCTCCAGGAACTTCCGCGTGTAGACATTGGTCTCCGGCGTGTTCTTATCGGCTTTGCGGGCAGTCAGGTTCACGGAAATAAAGCCACTGGCCCGCGACTGTAATAAAGGTAAGTGGTCGGCGATAAAGCGGTTCACTTCCGGCGCATAATGTCCGTAACGGATGGATGCCGCGATCAGCACCCGATCATACGCCTGCCAGTCACTTCCGGAAGCGGAATCAATATTGACCACATCACAGACCTTTTCCTCACCCGCTTCGTTCGCAATAAAATCCGCAATTTTTCGCGTCTGTCCGTCCCGGCTGGAAAACAATATCAGCATCTTCATTATTTCTTATCCTTTAATCATTCCCGCCAAAAGGTCGGGGTGAACAGTACTAATAGTGTAAAGACTTCCAGGCGACCAAATAGCATGGTCGAGATAAGGATCCATTTCGCCGTATCATTCATTGAAGCAAAATTATCGGCCACCACTCCCAGTCCCGGCCCCAGGTTATTCAGTGTTGCCGCCACGGCCGCAAAAGCAGAAAAATTATCAACGCCGGTCGCGATGATAGCCAGCATACTGACCAGGAAGACCAGGGCATACGCCGAGAAGAATCCCCAGACGGCTTCCAGAATTCGTTCCGGGAGCGCACGTTCTCCGAGCTTGATGGTATACACCGCATTCGGGTGTACCAGACGTTTAAGCTCCCTCGACCCCTGTTTGCAGAGTAACAAAATGCGGATAACTTTCAGCCCGCCCCCGGTCGACCCCGCACAGCCCCCGATAAACGCAGAGCAAAGTAACAGGATTGGCAGGAAGGAAGGCCAGTGAGAAATACTGTCTGTGGTAAAGCCCGCGGTCGTTGCCATAGAGACAACCTGGAAGAAAGCCTGATTGACCGTCTGCAATACGCTGCCGTAAGTGTGATGTAATAAAAGTATCAGTGTCGCAATGACCACCAGCGTTAACTGTACCCCGATAAAGACCCGGAATTCAGGATCGCGCCAGTACCCTTTCAGGCTCCGGCCACTCAGTAACGAGAAATGCAGCCCGTAGTTACAGCCCGAGATCAGCAGGAAAATAGCAATAATGCTGTTAATGGTTGAGCTGTGGTAATAACCGATACTGGCATCATGGGTCGAGAAGCCGCCAATGGCGATGGTCGAGAAGCTGTGACCGATGGCATCAAAAAGCGGCATACCGGCAAGCCACAGAGCCAGAGCGCAAGCAATCGTCAGCAAGACATAGATAAGCCAGAGCGTTTTCGCCGTTTCCGCGATCCTCGGGCGCATCTTATGATCTTTCAGAGGACCAGGCATTTCAGCACGATACAGCTGCATGCCACCGACGCCCAGGATGGGCAGGATAGCCACCGCCAGTACAATGATCCCCATCCCCCCGAGCCATTGCAGCATCTGACGATAAAAGAGTATTGCTTTCGGTAACGAGTCCAGACCTACCAGGGTCGTTGCACCGGTAGTGGTCAGTCCGGAAAACGATTCAAAGAAGGCATCGGTGACAGAAAGGTGGGGTTGCTCGGCAAAAATAAACGGCATCGCCCCGACACTGCCCAGAACGGTCCAGAACAGCACCACAATCAGGAAACCTTCGCGGGGCTTTAATTCACTTTTCTGTTTGCGGTTAGGCCACCAGAGCACAGAGCCTATCACCAATGCCAGAAGAAACGTCTGACTGAATGCTCTGCCTGCACCATCCCGATAAATCAGCGCAACCAGCCCCGGCACAATCATAGTGACGGAGAAAATAATAATTAATAAACCCACAATACGGGTGATGGCACGAAAATGCATTATGCCTGTCCTTAACTCAATAAAGGTGGTTATTCTGCCCGCTGAAGCGTCAGCGCACCGCGGCTGAAGTCCGAGAGATGTTGTTCAAATTCACTGATACTGCCATGCGGTAACGCCAGGCGTAATGCTACATCAGCCTGATACTCACTGTGCGTTATCTTACCGAGATAGCGCTCGACCATGCGTTCTATTTCTGTCAGTTGCCCGTAATCACAACGCAGAGTAAAAGGCTGCATCGGCACTTTCCTGCGCCGGGAAAGTGCCTGTAACCCCTGACGGACACCGCCGCCATAGGCTTTTACCAGCCCGCCGGTTCCCAGCATGATGCCGCCATAATAGCGAACCACCACACAGGTGACCTCACCGACCCCGCTACCCATCAGCTGGGCCAGCATGGGTTTTCCCGCGGTGCCGGAAGGCTCACCGTCATCAGAAAAACCCAGCTGCTGTGAGTCATCAGGTGCTCCTGCCACCCAGGCCCAGCAATGGTGCCGGGCATCGGGGTGCTTATCCCTCATCTGCTGTACGAAGGATCTTGCGGCTTCACTGCCTTCAGTATGAGCCAGATAAGTAATAAAGCGGCTTTTCTTTATGGTTTCTTCCGTGATGCAGACATCCGCTGCCGGAATATCATAAGCGTCCATCAGGCCAGATTCAGATCACGGGTCATATTATCCACCCCTTCGCCGGTGATGATCACGTTATCTTCAATACGTATTCCGCCACAGGCTTTCAACTGGCCGATACGCTCCCAGTTGAAGTGTTTACTATAGCGGCCTTCCCGCCAGGGGGATAACAGCGATTCGATAAAGTAGATCCCCGGTTCAATGGTCAGCACCATACCGGCGCTCAGTGTACGGGTACAACGCAGCCATGGGTACTGTTCCGGCGGTGCCTGATGCGTGCCTTTATCATCCTGCATAAAGCCGGCCACATCATGTACCTGCAGCCCTAATGGATGACCGACGCCATGCGGCATAAAGACCTGAGTAATATTCTCACTGACCATCGCCTCTTCGCTCAGTCCGGTCACAATGTCGAACTCGCGGAGTATTGTGGCAATACGCTGATTCATCTGCACATGATAGCCGACATAACTTTCCCCGGCCTTCAGCGTACCAATCAATTCCTGTTCATGCTGATCCACTGCACTGACCAGCCCGGCAAACAGCGAGTTTTTATCCCATGCATAAGTGCGGGTAAGATCGGCGGCGTAACCGTGAAACTCTGCCCCGGCATCCAGCAGGAAGCTGCGTGGCTGCTGCGGTGCTTCTTTCTCCAGCCGGGTGTAATGCAGAATGGACGCATTCTCGTTCAATGCCACAATATTGCCGTAAGGCACATCAGTATCCCGCTGCCCTGTCGCCAGCAGATACGCGGCATTAATTTCAAATTCACTCTGTCCTGCGAAAAATGCCTCTTTCGCCGCACGGTGACCGGCGACAGCAATTTTCTGCGCTTCGCGCATGCACCAGAGCTCATAATCGGTTTTAAAGCTCCGGTGAAAATGCAGGTAGTCCAGTACCGGCTGCGGATTGATCTTTGATTCCGGGATCCCTAACTGCCCTGCACGCTCTGCTACCGGTCCGATATACGCCACGTTCTGCCTGTCTGCCGGTAGCTGCTGCGCAATAGCGTGACTGTCCCTTAATGCAATGATGTCTATCTCATCGGTCCAGAAACTTTCCGGTAATGCATCGGTTTTATGCCAGTAATCGACCGGAGAATAAAACCATAGACGTGGTTTGTTCACCCCATCGACCCATAACCAGCAGTTTGGCGTCTGAGTGACCGGCACCCAGGCCTTAAAATGTGCATTAGTTTTAAAAGGATAGTGATGGTCATCAAGGAAGACACTCAGCAGCTCACCGGAATGGATTAATAACGCATCCAGGTGATTCGCGGCAAGTACCTGCTGAGCACGATGCTGTAATGTTGCCAGGTGTTTTTTATATAATTCGTTCAGTGAGTCCATCTCTACCCTCGTTGGTATCAGCATTTTGGCGCATTTTACCACAGCTCACCCCGGGATGGCGTCCCTGCCTCCGCAGCATGCCCTCCGGTGAAGTTAACACCTTATCCCCGCCTTCCGAATCTTCACTTTTCAGTGCCGCAGGAATGCGTATACCTTTGTCTGACCGATGCCCCCTTCAGAGGACCAAAAGATGCCAATACTGAACAGTGCTGAAGCTGAGGGAGGAGATGCTAATAAAAGAGAGTTTTCGGGGACGGATAAACCGGGTCAGTGCGCAGGTAGCGTTCAGGATATCGCAGAAGCCTGGGCGTGAAGGAGCATGATGGCAAACATCATGCTCCTGGTGTCACGTTAAACGTCAGATAAAGGCAAAGGCATCGCCGTAAATCTGGCTGCTGACCGCTTCCCGTTCAGCACAAAAACGTTCTCTGGCAACTTTGGCCATTTCAAAACGACCGGCAATATAAATATCGTAGGGTTTCAATGTCGCGTGATCCTGGATCACGGCAGGCAGTACAGTGCCGGTTCTGCCCTGCCACTCATCATCGGGTTGCTCCACCACAGGTACGACAGTCAGGTTCGGATGACGAACCGCCAGGGCATTCAGCTCTTCAAGGTCATACAGATGATGCGGCTCCCGCCCGCCCCAGTAAATGGCAATTTCACGATCCGGGTTTTCTGATAAGGCTGTCAGCAGGATGGAACGCGCATAAGAAAAACCGGTACCGCCTGCGATCAGGATCATCGGACGATCGCTGTCATCACGCAGCGCTGCATTACCGTGAGGCATGTCTACCTCGATACTTCGCTGGTCACGGATTTTCTCCATGACGGCCATCGCATACAGGTTCAGCTCTGACGCACCGATATGCAGTTCAATAATATCTTTTTCCATCGGGGTCGATGCCAGTGAAAAAGGACGTTTATCATTCTCGTCCATCACCACCATCAGATACTGGCCGGCACGAAAGCTAAACTCCGTTTCCGGTACTAACCGGACCCGATAAACCGTGTCGGTAATGCTCTCTACGGAAATCACTTTACAGCTTAATGTTGTCATTCGTTCCCTCTGTCGGGTCATCGGATAAAAAGCAATGGTCGTCGGTTAACGGGAAGACTGAGGGCCAAAGATAGCCAGCTCATCCCAGATTTCGTCAATCCGCGCCGTGATTTTGGGATCTTTAACGATAGGACGGCCCCATTCACGGTCTGTTTCACCTGGCCATTTATTCGTTGCATCCAGTCCCATTTTGGAACCCAATCCGGACACCGGGGATGCAAAATCCAGATAATCGATCGGCGTATTTTCAACAATAACGGTATCCCTGGCGGGATCCATACGTGTTGTAATCGCCCAGATGACATCATTCCAGTCACGTGCATTTACGTCATCATCGCAAACAATCACGAACTTGGTGTACATAAACTGGCGCAGGAACGACCAGACACCAAACATAACGCGTTTTGCATGTCCGGCATATTGTTTCTTCATAGTCACGACGGCCAGGCGGTAAGAACACCCTTCCGGTGGCAAATAAAAATCGACAATTTCAGGAAACTGTTTAATTAATATCGGCACCAGGACTTCGTTCAGCGCGACACCCAGTGCTGCGGGTTCATCGGGCGGACGGCCGGTATAGGTTGAATGATAGATAGCATCACGACGACGGGTAATGTGCGTGATGGTAAATACCGGGAAGTCATCCACTTCATTATAATAACCGGTATGATCACCGTACGGGCCTTCCGGGGCCATATCACCGGGCTCAATGTAGCCTTCCAGGATAATCTCTGCGGTGGCGGGCACTTCAAGATCATTAGACAGGCATTTAACCACTTCGGTTTTGGTGCCACGTAGCAGGCCGGCAAAAGCATACTCAGAAAGACTGTCAGGCACCGGGGTAACTGCCCCCAGGATAGTCGCCGGGTCCGCACCGAGCGCGACAGAAACAGGGAACCGTTCGCCGGGATGTGCTTTACACCATTCCTGGAAATCCAGCGCACCACCACGGTGAGAAAGCCAGCGCATAATGACCCGGTTTTTACCAATCACCTGCATACGGTAAATTCCGAGATTCTGCCGCTCTTTATGAGGGCCTCGGGTGACCGTTAGCCCCCAGGTGATCAGGGGAGCCGCATCTTCCGGCCAGCATGTCATGACCGGAATGGCAGATAAATCGACATCCTCTCCCTGCAAAACCACATCCTGGCAGGGTGCGTGACGCAGGCGCTTCGTCGGCATATTCAGCACTTGTTTGAACCGGGGCATCTGTTCGAACAGGTCGCGGAAGCCTTTCGGCGGTGACGGTTCTTTCAGGAAAGCAAGTAACTCTCCGACATCGCGCAGTGCACTGACTTCTTCCTGACCCATTCCCAACGCCACCCGTTTTGAGGAACCAAACAGATTGCAGAGCACAGGCATGTCGTACCCTTTCGGGTTTTCAAACAACAATGCCGGCCCTCCGGCCCGGAGTGTACGGTCAGCGATTTCCGTCATTTCTAAAAACGGATCAATAGGATAACTAATACGTTTTAATTCACCACGCTGCTCAAGTTGTCGCAGGAAGTCTCTTAAGTCCTGATATTTCATGAGGTTTTTACTTTATTGCCGGAGTTAATCTGGCCATTATAGGGTGGATTGTTTCAAGATGCCGGGATTTATTATGCGGTGCAGACTGTCTGTTGCGATAAACGCACTTTACGTCTGCGTCAGCAACGATATTGTGCCCTGCATTCTCCCCGGCGGGACGCGGAATATTCGTGTCCGGCAACAGGGTCTCCCGGGCACGGAATCAGAGGCTGTGAACTATGACACAGGAAAGAGTTTTGCTATCCTTTGCGGCTGTTAATAGGGAGCAGTTATGGAATCCTGGTATCTACTTTTTTGTAAACGTGGTCAGTTATTACGGGCACAGGAACATCTTGAACGTCAGGGTGTTTGCTGTCTGAGCCCGATGATTGCCGTGGAAAAGACACTCCGCGGAAAGGCCACCACGGTGAGTGAGCCACTTTTCCCTAATTACCTGTTTGTCCGGTTTGCCCCGGAAGTTATCCATACCACGACCATCAGTGCGACCCGTGGCGTCAGCCATTTTGTCCGCTTTGGTGCCCTCCCTGCCAGGGTACCGCAAGAGGTTATCGACAGTCTCGCGCAACAGGATTTCCACAGCAGCCTGACCCCTTCCCTGCCTCAGCAGGGAGATGAGGTAGAAATTACCGCCGGGACATTTGAAGGATTGCGGGCTATTTTTGCCGAGCCGGAAGGCGAGACCCGTTCTGTCTTACTGCTCAGCCTGCTGAATAAGCAGGTGAGCCGCAGTGTCGATAATCGCCAGTTCCGCAAAATCTGATCAGTTAAGGCCAAACAGTTGTCTGGCATTCCGGTCCACCTGGCTTGCCAGTTCTGTAGCATCCTCATTACGCCATGCCGCGACCTGACTGACAATATGTGGCAGAAAACAGGGTTCGTTACGCCGGGATGTCGGCCGGGGACGCATGTCTCTCGGCAGCAGATACGGAGCATCCGTTTCCAGCAGTAAACGCGATGCCGGAATCAACGGTAATAACGCTCTTAGTTCCACGCCCCGACGTTCATCACAGACCCAGCCGGTGATCCCGACCGATAATCCGGCATCCAGACATTCCCGTAGTTCCTGCTCGGTACCGGTAAAACAGTGGACCACCGCGGCAGGCAGTTTATCCAGCCAGGGACGAAGGATCGCGATAAAACGCTGATGTGCTTCACGGCAATGCAGAAACACCGGGAGCTGTAGCTCTGCGGCTAAGCTCAGTTGAGCTTCGAAAGCATATTCCTGCTGATTATGATCGGAAAGGTTACGATTGAAGTCGAGTCCGCATTCGCCGATAGCAACCACTTCCGACTGGCTTGCCAGCCTGCGTAGTGTGCCTGCGGTTTCCTGTGACCATTCACTGGCATGATGCGGATGAACACCAGCCGTTGACCAGCAATAACCGCTGTGTTGTCTGGCCAGAGACAGCGCCTGCTGACTCTCCAGTGCGTTGGTGCCGGTAATTAACATTCCGGTGACGCCGGATTCCCGTGCACGGGTGACTACCTGTTTCCGGTCTTTAGCAAATTGCGTGCTGGTGAGGTTAACCCCGATATCAAACATGTTATTTCCCAAAAGCTAAACCACCCTGGCCGGGTGGTTTTCGTGAACATTTCCCGTCATCGCGGGAACCTGAGTTCGGGATCTCAGGATTCTGTATCCTGATCGTTATCCTTATCCCAACGTCCTTTCCCTACATAGTAACGTGAGAAGAATACGCCGACTTCAAACAGGCAGTACATCGGAATAGCGAGCAAAGTTTGGGAAAAAACATCCGGCGGGGTTAAAAGCATACCGACAACGAATGCACCGACCAGCATATAGGGCCGCTTTTTACGCAAATCGTCCGGAGAAGTAATGCCGGTCCAGCACAATAAGACGATAGCGACGGGCACTTCAAAGGCGACACCAAAGGCCAGAAACAGGGCCATAACGAAATCCAGGTAGTTACTGATGTCAGTCGCTATCTGTACGCCATGGGGTACCGTTTTAGCAAAAAAGCCGAATGCCAGCGGGAATACAATAAAGTAAGCGAAAGCCACACCGATATAAAACAACAAGGTGCTGGAAAACAGCAATGGCATAATCAGTTTTCTTTCATGCCGGTATAGCGCAGGCGCTACAAATGCCCAAAGCTGGTACAGAATAACCGGTACGGCCAGAAAAACTGACACAATGATCGTCAGTTTTATCGGCGTAAAAAACGGTGAAGCAACATCGGTGGCTATCATACTCGCACCGACCGGCATCTGTTTGATGAGTGGCTCGGCCACTAACTGATAGATATCGTTAGAGAAATAGACCAGAACTAAAAATATCACCAGTATCGATGAAATACAGTAGATCAGGCGTTTACGTAGCTCAATCAGATGGCTTATCAGCGGCTGGGTATCTTGTACATCCATGGTTATCTTTCTTCACTTACCGGTGAGGCAGGGCTCTTACCGGACCCGGAGGCCGGAGGGAGACTGCCGGATGACTTCGTTTCCTGACCCGGCGTCGCCGGTGCATGGACCACAGCAGGATCAGGCTGTTGCGCAGGCGATGAGCTTTCTGCTGCCGGAGAAGAGACAGACTGCCCCTTCTGTAATTCGGTCGCAAAAGGTACCGTCTCAGAGACTGTCTCTTGCGGAGTCACCGCAGGTGAGGCTGCTGCTGCCGTCGCTTTGGCATTCGCCTCATCGTCAGCATGCTCTAAATCCGTCGCTTCGCGGTAAGTACGCTTCATGGAATCTGCCGTTTTGCGCAGTTCTTCCATGGATTCCTTCAGTTCAGGTGAAAGCGTTCCTTTTCCGGCTTCTTCGACTTTTTTAAGGCTATCCTGCAACTCCTGAAGCTTAAGTTCCTGAGCCAGTTCATTCTGTACATTTGCGGCCAGAGAACGCATCGCGCGGATCCAGCCGACAACGGTTTTCACTGCCACAGGCAGACGTTGAGGTCCGAGAACAATCAGACCTATCACGAAAACCAGTAAAAGTTCACTAAAGCCAATATCGAACACGGTTTATACCTGATCGTTGTGTTTCCGGGCTTCTTCTTTCTGAGAAGAAGTCTGCGGGTTATCAGAAATGGATTTTGCAGTGAAGTCCGCATCCTGTTCTTTTTTATCATCATCTTTCATCGCTTTTTTGAAGCCTTTGATGGAAGATCCTAAATCTGAGCCAAGATTACGTAACTTATTGGTTCCGAACAACAGCACCACAATCACTGCAACAACGAGTAAGTGCCCGATACTAATACCGCCCATGTTAACTCCTGCATTCCGTGACCCGCGACTACGGATCTGATGAAAATAGTTCAGTCTTACGACATTAACCCGTTTAGAATGAAGCTGACAATCAGTTTGTTTTTCGCCAGCCGACAATCCATGTTAACACACCTGCAACAATCAGAAACCCTGAAGTAACCTCCCATTGCGGACGACCGATAGCCAGAGCGGTACCGCAGATCAGAAAGACGGTCCCCATACCCAACAGATATCTGGCCTGACCATGACGTGTACGTTGCTCTTTCATGTCAGAAACCAGTTTATCGACACTGTGTTTCAGTAATTTATGATGACGCATTCCGTCATAAAAAAGTTCCGGGAGTTCAGGCAGCTTCTCCGCCCAGGAGGGTGCTTTCGACTTCACTGCCCGCCAGATGGCCGGTAAGCCTATCTGATCCTTAATCCATTCTTCCAGGAAAGGCTTCGCGGTTTTCCATAAGTCCAGTTGCGGGTATAGCTGACGACCGATGCCTTCAACGTATAGCAGGGTTTTCTGCAACAATACCAGCTGAGGCTGCACTTCCATATTAAAACGCCGCGCGGTATTAAACAGATTCAGTAATACATGCCCGAAAGAAATCTCGGCTAACGGCTTTTCAAAAATAGGCTCACACACCGTACGGATGGAAAACTCAAACTCTTCAACATTCGTGTCCGGCGGTACCCAGCCGGAATCCACGTGCAGTTCGGCCACCCGGCGGTAATCACGATTGAAAAAGGCGATAAAGTTTTCCGCCAGATACCGTTTGTCGTCTTTGTTCAGTGACCCGACAATACCGCAATCGATAGCGATATATTGCGGGTCCTCAGGATGTTCATAGCTGACAAAGATATTCCCCGGGTGCATATCTGCATGAAAGAAACTGTCCCGGAATACCTGGGTAAAGAAGACCTGAACACCGCGCTCTGCAAGCAATTGCATATTCACGCCATGCGCCCGCAGGGTGTCAGTATCCGAGATAGGGATCCCGTAAATCCGCTCCATGACCAGCATCGTCTCGCTGCAATAGTCTGAATAGATTAACGGCACATATAACATGTTATTGTTTTCGAAATTACGGCGCAGCTGAATCGCATTGGCCGCTTCACGCAACAGGTTCAGTTCATCAATCAGGGTTTTTTCATAATCCCTGACCACTTCTACCGGACGCAAACGTCTGCCATCGGGGAGTAAGCGCGGCAACCAGTGTGCCAGACGATAAATCAGACGCATATCGGCTTTAATGACCGGCAGAATATCCGGCCGGATCACCTTAATCACCACGTCCTGGCCATTTTCTTTCAGTTTAGCCGTATGTACCTGGGCGATAGAAGCAGATGCCAGTGGCTTAATGTCAAAATCATCGAACCATTGCTCAACCGGCCCGCCGAGCGATTTTTCGATTTGAGCTTTCGCCAGCGCACCATCAAAAGGCGGGACTTTATCCTGCAGGGCCGCCAGCTGATCCGCGATCTCCGGCGGAAAAAGATCCCGGCGGGTCGACAGCATCTGCCCGAGCTTAATCCAGACCGGTCCGAGCTGTTCCAGCGCCAGGCGTAAGCGAACCCCCAGCAGTTCATCAGAATGACGATTCGGGATCCAGAAAACACAGCGGCGCCAGAAACGTAGCAGTAGTGTCAGGCGTGTCTTCGGGATAAGTTCATCCAGGCCATAGGACAAAAAGACACGAATAATGAAATAGAGTCGCCGAATCTCTCCAACCGTCATTTCTTCTCCCGTTGAGCCAGCCGTGCTTCCAGTATGGCCAGCCTTTTGTCCAGAGCCTGAGTTTCTTCACAAAACCAGGCGACTTCAAGGGCACCCGGCGCAGCCTGCCACTCCTGAGTCAGTAATTCCCCCAGTTGCTGCTGTTTGCCGGTGATCTCTCTGCGCAGGAAAGCAAAAACACGCTGACCTGCGCGGCTGATCCCCTGAGCGGCAACATCGCCGACCCAGGGAGCAAGGTATTCCGCGGGATCCAGTTCCGCCATATCGAGCAAGGCTGAAAACTGCTGAATAACCTGCAGATCGCCCTGCACATCCAACCGTTCCTGCTTGATCAGGGCCGTCAGGTTCTGACGATCCCGCAACTCCGGTAATACTGAGAACGCCAGAGAGACCGTACAGTCACTTTCATCCTGCCAGTCGGTCAGCACATCCAGCTGGTGTTCGCTGAATACCAGCACCAGTGGCTTCGGCAATTCACTGAACTTCAGCGCCAGCACCTTACCTTTCAGGCGCTGACGTGCCGCTTTCATGCCCCGATCCTGGTAAAGGAGTCGGTTCAGTGCGCTTTCAGCGCTTGCCGCCAGTAACAGCATGGGGTTCATTGCCATCGACATCAGAACTTATATCCGCGATGAAGGGCAACGATACCTCCGGTCATATTGTAATAAGAGGTATTTTCGAACCCGACATCATTCATCATGCCTTTCAGCGTCTCCTGATCCGGGTGCATACGAATGGATTCTGCAAGATAGCGATAGCTGTCTGCATCGCCGGCAACCATCTGACCAATACGCGGTAACAGGTGGAAGGAATAAGCATCATAGGCTTTGCTTAATGGCTCCAGCAGCGGTTTGGAAAATTCAAGGATCAGCAGGCGACCGCCCGGCTTCAGTACACGAAACATGGAGGCCAGTGCTTTCTCTTTTTCGGTCACATTACGCAGGCCAAAAGAGATAGTGATGCAGTCGAAATAGTTATCAGGGAAAGGCAGGGCCTCTGCATTCGCTTGCACATAGCTGACATTGCCGGAAACGCCTTTATTACGCAGTTTCTCACGGCCCATTTTCAGCATGGAGCTGTTAATATCTGCCAGCACGACCTGGCCGGTTTCACCCACCAGACGGGAAAATTTTGCAGTCAGATCACCGGTGCCCCCGGCCAGGTCCAGCACCCGCTGACCGCGACGTACACCACTGCAATCAATGGTAAAACGCTTCCAGATACGATGGATGCCCATCGACATCAAATCGTTCATCAGGTCATATTTTGCTGCCACGGAATGGAACACGTCAGCAACTTTTTCAGCCTTTTCATTTTTAGCTACGGTCTGAAAACCAAAATGTGTTGTTTCCTGAGATTCATCTGCCATCGGTATTACCTGTTCTGTGATCAATACTGTCTGAAGTGTATCAGAGTCCCGAAGGCCCGGCATCTTGCTGCGCCACTATTCAGAAACTCCCCGGGGATTTTCCTCATTGTCCCACGTATTCTGCGGGCCGACCAGTGAGGTTTCGCTATCACCGTCGGTTTCCTGTGCTCCGGCCTCGAAAGACAGCGCCTTTTCGGTCACTTTCGGGTTGATCGGCCGGCGTATCTCTACGCCCAGATGTCGAAACGCTTCCGTCCGGGCCACCAGATTCCCCCGCCCTTCCGAGAGCTTCTTCATCGATTGCTGATAACTGTCCCGGGCTTTATCAAGATGCGTCCCCAGACTTTGCATATCATCCACGAATAATCGCATTTTATCGTACAACCGCCCCGCTTTTTCAGCGATATGCTGGGCATTCTGGCTCTGGTGTTCATAACGCCAGAGATTACTGATCGTGCGCAGTGCCACCAGCAATGTGGTCGGGCTCACCAGCATAATATTTTGCTGCAGGGCTTCGCTGATAAGTTCAGGCTGCCGGTCAATCGCCAGCAGGAAGGCCGGTTCGACCGGAATAAACATCAGCACGTAATCCAGTGAACGCACTCCAGGCAATTGCTGATAGTCCTTACGGCTGAGCAACCGGATATGTTGCCGTACCGCCGTCAGATGTTCCTGCAGGGCCTGCTCACGCACCGCATCATCCTCAGCGTTGAAGTAACGCTCATAGGCCACCAGCGTCATTTTGGCATCGATCACGACATCTTTTTTCTGCGGGAGATGCACAATCACATCCGGCTGATAACGTCCGTCACTGCGCTGAATGCTGACCTGGGTTTCGTATTCATGTCCTTCCCGCAACCCGGAGGCCTCCAGTACACGACCGAGGACCACTTCCCCCCAGTTACCCTGAATTTTGTTATCCCCTTTCAGGGCACGAGTCAGGTTAACGGCTTCTTTCGCCATTTCGCTATTGAGTTTTTGTAACTGACGGATTTCATGTGTAAGCGTATGCCGCTCACGGGCTTCATGGCTGAAGCTCTCATTAATCTGACGGCGAAAACCATCAAGTTGTTCGCGCAACGGGGTCAGTAATCCGTGCAGGCTCTGGCGGTTTTGTTCATCAAACCGGCGACCACTGTTTTCGAAAATACGTCCTGCCAGGTTTTCAAACTGTGCGGCCAGCCGCTGTTCACTGTTGAGCAGTAACCGCTGTTTTTCCTCTGCCGCCAGCCGGGTGTCTTCTAACCGGGTCGTGGCTTCACGAAGCTCAGCTTCCTGTACGCGATTAATTTCTGACTGATGACGTACTTCAAGGGTCAGTTGCTCACTCTGTTCCCGCCAGTAAGCCAGCTGGTTCAGTTGCTCCTGCCGGGCACTCAATGTGCTATAGACCTGCCGTAGCTCCTGGTCTTTTGCCTGCAGACGTTGCTGCTCTGTTGCCAGGTCCTGATACAATTGAGCCATCGCTTCCTGCCGCACACGTAGTTCTGCGTCACTGGCGGCCAGCTGGTGACCTGTTCGTAATACCGCGATTAGCCAGCCCAGACCTAAGCCTCCGGCCAGCAACGCTATTGAAATGATAAGCTGCGTATCCACCCGCGTCCCCGTTTTTCTGATCCACAAAGAAAAGGTAGAGTGGCACTGTATAGATGTCCAGATATTTCTGATGTGCGGCCAGGCAGTCTGCCGGAGCATTCTCCGGCAGAGCCTGTGAAGGGAAGGTCAGAGTAAGGCTTTAGCGGCACTGACGACAATGCTGACGGCTTTGCTCTCTGTCTGTTTCATGGTGGCGCTGTCCGGGATCTCTTTCTGCGTCCGGTTGACGATAACCCCGGCGACCATACCGGCACGCAGGCCCTGACTGGCACACATCGTCAGCAGAGTGGCGGATTCCATTTCATAATTCAGCACCCCCATCGACTGCCACTCCTCCATCGAACCCCGGAAAGCCTTTACGACTCTGCCGGAGTAAGTGTCGTAACGCTCCTGACCCGGATAGAAAGTATCGGAAGACGCAGTCACCCCGATATGAGTAGTCGCACCGGACTCCCGGGCCGCATTGACCAGGGCCGTCGTACACGCGAAATCCGCCACTGCCGGATATTCCAGCGGGGCAAAGTGGAGACTGGCACCATCCAGCCGTACCGAGGCCGTGGTCACCAGGACATCACCGACGTTAATCCCCGGCTGGATAGCGCCGGTGGTACCGACGCGAAGAAAGGTGCGGACCCCCAACTGAGCCAGCTCTTCTACCGCAATAGACGTAGAAGGCCCGCCGATCCCCGTGGAACAGACCACCACCGGTTTACCGTCAATAAAGGCCAGCCAGCTGGTGAATTCACGGTGGGACGCAAGCTGACGGGGTTCGTCCATCAGCTCAGCAATTTTTCTGACGCGCTCAGGATCGCCGGGCACAATCGCTAATGTGGATCCCTGAAGATCGGCCTTCGTCAGCCCCAGATGGAAAACATCGGATTGCGACATATTAACCTCAATAAGCTACAGTGAATTATGCTGAATATTGTACGTCAGAGACGAGAAATTTTCGTGACAGAAATCAACCGGGACAAAAAACTGGTTTTCTCTGTCGCCGCCGGAGCCATGTTAGCTCCGGCTGACGAGGGGAGTTAAGGCGTGTTTGTGAAAAACGTCTTTTTTAATTGCGGTGCAGTTTCTGTCGATGCCGTCACCGTTTTTGCGAGATCCTGACATTGCTGACGTCGCCATACACCGGTTTTCACACGCTGAGTGCTGCTGTCAAAGATCACTTTGTATTGGCAAATAATACGGTTTTCGGAGTCCGGCAGCTGCAGGTTAATATCATATTCCCACTGTGTCCCGTTATTGTCCTGATAGACAGGTTCACCTAATAAATCCGTGACTTGCTGCCGGGTCATCTCAGGCCGGATAGCATTGACTGCTGATAATGACTGATGAGTCCCCTGGCGAACAAACTTTTCATCCAGCCGGGTGGGACGTTTACTGACATCATGATAACTATAGTGATCCGGGTTAGAACGGTTATCTGCAGGGTTATCATGCCAGAGATTTGCACATCCGCTTAACAGTAGTCCGAATGAGAAGCACAGAGCTCCTGCGGGTAATCGCATAACGTTTTTCATTATTATCTTCCTGGTATCGTCAGATTAGCGCTCGTGCAGAGCTTCATTCACTTTATTCAGCGGTTTTGTCAGGTAGTCCCATATGGTTCTGCTGCCCGTCTTAATATCCGTTGACGTCACCATACCGGGAACAATCGGGAAATGTTTCCCTCTTGCATTCACCAAAGAGTCGGAGTCCGTGAGTACAAACACCCGATAATAGATATTTTCCGGCTTCACTTCGTCACGGATGGTGTCCGGAGAAATTGTCACCACTTTTCCTTTTAACCCGCCATAAATGGAGTAGTCATAGGCCGTGACTTTAACTTTCGCTTCCAGACCCGGGCGAATAAACGCAATATCTCTGGGGGAAATTCTGGCTTCCACCAGTAATTGGTCATCGAGAGGAACCATACTCATCAAAGTGCCATTCGGTGGGATAACGCCTCCGATCGTAGTGACATCCAGGGATTTAATAATCCCTCGCACCGGGGCTCGTAGTGTCAGTTTATTCAGACTGGCCTGACGCCCGGCCACGACCGGCTGAAGAGCTTTGATTTCAGCATCCGCTTTCGAGAGCTCTTCCTGTGTTTTTACCTGATATCCGG
Source organism: Tatumella ptyseos ATCC 33301 (assembly GCF_000735525.1). Taxonomy (GTDB): domain Bacteria; phylum Pseudomonadota; class Gammaproteobacteria; order Enterobacterales; family Enterobacteriaceae; genus Tatumella; species Tatumella ptyseos. Next base: position 8,123 of record NZ_JMPR01000017.1, on the reverse strand, counting down.
TCTGAGCATCGGAGATCCTGAGCTGTAAATCAGCACGGTCACGTTCTTCTTTCAGTAAATCCACCTGGCTGGCGGCTCCGCTACTTAATAAAGAACGTGTAATATTGATTTGTTTAGTCAGATAACTCAGCGAGCTATTCAGTGACGAGAGAGTATCCGCCAGATTCTTTCGTCTGGCATTAAACAGCGCAGTTTCGGACTGAATCAATTGCGGATAATCATTCAACTCTGCCGGGAAGACCGGATGGTCTGCCCCGGAGGCTTCGGCTCGCAAACGAGCACCTGCTGCCAATACGGCCCGATAGCGGGCCGCCGATTCATCAAGGGAAGACTCACCTTGTGTAGGATCTAATTGCGCAAGAATACTTCCCTTATCAACGATTTCACCTTCATGAACATACAGGTCAGTTAATACACCGCCATCGCGGGATTGAATTTTCTGATCCCTGAGCGTAGGGATCACCTGGCCCGGTCCATTGGAGACCTCATCGACTTTACAAAACCAGGCCCATATAAAAAACAGAACCAGGAATAACGTAATAGTGATCACCATGCGGACTGATGACGTCGCAGAGACTTCGGAAAAAGCATCATCCGATGTCTCTTCGGCTGCGGAGCGAAAGCGGAAGAATTTCATTTTCTCTCCCCTGCAGAAGGCGTGGGTGTACCACTGAGCCGGCTAAGAACTTCATCTCTCGGTCCATCCAGCACTATCTTTCCGTTGTCGATCACAAGAATTCTATCCACTATCTGCAATACGGCCGGACGATGAGTGGCAATAACCAACGTACAACTTCCGGACATCGCTTTTAACTGCTGCATGACTCTCTTTTCAGCGATTTCATCCAGCGAGGCCGTCGGTTCATCCAGTAACAGCGTTGAGGGGTTACGCAGTAATAAACGGGCCAATAACAATGATTGCCTCTGACCTCCGGATAATCCCCCGCCGCCTTCTGCCACCACATGATCCCAGCCATCCTGCAAATGGGAAATAAACTCCCACGCACCGGCGGCTTTTAACGCAGCAATAAGTTCAGCATCGGTTCCCTGAGGGTAGCCTAGTAAAAGGTTTTCACGGATCGTGCCATAAAATAATCTGGCATTTTGGGTCAGAAAGCTGACATCACGACGGACATCTGCCGGGTCGAGATGTGACAAAGTCACCCCATCCAGAATCACTTTTCCTGAAAAAGGTTCAATTAACCCTGCCAGGACCTGCAGTAAGGTGGATTTCCCGGCACCATTTCGTCCCAGAAGGGCAATTCGCTCACCCTGTCTGATATCCAGCCTGGCGACATTCAATACCGGGTTTTCAGGATGATAACCAAAGATAGCGTCCCGGATTTCGTAGTTGCCACTTAGAGAAGGACGGCTGACCCTGGTCGAATTTTCAGGGTTATCTATCGGCATTTTCATCAGTTTATCCAATGCAGTACCGGCCATTTTCGCCTGCTGCCAGCGATTCAGCAGCTGGGCAATTCCGGATAACGGCGCTAACATTCTGCTGGATAATATAGAGCCGGCCACCAGCACACCGGTCGTCATCTGACCGGCAATGACATGGGGAGCACCTAAGAACACCACAACGGCAAACGTACTGCCCTGCACTGTCTGGATCCAGTTATTTAATTTGCTGAGTAAGTCTCTGAGTTTTAGCCCGGCATCGGCATTCACCGTATTGTAATAATTCCATTTATTCAGAAAGCGCGGCTCAGCCTGAAGAATTTTAATATCTTCCATACCTTGTACCGTTTCTACCAGCATGGCATTCCGCAAGGAAGACTCTCTCATGCCGGCACGTACCAGTTCCCGAAGTTTGGGTTGCAATAAGATACCAGGCAACAGCAGCGCAACAAAGGCTAATAAAGGAACCACCACCAGCCAGCCGGCAATAGACCAGAACACCAGAGAGAAGAGTATAAAGAACGGGAGGTCGGCTACCGCGGCAATGGTTGTCGACGTCATCATGTCTCTGACGGATTCAAGCTCTTTTAATTGGGAGATAAATGCGCCGGTTGACTGGGGACGGGCACTGCTTCGAATACGAAGGGCATGGTCAAAAACCCGGTCTGAGATCCTGAGATCCGCTTTCTTCCCTAATAGATCCGTGATCCTTGTCCTGGCGCTTCGCATGACCCACGCAAAAATTATCGATAACAATACCCCACCAAATAAGACATACAGCGTAGGCTCTGATTGCGCAGGGATCACCCTATCGTAGACCTGCATTGAGAAGAGTACGCCTCCCAACGCCATCACGTTGGTAATAATCGATGCCAGGAAAATGTAACCGTAGGATTTTCGATCCGAAAAAACAATATCTCTGATCCAGTGTTTTTTTACCGGTTCCAGATAACTGTCGATCCGTGCATCGGCAGGGATATCCATTGGCCGCAGGACAGCCATTCGCCGGACGGATGCCTGTAAGGTGTTCATTGCAACAAGCGTTTCCGTCCCCTGATCACCACTGAATATCAGTGTCATCTGGTCTGCTTGTACGCCTGTAATAACCGCGACCTGTCCATCCGTCAATTCCAGAGCGACAGGTAAGCGCCAGCTATTAATCACGGTAAGATCAGGCTCAATGAACCTCATCTTTAAGCCGCTATGCTGCGCAAGTTTCCTGAGTTCTTTTTCATCACACTGGCCTGTGATCCAGCGAGCCTTCACTCTCAGGTTTTCAGGAGAAACACTCAACTGAAAATGAATCGAAACATACTCCAGCGCATCGACCCATCCGCCAACCTGTTGCGACAAATGTTTTTCAGAAGGCTCGTCCGTATATTCTGGCTCTGATTTACTATTCATACTTTTACTCATTTTGAGCGTATTCAATTACATACATCAAACGACATTATTGAATGTCTCTGAACTGCGAACCGGGATCGCAAACATACCCCGGCGATGACACCGGGGTTTCTGCTAAAAATTAAACCGTATTGTTATTGGAGGACAATTCGTCTTCTTTGGCCAGCAATGCAGACGAGGTTTCACTGGTCGTATGCAGGCTGTCCGTTGCCGACGACGACGACGCTGTCGTGGAAGATGCTGACGACCCCGTTGATGACGTGGTTGTCGAACTGGTACTTAACAGAGACTGCAATGTCGGTAACGTCTCTGTCGTAGACGCAGACGATGTGTCCGACGCCGACGCCAGGTCACTGACGTTTTCCAGAGAATAGGTACTCAGCAAAGAACTCGTCGTGGTCGTCTGCGTATCCGCGCTGTATCCCGGCAGGTCCCCCGACGATGCAGAACCCGTCACATTGATATCAACGGATTCAGTATTGCTGTCTAACTGTCCATCGTTGACCGTCACCGTTAATTGCCGGGTGCCTGAATCCCCCGTTGTACCAAAGCGCAGGCCCTCCAGTAACGTATTCCAGTCACTGCTGCTTAATGAGCCGCTGGTTCCGGCCTTCAGCGTCAGCGTCAGCGTACCCTCGCCGTCAGATGTCAGCGAGTAAGAGGCTTTGCCTGCCGTGTGAGTAGAGGCATCCATCCCATTAATCCACAGCTGATCACCACTTTTTCCGGACAGTGTTATCGTGGCGGACTGAATATCGTTATCTCCGTCACTGTCGCTGACACTGATATTAGGCAATACCGCCAGTTGTGAACTAGTGCTATCCGTACCTGAAGACGTGGAAGGATCATAAGTCAGGGTATGGCTATCACTGTCAGAAGTCGTTTCGGTCACCTGAGAAACACTGACTCCGGAAATCTGGAAGTCATCTGCCGGGCTGCCGGGGGCGTCCCAGTTGAGTACCAGATGGTCGCTCACCCCGGTCTGCATTCCTTTCACCAGAATATGGGAAAGATCACTATCAGTGACCGTTTGATCTTTCTGATACAAACGCCAGGTTTCAAACGGAATCGGCGTCGAGCCATCCAGCCAGGTTTTTCCGCCATCCAGCGAAACCTCTATCCCCTTGGATAGCGTGATATAGGCATATTTCTGAGCATCCGCATACTCCGCGCCGGGGGTCGTCCCTGTGGTGGATTGGCCCGGTGTTGTTATCGAGAATAAGGTCTGAGTGCCATAGGAAAATGAAAGCACGGCAGAGCTACCGTCATCCGTGCCTGACCAGCCGTTATTCCAGCCAACGGTCAGATCCAGGACATCATTGGTGTTGAATGTCGTCGCCGCATTCATGGTACCGGTATATGACCCGCCATCCGCGCTCAGATTCACCAGATGACTGGTACTGCTATAGCTTGGCCATACACCTTTCCAGCCGGCACTCGTCCAGTTATTTTGCCAGGACGATGAATTAAAGCCACTGATGTCAGTCCCGGGAGTGTAAGTCACTTCTGTAGACTGAGTAATTTCAATGACCGGCGCATGATCAAAAATCACCGAGGCTTCTGCCGTCGATTGTCCATCGGAGATGGTGTAAGTCGCGGCAGGTACCGCCCCCACGTAGCCACTCACCGGCGTAAAGGTATACGCACCGTCGCTGCCAATCGTCAGGGTACCTACCCCGCTGAGGGTTGCAGTCTCCCCCGCGTTCAGTGTCTGCCCGTCCACAGAGAACTGCGTCACACTCAGCGTATCACCATCTTTATCCGTATCATTGTTCAGCACATTACCGCTGACCGGTGAGTCCTTATCTACCGTAACGTAATCATTAACCGCCACCGGTGGCGTATTAATAGCCGTAAAGCTTAATACCGCCGAGGCTGTCGCCTGCCCGTCGGTGATGGTATAGGTAGCTGACGGCACCGCACCGGTATAGCCGGTGACCGGCGTAAAGGTGTACGCACCGTCGCTGCCAATGGTCAGGGTACCCACACCGCTGAGGGTTGCGGTTTCGCCTGCTGTCAGTGTCTGCCCGTCCACAGTAAATCCGGTCACCGTCAGGGTGTCACCATCTTTATCGGTGTCATTACTCAGCACATTACCACTGACCGCCGTGTTTTCTTTCGCGGTTGCTGTGTCATTATTCGCCACCGGCGGGGTATTGATAGCACTGAAACTCAGGGTCGCAGACGCTGTCGCCTGCCCGTCGGTGATCGTATAGCTGGCGGACGGTACGGCCCCGGTATATCCGGTGACCGGCGTAAAGGTATAGGTACCGTCACTGCCGATAGTCAGTGTCCCCACACCGTTAATGGTTGCGGTCTGCCCCGCCGTCAGCGTCTGCCCGTCCACCGTGAACTGCGTCACGGTCAGGGTGTCGCCGTCCTTATCCGTGTCATTCGTCAGCACATTACCGCTGACCGCCGTGTTTTCTTCAGCCACGGCAGTATCGTCATTGGCAACAGGCGGTGTATTGGTATACGTTTGAGTAATATCCTGAATATTCAGATGTGCAGATGCCGTTGTCTGACCATCAGTCACGGTGTAAGTAGCAGACGGCACCGACCCGGTATATCCCTTCTCCGGGGTAAAGGTAAATGCACCATCGCTGCCGATCGTCAGGGTGCCAATACCGTCCAGCGTGGCCGTTTCTCCGGCTTTCAGAGTCTGACCATCGATAGTGAATTGCGTCACCGTCAGTGTATCACCGTCTTTATCAGAATCATTACTGAGCACATTACCCGTCGCTGGCGTATTTTCCTGTACGCTGATGGTGTCATCCTGAGGCGACGGCGGCGTATTGACGATATTATTGAAACTCAGCGTCGCAGTGGCCGTGGCCTGTCCGTCAGTGATGGTATACTTCGCGGATGGCACTGCTCCGGTATAGCCGGTCACCGGCGTAAAGCTGTAATCACCGTTACTGTCAATGGTCAGAGTACCCACGCCACTGATCGTGGCGGTTTCCCCGGCGTTCAGCGTCTGGTTGTTCACCGTAAATGTTGTGACACTTAACGTATCGTGATCTTTATCACTGTCATTGGTCAGTACATTCCCCGTCGTTGTACTATTTTTTTCAGGGGCCGCAGTATCATTCTCCGCCACTGGCGGGGTGTTGATCGCGCTGAAGCTCAGCATCGCCGAGGATGTCGCCTGTCCGTCGGTAATGGTATAAGTGGCTGACGGCACCGGGCCGGTATAATCGGTCACTGGCGTAAAGGTGTAATCACCATTACTGCCGATGGTCAGAGTGCCCACACCACTGAGAGTCGCGGTCTGCCCCGCACTCAGCGTCTGACCGTCCACGGTAAACTGCGTCACCGACAGGGTGTCACCATCCTTATCCGTATCGTTACTCAGCACATTACCGCTCACCGCCGTGTTCTCTTTCGCTACGGCAGTATCATTATTCGCCACCGGCGGGGTGTTGATCGCGCTGAAGCTCAGCGTTGCCGAGGACGTTGCCTGACCGTCGGTGATGGTATAGTTCACGGACGGTACCGGTCCGGTATAGCCGGTCGCGGGGGTGAACGTGTAACCACCGTCGCTGCCGATCGTCAGGGTGCCGACACCACTGAGGGTCGCGGTCTTCCCGGCGCTCAGTGTCTGCCCTGCGACAGTAAACTGTGTCACAGTCAGGCTATCGCCGTCCTGATCAGAGTCATTGCTGAGTACATTGCCACTGACCGGGGTATTTTCCACTGTCGTGGCGTGGTCATCCACTGCTGTCGGCGCAGTGTTCTTAATGTCACTGAAATAGACAGTCGCCTGTGAAGTCAGCTGGCCGTCTGATACCGTATAAGTCGCGGCCGGTACCGGGCCCACATAGCCTTTTACCGGCGTAAAGATATATTGTCCACTGGTGCTAAAAGTCAGTGTGCCTACACCGCTGATGGTCGCAGTCTCACCAGCCTTAAACGTCTGATGGTTAACTGTAAAGTCAGTTATCGTTAACGCATCACCATCTTTATCACTATCGTTACCCAGCGCATTACCACTCAGGGTGGTATTTTTTTGTACTATTGCATGATCATCAACAGCATCAGGCGGATTATCGATGATATCCGTAAAGCTCAGGGTTGCCGATGTCGTGCTTTGTCCATTAGTGACCGTATAGGTCGCGGTCGGTACCGGCCCCGCGTACCCAATCTCCGGACTAAACGTATAATCCCCGTTAGCATTGATCGTGAGCACACCCACACCATGGATTGTCGCGCTCTCACCTGCCGTCAGTGTCTGATCGTTCACAGTGAACCGGGTGACCGTCAGGCTGCCACCGTTTTTATCCGTGTCATTACTCAGCACATTGCCGGTCACTGGACTATTTTTTTCAGGGTGTGCGATATCATCAACAGCCATTACCGGCGGGGTCCGGGTGTCACTGAAGATAAGCGTTGCGGATGCCGTCGCCTGTCCGTCGGTGATGGTATAGGACACCGTCGGGACGGTCTCCGTATAACCCGCCACCGGCGTGAAAGTATACGTGCCGTCACTGCTGATGGTCAGGGTACCCACGCCGCTTATCGTCGCGGTTTCACCGGCTTTCACCGTCTGACCGTCCACGGTGAACTGCGTTACCGTCAAAGTATCGCCGTCTTTATCCGTATCATTACTCAGCACATTACCACTGACTGGCGTATCGCCGTCTATCACTGCATGGTCAGCTATCGCCACCGGCGGGGTGTTGATCGCACTGAAGCTCAGCGTCGCCGAGGACGTAGCCTGACCGTCGGTAATAGTATAGGTCGCGGACGGCACCGGCCCGGTATAGCCGGTGAGCGGTGTGAAGGTATAGGCACCGTTACTGCCGATGGTCAGGGTCCCTTTTCCGTCCAGCGTGGCCGTTTCTCCGGCTTTCAGCGTCTGACCGGCCACCGAGAACCCGGTCACCGTCAGGGTATCGCCGTCCTTATCCGAATCATTATCCAGTACATTCCCGCTGACGGCTGTATCCGCTTTCGTCACCGCATGGTCATCTTCTGCCACCGGCGAGGTATTTGACCCCGTCGTAATATCGGTGAAGTGCAGAACTGCTGTTGCCGTCGCCTGGCCATCGGTAATGGTATAGCGGGCAGACGGCACCGGACCGGTATAGCCGGTCACCGGGGTAAAGGTATACGCACCGTCACTGCTGATCGTCAGGGTGCCCACTCCGCTGAGGGTCAGGGTTGCACCGGCTTTCGCCGTCTGATTCTCGACAGTAAACTGCGTCACCGCCAGAGGGTCGCCGTCCTTATCCGTGTCATTGGTCAGCACATTGCCGCTCACCGGCGTATTTTTCTCCGGATAAGCGATATCATCAGTGGCTACCGGCGGGGTA
>NZ_JMPR01000016.1 GCF_000735525.1 Tatumella ptyseos ATCC 33301 | reverse complement strand
GCTGAAGAGGAGGTATGTCCGTCAGTGATCGTATAGGTCGCGGCCGGCACTTTCCCGGTATAACCGTTCACCGGGGTAAAGGTGTACTTACCGTCACTGCTGATGGTCAGGGTGCCCACACCGCTGATCGTCGCGGTTTCACCGGCTTTCACCGTGTGGCCGTCCACAGTAAACTGCGTCACCTTAACAGGATCACTCTCTTTATCCGTGTCATTGGTCAGTACATTACCGCTCACCGGGGTATTTTCTTTCGTAACAGCCATATCATCAACCGCACCGACATGTACGGTGACCGGAATCTTCACCGGGACAGTCGCCCCATTAGCATCGCGTACTAACACGGTGAATGCGTCCTGCCCGGAGAAACCCGAAGCCGGAGTGAAGGTATAGCTGCCATCGTTATGCAGTTCAACGGTTCCGTGCGAAGGCTTAATTTCCAGCGTATATTTAATCGCAGCAGAGTCCGGATCCTGAACCGTTATTCTCCCGCCAACAGCGGTACCTTTATTGGTTGATAACGGCTCTGCACTGGCTGTAAGTGGCGTTGAGGAATGTCCGCTGCTACTGCTTTGATCATTGTGTCCATGACCGCCAGCAAGCAAGGCAGCAAGGCCCAGTAAACCCGCTCCGGCAAGGCCCGCAAAAATAGGCAAACCATCATGCCATTCAATCTCGGTGAAGGTAAATGCGGACCAGGGCGAAGTGTATTGCCCCCACCAATAAACACCTGCCCCATCTTCAAGAATTAATTCATTACGGTGTGAGTCATTCTCATGGACAAAAAAGTTCTTAATGACAACACGATGTCCGTCGTTAATTACAATTGTTAAATCATTCCCATGTCGTTCAAATGACCTAACAGTTGCAGGATCAATATGCAATTTAACTACCGATGATCCTGACAGCACCAGATTATCAATATTAACATTTTTTGATAATCCATCAGTTTTGTTGATTACAACTGCTGTTGAAAGAGATAAGTTTTTCATAATTATATAATTACTTCGCTATTCAGAAAGAATATAACGCGCAGGATGATATCACTGAGCAATTGTTAAGATAAATTACATATAGATTAGGCAAGCTTGGCATAATATACAACACTCTTAACATAAAAGACCTGGCCAATTGATAGCTGTTTACTATTGTTATTGATGGTTTTATAGGTATAACGTAGGTAATTTATAGCAATGAGGGGTTTAATTATCACAAATAGAACAAAATTATAACAATTAAAGCACGCACAGAATTCAGGGTAAATAATTGCTCCGGCAACCTCTGCACTAACCGCCGGATAAAATTACGTATTTTTTTTAAGTAATAAGGATAATATTCTGAACATTACAGAGGTGCAGGCACCCTCTGGTAACGAAAAGATATTGCGTATAATAAGGTACTTATGCCCTGATTTTACTTTAATAAAACGCCCATTTATTCCATCGTGAAAATTTATTAGTTTGTGAATAGAATCAAACAAAGCTGTGCTTAATTAATAATAGGTATAAATCAATGAAATCAAGTAAGCACCTGATTTTAAAAGTTCTGTCTCCTCTTTTCCTGATAACAACGGTGACCTTATTTAAGGTTCAGGCAGATACTGTTGCCACTGCCGGAGATATCAATACTCAGGCCCTTGAAGATCAACAATCGTTACCCGACCTCAGCAATACAATTACCAATACTCTCCCGCCGCCGTCATCCGGTATCCCGGATATGAATGATGCCGTTCAGCAGGCAGAACAATGGCACCCGGCTATCGGTCAGGCTGTCGGAAAACTGTTCCAACAGGCGGCAAAAGTGGATCAGGCAAAGTCGAAGTACTACCCTCAGGTCAGCGCGGGAATGAATAACGGTTATTCCAACAGCTACGTCAATGCAGGCTATTCGCCATCGCTGGTGCTGTCGGTTTCACAGATGCTTTATGATTTCGGGAAAGTGTCGAGTTCAGTGAGAGCCGCTGATGCCGGGTTAGCCCAGCAACAGGCCAATGTTATGGTCAGTGTCGATCAGGTCGCTCATGATACGGCCAGTGCAGTCGTTCAGGTCCAGGGCTATCAGAAACTGGTCACCATTGCACAGCAACAGCTCTCCGCGTTACAGCATATCGGGACGCTCATCCAGCAACGTAATACCGCCGGGGCGAGTTCGTTATCTGATGTAGTGCAAACCAATACCCGTATTGAAGGAGCCAGAGCTACCCTGATGCAATATCAGTCCGCTTTGCAGCGCTGGCTGGCGACACTCGCAACGGATATGGGGACAGGTCCGGTGAGTCAGGTCTCTGATAACCTGCCCTCTGCGCTGACTCATGCCTGTGATGTCCGGAAGATTGATTACCGGGAAATCCCTTCCGTTCTTGCAGCTTATGCACAAAGAAATCAGGCTCAGGCGGATCTGGATAATGCCAATGCCCAGATGAGACCGACGTTATCCCTGGAACCGCAGGTGACACACTATCTGAATAACAACTATTCAGATAGCCGGGACCTGAATAAAACACAGTATTCGGCCTGGGTTAAACTCGAAATGCCGTTGTATCAGGGGGGAGGTCTTACTGCCAGCCGTGATGCTGCGATACAAACACTTGAGTCTGCGCGCGCAGGTATACGCCTGGCACAACTGGAAGCCGACCAGAAACTCACGGAATCTCAGGAGCAGGCCCTGAACCTTTATCAGACATTAAGTGTCCAGGAAAGGCAGGAAACCTTAGGTGAAAAAACTCGTGATCTGTATGAACAGCAATACTTACAGCTAGGGACCCGACCGCTTCTCGACCTGCTGAATGTAGAGCAGGAAATTTACCAGGCGAAATTTACCCGTGAGCAAACACTGGCACAACTGCACTCATTGCAGCTGGACTGCCTCTACAGTACCGGAAAAATGCGCAGTGCTTTCGCGCTAAATAACCGGAAAATACAGGGTATCGTCATCAGGCCATAATGGCCGGTAGCGCTGTATTAAAGGAATTTTCCGGCATGGACGTCCGGGGGACATGTCAGCCTGAACACCATAGGTTGTCAGAACCAATGCGTGCTCACCCCGGCCATACGCCGGAAACGTCCATGAAGACCCTTATCTGCCGGATCTCGTCTCCCTTCACGGGTAACGATCACGGCATTTCTCCAGTGACCGGAGCGGCGGACAGCACTACCCGCCGTCTGTGTTCCCTCAGGCATTTGCCTGCGATAAGTCATTGTCTGAAATTCAGACAGACGCTGAATACATGCTTTCGGGCGAGAGGATAAACTGAGAAGGTATCAGACACGGCTCCCTGCCCCTGTGAAAAACACAGGGCTTCTTTCTACAGGCATGGACAGGAACGTTTTATGAAGAAAACCCTTACGCTCTGCATTGCAGTGATCACGCTTAATCTGACCGGGTGCAGTACTGTGGGGCACTTTTTCGGAGGGCTCTGGCCCCGCGGGCATGAAAGTTTGCAGGACCGTCAGTCTGAAAAGATCCTTCAGTCGCACATTCAGCAGTGTGAACAGGGAAAAGTGGCGGAAGATTGTATCCGGGCGGGCTCAATTTATGAGTTACGCGGTGGTGACAATGATGCCCGCGCAATGGACTTCTACCGAAAAGCCCTGGCCCTGAACTCTCCCGAAGCTCCGCAGGCCATTGGCCATCTGTACGAAAATGGCTATGGCGTAACGCAAAGTTATCGCGAAGCGCACCGCTGGTATGAAAAAGGCGCACAGGCCGGAGATGGTAATGCCATGCTCTATCTGGCAAATATGTACCGTTTCGGTCGTGGCGTGGACAGGAATAGCCGTAAAGCATTGCAGTATGCCCGCCAGGGATGTAAAAAAGGCAATATTCTGGCTTGCGCCACACAAAAAGAACTGCAAAAAACGGTCAGAAAAAACCCGGCCTGAGAGGTGTGGCCACGCCGGAACACACAACTTTTTATGGCCTGACGGTAGCCTGTCGCAGTCAGACAGGCGGGTGATCCCTCTTTCGTATGCGATCTCCTGTTTTAAGCACCGGCAGGCTAAGGTATAGTCCGCTTTTTTTCGGAGAATTCATGCTGTCCAACTCATCCATTCGCCTGAATAAATATATCAGCGAGAGCGGTATTTGCTCACGCCGCGACGCCGACCGCTATATTGAACAGGGAAATGTTTTTATTAACGGTAAACGTGCCGCTGTGGGTGCACAGGTATATGCCGGCGATGTGGTCAAAGTGAATGGTCAGTTGATCGAACCCCGTGATGAAGAAGACCTGGTCCTGATTGCGCTGAATAAGCCGGTAGGGATCATCAGTACAACGGAAGAAAACGAAAAAGATAATATTGTTGATTTCGTCAACCACAGTAAACGTGTCTTCCCGATAGGTCGTCTGGATAAAGACTCTCAGGGGCTGATTTTTCTGACCAACCACGGCGACCTGGTGAATAAGATCTTACGGGCCGGTAACGATCACGAAAAAGAGTATGTGGTGACGGTAAATAAGCCCGTGACCGACGAATTTATTCGCGGCATGGCGGCCGGCGTACCCATGCTGGGTACCGTGACGAAGAAGTGTAAAGTCACCAGAGAAGCCCCGATGGTATTTCGCATCACCCTGGTACAAGGGCTGAATCGTCAGATCCGCAGGATGTGTAAGCATTTTGGCTATGAGGTCACCAAACTCGAACGTACCCGGATTATGAACGTCAGCCTGAAAGGGCTGCCGCAGGGGGAATGGCGTGACCTGACCGATGATGAGCTGGTGGACTTATTCAGGCTGCTTGAAAACTCGTCTTCTCTGGCTCCGGTCGAGCAGAAAAACCGAAGTAAATCTAAAGCCACGCCGGCAAAAAAACCGGCGACCGGCGCAGCAGGTACCGTCAAAAGACCCGCAACTGCCGGGCCCGGTGCCGCAAAAACAGCCGGGAATACCGCGTCCCGTAAACGTTTTACGCAGCCGGGACGAAAAAAGAAAGGTCGCTGACAGACCTGCTATCCCCGACTGAGGTTCCCCTCACTGGTGGTTTACGCTTCCCGACGGGCACAGTTTCTGTGCCCGGAATGGCTGATCCCTGCCCGACCGGGAACGCCATACCGGGTTACCGTCCCCTGTTCATCGGCAGGTCTCCGGAATAACCTGCCGTTTTACGGACAAAAAAAGGGGCACAGAAACTGTGCCCCAAAACGTTCAACACCAGATTATAACTTCTTTACTCAGGCAGATTCGCCACGCAGATTTTTCGCTGCTTCAACCATGTTAGCCAGTGCCTGACGGGTTTCAGGCCAGCCACGGGTTTTCAGACCACAGTCCGGGTTAACCCACAGACGTTCTACCGGAACACGTTGTGCTGCTTTGCGTAACAGGTTCTCCATGTACGCCACATCAGGGACGTTCGGTGAGTGAATATCGTAAACACCCGGACCGATTTCATTCGGATATTCGAACTCTTTGAAGGACTCCAGCAGTTCCATATCTGAACGTGACGTTTCAATCGTGATAACGTCCGCATCCAGGGCTGCAATCGAATCCATGATGTCGTTGAACTCGCAGTAACACATGTGAGTGTGGATCTGAGTATCATCCTGCGCTACCGCAGCATTCAGACGGAAGGCATCAACAGCCCACTCAAGATACGCCGCCCAGTCAGACTGATGCAGAGGCAGACCTTCACGCAGTGCCGGTTCATCAATCTGGATGATACCGATACCGGCTTTTTCCAGATCTTCCACTTCGTCGCGTAAGGCTAATGCAATCTGCTTAGCAATCACTTCACGGCTTACATCTTCACGCGGGAATGACCAGCACAGGATAGTCACAGGGCCTGTCAGCATGCCTTTCACTGGCTTATCGGTCAGCGACTGTGCATATTTAGCCCACTCTACAGTGATAGCTTCCGGACGGCTGATATCACCGATGATGACCGGCGGTTTCACACAACGTGAACCGTAGCTCTGTACCCAGCCGTTCTGAGTAAAGACGAAACCGTCCAGGTGCTCACCGAAATATTCCACCATGTCGTTACGTTCGGCTTCACCGTGAACCAGAACATCCAGACCCAGACGTTCCTGTTCAACAACCGCCTGTTTGATATGTTCGGCGATACCGGTGCGGTAATTGTTACCGTCCAGGCGACCCTGTTTAAAGTCCAGACGCAGACCACGGATCTCAGTCGTCTGAGGGAATGAACCGATAGTAGTGGTTGGCCATGCCGGCAGATTGAAACGTTCACGCTGTGCTTTCGCACGGGTTTGATAGTCGTGCTGACGCAGGCTGTCTTTCGCGGTAATCGACTTCAGACGATTACCCACCGCGCTGTTATGGACACGTGAAGAGTTTTCACGGGCACGGATCGGCGCGCTCCAGCTTTCCAGCGAAGCCGGATCGTTGTTATTCAGCGCAGTGCTCAGCAGCGACAGCTCACCACATTTTTGCAGGGCGAATGAGAACCAGCTTTTCACTTCCTCATCCAGACGGGTTTCGGTGCTCAGGTCAATCGGGCTGTGCAGCAGTGAACAGGATGTACCAATCCACAGATTTTTGCGCTGTGCAACCAGAGGCTGCAGACGTTCAAACCAGCGGCTCAGGTCAGCACGCCAGACATTACGTCCGTTAATCACACCGACAGACAGTAACCACGCTTCCGGTAATTGTGCATTCAGTGCCTGGATATCGTCACGACCGTGAACCAGGTCAACATGCAGGCCCTGAACTGCCAGCTCGCGGATAACAGACAGGTTCTGGCCGATGCTGTCAAAATAGGTGGTTAGCAGCAGTTTGGTTTGTCCCTGCAGCGCATCGTAAGCCGGTTTGAAGGCTGCCAGCCATTCTGCAGGCAGTTCCAGTGACAGTGCAGGTTCATCAATCTGTACCCACTCAACGCCACGTTTTGCAAGCTCAGCCAGCACCTGCTTATAGACAGGCAGGATGTCGTTCAGCAGAGATAAACGGTCAAACTGCTCACCTTTGACTTTACCCAGCCACAGGTAGGTCACAGGGCCCAGCAGTACCGGTTTAACGTTATGACCCAGCGCCTGTGCTTCATCAACTTCGTCCAGCAGCTGCGTCCATGCCAGTTTGAATGACTGACCTTTGGTGAATTCCGGCACCATGTAGTGATAGTTGGTGTTAAACCATTTTGTCATTTCCGCAGCAGCAGCAGGTTCACCGGTCGGTGCACGGCCACGACCAATGCGGAATAAGGTATCCAGATCGACAGAACCGTCTGCATTACGGTGACGTGCAGGCACGTTACCCAGCAGCAGGCTGGTGGTCAGCACATGGTCATACCATGCAAAGTCACCGACAGGAACAATATCAACACCGGCGTCTTTCTGCTGCTGCCAGTGGCGGGCACGCAGTTCACGGCCGGTTTCCAGTAAGTCCTGCTGGCTGGATTTACCCGCCCAGTAACTTTCCTGCGCTTTTTTCAGTTCGCGCTGCAGTCCGACGCGTGGAAATCCGAGAGTGTGGTTCTGAATCGTCATGGTATTCAATTCCTGTCAGTTAAAGGCTTTTAGGGACATCTGTCTCAATCCTGGCGTTTCCGGCAAGGCAGAAAAGTGTTGCCTGCCAGTACATTCGGAGCTCTGAGAATGTTTTTCAGATGTTTAGCCGTCCAGATGTTTACACATCTATAATCAGCAGGTACTGTAATATCCACAAGCGCAAATTATTCAACTTCACATGAAGGTATCTCATGATCGAGATTAAGCACCTGAAAACATTGCAGGCTCTCAGGACGACTGGCTCACTGGCAGGTGCCGCAGCACAATTACATCAGACGCAGTCAGCACTGTCTCATCAGTTCAGTGACCTGGAACAACGTCTTGGCTTTCGGTTATTTGTCCGTAAAAGTCAGCCACTACGCTTTACCCCGCAGGGTGAAATCCTGTTACAGCTGGCGGAGCAGGTACTGCCTCAAATTCAGCAGGCACTACAGGCATGCCACGAACCTCACCAGGCCACTTTACGTATCGCTATTGAATGCCACAGCTGTATCCAGTGGCTGACTCCGGCGCTGGATAGCTTTCGCAGCAACTGGCCTCAGGTCGTCGTGGATTTTAAATCCGGCGTGACCTTTGATCCTCAGCCTGCACTGCAGCAGGGAGAGCTGGATATTGTACTGACTTCAGATATCCTGCCCCGCAGCGGATTACACTACTCCCCGTTATTCGACTTTGAAGTCAGACTGGTGATGGCGCCGGATCACCCTCTGGCCGCAAAGGCAGTGATTACCCCGGAAGATCTGGCGGATGAGACGCTGTTAATTTACCCGGTGCAGCGTCAGCGTATGGATATCTGGCGTCATTTTCTGCAACCGGCCGGGGTCAGTCCGTCGCTGAAAAGCGTGGATAACACCCTGCTGCTGATCCAGATGGTTGCCGCCAGGATGGGCATTGCCGCCCTGCCCCACTGGGTGGTTGAGAGTTTTGAACGCCAGCAATTGATCGTCACCCGCACGCCGGGCGAGGGGCTGTGGAGCCGTTTATACGCAGCCGTCCGCGACGGCGAGCAGCGCCAGCCGGTGATTGATGCCTTTATCCGTTCATCCCGTCAGCATGCCTGCGAGCAACTGCCTTTTGTCCGGGATGCCTCCTTTCCGGCCCCTGCGAAAAATAGCGCAGAAAAGTAATCTTCCAGATCAGATCGCCCGGGATCCCCCGCCGGGCGACCCTATCCCCCTTGTCACGGAAATAAAAAAATACACTTAGACATAAATGTTTAACATTTGTGCGCCATGTCAACGTAATTTTTGCCATAAAAGTTAACGTATGCCCGCTTTATTCCGCCTGTTACACGTACCCGCTACCCTCGGCCGTGACAACCAGGCGGGCCAACTTCACCGCGGGAGAACCCTTAATGCTCAGCTTTTTCAAACCAGCCCCCCATATTCCAGCGGTCACAGCGGAACAAACCGACCCGCTGTACCGCCGTTTACGCTGGCAGATTTTCTTCGGGATATTCTTCGGGTATGCCGCCTATTACCTGGTACGCAAAAATTTTACTCTGGCCATGCCGTATCTGATCGAGCAAGGGTTCTCCCGCGGTGACCTCGGGTTTGCCCTGTCAGGGATCTCCATCGCCTATGGTATTTCTAAATTTATTATGGGGTCAGTCTCTGACCGCTCTAATCCCCGTGTTTTTCTCCCTGCCGGGTTAATTCTGGCTGCCGTCGTCATGCTGATCATGGGGTTTGTTCCCCTGGCGACCTCCGGAATTGCCATCATGTTTATCTTATTGTTCCTCTGTGGCTGGTTTCAGGGAATGGGCTGGCCTCCCTGTGGCCGGACAATGGTGCATTGGTGGTCAAGGAAAGAGAGGGGAAGTATTGTCTCGGTCTGGAATTGCGCGCATAACGTCGGCGGAGGTCTGCCGCCGTTACTTTTCCTGCTGGGTATGGCCTGGTTCAATGACTGGAAAGCCTCGCTTTATATGCCGGCAATTGCTGCGATCCTGGTGGCAATTGTCGCCTTTTTACTGATGCGTGATACCCCGCAATCCTGTGGTCTGCCGCCGGTGGAAGTGTATAAAAATGACTATCCGCCGGATTACAATGAAACACATGAAGCCGAACTGACCACCCGACAGATCTTTATGCAATATATTCTGCCGAATAAATTGCTGTGGTCTATCGCGCTGGCGAACGTGTTTATCTACCTGCTGCGGTACGGCATTCTGGACTGGTCTCCGACCTACCTGAAAGAGGTCAAACACTTCACGCTGGATAAGTCCTCATGGGCTTACTTCTTTTATGAATATGCGGGCATTCCGGGCACTCTGCTCTGTGGCTGGATGTCTGATAAGGTCTTCAGAGGGAATCGCGGATTAACCGGCGTCTTTTTTATGGTTCTGGTGACAGTGGCCACCGTCGTTTACTGGCTTAACCCGCCGGGGAACCCGGCCATCGATATGGCCTGTATGGTGGTTATCGGGTTTTTAATCTATGGTCCGGTCATGCTTATCGGTCTGCATGCCCTTGAACTGACCCCGAAAAAAGCCGCCGGAACCGCTGCCGGTTTTACCGGGTTATTTGGTTACCTGGGCGGGTCTGTTGCCGCCAGTGCCATCGTCGGTTATACCGTCGACTTTTTTGGCTGGGATGGCGGTTTTATTGTCATGATCGCCGGCTGTGTACTCGCCGTACTGTTACTGATACTGACAACGGTCAGTGAGAAAAAACACAAACAGCAACTCAGCCATTCCTGACCACGGGACCGTCAGTACCTCACCGGAGTTACAGTGGCCGGTGAGGTCTGTAGTGCCAGACTTACACGCTAAAGAGTTTTTGCAGATAATGCGGCACGGCATCGTCCGCATTACTACCGATGATTTCCAGCGCCGGTAAGACATCAATCAGGCGCTGATGGGCATTACTCATAATGCAGCCTTTACCCGCCATGCTCAGCATCTCTTTATCGTTCATCCCGTCGCCGAAAGCGATACAGTCCTGTAAAGTCATCCCCAGACGCCGCGCAACTTCATCCAGCGCATGGCCTTTTGATACCCCTCCGGCCATCACCTCCAGACAGGTCGGTAAGGAGAAACTCACATTGACGCGGTCACCCCAGCGGGCAGCAATGGCCTGTTCAAGCACAGTCAGCGCTTCATGATCATCACTGGTGAAAAAGACTTTACTGATCCCGTCGGTGTCGAGCCCCCCCGGCTGATAGAGCTGATACCTGAAGCCGGATTCCCGCACATAGGCACTCTCTTTTTCGCTGTCACGGCTGAGGTACCATTCATCATTACGGTAAACCTGCGTCAGAATCGTCTCTGAAGAGTATTGCAGCTCATACAGGTCGCGGGCGATATCCTGATCGAGGTTATAGGCAAAGATCAGATTGCCTGCGGTATCATGAACCCTCGCCCCGTTTGACGTGATCATATAAGCATCAATATCCAGTTTATTCCGCATCCGCGCGACATCGATATGATGCCTTCCGGTCGCAAATACAAAATTTATGCCCTGACGGGTCAGTTTTTGAAGAATTTCATGGGTGTAATCAGAGAGCGAATGATCGGGGGAAAGCAGCGTTCCATCCAGGTCGGAGGCGACGATGTGATACATGAAAACCTCTTTTTTTAGCATCAGGCCGGAATATCCGGAGGTAATTGAGTGAAAGCTGAGTGTTCAGATGACCTGAAAAGGTCAAAATAACGGACAACAAAATCAAGAGCCCGGGCGCGCATGTCGTCTTTTTCAAATAATATTTCATGGCGGGCTCCCGAAATAATTTGCGGAGCGTCCCCTTCACACGGGGATCCCGCCTGCCGTCGGGCTGCACAGAAGTCATTCTGCGCCTGGTTTTCTACCACCAGGTCCTCTTCTGCCTGCAGTATAAGCATTGGCGTCGTGATCAGGGCCGCATCGCGCAGGATTTCACGACCGGCATTGATACTTTCTCTTACCCAGTGAGCCGTAGGCCCGCCCACCTGCAACGCCGGGAGATCGGCATAAAACCGTAAATTACGCTGGTAGCGAACACGGCTGTGCGTCAGTGTATTCACTGCAAACGGCGCGGCATGCCAGCGGCCGGTTCCCAGGGCAAAGCCTTCCCGTAATCCCGCCCGGGTCTCTGTCCAGTTAAGGATACGTTCTGCCATCCACTCCGGCATCGGCAGGACAATACCAAACATTGGTGCCACTAAGGCGACAGCATCAAACAGCTCAGGCTGCCGGCGCAGTAACAATGTCAGAATAGCGCCCCCCATGGAATGTGCCAGCGCAAACTTTTGCTGATAATGACTACCGGAAAGCTCTGTTTCACAGAGCGTTTCTAAATCGTCCACATAATCTGAAAAATTCTCTACGTGGCCGGGATGCGGATCTTCCAGCATTCTGTCGGAAAGGCCCTGCCCGCGGTGGTCGATAATGAAAACATCATAGCCACACTGAAAGAGATCATAGGCAACTTCAGGATATTTGATGTAACTTTCGATTCGTCCCGGGGCAATAAGAACCGCCCGCCGGTGGTTCGGTGACGTAAAACTGACATAACGTATATTCAGTGAATCCTTACCCCGGAAGGATTTTTCCTGACGACGACGCCAGAAATGGAGTAAGGGGCCGTTTACAAACGCCGAAAACTCTTTTTCACGGTGCAACCAGCGTTGCGTATGCTGTTTCATGACTCTTCCTTCGGCGTTTTCACATCACTTTCAAACAACTCAATGACGGTATCGTCGCCTGAGATTATAACGTATTCTAACGATCTTCTGCTGATGAATGGAGCGATATCAATGACCCTTGAATGGTGGATCACTTACCTGTTGACCACTACCCTGCTGAGCCTTTCCCCGGGGTCCGGTGCCATCAACACCATGAGTACCGGGATAAGCCACGGCTACAAAAAAACACAGATTGCGATTGCCGGACTACAGAGCGGGCTGGCTGTTCACATTATCCTGGTCGGGGTCGGGCTGGGGGCACTGTTTTCACACTCCACGCTGGCGTTTGCGATCCTTAAATGGGCCGGTGCCGCTTATCTTATCTGGCTCGGGATCCAGCAGTGGAGAACCAAAGGGGCGATTGATCTGAATGCGGTGGCGAAAGTCACGTCCAAAGGCAAAGTGTACAAACGCGCTCTGCTGGTAAACCTGACAAATCCTAAAAGTATTATTTTCCTGGCGGCCCTGTTTCCACAGTTTATTTTACCGCACCAGCCACTGATCCTTCAGTACCTGGTGCTGGGCGTAACCACCATTACGGTCGATATTCTGGTGATGCAGGGGTATGCCCTGCTGGCGACGCGGATTGCCCGCTGGATCAAAGGTCCCCGCCAGATGCAGTTACTTAACCGTATCTTTGGCAGTATTTTTATTGCTATCGGGGTCGTTCTGGCATCCGCCCGGCGCGGTATCTGAGTGTATGACCGGGCCTGCCGGTGAAGCAGGCCCGGAACAGTTAACGGGTCAGTATCAGGTGCAGGCCGAATGCGGTGAACAGTACGCCACCTACACCATCCAGCCATTTTCCCATCTGTTGATATTTACGGCGCATCCACGGTAAAGCAAACACCGTCGCCACCAGTAAAAACCAGCCCAGCGTTTCCAGCAGGATCAGGGCATAAATTCCCCCCCGTTGTAATGCACTGGCATCCTCACCGACAAACAGTGAAAAGACGCTCCCGAAATAGATAACCACTTTCGGGTTAGACAGATTAGTCAGTAACCCGCGCAGGAAGGTTTTCCCCTGCCGTGCCGCGACCGGTGGCTCAGCCGGAACGTCTGAGGCCGGTTGCTTATGCTGACGTCGTGCGGAGCGTAAGAGCTGCCAGCCCATCCAGATCAGGTATAAACCGCCGCCAGCCATAATCAGTTTGTGCAGCCAGGCCATCTTTTCCAGCAACAGATTTAAGCCCAGTAAGGCAACCGCTGCCCAGATAGCCACCCCCATTGTCACGCCCAGTACCCCCATCAGGGCCTCCCGGTGAGAACGGGTCACCGCGGCCCGGGAAATAAAAAAGAAATCCGGCCCCGGGCTCATCAGCGCAAGTAATTGCACCACCGCCAGGGTAAGAAACGACATCAGCATGCCGGTCACTCCTGAAATAGTAGATAGGTAAAAAAATTAATGTTCGCTGAGATGCTGTTTAATCATCTGCATAAACGGCCGGCCAAAGCGTTCAAGTTTACGTTGCCCGATACCGTTCACACTCAGCATTTCTGAGGACGTCACCGGCAGTAACTCGGTCATTTCAATCAGCGTCGCGTCGTTGAACACCACATACGGAGGAACGCTCTCTTCATCGGCGATGGTTTTGCGCAATTTCCTGAGTTTGGCAAACAACTTGCGATCGTAATTTCCGCCCGGGACCCGGCTCGTGCCTGGTCTCGGTTTAGCCACCATCATGCGCGGTACGGCCAGCATAAGCGCAGCCTCACCCCGTAATACCGGCCGGGCAGCTTCGGTCAGCTGCAGGGCCGAATGCTGGCTGATATTCTGGGTCACCAGACCCAGATGGATCAATTGGCGTAATACACTCACCCAGTGCTCATGGGAGTGTTCACGACCAATGCCATACACCGGCAGTTTGTCATGCCCCTGCTCTTTAATACGCTGGTTTGCCGCTCCGCGGATCACTTCAACGATATAGCCCATCCCGAAACGTTGTCCGGCACGATAAATAGCCGATAGCGCTTTCTGAGCATCCACCAGCCCGTCATACCGGCGCGGAGGATCCAGGCAGATATCGCAGTTATTGCAGGGCTGCTGCCGTCCTTCATCAAAATAGTTAAGCAGCACCAGACGACGGCAGGTTTGTGCTTCGGCAAATGCGCCCATGGCATTAAGTTTATGCCTTTCGATATCCTGCATCGCCCCGGGAGGCTTTTCATCCAGACAACGCCGTAACCAGGCCATATCCGCCGGGTCATAGAGCATCATCGCTTCTGCCGGCAACCCGTCCCTGCCGGCACGCCCGGTTTCCTGATAATAGGATTCGATATTCCGCGGGATATCAAAATGCACCACAAACCGGACATTCGGTTTATTGATCCCCATCCCGAACGCGACCGTCGCGACCACAACCTGCAGGTCATCACGCTGAAAGGCTTCCTGAATATGCGCCCGTTGCCGGGGTTCAAGTCCCGCATGATAGGCACCGGCGCTGATCCCGCGACTTTGCAAACGGGCAGCGGTGTCCTCAACCTTCGCACGACTGTTACA
The DNA here is from genome assembly GCF_000735525.1 of Tatumella ptyseos ATCC 33301. GTDB lineage: Bacteria > Pseudomonadota > Gammaproteobacteria > Enterobacterales > Enterobacteriaceae > Tatumella > Tatumella ptyseos. The sequence continues at coordinate 23,250 of NZ_JMPR01000016.1, read as the reverse complement.
GTAGATGATGCCACTTTTTCCGCGTTGCTCCTGCACATAGCGCAGCAACTGCTCGGTAGGTTTATATTTTTCCAGCAGGGTATAGCGGATATTCGGACGATCAAAACTGCTGATCTGTACCAGCGGATCATCAAGCTGTAATTGCCGGAGAATATCATGGCGGGTGGCGTTGTCTGCCGTGGCCGTTAAGGCCATGATCCGCAGGCCGGGAAAACGCTGACGCAGACCGCCGATCGCACCATACTCCGGACGGAAGTCATGCCCCCACTGGGAGATACAGTGCGCCTCATCGACCGCCAGCATCGCCGGTTGCCACTGTGACATCGCATCAAGAAAGCTTTCCATCATCAGTCGTTCCGGCGCGACATAGAGCAGCTTTATCCGCCCCTGCCGGCAGTCAGCATAAATCTGCTGCTGTTCTTCCCGGGTCTGGGATGAGTTCAGGCTGGCCGCCATTACCCCGTTGGCCAGTAACTGGTCGACCTGATCTTTCATCAGTGATATCAGCGGCGAGACCACCAGAGTCAGACCTTCGCTGACCAGCGCGGGGACCTGATAACAGAGGGATTTCCCACCCCCAGTGGGCATGATCACCAGGCAATCCCGCCCGGCGAGCGCCGCATGGATAATCGCTTCCTGCCCCGGACGGAATTGCTGGTAACCAAAGATATCCCGCAGGACTTGCTGTGCCTGTTCCTGCGCCGGAATGACTGCCGATGTTGTCACAAATGTCCTGCACTCATTAATCAGAATAAATCGTTTAACGTGAAGCCGATACCCACCCGGGTCTGACGGTAATTGTAATCAATCAGGGATTCCCCATAACCACTGAACACCTGGGTATAAAAACGCACATGGCTGGTCAGCGGGTAACTCCAGCCGAACAATGCACCACCGTAGCCGGAATTCCAGTTATAGGTACCCTCAATACTGAAGATACTGTCGCCCAGCATATACCCCAGTTTTGCGCGGTAATAGCCCATATATTTAGTAATATCCGGATTGTCGTCACTGTTCACACTTTCCGGGATACGGTACCAGGGCTTAATCTCGGCAATCATATTACCATTTTTTGCCATCAAACGGGCATATACCCGGTTCCAGCTTCGGGACGTCGGGTCACTGCGGCCGTTAGACTGGTGGTTGAAGCCCGTCTCCACATCGCGCAATGTCCACCCCCCTAACTGATAGTCCGTCGCCCATCCCACAAAGAGTTGCGGTTCATAGTTCGTTTCACGGAAGGGGGATGATTCCCGGGCGTTCGAGATCTGCCACCAGGAGCGTTGCGTATAAGACATCGCCAGTACGGAGTTGTCGCCGGCAATCCCACGCCAGATAGGGAACGCCAGGCTAAGCTGGAATTTTAATTCATCTTTTTTTGCTTTATCTGCCCAGCTGTAGCTGGATATGGCAGAGGTATTCATATTACTGGTATCGGTATAGATCACATAATTGCTCTCATACGGATACAGTAAAAAGGCATTGTCATGCTTTTCGAGCAGATTCGCGATGATACTGCCGCGTACCGCCGAACTGTCATGAACATCCTGGATTGTCGCTTCATCGGCCTGTGCCAGCACAGGACATAACAGGGCAACCGCGGCCCAGACAGAAAATAAACGCATACACTTCACCCTACGGTCAAAAAACAACAAAAATGGCGCTATCACAGATAAAAAAACCGCAAAAATGGCCACAAATCTTCACCTGGAAAGGTGTACGGGAACAGCATAATATGTGAATTAATGCAAAACTGCTCAGATGAATTTTCAGCCACAGGTAAAACATGACTCTTCGTTATCTGACTCAGCACCAGGCACGTCTGCTGGTGAGTGACATTTTCGTCAACAGTATGCCTTTTAATCAGGCGCTGGGACTGAAACTTCAGCACCTGGACGAACAACAGGCTACCCTGGTGTTACCCAATAGATCGTCACTGACCGGCAATACTCTGCAAAAAATAGTGCATGGCGGAGTCATTGCGTCTGTACTGGACGTCGCCGCAGGCCTGGTATGTGTCAACTATGCACTGACCCGACAGGACATGATAAGCGAAGAGGAACTCAGGCAACGTCTGTCAAGAATGGGGGCGATCGATTTACGCGTCGATTACCTGCGTCCGGGCCGGGGCGACATCTTTACCGCGACCGCACAACTGCTGCATGCCGGCAATAAGGTGGCCGTCAGCCGGGCTGAGTTACATAATCAGGATCAGGAATATATTGCGACCGCGACAGTCTCTTATCTGATTGGCTAACGCTGATACTTTGCTTAAGAGCCCCGTCATAAAATCAGGAAAAAATATTTTACAGTCCGCCGGTTAAAATGGTATCAGAGATATCCATCTTATTGATGAATTTAACAATATCAGGATTTCTGTTTATGAATACTGCTAAACGTTTGCTGGCGCTGGGTGTTTTTTCTCTGGCCATCACAGGTCCCTTCGCGCAGGCGACAGAAGCCCCCGCCCCCGCGCTTTATCAGGGCGTAAATGTTGCTCAACTGGCACACCAGCAACCCGTTCATTGGGTGTCTGTCGCACAGATAGAAAACAGTCTGAGCGGACAACCACCGATAGCCGTCGGTTTCGATATTGATGATACCCTGCTCTACTCTACTCCCGGCTTTTATCGCGGACAGCAGATGTTTTCTCCGGGCAGTGATGCTTACCTGAACAATCCGCAGTTCTGGCAGAAAATGAATAATGGCTGGGATGACTTCAGTATTCCGAAGCAGGTCGCCAGGCAACTGATCGCCATGCACCTGAAGCGCGGGGATCATATTTACTTTATTACGGCCCGTACTCCGACCAAAACCGAGACCGTCAGCCGGACCATCCAGCAGGACTTTAGTATTCCTGACAGTGCCATGAATAAGGTTATCTTCAGTGGCTTCCGGGCGGGACAGAACACGAAAGTGAGCTGGATTAAACAAAAAAATATCCGGATTTTCTACGGAGATGCCGACAGTGACATCACCGCAGCCCGCGACGCCGGGGCCCGGGGTATCCGCGTATTACGTGCCGCCAACTCTTCGTATCAGCCCCTGCCTGAAGCCGGGGACCTCGGTGAAGAGGTGATTGTCGACTCCCAGTATTAACCACCCGCCGGTCGGGCCGTCTGCTGACGGCGGCCTTACCGCCTGCGACTTCTGCGTTTTCCGTCCCCATAAGAAAAAACTCTGCTTTCCTCCGGCGTGGCCTGCGGCTGTCTGAATGGCTCCCGCGATGCACCATGGAGGGTCATCACTAACGGTTCTTCCGGCCTGCAGACTGCCCTTCGAAGGCGCGTCCGCACAAGGCTGGTGCTATGATTTTCCGTCACCCCAGTGGTCAGAATTAATCACTTGTTGCTCTCCGGCATGCAACAGAATATGCCTGAATCAACTGTGTTCACCACTGGGGAAAGACTGATGAAGACCGGAAAAATGCTCAATCAACCGACGTTTGCTTTTATCCTGCTTTACCTCGGATTTATGATTTCCTATGTTGACCGTAGTGCAATATCCCTTTCACTGGTCCATATCGGTAAAGACTTTCATATGGGGCCGGCGGAACTGGGTATCGTACTTAGTGTGTTTTACCTCGGGTACACCCTAATGCAAATTCCGGGCGGATGGTTATCTGACCGGTTTGGCAGTAAGTTCGTCATTATTATTTCCATCGGCCTTTGGTCCCTGTTTACGGTGCTCACCGGTTTTGCCTGGTCACTGACATCGCTGCTGGTGATCCGCTTTCTGTTTGGCCTGGGTGAAGGCGGGTATCCGTCCTCTGCCATGAAAGGGATTGCCGAGTTGTACCCGCGTAAAGCCCGTCCGAAAATGACCGGCCTGCTGATTTCCTCTAACTATGTCGGCAGCTTTGTTGCCCCGCTGATCATTGCACCGTTAATCCTCGGGTTAGGCTGGCGGGATGCCTTTTTCAGTATCGGTATTGCCGGGATTGTTTTTGCGTTGTTCTACGGATTGCTTATCCCCCGTACCGGTGGTGACAGCACAGAGAAGCGGCCAAAAATTACCCGGGAAGGTGTCGCCGAACTAATGCGTATGCCGTTTCTGTGGAAAATCATGCTGATCTGGTTCTGTCTGAGTATGGTCAATAAAGGCCTGGATGCCTGGATGCCCATCTACCTGATGAAAGCCCGTGGTCTGGACTTAAAAACCGTCGGCTTTTTACTCCCTCTGCCTTTTATCGCGGCCAGTATCGCCTCCGCACTCGGCGGCTGGGTCATGACCCGCTGGTTTGAGGGGAAAGAAAAAGTGATGCTGATCCTGAGCTGTCTGCTGACTGGTGTCTTTGTTTACGGTATGTATCAGGCGCATACCACCACAGAAGTCATGGTGTATCAGACCATTGCTTATTTCTTTAAATCGTTTGTCTTCTCCGTGGCTTTTGCTCTGCCGGCAAAAATACTGGCACAGCGGCTGGTCGGCACCGGTATCGGCATCATTAACTTTGGCGGGCAGGCCGCCGGATTTGTTTCACCGCTGGCTATCGGGTTGATTATTTCCGTAACCCACAGCTACCCGTCGGCGTTCCTTTTCCTGCTGGCCTCCATTGCGGTGGCGGTACTGATCAGCCTGACATTCAGTGCCACGAAAAGTCGTGACATTCCGCTGACGCAGGCCCGTAAGGCCTGAGTGACTGATAGCGGAACGATTATTTGCCGATACCGATAAGAGTTCCGCTACACTGCAGTGATGTCAGCCAGGAGATGTTTCACTCATGAATGCCCGAATTCTCAGCGAAACCGCCGTTCTGTACTTTATGCAGGTTGTTAACTGCGGTTCCATCAGCGAAGCTGCCACGCGGATGCATGTGGTTCCCTCTGCCGTCAGCCGGCAGATCAGGCGGCTGGAGAATGCACTGGAAACCGCATTATTTGAACGACAGGCGCGGGGCGTCACCCTCACACCGGCCGGAGAATTACTGGCCGCTTATGCCCGCCGGACGTTACTGGATGCGGTACAGGTCACCAATGAGATCCAGTCACTCCGCCAGGTATCAGAATCAAAAATCAAAATTGCCTGTACCCACGGTTTTGCCTCACATTTTATGCCCGCGGGGATCGCCGGTTTCCGGGAGCGCCGGCCGGACTGTACATTTCAGTTACAGGTCGCCCCGGCACGTGAAGTCACCCGCAGGGTACGTGAAGGAGAAGCAGATATCGGCTTCAGTTTCAGCCTGGGAGCCACCCGGGACATCAAAGTCCTCTACAGTCAGCCGGCACCGCTGCTTGCGCTGGTCTCCCCCGTTCACACATTAGCACAGCGCCCTGAAGTGACGTTACGCGACCTGGCGGAATTCCCTCTGGCGCTCCCGGGGATCAATACTACCTTGCGCCAGCTGCTGGATATTTACTGCAGCCGCCAGGGGCTGAGTTACCACAGCGTGCTGGACTCCGATAACCTGGATACCCTGGCACAGTTTGCTGTGACCGGGTCCGCGGTCACCTTCGGAGGCGAGTTATTTGTCCGGCATCATCTCAGTGCCGGTAAGCTCATCGCCCTGAATGTGCCGGAACTGAAAGAAAATGACCGCTCTATCGAAATTCAGGCCCTGGCGAGCCGGCACGTCTCCCCGGTCACAGAACAGTTTATTGATTACATCCGTGAGGCCATTGTCCCTCCCTTGAGATGACCTGACATTCTACGCCGCTATCCCGCCTTATGCCGGAGCGATAGCTGACTGACATCCCTGACACAGGAGAACCCGGCCATGTCTTATCCTGACGAGTTAGCCGATTTAACTGCAACAGAACTGAAGCAACTGATTGAAACGCGTGAGGTCTCGCCCTGCGAAGTCCTTGAGTCCTGTATTACACGTATCGGAGAACTGAACCCGAAAATTAACGCGTTTTGTGCAACGTCCTTTGAACGGGCAAGAAAAGAAGCGCACCTCGCCGAACAAGCGATTTTACGGGGTGAGCCGGGCGGGATTTTACGCGGGTTACCCATCGGGATTAAAGACCTGGAAGAAACGGAAGGGTTACTGACTACCTACGGATCTCCGCTGTATCGGGCGAATGTTCCTGCCAAAGATAATGAGCTGGTTCACCGTTTACGCCAGGCCGGAGCCATTGTGGTCGGGAAAACGAATGTCCCGGAAATGGGCGCCGGTGCCAATACCCGAAATGCGGTCTGGGGAGCGACCGGTAACCCCTTCAATCCGGAACTGAATGCCGGAGGCTCTTCCGGGGGATCCGCCGCCGCCCTGGCAGCCAGCATGGTGCCTCTGTGCAGTGGTTCAGACACCGGAGGTTCATTACGTATTCCGGCGGCCAAATGCGGTATCGTGGGTCTGCGTCCGTCACCCGGCCTGGTGCCCAGTGAGCGCAAATTGCTGGGATGGACGCCTATTTCCGTGGTCGGTCCGATGGGCAGAAATGTAGCGGATACCTGGCTGCAACTGGCCGCCACTGCCGGGCTGGCTTCCAACGACCCGCTCAGTTATCCCTTCACCATGCCGCAAAATATCACCGATATGTCCCCGACGGCCCTGTCCGGATTACGGGTCGGCTATACCGAAGACTTCGGGATCTGCGACGTTGATAATTCGATCCGCCAGGTCTTTCGTCAGAAAATCAGCCGCCTGAAAGGCCTGTTCGCCAGTTGTGAAGAAGCGGAATTCCGCATGGAAAACGGACATGCCTGTTTCGACGTTCTGCGTGCCGAAGCCTTCGTCGCCAGCCTGCAGTCCGCTTATGAAAAAGATCCTGATTCTCTGGGGCCTAATCCCCGGGCGAACTACGAACTGGGCGCAAAAATGTCTTTAAAAGATTGCGTCCGGGGGAATGCGGAACAGACCCGAATTTTCCGCCATTTTCAGACACAGTTTGAGAAATATGATCTGATCCTCTCTCCGGTCACACCAGTGTCAGCTTTTCCCTGGCAGCAACCGTACCTGGAATCAGTCAACGGTGTCCCTCTGGATAATTACTACCGCTGGCTGGCACTGACCTATGTCGTTACCTTAGCAACAAACCCGGCACTGTCGATGCCGATGGGTGTGGACCATAAAAATATGCCTTTCGGCATGCAGGTGATCGGTAAATTCCGGGGTGACCTGGAGCTGATGCTGGCTGCCAGCGCACTGGAAGCGTATTGTGAAACCACAGAGGATCTGCGCCGGCCTCTCCCTGACATGCAGGCGCTGAAATCAGGCCAGGTCGACCTGTGGACACCGGTCACCCATCCGCCGTTTTCCGCCACTGAGCACAGCACGGCCATGGAAGGGGCGTCAGCCGTCTGATGCCCGGTTTTCAGGAGATAAAAAGACCGATGATTGTTTATGGAAAAAGTATCGACACGTGGCAGCACGACTATCCGCTGATGTCCTCCTTACTGGCTACCGTGCCGGTGTGCTGGCGTAACCCGGAGCTTGTACCGTTCAGCGAGGCACTAAGCGATATCAGCCTGACCGCGACCGATGTCAGTGAGGCCAGTACACGTCTGCAGCGCTTTGCCCCCCTTCTGGCTGAACTCTTCCCTGAAGTGGCCGCCACCCGGGGGATCATTGAATCGGAATTACAGGAAGTTCCTGCATTTTCTGCAGCACTGGCAGAGCGTTATTCATTGCCCTGGCAGCCGCGTTTATGGCTGAAGAAAGACAGCCATTTACCGATCTCCGGGTCAGTAAAAGCCAGAGGCGGAATTTATGAAGTGTTGTTCCATGCCGAACAACTGGCTCTCCGCCACCGCGTATTATCACTGACCGATGATTATCGTATCCTCGCCAGCGATACCTGCCGTGACCTGTTTCGCCGTCACCGGATCGCCGTGGGCAGTACCGGCAACCTGGGCTTATCTATCGGTATTGCAGCCTCGGGACTGGGCTTCGAAACCACCGTGCATATGTCTGCCGATGCACGGCAATGGAAGAAAGATAAACTGCGTAGTCACGGCGTTAACGTCATTGAGTATGAAGGTGACTATGGTCAGGCGGTTGAACAGGGACGGCAGCAGGCAGAACACGATGAACATTGTTACTTCATCGATGATGAAAACTCCCGAAACCTGTTTCTGGGGTACGCCGTTGCCGGTGAGAGGCTCAAAGTACAGCTGGCGGAGAAAAATATTCCTGTCGATGCTGAGCATCCGTTATGCGTCTATCTGCCCTGCGGGGTCGGCGGAGGGCCGGGCGGGATAGCATTCGGTCTGAAACTGGCTTTCGGCGACCATGTGCATTGCTTTTTTGCCGAACCGACAGAGGCCCCCTGTATGCTGATGGGGCTCTATACCGGGCTGCATGAAGCCTTATCCGTAGCAGACTTCGGTATCAGTAACCGCACGGCGGCTGACGGGCTGGCGGTCGGTCGTCCTTCCGGTTTTGTGGGGCGCTCCATGGCAAGGATGATCGACGGCTGCTACACCGTGCCGGATAATGAATTGTTCGGATTATTACAATCGCTGGATGCCACGGAAAATCTGCAACTGGAGCCTTCCGCGCTGGCAGGCGCTCCGGGCGTTGCGCGGATCATCGAAGCATTTGCGGATCTCCCGTTACAGAATGCGACACATCTGATTTGGGGGACCGGCGGCGGAATGGTTCCCGCGGAAGAAATGCAGCATTACCTGACTTATCGCGGTTAACCCACAGAAAGGTAAACAGGCAGCCCGGGGCTGCCTGTTTCGCTGGCCGGCTTACAGCCAGTTACGACGTTTAAAGTAAAGATAAGGGGCCAGTGCCGCCAGGATCATCAGTAACACAGCGCCCGGATACCCGAATGTCCATTTAAGTTCCGGCATAAACTCAAAGTTCATCCCATAGCTTGACGCAACCAGTGTCGGAGGCAGGAACACCACCGAAACGACCGAGAAGATCTTGATAATACGGTTCTGCTCGATACTGATAAAGCCCATCGCAGCCTGCATCAGAAAGTTGACTTTCTGGAACAGAGATTCGTTATGAGGTAACAGTGAATCGATATCACGCAGAATTTCACGGGCCTGTTCCAGCTGATTGGCCGGCAGGCGGGCTTTACGCACCAGGAAGTTCAGTGCCCGCTGGGTATCCATAAGACATAAGCGGACCTTCCAGCCAATATCTTCCAGTTCAGCCAGTCGTGAAAGTGCAGCGTCGTACTCTTCACCCTGCTGACCTTCCATAATGACCCGGCTTAACTTTTCCAGTGCGGTATAAATATTCTCAATTTCATCCGCCAGTTGCTCGATTTTGGTCTCAAACAGGTCCAGCAGCAGTTCAAACGCATTACCGTCAATCAGGGTCTGATTACGCGCACGCATACGATAGAGGCGGAATGCCGGTAACTCACGCTCACGCAGGGTAAACAGACGGTCATTACGAATAGTAAAGGCCACTGTCGCATTTCCCGCATGATCATCGGCATCTTCAAAAAAGAAGAATGAGTGAATATGCAGGCCATCTTCGTCTTCAAAAAAACGCGCGGAGGCTTCAATATCTTCCAGTTCAGGACGGGTAGCCAGGCTCTGTCCCAGCTCTTCCTGAACGTAATGACGTTCCTGTTCATCAGGTTCAATCAGGTCGATCCAGACCGACGGTGCAAGAGACGTATTACCGCTCTCCATTTCCATACGGCTCAGACGATTTTCTTCCAGTTTAAATGCACTCAGCATAGCAGTACGTACTCCCCATTTCTGACAGGATGGGACAAGGCTGTAGACCGCAGATAACCGATGATCGGCACAGCTGGTGCCCGAACACAGAAACCACAAATGTGATAAATCAATGCTGGCGCAAATGACGGTGAGTTACAGAGGGTCACCGGTAACCGCTACGGCTACCGGTATGAGGTTGCCTTAGCGGGGTAGCCTGTTATTCAGGTCTGTTTGCCAGCAGCGACTGGGCGTGTCCAAGGCATTGTCCTCTTAATAATAATAGTGCGCGCATGTTACGCCGGGATGAAAAAATCGTCAAGGTTAGTCCCGCAGATCAGACGCTTTCCAGCCTGGCATACGCGGCCACCAGCCATTTCACGCCTTGTCCCTGAAAAGCGACTTGCAGACGGCAATGTTCACCGCTGCCTTCCAGATTAATAATAGTCCCTTCACCAAATTTGGCATGTTTTACCCGCTGCCCCAGTGTATAACCGCTGTCATTACTGGTTACCGGCGCACCCATCCGCTGATGGCTGACCGGACGGCTGACACTGGCCCGTAACCGGACCTCTTCGACACATTCTTCAGGGATCTCCCTGATAAAGCGTGAAGGACGGTGTGAGACCTCTTTACCGTACAACCGGCGGCTTTCCGCATAGGTCAGGGTCAGTTTCTGCATCGCACGGGTTACCCCGACATAGGCCAGACGGCGTTCTTCTTCCAGACGGCCACCTTCTTCCAGTGACATCTGGCTCGGAAACATCCCCTCTTCCATGCCGACGATAAAGACCTGGCTGAACTCCAGTCCTTTGGCGGCATGCATCGTCATCAGCTGAACCGCATCCTGCCATTTGTCGGCCTGCCCTTCCCCCGCTTCCAGCGCGGCATGGGACAGGAAAGCCTGCAACGGCATCAGATCCTGATCCTCATCCTGATAGCTGAACTGACGGGTCGCCGTCACCAGTTCTTCAAGGTTTTCTATCCGGGTTTGTCCTTTCTCCCCTTTTTCCTGCTCATACATCATCCACAGGCCGGAGTCTTTGATGACCCGATCCGTCTGTACATGTAAGGGCAGTTCACAGGTTTCCTGAGACAGGGAATCGATCAATTCAATAAAGCGTTGCAGCGCCGAGGCCGCCCGTCCGGCCAGGGCTTTCTCTGTCAGCAATTCCCGGGACGACTGCCATAATGTTAATTGGCGGTCGCGGGCTGCCTGACGGACCACGTCAAGAGTACGGTCACCGATGCCGCGGGTCGGGGTATTTACAACCCGCTCGAACGCTGCATCGTCATTACGGTTAGAGATAAGACGCAGATACGCCAGTGAATCCTTGATCTCTTGTCGCTCGAAGAAGCGCATGCCGCCATAGATCCGGTAAGGCAGACTGCTTTGTAACAGGGCTTCTTCCAGCACACGGGATTGGGCGTTACTGCGGTAAAGGATGGCGCAATCGGCCAGGGCTCCGCCCTGCTCATGCCAGTGCCGGATCCGCCCGACCACAAAACGGGATTCATCCAGCTCATTGAAGGCGCAATACAGAGAAATCGGTTCTCCGTCGCTGTCTTCTGTCCAGAGTTCTTTGCCCAGACGCCCCTCATTATTGGCGATGAGGGTATTGGCAGCTTTAAGGATGTTACGCGTAGAGCGATAGTTCTGTTCCAGACGAATGGTTTGCGCGCCGGGGAAATCGTTCAGGAAACGCTGAATATTTTCGACCTGCGCACCACGCCAGCCATAAATCGACTGATCATCATCACCGACTATCATGACACGCCCCGTCTCACCGGCCAGCATTCGTATCCAGGCATACTGGATATTATTGGTATCCTGGAATTCGTCCACCAGCAGATTGGTAAAACGCTCACGGTAGTGATTAAGGATATGCGGTTTATTGAGCCACAACTCATGGGCGCGGAGCAGCAGTTCTGCAAAGTCGACCAGTCCGGCGCGATCACAGGCTTCCTGATAGGCCAGGTAGATCTTCAGCCAGGTCTGCTCGACCGGATTCCCGTAACTTTCGATATGCTTCGGCCGCAGGCCTTCGTCTTTTTTGCCATTGATGTACCACATGGCCTGCCGTGCAGGCCACTGCTTATCATCAAGATTCAGCGCTTTGATCAGGCGTTTCAGTAACCGTAGCTGATCTTCGCTATCCAGGATTTGAAAATCGGCAGGTAACCCTGCATCCAGCGGGTGTGCACGTAATAACCGATGGGCCAGGCCATGAAACGTCCCGATCCACATACCTCCCTGACTGGTTCCCAATACCTGTTCAATACGGTGGCGCATCTCTGCGGCCGCTTTGTTGGTGAAGGTCACCGCCATAATAGAGTAGGGAGAACAGTTCTCAACGGTCAGTAGCCAGGCGATACGGTGTACCAGCACACGGGTTTTACCACTACCGGCACCCGCCAGTACCAGCAAATTGCTGCGCGGTGCCGCCACGGCTTCACGCTGGTTATCATTTAAACTGTTGAGCAGATCAGAAACGTCCATAAGCACCGCAATTGAGGAGAAATTTAACTGTATATTTTTACAGCCATTATACCAGCGTCATCAGCGAATCCAACCGCGAAATTTCCAGGTGGGGTAACAGACGGGCATCCCGGGCTGTCATCAGGTCACGGTCACCGGGGTTGATCCAGCAGGACTGAAAGCCATTGGCAATAGCACCGGCAACATCGGTCGTCAGGTCATCCCCGATATGCAGTATCTCAGCCGCCGGTAATTGCAGGCGTTCTGCCGCCAGCCGATACATATCCTGCGCCGGTTTTGCCCGGCCATCCGGTCCGGCACGCAGAATAAAGCGAAAATACCCGGCAATACCCATTTTTTCCGGTTCCGCATTCCCGTTGGTGATCGCGACCAGGGGCAGACGATCCGCCAGGTAGCGCAGAGTACGGTGAGTGGAATCCGGCATGTTTACGTCGCTGCGCCAGCGGGCAAATACGGACATCACATGCGCGACCCCCTGGCGGCATGCCTCTTCCGGCAGCCCGGCGGCCTGCATCACAAGGAATACAGCCTTTTCCCGCCACAGCGTGACATCGTGGACGGCTTGCGGAGTCTCACTTTTCACCTGATCACGGGCGGCTTCATAGTCACTGAGCGTTATCTTTTCTAACGCCGGGTGCCACTGCTGTAACGCCTGATGCGTTTTTCTGACCGTCATCAGGATCACATCGCCGTTATCATACAACGTGTCATCCAGATCAAAGGTCATTGCGCGGATCTTGCCCGGGGGTCGGTAAAAGTGCATTATTTTTTTCCTCGTTTCGCCCGTGGGTGTGCAGCATCATACACCGAAGCCAGATGCTGAAAATCCAGATGGGTATAGATCTGGGTGGTCGACAGATTCGCATGGCCCAGTAGTTCCTGGACAGCACGTAAATCACCGCTGGATTCCAGCATATGGGTGGCGAACGAATGACGCAATTTATGCGGATGAATATGACTGCTGAGCCCCTGTTTCACCCCCCAGCCAGCAAAACGCTTCTGAACATTACGCGCAGAGATACGGTTGCCCTGCTGCGAAAGAAAGACAGCATCATCCTGCGCGCCAAATAATTCACGCATTTTCAGCCAGCGTTGCATCCATTCACAGGCCGTGCGTCCTATCGGTAATCGCCGTTCTTTACTGCCTTTCCCCGTGACCAGAATTTCTCCGGACTCCGCATCAAAATGCCGGCAATCCAGATTGACCAGCTCCGCTAAACGTAATCCGGCACCGTACATCACCTCAAGCATGGTACGGTCACGTACCGATAACGGATCATTGAGGTCGATGTCCAGCAACTGCCCCATCTCATCGACATCAATATTTTTCGGCAGATGACGGGACGTTTTGGGTGTGGCAATCCCCTTCGCCGGGTTAGCCGGTAACGCTCCCCGGTCAACCTGCCAGTCGAGAAAGCTGCGTAAAGCGGACAACCGTAATGCCAGGCTGGTCGCCTGAAGCCCGTTACGGCGACTTTTCGCCGCCAGTGCGCGGACATGCGTGGGCTCCAATTGCTCCCAGTGTTGCAGACCGGCATCCTTCATCAGCAGGATCAGCGCCGCTAACTGGTGCTGATAACTGGTCAGCGTCAACGGACTTAACTGGCGTTCGACCTTCAGGTAACGCAGAAAACGATCGACAGGCACCTGCAGGCTATCGGTAAGTTCGGGGGCATTCATTTACGTGAAATCCATCGTGCCAGCAGGTCCGGCAGCATTCCGGCCAGATATTGCAGTAACTCCGTCCCCATCCCCGGCTGGTAGTGCTGTTTATCACGGCTGGTGAAGATAAGTACCCCGAGGTCCTCATGGTCGCCCATCAGTGACATAGCTACCGACCCTATCGCCTTTGCGTCCGGCAATAGCAGGAGTAATTCGGGGCCATTCAACGGACCAAGATAATGCTGGCGGCGGCCAAAGCGCTGGATCCGTAATGTATCAAACGCCTGCCGGGAAAGTCCGAGGCCGGTAAACCCTGACGGTGCGCCCAGCAACCATTTTTCACTGAACAGGCGTACGGTCGCCCCTGCCAGGCCGAGACCTCTGGCCCAGCGGTGTAACCGCTCAAGCATATCCTGCAGACTGTCCGCAGCCGTCAGGTGTGACTGCAACGATAATAGCTGCCCGAAAAGCTGTTGATTCGCCGAGGCCTGCTCCATCAGCAATGTAATTTCTTCTTCCAGTTGCTGAATATGATTCCGCTGGCGCGCCATATGCCATTCCACCAGCGAAACACTGCCTCTCACCGGATGAGGCACCTGCATCTGTTCGACCTGACGGGCATTACGGATAAAGAAATCAGGATTACGACACAAATAGTCACTGACGGACTGCTCATCAGGTGCCATATCTTTCAGTAATTCCGGTTCTTCATCGGGTTTCATAAATGAATAAATCCGTCGTAGACATGTGTTGCCGGTCCCGTCATATATAGCGGGGTGCCCGGACCGTCCCAGGTGATGGTTAAACTGCCGCCCGGTAAATCGACACGGACGCTTTCAGCCAGCAGCCCCTGAAGTATACCGCTGGCGACGGCCGCACAGGCTCCGCTGCCACAGGCCTGAGTTTCCCCGGCGCCTCGCTCATAGACCCTTAAACGGATATGAGAACGGGAAACCACTTCCATAAACCCGACATTAACCCGTTCAGGAAAACGTTCATGACTTTCCATCTGCGGGCCGAGCACCTCAACGGCTGCGGTGGTAATATTATCCACCTGAATCACACAATGCGGATTACCCATAGAAACGGCACCAAACATCAGGGTCTGTTCCGCTAACCGTAACAGATACAGGTTTTCGGCTTTATTGGCACGAAACGGGATATTGGCTGGCTCAAAATCCGGCTCCCCCATATTGACCCGCACAGTGTCATCACTGTTGACGGTCAGAACCATCCTGCCGGTATGGGTACTCACCCGGATATCTTTTTTATTGGTCAACCCCTTAAGACGGACAAAACGGGCAAAACAGCGGGCGCCGTTACCGCATTGGGCCACTTCGCTGCCATCGGCGTTAAAGATACGGTAATGAAAATCCAGTTCCGGGTCATAAGGGGGTTCAACGATCAGTAACTGATCAAATCCTACGCCCAGATGACGGTCGGACAGCCGGCGAATAAGTTCCGGCGAGAAAAACACATTCTGAGTGACTGCGTCAACGACCATAAAATCATTGCCGAGACCGTGCATTTTTGAAAACTGCATTGTTTGCTCCGCCGGTTACACTGTGATTTATGGTGCTACGGTTCCTGCAGGTACTGAAGTATCAGTATCCTGTGGCACGACTATGGAGGTTTTATGGTGACGGGCCTGATCTTTCGGAAAATAGAGAGGTCCCTTCAGTCCGCATCCCGTTAATGCTGCGGGGATCACTATGAATACCAGCCAACCGAACATTTTTTTCATTTTTGTTACACTCAATCTGTGCTTAATCTCATTCACTTATCATCGCAGTTGAACAAGGAAAAGCAACAGAAAATCCCCGAATTCCGCTCTCAATTGCAGAAGCTTTTCCTCGCGGATCAGACAAGGATTGGCAAACCCTGTCAGCGCGCTATACTTTGCAAAAAACAGGGGAGCAATAATGAACGACAGTGAATTTCATCAACTGGCAGACCAGTTACTTCTGAGTGTTGAAGAGCGCCTGGATGAGCATGACGGCGATGCCGATATCGATTACGAAACCCACGGCAGTGTGATGACACTCAGCTTTGAAAATGGCAGTAAAATTGTCATTAACCGTCAGGAGCCTCTGCATCAGGTCTGGCTCGCGACCAAAGCCGGGGGATATCACTTCAGCTATCAGTCCCCGCACTGGATTTGTGACCGTAGCGGCACCGAATTCTGGACATTGCTGGAGCAGGCATGCACCGCCCAGGCCGGCGAGAAATTCAGTTTCTGAGCCTGAAAGCCGGCAGGGTAACGGTGCCGGCTTGCCAGTTTCAGAACCGATCCTTTGAACGCGGTAATATATTCCGGCTCAGTTGCGGGGAAACGTTTTCAGCCACTTCATCGTGGGAGGCAGAACGAAAAGGTAATACCCGGGTTTTTCCGCCTTCCGTCACCAGTTGATAAAACTGTGGCAGGTTAAAATTGATAAAACCGGAGCCGTAGGTAAAGCGATCATGCGAGGAAGAGTAGAACCGGCTGACATCACGCACCAGTTCTTCTTTACTACCCTCACAATGGCGGTAGACCTCTACCCCGTTTTGCTCATCCAGGATATAAATATTAAAATCCGCGCAAGACGGGCTGTCTTCAAAAAAGAACTGAATAATCCCTTCACTGGCATAGCCGTTAACGACAGCGGGTAATTCCGCTTGCTGCGATCCCACCTTAATCGATAAGCCATGCAATTTGTTGTTGGAAATGGCACCATAAAACTCTACCGCGTTTTCCAGTTTCTGTACCGAGACACTCATGCGCTCGAAGAAAATCCCCCAGGTATCTCCCGCCAGCCGCAGCGCCTTAAAGCGCCCGGGTTCCTGACGGGGACTGGATAAACGGATATCAACACATTCCGAGACCAGTTGCTGAACCCGTGTACGGATAAGTCCGCGCAAATGCTGGCTGTAACAGAAAACCTCCACACTGTCCGGAGGCTGAGCATCCTGGTGCATCTTGCCGAGAATCGTTTTGAGCGCATCAATCATCGACTGCTCACCGTGAAAATGCAGGGTGCGCACTTCATTCCAGGAATTGCGGTACAGCAGGTCAATACTCCCGATCAGGCAACGCTGCTGCTGTCCGAAGCTGAAGACATCCAGTTTACGAAAATCAAAATGAATGACCTGATCCCGGAACGCCGCCGTCGGGTCATATTCCAGGTTCACCATAATGGCCAGATGACGGATTTCACACGGGCTGTACAACGCTTTCGGGGTCGGCGCCGGTACGCGGAGCGGAAAGTGATGGGCAACATCCGTCACCAGCCCCTGTAATTTTTCATTCTCACACCCGCCACTGCCTTTAATATGCAGCCGTGTTTTGTCGGTCAGCAGACCATTGAACCAGCTCCAGGCCACCAGCTTGATCAGGTAGCGGTTATACTCCAACGGCTGATGACTGATAATAGAATTCATCTGCGGAGCATAATTATACAGATACCAGCCCGGGCGATTTGCGCGCCCTTCAGGGACATGGATAAACGTCAGATTCTCTTCACTCAGATCCGGTGAAATCTGCGGATTGACCAGGATAACTTTACCAGGCAGAACTTCAAACGCCGCATATAATTTACGCGTCAGTACCCCGATATCCTGTGGACTGGCACTCACACTTAAATTATTACGGCGAGCAAAACGGATAAGATTACGATAACTCTGCATCATCGCATCCAGTAGCTCGTTATGCGCTTCGCGTACCTGGTCAATCTTCCAGCTGTCACGACTGTCGAGTATTTGTAGCCGCTGCTGATCCCAACCCCACTCTTTCACCAGCTGACTGAGTATTTCCCGTCGCCATTGAGAACGCCCCTGCGGCTGCTCTACCGACAGCTTTTCACAGGCTTTCAGGTAAAAACACCGACGAACCAGGTCAAGCCGGGCAGGATCCTCTATCGCCTGTAAATAGTCGGTGACTTTTTCCAGCATCATGCAATAGGGGTCAAGGCCGAAACTGACAATTTCACCGTCATGAAGCCGTTGTTTAATATCCATCGCCAGCAGACGCGTATCCGGATATTCGCGGGTGTAGGCTTCCAGCAACAATGTTTTCAGTACCGCTTTATACGGAGAATCGATACTTTTATATAACTGCCAGAGGCTGGCACCGAAATACTCCTCGGCCGAAAGCGTGCTCAGGCCGCCCAAATCCAGCCATTCATTGGGTGTCAGCGCGCCACCGGCATATAAAGACATCACATAATCATCGTAGCGGCCTTCCCCTGATGCCGGCACCATATTCCAGAGGATACGTTTACCCGCCATCCGGACAGCGGAACGGTAAAATTCATCCAGCAGCAGAATATGCTGTGTGCTGCCGCAGTCCTCAGTCCCCAGATTACCGCTTTCGTTATGCCGGAAACGGTTTTCATCGATCAGGAAAAAGCTGACTTCAATACCCAGCGACTGGCACCATTGCGCCAGCAGCCGGCATTTATTCTGTAGTGCCTGTCTTTCGTGGCTGTCCAGCCAGGACTGATGGCAGACCCAGATATCCAGGTCGGAATGGTTATTCTGCCCCACCGAGGACGTACTGCCCATGGAATAAACCCCGGTGATCGGCGCTTCTCCCTGCGGGTGGATATGCTGTATGAAGGGTTCGTCAGAAAAACGTTTCAGAAGGTTCAGCTGATGTGCTGCGGGCGTAAAAAAACTGATACCGTGCGGTACATTGCCCTGCTGATAGCCAGGCAGCGCAGCATGATGATAGTGCAGCAGAGCAGGAAGCAAGCTATACACCTGCCGGAAAGCAGGCCCCATCGCTGCCATTGCCCGATCTACCCTGAGCTGATTAATGGCGTCAAGTCGCTGTTTCAGAGTTTCAATATAAAGGTACAAGACGTTTTGCCTGCAAGTTCCGGTGATTACGCACTTTTATACTCCGATAAAACAAGATACTCGTGACGCCGGGACAGAGCGGACTGAAAAAATATTCCCCTCCGGGACCAGGCCACGGTTACTGCAATGATGATTATTTTATCACCTTTCACCACGGAATCTTAATATTAGATGCCACAGAACCCTCATTGCGGCGGGTCATATACCATTACAGACCGTCCGGATTTCATCGCCGAAGCCTGCCACATTTATCGTTTAAATGATAGGATGATTAGCAAACGACAAAAACGGTTAACGACATGTCTGACAAAACTATTCGTATCGCTACACGGCAAAGCCCGCTGGCTCTCTGGCAGGCGCATTATGTTCAGGAACAGTTAATGGCCGCCCACCCTGGCTTACAGGTGGAACTGGTCCCGATGGTCACCAAAGGTGATGTCCTGCTGGATACCCCGTTATCGAAAGTGGGTGGTAAAGGACTGTTTGTCAAAGAGCTGGAACTGGCCATGATGGAAAATCGTGCCGATTTGGCGGTGCATTCCATGAAAGATGTGCCTGTCGCATTTCCCGAAGGCCTGGGCCTGGTCACGATTTGTCCGCGCGAAGACCCGCATGATGCCTTTGTTTCTGACAAATATCAGACGATTGATGAACTTCCCGCCGGAGCCATCGTCGGCACGTCCAGTTTACGCCGTCAGTGTCAGCTCAGCGCACGCCGCCCTGATTTAGTGATCCGTTCCTTACGCGGTAATGTCGGTACCCGCCTTTCAAAACTGGATGCCGGGGAATACGATGCGATAATCCTGGCTGCGGCCGGTCTGAAGCGACTGGGGATGGAAGCCAGGATCCGCAGTACCCTGCCAGCTGAAGTCTCTCTGCCCGCGGTCGGTCAGGGAGCGGTCGGTATTGAGTGCCGGCTGGATGATGCTGAACTGATTTCGCTACTGCAGGCACTTAACCACGACGATACTGCAACCTGTGTCCGTGCAGAACGGGCGATGAATACCCGTCTGGAAGGCGGCTGCCAGGTACCGATTGGCAGCTATGCTATTCTGCAGGAAAACGACGGACTCTGGTTACGTGGCCTGGTAGGAACACCGGACGGCAGCCGGATTATCCACGGCGAACGCCGGGGACACCGTTCTGAAGCTGAACAACTGGGGATTTCGCTGGCGGAAGAACTGCTGGAACGGGGAGCCGGTGATATTTTGCGGGATGTCTATCAGGGGCATCCGCCGGTATGACCATACTGGTCACCCGGCCAGAGCCTTCAGCCTCCGCGCTGGTGGCACGATTGCGGCAGGCAGGCAAACATGCCTGGAGCCTGCCGTTAATTGAATATGCCCCTGGCCGGGGCCTGCCTGAGCTGCCACAAAAGCTGGCAACACTGGCCCCGGATGACTTGCTGTTTGCTGTATCACATCAGGCGATCCGTTTCGCAGCACCGGTAATTATGCAAAGCAATACTGCATGGCCCGCCAGTGTCGACTATTATGCTATAGGTCGGCGTACCGCATTGGAATTACATCAGGCCTGTTTACAGAACGTGAACTACCCGCAGGACACAGGAACCAGTGAAACGCTGCTGAATCTGCCTTCGCTGCAGGATCTCACCGGTAAGCGTGCGCTGATCCTTCGGGGAAATGGCGGCCGGGAACTGCTGGCAGAAACGCTCACACAGCGGGGGGCTACCGTTGAACTTAGCGAATGCTATCAGCGGATCCCTTGCCAGTATCAGGGTGCAGAAGAAGCTGTGCGCTGGCGAAGACAAGGTATCACGACGCTGGTTGTCACCAGTGGCGAAATGCTGCAATTTTTATATCAGCTGTTTCCTGCCATAGATCGCAGAGAATGGCTATTACACTGTCGGCTGATTGTCGTCAGTGAACGTTTAGCTACCCTCGCCGGAGAAGCAGGCTGGCACTCTGTAACGGTAGCTGATGGCGCGGATAACGACGCGCTATTTCGCGCGTTATACTGAACTAAAAACAATGGGATGAGCCAAAATGACGGAACAAAAAGACCCCTCCGCCATGCCTGAAGTCACACCACCGGAAGAGAATCTTTCTCCGGCAGCAGAAAAGACTTCACCGGCAAAAAACAGCGGAACAACTTTAGCCATTGTGGCCATTATCATTGCTCTGGCTGCCGGTGGAGGAAGTTACTGGTACAGCAAACAGCAGCAAGATGCCGCAACCCGTTCACTGCAGTCGCTGGACAAGCAACTGAGTGATCTGGTTCAGCAAAGTCAGGCCGGCCAGCAACAGCTGTCACAGCAGCTTAACTCAGCGACGCAGGCACTTCAGGATGCACGACTGCACCAGGAAGCGACCGATAAAGAGCTGAGCGCGCTACGTGATAAAGTCACCTCACTGACCGGCAATGACAGTAGCAGCTGGCTGATTGCTCAGGCCGACTATCTGGTAAAACTGGCAGGGAGAAAACTCTGGAGTGACCAGGATGTGACTACCGCAGCTGCATTATTAAAAAGTGCGGATGGCAGCCTGGCCCAAATGGATGACCCGAGTGTACTGAATGTACGCAGGGCGCTGACTAACGATATCAGTACCCTTTCTTCCATTAACCAGGTGGATTATGACGGTATCATTCTGCAACTGAATCAGTTGTCTAATGGGGTCGATAATTTACGACTGGCCGATGATGAAGGCAGCAATAATCCGATGGATGCCGACAGTAAAGAACTTTCCGGTTCTCTGGCCCACTGGCGTGAAAACCTGGAGAAGAGCTGGCACGACTTTATGGATAATTTCATTACTATCCGCCGTCGCGATAATACCGCCCAGCCACTACTGGCACCAAACCAGGACATTTATCTGCGTGAAAATATTCGGTCGAAATTACTGATCGCTGCGCAGGCGGTTCCGCGCCACCAGAACGAAATTTATAAACAGTCTCTGGAATCTGTTTCTTCCTGGGTACGCGCCTGGTATGACACCAGTGATCCGGCAACCAAAGCATTTCTGTCACAGATTGATGCTCTGGAACAACAGAACATTGCGATGGATGTGCCGGATGCACTTTCCAGCCAGCCACTGCTGGATAAACTGATGCAAACCCGGGTTCGTGGATTGCTGAATCAGCCTTCAGCCCCCTCTGTACAACAGGGGAATTAAGCATGCTAAAAATCCTGATTCTGTTTTTATTGCTACTGGCAGGGATTGTGTTGGGTCCTCTGCTGGCGGGTCACCAGGGATATGTGCTGATCCAGACCGATCACTGGAATATTGAAACCAGTGTCACCGGACTGGTGATCATTCTGATCGTTACGCTGATGGTGATCCTGCTGATTGAATGGGTGCTGCGTCGACTGTTTCGTACCGGAAAACGTACCCGTGGGTGGTTCACCGGCCGCAAACGTCGCCGTGCACAGCGACAGACGCGTGATGCGCTGATCAAACTGGCAGAAGGCGACCATAAACAGGTTGAGAAGCTACTTTCCCGCGATGCCGATCATGCGGCAGATCCGTTAGCCAACTATCTGCTGGCTGCTGAAGCCGCACAACAGCGCGGGGATGAAATCCGGGCGAACCAGCACCTGGAGCGTGCCGCTGAAGTCAGCAGCGACAACCAGATCCCGGTGGAAATTACCCGTGCACGTATTCTTCTGGCCCGTAAAGAAGATCATGCGGCCCGTCACTGTATTGATCGTTTGCTGGAAGTGACACCGCGTCATCCTGAAGTGCTCCGCCTGGCAGAGCAGGCTTATCTGAATACCGGTGCCTGGCGTGCTCTGCTCGATATTCTGCCTTCAATGGAGAAGTCACAGGTGATCAACGATGAGCAGCTACAGGATCTGCAGCAACGCTCATGGCTGGGCCTGATGAACCAGGCCATGGCTGAGCAAGGCAGCGAAGGGCTTAAACAGTGGTGGGGAAATCAGAGCCGTAAAACCCGTCAGGACACCGCCCTGCAGGTCGCGATGGCAAATCATCTGATTGAGTGCAATGACCCGGCAACAGCGCAGGAAATTGTACTGAGCGGACTGAAGCGTCAGTATGACGAGCGTCTGATCCTGCTACTGCCACGCATCAACAGTGCCTCGCCTGAACAGCTGGAAAAAGCGTTGCGCCAGCAGATGAAGCAGCACGGTGCTACCCCGTTACTGAACAGTACACTGGGGCAGATGCTGATGCGTCAGGGCGAATGGCAACCGGCATCTGAGGCCTTCCGTCAGGCGCTGGAACAGCGTACAGATGCGTTTGATTATGCCTGGCTGGCCGATTGCTATGACAAGATGCGCCGTCCGGAAGAAGCCGCCCGGATGCGACGTGAAGGGCTGTTACTGACTCTGAAACAAAATCCGGAGCAGTAACAGAACGAGCAGTCATACCAAAAGGTGCCTTTAACAGGTACCTTTTTTTATTTCAGACCATGTATATTCGGTTCACTTTATTGTCGGGCAGCCTTTGCCCCGCCACGGGCGACCGGGATGTGAGACCGGGGAAACCGGATGCGTTTTTTATTATCAGTACGGTGAATATTCCGTTCGCTTTGCGGTAAGGCATGCTGCCTGTAATCCGCTGCGGGCGACCGGGCAAAGGGCGCCAGGCCGCGCCCTCTGCACTCCCTGCCTTGCGACAAACCTGCCCGCCGCTGCGCGGTACCTTCACTCACTCATATGTCCTTTACGGACCGGTCATGATTCGCTCCTGCTC
>NZ_JMPR01000015.1 GCF_000735525.1 Tatumella ptyseos ATCC 33301 | reverse complement strand
AATATTCCGTTCGCTTTGTGGTAAGGCTTGCTGCCTGTAATCCGCTGCGGGCGACCGGGCAAAGGGCGCCGGGCCGCGCCCTCTGCACTCCCTGCCTTGCGACAAGCCTGCCCGCCGCTCCGCGGTACCTTCACTCACTCATGTGTCCTTTACGGACCGGTCATGATTCGCTCCTGCTCAGCATGACCTCTCGCCGCGTCCCTGCGGCTCGTCCTGGCCACATTCACTCGCTCAGCGGTGCGATGTCGCCCGACCAACGGTGTTGGCATCCGCGGAAAAGCGGATTGTGGTTTTGTTTTAAAACCGAAGGACAGTGGCGATGCCCGGAGAACAGGTTTTGGGGCGCTATACGCAGCGCCGAACGCAGAGTGACGGCCAGGCTGAGCCGGCAGGGACGCCGGCGAAAGCACGGCTGAGCCAGGACGGCGAATCCGGGCGGGCCGTCAGGCCGGAGGCTACTGACGCAGGCTCCACTACAATACGACACCGGGTGAAGCAGCTTCGCGCAGACCCTGTCAGGGTACTATTTGACCTCACACAACAGCACTGGCACAGGGGATCCTGGCATCCACTCAGACACGACCTGACTATGAATTCTGTTGATGGCGTCGTCTGGCGAATAAACGACCTCAAGAGGATCTTTTTACGATCCTGTAAAATACAGGCCACAGCCCTCACTTTTCCCCGGCGCTGACTGCTTTTTGTTTATACAGCCAAACCATCTTATAATCCCTTCAGTTCACATGGTTACTTCACGAATGCAAGGATGATAAATGACTAACCAGACCACACCCGCCGGCAACAATACAACAACCACCCGCCTGAAATTACAGTCCACCGGCGTCACAGCATACTGCACCTTTGGACCCGCACTCTATTTTCATCCCGACAGCGAAAGCCTGATTGCCGTTGATGCCTGTGATAACGATGCCATTGAGCGGGAGCATGGCCGGCTGGAAAAGCTGCTGGCTACCCGTATCGATGCTCAACTGCGCATTGACGACCTCACGCAGCAAATTACCCGCCTCGACTGGCATCAGGTCGCTGAGCGCAACCGCCTCGAATCACGGCTGAAACAGGAATATCAGCAGCTCGACGGGGCCATCGGAGCGCTGAGAAGCGAGCTTCAGGATCTCACCCCGGCCAGCCAGCTTCCGCAGGCCACACTGCTGGATGATAACGCCAAAAAGAGTGCCATCGGCATTATGGAGATGATCGAAATCCGGGGCAAAGGCTACCGCGGCGGGCGTTACACCTATGTCCGCTCCGATAAAATCCGCAGTCACTGGCGGCGCTATCGACTGAACGACGGCGAAAAACAGCCGGCGACAAAGAGTTTTATGAAAACCGTCAGTCATACCGGTGAAGATGGCGTCACCCGTACGCGGCAGGAAATCGATACGGAGAAGCTGAAGTCACAGCTGGCAAAAGTAAAACCCTCCATGACCGTCCGGGAACAGAAGCTGATTGATGACCATGTGGATGTACTCACGGACTGGGCAAGAGAACTGAATGACAGCCTGAAAGAACATGCTGAATCGGAAAGCGGCAACATCGTTTTTGACGGACAGGCCCAGCTGATGCGCTGGACCTACGGCGCCGGCCTCAAAGGCTCCCTGAACCCGTTTGAATACGACATCCGCACCGGTAAGGTAAAACCCACCGCCACGGCCAGCGGAAAACTGAGCGCCTACGCCAGCCTTGCGCTGGCCGAAGCGAAAAGTACCGCAAAAGTTTACTGGCCTGACTATGCCGGAACCCGTATCTGCTACCCGCTGGACCCGGCACGCATCCCCGGTGGCGGCATGGGGCTGCTCGGCATTCTGCGCTTTGATTTCGAACTGGCCCTGTCCGGCAGTATCGGGGCCAGTCTGGGTATCGAGGCCGGTGTCAGCTTCTCCGGGAATGTGGTAAAGGGACTCCCCGTCAAGGCCACGCCGACCGGCACGCCTGGGCAATGGCGCAATGTTGATATTTCAAAAGCAGCAGAAGAAGTAAAGCCTGGTGCAGAACTGAGCCTGTTTGCCGGTGCGGAAGTCGGGACCAATCTCACCGGAAAAATGGTCTGGCTCAACCCCGACCAGGCCGGTAAGGGAAGTGATAAATTCACCTCCCTGGCAAAAGTGGCTGTAGGTGTAACAGGACAGGCCGGCCTGGGTACGAGCGGCAGCATGAAATTCAGCTGGACGGACGGCAAGGTTCGCATTCTGATTAAAGGCGGCATCTGCTACGGCCTCGGCGCAAAAGGCTCAGTGGCTTTAGATGTCGACGGGCAGGCCATCATGGACGAATTTATGCCCTGCTTCACCTACATGCTGCGCAATGCCGACTACACCCGCCTGATGAGTATCATGCTGGAAGATGATTATCGTTACTTCTGTGCTATCCCGTTACTCGCAGGCATGTACAGTCTGAACAGAGTCATTGATGCCGGTGATGAAATCATTGATTCATTAAAAATGGGCTGGGACAATAAGGAGGCCCGCGTAAGGCTGATGGAAAAAATACTCGATAATGATGACTACCTGAAATACGCCCCGCCGGAAAGCAAAGGTGCCGCCATCGCCGCCCTGATTGAGACCAGTTTCTGGGATGAAGTTGCCAGTCCGGCCAGCCATCGGGGGGAAGCCTGCGAGGGCGGCACCACCTTTGCCAGCCGGAAGCGCGCTATTCTTGCCGTCCTGCGCTGGGTGCAGTCAAAGCGTGAGTACGAGAATATCATGCAGCACCTTTCCACCACGATTGGCGAAAAAGGCGACTGGAAAGCCAACGAGGGCCGCGTTATCATGTTTCTGGCTAAAGGTGAGCAACCGCGTGAATACGGATACGATGCCAGGTTCATTCCGGGCGCACCGAAGGTCATCATCACCCCCAGCCACTACGCGGAAAATCTGCACGCCATTTACACCCATTTGCCGGATGCCCCCGCAGTTTCTCCGGGTCACTCGAACGAATTCATGCTCCCCCTCACGCCTGTGTCACCGTCACTCCTGCACAGCTGTACCACCTACATCATTACCCAACACGGACGATAAACCATGACCGGACAGACTCTTTCACGCCTTAGCCTGACAGCACTGGTTCTGGTCGTCATCACCGGCTGTCGTGATGAACAAAAAAATAAAGCCGACCAGGACGCACTGGTCCGTACTTCACTGGATAATCTGGTGACAGTGAAAGGCGGTGAGTTTCAGATGGGAGATTTTGGCCCTCTGGTGGCTGAAAAACTGCCCTACAACTTCGACCTGGACACTCCCCTTCATCCGGTTACGCTGTCCGACTTCCGTATCGGGAAATACCGCGTCACCTGGGGAGAGTTTAATCGCTGGCTCGTTATTCAGGGGCGGGATAAGAACGTCATCTACCAGACGATTTTTCAGGGAAAATATTTCAGTAAAGAAGACAAAGCTGCGCTGGGGGAAATATATCCTGCCACGGCAAGCTGGCAGGACGCCCGCGAATACTGCCAGTGGCTAGGGAAAGTAAGTAACCGCAGCATGGACCTGCCCACCGAAGCGCAGTGGGAATACGCCGCCCGCAGCAGGGGACAGTTTCTGATTTACGGTAACAGCACTAACCGCTGGTACTACGATTACGACAACGCCCGTAACTTTACCTCCAGCATGCACAAAAAACCTGTCGGTAGTTTCCCTCCCAATCCTCTTGGTCTCTACGACATGATGGGAAACGGCGCTGACTGGGTAAAAGACTGGTATGCGAAAGACTACTACAGTCATTCACCCGAAAACGATCCGCAGGGGCCGGCATCCGGTGAGAAAAAAGTACGTAGGGGTCTTATTGCCGGCACTGATTCCTATACGATAACCCGCAACAGTAAAAAGCCAGATAGCGAATGGGGTTCGGAATTCCGCTGCGTGGAGAACAGTCCTTTGAAGTGATGAAATTAAACATAACCCCCCTTACCGGCACCGCCCCGGATGCACTCAGCACGATTTTCAGCCCTGAGCTATATAAATGTATCTTTCTCCGGAATCGCGCTGAGAGATTTTCAGGGGTATGCACCGGAGTGACTGACGGCAGGCTTCATCCTGAATTCAGGACGAAACCGTCAAAAAAACGGACTGACGTATCCCCTCAGCGCAGGAACGGCCCGGGCCTTGACCCGGTGAACTCCCCCTCCTGGCGCACCGCTGCCCGATCTGCCTGCATTTTTTCAGCGTAACGCTGCGCCCCTGTCTGCGGCTCGTCCTGGACGCATTCATTCGCTCATCGGTGCGATATCGCGATAATTCGCCGGGATGTGTTCCCGGAGACAATCGGGGGGATTTTTGTCTCAGGTCTATGGGTAAGGAATCTGGTTATTGTTTTTTATCTCAGAAAAGGAATATTCAGTTTGTTTGCGGTTTTTTATTATCAGTACAGTGAGTATTCCGTTCGTTTTTTTTTCAGGCAGGCTGATCTTACCTGGCATTGGTGGGCACGCGACTAAGTGAGTAAACTCTTAATCAGAGGTGACTCAAATGATAAAATCCGTATCAACCACCAAAAAACCGGAAACAGCATACGCCTGAATTCCGCCGAAACGTGAACGCCACTGATAAAAACTGGCATTGCTCATGCTATGTTCGCACCACAATCCGGGCACCGGCGTTCCTGCCCCGGCGTGTTTCAGAATGGCCATAATCTGACTGTAAGACGTGATTTTTTCATAGAAATCTACTCAGTTCAGACTACGAGAAAATTCTACGGCTGAACACAGCGGTCTTTCGGGAAGATGACCGTAGCGCAGCAGGTATTTGAGCAAACTATGAAAAACACTAAACGACGGATGTAGTGGGCAGTCAGTAATGATAACGGCAAGATGCTATCAACAGAGAATCATCGCTTACAGCGTAAACAAATCGATGTTCTGCCGTTATCCTTCGGGACCAAAACCCCGCAAGATTATATTTAAGTGGCTCTGGTTTACCCTTCCCCTCAAACGGAGTTCTGCTGGCATCTTTGATAAGTTCATTGATCTTTTTAACTGTCTTTTTATCCGCATTTTGCCAGTAAAGATAATCTTCCCACGCTTCTTCAGACCAAATCAGTTTCACTCAATGACATTCCTTTCTACACCATTGCCATTTTTCAGGCTATCGACTGAATCCATTAGTCGGCGGGCATTTTTGGGAGAGCGCAATAAATAAGCGGTTTCTTCAAGTGAATTGAATTCCTCAAGAGACATCAACACACATGATTCACCGTTCTGCCGGGTGATCAGGATAGGGGATCTATCTTCAACAGTCTGAATCATTGTTGCAGAGAGATTTTGACGTGCTTCACTGTAGCTGACAGCTTTCATTTTACATACTTCCATCAATATCATTGTACATTTCAATGTACAATTAAAGTGGTTGCTTGTAAAACGGTATTTGCCATAACACCCGTTACGTGAACCACCTCAGACGCCCTGAGACCGTTTTTACGGGGTAAGGCATAAAAACGGCTGATAGCAGGTTTGGGACCTTAACACGGTAACTGAAACTACTTCACGTATGACGGGCGGAACCTGCTCAGAGCTGATAACCGGGAAACCGGAGGAGCTTTTTATTATCAGACCGGTGAATATTCCGTTCGCTTTGTGGTAAGGCTTGCTGCCTGCACCCCGCCGCGGGCGACCGGGCAAAGGGCGCCAGGCCGCGCCCTCTGCACTCCCTGCCTTGCGACAAACCTGCCCGCCGCTGCGCGGTACCTTCACTCACTCATATGTCCTTTACGGACCGGTCATGATTCGCTCCTGCTCAGCATGACCTCTCGCCGCGTCCATGCGGCTCGTCCTGGCCACATTCACTCGCTCAGCGATGCGATGTCGCCCGACCAACGGTGTTGGCATCCGCGGAAAAGCGGATTGTGGTTTTGTTTTAAAACCGAAGGACAGTGGCGATGCCCGGATAGAAGGTTTTGGGGCGCTATCCGCAGCGCCGAACGCAGAGTGACGGCCAGGCAGAGCCGGCAGGGACGCCGGCGAAAGCACGGCTGAGCCCGGACGGCGAATCCGGGCGGGCCGTCAGGCCGGAGCGATAAGTGAGGGGACAGCGAGGACCTGCGCCAGGCGCGGATTGTTAAGGCCCGCGCCTTCGGGTCTTAACCCGGCCGCCGCCATGCGCCAACTGAAACTACTTCACGTATGACGGGCGGAATCTGCTCAGAGCGGATACACGGGAAACCGGAGGAGTTTTTTATTATCAGCACGGTGAATATTCCGTTCGCTTTGTGGTAAGGCTTGCTATCTGTAATCCGCTGCGGGCGACCGGGCAACGGTGTTGGCATCCGCGGAAAAGCAGGTGTGTTTTTTACAGTAAAAGGAAAGCTGGACAGCAATGAATAGGAAATAACTTTTTCCCGATGCCTGTAAGCTACATAAAGTCTTTACTTTGACTTTGGTGCGGGAAGAAAAAGACATCCATAACTGAATCTTTATTTTAAATAATAGTGGGGTCGGCAGGTATCGCTTCGAGCGCAACACCTACAGCCTCTTGCAGTTCTGTCAGGGTGTACCCATCATGGGCCTGAATGGCCAAACCTTGCATTACGACTGTAATGAAAAGGGACAGGCGCTCGGCCTCTTGTATGGATACCCGGTTAAGTAGTTTGTCCCTGAGTAAGCATCGAAATTCATAACGACGCTGAACAAGTTCCTTCGCCAGATCGGTATTGTCAGGATGACTGGTAATCATACCGGTATTGAGCATACAGCCGATCTCACCTTCCGGGTCGAGTAATCCCCGTGCTGTGCCATCGAGCAGAAGGTAAATAGCATCCCGCAGAGATACCGTCTTATCCATAAATGAAAGGTCTGTGGTTCCCCGAAGTTCTTCGTATCGGTCCAGCGCTTCACGATAGAGCGCAGCTTTGTTACCGAACGCAGCATATAAGCTTGGTGCTGCGACACCTAATGTGGCCGTAAGCTGCTGGAAAGAAACCCCCTCATAGCCATATCGCCAGAACAAGCGCATGGCAGTATCCAATGCTTTTTCCCGATCAAATCCACGTGGCCGACCAGACTGTCTATCTTTTGATAATTTCATAAAGATCATTTAACAATGTTTGACAGTACAAATCAATCGCCTATTCTTTAATGGTCATTAAATAATAGGAGGTTCTATGCCATCACCATCAATAAATGCTGTAGCTGTTATTACCGGAGCGTCTTCCGGGATCGGAGCCGTTTACGCCGATCGACTGGCTAAGCGGGGTTATGACCTTATACTGGTTGCACGTCGGATCGAACGCTTACGGAACCTGAAAGAGGTATTGTCAGCCAGGTATCAGATAAACGTCCAGGTGATCGAAGCCGACCTGACCGTAGAGAATGACCTGGTACAGGTCGAGCACGTTCTGCGATCTGATGAACGCATAGCCGTGCTCGTGAACAATGCAGGCAATGGCAAGCTAAGTGGTACCGTTGCTATGTCTGATGCCGATACAGCCTCTACGATAGCGCTCAACATCGTAGCACCCACCCGGCTGGCTCGCGCTATACTGCCTGCATTCATCGGGCGGAATGCAGGCAGTATCATCAACGTATCCTCGGTAATGGCATTCCATGCTCTGCCTGTCACGACACTTTACAGCGCTACTAAGAGCTATTTACTGATGTTCAGTCGCGGGTTACAAACTGAACTGGCGGAAACAGATATCCGTGTTCAGGCTGTTCTGCCTGCAGGGACGGCGACTGAGTTTTATGAACATTCCGGTGTCCCGCTTTCAGCTTTCGATCCGTCGGTTGTTATGACTACCGAAAGTCTGGTCGATGCCGCGCTTGCTGGTTTCGATGCAGGTGAGAAGGTTACGCTTCCATCGGTCCACGATACTGCTCTCTGGACGGCTTACGATGAGGCACAGGAAGCACTGTTCGGCGCTACGCAAACCGGTATTCCGGCACCGCGCTATTCTCATGCGATTCCGGCTGAATAATACGTGGAGGGTAAGACCCCGCTTAACAAGCGCCTTAAACTTTCTACAGACGTAAAAAAACCCGCCGGAGCGGGTTTCTTAAAATATGGTCGGCGAGAGAGGATTATTCCCCTTCGGGCCGTTGCTACGCAACGTTGTCTCGCTTCGCTCGGCTCAAACCTCCTTCGGAGGTTCTCATCCTGTTGACTACAGATGTAAAAAAACCCGCCGGAGCGAGTTTCTTAAAATATGGTCGGCGAGAGAGGATTATTCCCCTTCGGGCCGTTGCTGCGCAACGTTGTCTCGCTTCGCTCGGCTCAAACCTCCTTCGGAGGTTCTCATCCTGTTGACTACAGACGTAAAAAAACCCGCCGGAGCGGGTTTCTTCGAATATGGTCGGCGAGAGAGGATTCGAACCTCCGACCCACTGGTCCCAAACCAGTTGCGCTACCAAGCTGCGCTACTCGCCGAAATACTGCATCTCTTTCTTATTCTTTGCCTGGTGCGAAGAGAGGGACTTGAACCCTCACGTCCGTTAAGACACTAACACCTGAAGCTAGCGCGTCTACCAATTCCGCCACCTT
>NZ_JMPR01000014.1 GCF_000735525.1 Tatumella ptyseos ATCC 33301 | reverse complement strand
CGCATAACCAGCAAAAAATGGGGTGGCTAATGGGACTCGAACCCACGACAACTGGAATCACAATCCAGGGCTCTACCAACTGAGCTATAGCCACCATATCTTTCTTACTACAACGATGCCAAAAACATCTTTACTACTCTCGCGGTAAACCACCGCAGCTCTTGCGCATAAACCAAATGGCGCGCCCGACAGGATTCGAACCTGAGACCTCTGCCTCCGGAGGGCAGCGCTCTATCCAGCTGAGCTACGGGCGCTTAGCGCCGTTGCGGATGCGGATATTACGGGTTTGAGGTGATCCTGTCTAGTGCTTTTTAAATAAAAAAATTCATTTGCTTACTGAATGCACAGTTTGAGCGAAGATCCATCACAAAGAACAATAATCCACCGCAATACGGCTACTGACTCATAATTTTCCCAGCCAGTGATACTTTTGGTAACGGAGGAGTCTGAGTTGTCTGCGCCAGCGTGAAGGTTGCTTAATCAGCCGGTATAACCACTCCAGTCCCATTTTCTGCCATAACAGAGGCGCACGCTTAACCCGACCGCTGAACACATCATAAGTCCCGCCTACCCCCATATAGAGGGCATCAGGATAAATTTCACGGCAACGGCGAATAAAAAGCTCCTGACGCGGAGAGCCCATAGCCACTGTCACTATCTTTGCCCCGCTCCCGGCGATTGCACGGATCACGCCCTCTGTTTGCTGTTCAGTAAAATAGCCGTCCTGTGTGCCAGCCACCGGCACGGCCCACTGCTGCCGGAGTTTATCGCAGGTGTACTCCAGTACCTCTGCCTGCCCGCCAACCAGAAAAACAGGGATGCGTTGCTGACCCGCAGATTGCATCAGTGCATACCAGAGGTCGACACCGGCAATGCGGGTCACTTTACTGCCCGGATATTTCTTCCGTATAGAACGGACAATACTGATGCCGTCTGCATAATTAAATTCTGACGCAGATAAAATAGCCTGCAACTGTGGATCCTGTTCTGCCGTCAGAATTTTTTCTGCATTAATCGCTACCAGCATCCCGCAACGGGGATGCTGCGGAGGTAACAGAAAATCCGTGAACTCACTGAGGGAGCTAAAACCATACAGGGGTACCCCCCGTATACTGTAGGGCGGCTTCGCGAACGAATAACTCATGTACTTATTGTCCTGCAATTACTGATTTTTGATAGCTAACACGGCATCTGCTTCCGTTATAGTACGGTCACGGATCACGCCTGAACTCTTCAGGAACCAGAAAACCGTTTTAGCCACCAGTAAAGAAAAAAGAAAAATAACACTAAAGAAAACAATCCGGGAGCCAAAGGCATCCAGCCCCTCGCGGGCCAGTACTATCATGTTAAAAATAGCACCGAAGCAAAAACTGTTCAGTACCGCAGCGGTATAACGGTTTTTCTCCTGCTGCGCCTGTCGGTAGATAGCATCGAAACCTTTGATAATCAGTCCGACAACAACCGCACCGGGAGCCAGCAACCAGGCTCCGCCCATCACCACCAGCGAACCTATCAGTGTCGGGGAAATAGCCAGCCCGGAATGATTGTGCAGCACATCCCAGGTAAAGTAATTAGCACTGTTCAGTACCGTGGCCGGACGACCATGCCATAACCAGCCAGGGATAAAGACATAGAAGTCACGCCACATCGGAGCCAGTCCCTGAAACTCTATCCGGTGGTAGTTGCTGAGTAATAACCCCAGATTTTCCCACGGTGAGAAAGTATCACGGGTAAGGTAGAGAAAAGTGTAGAAAGCTTCTGACCCCGATACCTGGAGGTTATAACGTCGAAGTGCCAGCCAGAACATCGCGACTACCGATAAAATCCCGGCCGAAATCAGCGTCGTCAGGTTAATCCAGCCACGGGTAATACCGATAAACAGAAACAGGGCAAAGGCAATAATGATATTGGCCCGCGTACCGCCGACAATCAGATATGTCAGCACCCCGAACCCCACGGTATACACCAGAAAGATCATCCAGTTTTTCCGTGTCGGCTTCAGAAAATAAACGATAAGCATCGCAGGGATAAAGAAATAGAAAAATCGTTTCAGTGCGACCCCGG
This sequence comes from Tatumella ptyseos ATCC 33301, assembly GCF_000735525.1. GTDB lineage: Bacteria > Pseudomonadota > Gammaproteobacteria > Enterobacterales > Enterobacteriaceae > Tatumella > Tatumella ptyseos. The sequence goes on along the minus strand of NZ_JMPR01000014.1, from coordinate 21,183 downwards.
AAACCTTACCGGAAAAGATCTGGCTGTAGGAGCTGAGCCTGAACAGTAAAAAACCATTATGCATAAAGAAAACAGCTACGGTGCCAATGGCAATTAATGCCAGTAAACCGCAGAGGATAAGCGTCTCTACCCGATTCATTCTCAGTAATGCCGGAACCTCTGACGGCCCGTCCCGGCGTAATTTCACTTTATATGTCAGGTAATAGAGGCTATAGAACCCGGTAGCAGAGAGTATTGCCTGTAACAGATATTCCGGGGGCACAACCGGGGCATTAAAGCAAAACACCAGTAAACTGGTTAGCGGGAACCCGAAATAAAATGTCAGTAAAAAAAGCAGAGAGAAAAACAGGTGGAAATTAAACCGCACGCGCCGGAACTCTTTCCAGGTCAGTATCAGCACAAAGCTCAGACAAAGAAGATACACGGTAGCGAGACCGGAAAACTGTAACAGGCTCATACTTCCTCCCCGGATCCCAGCACATGTAACAGCTCGCACCAGCCCTTAAGATAGCCCGGAGAAAGGAAAGCGATGGCGGATTTATCACAGCTTTCCAGCTGCCGGCGGGCTTCATCAATCACCGGCAGAGTCAGTGTATCCCCCTGGAAAAGGACCGGGAGTTTCTGTTCCGTCAGATCACGCCAGAACGGGTTTTCCCGGCTGACAACGAACGGAATATTTTTTTCAATTAATAAACACAAAGTACCAATGCCCTGTTGACGTTGAAAAATAAAATAACCCAGCTGGCAACGCTCCAGCATGCTCTGATAGGCAGGGAAATCCATATTTTCCGTTAATACACTGACTTGCCCGTCCGGAAAATACTGCTCAGCCACTGCCTTTATACGCGCGATATAAGACTGATTACCTGCCGGATACCCCATCGGTACCATCACCCGGACATTCGCGCCAAACTGCCGATGGATCTCTGCCAGAGCCTGTTCATGGCGATTTGTCGGGTCTCCTGAGTTGCCCAGTAAAATCGTCAGCGGTTGAGTGTTATCTGCAGAGGTCTTTCTCTCTGCATTCGCCGGCATTCTGGCCGGGAAATAGAGCAATGAAGCAGGTACGGAGGGCACCCTCTGGTGAAAGTAGCTGATATCTCCCCGTGTTGCCCAAACTCCGGCGACCCGTTTCCTGGCTCTGCGGCGCAGAAGATAAAACAGCCGGAAGCGAAGCTGACGGGAGTCCTCATAGAGGTCTGCTCCCCAGATATGCCAGTACAATTGATGACGGGCAATTTTCCCGCTGAGTAATGCCAGCCATAGCCAGGGGTTAAACTGTCCGTGACAGAAAAAACGGTAGCGACGATCCGCGGCCAGCTTCACCACAGCCTGTGCGAGGCTTTTTTTATCGGCAAAAACCTGTAGTTCCAGCGAAGTGAATTCAGCCAGCGACTCCGGGGCAGAAGAGACCACCATAAATTTCCGTGCCTGTGCCGCCGGGACCTGCGCTGCCAGTTGATCATTAAAGAAACGGAGCAACGTCAGGTTATGATGGGGAATATCTGCGCCAAGCAGATGAATCAATGTCGTCATTTTCGATACCAAAACAAAAATACCGCCCCGCACAGGGCAAAATAAATCATATAACTCAGTGCATAAGCCTGTACTGCGCCGGTAACCCCATGGGCCGGGATCAGCCAGTATGCGCTGGCCATCAGCAGAACAAACTGACTGACCTCGGTGAGAAGATAAAAACGCAGGGAAGCTCTGGCAATCACCAGGTAACCGAATACGTAAGCACCGACCTTGAAGAAATCTCCGGTCAGTTGCCAGACGAACAGATCGCGCATTGCGCTGAACTTCGGTGAAAATAGCAGCCAAATCGCCACATCACGCAGCAGCCAGACCATGATCGCCACAGCAGCGACGACCGGCAATACAAAGCGTAATGCCCGCCCTATTTCCCTGGCAACATCCTGTTTGCGGGTCAGCCGGGCCAGCGTTGGTAACAACCAGACACTGAAGGTTGCAGTGATAAATTGCAGCCAGGCATCTGAAATACTGCTCACTCCCTGCCATAAACCGACTTCCTGCCATCCCGCATGCGCCGCCAGCAGGTTACGCATCATAATCCAGGCCACCGGTAACGTCAGCGCCGTCATCATTGCCATCAAGGTATAGCGGAATAATTGCGCAGCCATCTGCGGATGCCAGCGCGGAACAAACCAGTGCCACTGAAGCGGCGTTCTGCCCTTCAGCATCCCTGTCGCCGGGAGAAGGGTTACCGCCGGCACCAGAGCCAGCCCGACCAACGCTCCGGAATAGCCTCCGGCCAGCCAGCTCAGCAGATACCCCCCCACCCCCAGCAGGCTGCCCCCGGCAACCACCAGCGCATTGCCCCTGGCATCACGGAAGCCTTTCAGTTGAGCCTGCAGCAGGTTTGCCCAGGCAATACCGGCCTGCAGAAAAGCGACAATCCGGATCACCTGGCGGTACTGTTCATTCCCGAAAAGCATCTCACTGATCGGGGCGGCGGCCAGCAGCAGTACGAAGGCCAGTAAAAGAGAAGCCCCCGATACGATAGCCGAAGAGGTGGCCGTCAGTGCGCGTAGCTTTTCCGGTTGCTGCTGATACTCTGCAGTGAATCGTGTGACGCCATTAAAAATGCCGGCACCGGCCATCACTCCCAGAACGGTGATCAGTTGCCGGAAGTTTCCTGCCAGCCCAATCCCTGCCGGGCCATAACTGACCGCCAGTAATTTGACCACCAGTAGTCCGCACAGAATTTTGGTCAGTGTGGATAATGACGTCCAGAGGGAGGCTCTAGCCAGTGACATCAGCGAAAGAAACTCATCAGTGAGCTGATAACCGTCTTCTGATTGTTATCTGTCAGATTGTAAAACAGTGGTAACCGCAGCAATCGTTCACTCTGTAAAGTGGTGTAACGATCTTCCCCGTGGAAACGTCCGAACTGTTCCCCGGCCGGAGAACTGTGCAACGGAATATAGTGAAATACCGCCAGAATCTCGGCTTCTTTCATCCAGGCAATAAGCCTCTCCCGGGTGTCATTGTCTTCAAGCAGGATATAAAACATATGGGCATTGTGGGTACACCCTTCCGGCACTACCGGTAATGTCAGACGCCCCTGACGGGCCAAAGGTTGCAGGGCCGAATAATAATTATTCCACAATGCCAGACGCCGCTGATTAATCTGCTCCGCAGATTCCAGCTGAGCCCACAAATAGGCTGCCTGTAAATCCGACATCAGGTAACTGGATCCCAGGTCACGCCAGGTATATTTGTCTGTCTGCCCGCGGAAAAACTGACTACGATTGGTTCCTTTTTCCCGGATGATTTCGGCACGTGCGACCAGTTCAGGATCATTAATCAGCGTCGCCCCCCCCTCTCCGCCGGCAGTATAATTTTTGGTTTCATGGAAACTGAAACACCCGATATGTCCGATAGAGCCTAACGGCCGCCCTTGATAAGCAGACATGACCCCCTGAGCAGCATCCTCTATCAGATAGAGTTTATGTTTTTCGGTCAGCCGGACAAGGGCATCCATTTCACAGGGGACACCGGCATAATGGACCACCACTATTGCCCGGGTTTTATCGGTGATTGCCGCTTCAACCCGCGTTTCGTCAATATTAAGAGTATCCGGACGAATATCGACAAAGACGATGCGCGCACCGCGCAGGACAAACGCATTCGCGGTGGAGACGAAGGTATAACTCGGCATGATGACTTCATCGCCCGGCACAATATTAATCAGCAGTGCTGCCATTTCCAGCGAAGCCGTACAGGAAGGAGTCAGCAGCACCTTATGGCTCCCGGACTGCTGCTCCATCCATTGCTGGCAGCGTCGGGTAAACCCGCCATCGCCGCTCAGCTTTCCGCTTTCCATTGCCGAGCGCATATAGTCAATTTCACTGCCTGTTACCGGAGGAGAATTAAAGGGGATCATCTGTTTTCCTGTATAGCCAATATGCCGTATTTTCCAGCCGCGCACCGCTACGAAGATAGAGCCGCATTGCTGCCAGGTTACTAAGCTGCGTCGTAATATGTAGCTGCGTGACACCCCTTACCCGCCCCCGGTCGGCCGCGGCAAACAACAAACGCTGGCCGACGCCTTTCCCCCGGGCATCAGGTAAAACAGCGAGCAGACCAATACGCGCCTGCTCTCCGGTTTCACGGACTGAAACAAATCCTTCCAGCCGCCCCTGTGCATCACAGGCGACCAGGCACTGATCATCGAAAGTGCCCTTCACGGCATTTTCAATCCATTGGGCGTAAAATCGCCGGCAGTCATCCTCGTTAAACCACGGGGCACGAAAGCGGCTTTGCAGAAAGGCACTACCCGCCGCCTGGCGTAACTCCGGGATCTGTCCCGGCCGTGCGATACGCACACCGGTCTGGCGGGCGGTTTGCCTGAGCGTCATCACCAGAGAAGCTTCACCTTCTGCCAGCCGGAAACCAAGACGGTTTAACGTACCGAGACTTTCGTAATCCTCTGCGCTGACTCTGGCCTGTAACAGGTGATATTGCTGCATCACCTCCGCCGGCAGCGTCTGATCGCCACCTGGCGTAAACCGGCCTATCCGGCTACCGAAAAATTCAGATTCCCATTCGAGAAAAGAAATACTGCCGTTGATTAGCATCTGCACTCCCTGTTTGTTTGCGTTCAGGTTTATCCCCAGATGCCCCGGGTATCTACTCTGTGCCGATCAGCGAGCAGCGCCGGGTCAATGTGCAGGAACTGTTGATGATCCACCAGCATAACCAGGATATCTGCGTGCTGCAGGGCGTGGGTACTGTCAGCCAGCGTCACTTTGCCCGCTAACGTGTCCGGAACGGTATCAATATGTGGTTCCACCACCAGTACCTCTCCCTGATGCCAGTCACTGATCATCTCCGCCACATGCAGTGCCGGGCTTTCACGTAAATCATCAATGTTGGCTTTAAAGGCCAGCCCGAAACAGGCGATGCGGATGTCCGCGGCACGCTTGCCGGTAGCATTCAGGCAGTCTGCCAGTTGCTGTTTTACCTGGTTAAGTACCCATTGCGGTTTACTGTCATTCACTTCCCTGGCCGTACGGATAAGACGGGCCTGTTGCGGGTTTTGTGCCACAATAAACCACGGGTCAACGGCGATACAGTGGCCGCCTACCCCGGGCCCCGGCTGCAGAATATTGACCCGGGGATGCCGGTTAGCCAGTGCGATCAGTTGCCAGACATTGATCTGTTGTTCATCACAAATCATGGAAAGCTCATTAGCAAAGGCAATATTAACATCGCGGAAACTGTTTTCAGTCAGCTTGCACATTTCTGCGGTACGGTCGTCGGTCCTGACACATTCTCCTTTCAGAAACAGGCGGTATAGCTCACAGGCGCGTTCAGCACATCGTTCAGTCATTCCCCCTACGACCCGGTCATTATTGACCAGTTCCGTCATGATTTTTCCGGGCAGCACCCGCTCGGGACAATAGGCAATGTGAATATCCGGCTGTTCACTCTGCGGCGGAAAGACCAAATCAGGCCGTAGCGCAGCGAGCCACCCGGCAAGCTGGCCCGTGGTACCGACCGGTGAGGTCGATTCCAGGATCACCAGATCACCTTTTTTCAGCACCCCGGCAATGGACTCTGCCGCAGCACGGACATAACGTAAATCCGGCTGATGATCCTGAGCAAAAGGCGTCGGCACGGCGATGAGAAAGGCATCTGCCGGCTCCGGTGTTACTGCTGCCCGTAAATAGCCGTCGCGGACGGCCCGGGCCACAACCTGATCAAGATCCGGTTCGATAATATGGATATTACCGCGATTGATGATATCAACGGTGCGCGGGTTCACATCGATACCAATCACTTTTTGTTTCTCAGAGGCAAAAACTGCCGCCGTTGGCAGGCCGATATAGCCGAGGCCGACAACAGAAATCGTTCCAAAACTCATAACGTTACTCTGTGCTGTTTTAATATTTTTATAATTTGCTGACAGGCGGTACCGTCGCCATACGGATTATGTGCCCCGCTCATGGTCTGGCGGTGAGCAGCATCCTGTAATAATAAGGATGCCTGCTCCACAATCTTCGTGATATCCGTACCGACCAGTCGCACTGTTCCTGCCGCAACCGCTTCAGGACGCTCCGTCGTCTCACGCATCACCAGTACCGGGATGCCCAGTGCGGGAGCTTCTTCCTGAATCCCGCCGGAATCTGTCAGGATCAACCGTGCACGGTTCATCAGCCAGACAAAAGGTAAGTAATCCTGTGGCTCTATCAGGAAAATATTGGTGATATCCCCGAGGATCCGTCTGACCGGTGCACTGACATTCGGATTAAGATGCACCGGATACACTATCTGAACCTCCGGATGCCGGACAGCCAGTTCGGCCAGCGCACTGCAAATCCGCTCAAACCCCTGACCAAAGCTTTCTCTGCGGTGGCCGGTGACCAGTATCATCGGTTGTTCCGGGTTGAGAAAGGGGTATCGTGCCGCCAGTTGTTGCTCCAGCGTGCTGTCTCCGAGAATTTTGGCTCTTACCGACAATAACGCATCAATGACCGTGTTGCCGGTCACAAAGATCCGGTCTGCGGGAATGTTTTCCCGCAACAGGTTCTCACGCGAACAGTCGGTAGGCGCAAAATGAAAGCGGGCCAGGTGCCCGGTAATTTTGCGGTTACCCTCTTCGGGCCAGGGAGAAAACAGATCACCGGTACGCAATCCGGCCTCGATATGGCCGACCGGAATCCGCTGATAATAGGCGGCCAGACTGGCGGCCATAGTCGTGGTCGTATCTCCATGCACCAGAAGAATATCAGGGCGAAACTCTGCCAGTACCTGTTGCAGACCTTGCAGGATACGGCAGGTAATGGCGGTCAAATCCTGGCCGGGCCGCATGATATCGAGATCGTAATCCGGTTGCAGCCGGAATAAACGTAATACCTGGTCAAGCATTTCACGGTGCTGCGCCGTCACACATAAGCGTGATTCAATCTGCTCATCACCGGCCAGTGCGGTAACCAGGGGAGCCATTTTTATGGCTTCCGGACGCGTGCCGAACACTGTCAGTACTTTCACAACGGCTCCTTTCGGATCGAGCGGTTTATCTGCCACCATCAGGTCACCTGACGACGACTAATCGCAATGATCGCACCCGCGATCGCCCCGGTCACACCCCACAGCACCATGAGCAGCATCAGACGCGGGCTTTCACGGCTGACGGGGGGCTCAGGGGAACGTAAATAACGCCATGTGCGGATATCTTCCGACAATCGGGGCTCAGCGCCTAACGGTGTTACCGGCGAGACTGACGATGCCGGGGGCGTCCTCGTGTCTGCGGCTGCCGGTGATTTTACCGACCGGATCTGGTTTGCCCGCCACTGACTTTGCCATTCTTCCCGTAAATTACTGTTCAGCACATTGACCGCCCGCTGACTGGCAAAGCGGACATAGTCGCTCAGTAAGCGGCTGGAAGCCGCCGCATTATCAGCCAGCAGTACCACCGTATCATGGGTCCCTCGGGCCGCATCTGCTGGCTGAAAGCGGATATCACTGATCAGCCGGTCAAGGATCCTGGCCTGCCGGTCAGGATGCGCCTTCACTTTATCGAGGAAATAATCTGAACGACGCCAGAAATCACGACGACTGTCCCAGGAGGAGAGCTGTAACAGAAATTCCTGATAAACCTCATCACAGACGGCAGAAGCATTCAGCGCCGATGAGTTGTCCCCTTCCAGCAGTGTCAGCAGTTGCCGCTGGTCGTAATAAACGGCCAACTGACTCAGTTGTGGCCGGTCAACAATCGCCGTTGAGCTCCAGACCTGTCTTGCCCAGTGTGCATAACCCGCGGCCAGTAACACGCCAGCCAAAGCCATACCGGTGATCAGGATTTTTCCCCGCCACAGCCGCCTGAATAACAGCGCAATATCCAGTTCATTTTCAACAGATGAAGTCATACAGGTCAGTCCTTATTACCGGGGAGACCCGGGTTAATCCCGATCGTTACGATCATTATGCAGGCTATGCCAGCGACGTTTCTGCCGGCGGATAAGTCTGGCCACCCGCCAGGCATGCCGCAGGCAATAGCCGTAGCCTGAAAAAGCCACCAGAAATAACGCCATCATTCCCCATTCCGGGACAGAGAGATACTCCCCCATGACCCCGATAGCGGCGAGTATCGCAGCAGACAGAGTGATCAATAAAAATGCCTGACGGGAACTGAATCCGGCACGCATGATAAGGTGATGGATATGTTGGCGATCGGCAGAAAACGGACTCATCCCTTTATGTAAACGGCGATACATAATGGCCACCATATCCATTAACGGAATAGCGATGATCCAGAGCGCGGTGACCGGCCGGATATCATGCATCGGGCCCTGAGTTGCTTCGAGCAGTATCCAGATAATCGTAAAACCAATCATCGTACTGCCGGCATCGCCCATAAACACTTTATAGCGTCGGCCGAGTAACCCGAGGTTGAGTAAGATATAAGGCAGTGTGGCGGCAATCATCGCAAAGCACCAAAACGCCAGGCTGAGTTCCCCTTTCAGGAAAAGGATAATCCCTAATGCACAGAAACTGACGCTCGACAGTCCGCCCAGCAGACCGTCAATACCATCGACCATATTGAAGGCATTGATCGCCGCCCAGACAGCAAAGAGTGTCAGCAAATAGCCGAAAGGCCCGACACTGAGTTCGATGGGACCAATGACAAAGCCAAAACTTATCAGATAGTGGTCTGCTCCGGCCATCATCATAATAGCAATGACTGCCTGTACCAGCGCACGTAGTTTGACACTGATATCGAACCGGTCATCCAGCGCTCCCACCAGCACCAATACACCTGCGCAGCAGAGGTATAGCGTGGCGTGCGGCTGATAGCTGTTCGTCAGCAGAAGGGCAAAACAGATGCCGGCAAAAACCGAGATCCCGCCGACCAGAGGAATAGCTCCCTGATGACGTTTCCGGTAATCCGGCCTATCCACCAGTCCTACTTTTTTCGCCAGCTTGCGGGCAAAAAATAAAAATCCCAGCGAGAAAAGAAAAGTCAGACACAGTTCAGAACTCATCTCGAGTAAATTCACATTAAACGCTCTCAGTTAGAATTCTCACTACGATAAAAAAATCCCTGATGTTTTTACCTTAATTCAGAGAGTGAGTTCTGTGCTGCTGGCGACATTCTTCGCAGATGTGGTCTGCATATGTGGCTCCGTCACAAATATCCCTGTCCCTGTTAATGCTATAACCTGTGCAATAAAAACGCCACGTAAAGACGTGGCGTTTTACTACTTTCAACAAATTCCTATAAACGGAACAAAACGTTATTTTACGAACGTTTCATCATATCGAAGAATTCTTCGTTCGTTTTAGTCATCGCAAGTTTGTTGATCAGGAATTCCATCGCATCAATCTCACCCATCGGGTGGATAATTTTACGCAGGATCCACATTTTCTGTAGCTCTTCAGGCGTCGTCAGTAACTCTTCTTTACGGGTACCTGAACGATTGTAATCAATGGCCGGGAACACACGTTTTTCTGCAATTTTACGTGACAGATGCAGTTCCATATTACCGGTACCTTTAAACTCTTCATAGATAACTTCATCCATTTTAGAGCCGGTATCCACCAGAGCGGTAGCGATAATCGTCAGGCTTCCGCCCTCTTCTACGTTACGGGCAGCACCAAAGAAACGTTTCGGACGGTGTAACGCATTCGCATCCACACCCCCGGTCAGAACTTTACCGGACGCTGGCACCACGGTGTTATAGGCACGGGCCAGACGAGTGATGGAGTCCAGCAGGATGATGACATCCTTCTTGTGCTCAACCAGGCGTTTGGCTTTCTCGATAACCATTTCTGCCACCTGAACGTGGCGAGACGCTGGCTCATCGAAAGTCGAAGCAACGACTTCACCTTTGACCAGACGCTGCATCTCCGTCACTTCTTCCGGACGTTCATCGATAAGCAGTACCATCAGCTCACAATCAGGATGATTGTAGGCAATGCTCTGCGCGATGTTCTGCAGCAACATGGTCTTACCTGCTTTCGGTGGCGCGACGATAAGACCACGCTGTCCGCGACCAATTGGCGAAGCCAGGTCCAGAACACGTGCAGTGATATCTTCGGTCGACCCATTACCGCGTTCCATACGCAGACGATTGTTGGCATGCAGCGGGGTAAGGTTTTCGAACAGGATTTTATTGCGGGCGTTTTCAGGTTTGTCGTAGTTAACTTCGTTGACTTTCAGCAGAGCAAAGTAGCGTTCACCTTCTTTCGGCGGGCGTATTTTCCCGGCGATGGTGTCACCCGTACGCAGGTTAAAGCGACGGATCTGGCTCGGCGATACATAAATATCATCCGGACCGGCAAGGTAAGAGCTGTCCGCAGAACGCAGGAAACCAAAGCCATCCTGCAGGATTTCCAGAACACCATCACCAAAGATGTCTTCACCACTTTTCGCGTGCTGCTTAAGAATGGCAAAAATGATGTCCTGTTTGCGCATACGCGCGAGGTTTTCCAACCCCATATTTTCGCCGAGTGTAATCAGCTCAGACACCGGCGTATTTTTTAATTCGGTAAGATTCATAGTGATGGGTTCTTGACTCGGGGTATTACTCGAAATGTTAGTCATGAGTGGTATGGCAGGAAATCCAGCCTGTAACCTGTAAATAGAAATATGTTAACCAGGAGTCCGGCAAGGAAGTCATCAATAAAAAGAGACAATCTATGACGAGACGGCCTTAATACGACGTGGTGGTAAACCACCGGATTGCTAACCCACTCTGACGGATACACAGACCGGCTTAACAACAGGAAATCTTAGATTCTGACTACTGGTAAGAGCGTAATGCAGTGGGATTAACTTAACACGACAAAAAGCAGACGTCCAGTGATAGCACAAAAATAAGCCACCACCGACGTCTGTTTTGATCTTAACCCAGATTAGCGTTCAGGAATTCTTTCAGCTGACCTTTGGATAACGCCCCGACCTTCGTCGCAGCAACTTCACCATTTTTAAATAACAGTAACGTCGGGATACCACGAATACCGTATTTAGGGGCTGTGCCCGGGTTATCATCGATATTCAGTTTAGCAACCGTCAGTTTGCCCTGATATTCTTCCGCGACTTCATCAAGGATTGGCGCGATCATTTTGCAAGGACCACACCATTCAGCCCAGAAATCTACCAGTGTCACACCTTCCGCTTTCAGCACGTCGGTTTCGAAACTGTCATCGGTCAAGTGAACAATTTTATCGCTGCTCATGTTTTGCTCCACAAAATTATGCCTGGTGAATTGGCGTAAAATGTATCAACGTAAGTTGACTTTATTTCATTGGATACGCTTTCGTAAAGCGACATTAAGCTGATATTCTACCACACTATGAGCAAAACACACTTAACAGAAAAGAAGTTTTCCGACTTCGCGCTGCACTCTCAGGTAGTGAAAGCCCTTGATAGTAAAGGATTTCAATACTGTACACCGATTCAGGCACTCGCACTGCCGTACACCCTTTCAGGGCGTGATATCGCGGGTCAGGCGCAAACCGGTACGGGGAAAACGATGGCGTTTCTGACGTCAACGTTCCATTATTTACTCTCTCACCCGGCCGCAGAAGGCCGAAAAGTGAATCAGCCACGGGCATTAATCATGGCTCCGACCCGCGAACTTGCGGTGCAGATCCATGCCGATGCAGAACCCCTGGCACAGAGCACCGGACTACGCCTGGGTCTTGCCTATGGCGGCGACGGTTACGATAAACAGCTGAAAGTTCTGGAACAGGGTGTTGATATCCTGATTGGCACCACCGGCCGACTGATTGATTATGCCAAACAGAACTACATCGACCTGAGCGCTATCCAGGTTGTCGTGCTCGATGAAGCCGATCGGATGTTTGATCTGGGCTTTATTAAAGATATTCGCTGGTTATTCCGCCGTATGCCTGCGGCCTCTCAGCGACTGAATATGCTGTTTTCCGCGACCCTGTCATGGCGTGTGCGTGAACTGGCATTTGAACATATGAACAATGCAGAATATGTCGAAGTTGAACCTGAACAGAAAACAGGTCACCGCATAAAAGAAGAGCTTTTCTACCCGTCTAACGAAGAGAAAATGCGCTTGCTGCAATCACTGGTCGAAGAAGAGTGGCCTGATCGCGCCATTATTTTTGCCAATACCAAACATCGTTGTGAGGATGTCTGGGGGCACCTGGCGGCAGATGGCCACCGTGTCGGACTGTTAACCGGTGATGTACCACAGAAAAAACGTCTGCGTATTCTGGAAGACTTTACTAAAGGGAACCTGGATATTCTGGTCGCAACCGATGTTGCCGCCCGTGGATTACATATCCCGGAAGTGACGCATGTGTTTAACTATGACCTGCCGGATGACCGTGAAGATTACGTTCACCGTATAGGCCGTACCGGGCGTGCCGGTGCCAGCGGACATTCTATCAGCCTCGCGTGTGAAGAATATGCGCTTAACCTGCCAGCCATTGAAGAGTACATTGGCCATAATATCCCGGTCAGTAAGTATAACAGTGAAGCTTTATTGACGGATTTACCTGCCCCTAAACGCCTGGCACGCCGTCCGGCAAATAACAGCCGCAGGAGCAGTAATAATAATCGTCGAAACGGGCCTCCACGCAACAACAACCGCAAACGTTCAGGTTAAGTCAGCCATGCAGAGCGCATCATCACTTTATGCTGCTATTGATTTAGGTTCTAACAGTTTTCATATGCTGGTGGTGCGCGGTATTTCCGGCAGCATCCAGACCGTTGCCAGGATCAAACGTAAGGTGCGCCTGGCGACCGGACTGAGTCAGGAAAATCATCTTTCTGACGAGGCCATGGCCCGGGGCTGGCAATGTTTGCGCTTATTTGCAGAACAACTCCAGGATATTCCCGTCAGCCAAATCCGTGTGGTGGCAACCGCTACCCTGCGTCTGGCGACGAATGCGCAGCAGTTTCTGTCGGTGGCAGAGGATATTCTGGGATGCCCTGTCGAGGTCATCAGCGGCGAAGAAGAAGCCCGTCTTATCTATCAGGGGGTCGCCCATACCACCGGGGGACCTGATCAGCGTCTGGTCGTCGATATCGGGGGCGGCAGTACCGAACTGGTGACAGGCTCAGGGGCAGAAGCGACAGCATTGTTCAGCCTGTCCATGGGCTGTGTCACCTGGCTTGAGCGCTACTTTACCGATCGCTGCCTGACCAAAGCCAATTTTGAGCGTGCAGAGCTCGCGGCGCAGGACAAAGTCCGCGACGTAGCCGCCGTATTACGCGAACACGGCTGGAAAATCTGCGTCGGCGCTTCAGGTACGGTTCAGGCACTGCAGGAAATCATGGTCGCTCAGGGGATGGATGAACAGATCACCCTGAACAAACTGCTGCAGTTGAAACAGCGGGCTATTCAGTGCGGTAAACTTGAAGAGCTGGAAATTGAAGGGCTGACACTGGAACGTGCGCTGGTTTTCCCCAGTGGTTTGTCCATCCTGATTGCCATTTTCCGTGAGCTGCAGATAGACAGCATGACCCTGGCCGGAGGTGCTCTGCGTGAAGGGCTGGTCTACGGTATGCTGAACCTGCCTATCGATAAAGATATCCGCACCCGGACCTTACATAACATCCAGAACCGTTTTTCTATCGATGCCGAACAGGCAACGCGCGTAGAGCAACTGGCTGAGGTTTTTTTCCGTCAGGTCAGCCAGAGCTGGAAACTGGATGCCCGCTGCCGCGAGTTATTGCTGAGTGCCTGTGCTATTCATGAAATAGGCCTTAGTGTTGACCACCGCCAGGCTCCGCGTCATTCGGCGTATCTGGTCCGCTCGCTCGATCTCCCGGGCTTTACGCCGGCACAGAAAAACCTGCTCTCCTCCTTACTGGAAAACCAGCAGGGAAGCATTGATCTGGCACTCCTGACCCGACAGAATGCTTTGCCGCCCCGCCTGGCAGAACGGATTTGTCGATTGCTGAGACTGGCGATCATCTTTTCCAGCCGGCGTCGTGACAATACGTTACCCGCGGTCAGGCTACAGGCTGATGATGAAGAGATGCATCTGACCCTGCCTGAGGGCTGGCTGGAAGCCCACCCGCTACGTGCAGAGTTTCTGGAACAGGAATGTCATTATCAGAGTTATGTCCACTGGACACTCTCACTGAACTAAGCGGCAATACCGGCCCTGAAGGGCCGGTACACTCAGCCACTCTGCTTTTTGGACTGCTCAAGCATAGCGCGTAAACCTGCCACCCGGCTCCGGCTATTGACCATACGCTCTTCACTACTCATTTTTTTACGTTCCCCTTCCCACACTAAATCGTCCTGCGGTAATTCGAGCAGGAAGCGGCTGGGTTCCGGACGCATCTGTTCCCCGTACTGGCGACGCTCGCGGCACAGAGTAAACGTCAGCTCTTTTTGTGCCCGGGTAATTCCCACATACGCCAGTCGCCGTTCTTCTTCGATATTCTGCTCGTCGATACTGCTCTGATGCGGCAGTAACCCTTCTTCCATCCCGACCAGATACACATAAGGGAATTCCAGGCCTTTTGAAGCATGCAAGGTCATCAGTTGCACCTGATCCTGCTCATCATCGCTTTCTCCCCGTTCCATCATATCGCGCAGGGTAAAACGGGTGACCACCTGAGTCAGCGTCATCGGCTCATCCAGATCCGTGCCTTCCAGCATTTCTGTCATCCAGCGGAACAGAGTATTCACGTTTTTCATCCGCATTTCCGCGGCTTTCGGGCTGGCCGAGCTTTCATATAACCAGCTTTCGTAATCAATACCGTGGATCAGGTCACGGACTGCAGCGACCGGCTCCCGTTCACTGAGAGTAACCAGCGAGTTCACCCAATGGGTAAAGCGCTGTAAATGCTCCAGGCTGCGGGCAGGTAAGCGCTCACCCAGCCCGAGATCAAAGCTGGCATGGAATAAGCTCTTATTCCGTATCCCGGCCCATTCACCCAGTTTTTGCAGCGTCGCCGGGCCAATTTCACGGCGCGGCGTATTCACAATTCTCAGAAATGCACTGTCATCTTCCGGATTCGTTAATACCCTCAGGTAAGCCAGAATATCCTTAATTTCGGGACGGGAGAAGAAAGACGTCCCGCCGGAAATCCGGTAGGGAATACGGTTTTGCATCAGCAACTTTTCAAATACCCGTGACTGATGATTCCCCCGGTACAGAATGGCATAATCCCGGTAGTGGGTTTTGTTGATAAAGTGATGGGCAATCAACTCCCCGGTGACTCTTTCCGCTTCGTGATCTTCATTATTGGCGGTAATAACTTTCAGCAGGCTCCCTTCCCCGAGTTCAGAGAACAGCTTTTTCTCAAACACATGCGGATTATTAGCAATAAGAATATTGGCAGAACGCAGTATGCGCTGGGAAGATCGGTAATTCTGTTCCAGCTTGATCACTTCCAGGGCCGGAAAATCCTGTTTCAGCAGCACCAGGTTCTGTGGCCTGGCTCCTCGCCAGGAATATATGGATTGGTCATCGTCACCCACCACCGTGAACCGGGCCCGGGAACCGACCAGTAATTTGACCAGCTGATACTGGCTGGTATTGGTATCCTGATACTCATCGACCAGCAGATAGCGGATACGCTGCTGCCAGCGCTCTCTGACCTGCTCATTACGCTGTAGTAAAAGCGTTGGCAGCAGGATCAGATCATCAAAATCCAGCACATTGCAGGCTCGCAAATGCTGGTCATACAACTGGTAACAGTGTGCAAAAATAGTCTCCTGTTCGCCGCGGGCGCGATCAGAAGCCCCTGCAGGATCAATCAGATCATTCTTCCAGTTGGAGATCGTCGAAATCAGTTGCTGCAGTAATGCCTTGTCCTCTTCCAGCCAGGGGCGGGTCAGCTCTTTCAAAAGCGCCATCTGGTCCTGATCATCAAACAGGGAGAAGTTCGATTTCATTCCCAGCGCGGCATATTCACGCTTAATGATCTCCAGCCCCAGGGTATGGAAGGTCGAGATAAATAATCCCCGGGCTTCTTTCCGGCCAAGAGTCTGCGCCACACGCTCTTTCATTTCCCGCGAGGCTTTGTTGGTAAAGGTCACCGCGGCGATATGCCGGGCCTGATAACCGCACTCCCGAATAAGGTGGGCAATTTTGTTGGTGATCACACGAGTTTTGCCGGAACCGGCTCCCGCCAGCACCAGACAAGGACCGGTAACATACCCGACGGCATGCTGCTGACCGGGGTTTAAACGCATAAGAAATCGCTCTGTTTGTGGCTTAAAGGATGGTATATAAGGCGGCAAGTATACACATCTCAGATTCAGGGAGTCGAGATATGGCAAAGACAGCCGCCGCATTACATATTCTGGTTAAAGAAGAAGCACAGGCCAGGGAATTATTACTGCGCCTGCAAAAAGGAGCCAGCTTTCAGCAACTGGCGAAAAAACACTCCACCTGCCCCTCCGGCCGGAAAGGCGGTGAATTGGGTGAATTTCGTCGCGGTCAGATGGTGCCGGCATTTGATAAAGCCGTATTTTCCTGCCCGCTACTGACCCCTTATGGCCCGGTAAAAACCAGCTTTGGTTACCATATCATCAAAGTCCTGTGGCGTAGTTGATCAGTCACTGATCAGCGCCACAGTGCTCTGCTCCCCCGTCAGGAGGAGGCCGCGGATGTCGCTGTAACGACCGGAAGTGTGGTGTCGTTCAGGTCAGGAGTGACAATATCATCAAACGTTTTCCGCAGACTATTTACCTGAATCGCTGGCTCCTTCTTTGGTTGTACCAGCACCATGGTAAAGGGCTGCGAAAGCAATATATGGAGTTGGTGATTTAATGTCTCCGCGGTCAGACCGGCTAAAAATGCCTGCCGTAAACGCTGGTACTGTTCCGGTGAAATATCCACCACCGAATTTTGCTGTGAACGCAACCGCTGAGCCACCAGAATATCAGTGCCGGTTCTGGCATAGGTCGCGTACAACGTATTGAGTTCAGCCAGTTTTGCCGTCATCAGATGATCAAATTCGGTCTGAGACAAACCTTTATCGCGTAGCGTCACAAAATCGTTCGCTACCCGCGTCAGTTGTCCTGACAGATGATCCCCGGAAGTATCGATATTTAGTCCGCACTGTGCACGCTGATAATAGACCCGGCAGTCCAGGCCGAACACCGCATCAGGCTCCGCGTTATCACCAGCGGCCGGATGCAGATGCCAGTAAAGCACCTCACGGGCTAAATCTTCCAGCCAGTACTGCTGTAAAGTCTGTGAGTCCGTAATCGGTGACCAGGGCATATCCCAAATCAGCGATAATCTGTCTGTGGCACGCTCATCATCCGCCAGGCCCACTGCCTGATCAGTCAGTGGGGGTAATATGGCCATCGGTGCCGGAATACTGCGCCTGCCTTTCAGCGAACCGAATGCTTTACCGATCTGTTCAGATATTGCCCGGCTATCGACATTCCCGACCACATATAACGTCATTGCATCCGGGGTATACCACTGATGGTAGAAATGACTCAGCGCGGGAACATTGACCGGTGTGGCGGCACTGACCTGAGGATCATGAGCTAATAACACCGACCCTTTCAACCGGTAACGCCACCAGGCTGAGGACGGATTCGCAGGCCAGGTGCTGGTTGGATCCGAGGCGGTTTCGGCGGTATTCACTATCTGCGGGTCAATGGACATATTCCCCGCCGTGGCTGCCAGCCATTGCAGCGCATCTTTCATCAGGTCTGGCCGGTTAACGGGCAGACTCAGGTTATATTGCGTGTAGTCGTAGGACGTAATTGCTGGCGGTAATGCGCCCTGCTTACTGATACTGTGCTGCCATATTTCACGCTGTCGGGCAGGTGTTATCGCCGTATTATGCACCAGTGCGATACGTGTCAGGAGATGGCTGTAACCGGTCTGCGACGTATTTTCGTTCAGCGAACCATTTTCAATCACCAGCCGTAGTTCTACATCATCTGACGGACGTTGCGGTGTTGAAAGCACCTGCCAGCCGAATCCGTTTTTCAGTTTCCCTTGCTGCCAGGCAGGATCTGGCTGAAGGGCCTCGGCATGCAACGTAAAACTGGTGGCGGCAAAGATAATTCCGCCCATCCAGTGCAAAAGTTTGGTGCCCTGCATGTGAACCCCTAATTTCAAATGGTGAAAATATTATTTTCACAGGTAATTCAGTGCGATACGCATTACTCAGCCATAGCTGAGCCTGTTTTAAATAGATCATCGCTTTTTTGACCGCAGAAAAAACAGGATGTCACGCAGCAACAGAAAAAAAAATATTCAGAAAATTTCGGGCATTATTATGCAAAAGTCCGCAAGGGCGGCAAGGAAAAAGCGGGGATTCATCGAAAAAGTTGATCAGAGAAGATCACTTCCTGCTTTCAGGCAGCTTTTTTGTACAAAGAATGTCTCAATTTACCTCTGTGGCTCCCTGTGCTCCCATGGCCCCTACCTCGTCGCCAGCACCGGAGCGACACAATCCGGTGTCACCACAATATTTTTACCCGGCCTCTCCTGGCTCAGTCCGGCCACATCACGTTCCTCGTAAAATTACGGAGTGTCCGGCGCACTGCCGGGTAAGTTCAGCCAGCGTTTATTAAATTCCTGCTCCGACAATGCCGGTGCATAAAGATAACCCTGAGCAATATGGATCCCACGATCAATCAGCCAGTCCCGCTGTTCAACCGTTTCAACACCTTCGGCAATAACATCCAGTTGCATAATGCCGGCAATCGAAGAAACGATGCGTACCATAGTATCATCTGCGGGCAACGCACTGACAAAGCTGCGATCAAGCTTCAGACGCCGTACCGGTAATGAACGGAACTGGTGCAGATAATGAAGATTAGAGTACCCCATACCAAAGTCATCCAGTACGACGGAGACACCGGTTTTTTCAATCGGACGGAGAAGTTCCATTGCCCTTTCGGTATCCGAAATTTTGGCGGTCTCGGTCAGTTCCAGGACAAAGCTGCCCGGATTAACTTTCAGGCTACTCAGTAAATTCTGTAAATGGCTGACCATCGACGGATCCTGTAATTGCAGTGCCGACGTGTTGACGCTCAATGGCAATGTAATTCCGTGTGACTGCCAGACATTAAGGATCCGGCAGGCCTCTTCAAAGACCCAGCGCCCGATTTCAGGCATAACACCGATATCTTCAGCCGTGGTGATAAAGTCTTCCGGCAGAGTATACTGGCCGTCATCACGGCGGATACGCAATAAAGCCTCGGCACCCGCCAGCGCACCGGTATCCATATTCACCTGTGGCTGAAGGTAGAGCGCATATTCTTTATTGTGGATCCCCTGTAATATATCGTGGAACTGCGACATTCTCAGTCGGGCTCGTTCCGCCACTGCGGGGTCGAAGAACCGGATCTGATTGATACCTTCCTGACCGGCAGAGGTCATCGCCGAAATACCGCGCTCCAGAAACTCTGCAGCTTTGAGCTGTTCCTCCTCCATCACCGCCAGTCCGATACTCACCGCAGGCCGTAGCGGAACATTCTGAAGATTTAACGGCTGTGTCAGCTCTTCCATCAGTAATTGTGCCTGACGCATTAATCGAAGAGGCTGAACGGAGTGTTCGTAAAACAGTACAAAATCACTGTCTGACAATTGCGAGAGGATACCCCGCGTTCCCATCGCCCGACGCAGCTTACGTGCTACCAGTAACTGGAGTGTGTCTTTATTTTTCGGTGTCAGTATATCCGGGAGCACATCAATACGAACCACCACTAACGCTACCGCCTGACCGGTTTTTGTCTGATTCAGATACTGGTCCAGTAGTGCCAGAAACAGCGTGCGGTTAGGTAAATCCGTCAGTTTGAAATGGGTATTCAGCCGCTCTACTTCATTATTAATGGACGCCATTAATGACTGATTCTGATTGATACAACGTACCAGTACCCCGATTTCATCATCATTGTGTCCCTGCGGAAGATGCAGGCGATTATTATTACCGTTCTTTCCGCTTTTATCCTGGAGCTGCTGACAAATGCTGCGTAACGGATGCACCATCAGGCGGTTTATGAACCAGCTAACAGTAATGGACAGCACCAGAGCCAGTAGCAGATATGTGATCACCATAGTGGACAATGTGCTGATCACAAACTGATAGACCCGGCCGTTATCAGCCTCCAGTACCAGCCAGGCCAGAGGTTTCGGCAATCCGGCCTGTTCTGCAGGATATAACGGTACGGAGATCCTGACCGGTAGCCGGAAAATCCGGGCCATCAATGGCGGAACGGACCGCTGCCCGGTGAAATCCACATGCAGGGCCTGCAATTTATCAGGGAGCAGAATATCAGCGCGGCCCAGAATACCTGCGGGTTTCAGCGTATTCAGTAGCTGCTCTGCCGCAGGAATATCGGCTTTCAGCACCGCCTCAGCCAGTGGCTGCCGGATGGTATGAGCAATATTTTCCATTTGCTGCGCGTATTCTGTAATGCGTTGCTGAACAAAATGAAATAATTGCACCGCAATAAAAATACAGACAACCAATATTGCTACGGCAGAAACCGTAGTCATTTGTTTAATGGTAAGGGAGCGCTGAACTCGCAAGAGATTCTCCGGGGAGGGTGCTGTTAAGTATTTAAAGTATATAGTAATACACTCTTCCTGCTATCCGGTATTACGGGTAATGAAGCGTAAATTAAGTTAATTCCGGGTATTGTTACGGTACTTGTTGATAACTTTGAGGATTAACATACGCCGGAATCTCCGGGATCGCCACTTTTTCACGGGCTGATCGAGGGGGGGCGGGGAAAACCGGGTGTGGGACCGGGGTAAACCGGGGATTTTTGTCTCAGGTTTGTGGGTAATAAGTTCGTCCGTTGTTTTTCCATTTCAGCACGGTGAGTGTTCCGTTCGCTTTATTGTCGGGCATGCTGCCTGTAATCCGTCGCAGACATCCGCGGAAAAGCGGATAAGATTTTTGTCTCTGGTTTGTGGGTAATAAGTTCGTCCGTTGTTTTTCATCTCAGCACGGTGAATATTCCGTTCGCTTTGTAGTAAGGCTTGCTACCTGTAATCCGCCGCGGGCGACCGGGCAACGGTGCAAGCATCAGATAAGAAGAAATTTTTCGTATTTTAAAAGACTAAACACGGGAACCACTGCCCGGATAGCAGGTTTTGGGGCGCTATCCGCAGCGCCGAACCCCGGCCGCCGCCATGCGGCAACTGAAACTACTGTACGTATGACGGGCGGAACCGGCTCAGAGCTGATAACCGGGAAACCGGAGGAGCTTTTTATTATCAGCG
>NZ_JMPR01000013.1 GCF_000735525.1 Tatumella ptyseos ATCC 33301 | reverse complement strand
AACATGACCTCTCGCCGCGTCCATGCGGCTCGTCCTGGCCACATTCACTCGCTCAGCGGTGCGATGTCGCCCGACCCACGGTGCAAGCATCAGACAAGAAGACATTTTACGTATTTTAAAAGACTAAACACGGGGACTACTGCCCGGATAGAAGGTGTTGAGGCGCTATCCGCAGCGCCGAACGCAGAGTGACGGCCAGGCTGAGCCGGCAGGGACGCCGGCGAAAGCACGGCTGAGCCAGGACGGCGAATCCGGGCGGGCCGTCAGGCCGGAGCGATAAGTGAGGGGACAGCGAGGACCTGCGCCAGGCGCGGATTGTTAAGGCCCGCGCCTTCGGGTCTTAACCCGGCCGCCGCCATGCGGCAACTGAAACTACTTCACGTATGACGGGCGGAACCTGCTCAGAGTGGAAAAGAAAAACGGTGGCACAGCCTGTCAGCCGTTATTAACGCGCGGATGATTAACGCCCCGCCCTCGGGCCTTAAACTTTCTACAGACGTAAAAAAACCCGCCGGAGCGGGTTTCTTCGAATATGGTCGGCGAGAGAGGATTCGAACCTCCGACCCACTGGTCCCAAACCAGTTGCGCTACCAAGCTGCGCTACTCGCCGATGGGGGCGAATATTACTGCTGCCCCTGGTCATCGTCAACCGCTTTTTCGTTATCGGCCATGCGTTTGACTAAAAAGCAACCGTCAGGCCGGTAAAACAACCGGATCTCCCTTATCTGCCCTGCCCGGCTCCGGCTGGCATCTGACACCAGTTATTCTTAGCATTGATACCGCCGTCAGGAGATGTGTATCCCAGGCAGCCTAATATCGAATCATATAATTCTGTATGCCGGTGGATCACCCCGTCTTTTGCCTGCTGTTGCAGCTGCGCGAAACGTTGCCTGTTTGCATCATCGGCCAGATATTTATCGGAAGCCCAAACCAGCATAGGGACACGGAATTGCTCCGGAGGCGCCATTTCACGTGGCGTGCCATGGAAATGCGTATTACTGCTGATAGATTCGCCATGGTCGGCCGCATAAAAAACAATCGCCTTTTTATCCCGCAACTGGTCCAGAACATTATCCAGCATGTAATCGACATACAGCACCGAGTTATCGTAAGCGTTAATCAGCTGACCTTCCGAACAAAAATCATCAACCCCGATACATTCCGGCGTAAATCGGGCAAAACTACGCGGATAGCGTTGGGAGTAAAGATAATGCGACCCCTTGGTATGAAGGATCACCAGATGCTTACCTCGCGGATGACCATCCAGCGACTGCCGCAATTTCGGGATAAGCAACATGTCGTCGACCGGCTTCCCATTATTCTGTGGTTCTGAACCTATCTGCTCACGGAATGCCATAGTGTCGACATCGGCCAGTCCGTAAAACCAGACCTCACTCTGCATGGCATATAAATCGGAACTGAACCCCAGCTCCTTCAGTACAGCAAACACATTCTGCTCTTTGAGCGTTCTGCCGGCATTATTTTCGGCACCGCCTTCACGGACAAACATACAGCGTAAGGAGAGTTTAGTGGCGGTATCGCACGACTCCCCACGGAAAGCCACGAGGTTCTTCTCTTTAGATAATAACGGCGTGGTATCCCGCTGATACCCGAGAATACCCATATGATCCCAGCGGGTCGTTTCACCAATCACAAACACGACATACGTATCATCCAGACCCGCCGGCGGCACATAAGTAAATTTACGGGCCGGGTCAAATAAGTTTTTGCCGGTCATCTCCTCATCGAGTTTTGACCAGCCAAACAACCCACTGGCTGTCAGCCAGTTCACAGGCAAATAAGAATGGGCCACCATTCCGCCATAACTGGGTAAGTCGATGTTAGTGACATGTTCACGGTTTTTATATTGTTTATCCAGATACCGGAGTGGCAACCAGACCAGTGCAATACAGATCAGTAAACAGACCACGGGTTTCAGGCGCTGCCCGCGGTGTGCCAGTTGCGAACTGAGGCACCCGGCCAGCCGGCTGTACCAAATCAGAAACAGCGGGAGCAGGCTGCCAGCGATCAGCCAGAAATAGAAATAGTCACCGACGACCTCTTTTGAGAGATCGGTGTCTGTCGTCAGGACCGAAGCGACAATGCCGTAACCAATAACGACGTTAAAGACCATCATATAATAAGCTGAGGCCACCGATATCAGTACGATCAGCGATGCACTCACCCTGAAAAAAACTTTCCCGCCAAGCGATAACAGGCGAAAAATGACCACGCAGACTAAAAGTGCGGCGACGATTTCCGCCACAGCTGAAAAGCCCCCCAGAAAATTAAAATGTTCTGTTATCCCCTGAAATCTTCGTGCAAAAACCGACCAATTCAGAAAAATACCAATATAAACTGCCAGTACCAGAGATAACTGACTCTGACTCAATTCTTTGATTTTATTCATTACAAAAACCCGACCCCAATCACTATAAAAATTACTTCCCTCCTTCAGAGTCCTGATCACGTCAGGAGTTCGACATATTTTATAATATATAATTACATAATGATTTTTATGGAAAACAAAAGAAACCCGGTTAATTATATTTAAACCTGTCAGCCAGGCTTGCAGAGGCCTTGCTGAGCATTCTATAGTCTCTGAGAGTATGAATATTTACAGGTGAACTATGCCCGATTCATTGGAAGAAAAAGCAAAACGCTTTGCCTGTCATGTCCACGCTCAGGCAAAACAACGGCGTAAATACACGAATGCCCCCTATATTGTTCATCCGGGGGCTGTGGCTGAGCTGGTACGTACCGTGCGGGGAGATGAAACCATGCTAGCCGCAGCATGGTTACATGACACACTGGAAGATACGCCGACCACAGCTCACCAGTTACAACAGCTGTTCGGTCAGGAAGTCGCTATGCTGGTAGAGATGCTGACTAACCCGCCTTGCCGGGCACAGGACCGGGTGCAACGTACGCAGTTTCGTTTACAACATACCGCTAAAGCCTCACCCAACGCGCAAACTATAAAAATTGCCGACATCATCGATAACACCCGGGATATCGTGGATAATGACCCTGACTTTGCGCCGATCTATCTGATTGAAAAAAAACTACAACTCAGATTATTACGTCATGGCGATCCCTTGCTGTGGCAGCAGGCTAATAAACAGATAACGCAGGCCATTCTCCGCCTGAGTGCACCCCCTTTTAATATCCCGTCCCGTTGGTTTCGCCACCGGGCCCGTCAATATCTCTCCGACCGGGAGGCAGGGACACCGCCGAAGCAGAGATAGCGAAAATAAATAAAAAGAAGAGAGCATGCTTTTTCTGCGATCTTCTCCGTTGGCGGGAGTGCTGCTTTGCACTATCCTTGTGGATCTCTCTGCTTGTAAAAAATGCAAGCTGTCGAATAACAGGAGTCTGTTTCTTATGACGTCAGGTATTTTCCGTGTTACTAAGCAAGCCGGATTACTGCTTACAACATTGTTTATAGTTTTTCAGCTCAGTGGTTGCGGCGATAAAGAAGCCGAATCCCGCCAGGCTTTTAGTAATTTTCTGCAAAATACAGTGATGCGTAGCAGCTCTCAGCTACCGACTCTGAGTGAAAGTCAGAAGAAAAGTTTTGGAAGTTTTACCGGTGATTACGCCATTCTTTACGGATTCTCACAGCAACTGAACAGAGCGATGAATGACGGCGTCCGTCCGGTCACCGATGAATTATCGGCTATCCGTGTACCGGCAGATTATCTGTCACACCGCGATCCGCTCCGTCAGGCGGCCGGGGCGCTGAATGTGGTGACTCAGCAGGTTCAGAATGCCCGAAACCTGGCAGACAGTAGCCGTACATCTATAAAGTTACCTGCCGACCTGCAGAAAACTTACGATGAGGCCTATGCCAAAGTCGTTACTCAGCCTGCTGAAACTGTACTGCCGCTGCTGCCTCAATTGCAGACCCTGGCTCAGGCCGTGGTGGATACCGGCGACTTCCTGCAGGCACAGAACAACAACGTCAGTTTTGCCGGCAACAGTGTTCAGCTTTCGTCTCAGGATCAGGTGAAACAATATAATGCACTGATGAGTCAAATCACCAGTGCAGCCCCCGTACTGAATCAGCTGCAACCACTACTCAGTAATCATCAATAAATCCGCCAGACGTCAGAAGCAACGAAATAACTTCTGGCGTCTGATGTCCCGTGATCTCTGCAGACATCCTTTAACCGGATATAAACAACGCGTTACCGGATCACCCACGGTGAATACTTGAGGGCTAATAAGAAGAACGCCTGGCCAGTTTATATTTTATCAGGCAGTGTTCCTGAGATAAAATATCGAAGTTAACTCAATTAATGACACAACCAATGGCATTGATTGATATCCCCTGCTGATATTGTTTTCCTGAAGTTATTAAAAACATAACCTATAATAATCATCTGAAAATACCCTAAAGACTCGATTACCCTCTTTTAAATAATCATTCAGCCTGAGAAGAGTGACAGGAAATGTATTCTTCCGCATCGGCCCTGCCATTCCATCCTTTGACGATAAAGAGTTCCTGTAAAAAAGTGACGGGTATCAGTGAGTTCAGCGAATGCGGACGATAAACCGATACGAGCAGGAATATAAATGATAGCGGCCGGGCAATGTGACAGGGTGAGATCTCTGGATAAGGGCGGATGATCCGCGGGAGTGCTACCGTACTGAGAAAGTCATCCGGGGCTGCCGGAAGTGCCCGGCGGCCGTGTCTATCGTTGCCATCTGCGGCAGTATTTACGCAGATAAAGAATATTGCCGGAATCCTGCATATCATTACTGTCATCAGATATTTTCGTGTATCCTTGCCCGCTGTACAGAAGGAGTCAATGATGAAAGAACCTGAAAAAGCCGAGATTAAGCGTCTGAGCGATCAACTCGATGCCGTGAATCACAAATCCCAGCCATTACTCGTAGCGGGTGATATGGAAAAACTGGGAGAACTCCAGAAAGAAAAGCAAAAGCTGGAAGAAGAAATCGCCCGTTTACGTAACGTTCGCGTGAAAAAGCTCAGTTCTGAAGCACAGAAGCTACAGAAACTCACCTTCAGCCGCGCTATTACCAAAAAAGAACAGGCGAACCTGGGGGCTCTGAAAAAATCAGTCCGGGGTATTGTCATTGTCCATCCGATGACGGCGCTGGGCCGTGAGATGGGCCTGACAGAAGTGACCGGCTTTGCCAAAAGCGCATTCTGACCGGCCACTGCCACTCATCAAAGAGGGGCGGTAATTCCCGGTGCGTCTATCACTTGCTGTTCAGGTTACTCCGGCAGCAGATCCCGACGCCGGTATTCTGCCCTTTTCTTACTGGCAACCTCCTCCGGCGGATGACGTCTGACCTTCAGCGATAATCTATAGAGCCCCCGCGAGCCGGCTCTCCTCCCGGACTTTTCCGGAACCGATAGAGCACCGGACCTTCCCGGCGCAAGAGTCACCATCGTCACGCCCTGCTGCTGACAGCACAACATAATTCACTTTCCATGCTCTGTCGGGGCAGTATCTGCTGTTAATGACTGACCAGGGTCATGCGATATTCGGCATTTTAGTGATCCCGGAATAAACGGCACCCTAAATATAATTTAATTTCATGATGTTACGAGAAATAGTTCCTGAGAATGGCTCAACGGAAATTTCATCAACCGGAACATGTCTGAAGAAAACTGCGGGAATAAATCGGCGGCTGACAGGCGGTTTACTTTGCGGGCAGGTGCCAGAAAGCACTACCGGCAGTGAAGACTGCCGGCAGATAACTGACCGCGCAGGCGGTCATTAGTCGTTAACGGAATTATTTTGCAGAAGCAAAACGGGCCGCAGCCTCATCCCAGTTAACCACGTTCCAGAACGCTTTGATGTAGTCAGGGCGTTTATTCTGGAACTTCAGGTAATAAGCGTGCTCCCAGACATCCAGACCCAGGATTGGGAAACCGGAAGTCCCGGAAACAGCTTCACCCATCAGCGGGCTATCCTGGTTCGCGGTAGAAACCACGGCCAGTTTATCACCCTGTTTTACCAGCCATGCCCAGCCGGAACCAAAACGGGTCGCTGCGGCTTTCTCAAACTCCGCCTGGAACTTTTCAACGCTACCGAAATCTTTCTCGATAGCCGCTTTCAGTTCGCCCTGCAGAGTGGTTCCGGTTTTCAGACCTTTCCAGAACAGGCTATGGTTAGCATGACCACCGGCGTTGTTACGCAGTGCGGTTTTCTTATCTGCAGGCACCTGGTCCAGTTTAGTGATCAGTTCTTCAACCGGCAGTGAAGCAAATTCAGTGCCTTCCAGCGCCGCGTTGGCGTTGTTGACGTAAGCCTGGTGATGTTTAGTGTGATGGATTTCCATCGTTTCCTTATCGAAATGCGGCTCAAGCGCATCATAAGCGTAAGGCAGGGATGGCAGTGAATAACTCATGTTCAACCTCTCCATTCTAATGTAAGGACAGCACACCCGGAGGGATGTACTGTATAAGCACTGGCTTCCATTATAGTTAAATAATTGATCGGGAAAAGGAGAATCACCTCTCATCCGGGAGTAACGGTTTGTTTTCAGTGCAAAAAAAACTGCCGAAACCTTCCGATTTCAGCAGTTTTTGCTAACAATTACCGGTTTCAGTGCCCCAGAGCGGTCAGTGATTTATCCAGCGCACCCACCAGCCAGTCGATGTCCGCCACCTGGAAAGCCAACGGAGGCCGCAGTTTCAGTACATTCCCGTAAGGTCCGGCGACCGAAGTCAGCACACGGTGTTCACGTAACTGCTCAATCAGATCCAGTGCCAGAGTTTTATCCGGGGTTTTGCTTTCGCGATCTTTCACCAGCTCAAAACCAATAAATAATCCGGCACCACGGACATCCCCGATACATTCGTGTTTATCCATCAGTTGACGTAATTCAGCCAGTAACTGTGCGCCGACGACGCGACTATGTTCCTGCAGCTTTTCTTCCTGAATAACATTCAGCACCGCCTGTGCCGCCGCCATCGCCACCGGGTTCCCGCCGAAGGTATTAAAGTAAGGGATCTCATCGCTGAACGTCGTCAGCACTTCACTTCTGGCCAGTAAGCCAGAGACCGGAATGCCGTTCCCCATGGGTTTACCGGTCGTGATAATATCCGGCACCACATCATGGCGACCGAAGCCCCAGAAACTGTCACCGGTTCTGGCAAACCCGGGCTGAACCTCATCAGCAATAAAGATACCGCCGTTACGGTGAACGACATCCACGGCCTGTTTTAAGAAACCACGCGGGTTAGGGAGTACCCCATCCGAGGAGAAGATAGAATCGGCCAGAAACCCTGCAAATTTAATACCGTGCGCCGCCATGTCATCGATCTGACGCTGAATTTCGGCGGCAAACCAGGCACCTAAATCCGGCGCATCGACACGGTAATCATCCGGCGGAGAGACCAAACGGGTGGTCGCGGCCAGGGGCTGCCCGCTTCCCAGCGCCGGGGACGCGCCGGAGGTCAGGTCGCTGGTACCGTGATAGGCTTCTTTGGTCACAATAATACCGGTGCCGCCACTAAATGAACGCGCAACGCGGATGGCCAGATCATTGGCTTCAGAGCCGGTACACATATACATGGCTTTATTAATTTCTGCCGGCGCTGTCGCCAGTAAGGCTTCACTGTAATCCAGAATATTTTCATGCAGATAGCGGGTATGAGTATTCAGCATTTTCATCTGCCGGGTCACGGCATCAATCACTGCCGGATGACAATGCCCGATGCTGGCGACGTTGTTATACACATCCAGGTATTTATCACCGTTCGCATCCCACAGATATTGCCCTTCCCCGCGTACCAGGTGCACCGGTTTACGGTAGAACAAGCGGTAGGAGTCACCGAGGACTTTACTACGCTTCTCTGTCAGGCTGCGGGTGTCTGCATCCAGCCCGGCAGCATGTTCTGCACGGAAGCTGTTGGTATCCATGATGGTGGAACGAGTGGCCATAAAAACTCCTGTCACAATAATCAGCGGGAATACGGATAAATGAAATCTCGATAACTCCATCATGGCTGATTTTCAGAAAAATGCAACAAAATACACAAACACAAAAAAATACACACCAAAGGTGTGCAGGCTGCGCTACACTGGAACAACTGGTATTATCCGACCCCGGTTTTATTGAGGATGTTTTATGTTGCAGGAAACGCGATTACACCGAATTCGTTCATTAATCAGTACCCATCATCAGGTCAGTACTGAGCGCATCATAAAAGAACTGGGAGTTTCCCGCGAAACCGCCCGACGGGATATTATCGCGCTGGAAGAACAAGGGATCGCCCGCAGAGTGCATGGCGGTATCGTCGCTATTGATGCGCCGGCCGAACCCCCGCTGACTCTTCGCTATGCCGCACGGGAAAAAGAAAAACGCAGTATTGCCCGTTGTGCGGTACAGCAATTACATGCCGGACAAACCCTGTTTCTGGACTCCGGCAGTACCACCACCCTGCTGGCTCAGGAACTGAGAACCATGTCAGGCCTGACCATTATTACCAACAGTCTGCAGGCAGCACTGGCGCTGACTGCCACAGAGAATGAAAGCCAGCTGGACCATGAGGTGATACTGCTTGGAGGCACAATGTCGGCCGGGACACAGCAAACCCGGGGCGGGAATACCATCAATGAGATCCACCGTTATCAGGCCGATGTGGCACTGCTGTCACCGGTCGGCGTGGATCCCACCAACGGGGCCAGCAGCTTTTCGCCGGAAGAAGCCGCGATAGCTACCGCGATGACCCGTCAGGCCAGACAACTGATCCTGCTGGCTGACCACAGTAAACTGGGGATCACCAGCCGCTATTGTTATGCCCGTCCGGAGGAGATCCATCTGCTGATTTCTGATCAGGCCGCCGGAGACAGCCCGGTGTGGCAGGCACTGACCCGTTCGCTGCACCAGATCATTTGTGCCTAATACAGACGTTGCGGATGGGTATAGACGGTGGCCCGTCCGGGCTTACTGAATCCCACCAGGGTCAGTCCACAGCGTTCGGCCACATCGACGGCCAGTGTCGTGGCCGCAGACACAGCGAAAAGCAGTTCGGCACCACACATCGCTGTTTTCTGTACCATCTCATAACTGGCCCGACTGGAAACAATGACCGCGCCGTGATGCCACTGCCGCTGGCTGCGATACCCCAGCAGTTTATCCAGTGCCACATGCCGCCCGATATCCTCACATCCCTGTATCAGTGAGCCATCTTCGTTCATCCAGGCTGCCACATGGGTACACCCCGTCTGCTGGCCGATCGGCTGAAATTCTGACAATTGTGCCAGCCCGCGATCCAGGTTTTGTAAATCAAAGCGCTGCGTAAACGGTAAGGGCGGTACCGGCTTACCGATGTGTTGTAATTGCTCCACACCGCAGACTCCGCAGCCTGTTCGCCCGGCCATAGCTCTGCGCTGTTCTTTCAGCGCCATAAAGCGGCGGGCAGACAATTCTATCTGTATTTCAATCCCCTCACACACCGGGACCACGTCCATACCGTAGATGTCGGCGGGCGTCGAAATAATGCCTTCAGACAAGGAAAAACCCAGCGCGAACGCCTGCAGATCCAGGGGGGAGGCCATCATTACCACATGAGAAATGCCGTTATACACCAGGGCCACGGGAACTTCTTCCGCCAGAATATCCTCCTGTGCCGCCGGGTCGGCACTCTGCTGAATAGCGTCCCGGGTCCGGACCGGATGGCGTCTCAGCCCCTGCGCTGAAAGGATGTCGGAGTCAGAGGGCTTGGGAAGAGTGTTCATAGGATCTGTTCCGCAGATGGGTGCTTTTCGGTAAGAAGATTGACTGTATTTAGCATACAAACCTGGCTGGGTGTTAGCCGTACGGGCGGAAATACGGCGTAAAAAAAGCGAGCCGGAGGCTCGCTTTGTCGTATTTCGCAGTTAAGACTTACTGTAACAGGGAGATATCCGCCACCTGCAGGAACAGATCACGTAACTTCGCCAGTAACGTCAGACGGTTAATCCGCACGTCTTTCTCTTCAGCATTCACCATCACTTCACTGAAGAAGTTATCCACGGCTTCACGCAATTGAGCCAGCTCGATCAGGGCTTCCTGATAACGGCCTTCTGCAAAGTAAGGCTGCAGTTTGCTGGTCAGCGCGCTGACATAGGTCGCCAGAGTGATCTCGGCATTCTCTTTCAGCAGTGAGGCCTGTACGCTATCGTTCAGCGGCTCATCCGATTTTGCCAGGATATTAGAGACACGCTTATTCGCTGCCGCCAGAGCCGCAGACTGCTCAAGAGTACGGAAATGCGATACAGCACGCATACGGGCATCAAAGTCTGCCGGACGGGTTGGACGACGCGCCAGTACCGCTTGCAGTGTATCAACACTGTGACCTTCTTCCTGATACCAGGTGCGGAAACGACCCAGCATAAAGTCGATCACGTCATCCACCACGTTAGCATTCGTCAGCTTATCGCCGTACAAACGTACCGCTTCTTCTGTCAGTGTCTGCAGGTCTAATGGCAGGTTTTTCCCGACAATAATACGCAGCACACCCAGCGCTGCACGACGCAGAGCAAACGGGTCTTTATCCCCTTTAGGATGCTGACCAATACCGAAAATACCGGCCAGGGTATCCATCTTGTCGGCAATCGCCAACGCACAGGAAACCAGCCCCTGTGGTAACTCATCCCCGGAGAAACGTGGCTGATATTGCTCATTCAGCGCCAGAGCGACATCTTCAGCTTCACCGTCATGGCGTGCATAGTGCATGCCCATCACACCCTGGGTATCGGTGAATTCAAAGACCATGTTGGTCATCAGGTCACATTTCGATAGCAGGCCAGCACGGGTCGCATGACTGACGTCCGCCCCGATTTTCGCAGCAATCCAGCCGGCAAGCGCCTGAATACGATCTGTCTTATCACGCAGGGTCCCCAGCTGTTTCTGGAACAGTACGCTTTCCAGACGGGGTAACTGGTCTTCCAGACGCTGCTTACGGTCGCTGTTAAAGAAAAATTCCGCATCGGCCAGGCGCGGACGAACCACTTTTTCGTTGCCGGAAATGATCTGCTGAGGATCAGACGACTCAATATTGGTCACGAAAATAAAATTAGGCAGTAACTGACCGTCAGCACCATAGACAGGGAAATATTTCTGATCCCCCTTCATGGTGTACACCAGGGCTTCCGCCGGCACTGCCAGGAATTTTTCTTCGAAGGTCGCGGTCAGAACCACCGGCCATTCGACCAGAGACGTCACTTCTTCAAGCAGGCTGTCATTCAGGTCTGCCGTGCCACCCAGCTTTTCCGCCGCGGCTTCTGCACCGGCCTTGATAGCGGCTTTACGGGCATCATAGTCGGCCATCACTTTACCGCGTTCCAGCAGGATCTGCGGATACTGATCCGCACTCCCGATACTGAATTCAGACTCACCCATAAAACGGTGACCGCGGATGATACGATCTGACGGTACGCCAAGGATCGTCGCCGGGACCACTTCATCGCCCAGCAACAGTGTCACGGTATGAACCGGGCGAACAAATTGCACATCACTGTCTGCCCAGCGCATCAGCTTAGGCACCGGTAATTTACTCAGCACACCGGCAACCATGCCAGGCAACAGAGAAACCGCGCTCTCGCCTTTCACCGCCGCACGGTAAAGCAGCCATTCGCCTTTATCGGTTTTCAGTCGTTCGGCCTGATCGACCGTAATACCATTACCGCGCGCCCAGCCTTCGGCCGCTTTGGTCGGTTTACCTTCCGCATCAAAGGCAGCCTGAATAGCCGGGCCGCGTTTTTCAACTTCACGATCGGCCTGTGCCGCACTTAACGCCGCAACTTTGACGGCCAGACGGCGCGGAGCAGCAAACCACTCCACAGCACCGTGTGCCAGCCCTGCGCTATCCAGTTCAGCCGTCAGTTGTGTGGCAAAAGATTCCGCCAGCTGACGTAAGGCTTTTGGTGGCAGCTCTTCGGTGCCGATTTCCACCAGAAAGGTTTTTTCTGTCATCGCTGCCTCTTATTTGTTGTTATTGCACATCGGGAAGCCCAGGGCTTCACGGGAAGCATAATAGGCCTCAGCCACGGCTTTGGTCAGGGTACGAATGCGCAGGATATAACGCTGACGCTCTGTGACAGAGATGGCTTTGCGTGCATCCAGCAGGTTAAAACTGTGCGCAGCTTTCAGAATACGTTCGTAGGCTGGCAGAGGAAGCGGTTTTTCCAGCGCCAGTAAGGTCTGAGCTTCTTTCTCATACTGTTCAAAGCAGCTGAACAGGAAAGGCACATCAGCGTACTCAAAGTTATAGGTCGACTGTTCCACTTCATTCTGGTGGAACACATCGCCATAGGTCGTTTTACCGAGCGCGCCATCACTCCAGACCAGGTCGTAGACACTGTCAACACCCTGAATGTACATCGCCAGACGTTCCAGACCGTAGGTGATTTCACCGGTCACCGGTTTACACTCAAGACCACCGACCTGCTGGAAATAGGTGAACTGTGTCACTTCCATGCCGTTCAGCCACACTTCCCAGCCCAGTCCCCAGGCACCCAGTGTCGGGTTTTCCCAGTTATCTTCCACAAAGCGGATATCATGCACGCCAGGGTCAATGCCCAGTGCCTGTAACGAGCCGAGGTACAGTTCCTGCATATTTTCCGGAGACGGTTTAATCATCACCTGGAACTGATAGTAGTGTTGCAGACGGTTAGGGTTCTCGCCGTAACGTCCGTCCGTCGGACGACGTGAAGGCTGCACATACGCCGTCGCAATGGGTTCTGGCCCCAGAGCACGCAGACAGGTCATGGGATGCGAGGTACCCGCACCGACTTCCATATCCAGAGGCTGAACAATGGTGCAGCCTTGTTGCGCCCAGTAATCCTGCAAGGTCAGGATCAGGCCCTGAAAGGTCTTGGTATCAAACTTTTGCATGTTGAGTTCGCACACTATTTGGCCGGATGAAAAAAAGTGGGTCGTAGTATACCCTTTGACCGGCAGATGTGCAGCCGGAAATCAGCGCAAGGCAGGTCCCGCGCTGAATTGCCTCGTCACCGCTCTACGCGAAAACAGCTCCCCCGGTCTTCCGGGGACGACGCTATCCGGGATTATCTGCGCTAAGGCGTAACGCCGTACGCCGGAAATGACGGGCCGATGAAAATCCCGCGGCCAGTGCTGCTTTCTCAATACCTTCCCCTTGCTGAATGCGCTGCTCTGCCACCGCAACCTGTAACTGTTGCTGATAGGTATGAACGGTGACCCCAAGATGTTGACGAAACAAGCGTGTCAGGTGACGACCGCTGACATGGGCCCGTTGCGCCAGTTGCATCAGTGACCAGTGTTGCTCCGGGTGCTGGCTGATAAGATCCTGAGCCCGATGGATCGCCGGATGCAGGTGATTACGATAGCGTAACCAGGGAGAAAGCTGCGGATCATTCCCGGAACGGCGAAACCAGACCACCATCTCCCGGGCGATATCCAGTGCCTTTTGCGGACCGAATAACCGGTTAACCAGATGCAGAGAGAGATCAATCCCTGTCGTGATCCCTGCGCTGGTCCAGATCCCGCCATCCTCTACAAAAATACGGTTATCCAGCACACGTGCAGCCGGTGCGCTTTCTCTCAGCCGCGCCAGTAGCTGATGATGGGTAGTACACAAAACCCCATCCAGTAAACCAGCTCGGGCAGCCAGTAATGCCCCGGCGCAAATACAGACCAGAGTTATTTCCCCGCGGTGGATTGCCGCCTGCTGATGTCGCAACCACAGACAGGCTTCCGTCGCTGCTGGCAGAGTCAGCTGATGTTGCGAATTTTCGAGCCCGGGAACGATCAGGATACTGCCGGATGGCAGACGTTCCGGCAGGGGTAGAATATTACTGAGAGTCATCCGGGTCGAGGTGAAAACTGTCGCGTCGGGCCCCGTGTAATATAACGCTACATCCCGGCACGCCAGGCGGAGTGTTTCAGCCGGCCCGGCCATGTCGAGCGTCATCACTCCGGGCAACGTTAAAAACCAGACCGGGATCGTCACAGGCAATACCTTATCGTCATGGGGAATAATATTTCAGCACAGTCCCTGCCGTTGCAGGCATTCATCTACCGTACAGACATCGGCAAAGCGCCCATTCAGTACCATACTGGTGTGCTGCCTGATTTCATCAGCTGTATATTCACGGCCCTGCCATTGCATCGCAAAGGTTAGCGTGGCTTCACTGACAAACTGTACCTCAAATCCTGAATCGCGAGCGACTCTGGCCGTAGTTTCGCAACATTGCTCTGTCCGCATTCCACAGATAATCAGCCGGCCGATAGCTTCCTCTATGAGCCAGTCAGATAACGAAGAGTCAGCCAAAGCATTGTGGACGTGTTTATGTGCTGTTTTCGCAGCAGTATGACGTAAAAAGGACATCCGTTTCACATAACCGGAATCCGGAGCAAACAGTCCCTCACTGACATGAAATATATCCACGACGGGGATCTCCAGCGCTTCGCAGCCTGAAATCAACCGGCAGATACTGGCAGAAAATGCCGGAAAATCTGCGTCTGACCAGTCATCACGGTGTAAAAAAGAATCCTGAACATCAATCACCAGTAATGCACTTTTCATAATTATCTCCCGTCAGTCATCATCCGGTCAGTAGTATCTCTCTGAATGATGAGCCTGATAAGGTCGGATCAGGACAGACTGATGCCAGCCAAAGACAAAACTACGCTACAGGACCGTCAGCGGCATGCCGGGCTCATCAGGCACCCTACCGCAGCATCCGCCATTACCATTCAATACCGATAGCGAAAATGACCAGTATCAGGCAGGATAACCGTTCCGGAGGCCAGTGAAGATATCGTGTCACACCGGTATCAGCCCACGAATATACCTTCCGTTGCCGCAGTTGTTTCTGAATATATTATTTATCGTCCGAACGCTACTATCAGTGAAAATATTGTTCCCGTCACTGAATTGTCAGGGGGAAAACCTGCCGGGATACACTGCCTCGCCCTGCCAAAACAACATTCAAAATATAACTTAAAACAATAAGATAACTAATTTTTAACCTTAATATTCCCGACAAATATTCTGCATTTCTGCCGACATTACAGTGGTTTCTGCTGGTTATTCGACAACCGGGTATCGCCTTCTATACTTAAATCGTTCTGAAGTTTAACGAGTGCGGTTAACAAACTTCTGCGGCATCAGGCTTCGGAATGCCGTTTTGTTAACCGTTCGATTAACATAACCGGAGGGAAATATGGTTCAGAAGATAACTATCCATGCTCAGTCACAAACTCTGCCCGGCAGCGATGAAAAGCTGAAGCCTGCAGCAGTCTTTATACGGGATGACTATAAAGGCAGCGGAAAGCTGGCGGGTAAAGTAGCCCTGGTCACCGGGGGTGATAGTGGTATCGGACGTTCGGTTGTGCAGCATTTTGCCCGGGAAGGTGCCGATATTGCCCTGACCTATTTACCTGACAGTGAAGATGAAGCGCAGGATGCAAAAATTGCACAACAACTGGTGGAAAAG
The DNA here is from genome assembly GCF_000735525.1 of Tatumella ptyseos ATCC 33301. GTDB lineage: Bacteria > Pseudomonadota > Gammaproteobacteria > Enterobacterales > Enterobacteriaceae > Tatumella > Tatumella ptyseos. Next base: position 64,862 of record NZ_JMPR01000013.1, on the reverse strand, counting down.
GAAGGCCGTAAATGCGTGACTTATCCGGTCGATCTGCGTAAAGCGGAAAACTGCCGCCAGCTGGTCGATAGCGTGGTCAAAGAGTTCGGTAAACTGAATATTCTGGTGAATAACGCCGGGACTCAGTATCCGAATGAAGATATTACCACCCTGAGCGACGAAAAATGGCTGGATACGTTTGATGTGAATATTCACTCAGTATTCTTCATGACCAAAGCCGCCCTGCCTCACCTGCAGGAAGATGACAGCATTATCAATACTACTTCCGTCAATGCGTATGTCGGCCCGGAAATGCTGCTGGATTATACGGCGACCAAAGGTGCGATTGTCAGTTTCACCCGCGCACTGTCTAATCAGATCGCCGCGAAAGGGATCCGGGTGAATGCTGTGGCACCAGGCCCGGTGTGGACCCCGCTGCAACCCGCGACGCTCGGGGACTATAACAAGGATCTGCTGGAAGACTTTGGCCATGAAACCCCGATGGGCCGTGCCGGTCAGCCTTCTGAGCTTGGCCCGGTCTATGTATTCCTGGCAAGCCTTGATTCTTCCTTTATCAGTGGCCAGGTACTGCACCCTAACGGCGGTATCATGGTCGGCGGCTAAGCCGCTCTCCCCTGTCTGCGCAGCGCAGCCCCCCGGCTGCCTGCGCATCGAATAACGTTGTTTTTATAAGGACTGCCGCAGCCTGCCGGCGGCGGTCTGACGCCCTGAATACAGAGGATACTATGTTATTTAAACAATTAACTGACAGCTGGCTGAGCATGCCTTATCACCATGACTGGCTGGAAAAAGAGAGCCGTCGCCTGATGGCGTTTTACCGCAATTCAAAACATCCTAAGGGCGGGTTCGGTGCGCTGGATATCCATGGCAATCTGCCATCGGATGCACAGCCGGAGAGCATGCTCACCGCCAGGATGACCCACTGTTTCTCCATCGCGTCATTACAGGGCGAGCCGGGAGCCGGAGATCTGGCCAAATGGGGGGTCGATGCTTTACGTGGTGTGCTGCGTGATAAAGAGTTCGGCGGCTGGCTGGACGGGCTCCCGGAGCAATCACCTGACGGGCGGAAACAGGCCTATCTGCATGTTTTTGTTACCCTTGCTGCATTAAGTGCCACATTAGCCAATATTGAGGGTGCGCAGGAGCTTCTGGACGAAGCGAAAGATATTATGGATAACCGTTTCTGGTCAGACAAAGAAGGACGGCTACAGGAAAGTTTCGCCCGTGACTGGAAAGATCCGGAGGCCTATCGCGGGGGCAACAGTAATATGCACGCCACCGAGATGTTTGTACAACTGGCCGATGTGACGGGTGAAAGTAAATGGCGTCAGCGGGCACTGTCTATCGTTACCCATATTATTCATAAGCACGCCAAATCGAATAAGTATCTGCTTGCCGAACATTTCGATGAAAACTGGCAGGAATGGCACGACTACAATAAAGACAAACCGACCGATGACTTCCGTCCGTACGGGATCACGCCGGGGCACGCCTGTGAGTGGGCACGTCTGCTGTTACACCTGGAAGCGGCGTTGTTGCGGAATAATGAACACACACCGGAGTGGTTGCTGGCAGATTCAAAAGGGTTATTTGAAACCGGCCTGAAGTATGGCTGGTTTGTGGATGGTCAGCCGGGCCTGGTGTATACCCATGACTGGGATAAGAAACCCGTGACCAACAACCGTCTGCACTGGACGGTGGCGGAGAGTTGCTCCACTGCCGCCAGTCTGCTGAAGCGTACCGGGGATTTGACCTATGAGCGCTGGTATCGCACATTGTGGGATTATATTGCCAATTATCTGATAGATCAGAAAAACGGTAGCTGGTGGCACGAACTGGATGCTCAAAACAAACCCTCTTCCGTGGTCTGGTCCGGGAAACCCGATATCTACCACGCATGGCAACTGACGCTGAACAGCCGTTTACCGCTCGCACCGACACTGGGCACCGCAGTAAAACTTGGGCTGGACCGGATGTAACCCCGTAATACTCCCCCGCCTTGTACCGGCAGGGGAGCCTTCATTATTTCTTCGCTTTACGCACCCGCTCAGCCAGACCTTTCAGGATATAACGCAGTACCTGATCCCCGCACTCGCGGTAGTTTTTATGCCCTTCTTTACGGAAAAAAGCACTCAGCTCATTTTCTGACATCGCAAAATCCACAGATTTCAGAATGTCATGTAAATCCTCGGTTTTCAGCTCAAACGCCACGCGCAATTTTTTCAGCATGACATTATTGGTCACGCGCTTCTCTACTTCAGGAGCAGGATAGCGCGGGTCACGACCACGGCGGTAGAATATCAGGCCGTTCAGAAAATGTGCCATGACCTTATCGTTACATGCCAGGTAGCCCGGCTCGCCTTCTTTAACCAGATAGCCACTCATTTCCTTGAGGCTGACTTCCGCCCCCCCTGAAATAAGAATTTCCAGCATTTTTTCATCACGAAGGTCGAGCATATAGCGAACACTACGCAAAACGTCATTGTGCATCATGGTATTAATTTCCTGAAATCATCGGACCGGTCTCCCGGCAACTGCCTGTTTAACTACTTCTGGCCAGGCATTATACAAGTCTCACCGCGCGGGTCGCCTGTTAGTTGATAAAAAAGCCGGATTAATAGTGCTGAAGCATAAAAATTGCGGCGATGGGAATATTCAGCCGCCAGTCAGCCATTATTGCACCTCTTTTCCGGCCCGCTCCCCCTGAGCGTACCCTGTGATTTTTTGCATTTCAAAGTGGATGCCGGTATAACTTCGCTCATCTCACGTTAGACATCTAACCATTCAGAAGGCTACATGCAGACATCTTCAACTACCGCGCCGCTGAAGCGCACCATGAAAGCCCGTCATCTGGTGATGCTGTCACTGGGCGGGGTGATCGGGACCGGATTATTTTTTAACACCGGCTATATTATCTCCACCACAGGGGCGGCAGGGACACTCCTCGCCTATCTTATCGGTGCGCTGGTGGTCTGGCTGGTGATGCAATGTTTAGGTGAACTGTCAGTCGCAATGCCGGAAACAGGCGCATTCCATGTCTATGCCAGTCGTTATCTTGGCCCAGCCACCGGCTATACGGTAGCCTGGCTCTACTGGCTGACCTGGACCGTCGCCCTCGGCTCCAGCTTTACGGCGGCCGGTTTCTGTATGCAGTACTGGTTTCCGCAGGTCCCGGTCTGGGTCTGGTGCCTGGTTTTTTGCGTACTGATTTTCGGCCTGAATGTGGTATCTACCCGCTTTTTTGCCGAAAGTGAATTCTGGTTCTCTCTGCTCAAAGTCTTCACTATCGTACTGTTCCTGATCCTGGGCGTTGCCGCCATGACCGGGCTGCTACCGATGCACGACGGAACGCCTGCCCCCGGCCTGCATAACATCACCGCTCAGGGCTGGTTCCCTCATGGCGGCCTGCCTATCCTGATGACGATGGTCGCGGTTAACTTCGCTTTTTCCGGGACCGAACTGATTGGTATTGCGGCCGGTGAAACTGAATCCCCGCATAAAGTGATCCCGATAGCTATCCGCACGACGGTGGTACGACTGATTATTTTCTTTGTGGGGACCGTATTTGTGCTTGCAGCCCTGATCCCTATGCAGCAGGCCGGTGTCGAGAAAAGTCCCTTTGTACTGGTGTTTGAAAAGGTCGGTATTCCCTATGCCGCAGGGATCTTTAATCTGGTGATCCTGACCGCTATTCTTTCGGCAGCAAATTCCGGTCTGTATGCTTCCGGCAGAATGTTATGGTCACTGGCAAATCAGAATACCCTGCCACAATGCTTTGCCCGGGTCACAAAACGGGGCGTTCCTTTAACGGCACTGTCGGTCAGTATGCTCGGCGGACTGCTGGCGCTGGCTTCCAGCGTCATCGCGCCGGACACGGTTTTTGTGGCGTTGTCGGCTATCTCCGGTTTCGCCGTCGTCGCCGTCTGGCTGAGTATCTGTGCCTCGCATTATGTCTTCCGCCGCCGTCATGTGCAGCAGGGTAAACCACTGAGTGATTTGCTCTATCGCGCACCGTGGTATCCTGTGGTACCGGTACTGGGCTTTATTTTATGCCTGGTCGCCTGTGCCGGTCTGGCCTTTGACCCGGATCAGCGTATAGCGTTATGGTGCGGAATTCCTTTTGTCGCCCTCTGCTATCTGGCTTATTTTATTACCCGCAAGCTGAGCCGGGCCAACGCCGCTCAGCCTCAGGAGCAGTAACATGCGACCCAATAATCCTTTATTCTCCGTGCTCCGTGAGCAGCCTTTTTTACTGCTCGACGGCGCGATGGCTACGGAACTGGAAAACCGTGGCTGTCAGCTGGCAGACAGCCTGTGGTCGGCCAAAATCCTGCAGGAAAACCCGCAACTGATTGAACAGGTGCATTACGATTATTTTCAGGCGGGGGCCCGTTGTGCGATCACCGCGAGCTATCAGGCCAGCCTCCCGGGGTTTGCCGCACGGAATATCTCTGCCGGTGAGGCTCAGGCTCTGATACGCCTGAGCGTGACCCTGGCGGCCAACGCCCGCCACCGGTATTTATCGGAGCACCCCCAGGCCGGGCCGTTACTGATTGCCGGCTCTGTCGGGCCTTACGGGGCTTATCTGGCTGACGGTTCTGAATACCGGGGGGATTACCAGCGCAGCCTCCGGCAATATCAGGACTTTCACCGGCCGCGAATTGCCGCATTGATCGAAGCCGGGGCGGATCTGCTGGCCTGTGAAACACTGCCCTCTTTTGATGAAATCCGGGCACTGGCAGAGCTGCTGAACGAATATCCCCGTACTACCGCCTGGTTCTCGTTTACCCTGAAAGATGCACAGCATCTGAGTGACGGCACGCCACTGAGTGAAGTGGTCGCCTTTATCGAAGGCTATCCCCGTATCGTCGCCATCGGAATCAACTGCATTGCGCTGGAGGATACGACTGAAGCGTTACGCCATCTGCATTCACTGACGCCACTCCCGCTGGTGGTGTATCCGAATTCCGGCGAACATTATGATCCGGTCAGTAAGACCTGGCATCATCAGCCTCATGGCTGTGCAACACTGAGTGATTATCTGCCGGCATGGCTGGCGGCCGGTGCCCGGGTGATCGGCGGGTGCTGCCGTACGACTCCGGCTGATATTGCGGTGTTACACCGTTTACAGACCGCGTCTGCCTGACGCTACCCCTGCCGACGGCCGGGCACACCGTGCTCTGCCGTCGGCCCCGCGAATTCAGACGTGTTATCCCCGGAAAGAAGTAAATGCTGTGCTCTCCGCGACTTCTGACGTGTCCGGGAGGCAGAGAACCGCTCAGGCTTATCAGGTAAATTCTGAGGAAACGGTGAACATTGCAGGTAAAGAAGCGGTGACTGCACACAGAAGTTCAGAGGGGAGATAACACAAGGTCAGCCTGCAAAGGGATCGGGAGTGGATCCTAAGGGCGGATAGCCAGAGGCTATCCGCAATAACGGTTACAGGTTGCCGCTGACCAGCCCATCAATATGAACCTGCGGTACCCCCTGAGAACACAATTCGATCCGTCCACGGACACCATACACTTCGGCCAGGCTTTCCGGGGTAATGACATCCGCAGGCGCGCCGCTGGCCACAATCCGTCCGGATTTCATCATCACCACATGATCACTGTGTCGCAGGGCGATATTAATATCATGCAGAACAACCACCGTGACCATATTGCGCGCACGGGTCTCTTTACTGACCAGGCTCATCACATGGTACTGATAATTGAGATCCAGTGCACTGAGCGGTTCGTCGAGTAACAGCAGGGACGGATTACGCACCAGCGACTGGGCCAGACCGACCATTTGTTTCTGGCCCCCGGACAACTCATCCATATATCTGAGCGCCAGCGACGCAATCCCGACTTCATCCAGTAACTGCAGTATACGTTCCGGTGAGACATCCGCCCCCTGCTGTCCCGTGGCTCTGGCCGACACCAGCACGGATTCTAATACCTGCAGATGGACCCCGGAAGGCAGGCTCTGAGGCAGATAGACAACTTTATCGCCACGCTCTGCCAGAGATAAGTGGTTGATATCTTTATTATCCAGCCAGATTTCCCCCTCCGCCCGGTTTAACCCGGCCAGGGCGCGCAGCAGGGTAGACTTACCGCACCCGTTCGGTCCCAGTAATACCGTTACCTTACCCCGTGGAATAGCCTCCAGGGACATTTCACTGATCACCGGATGACGACGATAACCGGTACTGAGCCCCTTAATACTCAGGGAATCACTCATAAGTTCCCCCGGTGACGCAGAATGATAACAATGAAGAACGGCACACCCACCAGCGAGGTGATAATACCAATCGGGATAATGACTCCGGGGACAATATTTTTTGATACCACAGAGGCCAGGGATAACACCAGCGCACCAATCAGACCACTGGCGGGCAGATAAAAGCGGTGATCCTCACCCACCAGTTGCCGGGCGATATGGGGTGCCACCAGGCCGATAAATCCGATAGGCCCGACAAAGGCCACGGCCAGGGCAGACGCCAGGCTGATGCGGATTAATGACGACATCCGCAGACGGGCAACATCAATACCAAAACTGGCCGCCCTGTCTTCCCCCAGACGCAGTGCGGTCAGTTGCCAGGCACTCTTCAGTGCCCAGGGCAGCAGTATCACTATGGCGGCGGCCAGGATCCCCAGTTTCGGCCAGGAGGCCCTCCCCAGGCTACCCATCGTCCAGAAGACCAGCGATTGCAGGGTATCTTCACTGGCGATAAATTGCATCATGGCGACCAGGGCATTAAAGGTAAAGACCAGGGCAATACCGAACAGCACAACGGTGGTGCGTGTATTTACGGTGCGGCGGCTGACCAGATTCAGAATAAACGCCGTCAGAATGGCAAAAATAAAGGCGTTCCCGGTGACCAGCCAGGTTCCGGGGATCCAGGGGATACCGACCCCGAGGACCAGCGCTAACGCAGCACCGAACGAGGCAGCGGAGGAAACGCCCAGAGTGAAAGGACTGGCCAGCGGGTTATTGAGGATTGTCTGCATCTCACTCCCCGCCATTCCCAGGGCAAAACCGACCACCACGGCCATCAGCGTGAAAGGCAGACGGATATCCCAGACGATCACCCGGGTCGCAGCATCAACACCGGCCGGATGCACCAGCGCACGTAACAGCGTCATCAGGTCAAGGTGTGCCGGTCCTATCGTAAAATCGAGGATAACGCTACAGCAGATAGCAATCACCAATACCAACAACAGGACGACACGTTTACGAATAAGTTTTCGATACTCGGCACCGATACCACCACGTTCATGGGTAACGGATTCTGTCACAGTACTCATTAATGATATTTCCACGTTCCGGAACTAACGATATTGTTTTGTGCGGCTTATTCATTCGCCGTATCAGGGTGACAGCGATAAACCGGTGAAGAGTGGCAGTGATCCTGCCCTGATCCGTCCGCGACAAAATATAATAATAATCATTCCGAATGATACCGCGAAACCGAATGAATACAACGCTAAACAGTTTACACAACGTGAATAGCCGCAATATAAAGCCTGTATTTTCCGCCGGTCAGGGCCGGAACAACGGGTTGCGGAAACATCTCACGGCAGATAGTTACTCCCGGTAACATACAGCAGATATCTGCAGCTCAAATTATAGTTAATAATTATTATGATATAGATTCTCATTCAACCACCTCTCCGGCCCTGTTCTTTTTCGGCTTACCCCATGGCCACGAGGGAGAAACAATTCAGGAAAGCTAATGAATAACGCCATTAAACGTCGTCATCCTCTCATACGCTATGCCCGTCATTGTGTCACTGCCGCGGTGTGTTTCTCCCCTCTGGCCGCGATGGCAACAGATTACCCGCTGACCGTACAGGATATGGATCACCAGACTGTCGTTATCAGCCATGAACCGAAACGAATTATTCTGCAGGATGGCCGCGATATTATGGCGCTGGCCCTGCTCGACAGAGCGGACCCGTTCGCGCGGGTCATTAGCTGGAATAATCTGATCAAAAAACAGGACGGTCAGGAATGGGCAGTTCTGAAAGGAAAATGGCCTCAGGCCGCGGCTATCCCGGATATGGGATTCTCAGACCAGGGGGAAGTGAATACTGAAACGGTGATTTCCAGTCACCCGGACCTGCTCATTGCACAGTTGCGGGCCAAACCGGCACTGGAACAAACCGGTGTTTTAAAACGTTTCCGTGAATTGCATATTCCCGTACTGTTCCTGGATTATGAACTCCACCCTATTCAGGATACGGTACCCAGCATTACGTTACTGGGGAAAGTGCTTAATAAAGAGAGTAACGCCAAAGCCTTCACTGATTTTTATACCGAACGCCTGAACCGGATTGAATCTGTCGTCAGCAAAGCACCGAAAAAGCCGCTGGTCTTCATCGAACCTATCGCCGGTAATTCAGATAACTGCTGCTTCACTCACGGCACCAATGGCTGGGGCGGATTAGTGGCTGCTGCGGGCGGGATTAATATCGGCTCCGAATTACTGAAAGGGGCATCCGGCTTTATTAACCCTGAAAAAATTATTGCGATGCGCCCTGACTGGTACCTGATGACCGGTTCAAAACGTGGCGCGGCAGGGAACCCGGTATTGCCGTTCGGTTACAATACCCAAATCACACAGATCAAAGCCAGCTTTGACAACCTGTTAAAACGTACTGCTGTCGCGACGATCCCGGCGGTCTCTGAAGGGCATGTCGGCGGGGTGTATCATCATTTCTACAACCATCCGTGGAATATTATAGGGGTGGAAATCCTGGCGCACTGGTTCTATCCGCAGCAGTTTGCTTCGCTGGATCCGACTGCCGATTACCACTATATCGTGACCCATTTCACGCAGTTACCGAATGACCCGGTCAATCTGAGTTATTCACCGGTCAGTCAGTAATCCCTGCCAGGGGAAGCCCGTATCGGGCTTCCCTGCCCGGACATCCGCCCGATGTTCTGCCACCAGTAAAGCTTCGGTATCTTTTTCTAACGCACGGAAAATATGCGGCAGATCCCCCGGGTAACACAGGTAGTCGCCTTCATTCAGCTCCACCGGATTATCCGCCAATCCGACTAATGCCCGCCCGCGCACCAGAATAATATGTTCAACAGAACCCGGCAGATGTGGCTGTGACAACCTGTCCTTGCCTGGCTGGACCTGCAGGGTATAGATATCGCGTCTTGCCCCGGGCGGACAGTTGGCCAGCAGGATCGCCTGGTAACTTGCCTGTCCGGAATCGACAGCCATCCCTTCCCCCTTTCGCAATAACCGGATGGCCGTACTGCCGTCTTCCAGTAACCGGGCAAATGGCATATCCAGTGCCATACATAAGGCCCAGAGTGTTTCCAGGCTGGGATTACCGCTGCCGGATTCCAGCTGAGACAGTGTGGACTTCGCAATCCCGGCTCTGCGGGCCACTTCAGCCAGTGACAGACCGGCTCTCTGCCGCTCCTGACACAGATTGCGCGAAATAATACTGATAGGGGGTTTCATAGGGCCTCACCGTTCGCTATAAAGAACGAAACGTTCTTGTTGAAAAACACTGTCAGGGTGTTCATTATAAGTATATCAACGTTCATTTTAACGGTATCCCTATGCTGGCTCCACTCTATTCCGCCTTACCCCGTGATGTTGTTAAAGCTATTTTCCTGGTCTGTCTGGCCGATGGTGTTGTGGCAGTCTCTTATGGATCACTGGCCGGCAGTCTCGGATTCCCGCTATGGGTACCTTTAGCGCTGTCCGTGATCGTGATGGCAGGCGCGTCTGAATTTATCTTTATCGGTATCGTTGCCGCCGGGGGGAGTCCTCTGGCGGCAGCGGCTGCCGGCTTGCTGGTAAATGCCCGCCATATCCCGTTTGGTATTGCCGTCAGTGACCTGACCGGGCGCGGATGGCGAGGTATTGCCGGCAGCCATATGATGAATGATGAAAGTGTTGTATTCGGGTTATCGCGTCCGGATAAACATCAGCAACGAGCCGCCTACTGGCTGTGTGGTACCGGTATCGCCCTCTGCTGGCCCGCAGGTGTACTGGGGGGATCCCTGATGGGTAAACTTCTGCCGGACCCGTCAGTGATCGGTTTAGACAGCGTCTTTCCGGCCATTATGCTGGCGCTGGTGATCCCATCACTGAAGAAAAAAGTCACCCGGAAGCGCGCCGGTTCCGGTGCTCTGCTGGCCCTGGCCACAGTTCCCTGGCTGCCTGCAGGCTTACCGGTACTGGTCTCGCTCGCCGGGCTGGTGATGGGGAGCAAAAAAAATGAGCAATAGTCCGGCACTTTGGGGGTGCATTCTCTTACTGGGGGCGGGCACCTTTCTGATGCGCTATATCAGTAGCCGTCTTGGACACCGGTGGGTACTTCCGGAATCATGGCAACAGCGCTTATCCGACGCCGCCACCACCTTACTGCTTTCGGTGGCGGTGATTGCCACCTTTTATCATGATAACCATTTCGCAGGTTTTGCCCGGACAGGCGGCGTCGCGGTCGCACTGCTGTTGACGCTACGCCGTACCCCGTTAATTGGAGTGATCCTGTCGGCGGCAGCAGTCACCGCACTTCTGCGTCTCGCGGGCATTCCCTGAGCGGTGGTGAGGGGGATGTGCAGGCAAGTTGACGGCAGAAATACCGGTTCCGGCCGGGGGATATGAACCAGCGGTTATCACTGCACAGAATGCTGACACAGTGCCTGACCGAAGGCGCAAAACAGCAGCAAACAGCCGTTCCGCGTCCGTCAGCGACCTGATATTGCCTGGTCGTCGTCAGTCATTTCACTGAAATAGTTACGCAATAACTGCCACAGATGATGTGCCGCCGGGGTAAAACGGCGATCTGAATTACGCAGCAAATGGCATTGCGTTTCATGTGCGACCGGATTGTCTATTGGTATTGCGACCAGTTGCCCTGAGGAAATCATCGGCTCAGCCGCCCTGGCGGACATGCAGGCGATACCGAGACCCGCCGCACTGAGTTCCAGTGCGGTAGAAAAGAGATTGCACCGATAAGATGGCGTAAAAATCAGGCCACTGTGACGGAACATGGTATTCATATATCGCTGTAATCCGAACTGATCCGTCAGAGCAATCAGTCGTTGCCCGGCCAGCGTTTCGATAGTCACCCGTGGCTCGCCGCTTAACGGATGATCCGGCGTCATGACGGCACAAACCGGTCCCCAGTGAAAACTGTATCGTTTGACCTCCGGGCTGCCGACAGGCCCGAAGGCCAATGCCATATCGGTGTCCCCATGAACCACGGCATTCAGCATTTCATGCATACTGGCCACGGTGATATCGACAAAAACCTGCGGATAGGCACCGGAAAAGGTCGTCATAATCTCACGGATAAAAGTGCTGACTAATCCGCCACCGATGCGGACCGAAACACTTCCCCCTTTCATGTGCCGTAAATCCCGCAGGTGCGCTTCCAGCTTATATCGCCGCTGGCGACTTTCGAAGTAATCTCCGGCCAGTAAACGTCCCGCTTCGGTCAGAACAACAATCCGGCCACGCCGTTCAAGCAGGGGTAATTGTAATTCCCGCTCAAGTTGCGAGATCTGGCGGCTGATCACCGAAGGATTAATCCCCAGGATATCTGCTGCGCGGCGGATCCCTCCCTGGACACCCACTTCATACAAATAACTCATCGGTTTTTCATGAAATTTCTGCACGTCAGTCTCTGTTAACTGTTGACCGGGAAGCAACAATAACACCGTTCACAGGACATTTATATTTTTATAAACCTTAACGATAATCGGATAAAACCGAGGCATCAGATATAAAAAAATAATTTTCTGATTGCACTTCAGGGAAGCACCAGAAGAGTGCGAACTGCACCACGATAAACAGTGAAATATATTAATAACAATAAAGCTATTTTCCTTTTTTATGTTATTTATAAATTTTACAGAGTTTATAAACAGCAGGTTAGCGGATTTTTATGCCTGTGTTTTAAACCCGGTATGAAAGTTGTTAAACATCTATTTTGTGGACAGACAAAATATTAACTCAGGTTCTCCGACACCAGGGAAACTTATCACTACAATAAATACAGAGAATAATTATGAGCGATAACAACATCAGCAACCAAAGTCAGGATAAGGACGAAAACGCCCTTAAAGTGACGCCAGGAGCATGGATAGCTCTGATAGCCGTTTTACTGGTCTTTTCAGGACTGTTTTTTAAAGTCAAAGACATGGCCTGGCTGGGGGCCTTTGACTTTACTACGCTCGGCGGAGCCTTCGGGACCATGAAGGACGGGGCCGGAGGGACCTTCGTTGGCAGCGGAGGGGTCGGGGCGAAAGCAGGCTTTCTGTTTGCACTGTCATTAGTCCCGACGGTGATGCTGGCGCTGGGATTACTGGAGATTTTTACCCATTATGGCGCTATCCGTGCAGCCCACCGGTTGTTAACCCCGTTACTGAAACCGCTGCTGGGGTTACCCGGTTATACCGGGCTTGCATTAATCACGGATTTACAAAGTACCGATGCCGGCGCGGCTCTCAGTAAAGAACTTTATGACAGCAAAAAAATCACCCGTAAACATGTCGTGATTATGGGATCCTGGCAATATTCCGGCGCCGGACTGATTAATAACTACTTCGCTATCGGTTCGGCATTATTTGCTTCTCTGACCACCCCGTTAATTGTCCCGTTATTATTAATGTTTGTACTGAAATTTGTCGGAGCGGGTTTGGTAAGAGTCGCATTAAATACGGTCTACAGAAAGGATTTCATCAATGAGTAATCAGCTTAAAACCAGTGCCAATCCGTTTGATATCTTTGTCATCGGTGCCCGTAAAGGGTTCAATATTGCCATTAACAATCTGATGCCAAATGTCGTCATGGCCTATGTGATTGCCGAAATCCTGAACCTGCTCGGTATTATGCAGATGATTGGCCACCTCTGTGCCCCGCTGATGGGTATTTTTGGCCTGCCGGGCGAAGCGATTACCGTCTTACTCACCGCGTGGCTTTCTTCGTCGGCGGGTACCGGTGTGGCTGTCAGTCTGCTGACGAAAGGAACGCTGGACCCCGCTCAGGTCACCATTCTTATTCCCGCTATCTTTCTGATGGGTGCCCAGTTGCAGTATATGGGCCGTTTACTGGGGGTGGCGGATGTGCCTAAAAAATACTGGCCGTTACTGATGCTGACCAGCATCGTTAATGCCGTTATCTCTATGCTGGTGATGCGTTTTATCGCCTGACACTCATTATTATTCGCACCGGCAGTCCGGATACTGCCGGTCAGCAGATCACCGGAGTTAACTATGTCACGTACCTTAGACCATTTTAATGTGTTGCACGAAATCCCCGAACTGGGATTTGAAGAATTTAAAACGTCTGCGTATATCGCTTCTGCGCTGGAAGCCGCTGGCTTTACTGTCACCCGCCAGATCAACGGCACCACAGGGATCGTCGCCGAACTGGACAGTGGACAGCCGGGGCCGGTATTAGCCCTGCGGGCAGATATGGATGCCCTCGGCCACATTATTGACGGTCAGCATGTGGCACGCCATACCTGCGGCCATGACGGTCATTCCTCTGTCGTGCTGACCGCCGCAGAGGAAACCCTTCGTGAAGGCCTGGTAAAAAAAGGCAAACTGAGGATCCTGTTCCAGCCAGCGGAAGAACTGGGGACCGGGGCCATCGCCATGGTGGAGGGAGGGGCTCTGGATAACGTGGATATGCTGCTGGGCTTCCATCTGCGTCCGGTAGAAGAGTGCCCGATGGGTCAGGCCGTGGCTGCGATGAATTACTCCGCATCCGCGACCATTGAAGCGGTATTTACCGGAAAAGCGGCCCATGCTGCCCGCCCGCATTTAGGCGTCAATGCGCTGGATGCGGCCGTTCAGGCGGTGCAGGCGGTGAATACTCTCCACCTTTCTCCGTCACTCACCTTCAGCGCCAAGGCCACCCGCTTTATTTCCGATGCCGGGGTCACTAACTCTATTCCTTCTGAAGCCCGTGTCTGCTGGGACCTTCGTTCGGCGGAAAATGCCCCGATGGAGGAACTGAAACAAAAAGTGACTGCAGCTCTGCAAGGCAGTGCCGCCGCCCTGGGTGCCACCGTCGATATTAAAATCCTTAAAGAAATGCCGGCAGCGATCATCGATAAAGAAGCCACGGCGGTGATCAGCCGCGCTATCTGCCAGCAACTGGGAGAAGATGCCCTGTTACCGAACAAAACCACACCGGGCAGCGAAGACTTTTTCCATTATTTACGCCTGTGCCCGCAGGTAAAAGGCGGATTCTGGGGCCTCGGCGCCAACCTGGTGCCGGGTTTGCATCATCCGGAAATGCATTTTGACCGGGATGCGCTGGCCATCGGGGTACGCATCTTTAAATCCTGTGTTCAGCAGGTCCTTGGCGAATAATCTCTGTGGCCCTCGCCCGGGGGCCACACCCTTATGCAGGATGTCTCTGTCTGAAAAATCTTTATACATTCAGATACGTTAATCTTTCTGTTGCTGACACCTTCACCCTAATAGATTGTTATTGTTTCTTTTTTCTTCGATGAACTCAGGAATGCCGTATGACTTGCGCAAAAAAGACCCCGCGTTTTCGGGGCTTATTTTTTTCTGTTCTGGCCTTTCCGGCACTGTGTAGCTCAGCCAGTGCGCTGGCAAACGCTCATGAATGTGCGCTATCGCTCACCGCAGGACAGGCACCGATCACCGGCCAGCTTCAGCAGGCTATTGATCACTGCAGCACGCGAGGGGGCGGAACCGTGACCTTACCGGCAGGGGTGTGGGTAAGCGGACCGCTGATGCTGAAAAGTCATGTCACTTTGCATCTGGCTGCCGGCAGCCGGTTAACCTCAACCGGTAATCCGGCTGATTTTAACGCCGCGTTTATCAGTAAACCGTTGCAGCCCCGTGAAGCATTGATTATCGCCACACACGTCCGGGACGTGGCGATCACCGGGCCCGGTACGGTGGATGGCCAGGGCCAGCATGCCTGGTGGCCGGTCGCGACGGATGCCCGTAACCATCTGAAACGGGGTGATACCCGATGGTTTGCCAGCCACTGGAAAGGGGTTCCAGCCGCTAACGGTATGCCCCGCCCCTGGCTGATTGAATTTGATCACGTCCGTGGCGGGAAACTCCGGGATGTGCAAGTGATCAACTCACCGATGTGGAATGTGGTCTTCCGCGACAGCCAAAATATCGTCATGAGCCACAGCTCTGTCACCAATCCCCCTGACTCCCCGAATACTGACGGGGTCGATGTGGTTTCCTCACAGAATGTCCTGCTGCGTGACCTGAGGCTTTCCACCGGAGATGATGATATTTCGATCAAGTCCGGACTGGCAACGACCGGAAAAGCCCCTGCAAGCCGGGATATTACTATCGAGGATTGTGAAATCGACAACGGCCACGGCATCTCGGTCGGCAGTGAAACGGCCAACGGTATCGGGCGTATTACTGTGCGAAATATCCGCTTCCGGGGGACAGAGAACGGGATCCGTGTGAAATCCGGCCGTGATCGGGGAAGCGAGATCGGGCCACTGAGTGCCGATAATATCGTTATGACCGGCGTCAGAGTACCGCTGGTGATCACCGACAGCTATGGAGGTAACGGCGGCTACAGTCACCAGAGTCTCAGCGCGATTTCCCCTGAGCCCGTCAGTCGTTACACGCCGTTTATTCACGATATCTCCGTTAACCATCTGCAAGCCAGCGGAGCCGGAATGGCAGGAATGATCAGCGGACTGCCGGAAGCCCCGTTAAGCAACATTAGCCTGAAAAATATTACTATTTCTTCTGTCTCGGGAATGCAAAGCCGCTATGCAAACGGCACGCTGCACAATGTGAAAATCACCTCAGATCAGCATCCGCTGTCACTGCAACAGGGGCCGGGAAGCCACTGGAGAAAGAGTTAACCCAAGAGAACACAACAGCGGCCTCCTCTGGAGGCCGTTCACGCAATACACCGGGTCAGTCTGAAAGAGGCGGCACAATATTCCCGCACAGCAATCCCGCACAAAAGCGTGCCGGGTATGGCCGACGGCGACTCAAATAATCCGAAGTTATCGGCAACAAACCCTTTCCTGCAGGGCACTCCAGAGAATTATTGCTCCCCTGTCGACACAGTGTTAACATCCAGCCAGACGTTTAGATGGCTAAAAATAACTTCTCTGTAATATAAAGGAACCTGTATGTGGCAACAACGACTGACACAATTAGTAACCGCCTGCCACTGGATTGGCAGTAAAGGCTGGGCACCGGCCACCGGCGGTAATATGTCAGTCCGCGAGGATGAACAATGGTGCTGGCTGAGTGAGTCCGGGCGCGATAAAGGTACCCTGACTACCGACGATTTTCTGAAGGTAAATATCGCCACCTTACAGGCACCTTCCGGCCGTACCCCTTCTGCAGAAACCGGATTGCACACACTGATTTACCGCCTGTTTCCGGAGGCCAATGCGGTACTGCATGTGCACACCGTAAATGCGACGGTACTTTCACGTATTGAAAAAAATGCACAGCTGGCCCTGTCCGGCTATGAGATGCAGAAGTCCCTGACCGGCCAGCAGAGCCATCTGGATACCGTACCCATCGCAATCTTTGAAAATGATCAGGATATTGCTGCCTTGTCTGCACGCATAGAAGCCTATGCACAGCAGCACCCGCTTCACTATGGCTTCCTGCTGCGGGGTCATGGCCTGACCTGTTGGGGGAAGGATGTCAGTGAAGCCCGGCGTCATTTAGAAGGGCTGGAATTTTTGTTCGAATGCGAACTGAAACGCCGGCTTTATACCACCGAATAAGTCTCCTGCCACGCTGACAACATCGCCAATCCACCGGGTTAAGAAGATAATAATGAAAACTGAGCAGTTACTCACCTCCACCCATTGGGGGACTTACGAAGTCGAAACCTCCGGAGATAAGGTCACGGCGATGAAGCCCGTGCCCTGGGATAAAAACCCCTCGCGGATTGGTCAGTCGATGCCGGATGCCATTACCGGTAACACACGGATCCGTCGCCCGGCGGTCCGCCTGGGCTACCTGAAACACGGCCCGGACTCCCGGGAAGGCCGCGGCAAAGAACCCTTCGTTGAAGTCAGCTGGGAAGAAGCCTTATCTCTGGTCGCCCGTGATCTGCAGTCAGTAAAAGCCCGTCATGGCAACGAAGCCATCTTTGGCGGCTCCTATGGCTGGGGAAGCGCGGGGCGTTTCCACCACGTACAGAGTCAGTTGCACCGTTTTCTGAAAGGTTTTGGCGGATATACCGCCAGCACCAATACTTACAGCAGTGCTGCCGGTGAGCGTATTCTGCCTCATATTATCGGCCCGCTCAGCCCGCTGCATAAAAAACATACCCATTTCTCCGTGCTGGCAGAGCATTGTGAAGTCTTTGTCGCCATCGGCGGGCTGCCGGTCAGGAATTCTCAGGTAAACGTCGGCGGTGCCAGTGATCATATGCTGAAGCACTGGCTGGAAACGATGCAGGGGAACGGGGTGAAATTTATTAATGTCAGCCCGGTAAAAAATGATCTTAGCGCCGTCAGTAACGCCGAATGGCTGCCGGTCAGACCGGGAACTGACACGGCCTTGCTGCTGGCGCTGTGCCAGACCTTAGTCAGTGAAAATCTGCATGACCAGGCATTTATCGACAGCCATACCGTCGGTTTTGGTCCGCTGCGCCGCTATCTGAGCGGAGAAACAGACGGGGTGGTAAAAAATGCCGCCTGGGCGGCCCCCATTACCGGGCTGAGCACAGAACAAATTACCGGGCTTGCGCGGACACTGGCCAGCCACCGCAGTATGGTGAATATCTCCTGGTCTATACAGCGTTCCCGCCAGGGTGAACAGGCCTACTGGGCAACGGTGGCATTGACGGCCCTGCTGGGACAAATAGGCACACCGGGAGGCGGCCTGGCGTTCGGTTATGCCTGCACCAACCTGGCCGGAGCGGATCGTGTCGGTTTTTCCGGTCCCCGTTTGCCGGCCGGCGAAAATAAGGTCAAAACCGAAATTCCGGTCGCTCGTATTTCTGACCTGTTGCTGAACCCGGGCGGGGAATATCAGTTTGATGGTCAGGACTGTCGCTACCCGGATATTCGTCTGGTTTACTGGGCGGGCGGTAACGCCTTCCATCACCATCAGGATCTGAACCGTCTGGTCGAGGCCTGGCGACGTCCGGAAACCGTTGTCGTGCACGAGCAGTACTGGACGGCGCAGGCTAAGTTTTCCGATATCGTGTTACCGGCCACCACCGTGCTGGAACGTAATGATATCGGCAGCGGCAGTCATGATGGCTTTATGGTGGCCATGCGCCAGCATATTCCGCCGGTCAGTGAGGCGCGTGATGATTATGAGATTTTCAGCGGCCTGGCGGAGCAACTGGGGTTTGCGGAACAGTTTACTGAAAACCGTGATCCGGATCAGTGGCTGCGCCACATCTATGAAGAGTCCAGGCCCCGGGCAGAAGAAGACGGGATCACCCTGCCTGCATTTGATGATTTCTGGGAACAGGGAAAGCTGGAGTTTGAACGCCCTTCCAGGCCGCAGATTTTCTTAGCTGATTTCCGTGCCGATCCTGAAAAACATCCGCTGTCGACGCCGTCCGGAAAGATCGAACTTTACTCCGACACTATCGCTGCATTCGGTTACCGTGAATGCCCGGGATATCCTTTCTGGGACCCGCAGGAAGAACAATTCCAGCAGGAACAGGCACAGACCTGGCCACTGCATATGCTGTCCAGCCAGCCCCGCTCCCGTCTGCACAGCCAGTATGATCACGGCAGCTTCAGCCGCAGTACCAAAGTTCAGGGGCGTGAGCCTGTCTGGATGCATCCGCAGGATGCCGCCGAACGCGGCATCACCGAAGGCTCGGTGGTCCGGGTCTTTAACCAGCGCGGTGCTATGCTGGCCGGTGTCCATATCAGCGACCAGATCCTGGCGGGCGTGGTACAGATTTCCACCGGGGCCTGGTACGACCCGCAGGACCCGTCAACGCCTGGCTCACTCGATAAACACGGTAACCCGAATGTACTGACCGAAGACCGTGGCAGTTCACGCCTCGGTCAGGGATGCAGTGCCCAGAGCTGTAAAGTCGAAATTGAACGCTGGGAACAACCGTTGCCGGAAATTACCGCCTTTTCACCTCCGCCATTCTGTGATCGAAGTGAATAACGGCTGACTCTGCGGTTCCGCTGCCACAGGCGGAGCCGGGTTTCCCGGGCCCGGGCCGGAGGGATCCCGTCCGGCCGCATATCCATGCTCATCGGGCTGAGCGTGCCCGCTGTTCTTCAAATCAGTGCTATCAGCAGGAGCTGCCAGATGTCAGATACATTGTTGTCTCCGGATGAACCCGCCCCGTTTACGGTGGTCAACCCTGAAGGTGCCTCTCCTTTTCTGCTGATCTGCGATCATGCAGGAAAACGCATTCCGCGGCGGCTCGGCACGCTGGGATTACCCCCGGCGGAAATTGACCGCCATATCGGCTGGGATATCGGTGCTCTGCCGGTCGCAGAGCAGTTAAGTGAGTTGCTGGACGCCACCTTGATTTCCCAGACCTGGTCGCGGCTGGTGATTGACTGTAACCGGCCACCCGCCGCCGTGAGTTCAATCCCGCTGGTTTCTGAAGCCACCGACATCCCGGGTAACCAGGGGCTATCCGCAGCACAGAAACGGGCACGTCAGCAGGAGATCTTCACCCCTTACCATGAAGAGATCCGCCGGATCCTGGCGCAACGTCGTCTGCGCGGGCAGGCAACCTGTATTATCTCTGTGCACAGTTTCACGCCGGTATATCTGGACATACCGCGTCCCTGGCATATCGGCCTGCTGTATCACCGCTTGCCTGCCTATCCTCAGGCACTGCTGGCGCAACTGAACGCTCAGCATCACTGGGTCGTCGGCGATAACCAGCCCTATTCCGTTTCCGATGAAACGGACTACGCAATCCCCCAACATGCAGAGAAAAATGGCTATCCGTCGGTCGCGATTGAGATCCGCCAGGATCTGATCACTGAGGCAGAGGGTCAGACGGCCTGGGCTCAGGCGCTTGCGCCATTGCTTCAGGCCGCCTGGCAGAACTACCGCAAAGAACATGACGGGCTGTCAGCCTGAGAGTCAGGCTGAGGTTGCCGTCGGGGGGTATTCAGGGCTGCCACCCCGCCGGCGAGCGCTACCCAGCCGATCAGATAAAATGCCTGCGGCCAGGCCGCTGAGGCATACGCCCGCGATAAACGTGACAGAAAGCCGCCTGGCCGGAGGTCAGGCAGCTCCGGCAATGGCTGCTCAGCCGGTTTGCTGCAACAGACTCCGCCAGCGGGGATGACATGACACCCGGCAATGACCTGCTATAGTTAATCAGGAGCAACGGTTCACCCCGTTTCAGCAGGGCTGTTCCCTAAACGAATCGCCCTGGCTGCCGACAGCGCAGCACAGGTGGCATGTATCACCCGCCTCCCGGGCAGTGATATATTCCCCATTTAACATAATAATCAGAATATCAGCCTATTCTTATGTAAATTCCCAGCAATTCTGGTCAAAAACTTGATGTATATAGCATCATTATACTAAGGTAAATATACGTCAATAAGCATTGACCTGATTTAAGCCCACATCACTGGCTTCTTATAGCTTTCATTCCCTTCACTTATTATCAGTTTTATTAATGGCAACGAAAGCTATGCGACGCCCTCATTAATCACGTTTTGAGGACTCTATGACGAGCAACACGACGGAAAAACAGAAGAAGCATTTCTGGAACAAAAAAAACCGAAAGAGCTGACGGTCGATGATATTACTATCGTCGATAACGACATGCTGAAGCGCGCCGTCGGTGCCGCAGCTCTGGGTAATGCCATGGAATGGTTCGACTTTGGTGTGTTCAGCTATCTGGCTGTCACCATCGGTAAAGTCTTTTTTGCAGACACCAGCGCGGCTGCACAGCTTATCGCCACCTTCGGTACCTTTGCTGCCGCCTTCCTGGTGCGTCCTTTAGGCGGTATGGTCTTTGGCCCGCTGGGAGACCGGTATGGTCGCCAGAAAATTCTGGCGATCACCATGATTATGATGGCCATCGGCACATTCTGTATCGGGCTGATCCCTTCTTATAACAGTATCGGCATTATGGCGCCTATCCTGTTACTGGCCGCGCGTCTGCTGCAGGGCTTCTCCACCGGCGGGGAATATGGTGGTGCTGCGACCTTTATCGCTGAATACTCCACCGATAAGCGCCGTGGATTTATGGGCAGTTTCCTGGAGTTCGGTACTCTGGGGGGTTATCTGCTGGGTGCCGGTCTGGTGACAGGACTGACCTCCGTGATGCCTGCACAGACCATGCTGGACTGGGGATGGAGAATTCCGTTCTTTATTGCCGCACCGCTCGGCCTGTTCGGTTTGTATGTGCGTTTAAAACTGGAAGAAACACCAGCATTCCAGCAACACATGGAAAAACAGGAAGCCCTGGAGCACAGCAAGCCGCGCCTGGGTCTGTTCCAGATGATGCATAAATACCGCGCCCAGATGCTGAAATGTATCGGTCTGGTATTGCTGTTCAATGTCTCAAACTACATGCTGACATCGTATATGCCAAGCTACCTGACCGGTATTCTGGGTCTGAGCGAGTTAAGCAGCCTGATCCTGGTGATGGTGGTGATGTTTGTGATGATGCCTCTGACCCTGTTCTGGGGCCACTGGACAGATAAAGTGGGTCGTCGTCCGGTGATTGCCGGGGGTGCAATTGGTCTGATTATTCTGTCCGTTCCCTGCCTGATGCTGATTGGTTCAGGGAGCATGTGGGGCGTCTTTTTCGGCCTGATCATTCTTGGTTTCGTCCATACCTGTTTCAGCGGCACCATGCCTGCCACCTTGCCGGCATTATTTACCACCGATATCCGTTACAGTGCCCTGGCGATCGGATTTAACCTCTCCGTCTCACTGTTCGGTGGTACGACACCGTTGCTGACCGCATGGCTGGTTGAGAAAACACATAACCTGATGATCCCGGCTTACTACCTGATGGCCGCCGGGGTGATTGGTCTGATCACCGTATTTACTCTGCGTGAAACAGCCCGTAAGCCACTGCGTGGCTCAACACCTGCTGTCGCCACTAAAGCAGAAGCGCTGAACCTGATCAAAAAGCTCCAGCGCCGCAACAAGAAAACTGACGCGAAAAACACGACACCACAGTAATTTTTGCGGTCATTCCCGCCGGGCACCTTGCCCGGCGTTTTTTTATCTGCCCTCCGGCCAGCATTCCCTCGTCTGTTCCCTTTGTCGTTCTGACACCCGTGAACCGCGAACCGATCTCCTTGTTCTTTCTGCATCCCGCGACCGGCCCCGGAACCCCTGCGGCGATATTTCCATGCGGTAAACGGGTATCACTCCTGCTCTCCGCCCGGCTCAGCTCAGGGCAGACATCAGGCTCTCCTGTCCGTAACCGCCTTTGCCGCAAACACGGGTTTCGCTGCATAGCGGCCCTGCAAAGTATGACGGGTGGTAAGGAACAGGCACGGACGTCAGAACACTATCGATGGGTGGATGACAGGGGAAAAAAAGTCGCAAGGGACGTATCGGCGGGAATAAGGCGTTAAACATGGTGTCGCTTCCCCGGGATAAGTACGGACTTATCCCGGGGTGATGCCGGACGATCAGGCGCTATGGGACAGATGTCCTGCGCTCATCACGACGGAGCGATCACACATATGGTCAATCACATCCGGGTCATGGCTGACCAGCACCATGGTTAACTGGCTGTTTTGTTTCAGATCATTCAGCAGGTTAAGGATTTCCGCCTGCACTGACATATCCAGCGCCGAGGTCGGTTCATCCAGTAACAGGATCTTTGGCTGCAGTAACAATGCGCGGACTATCGCCACCCGCTGACGTTGTCCGCCGGATAACTGATGAGGGTAACGGTCGATTAACGCCGTATCCAGCCCTACCTCACGGAACCCCTGGCGGATCCGGTCATCGATGTTATCGAACCCGAACCGTTTCAGCGGCTCTGCCAGTGTACGGCGTAACCGGTGACGCGGGTGCAGCGAGGCATACGGATCCTGGAATACCATTTGGACATCACGACGCACCTGTCCGGTAAATTCTTTACCCGGTAAAACGTCAGTCCCCGCCAGAGTCATTTCTCCCTGCCAGTGAGGATTCAATCCCGCCATCACCCAGAGCAGAGAAGATTTCCCGCAGCCGGAAGGGCCGACCAGACCAAAACATTCGCCGGAAGCGACATTGAGGCTGGCATCTTCCACCACCTGGCGCAAATGATAGCCCTCCGGGTGATAGACATTCACGCCGGTCAGCCGGATAACACTCATGGTAACGCCTCCAGTGCTGCACGATCTAAGGTGGGTAAGCGCTGACCTTTCGTCGCCAGGCCCGGACGACACGCCCACAAGGTACGGGTATAAGGATGGCTGGCATGGGCCAGTTCTGACGCCGGCAGAGAATCCAGAATCCGCCCTTTATACATCACCATCACACGCTGACAATGGTCTGCGACCTGCTGTAAATCATGACTGATCAGCAGCAGGCCCATATCCCGTTGTGACACCAGGTCCTGGATCAAGGCCAGCACCTGGTCACGCATCCTATGGTCTAACGCCGACGTCGGTTCATCGGCAATCAGGAACTCCGGATCGGTGATCAACGCTATCGCCAGCATAATGCGCTGCCCCATCCCGCCGGATAGCTGATTCGGATAACGTTTAATCAGCTGTTGCGGATTCGGTAACCCTACCGCATCCAGCATTTCGAGCACTTTTTCCCGACGCTGGCGGCGGCTGAGTGACCGGTGCAGGATCAATGGCTCTTCCACCTGCCAGCCGATGGTGCGGGAGGGGTTCAGGGCATATTTCGGGTCCTGCATGACCATAGCGACCTTACCGCCACGTAACCGTGTCCAGTCACGCGGAGTGAGTGTCAGAGCATTATTCCCGGCAATCGTCAGTTCCTGTGCATTCACTGTCAGCGTCGGCGCCAGCAGCCCCATCAGGCTGCGTGCCGTCAGTGACTTCCCTGACCCGGATTCACCCACCAGCGCCACACGCTCACGCCCCAGACGGAATGAGATATCGTTAACCAGAGCACGACCTTCCGGCAGTCCAATGGATAACCTCTCCGCAATAATAAAAGGAGTCGATTCAACTGTCATGACGGCTATCCAGTCGGTCGCGCAGACCGTCACCAATGAAATTAAAGGTCAGGCTGGCCAGCAAAATGGCTCCGCCCGGTGCCGCAGCCACCCACCACTGGTCGAAAATCACTTTGCCCCCTTCAGCAACCATGGAGCCCCATTCCGCGGTCGGTGGACGAACCCCCATCCCCAGAAAGCCTAAGCCAGCAGCGGACAGAATAATCCCCCCGAGACTCAGCGCAGCACGCACGACGGCGCTCGGTAAACAGAGCGGTAAAATGTGGCCCAGAATCAATGGCAGTCCACGAATACCCTGCATTCTGGCAGCAGCCAGATAATCACTGCGGCGCAACTGCTGGGTTTCCGCCCGGGCCTGACGGGCAAACGGCGGCCAACTGGTCAGTGCCAGGGCTAATGCGCCATTCAGTAACCCCGGACCCAGGACCGCCACCATCGCTAGTGCAATCACCAGGCTGGGTAGTGCCAGAAAAATATCGGTAATACGCATCAGGACCCGTTCTGTCCAGCCACCTAAATAGCCAGCCGCCATCCCGACCGCCATCCCGACCGGGACGGTTAATACCAGAATAAAAATGATCAGCACCAGGGTCGGACGGGTACCGTAAATCACCCGGGAAAGCAGATCCCGGCCAAAGCTATCGGTCCCCAGCCAGTGAAGCTCTGATGGCGGCAGTAACCGGCCAGCCATATTCTGTGCATTCGGGTCAAACGGTGCCAGCCAGGGAGCAAAAATCGCCGCCAGCACCAGCAGGGTTAATAATCCGCAGCCAAGCGCCAGTAAAAACGGGATCTTGCGCCGGGATTGGGTCGCAGATGAACGGGAAGTTAATTCAGTCATCGTGTTCTCGGATCTGTGAGCCAGACCAGCGCATCAGTCAGCGCATTGATCAGGATAAAACAGGCACCCACTACTAAGGTTGTCCCCAGAATGGCAGGGAAATCAGCAGCAAACAGCGCATTCGTCAGATAACGTCCCATGCCGGGCCATGAAAAAACGCTTTCTGTTAAGACGGAGCCTTCCAGCAGAGACACATAGGAAAGCATCACCACCGTAATCAATGTTCCCCGGGTATTCGGCAGTAAATGATGCCAGAGAATACGCCAGCGGCTTGCCCCTTTCGCCAGAGCGAGAGTGACATATTCTTTGCTGTTCTCTTCCAGTAAGGTCGCGCGTAACAGGCGGGTAATCGATGCGGTGGATAATAATCCCAGCGTCGCCACCGGCAGCCACAGATGGGCTAATGCATTGATAAACATGGCACGATCACCGGACAACCAGCTATCAATCAGCACAATTCCTGTTTTCGGTTCCAGCGTATACGTATACAAATCATCCAGTTGGCCGGGACCGGCTGACCAGTGCAGTACCGCATAAAACAGCAGCAAGCCCAGCAGGCCGAACCAGAATACCGGGACGGAATAGCCCAGCAAAGAGACAATCCGCGCCAGATGATCGATCCAGCTTTTCGGACGCCAGACCGAAATCAGCGCCAGGCTGATGCCGCAGACGGCACCGACAATCAGCGAGCAGGTGGCCAGCGTGAATGTCGCCGGGAAAGTCCGCAGTAAATCACTGAGTACCGGCTGCCCGGTGCTCTGTGAAATCCCCAGATTACCGTGGGCCAGTTGCTTCAGGTAATCCCAGAACTGCCGCGGCACAGACTGGTCTAACCCCAGCTGATGGCGGACCTGCGCATACGTAGACGCACTCGCATGATCCCCCACCAGCTGTAACACCGGATCGACAGGTGAAAGATGAGACAGCGTGAAGGTAAACGCCAGCAGACCTAAAAGTGTCACTACCAGTGATAACAGGTTACCGGCGAGGCGCTGTACAAGCCGCCCCAAACCCGCAGCGCGACTCGAAGGTTGCGCTGAGGTTGCCATTACTTCGTCACCTGGTTGTAGAACACCATATCCGGGTTCATGCCCTGCTGATAACCTTTCAGATTATCGCGTAATGCGATCAGCTGACGCGCCTGCAGACCAATCACATAAGGCGAACTTTTCAGTACCTGACGCTGCAGTTTCTGATACATCGCGGCACGTTGCTGGTTATCGCTCTCACCGACAGCCTGCTTCGTTTCTGCCGTTAATGCAGGAATATCCCAGCCTGCACGGGCGGCCAGTGTACTGCTGCCATTTTCAGGGTTTGAGGCAAAAGCGGCCGCATTTGAGTTCGGGTCAAAGTAGTCAGGCCCCCAGGACGTGACCGTCGCATCGAATTTATGGCTGGAAATCTTCGCCGTAATTTCACTGCTGATCCCCGGGATAAGGGTAACCTTCACGCCAGCTTTCGCAAAACTTGCCTGTAATGCCTGAGCAATATCCAGATAAGGTGGCTGGTTATTGACGATCAGGTTGAAGCTGACATTTTTCAGTCCGGCTTTCGCCAGGATGGCTTTCGCTTTTTCCGGGTTGTAGGTATATGGCGTATCTTTTAACGCGCCCAGGTAACCATCCGGCAAGAAGGTCTGATGCACAGAGAACTGGCCTCTGAGCAGATCATTAGCAATACCATTATAATCAAACAGATAACGTGCAGCTTCCCAGAATGCCGGGTTAGCCATCACCGGAGAAGACTTCACGTTAAACAATAAATAGTAAAGTGATGCGATAGGGACCGCGACCGGCTTCACGCCGGGTTTGTTTTTCAATGCACTGAACTGATCACTGCCCAGGTTACGGGCAATATCCGCATCGCCCTGCTCAACCAGTAAGAGGCGGGTAGCGACTTCCGGCACGTTTTTGATCAGGACATTCTTAAGCTTAGGCGCTCCTGCCGGAGAGTCCGGGTTGGCGGTCATCAGCAGAACTTCATGCGGGACATAGCGACGGATCTGATACGGGCCGCTACCGGCGGAGTGGGTGTTCAGCCACTGGTGACCCAAATCACCCTGCACCTGGTGGCTATCGGCCTCTTTTTCATCAACAATAGAAGCAACCGGTGCAGATAATAGGCTCAGGACAAAGGACGGGCTGACATCGGCGGTCCAGTGGATAGCAACCTGATTGTCACTCACTTTGGTCAGTTCGCTATCGACGTTCTTCGCGTTCCAGCCTAATTGCGTCAGGATAAAGGAAGGCTCAAGATTCAGTTTCACCACACGTGACAGAGAGAAGATCACATCTTCCGGACGCACCGGGTTACCGCTGGCAAATTTGGCTCCGTCACGCAGCGTAAACACCAGGCTGCGATTATCCGCACCCGCCTTCCAGGAAGAAGCCAGCGTCGGACGCAGATCCACCGGATTTGACGGATCAGATTGCAACAGGCGCTGATAAAGGCTGTTAAAGGATTGTACGGTCGACAGCTCAAAACCCTGTGCCGGATCGAAGCTGATAGCATCATCCAGAGACTGAGCGACAACGAGCGTGTCAGGAGGAGTTGCACTGAACGCGGCCATGGACGTCGTCATCATAGCCAGCGCGAGACCTATCAATGTTTTTTTCATCTGAGTTCCTTGCTGAGAACTAACAACGCACCTGAACCGGAAGCCGTCGTCCGGAACGGGAAGTTAGTTTGTTATTCTTTATTGTTATATATAAACAATTACTTATCACTTCTGTAATTTATCGGATTTTATTAAGTTCGGCTAGGGTTGTCAGCGATAAAGTCGTTTCCTTTACACTGACTAACCCCTGACTGACAGCAGGATCCGCAAACGGCAGACATTCCCGCAGGCTGATCAGTGCCCTTTCCTCCCACACCAGTCCGCATTGAACCATCAGAAACATTGCTATAAATGCGAAAATCGCCGGGCCGGCAGGCTCTTTATACATAACGATATGTCATTCTTATCTTTGTCCGGACAGATGTCATTCGGGTAAAACAACCTCGGCAATACTGATGGCCTGACAGCGGTATTCAGTAAACTGACCGGCCTGAAGGCGGTAACTCCGGCATATCGGGTAACGATGACCAGAGCGGCTGCAGGCGCTGAAAGGCCTGTTGTAATGTGGCTTCATCTGCGCTGAAAGGCATACGCAGATAGCGATCAAACGCGCCTGAAATCCCGAAGCGTGTCCCGGTCCCCAGAAGAATGCCCGCCTCACTGGCACGTGACGCAAAGCGGGTCGCCAGCCGGCCCGGCAGCTCAACCCAGAAAGACAAGCCGCCCGCCGGTACCTGATATTTCCATGCCGGAAACCAGGTCTGCATCAGTTGACCACAGATATCCCGCCGCTGTTGCAGCATCTGCCGGCGCTGCGGTAAAAACTGATCGCTGTTATCCAGCAACCACTCACAGACCACCTGCTCCGTGAGCGGGGAAGCCAGATCCAGCGAATCACGTATCTGCACCAGAGAGGCAATCTGCGATGCAGATGCCCGTATCCAGCCAATCCTTAAGCCACCCCAGTAACTTTTCGACGCCGAGCCCAGGCAGATCACTTCGCCCGGCCGGGCAAAAGCGGCCACCGGTGCCGGCGGAGGCTGCTGATACCATAATTCTGCCAGCGTCTCATCGATCACCAGCGGCGTCCGGTAACGGGCAGCCAGTGCAGTGATTTCCGCACGGCTCTCTTCCCCCATACAGTACCCGGTCGGATTATGGTAATCCGCAATCAGATACGCCAGCCGGGGCGAGGTCTGTGCCAGGGCGGCAGCCAGCCCGCCATGATCCCAGCGTCCCTCTGAAAAAGAGACACCGATTGGCTGGCAGGAAGCCCCGCGGATAGCCGATAGTGCAGAAGGGTAAGTAGGATGATCGACCAGTACCCGGTCACCGGGGCCGGTCAGCCACCGCAGAATCAACGCCAGACCGCTGACCGCACCGTTCACGACCATCACTTCGTCCGGTCGTGTGGGTAAACCACGGGAACAATAACGGCGTGCAATGGCCTCTCTCAGCGAACGTAATCCCCGGGGATCATAGCCCGTGGCAAGTGAATACTCAGGGTAGCGTAGTAAAGCCTGACGAAATGCCTGATGAATTTCCGGTCCGGCACTCAGGGAAGCCGTCGATAAATCCAGCGCACTCCCCGCCGACATCGAGCCCGGGATATGCACAGCATCCTCCGGCAGCGTAATGCGACTGCCGCTGCCCTGCCGGCTTCGCACGAAACCCTGTTCCCGCAACAGGGATAAAGCACTGCTGACCGTTGTACGACTGATCTTCAGTCCCGTGGCAAGTTCACGCTCACCGGGCAGGCGGGTTCCCTGTACCAGTCGCCCGTCCAGAACCAGCAACCGTAAGGCAGACGCCAGTTGCTGCCACAGCGGGATCCGGGAAGGTGTTTGCTGCCAGTTTCCCAGCATTTCTATCAGAGAGTGATGACCAAGGCGTCTTAAAGACATAGAGATCCACTTTATTTAAACTGGCTATTAATTATCGATCCATTTCAGATAACAATCATTTTGCTGTCAACCTGCCACCGGGAAAAAATGATGCTGAAACGACTGATACAACTTTATTGCGGATTAACGATATACGGTATTTCGTGTGCCCTGTATATCCATTGCGGACTGGGTGCTGACCCGTGGGATGTCTTTCATCTGGGCGTCGCCCGCTGGCTTTCGGTGAATGTCGGTACCGTAATGATTGTGACCGGCGCACTGGTATTACTTTTCTGGATCCCTCTGCGGCAACGCCCGGGCCTGGGGACGCTGAGTAATGTTGTCGTTCTCGGGTTGGCCACTGACGCCGCCCTCGCGGTCATGCCGCCGCTCACCTCGCTGGCAGCACGTTGTCTGATGCTGGTGGCAGCCATTATCCTGAACGCGATTGCCACCGTCATGTATATCTGTGCCGGTTTCGGTCCAGGCCCCCGTGATGGCCTGATGACCGGCATACACCGTCGTACCGGTATTTCATTACGGCTCATTCGTACCGTTATCGAAGTGACGGTTTTACTGACCGGCTGGCTGGCAGGCGGCACGGTGGGGCCCGGCACCCTGATTTATGCCCTGACTATTGGCCCGTTAATTCAGTTCTTTTTACCCTGGTTCCGCAACGGCCACAGCGAACTGACACAACGGAAACCTGTCACAGAAAAGTCTGTCTGAGCTGCCACACCCCTTTTCGGAAGTGCCGGTGAGTGATCAGTGAAATAAAAGGGTGCAAAGTCACGAGCCGGTTTAAACAATGATGATCTGCCGGCCCTTATTTATCAGCAACCGGTTCTGCCAATCATGCCATTGCCAGGGAACGCGCGGTTTATCAGGAAGCATGCCCCTTTCAGCCCTTTGTCAGGGGCGGAATACTCAAGGAATAACGGAGATACGGGTATAAACAGCGATGATTATATCCGTGCGGCTATAAATAACGATTTCCAACCGGGTAACATCGTTGAATATTTTCCGGATAACGGAAGTTTTACAATAGTAATTATTAAGTTAAATTATCAATAATTACTATTAAATATATCGTTATCCCTGATTATAGATATTCGTAAACTTTGCCGCTAAGATATTAACAATATCAGGGAGGCTGCGTTGATGAATACATTTACCCGTGATCTGCTGGAGTGGATAGAGAATAATCTCACCGGCAAACTGACAATTGATGATGTTTCAGCGAAAGCCGGCTACAGTAAATGGCATTTACAACGCATTTTCAGGGAAGATACCGGCTTTCAACTGGCCTCTTATATTCGTTATCGTAAACTGAATAAAGCGGCGATGATCCTCAAGATGACCCATATGCCGGCAGTCGAAATCAGCGAGTTACTGGGGTTCAGTACCCAGCAGACGTTTACACGATCGTTTACCCGTCATTTCGGGGCAGCTCCTGGGAAATACCGGGATTCCAGTGAATGGAATTTCCGCGGTATGGTGGCCCGGCCCACCGTTAACCTGTCAGAACTTCCTGAAGCCGAAAGTGTGACCCATGGTCCGGGTATCATTCCCGGCCTGAGCCTGAGCTACTTTTGTGACTATAGTGACCTGGAAGATGTGAATTATCACTGCGAACAACGTAAGCACTTACTATCAAAAGCTGTCTCGGTATTCAAGGGAACACTACCCCAGGTTGTCGCTGAAAATTTCGAACCCGATGCGAACTGCGGTCGTGTAAAATTTACCCTGACATTCCATCGCCATGTACAGGAAATTCGCTACCAGAACGCTTCCCCTGAGAGGTTTCTGCGCTTTCGTTTTTCCGGCACCCGGCAACAGTTGATCAATATGCAGGCGGATATCTACCAGTATGTGATGCCTTTCCGCCCGGAAGCCCGCCGCCAGGGACCCGATTTTTTTGTCTGCCATCCGGAATTGCCTGTCATCTCTCCGGAACTGAACGATACCTTCTCCGGGTCGTACTATATTCCGGTCTCGGCTTCCGGTAGTGACCCACAGCCACCCTGTATGTAAGATATCCGGTACAAAGCCATCACCATGGGATGGGATAAACCGTGTGCGCTGCTCAGGGGATCCCCAGGCACCTTCCCATGGTCAACACCAGGAGTTGCCGTGAAATTTCGTTCCGCATTATGTTTTGCTGTTCTTACTTCAGCCATTAGCTTTACCGCTGCCGCCCAATGGCCACCGGAAACCGGGGCGCAGGTTCCTGGCAATGCCCTGGAGTATCCTACTCGTCTCTCCGCCGTTAACAGTTCACTGGAACAGATGCTGGATCAGGGCGCGGTGATCATTTCTTCGTCCCTCGGGACTGACGGCCCGCTAGTGACTATCCGAAAAGGCAAACATTACATTTTTTGTATGCTGAAAGGTGCCGGTAGCGGTTCAGACCAGAATGTGGCGACGTCGAAATGTTATGCCATGAACTGATATTCCCGGCATGAACAACCCTGTCTTGCTGAAGGCCTCTCCGATACCAGAAGTCAGGCCTGAACGGAGGTTAGCAGACCTTCACTGACGGGCCGCAAACCGGCACAGTGAAGGTCTGATTGCATCACGCGTTACGTTATGCGTTGCTTACAACGCCGCAGCACAGGCGGCAGCAGAACTCCAGGCCCACTGGAAATTATATCCGCCCAGCCAGCCGGTCACATCCACAACTTCCCCGATAAAAAAGAGCCCCGGCACATCACGGGCTTCCATGGTTCGCGAGGAAAGCTGGTCGGTATCGACACCTCCCAGGGTGACTTCCGCGGTGCGATAACCTTCGGTACCGTTCGGCTGCACCGTCCAGCGGTTCAGTTGCCCGACCAGCTGTTGTTGTTGTTTGCTATTCAGCTGTTTGAGTGTCAGGTCAGGCACCACCTCCTGTTGCTGCAGTACCTCGGTCAGCCGTTTCGGCAGCAGTTTTGCCAGACAATTCTTCAGGCTCAGGTTCGGGTGCGTTTCACGTTGCCGGTTCAGGAAGTCATCCAGCGGCGTTTCGGGCACCAGATCAATCTCTAAGGCTTCTCCCGGCTGCCAGTAACTGGAAATCTGCAGCATGGACGGGCCTGAAAGGCCACGGTGGGTAAACAGCATCGCTTCTTTAAACTGCTTTCCACCACTCGCCGTCACCGTCACCGGCACGGCCACCCCGGACAGGGGCTGGAGCTGTTCCAGCAATGGCTTATGCAAGGTAAAGGGGACCAGTGCTGCCCGTGTCGGTAGTACCCGTAACCCGAACTGTGCGGCAAGTTTGTAACCGAAAGGAGTGGCCCCCAGACCCGGCATGGATAGCCCTCCGGAAGCGATAACAAGTTTGCGGGTACTTACATCCATTCCGTTAAGCTGTAACCGGTACTCCCCGTCGGACGTCCGTTCGGTCTGCAGGATCTCTGTCCGCAGGCGCAGAGTAACATTACCCGCCTCACATTCCGCCAGCAGCATATCGACTATCTGTTGTGCCGAGTCATCACAAAATAACTGGCCGAGTGTTTTTTCATGCCACGCGATACCATACCGATCCACCAGCTCAATAAAATCCCACTGTGTATAGCGAGCAAGTGCTGACTTACAAAAGTGAGGGTTTTGTGAAAGGTACGCACCGGGTTCGGTATACAGATTGGTAAAATTACAACGGCCGCCCCCGGACATAAGGATTTTGCGTCCCGCTTTCTTACCATTATCAAGCACCAGAACATTAAGGCCACGCTGTCCGGCCTGAGCGGCACAAAACAGGCCTGCGGCCCCCGCTCCGACGATGATGACGTCAAACTTTTCCATGCTTCCCCCGGCTAAAAACGGCTGATTGTAAAGAGATGGTGTTACGGACTCCAGAATGAAAATTTCTTATATGGCAGGCTTTAACATAACTGACTAATTTAAAAGATTTTTTATAAATTAATTTTCCAGGATTCTGGCCGCAAGCGCAAAAAAAGCGATATTTTCCTTTCCTGAACGCACCTCTCTCGCTGATAATGCGCCAGGTTCATGTCCCCAAAAAATGGCGCAACGTTATGCTACATCTTTTTGCTGGTATCGATTTAAGTACTGGCCTGTTACTGGTAGTGGCCCTGTTGTTTGTTTTGTTCTACGAAGCAATCAACGGGTTTCATGATACCGCTAATGCAGTTGCAACGGTAATTTATACCCGCGCAATGCGTGCGCAGCTTGCTGTCGCAATGGCGGGGATCTTTAACTTCTTAGGGGTTCTGTTAGGCGGACTCAGCGTAGCTTATGCTATCGTCCATATGCTGCCGACCGACCTGTTGCTTAACGTGGGTTCTTCTCACGGGCTGGCCATGGTCTTTTCCATGTTGCTGGCAGCAATCATCTGGAACCTCGGTACCTGGTATTTCGGTTTACCCGCATCCAGTTCGCATACACTTATCGGGGCTATTATCGGTATAGCACTGACGAATGCGTTAACCACCGGTACATCGCTGGTTGAAGCACTCAATATCCCGAAAGTGATCAACATCTTTATGTCACTGATCCTGTCACCGATTGTCGGTATGGTATTAGCGGGCTTATTGATCTTCCTGCTGCGTAAGTACTGGAGCGGTACGCGTAAGCGCTCCCGCATCCACATGACACCGGCAGAACGTGAGAAGATTGACGGTAAGAAAAAGCCTCCTTTCTGGACCCGGATTGCGCTGATCGTCTCGGCGATCGGAGTCAGTTACTCCCATGGCGCTAACGATGGTCAGAAGGGTATCGGCCTGATTATGCTGGTGCTTATCGGGGTTGCCCCGGCCGGATTTGTGGTGAATATGGGTGCCTCAGGCTACGATATTACCCGTACCCGGGATGCCGTTGACCATCTGGAGCAATACTACCAGCAGAACAGCCAGTCGTTGCAAACCATTATTGCACCGGCGCTGACGCCTGCCGCGATGAGTACACCGGTTGAAGAATTCCACTGCAGCAACGAACGTGCGCTGGAAGCGGTCGCTCATGCCCGCGGTATGCTGACTAACCTGACCAGCTATGATCAGCTCACCCCGGACAACCGTGCGCAGTTGCGTCGCTTACTGCTGTGTATCTCTGACACGGCAGATAAAGTGGCAAAACTACCACAGACCAGCGCGCAAAATCAGCGTTACCTGGGTGACCTGCGTCATGACCTGCTGGGCACTATCGAATATGCCCCGGTCTGGATCATTGTTGCCGTTGCTCTGGCGCTCTCTGCCGGAACCATGGTGGGCTGGCGTCGCGTGGCCACAACTATCGGTGAAAAAATCGGTAAGAAAGGCATGACTTATGCTCAGGGGATGTCTGCTCAGGTGACTGCCGCAGCCTCCATCGGGATTGCCAGTTATACCGGAATGCCGGTCTCCACCACGCATATCCTGTCATCTTCGGTGGCCGGAACCATGCTGGTTGATGGCGGTGGTCTGCAAAGTAAAACGATCAAGAATATTGCGATGGCCTGGATTTTAACCCTGCCGGTCTCTGTTCTGTTATCCGCATCGCTATACTGGATTGCCTTGCAGATTATCTGATGCCCTTGTCCTGAAAGAAAAGGCTGCCCACGGGCAGCCTTTTTTATGCGTTTTGCGTAGCCATCAGGCTATGAGGGGCCCTCTGGCCTATGCGCCTGACCGGGGACAATGCCGCGCCCCCTCCGGAGCCGGATCTCCCGGTGATGATATGCCATCCTGCCTGTTAGCCAGGTTTTACCGGCTTTCAGAACATCATGCTAATCCCGGCCCGTGCTGTCATCAATGCAGTATCAGCAGCCCCGCCAGAGCGATGATCACGGCAGCACACAGGGCACTGGTAAGAATGAACTGGCGGCGCACCCGTTCGCAATGAAAGATAAATTCATATTCGTGATGACCGCGGTAACGTCGTTCATAAAGGTAACGGGCCAGTTGCAGTTGCATAGCCGGACGTCCCCGCGGAGTAAAGAAACCTGCTCCGTCCACCTGTTGGTACAGATGAGGGTCACAGGTACGCATGACAGCCAGTAAGGTCCGTAACGCCGAAAAGTACCGCACTATATTTATCGCACAGACAATAACGGTGGCGGTAAAAAGTGCAGTGATAGTCATCATATCGTCTATGTTCCCCCTGAAACTGGTATCACGCGGCCTGCCAAAGCCTCTGGCGCCCCGCGATCGGTTGTCATATGTTTGAAGGCCGGGTTAACGGGTTATATCACGTCCTTTTGACCTGCTTCACACTTCCCGCTTACCGGCCGGCAGACAATACTTCTATACTCAGTTGAAGAGCCGTATGGTAGGATAAATCCACAGAACACAACAGAAAATCGTCATCGTGGTCGGCGGCTTACCCGCTCAGGCGTGTCACATTGTCTATGCTGCTGACCCTTACTTTTCCGCTTTAAGGAGTCTGTCATGTCTTATAAACATATTCTGGTCGCAGTTGACCTTTCACCGGAAAGTCAGCTGCTGGTTGAGAAAGCGGTCTCTCTCGCCAGCCCCTATGAAGCTAAAGTCTCTTTAATTCATGTAGACGTGAACTATTCAGATCTCTACACCGGACTGATTGACGTGAATCTCGGTGACATGCAAAAACGCATCTCCCAGGAAACGCAAACGGCGCTGACCGAACTGTCGACCAATGCCGGCTATCAGATCAGCCAGACACTGAGCGGCAGCGGCGACCTGGCACAGGTCTTACTGGACGCGATTAATCGTTATCAGGTTGACCTGGTCATTTGTGGTCACCACCAGGATTTCTGGAGCAAACTGATGTCTTCCGCACGCCAGCTCATCAACACCGTGCATATCGATATGCTGATTGTTCCTATGAAGGATGACGAATAATCGTCACTGAACCGGCCCCGGCCCTGTCCCCCGGGACAGGGCCGGTTTCCGTCAGTCTGCGCTCTCTGTCACCGGGTCCAGTGACGGGTAGATATCGAACCGGTGACTTTTGGTGACGACTGCAGAACTGGTCGCCACACCATCCAGCGGTTCGGCGTAGTCCGGACGTTTAACCACTATCCGTTTTTTTGCCAGCCACCGGGCCGGTGTCAGCAAAGAATCGGCATCCTCATCGGCTCCCACCAGTGACTGAAAGACCCGCATTTCTTTTTTCACCATGGCGCTTTTCTGCCGATGGGGATACATCGGGTCCAGATAGACCACATCCGGGCGCGGGCTGATTTCTGTCAGTGCCTGCTGACTGGTGGCATGGATAAGCGTCAGACGTTGCTGTAACCAGTGACCAATTTCTGCATCACGATAACCACGCTGCAGACCATCGTCGAGTAACGCAGCCACGACAGGATGACGTTCCAGCATCCTGACCCGGCAACCGGTCGCCGCCAGTACGAAAGCATCCCGGCCCAATCCCGCCGTGGCATCCACCACATCAGGCAGGTAGTTGCCTTTAATGCCGACGGCTTTCGCCACCGCTTCTCCACGCCCGCCACCGAATTTACGGCGGTGCGCCATCGCGCCGGACACAAAGTCGACATAAATACCGCCGAGTTTGGGTTCATCACGCTTTCGTAACTCCAGCCGCTCCGGCGTCATCACCAGCGCCATCGGGGCGGTTTCGTCGTGGGTTAACTGCCAGCGTTGTGCCAGAACAGATAAGGCGCCGTCTCCGGCGCCTGTTTCGTCAATCAGACAAATGTTCACCCGGAATTATCCCCGGATCCCGTAATGCTCAAGCATCGCATCCAGCTCCGGCTCACGTCCGCGGAAACGGGTGAATAACACCATCGGCTCTTCAGATCCTCCGCGACTGAGGATGTTATCGAGGAATGACTGCCCGGTTTCCCGGTTGAAAATCCCCTCTTCCTCAAAGCGCGAGTAAGCATCGGCAGCCAGCACATCTGCCCACAGATAGCTGTAATAGCCTGCAGCATATCCGCCGGCAAAGATATGGCTGAAAGCATGCGGGAAACGTCCCCAGGACGGGGAAGGTACGACCGCGACCTCTTTCTTCACTTCCTGCAGGGTTTCCAGTACCCGGGCGCCTTTCGCCGGGTCATAACCGGCGTGCAGACGGAAGTCAAACAGTCCGAATTCCAGCTGACGCAGAATAAACATGGCCGCATTGTAGTTTTTCGCTGCCAGCATTTTTTCCAGCAGATCCTGAGGTAATGGCTCACCGGTTTCATAATGGCCGGAGATAAAGGCCAGTGCATCCGGCTCCCAGCACCAGTTTTCCATAAACTGGCTTGGCAGCTCGACGGCATCCCACGGTACGCCACTGATGCCGGAAACGCCTGCGGTATCCACTTCTGTCAGCATGTGGTGCAGACCATGACCGAATTCATGGAATAAAGTGATCACCTCATCATGGGTGAACAGCGCCGGCTGACCTTTCAGAGGACGGTTAAAGTTGCAGGTCAGGTACGCGACCGGTTTTTGCACTGAACCATCGGCACGGCGACGGCGCCCTGCGCAATCATCCATCCAGGCGCCGCCACGTTTATTTTCCCGGGCATACAGGTCGAGGTAAAAACTGCCACGCAGCTCACCGCTCTCATCATACAGTTCAAAGAAACGGACATCCGGATGCCAGACATCCACATCCGTACGCTCTTTCGCCGTAATGCCGTAAATACGTTTTACGACTTCAAAAAGACCACTGACGGCTTTGTCTTCAGGGAAGTAAGGGCGCAGTTGCTCATCACTGATGGTGTAGAGATGCTGTTTCTGTTTCTCTGCATACCAGGTGATATCCCACGGTTCCAGGGTATCGACACCGTAATGGGTTTTGGCAAACTCACGCAACTGTGCCAGCTCTTTCTCACCCTGTGGCCGGGCGCGCTTCGCCAGATCACTCAGGAAATCCAGCACCTGTTGCGGGGACTGCGCCATTTTGGTCGCCAGCGATTTTTCCGCAAATGACCCGAAACCTAATAGTTGTGCAAATTCATGACGTAATGCCAGCTCTTCTTCAATCAGCGGGCCATTATCCCATTTACCGGCATTCGGCCCCTGGTCGGAGGCCCGGGTGCCGTAAGCGCGATACATCTCTTCACGCAGCGCCTGGTTCTCGCAGTAGGTCATCACCGGCAGGTAGCTCGGGATATCCAGCGTCAGTAACCAGCCCTGCTGCTCTTTCGCTTCCGCACGGGCTTTCGCTGCGGCCAGCGCACTCTCCGGCATCCCGGCCAGCTCGGCTTCGTCGGTGATAAGCTTGCTCCACCCCATGGTGGCATCCAGCACATTGTTACTGTAAGCCGCGCCGATTTCAGATAAACGGGCAGCGATTTCACCGTAACGTTGCTGTTTATCCTTCGGCAGACCGATGCCGGATAACTCAAATTCACGCAGGGCGTTATCGACTACTTTTTTCTGTTCCAGGGTCAGGGTCGCGTAGTTCTCACTCTCTTTCAGGCTGACATAGGCCTGATATAACCCTTCATGCTGTCCAAGCCAGGTACCGTATTCAGAGAGCAGAGGTAATACCTGCTCGTAAGCTTCACGTAACTCAGGACTGTTCTGCACCGAATTCAGATGGCTGACCGGAGAAAACAGACGCCCCAGACGGTCATCACTCTCTGCCAGCGGTTCACACAATGTTTCCCAGGTATAAGGGCCTTCCTGAGCAACGACTTTTTCAACCGCACTACGGCAGTCTTTTAGCGCTTCGGTGACGGCAGGAACCACATGTTCCGGTTTAATCAACGAAAACGGCGGCAGTATGAACGGTGTCAGTAATGGGTTAGTCATAGCACAATCCTGTTGGTGTTAGAGGGCGCTTTGCTTGCGCAATAAAAGAAGCATGGGGGCTGGCACACAGAAAATCAATGATCCGCCATCAGCAGGCCACGGGGATGCGAAACGCAACGCTTCTCAGCGCCTTGTAAAACATCCCCGTCTTCCCCGCGGGTTCGCTGAACCGGACGGATAAATCATGAGCGTTGCTACTGCGCTACCGGCAATACTGCTATACTCTGCGCCCGCGACAGAGGAGCACTGCCTGGCAGACCCTGCTTTGTCTTTGCCGTGAGGGTGTGACGATAGCCGGGTTTACACCTCACAGAATACAGTTTTTATCAGAAGGTTAACGACATGCTGAGCTATCGTCATAGTTTCCACGCAGGTAATCATGCGGATGTGTTAAAACATACCGTTCAGAGCCTGATCATCCAGTCACTCAGTGAAAAAGAGAAACCGTTTCTCTATCTGGATACTCACGCCGGTGCCGGGCGCTACTTACTGAACAGTGAGCATGCGGAGCGTACCGGGGAGTATATGGAAGGCATTGGTCGTCTCTGGCAAAACCCGGAAGCCCCGGAGCAACTGCAACCGTATCTTTCTGCGGTCAGTGCACTGAATCCATCCGGTCGTCTGAAGTATTACCCTGGCTCCCCGCTGATTGCCCGTCATCTGTTACGAGCGCAGGACACTATCGAACTGACCGAACTGCATCCGACAGATTATCCGTTATTACGTAATGAATTTCTGAAAGATGACCGCGCACGCGTTGCCCGTGGCGATGGTTACCAGCAACTGAAAGCAAAACTGCCGCCGGCGGCGCGCCGGGGCCTGATCCTGATTGACCCTCCCTACGAGATGAAGAGCGATTACCAGGCCGTAGTTGACGGGATCCGTGAAGGCTACAAACGTTTTGCCACCGGGGTATTTGCTCTCTGGTATCCGGTCGTTCTGCGTCAGCAGATTAAACGTATGCTGAGCGAATTACAGGCGACCGGGATTAAGCGCATCCTGCAGATTGAACTGGCGGTACGTCCGGACAGCGACCAGCGCGGTATGACTGCCTCCGGTATGATTGTTATTAATCCCCCGTGGAAGCTGGCGGCAGAAATGGAAGCGGTGCTGCCGTGGCTGCACAAACAACTTTCGCCTGCCGGCACCGGACACACCCTGGTGAACTGGGTGGTCCCGGAGTAATTTCTCAGATTTCGACCACGGCAAAATCCTGTGCCAGTCCGGTGGCTGTAAACACTGACTGGCACTCTGCCAGTAACCGGGGCATATCCTGTGCCCCGTACCGTGAGCTGAAGTGTGTCGCAATCAGCCGACCGGCCCCGGCATCGCGGGCTATCTGTGCGGCCTGTATCGTGGTTGAATGGCCCCGACTGTTGGCTTTCTCTGCCATAGCCGCTTCCAGCGTGGTTTCATGCACCATCACATCCACCCCTCGCGCCAGGCTCAGACTGGCTTCTGCCGGTGCCGTATCCCCGAAAATAGCGACCGATTTTCCTTTCACGGCAGGGCCCAGATACGCGGTGCCGTCAATCTGACGTCCGTCGTCCAGTGTCACGGTTTTTCCCTGTTTCAGTAACTGAAACCACGGACCGGAAGGGATCCCGTCGGCCTTCAGCCGGGCTGCATCCAGTGTGCCGGGTTTATCGTGTTGTTCAATACGGTAACCCAGACAGGGTACGACATGGTTCATCGGGTACGCAGTGACGCGATATTCACCGTCATCCAGCACCACGCCGGCTTCAATCTCTATGATTTCCATCGGGAAACTCACCCAGGAACTGCTGAGTGACAGTGCATTGTCCACGAAGGCTTTGATCCCGGGCGGGCCGTAAATCGTCAGCGGCTGGCTGATACTGGCCATCGACCGGCTGGTCAGCAGGCCCGGCAATCCGAAGATATGATCCCCATGCAGATGCGTGATAAAGATTTTTTCCAGTTTGCCGGGCTTTAACGCACTGCGCATATACTGGTGCTGGGTCGCTTCACCGCAGTCAAACAGCCAGTCACCTCCCGGCGGCAGCGACAGCGCGATGGCGGTGACATTACGTTGCAGGCTGGGAACCCCTGCGCAGGTGCCCAGAAAAGTCAGGTACATGCTATGCTTCCAGTAGTTGAGTCAGACCAGTGGGCATCCTATCACAACCATAGGTGCAAACTTTGCGGCATTTGCCGGAGTCGCGTTACACTGGTCGGCATGAAATACAGTACAGCAGACACTGCCTGCGGCTATCCGGTGATGGCCTGAGCCAGGCACAACATTCTGCTCAACCCGAAACGGACGGACATTTTCAATGACTAAACATTATGACTATCTTGCTATTGGCGGCGGCAGTGGCGGTATTGCATCCATTAACCGTGCAGCGATGTATGGCAGGAAATGTGCCCTGATTGAAGCAAAAGAGCTGGGTGGCACCTGTGTGAACGTCGGCTGTGTACCTAAGAAGGTCATGTGGCACGCTGCACAGATCGCCGAAGCCATTAAGCTGTATGGTCCGGATTATGGTTTCGATACCACCGTAAACCATTTCGACTGGGCAACGCTGGTGAAAAGCCGTACGGCCTATATCGATCGTATCCACAATTCCTATGACAATGTTCTGGGTAAAAATAAAGTCGACGTTATCAAAGGGTTTGCACGCTTTATTGATGCCCATACCGTTGAAGTTAACGGTGAGCAAATCACCGCTGATCATATTCTGATTGCGACCGGCGGACGTCCGAGCCACCCGGACATCCCGGGGGCTGAGTATGGTATTGATTCTGACGGGTTCTTTGACCTGCAGGAACTGCCAAAACGTGTCGCCGTGGTCGGGGCCGGATATATTGCCGTCGAGATTGCCGGCGTGGTCAACGGCCTGGGGGCAGAGACCCATCTGTTTGTTCGTAAGCAGTCACCGTTACGTCAGTTTGATCCGTTATTATCGGAAACCCTGGTCGAAGTGATGAATGCCGAAGGGCCACTCCTGCATACCCATGCGACGCCGCAGAAAGTCGATAAAAATGCAGATGGCAGCCTGACACTGACACTGGAAAACGGCGACAGCTACACCGTCGATTGCCTGGTCTGGGCCATTGG
Organism: Tatumella ptyseos ATCC 33301; assembly: GCF_000735525.1. Lineage (GTDB taxonomy): Bacteria > Pseudomonadota > Gammaproteobacteria > Enterobacterales > Enterobacteriaceae > Tatumella > Tatumella ptyseos. Next base: position 22,740 of record NZ_JMPR01000013.1, on the reverse strand, counting down.
CCGTCAACCGGCGACGGATAACCTGAACCTGGCGGTCACCGGCGTCGAACTGAACGATAAAGGGCACATTGTGGTGGATAAATTCCAGAACACCTCCGTGCCTGGCATCTATGCCGTCGGCGATAATACCGGAGCGGTTGAACTCACACCGGTCGCAGTCGCTGCGGGTCGTCGTCTGTCCGAACGTCTGTTTAACAACAAACCGGACGAGCATCTGGACTACAGCAATATTCCGACGGTGGTCTTCAGTCACCCGCCTATCGGCACCGTAGGTTTATCCGAACCTCAGGCCCGTGAACAGTATGGTGACGACGCCGTGAAGGTATATACCTCCTCCTTCACCGCCATGTATACCGCGGTAACACAGCATCGCCAGCCCTGCCGTATGAAGCTGGTGTGTGCCGGTCCGGAAGAAAAAATCGTCGGTATTCATGGCATCGGTTTTGGTATGGACGAAATGTTGCAGGGCTTTGCGGTCGCACTGAAAATGGGCGCGACCAAGAAAGACTTTGATAACACCGTCGCTATTCACCCGACCGGGGCAGAAGAATTTGTGACAATGCGCTGATCACAGCCCGCATCCGGGTCAGCCGGGTGCTAATGTCTGCATTAAGCCCGTCACCGACGGGCTTTTTTATTGATATTGACCCGCCCTGAATAGCGTTAACACTTTCTGACCCTATTACGGAAAACGTGATAATGACTGAGTTCAAACGTACCCAACGAGATTATCTTTTCTCCTGTAAAATCGCCGCCGGACTGCCTCCGAATATAGCCTGAAGAGCGGCTTCAGCAGGAAATCAGAAGCCGGACTTTTAATCGGTTATCAACTCCCTGAAAATACGGTTTTGACTGGTCGTCCGACAGTCCGGAGATAAGAAGCCTGGGTCATATTTACAACAGGATGGATTATCAGGGTTTATCTGTCATATCAAGCAGCATCATCCGCCTGTTAATATATTGAGTGACCTTTTCTTTATGTTCATCTGACATATAACTGTCGTTGATGATCCCGAAGATTTTTTCTTGTGCAAGCAGAAGCTTATCGAGCTCTTTCTTAGCAAGATTTTCATTCAGTCCTATGCCACGGGCAAACTCCAGGAAGTCATACCCGATATATTCACCAATACCCGAGTCCAGGCCGTCAGCTAATGACTGGTCGCATTCTTCACGCGCCAGTAGCGGGAGGGCCAGAGTCGAACCGAACGATTCATGGTACGGCACAACACTCACAAAATCATAAACCGGCGCAAGTAACAGAGGCCCATTCGCAGGGTGAATAATACCAATATTTCGCAGATGAAAGTCGTTATTTCCGAGCATATAAGCACAAACAACCCGTTTGAAAATTTCTCGTTTCGACTGCAGTGAGCCATCCACGTTCGTTACCAGAAAGCGTGCTGCCTGCTCATAGCTGATCGCTGGCTGCCCCACGGCATTCAGGCCATATTTATCATTCACGGACATCGCACCGTCTAATTGTTCCTGGTGAACTTTAACGCTGCCATGGCGATCATAACGTTCGATAATAAAAGCCAGCTCAGCCCGCTCCTGCCCGTCCTCTCCAGCGAATGGGATCAGCCCGAAACCAGGAATATCAAAGTCCAGTTCCTTCATACAGCACATAATGGCATGTTCATTTTCTGCCAGCCCCGGGAATTGCTCAGGGGAGGGCTTAAGAATATATTCCCCGCTGGTGGGTGTAACCTCAAGCTGGCCCTGATCACTCATCCGTAAAGATAGTTTTGGCTGCACGCCGGAGATACTCATCCCCTTCTGCTTAGCGGGCTGTGTCCTGACAAAATCACTGCGGGTAAATGGCAGCTGATATATATCACTGTCTTTACCGAATAAGGCTTGTGATTCTTTCACACATCGCCCTGCGGCTTTTTCTTTCTGCTTCAACGGATGAAGCCCTATCAGGCACCTTTCATACGTCATTATTTAGCTCCAGGGTAATCGCTCCGAGCAAGTCCTGATTGTTCGCAATCAGCATTCCGAGCAGGTCTTTTTCATCAAGGTGTTGAATCTCCGAATACCGTTTTCTAAGCCATCCTTCGGGCGCGAGTCCCTGAAAAAAGGGATGCAGGACTTCAGAAAAAAAAGGCCCGCCATTCAGGGGTAGACTGAGCGATATTGCACGGCCCTGATAATCAGGCTGATAGCTGAATGTATACCCTTTATCCGACTGAGTCAGCATGCCGGCCAGAGTGCTGTGCAGATAAACCATTACATTTCTATGCAAATTGCCCCCCCAAGCTCACGAACAAGATCGACCACCTGGCTATACTTTGCCTGGTATGGCCGGTTAATCATTCGCTTAAAGGTAGAGAGTGATACGCCAATCTGTAACGACATATCCTCATAATTGATCTGAAGCTCTTTCATGCGCTTTTTCAGTTCAATACTTAGCTCCTCCTCATTCAGAGTGGAAAAAATACGCTCAGGAAAAAGTGTCATATATGAACCTTACCTTGTCGAATTTGACATTATCATTGTCATATATATATCAAAGTGTCATATATGACACCATAATCAGGAAAAAATAAGGGAGTGGCCGTTTTTTTGCCGGCCATATCTGTGTCATAGAGCTATTTTTTTCAGTCTGCAAATAAAGAAAAAATCCCCTCCCGGTAAACACGAAAGGCTCAAGGTGAGCGGTATTTTTTTGCGGATATTTTAACGTCTTTGGCCTGCTTTTTCTTTTATATTACAACTTGCGTCCCGGAGGGGGCTTAAGCCTGCAGAAGTGTTTCAGATACCCGGGACGGCCCCGACGTGGGCCATGGCAAGCCGGAGGATCTCTGCCAGACAATGGCTAAAACTCAGCTGTAGCGGCACACTGAATTTAGCCACCTGAAAGGTCATATGCTCATCTCAGAACATTACAGATGTTTAAATCAAAAGGAATTTCAGCGCAGAGTTTAAACGGTATACTGAAAAGTGGGTTTTTACTGAGCTGTCCGCCAGTCAGGGTACCCTATCCGGATCCCGGAAGAAGGATCTGCAGGCATTGATATCCGTCAGAAACTGCCAACACTTCTCATCCCCGCAGGCCGCACAGTTGCCGGATACCTCTGAACGCCCGTTCCTTTTTGCCCGGCCAGCGAGATCAAAAAAGCCGGGCATAAGCCCGGCCGATACAATTTTTGTGGTGTCCGACGGGACTTAGTCAATTCCGTGTAAGGATTCACCCACCGCATCAAACAGCCGATCCAGCTCCTCAGGCTGCGTGGTAAACATCGGTCCGAATTGCAGCGTGTCTCCGCCGAAACGCACATAGAAACCGGCTTTCCAGAGTGCCATACCGGCATCAAAAGGCCGGATGGCGGCATCGCCGTCGCGGGGAGCCAGCTGAATGGCACCCACCAGCCCGCAGTTACGGATATCCACGACATTCGGGCAATCACGCAGGCTGTGCAGTGTTTTCTCAAATACCGGTGCCAGTTCTGCTGAGCGGCTGATCAGGTCGTCTTTTTCCAGCAGATCCAGGGTGGCCAGCCCCGCGGCACAGGCGACAGGATGCCCTGAATAGGTATAGCCATGACCGAATTCAACCGCATGTTCCGGCAAGGGCTGGGACATATAGGTCTGATAGATTTCGCTACGGGCAACCACACCGCCCATCGGGATCGCACCGTTAGTGATCTGTTTTGCGAAGTTCAGGATATCCGGCGTCACACCAAAATACTCAGCCCCTGTCCAGCGCCCCATACGCCCGAAACCGGTGATCACCTCATCAAATATCAGCAGAATATTATGCTGGTCACAAATCTCTCTCAGCCGCTGCAGATAGCCCTGTGGCGGGATAATCGCCCCCGCAGAGCCGGAAAGCGGTTCGACAATGACCGCGGCAATGTTAGACGCATCGTGTAGCTCAATCAGTTTCAGCATCTCATTGGCCAGTTCCACCCCGCCGGTGGTGGCTTGTCCCGGAGTAAAGGCCAGATCTGTCTGCAAGGTGTGGGGTAAATGATCCACATCCATAAACTGTCCGAACATTTTACGGTTACCGCCAATGCCCCCCAGGCTGGTCCCGGCAATATTGACCCCGTGGTACCCGCGGGCACGGCCGATAAATTTGGTTTTTGCCGGTAACCCCTTCGCACGCCAGTAGCCGCGGGCCATTTTGACCGCCGTATCGGCGGACTCCGACCCCGAACCGGTAAAAAAGACATGGTTGAGATCGCCCGGCATACGTTGCGCTATCTTTTCTGCCAATTGGAATGAAAACGGATGGGCATACTGAAAGGCCGGTGCATAATCCAGAGAGCCCAGCTGCTTAGCGACCGCAGCCTGGATTTCACTCCGGCAATGGCCTGCGCCGCAGGTCCACAGCCCTGACAGACTATCGAATAACTGACGACCTTTATCATCCGTCAGCCAGCGGTCTTTTGCGGAAACAATAAAACGAGGGTCTCGCCGGAAGTTACGGTTAGCACTGAACGGCATCCAGTGCGACTGCAAATTAAGGCCGGAAGTATCGATAGATTCAGACATAGTCATTCCCCATAACAGTGATAAGGAACAGTGTGCAATCAGCGGTCAGGTAAGTTAAATCCCGATTACTGAACCTTTGGTTATCGAAAAACTAACCTATAGGAAAAACAGATGACCGGCCCTGCCGTGATAACGCGACCCTCGATCTCCATCACCTGCCCGCCCCGGACCTGTCAGGCTGGTTTTCCGGGGCCCGGCATCGGTAATGGCAGGGTGCAGGCCAGTTCTGCGCTGACGCCCGGTCAGGCAGGTAGGTTGCAGAAGGCTGGCCCTATGCAGAAGGTGCCAGCCTGATATATCCATAAATATAAGATAACCGTCTGACCCCTCTCCGGTTAACGATCGCCGGATCGGTCAGCGGTAGACCGGGATCGCCCCGAACAGGATCCCGCCGATCAACAGCGAGAGGCTGATAAGGATCCCCCACTTGATCGAAAACCGTTGGTGATCACCGATATCCACTTTCGCCAGCCCCACCAGCAGATAAAGCGAGGGAACCAGCGGGCTCAGCAGATGGAACGGCTGACCAACAATGGAAGCCCGGGCTATCTCCGCCGGAGAAATACCATAGCCTGCGGCCGTCTGCGCGATGACCGGTAAGATCCCGAAATAGAACGCATCATTAGACATAAAAAAGGTAAAAGGCAGGCTGACGATAGCCGTGAATACCGCCAGATAAGGACCAAAACTATGAGGGATGACGGCCAGCAGACTTTTCGCCATTGCATCCACCATTCCGGTACCGGACAGGATGCCGGTAAAAATGCCGGCAGCAAAGATTAATGAGGTGACCGCCAGCACGTTCCCGGCATATGCACCAATCCGTTCTTTCTGCTGGCTCAGGGACGGGTAATTCAGCATCGCGGCCACAGCAAACGCCAGCATAAACAGGATCTGGATCGGTAATGCCCCCATCACCAGCAGCACAAGCAATACGGTGGTCAGGATAAAGTTTGGCCAGAACATTTTCGGACGACGGTTGGCCTCGCACTCTTTCTCATCGCCGGCCCCCAGGCTGATCACGTCATAGTCATGGGCTTCGGCCTGAAGTACGCCCGTTCTCCGCCGTTCACGAAGACCGAACCCGATGGCCACACCCACCAGAGTCACACAAGCCAGTAACATCGCCGGGATCATCGGAATGAAAATATCCAGTGCATCAATCCGTAACGCGGCGGCGGCACGGGCCGTCGGTCCGCCCCAGGGAGAAAGGTTCATAATTCCGCTGGCCAGGTTGACCAGGCAGGTCATCGCCAGAATATTGATACCGAGCTTGCGGTACAGCGGAAGAAACGCGGCAATCGCTATCATATAGGTAGTAGAACTGTCACCGTCCAGCGAAACCAGCAACGTCAGGATGGCAGTCCCCATCAGAACTTTGAGAGGATCCCCGCGAACGAGTTTCAGGATAAAACGCACCAGCGGATCAAACAGCCCGGCATCGATCATCAGGCCGAAATAAAGGATCGAAAAAGTCAGCATCACCCCGGTCGGTGCCAGCGCCTTCACACCACTGAGCATCATCTCTCCCAGACCGTGATAAAAGCCGCCCGCCAGGGCAAACACTGTCGGTACAATGATCAGGGCAATCAGCGCCGACATCCGTTTGGTCATGATCAGATACATAAAGCAGACAACCATCGCAAAACCCAGTATGGTTAACACAGTGCTACCCCCGTCATTGCTCACTGACTCATCCGCATTTCGGCCCCTGACTACCTGCATGCAGGCCCCGTTTTTCGTCAGAGACTCCGCGCCCGGCATTCAGAAATATTTTGCCTCACACAGAGGCAATAGAAATAAAGTAGCAATAGAATTTAACATTCATGCAACTTTAATACTGAAAAGCGAGGTGCATCATGTTTTCGGGATCTGCAGAGGGTATTTTGTGAGCCACATCAGAACACCGTCCGACCGGCCGGTCCCGGAGTAACCGGTATGACCGGCTCACAGCAGCCGGGAGACGGTGAAAGAGACTAAAGGTATATCAGGAAAGACGGATACCGGCAGGGAACTCCGCTGAGCCCATTCGCTGTGCCGGGCGGTAAATCACAGAGACAAAAAAGGCCCGTCAGGGCCAGCAACAAACGTTGTCCGGATCACCGGAACGTCTGTCAGTTACGTTTTCTGAGTCTGATGCGACAGGCTTCAATCACCCAGGCGGAGAAATTTTCACTGCTCTCTTGTTTCAGAGACTCCTGAATATCACTGAGCATCTGATGCGGAAAACGAATATGTTTAGCCCGTGTCTTTGACGTGCTCATTTTCATTACTTCTGACTCCTTTAATGCTTTACTCACTGCAGAAAGATGATCGCCCGGTGAAATGCCCCTCTGTCTGACCCATAGGGCCGGTATAAAAAAGACCGAAAGCCGGAGGGCTCAACAGGAAATAATTACAACAGAGATGAATATTACGGGTCATGAATTTTTGTGCCATTACATGTTCCCCGCCTGCCGGCCCTGCGTTACGGCTCCGCAATCCTGTGTTATCCATCCGGCTTCCCTTCTTCTTTATAAGTACCGGGTCTCAGGACTCCGGATACCTTCCGGCAAACCGGAAATCCGGTGACACGCCAGGTTTCCCTGGCCGGCAACAGATACGGGACGGAAAACCGGACAAAACCGACGCCGACGGACTGCTGAAAGCGCGTTGATCGCCGGCTGACGTTCACAAAATCGCCATTACGCAATAATTGTTTATTACGTGACTTAGCCGCCGGAATAAAAGCTGTCGTCCGGATGAAACTCAAAGTCATGCTATTTTTCCGGACAGGACGTAACCTTAAAAAAATGCTAAAAAACGCCTCCCCTGATTTAACCTATAGGGTCTTCCGGCTACATTAATTTAACCCCTCGGTCTGTACAAAAATAACTCCCGGTCGGGAAACCAGCCGGATTTACTTGCCTATTTCCGGAATTCCGCACGCCGCAAAAAAGCCTAAAATAAAAAAACCTTTATTTTCATGGGGATAATTTTAAATAAAAACTGGCACACCCCTTGCAATAAGTATTAGCGAGCAAGTTACTTAATTGATTTATTCCTTATCTACAGGAGCTATATCATGACAATGGAAACCACTACCCTTTCAGGTCTCGAATTACTGCATAATGCAGCACACAACAAAGGTACTGCCTTTAACGACCAGGAACGTAAAAACAAAAAACTGGAAGGTCTGTTACCTCCTTCTGTTGAGTCGCTGGATTTGCAGGTACAACGTGTACTCAATCACCTGGACAGCAAAAAGGATGATCTGGAACGCTACATCTATCTGATCGGCCTGGAAGAACGTAATGAAGTGGTTTTCTATAAAACCGTCATGTCAGACCCTATGCGCTTCATCCCTATCCTGTACGATCCAATCGTTGCTGATGCCTGCCTGGAATTCGGTCATATTTACCGCCGTCCTCGCGGTATGTATATCACCCGCCACATGAAAGGCCGTATGGCGGAAGTCCTGAAAAACTGGCCAGTCAAAGACGTCCGCTTTATCTGTGTGTCTACCGGTGGTCGTATTCTGGGCCTGGGTGATATCGGTGCGAACGGTATGGGCATCCCTATCGGTAAACTGCAGCTGTACACTGCCTGTGCTGCGGTACCACCAGACTGCCTGCTGCCGGTATTATTCGACATCGGTACCACTAACGAAAAACTGCGTAACGATCCGCTGTATCTGGGTACCCGTGAAGCGCCGGTAAGTGAAGAAGAACTGAATGAACTGACCGAAGAGTTTGTTCAGGCTGTACAGACTGTATTCCCTGGCTGCTGCATCCATTTCGAAGACTGGAAAGGCACCGATGCTATCCGCTATCTGGATCGCTACAAAGATAAAGTCCTGTGCTACAACGATGATATTCAGGGAACTGCCAGCGTCGCATTAGCCGGTGTTTTCAGTGCCATGAATATCACAGGCGGAGACCTGAAAGAACAACGCATTCTGTTCTACGGAGCAGGTTCAGCCGGTATCGGTATCGGTAAACTGATTTGTTCAGAACTGCGCGACCTGGGTCTGTCAGAGGAAGAAGCCCGCTCCCGTGTGGCCTATATGGACATCAATGGTCTGATTGAAACTTCCCGTGACGATCTGAGCCCTGAACAACAGAAATTCGCACTGAATGCCGAACCTACCCGGGATTTGGTTAAAGTCATCAATGATTTTAAACCGACAATTCTGTTTGGTGTCAGTACCAGTGCCGGTGCCTTTACTCAGGCGGTGGTTGAAAAAATGAGTGAAATTAATGAACGTCCGATTATTTTTGCCCTGTCCAACCCAACCAGTAAAGTCGAATGTACTGCAGAACAAGCCTACACCTGGTCAAAAGGTAAAGCTCTGTTTGCTGCCGGTGTTCAGTTCCCTGAATTTGAAATGAACGGTAAAACCTTCCTGCCAGGTCAGGCCAACAACTTCTACATCTATCCTGCGATTGGCCTGGCAACTTACGCTGCCCGACCACTGCTGTTAGACGATGAGTGCTTTATTGTTGCAGCCCATGCCACCGCAAATCAGGTCACTGCTGACATGCAGAAAAAAGGCATGCTCTACCCAAGCCAGCACAACATTCTGGAAACAGAAATTACTACCGCAGTGAAAATTGCCGAATATATGTTCGACAATGGCCTGGCACAGGCTGAACGTCCGGAAAATATCCGTAGCTGGATCGAAGAAAAACTTTATAACCCGCAGTACTAATTACTCATTCAGATTTATTTCAGGGATTATCTTTTCGGGGCGCGAGCCGCCCCGCTTTTTTCCTTCAGGAGAAAATCATGAACTTCTTAATTTCCACTCTGCGTGAGAATCCGGATATTGCGATATATCTGACTCTGGCATTAGGGGCATGGTTCGGCACATTTACAATTAAAAAATTTAGTCTCGGCGTGGTCACCAGTACATTAATTGCCGGCCTGCTGATTGGTCAGCTGGGCCTGCATATTTCTCCGGTCATGCAATCCACGTTCTTTGATATGTTTTTATTCGCCGTCGGTTATGCCGTAGGCCCTGAATTTATCCGTGCATTAAAAAGCGACGGATTACCTCAGGTTATTTTCACCGTTATTATTTGCTTAACCGGCCTGGGAACCGCTTTCGCCCTGGGTAAAATCTTCCATTACGACACTGCATTGACCGCCGGGCTGTTATCCGGGGGATATACTAACTCCACCGTGCTGGGCGTCGCCTCCAGCGTGATGTCTCAGAATGCTGCCGCGGCCGCCGCATTACTCCCTGTCGCCTACGCCGTGACCTATCCGTTCGGTACCGCAGGTTCAGCCTGGTTCCTGGCCACTCTTGGTCCGAAACTGATGAAAATCGATCTGCCTCAGGCCTGCCGCGACTATGAAAAAACCCACGGCGGTTCGCAGGAAGTTAAAGATTCGGCCTACATCAGCCATGTTGCCCGCGCACTGAATGTCAGAAACCCTGATTTCGTAGGAAAAACTGTCGCAGAAGCCGAAGACATGCTGGGTCACAAAGTCTTTATCCGTCGTATCCGTATGCAACCGGAAGGCGCGGTCACTCAGTGTGAAGCCGATACCCTCCTGACTGAAGGTGCGGAGATTATTGCCTCCGGTCGTCTGGAAGATATCGTTGCCAGCCAGTCATTAATCGGACCGGAAAGTGCCGACGTTAACTTACTGAACTTTGCCACCGAAAAAGTGGATATCGTCCTGAGTAAAGCCGCCACCCGAGGCAGAACGCTGGGCGACCTGGTCTACAGCGAATTTAATCGCCCGGGCCACGGTATCTTCCTGTTATCCATGAGCCGTGCGGATGAAACGCTGCCGCTGGATATGGACAGACCGTTGAAAACAGGTGATGTCCTGACCGTCAAAGGTGAAGGTAAAGATGTGGCAGCTCTGGCGGTGAAAACCGGCTATGCTGACCGTAACAGCAACAGTTCAGATTTAATGTTTATGTGTGCCGGGATTGCCATTGGTTGCCTGGTAGGGGCTATCACCATTCATGTCGGTGGTATTCCTCTGAGCCTGGGAACCAATGTCGGTGCCATTGTTGCCGGGGTGATTTGTGGTTATATCCGTTCAGTCAAACGGACCTTCGGTAAAATCGCGAACCCGGCTATCTGGTTATTAAACAATCTGGGCCTGAACGGATTTATTGCCATTGTCGGTATTAATGCCGCTTCCGGCTTTATCGGCGGACTGAAACATTACGGGCTCCCCTTATTTATCTGTGGGATTATTGTTACAATGGTTCCACTGATTGTAGGGCTGTTATTAGGACGCTACGTGTTCCGTTTCCATCCGGGGATCCTGTTCGGTGTCTGTGCCGGTGCACGTTCAACCACAGCGGCATTAGGGGCAATTCAGGATGCAGCGAAAAGCTCCGTACCCGCTATCGGATATACCGTCGGATACGCCGTATCGCGTCTGGTGATGGCGGTACTGACTATTGTATTGATCAATATTTACTGACAGCTATCCGGGACGTCTGAAACACTCCTCAGTTCCCGACCGCCGGTCTCTGCCCGGCGGTCGGATCCGGCAAAAAAATAAAAGATGCAGGACAAGAGGTTATGGTTCAGGAAGAAAACAACACATCGCAAGGTAATAGCTTTTTTAATTTCTCTCGTAAAAGTCTGCTACTGGCAGTTTGTCTTATCTTCTTTGTTTTAGCCGCCAATCTGCTCAGCTATCATTACCTCGTTCCCCGGTTACTGGGTCAGGCTCAATCCGATATTCACCGCAGTCTTCAGCGGAAAATTAATACCTTTGAACGTAATCTCGATAAATACCGTTATTTGCCACTGACACTGGCCATGGACAGTGACCTGCAAAATTATCTGCTGTCTCCGCAGAATTACCCCTATGAAAATATCAGCCAGAAACTCAAAAATATCAGTCATGCGATTGGTGCTGACCAGGTTTTTCTTGCCTCTCAGTCAGGGATCATCGTCGCGTCGGAACAGACGTCCGGCCCGAATGCGTTGCGGGGTCATGATATTACTTTCCGTCCCTACTTCAGCCAGGCGGTTACCGGGCAGGTGATGGCCTTTTATGCCGTCGGGACCACACAAAATATGCCGGGATATTATCTTTCTACCCGCATGTCAGTCGCGGGGAAAAATATCGGACTACTGGCATTAAAAATTAATATGGATCATCTGTTTATTCCGGATGCTCCTCTCAGCGAGCCACTTGCGCTTTCTGATGCCGCAGGAATTATTATCTCCTCCAATATTCCGGGCTGGAAATATCACACCTTTTCCGAAACCGGTGCCGACTCTCTGCGGGCCGTGGAAAATACCCGCCAGTTCGGGGGATATAAAATCACGCCTTTGCCGGATATCCGCGTGAGCATCTGCGGAGACGATCTCCGGTTAATGTCTGTCCGCGGTGAGACCTTTATCACCGCCCGTGCTGATATTCCCGGAACGTCCATGTACTTAACCGGAATGGCTTCAGCCTCGCCGGTCTTCCGCAATGTCTGGCTGCGTATTGCGTTACTGGACAGTATTCTGACCTCAATTATTTTCTTTGGGTATCTGGTCAGTCAACGGATGAAATTGGTGAGGAAAATTGCCGAGAATAATGACGCTATCCGCAATGCCTACGGTCAGTTAGAAGTCCTGGTCGCCGAAAGAAGCCGCGAACTGCAGAATAAAAATATTGAGCTGGAGAAAGAAATCAGCGAGCGGCTCGGGTTTGAAGAACGGGAACGAAACCTGCAGAAAGAGCTGATCCGTACCGAGAAACTGGCGGTCATTGGCCAGTTATCTGCAGGCCTGGCCCATGAGATTAATCAGCCTCTGGCCGCTATCCGGGCCTATTCAGAGAATACGATCATTTTCCTGCAACGCGGAAATTTGCAAGCAACACAGGATAACCTGCTGCGGATTACTGCTCTGGTAGAGCGCATCGGCTCGCTGACCGGCCAGTTACGCTCCTTCGCCCGCCCTTCAGATGAGAGTGTCAGCCAGGTCCGGCTGAGCCGGTGTATCGACAATGTCCTGATGCTGCTGAAGCACCGGCTGGAGAAAAAACATATCGTCATCCATAAGGATGTTCAGTCGACCGGGATTTACGCGGAATGTAACGGGCTGCGGCTGGAACAGGTATTGATTAACCTGCTGGCGAATGCCATTGATGTGCTGGATAATCGCGAATCTCCGGTCATCAGTGTTCGTCTGTTTCGTTTCTTTTCCGAAGCCATTATTGAAGTGACCGATAACGGCCCGGGCCTTTCTGATGACATTATCGATCATATCTTCGAGCCCTTCTTTACCACCAAAACAACCACCGGGCTCGGGCTGGGATTAGCCATTTCGGCAGATATTATCAAAGGTTTCAACGGTAGTCTGAGTGCTGACAACCTGAGTCAGGGCGGAGCACGTTTCACTATCAGACTACAATTAAGTCCTGAACAGCAGGAGGATCTCATTGGCTGACTATGACGTATTAATTATTGAAGATGATGAGTCTGTCCGTACCAGTTGTATTCAGTCTCTGGAGATTGAAGGCATCACTGCCAGTGGTGCCGGCTCGGTAGAAGAAGCCAAAAAGATGCTTCCGCCCGCGTTTACCGGCGTCATCATCACCGACCTGCGCCTGCCCGGACTGAGCGGCATGGATTTCCTGCAACAGATGCAGGCCAGCGACCCTGCCATCCCGATTATCATGATCACCGGGCATGGCGATATTCTGACCGCGGTAGAAGCCATGCGCAGTGGCGCTTATGACTTCTTACCGAAACCCTTTTCTCCCCAGGTGCTGATCCAGCAGGTCAGACGTGCGCTGGAGAAGCGTAAGCTGACGCTGGAAGTGGCTCAATTACGTCAGCAACTGGCGCATGTCAGTGACCTGGACAGCCGCTTTATCGGCCATGCCCAGCCCATGTGTGAACTGCGGGAAATGGTCAGAAACATCGCTTCCACCCCGGCCAATGTCATGATCCATGGTGAAACCGGCACAGGAAAAGAATTACTCGCCCGCTGTATTCATGACCTGAGCGGCAGGCCGGGTAATTTCGTGGCCCTCAACTGTGGTGGCCTGCCGGAGACCCTGTTTGACAGCGAGATTTTTGGTCACGAGCGCGGGGCCTTTTCCGGAGCCACCCAGAAGCGTATCGGTAAAATTGAATATGCCCAGGGGGGAACGCTGTTCCTCGATGAAATCGAAAGTATGCCGATGGCGATGCAGATCAAACTGCTGCGTGTCCTGCAGGAGCGGCAGATTGAGCGGCTGGGTGCCAATCAGCCCATTCCCGTGGATATCCGGGTGATCAGCGCGACAAAAGCCGACCTCGGCGTACTGGCTGAGCAGGGGGAATTCCGTGCTGACCTGAATTTCCGCCTGAATGTCATTGAGCTGCCCATCCCGCCATTACGTGAGCGTCGGGAAGATATTCCGCTGTTATTTAAGTATTTTTCCGGGGTTGCGGCCACCACCTTCGGACGGGAGATCCCGGAAATTGATACCGTCAAAATGCAGAATTACCTGACCTGGCCATGGCCCGGTAATGTACGTGAACTGCGTAACGAAGCGGAACGCTGCGTACTGGGGATGACCGGGGAAGCCGGGCGTCATGGTTCTGACCATGTACTGAGCCTGCCACAGATGGTTGAACACTTTGAAAAGGATTTGATCATCTCCGAGCTCAGTAAGCATCACGGTAATATCTCGCAGGCTGCCGAGGCGCTGGGCATCGCCAAAAGTACACTGTTTGATAAAGTGAAAAAGTACGCCCTGCAATAAGCCGGGCGGGCCCCGCCATCTGTCTCGCGGGGCCCGCGACCCTCACTCCGCCGGGGGCCTGCCGGGATCAGAAATGATAGTTAACACCGACCTGCCAGGTACGATCACGGCCTATCCAGCAATAGCTGCTGCTGTAACAGGTATAGGTCATCTTATTGGTCAGGTTCTGCGCACCGGCTTTCACGGTCAGACCTTTCAGCGATGAGCTCAGCACGCCCATGTCATAACTGACAGCCACATCATACTGCGTATTTCCTCCCAGGGCGGGCAGGGAATTGTCTGCGGTTATCTCGCTCTTACCGAAGTAACGCGCTCCGGCCCCCAGCATTAAGCCGTTCAGTGTTCCATGGGTGAAAGTGTAATCTCCCCACAGGTTAACGCTGTTTTCCGGCACCTGAGTCACCCGCTTGCCCTGATAAAGCGCGTCTTTCGTATTCACGGCATGGGTATAGGCATAATTCGCAATGATATTCACATTATCCAGCGGACGGCTGACCAGGCTCACCTCAGCCCCCTTCGACTGCACTTCACCGGTCTGGCGGTAGTTCAGTAATCCGGCGGCAGTGTAGGTATAGTCCGTGGTCAGAACATTTTTCTCTCTGATAGAGAAAACGGACGCCGTGACGGTGGTGGCGTAGTCAGGTAATAAATATTTTACCCCGCCTTCCAGTTGTTTACTGGTCGTCGCTTTCGCCTGGCTGGCGGTCAGCGTTCCCTGCGGAGATACCGGCAGGAAGCCTTCAGAATAACTGAGGTAAGGCGCGATACCGTTGCGGAACTGATACAACGCGCCCAGGCGTTTGCTCACTTTATGCTGATCGATAGCCTGCTGACTGCCGGCGTTCAGATAGTCGGTGGTGGCGGACTGGTAATCGTCATAGCGCAGACTCGCCATCAGATTCAGCGCACCATATTCCACCTGGTCCTGCAGATAATAGCCGCGCTGGTTGAAACTCAGCCGGTCATTAGTGGCAGTATACAGCCCCAGGTTATCGCTGGTCACCTGGCTGTAGTCGGGGCTGAGCATATCGATGCCCGGGTAGGCGGTCCCATACCGGTAGGTCATATGCGAGCTAAGGTGCTGGTAGTCAAACCCTGCCAGAAGATGGTGCTGCCACTCCCCCAGACGGACGGTCCGGGTCAGCTGGTTATCGATATTGATGCTTTTCAGCCCTTCGTCAGTCGTGTAACCAAAGCGGGAAAGCTGAGTATCACTGCTGCCGGTGCCGGTGGCATAAATACTTTGCTGATGGGTGTCCACGCTGAAATAGCGGGCTTTCTGCACCACGCCCCAGCCACTGTCGAACTGATGTTCAAAACTGTAACCCAGCATCCCTTCACGCTGCCTGAAACCATTCCAGCGGTCACCGGCATAAGCCCGGCGCGAGGCATAGCCACTGCGTAAATAGGCTAGTGGCAGCGGGTTGGAAGGTGTCAGACTGGGCTGATCCTGATATAAGGCATCCAGTGTCAGGCGGGTATGATCATCCGGTTGCCAGCTGACCGACGGCGCTATCAGATAGCTTTCATGTTTCGTGGTCACGGCCTGGTCATTCCCTTCACTGCCTTTAGCGATCAGGCGATAATCCCAGTCGCTGTCAGCAATCGGACCGGTGGAGTCGATATACCCTTCTTTCAGGCCGCGGTTCCCGGTGGTGAACCCAACGTCAGCACTTTGTACTGACTGAGGCTTTTTACCCTGGATATTCACCAGCCCGCCGGGTGAAGCATTACCATACAGCACCGACGAAGGTCCTTTCAGGATATCGACCTTATCAATCAGGATCGGGTCAATGGAGGCTTTAGTATTCCCGGTGACGTTATAGGGCAATTCCAGCCCGTCATAATATTCATGCTCAGCATCAAAACCACGGATTTTATATTCGCTCATATACGTGGTCGCCCCGCGTAACTCCGTCGAAACACCGGCATCGTAACGCAGGATTTCGTTCAGCGAATTCGCATGACGCAGAGCAATTTCCTGCTGGCTGATCGAATCAATCGTTTGTGGCGTACGGCTCTCCGGAACCGCCGATTTGGTCGCACTGTTCACATAAGGTGCGACAGCATTGTGTGGATCCTGTCCTCCGCTGGCCGTCACCACCAGAGTGTCTGTCGCCGCCGCACACCACGAGGGCGATAATGCTAATGCAGAGCTGACTGCCAGCCCGCATAAACGTAACCGGAAATGTGTTGCCGTAATCTGCCTTGCCATAAAGCGTCTCAACCTTTTTTTTATTGACTGTTCGCGCGCTATTATTGCGGTATTCATGACGTCAGCCGCTATGCCTGGTGACGGTTTATGTATGGCAAACGACAAAACTGGCGGGTTTAAGGCATTTTTCAGGCTCTGAAAGAGAGATCGCTGCTCAGGCCGCTGGGGGCAATCCCGTAACGACGCCGGAACGCGGTCGCAAAGTTGGTGGCATGCTGATAACCGGACATCCACGCCGCCTGCTGCACACTGTATCCCTGCAACAGATAACGACGGGCCAGCGCCAGTCTGCAGTCCCGCAGATAATTAAACACTGACTCACCATAAGCCTGACGGAACTTCGTTCGCAGACTACTGCTGCTCATCGCCGCCGTTTTTGCCAGTGAATCCAGCGTATGGTTTTGTTCCGGACTGGACTCCAGTAACTGACGCACAGCCTCCAGCCGGTAATGGCCGTCAGGTAATGCCGGAATACGCGGCACGCCGTTCCTGATCTGCTGATCCATCGTAAGGCCCAGTAGCTGAAGCATCAGTCCCTCCAGCATCAGTTCACGGGCAATGGCCGGTGTCTGCCGGCTGATAGCAAAACGCATGCTGATCATCATATGGTCCGGCATCGTCCAGACGGCACAGGGCGAGGTATGCTTTCTCCAGCTTTCCGGCAGTGTGACCCGCGACGGGTTCACAGAAAACTGAGAAGGATTAATGCCCAGTGAGACAGTGACCAGCCGCTGATCTTTCTGGTGACTGGCGTGAAGAATGCCTTGTTTCCCCAGCCTGGTACTTAAGACTGTTCCTGCCGTAATCTTTAAGGGGCGGCCGTTGAGGCGTAAATCCACACAGCCTTCTAATACCACCAGCAAAAACAGTGGCGAATGCCCGGCGGAGGTTGACTCATAAGGCCGGAGAATGTGTAAGTCAGAGTGAGTGACGTTCAGGCCGGACGCCAGTTGCCACTCTTCTACCTTTCCGCGCACCACAGCCGTCTGTTCATCCGTTGCCGGAAAACGGTAATCAATCGCGTACCGGTGACCAAATTCGAGAAAATCCGCCACAGAGAATGACTGTTCACCGGGTTCAGAAAGTATGTGATCCATAGGTATTAAGGGGTCGGCCAGGGCAGGACGTTTCTGCAATTTAGGGACAAGGGAACATAGTAGCACTGAGGCCGGCAAACAGTAAATCAAATGATAAGCATTTGCATTTATAGCAAATAAGGACGAGGTCGACGCAGGAAAGGACTGGCCGGGGCGGTATTGAACCGCCCCGGCGACAGGTTTAATTATGCAAATGACGACTGCACAAGCGTACGATTAACGCGGCTATCGCGGCCACGATGGACACCACGACCACGCCGTTCCAGCCATCGTGAGTCAGTGCCAGGCTTCCCAGTGCAGAACCTGCGGCCATACCAATAAACACCACAGTAAACAGCAGAGCATTCAGGCGGCTTCGGGCTTCAGGCACCAGCCGGAAGACCAGCGTCTGGTGAGCCACCAGCGAGGCCTGGATCCCCAGGTCAAAGATCACCGCACTCAGGATAACCAGGCCCAGTTGTCCGTGAGCCGGCAGAAACGGCATCAGTAGCATGATAGCGAAAGCCACAATCACCAGACCTGCCCCCAACTGTGTGACCCGGGCCGGACCCATTTTATCGGCCATCCCTCCTGCCAGTGGTGCAGCTAAAGCCCCGGCGGCACCGGCCAGCCCGAATGCCCCGGCAACCGCACTGTCCAGATGAAAATCCTGATACAGCATCAGCGCCAGCGTTGACCAGAAGGCACTGAAGGCCACCGATAACAGGCCCTGAGCAATGGCGGCCCGGCGCAAAGTAGTATGCTCATGCCACAGGTGCCACAGCGAACGCATCAGTGTTGTCCACGGCACCGGCGCCGCCGGCCGGAACGCCGGCAGTCTCCGCCACAATGCCAGGGTGATCAGTAAGACCGAAAACGCTGCCAGGAAATACAGACTGCGCCAGCCCAGGTACTCACCAATCACCCCGCTGACCACCCGTGACAATAATATGCCGGTCAGTAGTCCGGTCATTACCGTTCCCACCGTTTTTCCGCGACTCTGTTCCGGGGCCAGAGCCGCCGATGCCGGAACAATATCCTGTGCGACCGTGGCGGCCAGGCCGGTCAGCAGACTGGCAACCAGCAATAAATTCAGCCCGGGGGCTATTCCGCACAGCACTAATGCCAGTACCAGCATCAGGCCTTTCAGGGCGATCAGTTTGCGGCGATCAAACCGATCGCCCAGCGGTGTCAGTAACAGGATCCCCAGGGCATATCCTATCTGGGTCAGCATCGGGATCAGACCTGACTGAGCTGTAGTGGCGTTAAACTGCTTCCCCATAATCCCCAGCAGGGGCTGACTGTAATAAATGGCAGCAACGCTCAACCCTGCACCGGTGGCCAGGGTAAACAGCAGCGGTGCTGATAATTTCTGTTCGTTCATGGTCTGCTCAATTGCTGACATGATAGTTTCTCCGTCTCTGAGTTGCGCTCAGTAGACCTGAAACAGGTAATACATGGTAGACGTAAATAAAGAAGAACTGTTATACCTGTAGCGTATGAAAATAATCCCCGCGGGAAGCATCGACCGCATTGAACTGATGCAAACCTTTATCCGGATCGTTGAAAGTGGCAGTCTGTCGGCCACGGCACGGCAGCTAGGTGTCAGCCAGCCGACCATCAGCCGGCGACTTCAGGCCCTGGAAAACATGCTTGGCCAGAAACTGATCCTGCGAACCACTCATGCCCTGAAATTAACGGATGACGGGGAGCGTTGCTATCGCCATGCCGGACAACTGGTCGGTAACTGGCATGCCCTGGAAGATGATCTGACCCAGACCCGCGATGAACCGGTCGGTACCTTACGGGTACGCGCTCCGCATGCTTTCGGTCAGGATCAACTGATCGGGCCACTGGTGCGCTGGCTGAAGCACTCCCCGGAGCTGAATATCGAGTGGATGCTGAATGACCGGACACCGGATTTCGTCGCCGAAAACATCGATTGTGCTATTCAGGTAGGCGCGCTCAGTGATCCGGGACTGGTGGCGATACAGATTGCCGAAGTTCCGCGACGTATCGTTGCGACTCCGGACCTGTTAGCCCTTGCTCCGGAACTAAAGACGCTTCCCGAACTGGCAGCCCTTCCCTGGCTGTCGCTCAGTACTTTCTATCGCACCGAGGTCACACTGAAGAATGTACATACCGGTATCAGCCAGACCATCACTATTCATCCCCGTCTGAGCAGTGACAGTATCTTCGCCATACATAAAGCAGCACTTTCAGGGTTGGGCGTCGGGCTGATTTCCTCCTGGGTGACAGAAGATGATCTGGCCGCTGGCCGCCTGCAGGAACCGCTGCCTGAATGGCAGGCCACAGCATTACCGGTCTGGCTGACCTATCCGTGGGCCAGCTATTATCCGGCCAGGATGCGCCATTTTCTTGCCATGATCAAACAGGTGATGCCGACCCTCACCGGTATCCGTCCTGCGGCAACTGACTCGTCTGTCCGGAAAAACTAACAGAGCACTCTTCGTTCACCGGCACCGGCCTCCCCGGGATATTTGTCCGTATGGTGAGGTCACATGGGGCCATCGGCATCCCCCCGGGAAAACCCGCCGGAGCCACATTTTTTCTTCGTAACCCTCTAAAATCCCATCTCTTTTATTTCATTCTCTCGCCGGACCTGTGGCCGGTGTATAACCCCTTCCCATGCAAACCCTTCTGTCGGATGTACCCCGCCATTTCATGATTACCTGATGAAAATAAGTGAGATCATTATTTGAAAGGTTACATTAAATGAACTAATAATTAACATAACATTAACCTGAAAGACATTTCTTTACCAAAGGCAGAAAGTCTTCTGCGTATCGGGGATGTACTAATGAAAAAAGTACCATTATTTGTCAGGATAATGGCGGTTATCCTGTTCCTCTGTGCCCTTCCGCTCATTTTTGGCGGCGGTTATTTAATCTCTCTGTCCGGGTCCTGGTACTATCTGCTCGCCGGGATTGTGCTGCTGATATCCTCTGTACTGCTGTTTAAAGGCAGGCGCTCAGGGATCGGGCTGTTTTTTGTGCTGTATGTGGCTTCAGTGTTATGGACACTGTACGAAAGTGGCAGCGATTACTGGGGCTGGGTACCGCGACTGTCTTTACTGACCGTACTCGGGTTTTTATTGTCTCTGGCCCTCCCGTCGCTAAATGGTGGCCGTAAAAAAGGCTTGAGCCGTGGTCTGACGGGGCTGTTCGTGGTTATTTTCGTCGCGGCCTTTGGCATGGCTTTCGTGCCGTTTCACACCTATCGTTCTTCGGCACCCCCGCCGGATTCGCCTCTGGCCCGTCAGGATAATCCTCCGACGGTCACTCAGCCTGACAGCGACTGGACCTATTACGGCCGGGATACTCATGCCACACGTTTTTCTCCGCTGAGTCAGATCAACACCAGTAATGTCAGCCAACTGAAACGGGTATGGACTTACCGCACCGGTGACCTGCCACAACCCGGTCAGGTCAACAAATGGGCCGCAGAAAATACCCCGATCAAGGTCGGCAATGCCGTTTATGTGTGTTCAGCGCGCAATAATATTATCAAGCTGGATGCCGCCACCGGGAAACAAATCTGGAAGCATGACAGTGGCGTCAAATATGAAAGTATTCCGTATACCGCGGCCTGCAAAAGTCTGACCTGGTATACCTCTCATGTGGTTCTGGAAGGCCAGGCATGCCATAACCGCCTGATCGTCGGTACCCTTGATGAACGTCTGATTGCAGTGGATGCCCGGACCGGCGAGTCATGTCAGCAGTTTGGTGATCACGGCCAGACTAACCTGTTAACCGGCCTGGGGCATACTGTGCCCGGGTTCGTCGCCGTTACGGCACCGGTACCCATCGTCGATGGTGTGATTATTGTGAACCACGAAGTGCTGGACGGGCAGCGTCGCTGGGCCCCTTCCGGGGTGATCCGGGGATATGATGCAGAAACCGGTAAGTTCAAATGGGCATGGGATGTCAATAACCCGGGAGTGCACAGCGAACCGACAGGTGATCACTATTACAGCCGCGGCACCCCGAACTCCTGGGCCGCCATGACCGGTGACGATAAACTGGGTCTGGTCTATGTCCCTACCGGTAACTCCGCCGCCGATTACTACAGTGCGCTGCGTTCACCGAACGAGAACCGTGTGTCTTCTGCTATCGTGGCGCTGGACGTTAAAACAGGTGCTGAGAAATGGGTATTCCAGACCGTACACAAAGATGTCTGGGACTACGATATCGGTTCACAACCCACCCTGTTTGACTTCCCTGGCACAAAGGGTCAGAGCATTCCCGCCATGATCGTGCCGACCAAACGGGGACAGACATTTATCCTCAACCGGGCCACCGGTCAGCCGTTAAGTAAAACGGAAGAAAAACCGGCACCTGCCGGAGTGATCCCGGGCGACCCGCGCAGTCCGACGCAACCCTGGTCTGTGGATATGCCTCGCCTGGGGATGAAACCGCTGACCGAAGCCAAAATGTGGGGGATATCGCTGTTTGATCAGCTGGCCTGCCGGATTAAATTCAGACAAGCCAATTATGTCGGTGAATTTACCCCGCCGTCGATCACCAAACCCTGGATTGAATATCCCGGTTATAACGGCGGCAGCGATTGGGGCAGTGTGGCCTATGATCCGCAGACCGGTTTACTTATCGCAAACTGGAACAATACCCCGATGTATGACCAGCTGGTCAGCAGGAAAGAAGCCGACAAACAGGGGCTGATTTCTATCGATTCACCGGCCTATAAGCCTGGTGGCGGGGGTGCGGAGGGTAACGGCGCGATGGCGGATACACCTTACGGGATTAATGTCTCCCCGTTCTTCGCACCGCTGACCGGCATGCTGTGCAACGAACCCCCTTATGGCATGATCACCGCGATCAATATGCATACACAGAAGGTGCTCTGGCAGCACCCGCTGGGCAGTGCTGAGAAGAACGGTCCGTTTGGTCTGCCTACCGAATTACCGATCAACATCGGTACACCGAATAATGGCGGTCCTGTCATTACGGCAGGCGGACTGACCTTTGTGGCGGCCACCACCGATAACAAGATCCGGGCTTACGACAGTAACACCGGTAAAGAAGTCTGGAGCGATACGTTACCTGCCGGAGGCCAGGCCACACCGATGACTTATTCTGTGGGGGGTAAACAGTATCTGGTGATTATGGCGGGCGGGCATCACTTTATGCGAACCAATGTGGGTGATTATGTGATTGCCTACGCACTGAACTGATGACCTCACGTATTACCGCCTGAAAT
>NZ_JMPR01000012.1 GCF_000735525.1 Tatumella ptyseos ATCC 33301 | reverse complement strand
CGGCCCCGCCATTACTGACGGGGCCGTTTTTTTATCTGGCAGGGAGTCAGGATCAATGTCCCCCTTTCGCCTGCCGTGACATCTTATCCAGATAGCCCATAACAAAGGCAGACAACACGAAGGTCAGATGCAGCAGGATGTACCAGAGCACTTTGCTGTTATCGATGGTTCTCATTTCCATAAAAACCCGTAACAGATGTATCGAGGAGATCGCCACAATGGAGGCGGCCACTTTATTTTTCAGCGAGCCGGAATCCATTTTCCCCAGCCAGTTCAGCTTTTCTTTATGCTCATCAATATCCAGTGCCGAAATAAAATTTTCGTACCCGGACAGCATGACCATGATCAGTAATCCGCCCACCAGGGACATATCCACCAGCGACAGCAGCAGCAGGATCAGCTCATTTTCGCTGACAGACAGAATGTGTGGCAGCACATGAAAAATCTCCTGAAAGAACTTAATGGTCAGTGCCAGTAATCCCAGAGAGAGACCAAAATAAACCGGAGCCAGTAGCCAGCGAGTGGCATACATCAGATTTTCAGTAAAACGTTCCATAACAACCCGGAAATAATGAATAATAAAATCAGTATACCTGACAGGATCTCTGCTCCGAAGCCCCGCTATCACTTTATCTGCAGTCACGGGGCCGGAGAACACCGGACGGGTCAGTCTGCGCCGACAAATCCTCCGGTCTGACGCTGCCAGAGCCGGGCGTAGACTTCCCCTGCCGCCAGAAGTTGCTGATGGTTTCCTGTTTCCACAATCCTGCCATGCTCTAACACAATTAAACGGTCCATCCGTGCAATGGTCGACAGACGATGTGCAATCGCAATCACGGTTTTCCCGTCCATCAGAGACTCCAGACTTTCCTGGATAGCGGCTTCCACCTCGGAATCGAGGGCGGAAGTGGCCTCATCCATCACCAGGATAGGGGCGTTTTTCAGCAAAACCCTCGCGATAGCAATACGCTGACGCTGTCCGCCGGAGAGTTTGACGCCACGTTCACCGACGTGTGCATCCAGGCCATAACGGCCCTGGGCATCCGAGAGTTGCGGAATAAATTCTGCTGCACGGGCTCCGTGCAGCGCTGCCTCAATCTCTGCGTCGGTAGCCCCGGGGCATCCGTAGCGTAAATTATCCCGTATCGAACGGTGCAGAAGCGAGGTATCCTGGGTGATCATCCCTATCTGGCTACGCAGACTTTCCTGAGTGACATCGGCAATATTTTGCCCGTCGATAGATATCGCACCGTCATTCAGGTCATACATTCTTAGCAGCAAATTGACCAGCGTTGACTTACCGGCACCTGAAGCCCCTATCAGACCGATTTTCTCCCCGGGCCGTAGCGTCAGATCGATATCCGAGAGGATCGGCCGGCCATGCCCATAGCGAAAAGAAACATGGTCGAAACGGATCTCTCCCCGGGTGACGGCCAGCGCCGGAGCGCCGGGTTTGTCCTGCACACTCAGCGGCTGAGAAATCGTCGCCATCCCATCCTGCACCATACCAATGTTGGCAAAAATACCGTTCACCACCCACATGATCCAGCCGGACATATTGACCAGGCGGATCACCAGCCCTGTCGCCAGAGCAATGGCGCCGACGGAAATCAGCGACTGACTCCATAACCAGAGAGCCAGCCCGGTCGTGCTCACGATTAACGCGCCGTTCAGGGTCGAAAGGGTCACATCCATCGCGGTGATCATCCGTCCCGCCAACTGCGTGGTTTCCGTCTGTTCGAGGATAGCCTCACGGGCATTTTTCTGTTCTAAGTCACTGTGGGCAAAAAGTTTCAGGGTCGAGATATTGGTATATCCGTCAACAATGAAGCCCATCAGTTTCGACCGGGCCTCCGAGGACACCACGGAGCGTTGCTTGACCCGCGGGACAAAAAAGACCAGACAGGCCACATACACTACCAGCCAGAGGATCAGGGGGATCATCAGCTTCCAGTCGGCCTCGGCAAACAGCACCAGCGCGGTAATCGCATAGATGGCCACATGCCAGATAGCATCCACCAGCTGAACCGCAGAGTCACATAATGAACTGCCGGTTTGCATAATGCGCTGCGCAATGCGTCCGGCAAAGTCATTCTGGAAAAACGTCAGACTTTGTCTCAGCACATAATTATGATGTTGCCAGCGTATCAGGCTGGTCAGACGGGGATTAATCGTTTGATGGATCAGCAGATCATGCAGTGCAATAAACACCGGACGGATGATCAGCGCCACCGCCCCCATCCAGCTCAGCAGTAGCCAGTGATCCCGGAAGACCGATGCCGGATGCGCACTGTCGACTAAGTCGATGATCTTACTCAGATAGCTGAACAGAGCGACCTCGATCAACGCACCGATCAGACCAACAACCAGTAATCCGGCAAAACAGGGCCATACCTGACGAAGATAATAGGCATAAAACCGGCCAGGTGTTTTCGGCGGGGCATCAGAAGGAGGGGCCCGGAAGATATCAATCAATCGCTCAAAACGTTCAGATAACATAACAATAGTGCCCGACGCTGGTTAATGAACCGATAGCTTAGTGCAAAACCTCCTATCCTTCAGCATTCTTCAGTCATCCCTGTTCAGTCAGCGCCTCACCCTGCTGCGTTTTGCCGGCGGGCACCGTGAACGGCGTCCGGTCACAGAAAGCCTGCCGGCAATAAAAACATGCCGGCAAGGGATAACGCTTCTGCCGGCCTCCGGTGATAGCGACGGGGTGTGCCCCGTTCCGGAAAAATTAACTGATGGCGGTTATCAGCGCAAAGCCGGCAAAGGTCATCAGCAATGTACCGAACAGATGCAGACAAGCGCTGGTCATTGCCCAAAGGTATTTTCCGGACTGCAGCATGACCATTAATTCTGCCGAAAAAGTCGAGAATGTGGTCAGCCCTCCGCACAGTCCGGTGGTTATTAAGAGTTTCCAGGCAGGGTCAAGCTGCGGATGCCGGGCAAACCAGGCCAGCGCTCCTCCGATAATCAATCCGCCCGCCAGATTGACCAGCAGGGTGCCGAGCGGTAAGCCGGTAAATAAAGGATTAAACCGGAGTGAACACCACCAGCGTAATAAGCAGCCAGCGCCGCCACCGATTAATACAGCCATGAAAGACTTCAACATATCAGATTCCTGAATATCATCACGCCGGAGAGAAAGGGGACAGGAAGCAGATACCTGACACACCAAAACCCCGGCAAGCGGGTTAAGTATTATGTCAGGCGTCATCAGCCATTCCATGAAACGGACTGGCGGTTGGTTGAGGTGGAACACCATCACCCCGTAACAACAGACTGCTGATCACCCGGGGAAGAACCCCCGGACCGTCGTTACATCAACAAGAATACCCCGGGAGGGATACTCAGACAAGACACGGGAGAACGATCCGCAAGATCACTCGCCCGCGATGTTTCAGTTCAGTAACCCTAAATGTTCGATCAGGATCGTGCATCCTATCCCTACCAGCACGACGCCTCCGAGGACTTCGGCCCATTTACCCAGTATCGGGCCAATAAAACGACCGACCATCACTCCCGTCGTTGCCATGATCGTCGTTGCTCCCCCGATAGCCAGCGCCGTCACCAGGATATTAACCTGTAAGAAAGCCAGACCAACGCCTACCGCCAGCGCATCCAGGCTGGTGGCGACGGCCGTCATCGCTAAGACCAGAAAACCATGCCGCTCCGGCGCAGTACACTCTTCCGCCGGACTATGACGTAAACCGCCAATGATCATCCTGCCGCCAAGAATAGCCAGCAGAATAAAAGCCACCCAGTGATCCCAGGCCATGACATACTTACTGGCTGCCAGACCAATACCCCAGCCAATCAATGGCGTCAGCATTTCCACGCCACCAAAAATAACTCCGGTACGTAAGGCTTCTTTAATACCTGGTTTTTTTAAGGTTGCCCCTTTCCCGAGGGCGGCTGCAAAAGCATCCATTGACATGCCAAAGGCAAGAATAATTGTTGTTATGACATCCATCAGGTTTCATCGCTCAGACTTGTCTCTCAGGACAATAAAGGGGGGCACGTTATTTCTGCTGCCATTCCGAATATGACGCAGTCTACCACGAAGCCATGAATTAAAAAAGACAATAAAATCATGGCGTTAGTTATAGCCAAGGCTATATCTCTTAACCCGGGCTAACTTTGCGCTAAGCTAATGGAAAATAAGGAACTCAGTACCGTATGGCAGTGCATGACACGGGAAACAGCGAGTGTCACAGGAACAGACCGCCCGCATCCGATTCAGCAGTTCTGCTTCCGGCCGCTTTGACCGGGAGATTGAAAGGCAGGGAGAATTCCCTGAGAATAGTGAATACTTCATTTTTCCGGATCACCTGCATCATGAAAAATCCGCTTGAAACATTACTGATCCCGGGCGGGATCTTATTACTCGGTTTCCTGTCTGCACTGTTATTGCCGGCACCCGCCTTCGGGATTGATCTCGCCAGAAAAATGATGTCCTTATTTCATATAATGGATTTAAATCAGCTGTATACCATCGTATTTTTTCTGTGGTTTCTTTTTCTGGGTGCCGTTGAATATTTTATTCTGCGCTTTTTATGGCGTCGCATTAATCCGCAGTAAACCGCTCACCGGCCCCCCGGCGTCGCCCCGTGCGCCCGGCGAAGGCTGTCGGCCGGGGGGAACCGCAGAAACGGGCCGGATAAGGCAACCTCTGTTACCTGTAATGTATTTCAGAACACCTGCCGCAGCCCCTTTCCGCAAGCCAGGTCATTGCAGGAAAACATGCCCCGGAATATGACCACACTACCTGCCTGCTTATCTCTGTAATTAGCTGTCATCACCGGACTTTTTACTAAAATGACGGGGGTAAACAACTGTTTAATTCCGGGAAATAAATGTTATATTCAAAGGTAAAATATATAACGCGGCATTAACTCATACTTTTTTCTGTTTTGAGATTGCCGGATAACTTTTGGTCTTTCAGATAGGTGATAATCACCTGACCTGAAACCCATTATTTGCCCGTAAGCCTGTCAGTGGTCAATGCCGGACAGAAGAGGAGATGTGGCCTCATGTGTAGATCAACAATGAACCTTTCTCTTGCGATGAGTAGTATCGCAACGACAGAGCAAAAGGTTCAGCAGGGAAAAGACGTCGATGTACTTTTGATCGGCGCTGGTGTGATGAGTGCCACACTGGGAACTTTCCTTCAGGAGCTGGAACCCGAATGGACGCTGGAAATGGTGGAGCGTCTTTCCGGCGTGGCTGAAGAGTCATCCAACGGCTGGAATAACGCCGGAACCGGTCATTCCGCACTGGCAGAACTGAATTATACCCCGCAGAAAGCCGATGGCTCTGTTGATATCAGTAAAGCGGTCGCCATCAATGAATCTTTTCAGATTTCACGCCAGTTCTGGGCTTCTCAGGTTGAGCTCGGCCGACTGAATAATCCGGCATCCTTTATTAATACCACTCCCCACATGAGCTTTGTCTGGGGCGAGCAGAATGTCCGCTTTCTTCGCCAGCGTATTGATGCGCTGAAGAACAGTTCCCTGTTCCGTGGCATGGAATATTCTGAAGACCCGCAACAAATTGCCCGCTGGGTTCCTCTGCTAATGGAAGGACGTCAGCCAGGTACACCGATTGCCGCGACCCGTACCGAAATCGGTACCGATGTGAATTTCGGCGAAATTACCCGTCAGCTGATCCACGCCCTGCAGCAGAATGATAATTTCACGCTAAGAACCCGTCAGGAAGTCCGTGATCTCAAACGACGGAGTGACGGACGCTGGCAGGTGACGCTGCACTGTCTGACCACCAACACCTCAAGACAGCTGATTGCCGGCCACGTCTTTATCGGTGCCGGCGGTGCTGCGCTACCTTTACTGCAAAAAAGCGGGATCCCCGAAGCCCGTCGTTATGCAGGGTTCCCGGTAGGCGGTTCTTTTCTCGTGACTGAGAACCCGGAACTGGTCAGACAGCATCTGGCAAAAGTGTACGGTAAAGCCAGTGTCGGTGCGCCTCCGATGTCGGTGCCTCACGTTGATACCCGTATGCTGGACGGTAAACAGGTACTGCTATTTGGTCCGTTCGCGACGTTCTCGACCAAATTCCTCAAACAAGGGTCGTTGCTGGATATGTTTGGCTCCATGACCCCTGCCAATCTCCTGCCAATGATGCAGGTAGGCGGTAAGAACCTGAACCTTATCAAGTACCTGATTGGCCAGGTGCTGCAGAATGATAATGACCGTCTGAAAGCATTGCGGGAATATGTTCCCAACGCAAAAGCTGAAGACTGGCGCCTGGTGGTTGCCGGTCAGCGGGTACAAATTATCGAAAATGATCCGAAACAGGGCGGTGTTTTGCGTCTGGGAACAGAGATTGTGACGTCACAGGATGGTACGGTTTCAGCCCTGCTGGGCGCTTCGCCTGGCGCATCCACCGCTGCCAAAATCATGCTGGATCTGATGAAAAAAGTGTTCCCGGCACAGATGGAAACAGAGATATGGCAGCAGAAAATACGCCAGATGATCCCATCGTACGGTACTTCTCTGGAAGGCGATATCGAAGCCACTGAACGCGTACTCTCCTCCACCAGCCGTATTCTGGGGCTCAATTACTCCGCACCTGCCGGTTCTGCTGCAGAAGCAGAGGCTCCGGCCATTCCGGCGGCTAACGATGAGGGTCATACCACGGCAGATGTCGTGGGAAAGTGACTGAGTAGTGCTGTCTCACTTTCGACCTGTCAGCGGAAGTGAGGCAGTCAGCGCTTGCCTCTCTGAGCGTTAATTCACGGGGTTACCACCTGGCAGTGTTCTGCGGTAAAGGTAACCCTGTCATTCTTCTTTTCGCTCCCTGACCCGGTTCAATACGGTTAACGGCCTCTGGCTATCACATCTGTAACGCACCGATACCGGTCTTTCTTCGACGTCGGGGTGACGACTCACGGCAGCACGGGATCAATGTTCTCCGCCTGACGACCTGCTGCATTCTTTTCTGACAGTTCCGTTAACTCCATCTGTGGCATCTGCTTCATTCGCTTCGGTGATCCGGATAACCTTCTCTGATGAC
This sequence comes from Tatumella ptyseos ATCC 33301, assembly GCF_000735525.1. GTDB lineage: Bacteria > Pseudomonadota > Gammaproteobacteria > Enterobacterales > Enterobacteriaceae > Tatumella > Tatumella ptyseos. The sequence continues at coordinate 17,089 of NZ_JMPR01000012.1, read as the reverse complement.
GGATAAAACAGAACCTTTCACGGCACAAGAGCTGGCACACTATTCTCCCGTCTGTTAATTAAGGAAATAGCCATGAGCCGCCAGGTTGTATTTAGTCAGGTCGATGTTTTCAGTTCCCTTCCGTTTCAGGGAAATCCGCTGGCGGTTGTTTTTGATGGCGGGGGACTGACTGACCGGCAGATGCTGGATATCACCCGCTGGATGAATCTGTCCGAAACCACCTTTGTCGTCCCCGCGAAGCAGCCCGGTGCGGATTATCATGTCAGAATTTTTACACCCGACGGAGAGCTCCCTTTCGCGGGCCACCCGACATTAGGGACCGCACATGCACTGCTGGAGCAGGGGCTGATTGAGGAAAAGCAGGGGAAAGTAATTCAGGAATGCGCCGCTGGGTTAATCACTGTTCGCCGTCAGAATGACCAGAATCTGGCATTCCTTGCACCGGAAACGGTGATCACCCCCTTCACTTCTCCGCTGACTGAAGCCCTGACCGGGCCGCTCACCGGAAAGCAATTGCAACCGGCCATCGGAGGCATCGGCAGCCGCTGGTTACTGCTCCCGGTTCCCGATGTCACCGGACTGCGCGCTCTGACACTGACGACTACGACTCTGGAAGCTCTGGAGCATGATGCTGGAGTCAAAGGTGTCGTTCTGTTTGCGCCCGTTAATGACGGCAGCGGTGATGATTATGAAGTCAGGGTGATATTTTCCCATAACAATACCCTGGTCGAAGACCCGGTGACGGGGAGTGCTAATGCCTGCCTGGCCTGGTACTTTGCCGGTTATGGTCAGACCCGAAATTACCGCGTCCGCCAGGGACTTTCCATCGGCCGTCACGGCTGCCTGGATATTCGTTTTGAACCGGACGGAATATGGGTCGGCGGCCATTCTTCCACGCGGATCCGCGGAAAAATCACGTTGCCGTAAGCCGGGTTTCCAGGGGATGGTCGCCGGTACAGTTCGTCGGAGAGCCAATTGCCCGCTATAATTAACCTGTTTTCTCAACTGGCTAGCAAAGGAGCGTCACTTTCATGACGGAAAAAATGCCTTCCGGCAACGAAAAAAAGCAGCAACCGGTACCGATGATTAATACCGGTAATCCTGCCGTCGATCGCTCAATTAACCGGGCTTCCAAAAGTATTAACTGGTTCAGTAATATCCCGGCGGTCGCACACTTTCTGCGGGCCATCGATCGCTTCAATGATCGCCTGGGAAGCCAGTTCGGTGCCGCCATTACCTATTTCTCTTTTTTGTCGTTAATTCCGATTCTTATGGTGTCCTTCGCCGCCGTCGGGTTTGTGCTGGCATCTAACCAGAACCTGCTTACCAGCCTGATTGATAAAATTGTGGGCAGTATCAGCGATCCCGGCCTGGCGGGCACCTTAAAAAACACGGTACAAACTGCCATTCAGCAACGTACTACGGTCGGGATCACCGGATTACTGCTGGCACTTTATTCGGGTATCAGTTGGGTAGGAAATTTGCGTGAAGCCATCCGCGCACAATCACGTGATGTCTGGGAGCGTAAATCTCATGACCAGGAGAAGATCTGGTTCAGATACGTGCGTGATTTTATTTCGCTCTCCGGCCTGATGCTGGCCTTAATTGTCTCCCTGTCATTAAACTCTATCGCCGGGTCGGCACAGACCGCCATCGTCAATGCCTTAGGGCTCGGTCATATTGACTGGCTGAGACCGGTGATGACTATTATTGCATTGCTGATTTCGGTATCTGCCAATTATCTGATTTTTCTGTGGATATTTTGGATCCTGCCGCGCCATCAGCCACCTAAAAAAGCCCTGTTCCGTGGCACTCTGCTGGCGGCTATCGGGTTTGAGGTCATTAAATTTATTATGACTATCATGCTGCCGAAAGTCGCTTCATCTCCATCCGGCGCAGCATTCGGTTCGGTGCTGGGCCTGATGGCATTTTTCTACTTCTTTGCCAGGCTGACGCTATTTTGTGCCGCATGGATAGCCACTGCGCAATATGAAGATCATGAGACATCCTCAGAAGAGACCGTTTCAGCTGCCGGATCATCACAAAATGTAAGCGAAAATGAATCCAGCTGAAAATATTGAATCGTGAATATTTTTTCTGCAAATCAGCCAGACAAAGTCATCCGGTGACTTTTTTTAGGCTGATTTGCAGTGATATCCTCTGAAAAACTTACCCCACCCTGCGGTCATGTTCCGGTAACCGGAACACAACACATATTATCCACTTTTATGCCTATAATCCGCGCTGTGACTGGGATGTTCAGCATTGCTGACCTGAAAACTGCTGCTAATATGGTTCGTCCATCGTTACAAAAATAAGAAACTATTATTATGCAAAACAGCAATACAGCACCCTGTCCTTCACCCGCAGAATCTCCCCCGATGAACTCCAGGGGAAAAGTGGTTATTGCTTCCCTGGTCGGAACTGCCATTGAATTCTTCGATTTCTATATTTATGCCACGGCCGCAGTCATTGTTTTTCCGCATATCTTCTTCCCGCAGGGAGATGCGACCGTTGCCACACTTCAGTCACTGGCTACCTTTGCGATCGCCTTCGTCGCACGTCCTATCGGCTCTGCTATTTTTGGCCATTTTGGTGACCGCATTGGTCGTAAAGCAACTCTGGTCGCCTCTTTGCTGACCATGGGCATTTCGACAGTGGCGATTGGCTTATTACCCGGCTACGCCACCATTGGTGTGGCGGCGCCGCTGTTACTGGCACTGGCCCGTTTCGGTCAGGGGCTCGGACTGGGCGGTGAATGGGGTGGTGCTGCATTACTGGCGACAGAAAACGCCCCTGCGAAAAAACGTGCACTCTATGGTTCATTCCCGCAACTGGGCGCACCTATTGGCTTTTTCTTTGCCAACGGTACCTTCTTACTCCTTTCCTGGCTGCTGGATGATCAGCAGTTTATGAGCTGGGGCTGGCGTGTACCTTTCATTCTGTCGGCGATCCTCGTGATTATCGGGCTGTACGTCAGGGTTTCATTACATGAGAGCCCGGTATTTGCCAAAGTCAAAAAAGAGAAAAAACAGGTCAAAGTCCCTATCGGTACGCTGCTAACTCAGTATCCCGGCGCGACATTGCTCGGCACCTTTATTATGCTCGCCACCTACACCCTGTTTTATATTATGACGGTCTATGCCATGAGTTACGGCACGACACCGGCCCCGGCAGGCTTAGGATTCCCCCGTTCCAGCTTCCTCTGGATGCTGATGGTAGCGGTAATTGGTTTCGGTATAACGATCCCGATCGCAGGTGTGCTGGCTGACCGCTTTGGTCGTCGCAGTACGATGATAGTGATCACCTTACTGATTATCGCGTTTGCCTTTATCTTCCCGCACATGCTGGGTTCAGGCTCACCGTGGCTGGTCATGCTTTTCCTGCTGACCGGGTTAAGCATTATGGGGCTGACATTCGGCCCTATGGGCGCATTATTACCCGAGCTTTTCCCGACAGAAGTCCGGTACACCGGAGCGTCGTTCTCCTATAACCTGTCCTCAATTCTTGGCGCTTCTGTGGCACCTTATATTGCGACCTGGCTGAATACTCACTACGGATTATCCGCCGTCGGGTTCTATCTGGCCGCCATGGCGACTCTGACGTTACTGGCATTATTGCTGAGTAAAGAAACCCGTCACCAGACACTGTTCGAAGCCTCCTGATCGGCATTATGGCGTCCCCGAAGTGTCGGGGGCGTCACCTTCATCCGCATCCCCCTCTGTCACTTGCTCCTCTGGATCAGGCTGTTTCTGTGCCGGCAATTTGTTATAACACTGTTTAATAAAAACGATTCTGCGGGAGAGTAACGATGTCGATAACAGAAAGTCTTATTGCTTATATGCTGGCGGCCGGCCTGCTGACCCTGACACCCGGTCTGGATACGGCTTTAGTTCTGCGGACGGCTACGGTGGAGGGTCGTAAACAGGCCCTTCAGGCGGCTGCCGGAATCAACCTCGGATGCCTTCTGTGGGGAGTCGCTGTCGCCTGCGGTCTGGGAGCATTAATTGCCGTCTCTGAACTGGCTTACGATCTGCTGAAATACTGTGGAGCCGCTTATCTTTGCTGGCTGGGAATTGGCATGTTACTCCACCCGCGCAAAGGAATGGCTACCTCTGAGAGTACCGGTAACCGGCAGACCAACTGGCTGCTGAAAGGTATGACGGGGAATATGCTGAATCCGAAAGTCGGTATATTTTATGTCTCCTTTTTGCCGCAGTTTATCCCTCAGGGACATTCCTTATTTTTCTGGACATTGGGACTGGTCGGCATCCATATGCTACTGGGGATCACCTGGCTAATGACTCTGATTGCGGCGACCCGTCCACTGAGTCGTTTTTTCCATCGTCCGCGGGTGGTTGCCACCATGGATCGGCTCACCGGCATCGTACTCCTCTCTTTTGCGGCCAGACTGGCTTTCAGCAAACGCTGAGTATCCGCAAAAAAATAAACCGGCATCGCCGGTTTTTTTGCGCCAGCGGATAATCCGGACGCCATAAGAAATCACCATAAAAAAACCCCGGCGGTGCCGGGGTGTATTTTATACCGCGAGCTGTGTCCGGTTAACCGGCAACGGCGATACGTTTCATATCGGTCATATAGCCACGTAACTTACTACCGACTTTCTCGATAGGATGCTGACGGATCGCTTCATTCACATCACGCAGTTGCGCATTATCTACGGTATTCCCGCTCAGTGTTTTCTGACCTAAATCGCCGGTCTGCAGTTGTGCCATAAAGTCTTTCAGCAACGGCACGGCTGCGAAGGAGAACAGATAGTTACCGTATTCTGCCGTATCTGAAATAACGACGTTCATTTCGTACAGACGCTTACGGGCAATGGTGTTGGCAATCAGTGGCAGTTCATGCAGAGACTCATAGTAGGCAGACTCTTCAATAATGCCGGCCGCCACCATGGTTTCGAAGGCCAGTTCAACACCTGCTTTGACCATGGCGATCATCACAACACCCTGGTCGTAGTAATCCTGTTCGCCAATCTTACCTTCAAACTGTGGTGCGGTTTCGAATGCCGTTTTTCCGGTCTCTTCACGCCAGGTCAGCAGATCTTTATCATCGTTTGCCCAGTCAGCCATCATACCGGCAGAGAAATCCCCGGAGATAATGTCATCCATATGTTTGCAGAACAGAGGTGCCATGATCTCTTTCAGTTGCTCAGACAGGGCATAGGCTCGCAGTTTCGCCGGGTTGGACAGACGGTCCATCATCAGTGTGATACCGCCGAACTTCAGCGATTCGGTAATGGTTTCCCAGCCGAACTGGATCAGTTTTTCTGCATAAGCAGGGTCGGCACCTTCAGCCACCAGCTTATCGAAGCACAGTAATGAACCTGCCTGTAACATACCGCACAGAATAGTCTGCTCACCCATCAGGTCTGATTTTACTTCCGCAACAAAAGAAGATTCCAGAACACCGGCACGGTGGCCCCCGGTCGCAGCGGCCCAGGCTTTAGCGATAGCCAGACCTTCACCCTTCGGGTCGTTTTCCGGGTGAACCGCGATAAGCGTCGGCACACCGAAACCACGTTTGTATTCTTCACGAACTTCCGTTCCCGGACATTTCGGCGCGACCATCACAACGGTGATGTCTTTACGGATAGTCTCACCGACTTCAACGATATTGAAACCATGGGAGTAGCCCAGAGTCGCGCCATCTTTCATCAGAGGCTGAACCGCCTGTACGACGGCAGAGTGCTGTTTGTCCGGCGTCAGGTTGATCACCAGATCGGCCTGAGGGATCAGCTCTTCGTAAGTCCCGACCTTAAAACCGTTGTCGGTCGCTTTACGCCATGAAGCGCGTTTCTCTGCAATCGCTTCTGCACGCAGTGCATAAGCAACATCCAGACCGGAATCACGCATATTCAGGCCCTGGTTAAGACCCTGAGCACCACAACCAACAATCACGACTTTTTTGCCTTTCAGGACGCTTGCCCCGTCGGTAAATTCTTCACGCGACATGAAACGACATTTACCTAATTGCGCTAACTGATTGCGCAGGTTCAGTGTGTTGAAATAGTTAGCCATGGATGCTCCATTGATTCGTTGTGTTTGTATTTATCAGTTTTTCAGTCACAGTCTTTGCTGTCCTGAGAATGACTTCATCATATGTCATGAATTCCATTGCTTAAATTGATATATTAACAACACCACGTTGCAATATATGCAACAACCTTTCTGATGAGGCTGCTATGGACTTACGTGACCTGAAACTCTTTCTTCATCTGGCCGAAAGTTGTCATTTCGGACAGACCGCGAGGGCGATGCATGTCAGCCCGTCGACGCTATCACGCCAGATCCAGCGACTGGAAGAAGAGACCGGACATCCCCTTTTCTTCCGCGATAATCGTTCCGTCACACTGACCGCTGCCGGGGAAAACTTTACCCTGTTTGCCAGACAAACCCTGCTGCATTACCAGCAACTGCGACACACGATGGACCTGAACAGTCCGTCACTCAGTGGAGAACTGCATCTGTTCTGCTCTGTCACGGCGGCCTATAGCCACCTGCCTCCGGTCCTGGACCGGTTTCGCGCCGAACACCCGCAGGTGGAAATTAAGCTCTCGACCGGAGACCCGTCGGATGCCGTACAGAAAGTCAGTTCAGGAGAGGCGGATATTTCTATTGCCGGTAAGCCGGAGTCGCTGCCTTCCGGCGTGGCATTCACGCCGGTGGACTTTCTGCCCCTGGCATTGATAGCACCGGCACTCCCTTGTCCGGTCAGAGTGCAAATCAGCGAGGAAGACCCGGACTGGAGCCAGGTTCCGTTTATTTTTCCTGAGCAGGGTCCGGTCAGACGCAGTATCGACCAGTGGCTGAAACGCCGTAAAATCACGGCCCCGGTCATCTATGCGACCGTTTCAGGGCATGAAGCCATGGTATCTATGGTGGCTTTAGGCTGCGGAATTGCGCTGCTGCCGGACGTGGTACTGGAAAACAGTCCCGAACCGGTCAGAAACAGGGTGATGAAAATCGCCCGAACAGACCTGGGAGCGCCGCTGGAACTGGGCGTCTGCGTGCAAAAAAAGCGGCTCGCCGAGCCGCTGATTAATGCTTTCTGGAGCCTGTTATAAGGCTTGTCCGGCCAGGAAAAACCGGAATGCCGGATTATCACTTTCATCATGAAAGTCATAACCGAGCGCCTGCACATGCTCAGCGAAACGGGGTTCGTTATCGCTGAGTTCAAAGGCAGCCAGTACCCGGCCATAATCCGTACCGTGGCTGCGGTAGTGGAATAGCGAGATATTCCAGTGGGTACCCAGTGTCTGCAGGAATTTCAGCAGTGCCCCGGGAGATTCAGGGAACTCAAAGCTGAACAACCGTTCTTTCAGCGGTTTCCCCGGGCGGCCGCCGACCATATAGCGAAGGTGGAGTTTTGCCATTTCGTCATCAGACAGATCGACCACCTGATAACCCTTGTCTGTCAGTTCCCTGACAATCTCTGTACGCTCCGCAATGCCCCGTGACAGACGAACACCGACAAAAATACAGGCATTCCGATCATCGGCATACCGGTAGTTAAACTCAGTGACGGCACGGCCACCCAGCACCTGACAAAAGTTCAGGAAACTGCCCTTCTCTTCCGGGATGGTGACTGCCAGCAAGGCTTCGCGCTGTTCACCCAGCTCACACCGTTCTGAAACATAGCGAAGACCGTGGAAATTCACGTTGGCCCCGGAAAGAACATGGGCCAGGCGTTCATCACGGATCTCATGCTGTTGGATATATTTCTTCATGCCTGCCAGCGCCAGTGCCCCGGAAGGCTCGGCAATCGCACGCACATCTTCGAAAATATCTTTCATTGCAGCACAGATGGCATCACTGTCCACGGTGATAATATCGTCCAGATATTCCCGACACACACGGAACGTTTCATCGCCAATGCGCCGGACCGCAACACCTTCCGCAAACAGACCGACGCGGGAAAGTTCAACCGGCTCACCGGCATCCAGCGCAGCTTTCAGGCAGGCTGAATCTTCCGCTTCAACCGCGATCACCTTAATTTCCGGCATCAGCTGTTTAATTAATACAGCCACGCCCGCCGCCAGTCCGCCCCCCCCGACCGGCACAAAAATCCGGTCGATATGGGCATCCTGCTGTAATAATTCCAGCGCCAGCGTACCCTGCCCGGCAATCACCGCCGGATGGTCAAAAGGAGGCACAAAGGTATAACCATGCTGTTCGGAGAGCTCAATCGCTTTTGCTTTTGCCTCATCGAAGTTTGCCCCGTGGAGCAGAGCCTCGCCGCCAAAAGCACGGACCGCTTCTACTTTAATATCCGCCGTGGCCACCGGCATGACGATCAGTGAGCGGATCCCGAGCCGGGTCGCCGAAAGCGCGACGCCCTGGGCATGGTTTCCGGCCGATGCCGTGACCACGCCCCGGGCGCGTTGTTCTTCATTCAGTCCGGCTATCATCGAGTAAGCGCCGCGCAGCTTAAAGCTGTGTACCGGCTGACGGTCTTCCCGCTTCACGACAATGGTGTTGCCCAGCCGCGCAGAAAGTTTTTCCATCTTCTGCAATGGCGTCACCTGCGTGACTTCATAGACCGGTGAACGCAGTACCGCATGAAGGTACTCCGCGCCCGTAGGCGCGGAAGAAAGAGGTTTGGAAACAGCCATGTCCGTTACCCCCCGAGTTTACTCTTATCACGCACTGCGCCTTTATCCGCACTGGTCGCCAGTGAAGCATAAGCCCGCAGAGCAAAGGAGACTTCACGCTGACGCGATTTCGGCGTATAGGCTGCAGTACCGCGAGCTTCTTCAGCCTCACGGCGCGCCTGCAGTTCCGCCTCATCGACTTCCAGACTGATATGACGACCCGGGATATCAATGTCGATAATATCGCCATCGTTGACCAGAGCGATGATACCGCCATTAGCCGCTTCCGGAGAGGCATGACCGATAGACAAGCCGGAGGTTCCGCCGGAGAAACGCCCGTCGGTGATCAGTGCACAACTTTTACCCAGCCCCATTGATTTCAGGTAGGTCGTCGGATACAGCATTTCCTGCATCCCTGGTCCGCCTTTCGGACCTTCGTAGCGGATCACCACCACATCACCGGCCACGACTTTCCCGCCGAGAATAGCCTCAACCGCGGCATCCTGGCTTTCGTAGACTTTTGCCGGACCGCGGAAGGTCAGGCTGCCTTCATCAACCCCGGCGGTTTTTACAATACAGCCATCGACGGCAATATTACCGTGAAGCACCGCCAGACCGCCGTCCTGAGAATACGCATGTTCGCGGGCACGGATACAACCGTGTTCACGGTCATTATCCAGCGTATCCCAGCGACAATTTTGTGAGAAGGCTTTGGTGGTACGGATACCGGCAGGGCCTGCACGGTACATCTCTTTAACGGCCTCATCATCGGTCAGCATGATGTCGTACTGTTTAAGCGCCTCACCGAGGGTTGTACCCAGAATATTCGGCACAGAGGTATCCAGCAGACCGGCACGCGCCAGTTCCCCCAGGATCCCTATCACGCCGCCCGCACGGTGGACGTCTTCCATATGATATTTTTGGGTGCTCGGGGCCACTTTACACAGGTGAGGCACCTGACGTGACAGGCGATCGATATCTGAAATATCAAAATCAATCTCGCCTTCCTGAGCGGCTGCCAGCAGGTGTAAGACGGTATTGGTTGAACCGCCCATGGCGATATCCAGCGTCATCGCATTCTCAAACGCGGCTTTGCTGGCGATATTACGGGGCAGTACAGAAGCGTCATCCTGCTCGTAGTAGCGCTTGGTCAGCCCGACGATACGCTTACCGGCATTAATAAATAACTGCTCACGATCGGCGTGTGTTGCCAGCAGGGAGCCATTACCCGGCTGGGACAATCCTAATGCTTCGGTGAGACAGTTCATAGAATTGGCGGTAAACATACCGGAGCAGGAGCCACAGGTCGGACACGCTGAACGCTCGATCTGCTCACTGTCGGCATCACTGACATTCGGGTTCGCCCCCTGGATCATCGCATCAACCAGATCCAGCTTAATCAGCTGATCGGACAGTTTGGTTTTACCGGCTTCCATCGGGCCACCGGAGACAAAAATGACCGGGATATTCAGGCGCAACGATGCCATTAACATCCCCGGAGTGATTTTATCGCAGTTTGAGATGCAGACCATGGCATCGGCACAATGTGCATTCACCATATATTCCACGGAATCTGCAATCAGTTCACGGGACGGCAGTGAATACAACATTCCGCCATGGCCCATCGCGATACCGTCATCCACGGCAATGGTATTAAATTCTTTCGCGACGCCGCCGGAGGCTTCAATCTGCTCCGCAACCAGTTTCCCCAAATCACGTAAATGCACATGACCCGGCACGAACTGCGTAAAGGAGTTAACGACGGCAATGATGGGTTTTCCGAAATCATCATCCGTCATTCCGGTTGCGCGCCACAGCGCGCGGGCTCCCGCCATATTACGGCCATGGGTGGTGGTGGCGGAACGATACTTAGGCATGCTCTGTTTACTCCAGTCTGTAAAAAAATCGCGGACCCTGTTGAAGCCCGCGTTATTCAATCGTTATTGCGGGTTAACCGGATCCAGCCAGCCCCATTTATCTTCAGTTTCACCCGTAAACAGACCAAAGAATGCCTGTTGAATACGCTTAGTGACCGGGCCACAACGGCCTTCACCCACCTGGATACCATCAACACTACGTACCGGGGTAATCTCAGCGGCGGTCCCTGACATAAAGACTTCATCCGCCAGATACAGTGACTCACGGGACAGTGCCTGCTCACGGACTTCAATACCCAGCTCTTTTGCCAGTTTAATAATGGCATCGCGGGTGATCCCCGGCAACGCTGACGAAGTGAATGGCGGAGTGAACAGAATACCGTCTTTGACTTCAAACAGGTTTTCACCGGCACCTTCAGACAGGTAACCATTCACATCCAGCGCAATCCCTTCCTGATAACCATGACGGCGGGCTTCGCTGCCGACTAACAGAGATGAAAGGTAGTTTCCGCCGGCTTTCGCGCCGGTCGGGATAGTATTCGCCGCCACACGGTTCCAGGAAGAGACCATCGCGTCGATACCTTGTTCAAGCGCTTCCGCACCCAGATAAGCCCCCCACGGGAAGGCGGCGATAATCACATCGGTACTGTAACCTTCAGGAGGGTTGACCCCTAGCCCGACATCACCCACAAAGACCAGCGGACGGATATAGGCACTTTTCAGGTTATTCACCCGTAAGACTTCTCGGCAGGCTTCCATCAGTTCATCAACACTCTGAGAGACCGGGAAACGATAGATTTTGGCAGAGTCACGCAGACGTTGCATATGCTCACGATGACGGAAGACCACAGGGCCTTTATGAGAATCATAGCAACGTACACCTTCAAAGACAGACGTACCATAGTGCAACGCATGTGACATCACGCTGACCTTCGCGTCTTCCCATTTCACCATTTTCCCGTTGAACCAGATAAACTCTGCTTTTGTCGTGCTCATATTGATGTCCTTTGTACCCTTGGGTGGATTTGTTGTGTTATTCGTTATTTAACCTGAACGCTGGTGACGTCCATAAGTTTTGTAAGTTGTACTGACAGTAACTCAACTGAACGCAGGCTGCTTACTGTCATTTCGATACTGATAGCGTCAGCCTCTGCCGGCTGTCCCATCGTCATCGCATTAACCCGGAAACCACGATGACGCACAACACGCAGAATACGCTCTAAAATTTCAGGCCGGTAGTGCGCGTTTACAGATAACTGATACTGATTCATGCCGTTTCCTCCATCATCTGAGTGTTGCTGGCACCCGGTGGCACCAGTGGCCAGACATTCTCACCCTCATCGATAACGACATGCAGGAAGTAAGAACCTTCAGAGGTCAGCAGGGTATCCAGTGCGGCATCTATCTGATCCTTCCGGCTGATTTTCTGCCCCGGAATATCAAACGCACTGGCGATCGTCAGGAAATCCGGATTGTCTGTCAGACAGGTTTCGCTATAACGCTCTTCAAAGAAAAGCTGCTGCCACTGGCGAACCATTCCCAGACGCTGGTTATCCAGCAGCAGGATTTTGACCGGCAGCTGACGGCGCTTAATGGTTCCCAGCTCCTGAATATTCATCATGATAGAGCCATCACCGGAGACACAGATAACGGTATCCTGCGGGCAGGCCACCTGAGCCCCGATGGCGGCCGGTAAGCCAAACCCCATGGTACCGAGACCACTTGAGGTAATAAAACGATCCGGAGCATCAAAAGACATATGCTGTGCTGTCCACATCTGATGCTGGCCAACGTCAGTCGTAATAATCGTTTGTACGGTTTTTTTATCTGACAGAGCTTTCAGGAGTGCGGGGGCATAAATGGGGTCACCGGGGTGGTCATATCGGCTGGCATAATCCCGCTTCATTGCGGTAACCGAACTGCACCAGGCGGAGATATTCAGTGGCTGACTCAGGGCCGGTAACAACTGGTTCAGATCCCCCTGCAAAGAAACATGGGCACGTCGCAACTTGTTCAGTTCTGCCGGGTCGATATCCAGATGGATCACTGCGGCTTCCGGCGCAAAGGTATCCAGCTTACCGGTAACACGATCATCAAACCGGGCACCGACCGCTATCAGCAGATCACACTGCTGAACCGCCAGGTTGGCCATTTTGCTACCGTGCATGCCCAGCATGCCCAGGTAGGTTTCGTTATCCGCATTAACACATCCCAGCCCCTTCAGTGTACATACCGAAGGTGCACCGGTCGCAGACAGAAATTCCCGCAGGGCCGGAACGGCACCGGCAATGCCGACACCGCCACCGATATAAACCACTGGCTTACGGGCGGCTGCCAGTAAACGGCGGGCTTCCTGCATCTCGTTTTCGGCGAACGCGGGAATGTCATCCATACTGGCAGTGACATCAGTAAAATCTGCCGCGCCCAACTGAATATCTTTAGGGATATCGACCAGCACCGGACCGGGACGGCCGGACTGAGCGATAGCAAAGGCTTCCGCCAGAATGCCGGGTAACTCTTCTGCGGACTGCACCATAAAACTATGCTTGGTACAGGCCAGGGATAATCCGAGAACATCAATTTCCTGAAAAGCATCGGTACCGATAACGGCAGTTGAAACCTGCCCTGTAATGGCGACCACCGGGACCGAGTCCATCATTGCATCAGCCAGTCCGGTGATCAGGTTCGTCGCTCCCGGACCGGAGGTTGCAATACACACTCCGGTTTTGTTGGTGGCACGGGCATAGCCAATGGCGGCCATGACGGCACCTTGTTCATGACGGCACAGCAAATGCTCTACGCCGCCGTCATAGAGTGCATCGTAGACTGGCATAATCGCCCCGCCCGGATATCCAAAAACGGTCTGAACCCCTTGTGCCCTTAAAGCCTGAACTACCCACTGTGCTCCGGTCATCGCTATTCACCTGTCTTTTGCCGGGAGAGACAGAACGTTATGCTGCCATTCATGTTCCACTCCACATTAAAATGCTACAAGGCCTGAACACCAAAAAAAAACCCCCGGACCTGTCGGTGCGGGGGTTCTCTTTCGATTAAGGCTTGATTTCTAAGCCTTTCTTTCTCCGAGTGCAGCCCCGCACGATGGTAGAATAATCACCACCACGCTAATCACGACCAGGCTAATCACTCGGAGAAGGGCTTTCATAATCAGTTCAACATTCGCTTAATTCGATATAGTGCTTAAAGAGTTACCATAGGATGACGAAAGATGACAACCCCTTTTTTTATTAATTTCCCGGGACTGTGAGCCATTTCCTTCTAAATCACTGATAAGTATTAGTTATATAAAAATCACTAATGCTTTAATTTTTTCTCCGAAAAATGGTTTCACCGCAGAGACTCATCACAAAATTCGGGCAATTCATGTCATTGCCATCACTATGAACAGGAGGGATCCCATAAAATCATCCTCCGGCCGGCGAGCAGGACAGGCGCAATATTTTATACTGGATGATATTTCAGGGAGAGAATATGTCATTAGCCAGAGTGATGACCCGTGCAATTATCGGTCTGGATGCCCCGCTGGTCACTGTAGAAGTCCATTTGAGTAACGGACTCCCCTCCCTGGTCATGGTCGGGCTACCGGAAGCAACCGTTAAAGAATCGCGGGAACGGGTGCGCAGTGCCATTATCAATAGCGGCTTTCGTTTTCCTGTCCGCCGGATCACGGTCAGCCTGGCCCCGGCAGATATGCCAAAACAAGGGGGGCGTTACGATCTGCCGATTGCGATAGCTATCCTTGCCGCTTCCGGACAAATTCCTCCGGAATCCCTGACCACCACGGAGTTTTCCGGGGAACTGGCCTTAACCGGCGGGCTACGGGCAATCAGGGGCGCGATCCCGGCCGTGGTTGCTGCATGTCATGCAAAGAGAAACCTGATCCTTTCCGGTGATAACGAAACAGAAGCCGGTTTAGTCAGAGAAGCGGTCACATTCGTTGCAGACAGTCTGCTGGAGGTTTGTCATTTTCTGCACGGGAAAACGCAGCTGCGGCAAGCCACCTATACAGGCAGTTACGAAGCAGGAAGCTACCCGGATTTGCAGGAGATTATTGGCCAGCAGCAGGCCAGGCGCGCATTAGAGATCACTGCTGCCGGTGGCCATAATTTACTCCTCATAGGCCCGCCAGGTACCGGTAAAACGATGCTCGCGGCCCGGCTGCCCGGTATATTGCCCCCGCTGACCGAGCAGGAGGCTCTGGAGTGTACGGCACTCAATAGCCTCTGCCAGGATATCCCGGCCACTGCCTTGTGTTATGAGCGTCCTTTCCGGGCACCTCACCACAGTGCATCCGTGTATGCTCTGGTCGGTGGGGGTGCCCTGCCACGGCCGGGTGAAATCTCTCTGGCACATAACGGGGTGCTCTTTCTGGATGAATTGCCTGAGTTTGAGCGCAAAACACTGGACGCGCTCCGGCAGCCGCTGGAAGCCGGTAAAATTGCGCTCTCCAGAGCACAGGCTAAAATTACCTATCCTGCACGTTTTCAGTTAATTGCAGCCATGAATCCTGGCCCCACAGGGGACTATCAGGGCATACATATGCGTCAGTCCGCAAACCAGGTACTGCATTACCTCAATCGCCTCTCCGGGCCCTTTCTGGACCGCTTTGATTTATCTGTTGAAGTCCCCTTACTTCCTCCCGGCATGTTAAGTGAGCCCACCTCTCCGGGGGAGACAACAGAACAGGTCAGAAAACGTGTGATCAGAGCCCGGGAATATCAGCTCAACCGATCAGGCAGAATCAATGCTCTGATGACGCACAAAGATATCAGCCAGTGGTGCCGGATAAGCCCACAGGATGCACGATGGCTGGAGCAGGTATTACAAAAACTCGGGCTCTCTGTACGGGCATGGCAACGGATATTAAAAGTCGCCAGAACGCTGGCTGATATGACAGAGACGACAGCTATCGGGCGGGAACATTTACAGGAAGCCATCAGCTACAGGGCGATGGAGAACGTGTTGCGTTATCTTCAGCAATAAAGGGGACAGGGGGGTACTGGTGTCACTTAATGGCAGGGAGTAAGGAGTCATGTCAGGATCAAAAAAAGGGCCGAAGCCCTTTTTTATTAATCATCACTATCGCTGAAATCTTCAACCGTATCCATCTGCGGTTTACCGCCGGAAAGTGTATGGAAACGTTTCGGACGCTTAATTCTGCTCATATATTTTGACCAGACGCGTTCTGCTTCCGTTTCCGGCTCTTTCAGGCCGCGGCAGACTTCAACAAATTTAATCTCTTCTTCCGTAACAGGCTCACGCTTCGCCAGATCCAGTTCATTAAAAGCAGAACCATGACGTTCAAGTAACTGAGCTTCCTTGATGGTAAAATCACCGTGGCGTGAAAACCCTCGCGGGTAGTGCTTATTATCAAAAAAGCGATTTGTGGTGGTAAAACTATCCGACATTTTACACGCTCCTAACTCTTTAATGGTCGTGTGATTTATGGCGCGGAGTATTCGATAGGCTTGACAAAGTGTAAAACAAAAGATTTTAATCGTATTGATTAAAATATTTGGAGATGATGTTATGGATACAGAATTGCTGAAAACTTTCCTGGAAGTCAGCAGAACACGCCATTTCGGGAGAGCTGCAGAAGCATTATACCTGACCCAGTCTGCGGTGAGTTTTCGCATTCGTCAGCTGGAAAATCAACTGGGTGTCAGTTTGTTTACCCGCCATCGAAATAACATCCGGCTGACTTCTGCAGGTGAACGATTATTACCCTATGCCGAAACGCTGATGAGTACCTGGCTTATCGCGAAGAAAGAGGTTTCGCTCTCTCAGCAGCAGCATGAACTGACGATTGGGGCCAGTACAGCGCTCTGGGAGGCCTACCTGACGCCCTGGCTTAAAACGCTCTATCAGACGCGTGAAAATCTTCATATTGAAGCCAGGGTTGCCCAGCGACATCTGCTGGTGAAACAGATCCATGAACGTCAGCTGGATGTACTGATCACCACAGAAGCGCCGAAGATGGATGAACTGTTAAGTCAGCAGATCGGTCATATCTCCCTGGCACTGTTTCGATCCCGCCAGTCTGACAAAAAAGAGCGATATCAGTATATCAAACTGGAATGGGGCGCGGACTTCCATCAGCATGAACTTTACTTATCCGGCAGCGATGATTCACCGATACTGACGACAACTTCGGCACATATCGCACGTGACCTGCTGCATACCACGGAAGCCTGTGCATTTTTACCGGAGTACTGGCAGACAATATATAAAGATCTGGTTCCGGTCGCCGATACTGCCACGGTAATTCGCCCGCTATATGCGGTGTGGCTACAGAACAGCGATCAACAGGCCGCGCTAAAACAGCTTCTGAAAGTACCGGTCGGCTCACATTGATCATGAATACAGGGTTTGACGGAAAAATTTGAGGGTCAGGCCGGAAAATTGCCGGTCTGGCGGGGAAGATTTCGACAGAAATGGACTGACAGGGGTGTTTTTCAGGCAAAAAAAAATCCTTTGCAAAGCAAAGGATGATTTTTCTGGCAGGGGCGGAGGGACTCGAACCCCCAACACCCGGTTTTGGAGACCGGTGCTCTACCAATTGAACTACGCCCCTAAATAG
>NZ_JMPR01000011.1 GCF_000735525.1 Tatumella ptyseos ATCC 33301 | reverse complement strand
TCTTCAGTCCCTGTCACGTCGCTGCGTATCGCGCTTTGCCGTGTCAGTGGGAGCGCATTATAGGGAGATAATTTTTTCTGACAAGGGTTTATTTCAAATAAATTTCTGAGTGTCGCTTTTTTATTCAGGAAACAGTCAAAGTGCGACTTTTTCAAGCGAAATGAACCCATAACGCTGTAAAACGGGCAATAATTGCTCAGCGCGAGGAGTCATTTCCGTACAATACGCGATATCCGGTAAGCCCGTATCGCTAACGGCTGATCCGTTTTCCAGTAACCAGACCGTTCTTCTGGCGATGGCAGCCCCCGAATCCACCAGCCGGGTACCTTCCGGGAGTACGGCCTGTAACTCAGCTTTTAGTAAAGGAAAATGCGTGCATCCCAGAACGACAGTGTCCGGAGGTTCTGGCAGAGCAAGCCATGGCTGAACAATACCCTTCATGTCATGCAAAGGGATCTGCTCGCCTTGCAGCTTCCTTTCCGCCAGTAATACCAGCTCAGACGACCCCAGCATTTTTATCTGACACTCTTTAGCAAACTGCTCGACCAGTTGCTGTGTATAGCTGCGTTTGACGGTCCCCCGGGTCGCCAGTACCCCGACGACACCGTTACGGGTCAGTCGGGCTGCAGGTTTAATCGCAGGCACGACTCCCACGACAGGAAAGTCAAACGTCTCCCGCAACGCGGGTAAAGAGACAGTACTTGCAGTATTACAGGCAACGACCGCTATAGAAACCGGATACTGGCGGGTCACCGCTGCTGTGATGGCGATGATCCGCTGCACAATAAACTGCTCCGTTTTTTCTCCGTAAGGAAAACCGGCATTATCGAATACATAGATATAATGTGCCTCAGGCAATAACTGCCTGATCTCATCATAAACGGAGAGTCCCCCGACGCCGGAGTCGAAAACTAATATCGTCGGTCGCCCGCCCTGGCCGTTGGCCGCAAGTGACGGTGCTAACTCTTCCTGAACATCTCTGGGCATATACTGTCTCAACGTTATCAGCCAACAGGAGCCTCTATTCTATCACGATCCCCGGCGGCAGGAGGGGTGCTCTTAATGGCCCCGGGGAATAGTCACGTGACGGAAAACCGGTGCCGGACAGCCCGATGAGGCGCACCCCGGGCTGGACATCACTGGCGGAATCCCTACAATCGCCGGCTACTGACCAATAACCAGGATTAATCATGACCCCGGAACATCTTCCTGTAGAACACTATGACGACCAGCTGGCGGAAAAGGTAAATCGCCTGACAACGATGATGACGCCCTTCAATGCACCTGAGGCGCAAGTCTTTCGTTCTCCGGTCAGCCATTACCGTATGCGCGCTGAATTCCGTATCTGGCATCAGGAAGATGATCTGTACCACATCATTTTTGATCAGCAGACCCGACAAAGAATAAAAGTAGAGACCTTCCCTGCCGCCAGCGAACTTATCAACACCATGATGCCGCTGATGATCGAGGCACTGCGCGATAATAAGGTCCTGCGCCATAAGCTGTTCCAGATTGATTATCTCTCAACCTGCAGCGGGAAAATTATTATCTCTTTACTCTACCACCGTAAATTAGATGATATCTGGCAGACTGAAATGTCCCGCTTACGGGATCAGTTCCGTGCGCAGGGCATCGAAGTACACTTTATTGGCCGTGCGACAAAAACCAAAATTTGCCTGGACCAGGACGCTATCGACGAAGTGCTGACCATCGACGGAAAAGAGATGATCTACCGTCAGGTAGAAAATAGTTTCACCCAGCCCAATGCCGCCATTAATGTGCAGATGCTCGAATGGGCATTGGATGTCACTCGCCAGTCGTCAGGTGACCTGCTGGAACTGTATTGCGGGAATGGTAACTTCTCTCTGGCGCTGGCCAGGAACTTCCGGCGGGTACTGGCCACAGAAATCGCTAAGCCTTCGGTGGAATCCGCAAAATATAATATTGCCGCGAATAAGATAGACAATGTTCAGGTGGTACGCATGTCTGCTGAGGAGTTTACTCAGGCAATGAACGGTGTGCGGGAATTTAATCGCCTGGAAGGGATAGATCTGAGCAGCTATGAGTGCGAGACCATCTTTGTCGACCCGCCACGCAGCGGGCTGGATCAGGAAACACTGAAGATGGTTCAGGCCTACCCGGCGATTCTGTATATTTCCTGTAATCCGGAAACTCTGTGCGATAACCTGCGGACATTAACCGAAACACATCAGATAGAACGTCTGGCGCTGTTCGACCAGTTTCCTTACACCCATCATATGGAGTGTGGAGTGCTGTTGCGTCGCAAAGACTGACAACAACCCCGCCGCTGGCGGGGTTTTTAGTTTAACGGCCGCGAAACCGGCTGAACATCCAGAACACCAGACAAACCATCACCAGTGTCGGAAAGAAATTAGAACCCATTTCCGGGTACTGTGCACGAATGATAGCACTGTACAAAAAGATCCCCAGAAAGAAGAACCCTGTAGCCAGTGAAGGCATACCTTCCGGCATACTGCGATTCAGATACCGTTTATGCAGGTACCAGACCGCCAGCCCCAGCGAAATTAAGGGAAAAAATGAAAACGGAACATAGCTGTTAAAAAGGGTGGTAAAGGTACCGTGGATGGATAAACCGGTGATAAAAGCTAAGATCAGTGTTCCTTTATCACGAGGATTTTGCTCAGTCATAATATTACCTGTTTGTTTACTCTTCTGATTTATCTGTGGCTGAAGCCAATCTTTCCTGTTCACGACGATACCAATAATAGGCACCTTTCGAGATCATTCTTAACTGAAGGACCAGACGCTCTTCGAGTTTGCGTCGCTGCTCAATATCCACATCTACCGCTTCAGCACCGGCACTGAAAACAATCGTTACCATCGCTTCTGCCTGCGCTTCTGTAAAGCTGCGAGGCATATGGTTTTCTAATTCAAGATAATCGGCCAGTTCAGCAATAAAATGCTGAATTTCCCGCGCAACGGCGGCACGAAATGCGGCTGAGGTCCCGGAACGCTCACGCAATAATAAACGAAACGCATTCGGGTTATTGCCGATAAATTCCATAAAGGTAGAGACAGAGGTCTTGATGATACTGCCACCCTTGGCAATGCGCTGACGGGCCTGGCGCATCAGCTGACGTAACATAAGCCCGCTCTCATCGACCATTGTCAGTCCAAGCTCGTCCACATCTTTAAAATGCCGGTAAAAGGAAGTCGGTGCAATACCGGCTTCACGGGCGACTTCACGGAGACTCAAACTGGCAAAGCTGCGTTCCGCACTTAACTGACTGAACGCTGCTTCAATAAGAGTACGTCTTGTACGTTCTTTTTGCTGTGCTCTGACGCCCATCATCTCTGCCTTTTTACACTTCATTTCGGCACTATATCAAAATTATCAGCGTACAGTGGCGCAAACTTTGTGAACGCCTGTTAACTTATCAATCAGAGCCTGAAATAAGAAATAACACGATTGGCGTTCAGGTGTTTTGAACGAAATGTTATATTTACGTTGTAATAATGTTTTAGGACATAGGACGTGTGAATATGCAAAAGTCTTACGATTATGATGCGATTGTGATTGGTTCCGGCCCCGGCGGTGAAGGTGCGGCCATGGGACTGGTAAAGCAAGGGGCAAAAGTTGCCGTTATCGAGCGCTTTCACAATATCGGGGGGGGATGTACCCATTGGGGCACAATCCCGTCAAAAGCACTGCGTCATGCGGTCAGCAGAATTATTGAATTTAACCAGAACCCGTTATACAGCGATCACACCCGCCTGCTGCGCTCTTCATTTGCAGACATTCTGAAACACACGGAAAATGTTATTCAGCAGCAAACCAATATGCGGCAGGGGTTCTATGAACGTAATCACTGTGAGCTCTATCAGGGGGATGCTCATTTTATTGATGACCACACCCTGGAAGTGGTGCTTCCTGACGGTTCCAGTGAGAGACTCACGGCCGGGAAGTTTGTTATCGCTTGCGGCTCACGTCCTTATCATCCGGATAGCGTAGACTTCTCTCATCCACGCATTTACGATTCTGATTCCATCCTTGATCTTCATCATGAGCCTTCCCATGTCATCATTTATGGTGCCGGGGTTATCGGTTGTGAGTATGCGTCTATTTTCCGCGGTCTCGGTGTGAAAGTGGATTTGATTAATACCCGTGATCGCTTGCTGGCCTTCCTGGATCAGGAAATGTCAGATTCACTCTCTTATCATTTCTGGAACAGCGGCGTGGTTATTCGCCACAACGAAGAATTTGAAAAAGTGGAAGCCAATGACGAGGGAGTCATTGTCTCGCTGAAGTCCGGCAAACGGATGAAAGCGGATTGTCTGCTCTATGCTAACGGGCGCACAGGTAACACAGATTCACTGACGCTGGAAAATGCCGGGCTGGAAGCCGATAGCCGCGGATTGCTGAAGGTCAACGGGATGTATCAGACAGCACAGCCTCATATTTATGCCGTCGGGGACGTCATTGGTTATCCGAGTCTGGCCTCTGCAGCTTATGATCAGGGCAGGATAGCGGCGCAAGCGATTATAAAAGGTGAAGCTACAGCCCATCTGATTGAAGATATACCGACAGGGATTTATACCATTCCGGAAATCAGTTCTGTCGGAAAAACAGAACAACAGTTAACCGCAATGAAAATCCCTTACGAAGTCGGCCGGGCACAGTTTAAACACCTTGCCAGGGCTCAGATTGTCGGGATGAACATCGGCAGCCTGAAAATACTCTTCCACCGCGATACCAAAGAAATTCTGGGTATTCACTGCTTCGGTGAGCGGGCGGCAGAAATCATTCATATCGGTCAGGCCATTATGGAACAGAAAAATGGTGGTAATACGCTGGAATACTTTGTAAATACCACCTTTAACTACCCGACGATGGCCGAAGCGTATCGCGTTGCTGCGCTCAATGGCCTTAATCGTTTATTTTGACAGGTTCCCTGAGTCACGCATATGCGCGCTAATAGTCTCTGCCAGTTGTTCATAACGGCTGCGCAGAGGCGACCCGGGGCGGTAGATCAGTGCAATGGTGCGTTGGGGAACCGGCTTGTCACAAGGGATGTAACATACGCCATCCCGCTCCCTTTCATTCGGGATAGCCAGCGAAGGCATCAACGTAATCCCGCTGCCTGCGGCGACCATATTACGTAAGGTCTCCAGACTGGTGGCACGGAAATGAGTGTCTTCATCTGCGCCGGCGGAAAAACAGAAGCCCATCGCCTGATCTCTCAGACAGTGTCCGTCCTGCAACATCAGCAGCTTCTCACCCGCCAGTTCTGACATCGGGACTCTTTCCCGTTGATGCCAGGGATGATCGGAATAAACTGCCAGCTTCATCGGTTCATCAAATAACGGCACTTCGATAAACGCTTCGGTTTCTTTGACCAGTGCCATAATGGCGCAATCGAGCTGTCCGCTATCCAGTTGAGCCAGTAACTGTTGTGTCTGGGCTTCATGCAGATACATTTCCAGTTTCGGGAATGTCTGATGCAACATAGGGACTATCTGAGGTAACAAATACGGACCGACCGTCGGAATGAGGCCGATATGCAACGGGCCGGACATGGTTTCGCCTTGCTGGCTAGCCATTTCCTTAAGTACTTTTACTTCCCGCAGAACAGTACGGGCCTGATCCACCAGTAGTAAACCGGCCTGAGTGAAGAGCACCTTACGACTGGTACGCTCCAACAGCATAACGCCCAGCTCATCTTCCAGTTTACGGATTTGACCGCTCAGCGTTGGCTGGCTGACATGACAGGCATCCGCAGCCCGACGAAAATGGCGATGTTCTGCCAGTGAAACCAGATACTCAAGGTCACGAATATTCATTAATTTCCTCCGGCGCATGATAGTTCATGGCGATAGATAGCATAGCAATCAACGATTAGCCCTATCAAGACAGAGAGGTCATAATAATTGCTATCAGATTCAAATTACCGATGATTGAGTGTGTTCCTACACCAGACAGGAGAAAGTATGTCAGAGACTTATGAAGGCCGTTCAGTACCCCAGGTGACCTTTCACACCCGTCAGGGTGACAAATGGGTCAATGTGACCACCGATGATTTGTTCAAAAACAAAACGGTCATCGTCTTCTCACTGCCGGGTGCATTTACCCCGACATGTTCATCCAGCCATCTGCCGCGCTATAACGAGCTGTACAGCGTTTTCTCACAGCATGGCGTTGACGATATTCTGTGTATTTCCGTCAACGATACCTTCGTGATGAATGCATGGAAAGCCGATCAGCATGCGGAAAATATTACCTTTATTCCGGACGGTAATGGTGACTTTACCCGGGGCATGGATATGCTGGTCGAAAAAGAAGA
This sequence comes from Tatumella ptyseos ATCC 33301, assembly GCF_000735525.1. Lineage (GTDB taxonomy): Bacteria > Pseudomonadota > Gammaproteobacteria > Enterobacterales > Enterobacteriaceae > Tatumella > Tatumella ptyseos. Next base: position 86,195 of record NZ_JMPR01000011.1, on the reverse strand, counting down.
CCTGGGCTTCGGTGCACGTTCATGGCGTTACTCTATGCTGGTTCGCGACGGCAAAGTTGAGAAAATGTTTGTTGAACCTAACAAACCGGGTGACCCGTTTGAAGTCTCTGATGCTGATACCATGCTGCAATATCTGGCACCGGATGTAAAACTGCAGGAATCCGTCTCTCTGTTTACCAAACCGGGCTGCCAGTTCTGTGCAAAAGCAAAACAGATGCTGCAGGAACGCGGGATCCAGTATGAAGAGATTATTTTAGGCCAGGATGCTACCACCGTGAGCCTCCGTGCCGTTACCGGGCGCGCAACGGTGCCTCAGGTCTTTATCGGTGGCCGCCATATCGGTGGCAGCGATGACCTGGAGCAGTACTTCCTGCGGGGATAATCGCTGCCTGACGGTCGCTCCCCCGTAAACATAAAAAAAACAGCGGACCCGGGTCCGCTGTTTTTATTTTATCCGCCGCTTAACCCAGGCGCTTTTTAGCGTCACTGATAGCCAATGCAACCTGTGCCGGAGCCACGCCCCCCTGTGCATTACGTTTGTCCAGACAGGACTGTAATGACAGGATCGGGTAAACATCCTGGTCAATCACCGGACTGAAGGTTTTAAGCTCCTCCAGGGATAAGGCTTCCAGCGCCACCCCTTTATGGATCGCCGCAACCACAGCCTCGCCCACAATATGGTGAGCTTCACGGAAAGGGACGCCTTTAGCCACCAGATAATCAGCCAGCTCTGTCGAGTTGGCATATCCCTGCTCTGCCGCTTCCTGACAGCGCGGACGCTTCACCTGAATGCCTTCCAGCACTAACCCGGCCATATGCAGACAATCCAGCCAGGTATCCAGGGCATCAAACAGCCCTTCTTTATCTTCCTGCATGTCTTTATTATAGGCCAGCGGTAGCCCTTTCAGGGTCATCATCATTCCGGTCAGTGCACCCTGCACACGGCCACATTTGCCGCGGATCAGTTCCAGCGCATCCGGGTTCTTTTTCTGTGGCATCAGGGAGGAGCCAGAAGTCACTTTATCGGACAGTTCAACAAAGCCGGCTTCACCGGAGTTGAAGAAAATCAGGTCTTCCGCAAAGCGGGACAAGTGCACCATACCGATGGAGGCATCAGAGAGTAATTCCAGCACATGGTCGCGATCAGAAACAGAGTCCAGACTATTGCGTGTCGCAGAGGCAAAACCTAACCAACCGGCCAGTTGTTCACGATCGATCTCATAGGCAGTTCCGGCCAGCGCACCGCATCCCAGCGGACTGACATCCAGACGCTTTAATGCATCCTGCAGCCGGCTTTCATCCCGTGCCAGCATTTCTGTATAGGCCAGACACCAGTGGGCAAAGGTGACCGGCTGGGCACGTTGCAGGTGGGTATACCCCGGCATGACTGCATCCTGATTCGCTTCAGCGGTAGCCACCAGCGCCTGCTGTAACTCACGGGTCGCGTTCAGAAGTTCACTGACCTGTTGTTTACACCACAGTTTCAGATCCGTCGCCACCTGGTCGTTACGGCTGCGACCGGTATGCAGTTTTTTACCCAGCGCGCCGACTTTGTCGATAAGCTTACCTTCGACCCAGCTATGGATATCTTCGGCATCGCTTTGCAGTACCTGCTCAGGGTTAGCACGAACTTCACTCAGCAGGGCATGCAGTGCCTGTTCCAGCTGTTGCTGTTCTTCCTGACTCAACACCCCGACCGTAACCAGTGCTTTAGACCAGGCCACTGAGCCGGTGATGTCCTGTTCTGCCAGTCGGTAGTCAAAACGCAGAGAGTCGTTAAATTGTTTAAACCGCTGGTCTGCTGCCTGAGTAAAACGTCCGCCCCACAGTGCCATAATGATGCTCCCTATAATGGGTTATTCTGAACTGCAGGGTAGCCTCACCGCTACCCTGCTCCGGATTATCTGACCGGAATCTTATTTCTGTTCTTTCAATGCACGGATACGTGAAGACAGAGAGTACAAACGAATGAAGCCACCGGCATGGCTGTGATCATAAACTTCATCTTCGCCGAAGGTAGCGAACTCTTCTGAATACAGGCTGTTTTCTGATTTCTTCTGAATTGCGCTGACCTGGCCTTTGTATAACTGCAGCACGACTTCACCGTTAACCTCTTCCGCCAGCGATTCTGCAGAAGCCTGTAAAGACTTACGCAGTGGCGTAAACCAGCGTCCGTCATACACGACATAGGACATTTCAAGGCCCAGCTGCTCACGCCATTTGTAGCTGTCGCGATCCAGTACCAGCTGTTCAACAGCACGTAACGCATTCACCATAATGGTGCCGCCAGGAGTTTCATAGCAACCACGGGATTTCATGCCAACCAGACGGTTTTCGACAATATCGATACGGCCAACACCGTGTTTCGCTCCCAGCACGTTCAGTTTTTCCAGGCATCCGAAAGGCGTCAGAGCTTCACCGTTAACCGCAACCACCTGGCCTTTTTCAACTTTCACGGTCACCTGTTCCGGCTGATCCGGCGCTTCCAGAGGATCGGTCGTCCAGACCCAGCAGTCTTTGTTTGAAGCATTCCACGGGCTTTCCAGCACACCGCCTTCTGTCGAGATATGCCATGCATTCTCATCACGGCTGTAGATTTTTTCCAGCGTCGCCGTGGTCGGAATATTACGCTCTTTCAGGTAGGCCAGCAGGGCTTCACGCGAACGCAGGTCCCATTCACGCCATGGCGCAACGACTTTCAGCTGAGGTGCCAGCGCAGCATAGGTGCTTTCGAAACGTACCTGATCATTCCCTTTACCGGTAGCGCCGTGACATACCGCATCTGCGCCCACTTTCAGAGCCAGCTCAACCTGAGCTTTAGCAATGATAGGACGTGCCATGGAGGTCCCCAGCAGATAGGTACCTTCATACAGTGCGCCGGTTTGCAGCACCGGATAAACATAATCACTGATGAACTCTTCACGCAGGTCAACGACATGACATTCTGAGGCGCCTGACTGCAGGGCTTTCCCTTCAACGCCGACCAGATCTTCCGGATCCTGACCTACGTTAGCGACAAAAGCGACAACTTCACAGCCGTAGTTCTCTTTCAGCCAGGGAATGATCGCCGAAGTGTCCAGTCCGCCGGAGTACGCCAGAACGATTTTTTTAATACCTTGAGTTTGCATCGTTTAATCCTTGAATCAGTCTTTGTCGTTAAGCCAAAATCCGGGTGCCAATGGACACACCGTTAAATAAGTCAGGTAACTGCTCTGCATGCCGCCAGCTGGCAATATCCACCGGCCGGCCCAGCGTTTTTGCAGCATCCAGCGCCGCATGGACTTTTACAATCATACCGTCAGTAATAATGCCCTGAGCGATTAAGGCTTCAGCCTTCTCAGCGGTCATTTCTTCAATACGCTGTCCTTTACCGTCAAGAATACCGCTCACATCTGACAGCAGTACCAGGTCGGCGCCTAAGGTGGAAGCCAGCGCAGTGGCGGCCTGGTCAGCATTCACATTCATCAACAGTCCGTCGTCGGTGATCCCGATAGAACTGATGATCGGCAAATAACCGCTGCCGGTTAATGTATTCACCAATGCCGGGTTACCGGGTGTCGCTTTACCGACATGACCCAGTTCCTCATCAAACTGCGCGACATTCGCGATGCCGCCGTCACCCAGTGACAGGCCGACCGCATTAATGCCGTATTTTCTGGCCCAGGCCAGTAACGTTTTATTGGCCGTACCCGCCAGAGCACCGGTAATGATGTCTATCTGATCTGCCGGGGTAACCCGCAGTCCGTTTTTTTTGCTGACCGGCAGTGCCAGTTTCTTCATCAGGTCGTCAACCAGACAGCCCCCGCCATGGACAATCACCAGAGGACGCTGATGCTTCTGACGATATGCCAGTAATGCATCAAATAATCTTCCCAGCGCTTCTTCGCTATCCAGCAGTACGCCGCCCAGTTTAATAATTAATGGATTTGTCATGGAAAACACCTGCATTTAAAGCAAAGAAAGCGTTTCAGGATAACCGAAACGAATATTCATACACTGCACTGCGTGAGACGAAGCCCCTTTCAGCAGGTTATCTTCCGCACTCACGACAATGACATGCTCGCCATCGACTGCAAAACCGATATCGCAGAAAGGCAGGCCGATAACGGATTTCAGGGCCGGTACGCCGGAGTCATAAAGACGAACCAGCGGTTTATCATCATAGGCATCGTGGAAGGCCTTCGCCACCTGCTCTGCGGTCACTCCGGGCTTCAGGCGACAGGTGCTGGTAGCCAGAATGCCGCGAGGGAAGTTGCCCAACTGCGGCGTAAAGACCACCGGCGTCCCAAGATGGGCAGCAATTTCCGGTTGATGGCGGTGCGTAAACAGGCCATAGGGTTGCAGGCTGACTTCACAGAAACTGGTATTCAGCGAGGCTTTCCGTCCGGAGCCGCTGACACCGCTGGTTGCATTGATGACAGGCCACTGCTCAGTATTCAGTAATCCTGCCGCCAGCAACGGTTTAATCGCCAACTGAGAGGCTGTCGGGTAGCAACCCGGGACGGCAATCAGGTTCGCTTGCTGAATCCGCTCTGCCTGCCATTCCGCCATACCATAAGCCGCCTGTTCCAGCAGTTCAGGATACTGATGAGTAAACCCGTAATAGCGGGTATAAAACTCTGCACTATTCACCCGCCAGGCCCCTGAGAGATCAAGGACAACACAGCCATGCTCTAAAAACTGTGGCGCTAAATCGTGGCTGACTTCATGGGCGGTTGCCAGGAAAACAACATCAGCGTCTTTTGCCACTGCGGCAACATCGGTGAGCGGCTGCAGCCGGAGATCCACACGACCTTTCAGTTGCGGATAAATGTCGGACAACAATTTTCCCGCATCCGGACTTTGCGCTGATACCGCAATTCCGGTTATGTTTATGTGTGGATGGCGATTCAGGTAAGTGACCAGTTCAACACCAGCATAACCACTGGCACCAACAATCAGCGTCTTCAACATCAGGCTGTGCACCTTTTACGTAAAGTCTATGATTCAGGACAGGGTATGCCCCGCTCCCCGGGTTGCCTTCGTAAGCAAAAAAAGTTCACATGCTTCAGGCTATAATGTATTTTTATTCACAATTACTGCATGAATATTGATACATCCTAACGCAAGGACCGTCAACAGTGAAGACAAAATTACCTCCTTTTATTGAGCTTTATCGTCAGTTAATCGCGATGCCCTCTGTCAGCGCGACAGAAAGTGCCTTAGACCAGAGTAATGAAGGGCTAATCAACTTACTGGCGGGATGGTTCCGTGACCTGGGATTTCATACCGAAGTCCAGCCGGTCCCGGAAACACGGAATAAATTTAACCTGCTGGCCAGGGCTGGCAGTGGCACCGGCGGGCTGATGCTGGCAGGGCATACCGATACGGTGCCGTTCGATGACGGTCGCTGGACCCAGGACCCCTTTACACTGACAGAGCGTGACAACAAACTCTATGGCCTGGGGACGGCAGATATGAAAGGCTTTTTTGCCTTTATTCTGGACACGTTACGGGATATTGATATTACCCGACTGAAAAAGCCGCTTTATATTCTGGCAACGGCAGATGAAGAAACCACGATGGCCGGTGCCAGCTATTTTGCCCGCACCACCGACCTGCGTCCCGATTGCGCCATTATTGGTGAGCCAACTTCACTGAAACCGGTACGTGCACATAAGGGACATCTTTCAAAAGCTATCCGTATTCAGGGGCAGTCCGGCCATTCAAGCGATCCTGCCCGGGGCGTGAATGCGATTGAACTGATGCATGATGCCATTACACATCTGACCGGCCTGCGTAATACGCTGAAAGAACGTTATCACCATGACGGTTTCGTCATTCCCTATCCGACCATGAATTTCGGTTCAATCAACGGCGGTGATGCCCCGAACCGCATCTGTGCCTGCTGTGAATTGCATATGGATATCCGCCCACTGCCCGGACTCGCTCTGAATGACCTGCACGAATTACTCATGGAAGCGCTAACACCGGTGAGTGAACGCTGGCCAGGCCGGCTGACCGTCAGTGACCTGCACCCGCCCATCCCGGGGTATGAATGCCCTCGCCACCATGGGCTGGTAAAAGTGATTGAAAAGCTGCTGGGCCGCGAAACTGAAATCGTTAACTACTGTACCGAAGCGCCTTTTATTCAGGAGCTCTGTCCGACACTGGTGCTCGGTCCCGGATCCATCGAACAGGCGCATCAGCCTGATGAATATCTCGATACATCCTTCATTAATCCGACCCGCGAATTACTCGAGCGTGTTGTTCAGCATTTCTGTCATTAATGTGATTACCGGGGATTTTGATTAAATCCCCGGTCCCCTTTTCTCTTTAATAAGAATAACTTATCAAAGACCCCCTCTATCAAATTTTATTAAATTCAGTAAGTTACATTATACCTTTCCCTATGGAAGCCATTTGACGAATCCTCAGTAACATGGCTAGATAAAAGACAGGGTTATGCCGGACTGATAACAAAATCAGATAAATATGACAGAGGGTTTCAGGGTCACATGAACGAACAATATTCCGCAATGCGAAGTAATGTCAGTATGCTCGGTAAACTTCTCGGGGATACCGTCAAGGATGCCTTAGGGGAAAATATTCTTGAGCGCGTAGAAACCATACGTAAACTCTCCAAATCATCCCGTGCAGGTAATGAGACTGATCGTCAGGAACTGCTTTCCACCCTGCAAAACTTATCCAATGAAGAATTATTACCGGTCGCCAGAGCCTTCAGCCAGTTCCTTAATCTGACGAACGTTGCTGAACAGTACCAGACCATCTCTCTGCAGGCCCAGGGCGCCAACAACCCCGAACTTCTGAAACAGGAATTCGAACGGTTAAAACAAAATAACTCCCTGACCCGCGACGATATTCTGAAAGCCATCGAGTCGCTTTCGATAGAACTGGTACTTACGGCACATCCGACAGAGATCACCCGTCGGACGCTTATCCATAAACTGGTTGAAGTAAATAGCTGCCTGAAACAACTCGACCACAGTGACCTGACTGACTACGAACGTAATACCATCATGCGGCGCTTACGTCAGTTAGTGGCACAAGCCTGGCATACCGATGAAATTCGCAAGATCAGACCCACACCAGTGGATGAAGCTAAGTGGGGTTTTGCGGTCGTTGAAAACAGTCTGTGGGAAGGCGTTCCCGCGTTTTTGCGCGAACTGAATGAGCAGGCCGAAGAAACCTTCGGTATTACCCTGCCGGTCGATTTTGTGCCGGTAAAATTTACCTCCTGGATGGGAGGAGATCGTGACGGTAACCCGAATGTCACCGCACCGGTAACCCGTCATGTTATCCAGCTGAGTCGCTGGAAAGCCACCGATTTATTCCTGCGGGATATCGGTGTGCTTATCTCTGAGCTTTCCATGTCTGTCTGTACCGATGACGTCCGCGAATTATGCGGTGACCCGGAGGCTCTGGAACCGTACCGCGTTATTCTGAAACGTCTTCGTACCCAACTGACCAATACCCAGACTTACCTGGAAAGACGCCTGAAAGGCGAACGTCCATCCCGTCCCGCCGACCTGCTGATTGCCAATGAGCAGTTATGGGATCCGTTATTCGCCATTTATCAGTCCTTAAAACAATGCGGTATGGGGATTATTGCCAATGGCCAGTTGCTGGATACCCTGCGCCGGATTAAATGCTTTGGCGTCCCGCTGGTGCGTATTGATGTGCGCCAGGAGAGTACCCGCCATACCGAGGCCCTGGCAGAGATTACCCGCTATCTGGGGCTGGGCGATTATGAAAGCTGGTCAGAGGCCGATAAGCAGGCTTTCCTGATCCGCGAGCTGAACTCTAAACGTCCGCTTCTGCCACAGCAATGGGAGCCGGGACCGGAAACCCGTGAAGTCCTGGAGACCTGCCGTGTGGTTGCCGAAGTCCCGCAAGGATCTATCGCGGCCTATGTGATTTCTATGGCAAAAACACCGTCCGACGTCCTGGCAGTGCACCTGTTACTGAAGGAAGCCGGGATCCGTTATGCCATGCCGGTTGCCCCGCTATTTGAAACCCTTGATGACCTGAATAATGCCAATGATGTCATGACACAGTTGCTGAATATTGACTGGTATCGCGGCTTTATTGAAGGCAAACAGATGGTGATGATCGGCTATTCAGACTCCGCCAAAGATGCCGGCGTTATGGCTGCAAGCTGGGCGCAATATCAGGCTCAGGATGCGTTGATCAAGACCTGTGAAAAGGCCGGAGTTGCCTTAACACTGTTCCACGGACGTGGCGGTTCGATTGGACGTGGCGGCGCACCGGCCCATGCCGCGCTGCTGTCACAGCCCCCGGGCAGCCTGAAGGGCGGGTTACGCGTCACTGAACAGGGCGAAATGATCCGCTTTAAGTTTGGCCTGCCGGAAGTGACCATTGCCAGCCTGTCGCTGTATACCGGGGCGATCCTTGAGGCCAACCTGCTGCCGCCGCCAGAGCCCAAACCGGAATGGCAAGCGATTATGGATCAACTCTCCGCGGACTCCTGCAATATGTACCGCGGCTATGTTCGTGAACATGCTGATTTCGTTCCGTATTTCCGTTCTGCGACGCCGGAACAGGAGCTGGGTAAATTGCCTCTGGGATCCCGTCCGGCAAAACGCCGTCCTGCCGGGGGCGTGGAATCTTTACGTGCCATCCCGTGGATTTTTGCCTGGACCCAGAACCGGTTAATGTTGCCTGCCTGGCTGGGGGCCGGGGCAGCACTGCAAAAAACAGTCTCTGCAGGGAAACAGAAAGAGTTGGAAACGATGTGCCATGACTGGCCATTCTTCTCGACCCGTATCGGCATGCTGGAAATGGTCTTCGCGAAAGCTGACCTCTGGTTAGCGGAATATTATGACCAGCGTCTGGTCGACCCTTCACTCTGGGGTCTGGGTGAACAGTTGCGAGCTCAACTGGCAGACGACATTAAAACCGTGCTGGCAATCTCTAATGACGCCCATCTGATGGCCGACCAGCCCTGGATTGCAGAGTCTATCGCACTGCGGAATGTCTACACTGACCCGCTTAACGTCTTACAGGCCGAATTGCTTTCCCGTTCCCGGGCCTGTGAGGCCGCCGGAGAAGTGACGGCACCGGAAGTCGAACAGGCACTGATGGTCACGATTGCCGGTATCGCCGCCGGTATGCGCAATACCGGCTAAACCGTGATGTCCTGCGGGATCCCTGAAAGGCCACCCCGGGTGGCCTTTTTTATCGCAAAGGATGGCCAGATGACCTGTGTTGACCGACCCGCAGCCTCCTTCAGAAGAGAGCAATAGAAAAAGCACCCGGTGACGGGTGCTTTTTCTGATATTACCGCGTTCACGGACTTATCGTTGCCATTACACCGCAGCAAGCTGCGGGCGAACCCCCAGGGTGTGACAAATGGCATAACTCATTTCTGCACGGTTCAGTGTATAGAAATGGAAATCCTTCACGCCTTCCCGGGAGAGAATTTTCACCATATCCATGGCAATATTTGCCCCGACCAGCTTACGGGTCTCCGGGTCATTATCCAGCCCGTCAAACATGGTATTCATCCAGTTCGGTACGCGCACATTGGTCAGTGTGGCAAAGCGTTGTAGCTGCTTAAAGTTACTGACAGGCAGAATGCCCGGAACAATTTCCACATCAATCCCGGTTGCCGCGCAACGGTCACGGAAGCGTAAGTAGCTCTCGACATCAAAAAAGAACTGGGTGATCGCACGGTCTGCGCCCGCATCCACTTTACGTTTCAGACTTAATAAATCGGCCTGAGCACTTTTCGCTTCAGGATGCACTTCGGGATAAGCGGCCACCGAAATATCAAAATCACCGACGTCTTTCAGTAATGTCACCAGATCAGAAGCATACATATCCGGTTTACCGACACCATTCGGGAAGTCACCCCGCAGCGCCACAATATGGCGGATCCCGTTGTCCCAGTAATCCTGAGCAATACTGCGAAGCTCATCGCGGTTAGCATCAATACAGGTCAGATGAGGCGCGGCTTCCAGCCCGGTACGCTCTTTAATGCCTTTGATAATGCTATGGGTACGGTCACGTTCCCCTGAATTCGCCCCGTAAGTCACAGAAACGAATTTCGGTTTCAGACTGCTTAAACGATCAATAGAGCTCCACAGAATGTCTTCCATGTCCTGAGTACGCGGCGGGAAAAATTCAAAAGAAACATTAATACGCCCGTTTAACTCTGAAAGGCTCTGATTAAGCGCCTCGTGCTGATTGGCATGAAAGAAACTCATCCTGTTACCTCGTCGATCGCATCTGTTATGATTTATTAAACGTCTACACGTTTAGACGTCCAGATGTTCAAAATGACGAATTACGACGAAAGGGTCAACTGAATTATCAGCATGTCACTGTGATAAAAATTCATACAACAGACCGGGTGCCGCTTACAGGGCAATGGAGGAAATGAGACAGACAGAAAAAAGGCAGAGAAAACTCTGCCTGAGAAGAAACTACAGTAATTGTGCGAGGCGATTGAGATCCGACTGAATTGCCCCCGCGGTCACATCCCGCCCGGCGCCGGGCCCGCGGATAATCAGCGGATTATCCCGGTACCAGCGGCTTTCTATCGCAAAGACATTATCGCAGGGTAGCAGAGACGCCAGTGGATGTTCCGGCCTGACAGCCTCTACACCCACCCTGGCCTTACCACTCGCATCAAAGCGTGCCACATAACGCAGAACCAGACCCGCCTCGTTCGCGGCTTCATAGCGCTGTAACATCTGATCATTCAGCGCATCCGCATTCTCAAAGAAATGGTCCACCGATTCATCGGTACAATTTTCCGGAACCAGCGATTCAACACGGACCTGGTGAGGTTCTATATCGTAGCCCGCTTCACGTGCCAGGATCACCAGTTTACGCATCACATCCAGACCCGAGAGGTCAACGCGGGGATCAGGCTCGGTCAGCCCCTGCTGCCATGCCTGATCCACCAGTTCGGTAAAGGGGACAGAGCCATCATATTGCAGGAATAACCATGACAATGTGCCAGAGAAAATACCGCTGATAGAGAGAATAGAATCTCCGCTCTCCCGTAAATCGCGGACGGTGTAGTTAATCGGTAAGCCGGCCCCGACTGTCGCGTTATAAAGCCAGTGACGTCCGGTACGGCTGAACGCATCCCTGAGCTGACGCCAGTGGGCACTGTCTGATGAACCTGCCACTTTGTTCGCACTGATAATATGAAAACCATAGCTGGCAAAATCCAGGTACTGATCGGCAATGCTACCCTCGGCGGTGACATCCAGCACGACCAGATCATCAAACGGATGGTCACGCATCCATAAAAACAGTGATTCCTGATCACGATATTCCGCTTCGTCATCGAACACGGTCAGTACGTGGCTGGCATCCAGCCCTTCATAGTTCAGCAGACTTTTCCGGCTATCCGCCACGCCCGCCAGCACAAACTCGAACCCACTACGATCAGAGAGATTCTCCTGCTCCCTCGCGAATAATTCCAGCCAGCGAGACCCGATATTTCCTTTACCTAATAAAATCAGTCCAATCCGTTTTTCAGCGCGGAACAGCGACTGATGCAGCCCCTGGATCACGAGCTGCGTCGGCCCGGAGCGCAATACGGCCACCAGGCTGATATTCTGTTCGGATTGCCAGACAAACTCTACCGGCTGGTCTTTGATCTGTTGCCAGAACCGGTGCGCGTGTAGCGGGTTACGCGTGACGCCGGCACCCACCATCGCCACCAGGGCCAGCCCATCGCGTAAACGTACACCTACCGGCAAACCACTTCCCTGCAGCAATGCCAGCGCACTGTCGACCACTTCGGCGGTATAACAGAGTTGCAGTAAATAACGGTCCGGATGCACCCCGGAGGCCAGCGGACGTAGCTGAGCCCGCGCGAGTTGTACTTCGACGTCCTTCTTTAAGGCCGCAAAGTCATGTTGTTTAGGGATTTCAATTTCAATCAGACAGACATCGTCATGGCTGGTCACGATCCTGGCACCGGTTCCGGATGCCAGCACGCGTTCAATGCGCGTCGACCCCAGGTCTGGCTGATAACTGCAGCGCAACTCCAGTTCAATATCACTGCCGGAAACCGGCTGCAAGGTACGGGTATGTAATACCGGGGCGGCCAGTCTGGCCAGTTCACTGGCTTCATCAAGCCTCAGTAACGGTAACAGACAGGCATCAGAAACCTTACGCGGGTCGGCACTGTATACCCCGGCAACATCACTCCAGATGGTGACTTTACTGACCCCTGCCAGCGCACCGATTTGTGTCGCCGAGTAGTCAGAGCCATTACGCCCCAACAGAACCGTTTCACCGGCCTGGTTGCGGGCAATAAAACCGGTGATCACCACCCGTTGTCCGTGATACCCGGCCAGTTGCTGTAACAGTAACTGCCGTGATTCGCTTTCCTTCACTTCCGGCTGAGCAGAACGTTCAGCCAATAAAAATTCGCGCGCATCCAGCCAGCCTGACTGAAGATCCTGCTGTGTTAGTACCGCTGACATCAGCCGTGCTGACCAGATTTCACCGTGGCCAACCACCTCGGCGTACACAGCTTCAGTGATCGGCCCATCCAGTAGTACGGCCAGTCGTTCAAGATCTCGAATAAATTCCTGAACCAACGCGCCGGCCACCGCTGCGGGTAAGAGATTGTTCATCAGCCCTGTCTGGAAACGGCGCAAATTCTGCTGTACCTGGTGTGCTGACAGACGATCGGTCTGGCTGAGCTGCAGCCAGCTGATCAGCTGATTGGTCGTACTGCCTGCAGCAGACACCACCATCAAATCACCGGGCTTGCTGTATTCCGCCATAATATCAGCAGCACGCTGATAGCATTTTACATCCGCCAGGCTGCTGCCTCCGAATTTATGCAGTTGCCTCACTTCGGACGCCACACAGTCTGATGAAATTGTCATTCTTACCCCCTGCCTGCCACCCGGAATGCATTTTCCAGATCAGCGACTAAATCTTCATGGTCTTCAATACCTACAGATACACGCAATAATGTATCAGAAATTCCTGCCGCTGCTCTCGCTTCTGCAGACATCCCTGCATGTGTCATGGTGGCCGTATGAGAAATCAGGCTTTCCACGCCTCCGAGAGACTCTGCGAGAGTAAAGAGTTTCAGTGCTTTCAGAAAAGTACGTACCGTCTGTTCATCCCCCTCCAGCTCAAAGCTAAGCATCGCACCGAATCCACGTTGCTGACGTTTCGCGATGTCATGACCGGCATTTTCCGGTAAGGAAGGATGATAAAGTTTTTTGACCAGAGGCTGTTTTTTTAATGCCTCGACAATCGCCAGCGCATTACGCTGCGCGGCTGCCATACGGGGACCGAGGGTCCGTAATCCGCGTAACAGTAAATAGCTGTCAAATGCTGAGCCGGTCACGCCGATATTATTGGCCCACCATGCCAGCTCCGTGACCAGGTCAGGATCTTTTGCAATAACGGTGCCTGCAACCACATCCGAATGCCCGTTCAGATATTTGGTACAGGAATGCAGAACGACGTCCACACCAAGCTCAAGCGGACTCTGCAATACCGGGCTCATAAAAGTGTTATCGGCGACTGTAATGGCTCCTGCCGCTTTTGCTGCACGGCTGATGGCCTCGATATCCACGACTCTCAATAGCGGGTTGCTCGGCGTCTCAATCAGGACCAGTTTCGGACCTTCGGCCATCGCCGCGGCCAGTGCCTGTTCATCTCCCTGATCAATGAATTTCACCCGGAATGCACCGCGTTTATGCAGGCTTTCTAACAGGCGGTAGCTGCCGCCATAACAATCATGGGGAGCCACCAGCAAATCACCGGGTTTCAGAAACACCGTGGTTACCAGTAAAATAGCAGACATCCCGGTATTCGTCATGACGGCCCCGGCACCTCCTTCCAGTTCGGCAAGCGCATTCTGGACGACATCACGCGACGGATTACCACGACGGGAATAGTCATGAGTTCTTGGCTGATTAAAGTCAGTAAAGTTATAAGTCGTGGAAAGGTGGATAGGGGGTACTACACAACCATATTGCTCATCATCATTTAATCCGCTGCGTACGGCAATGGTCGCTTGCTTAGGTGTCGTCATGGCGTCTTTTCACTGAAAGAGAGAATGTGTGCACAGAATACCACCTGCAAATTAGACGTCAATACATCTAGACTTCCAAATGTCTATGGGTGTAGATTGAGCTACGGTCCCGGAAACGCTAAAATTATACTGGTCGGCCAGATTCCGCTACAATTGTCACATTCCGGGTGAGTATTTTCCCGCAAAGACAAAAATAAACGAGATATCTGGCATAATTAGCAGAATCCCGGCAAGTTAACTTTTTATTAATTAAGGTACCCCATGGCTGAATGGAATGCCGAATATATCAGCCCTTATGCTGAGCATGGCAAAAAAAGCGAGCAGGTAAAAAAAATTACCGTCTCTATCCCTCTGAAAGTGCTTAAGATTTTGACTGATGAGCGGACCCGTCGTCAGGTAAATAACCTGCGCCATGCCACCAACAGTGAACTGTTGTGTGAGGCTTTTTTGCATGCATTTACCGGCCAACCGTTACCGGATGACAATGATTTACGGAAAGAACGCAGTGATGAGATCCCGGAAGTGGCAAAAGTCATTATGCGTGAAATGGGCATCGACCCGGACAAATGGGAATACTGATCCGGGGAAATCACCCGCAGCAGGCGCTTCGCCACGAAAAAAAGGTTAAAAAAAACCCGGCAATGCCGGGTTTTTTAACATCCGAATCTTCAGACTCGTCTGTCAGAAACTTATTTTGAACCAGGAATGCTGAAACGCTTGTTGAAACGCTCAACACGACCACCGGTATCAACAACACGCTGCTTACCAGTATAGAACGGGTGGCATTTACCACAAACGTCCAGGTTTACATCGTGGTTAATAGTAGAATGAGTGTTGATAACGTTACCGCAAGAGCAGGTAATGGTTACAGCATTATATTCCGGGTGAATACCTTTTTTCATGGGAGAACCTCAGTAGAAGGCCGTGTCGCTCTCCGTGCCAGGCGAACCTGCACAGCACCACACGCGGTTAAAAAAGAATGTTTTTTTTAGTTCCCTGCCACCTTTCAGGCAACAGAGGCGCTATATTATACAGAAGTTCGCCGGAACTATGCAAATAAAACCCCATACCAGGGAAAGCCCCCACCGTGTACACTACCCTTTTTATCCACTGATCTGCCGGAGTGCCTGAATGCCCGTCCTTAAGGTTGCATTACCTGTTCCTCTGCCACGGCTGTTTGATTACCGCCCCCTGGCTGAGCGTACTGCTGTTGTCGGCAGCAGGGTGAAAGTAACGTTCGGGCACCGGAAAATGACCGGGATTGTGCATGCAATCAGGGATAAAAGTGATCTGCCTGAAGAGCAACTGAAATCCATTGATGCCGTGATCGATGAGAGCTCGCTTTTTACCGATACGATGTGGTGTTTACTGAACTGGGCAGCCGGTTATTACCATTATCCGATCGGCGAGGTTTTCTTTCATGCATTACCGGTATTACTGCGCCAGGGTCGCGAGGCCGCATTGCCCGCAGTCTGGCAATGGCGGATCACCGAACAGGGTAAAGCCACCGTCCCGGAGAGCCTGAAACGTGCGGTGAAGCAACAGCAGGCACTCGCCCTGTTGCGGAATGGTCCCATCGCACGTCATGAACTCGGCCAGCATGACCTGAGTGACCCGGTATTACAGGCACTGCGTAAAAAAGGGCTTTGTGAACTGACTGAACGGGCTGCAGAACTGACAGACTGGCGGCAGTCATACCGGCTCAACGGTGAGCGACTGCGTCTGAACACTGAGCAGGCAACGGCTGTCGGCGCTATCCGTAGCCAGGATAGCGGGTATTCCGCCTGGTTACTGGCCGGTATCACCGGTTCGGGTAAAACAGAAGTGTACCTCAGTGTGATTGAAAATATTCTGGCTGAGGGAAAACAGGCCCTGGTGCTGGTGCCGGAAATCGCACTGACACCTCAGACCATATCCCGCTTTCGCGAACGTTTCCATGCGCCGGTGGATGTGCTCCATTCCGCCCTCAACGATACTGAACGCTTAAATGTCTGGTTACGTGCCCGCCGGGGAGAGTCGGCCATTGTCATCGGCACCCGTTCCGCACTTTTTACCCCGCTGGCCAGGCCCGGGGTGATCATCATTGATGAAGAGCACGACAGTTCCTATAAGCAGCAGGAAGGATGGCGATATCACGCCAGGGATTTGGCTGTGTTCCGCGCCCATCAGGAAAATATTCCCATTATTCTGGGTTCCGCTACGCCTGCGCTGGAAACGCTGCATAATGTCACGACAGGTAAATATCATCAGCTAACGCTGACACAGCGTGCCGGAAATGCACGTCAGGCGCAGCAGCAACTGATTGATTTGAAGTCGGTTCGCCTGCAATCCGGGTTATCTCCGGCCCTGATCCATAAAGTTCGTCAGCACCTGAGCGCCAATAACCAGGTCTTATTGTTCCTTAACCGCCGCGGATATGCTCCCGCCCTGCTCTGCCACGATTGCGGATGGCTGGCAGAGTGCCAGCGGTGTGAACGTTACTACACCTTTCACCAGAAAAATCGCACGCTGCGTTGCCACCATTGTGATAGTCAGCGCCCCATCCCCCATCAGTGCCCGGGATGTGGCTCGACGCACCTGATGCCGGTCGGTATGGGAACAGAACAACTGGAAGAACAGCTGAAAGCCCTGTTCCCGGAAATCCCGGTCACCCGAATCGACCGTGATACTACCAGCAGAAAAGGGAGCCTGGAGCAGCATCTAGATGATATCCATCAGGGCGGTGCACGTATTCTGGCCGGAACACAAATGCTGGCGAAAGGCCACCATTTCCCGGATGTCACACTGGTCGCTTTACTGGATGTCGACAGTGCTCTTTTCTCTGCGGATTTTCGTGCGACAGAACGCTTCGCGCAGTTATATACCCAGGTTGCCGGCCGGGCTGGCAGGGCCGGGAAGCAAGGGGAAGTCGTCTTACAGACCCACCATCCGGAACATCCGCTGCTGCATACCTTGCTATATCAGGGCTATTTCTCGTTTGCCCGCCAGACGTTGCAGGAGCGTAAGCAACTGAGTCTGCCACCGTTTTCCAGCCATGCCGTGTTTCGCGCGGAGGATTTTGATCCTCAGCAGGCGGAGAATGCGCTATTACAATTAAGAAATTTACTAGAAAGCACTCCGCTGAAGGATGAAAACTTCTGGATCATGGGGCCGGTACCGGCACTTCAGGCTAAACGTAACGGTCGCTGGAGATGGCAGCTATTATTACAACACCCCTCCCGTAAGCAGTTACAACGGATACTGCAACACTCAATGCCTTTAGTGCTGACCTTGCCGTTAATGCGGAAGGTCAAATGGACCCTGGATATTGATCCGACTGAAAGCTGAGCAGAGCGGATATCTTTGCGGTCACGTACGCGAATAATCAACAAACCCCCGTTTTTATTACAAATCAGATAACAGTCTTCGCCCATATTCTGCTAACAATAGAACCGGGCAGGACTGGCTGCCCCAACGATAATGAATGTTATATCGGGAGCCTGAGCTGTGGAAGATAACCTGCCTTCATACCGTACCACCATGAAAGATGTCGCAAAAAAAGCCGGTGTATCTACCGCCACGGTTTCACGGACCTTAACCTCTCCGGATAAAGTCTCTTCTTCTGCCCGAAGCAAAGTCATGCAAGCGATGAATGAGCTGGGTTATTCCTCCCCCGTTAATCCCCGTTATCAGAAAAACAATGACTCCGGAACCCTGTTAATTCTGGTACCGGATATCTGTGATCCTTTCTTTCATGAAATTATCCGCGGTATTGAGGTTACTGCGGCAGCAGAAGGCTATCTGGTACTGACCGCTGACTGCGCTCACCAGAATTTACAGGAAGTCAGCTTTCCGGACAAAATTCTGAGCCGCCAGACAGACGGATTGCTCTTACTGGGGTCTCAGGTACCGGTGTTATCCGAACTCTCGTGCCGCGAGCAATTACCTCCCCTGGTGATGGCCAATGAATTTTCTGCCGACCTCGCGTTCCCGACGGTCCATATTGATAACCTGACCGCCGCCTTTAATGCCGTAAGCTGGTTACTCGACGCAGGGTTAAAGAAAATTGCCTGTATCACTGGCCCGGACACCCTGTCGCACTGCCGTTACCGGCGGCAGGGATATATTCAGGCATTAAACCGCCGTAATATTCCGGTGGAACCCCGTTATCTGGCACGCGGAAATCTCTCATTTTCGTCCGGCTGCGATGCGCTGACCTATCTGATGCAATTACCTGATCCCCCTGAGGCTATTTTTTGCCACAATGACCTGATGGCACTGGGCGTGTTACACCAGGCCTCCGTGATGGGAGTCCGTGTACCTGAACAACTTTCAGTCATTGGTTTTGATGATATAGATGCAGCGCAGTACAGCCACCCGCCTCTGACCACCGTGACCCAGCCGCGTTTTCGCATCGGGTGTGAGGCAGCCACATTACTGATAGAAATTATTCAGGGAAAACGGGTCAACAGCGGGTCGCGGTTGCTGGAAGCCAGTCTGACTGTCCGTGACTCGACATTAACACCCGCCAGATAGCCGGGAGTTCGCAGCGATATCTGCTTATTTTCAGTCAACGCCTGATGCAGAGTTTACTGGTCAAAGTTCATCCCCTTGAGTAAAATGGGGGCATTATTGCCAATGAATAATACTTCGGGCGATTCGCCCGGCAGGCTGATTTTTCAACTTATCGGAACGAATGTGGCACAAAGAGACTATGTAGGCCGCGGGCGTTCAACAGGGACGCAACGCAAAAAAAACACCTCCCGGAGCAAAAAGAAACCATCCAGCTCAGGATTTCCCCCACTGATTATCGTACTCGCTGTGGCCGTACTGGTGAGTTTTATCGGGGGGCTGTGGTTTATCGCTCACCATAAAAAAGAAGAGTTACAGGAAGTTGTTCCGCATAAAAATGCCGGTACGGGCTTACCGCCTAAACCTGAAGAGCGCTGGAAATACATAAAAGAGCTGGAAGATCAGCAGACGACTGTGGCCGTGCCGACAGAACCCACCGCTGGCGGGGAAATCCGATCGCAGACTCAACTCACCGATGAACAACGTCAGCTGCTGGATCAAATGGCTGAAGACATGCGTCAGCAACCGACACAGCTGAACGAAGTGCCCTGGAATCAGCAAACGCCGGCACAACAACAACAGACCTTACGCCAGCAACAGAGTTATCAGCAGCAACAGAGTTACCAGCAACAACAAAATTATCAGCAACAACAGCAACTGCAGCAGACACAACGTGCAGAACGCCAGCAACGACTGGAGCGCCAACAACAGTTAGCCCGACAGCAGCAAGCGGAACGCCAGCAACGTCTCGAACGCCAGCAGCAGGCAGAGCGTCAGCAACGTCCCGAGCGCCAGCCTCAGGCGGCGGCCCCCATAACGGCGGCAACACCTTCACAAAGCGTTCCCCCGGCCGCGACCCCACGGGAGCAGGAAAAACAGACGGCTGCTGCTTCCGGAAAACGCTGGCTGATACAGTGTGGCTCCTTTAAGGGGACAGCACAGGCTGAATCTGCCCGGGCCTCTCTCGCCTTCGAAGGGTTTGAAAGCCGGATTACCATCGGTGGGGGCTGGAACCGGGTCGTGATAGGCCCTTATTCAGACTATACGAAAGTAGAAAGTATCGTCAGACAGCTCCGTGGGTCAGGGCACGCAAACTGTATAACTCTCCCTTTCAGGGGTTGAAAACATTTCCATCCCCCCCATATATCCCATTAAGTCACTCCGCGCACTGCGCGGAGTCTTTTTTTCACTGTTAAAAGGGGTGGCCCGTGACAACGATTGTAAGTGTTCGACGCAATGGCCAGGTAGTTATTGGTGGTGACGGCCAGGCCACGCTTGGCAACACCGTAATGAAAGGCAACGTCAAAAAAGTACGTCGTCTGTATAACGATAAGGTCATTGCTGGTTTTGCCGGAGGCACTGCCGATGCCTTCACATTATTTGAGCTGTTTGAACGTAAACTGGAAATGCATCAGGGCCACCTGGTCAAAGCTGCCGTAGAACTTGCAAAAGACTGGCGTACCGACCGTATGCTTCGCCGTCTGGAAGCCCTCCTCGCGGTGGCTGACGAAAATGCATCGCTCATCATTAGTGGTAACGGTGATGTTATCCAGCCCGAAAATGATCTGATTGCTATTGGTTCCGGTGGCCCTTACGCACAGGCAGCTGCCCGCGCTCTGCTGGAAAATACAGAGCTCAGTGCCAAAGATATTACCGGGAAAGCGCTGGAAATTGCGGGTGATATTTGTATCTATACCAACCATAACGTCACTATCGAAGAACTGACGTCCAGGACGTAAGGATTTTTTATATGTCTGAAATGACTCCCCGCGAAATAGTCAGTGAGCTGAATAAGTTCATCATTGGTCAGGATGGTGCTAAGCGCGCTGTCTCCATCGCCCTGCGTAACCGCTGGCGTCGTATGCAGCTGGAAGCAGAGCTGCGCCATGAAGTGACACCTAAAAATATTCTGATGATCGGTCCGACCGGTGTCGGTAAAACCGAAATCGCCCGTCGCCTGGCCAAGCTGGCCAACGCACCATTTATCAAAGTAGAAGCGACAAAATTCACCGAAGTCGGTTATGTCGGTAAAGAAGTGGATTCGATTATCCGCGATCTGACGGACTCAGCGATCAAGATGGTCCGTAGTCAGGCTATCGAACGCAATAAAGTCAGGGCCGAAGAACAGGCGGAAGAGCGCATTCTGGATGTGCTGATCCCACCGGCCAAAAATAACTGGGGGCAGCCTGAACAATCGGGTGAACCTTCAGCAGCACGTCAGTCTTTCCGCAAAAAACTGCGTGAAGGCCAGCTGGATGATAAAGAGATCGAAATTGATCTTGCTGCATCACCGATGGACGTTGAAATCATGGCCCCTCCTGGCATGGAAGAGATGACCAGCCAGCTGCAATCCATGTTTCAGAACCTGGGGGGACAAAAACAGAAGTCCCGTAAGCTGAAAATTAAAGAAGCATTGAAACTGCTGATTGAAGAAGAAGCTGCCCGTCTGATCAACCCGGAAGAACTGAAGCAGGAAGCTATCGATGCCGTTGAACAGCATGGCATCGTATTTATCGACGAAATCGATAAAATCTGTAAGCGCGGACAATCCTCAGGGCCGGATGTTTCACGTGAAGGGGTACAGCGTGATTTACTGCCACTGGTCGAAGGTTGTACGGTATCGACTAAGCATGGCATGGTGAAAACTGATCATATTCTGTTTATTGCCTCCGGCGCATTTCAGGTTGCCAGCCCGTCGGATCTGATCCCTGAACTGCAGGGGCGTTTACCTATCCGCGTTGAACTTCAGGCGCTGACAGTGAATGATTTTGAACGTATCCTGACCGAACCAAGTGCTTCAGTCACTGTTCAGTATAAAGCGTTAATGGCTACCGAAGGGGTGACTATAGAGTTCACCGATGATGGTATTCGTCGTATCGCAGAAGCCGCATGGCAGGTTAACGAAACAACAGAAAACATTGGTGCCCGTCGTCTTTACACCGTGCTGGAACGCCTGATGGAAGATATTTCCTTTGATGCCAGCGAACGTCCGGGCGATACCGTGACCATTGATGCGAGCTATGTCAGCGAACACCTGGATAAACTGGTGGCTGATGAGGATTTGAGCCGCTTCATCCTGTAGTTTATATGTTCTGCCTTCAGACCTCAGCCTCTCAGGAGGCAGAGGTCTTTATCACTCAGGGGGTTATCTTTACCCCCTGAGTGATATCCAGCCCCCCTGCTTTCAGCAATTCCTTATGCTGTATACAGTCCCCTGTTGACGAGTCTGCCCTGCTTTTATGCTGTCACCGTCAATAACGTTGGATGCTTTTTGCTATCCGTGGACAGAACACGATATACTTTCCTTACCTCTGGCAACCAGATGATACGGCTATGAAATACGATACCTCTGAACTGTGTGATATTTACCATGAAGAAGTGAATGTTGTAGAACCCTTGTTTTCAAACTTTGGCGGGCGCACTTCTTTTGGTGGTCAGATCACGACCGTCAAATGCTTCGAAGACAATGGCCTGATCTATGATCTGCTCGAAGAGAATGGACTGGGGCGTGTGCTGTTAATCGATGGCGGAGGCTCTGTCAGGCGTGCATTAATTGATGCGCAACTTGCTCAGCTTGCGACGCAGAATGAATGGGAAGGTATTGTTGTTTATGGCTCGGTACGTCAGGTTGACGAGCTGGAAGAACTCGATATCGGTATCCAGGCGATGGCTGCTATCCCGGCAGGAGCCGCAGGTGAAGGCATCGGAGAAAGCGATATTCGCGTCAATTTTGGCGGAGTAACCTTTTTCTCAGGCGATTATCTCTACGCAGATAACACCGGCATCATTCTTTCGGAGAACCCGTTAGGGGCAACGGAAGAAGTCTGACCTGTCTGGCAAAACGGGTGCCCCGGCACCCGATTCACGGTTCATTCCATTACAGAATTAAACCTCATCCATTTTTCCCAACAAAGCTCGCAGACGCTCCTGCCACTGCTGTTGTTCTTCTTTTAGCTGCTGGTTTTCACGAGTTAAAGAGTCATGGTTGCCGGCAACCTGCAACGATTCCTGCTTTAAAGTATTATTCTGTTCTTTCAGTTCTTCAATTTCCATCTGCAACAGGGTGATAGTATCAATCGCCTGCTGTACTTTTGCTTCCAGTTTTTCGAACATTTCAAATGACATTTTTATAACCTCTCCTATAGATCGCAAGGCGTTGATGTGCCAGCCACAACCCTACAAACCCTGTAAAATTCCTGTAGCAGGCAACAATCATCTGATTGTATGAAGCCTGATTAAGCAAGTCCAGTTACCTGGTGATTTCCGGAGCAGTCTGTAACAATTTTCGGTGAAAATAATTGGTATTTCCGGGAAAACATACCGGGAAAACATCAGCAAGGCCAGACCTCTTTCTCTCCCGGCGACCATCACGTTAACAAAATACTCGCATTCGCTCATTTTTTTTGACACAGAACACAAATTTTAAGTTCGGTATTTATCGTTTTTGCTCGTTAACGATAAGTTTACATCAGCCCTACAAGAAAAGTCGGAGGGTTCAGGGAGCGGACACATAACACCGATAAATTTAATCTCACTGAAGGAACTCATCATGAGTCAAACAACAAACACACTGACAGGGCAATGCATAGCCGAATTCATCGGCACCGGTTTGATTCTGTTTTTTGGTGCCGGATGTGTGGCTGCATTGAAACTGGCAGGTGCCAGCTTCGGACAATGGGAAATCTGTATTGTCTGGGGTCTGGCCGTCTCTATGGGCGTCTATGTGAGTGCGGGTATCTCTGGCGCGCACCTTAATCCCGCCGTCACCGTTGCCCTTTGCCTGTTTGGCAACTTTGAAGGTCGTAAAGTTATCCCTTATATTATCGCACAAGTCGCGGGGGCGTTCTGTGCCGCTGCCCTGGTGTATGCGATGTACCGCAGCTTGTTTATCGATTTTGAACAAACCCACCAGATGGTACGGGGCAGTGTGGCCAGTCTGGATCTGGCGGGCATTTTTTCCACTTATCCCAGCCCGCATATCAATGTTGCTCAGGCCTTTTTCGTCGAGCTGGTTATCACCGCTGTATTAATGGCTGTCATTATGGCACTGACTGACGATGGCAACGGATTACCGCGCGGACCACTGGCGCCGTTATTAATTGGCTTACTGGTAGCGATTATCGGTGCCGCGATGGGACCACTGACTGGCTTCGCCCTGAACCCGGCCCGTGACTTCGGTCCTAAAGTGTTTGCCGCGCTGGCAGGTTGGGGGAAAGTCGCATTCACTGGCGGACAATCTATCCCTTATTTCCTGGTTCCTGTTTTCGGGCCTCTGGTCGGCGCAAGTTTAGGGGCTTTTATCTACCGTAATTTTATCGGTCGTTATTTACCCGTGAATACTCCGCTTTCGGCAACGACAACATCAGAAGAAGCTCAGCCACGCTCTGAACAGCGTAAAGCGTAAACCTCAGTGATTTCATCAGGAAAAAAATTATGACTAACGCCGGGAATAAATACATTGTCGCACTGGATCAGGGAACCACCAGCTCACGTGCTGTCGTTCTTGACCACAATGCCAATATCATTGCAGTCTCACAGCGTGAATTTACGCAAATTTATCCGAAAACCGGCTGGGTAGAACATGACCCGATGGATATCTGGGCATCACAAAGTTCAACCCTGGTGGAAGTATTAGCTCATGCCGATATCCGTTCTGATCAGATTGCGGCTATCGGTATCACTAACCAGCGTGAAACCACCATCATCTGGGACAAAAAAACCGGTAAACCCGTGTATAACGCCATTGTATGGCAGGATCCGCGAACTGCTGATTATTGTTCAAAACTCAAAAAAGAGGGCCTTGAGGATTACATCAGGGAGACAACCGGACTGGTGATTAACCCTTACTTCTCAGGCACCAAAGTGAAGTGGATTCTGGATAATGTAGAAGGGGCACGTGAGCGGGCGCAACAGGGCGAACTCCTGTTTGGTACCGTGGATACCTGGCTGGTATGGAAAATGACCCAGGGTCGGGTACATATCACTGACTATACCAATGCTTCCAGAACTATGATGTTTGATATCCATAAACTGCAGTGGGATGACAGAATGCTGGATATCCTGGACATCCCACGCGCGATGCTGCCTGAAGTCAAAGCCTCCTCAGAGGTTTACGGCCAGACAAACATCGGGGGCAAAGGGGGTACCCGTATTCCAATCGCAGGTATTGCCGGGGATCAGCAGGCCGCGCTTTACGGCCAGTTATGTGTTCAGCCGGGCATGGCCAAAAATACCTATGGTACGGGCTGCTTTATGCTGATGAACACCGGTAAAGAAGCAGTCACCTCAACACACGGATTACTGACAACTATCGCCTGTGGTCCTGGCGGAGAAGTGAACTATGCTCTGGAAGGGGCGGTATTTATCGGCGGTGCATCTATCCAGTGGCTGCGGGATGAGCTGAATCTCTTTAACGATGCTCTGGACTCGGAATACTTTGCGACCAAGGTTAAAGATTCTAACGGCGTCTACATGGTCCCGGCATTTACCGGACTGGGCGCGCCCTACTGGGATCCCTATGCCCGTGGTGCAATTTTCGGGCTGACTCGCGGTGCGAATGCTAACCATATTATCCGTGCAACGCTTGAGTCTATTGCTTTCCAGACCCGTGATGTCCTGGAAGCGATGCAAAATGATGCCGGGACGCAGTTAAAGTCATTACGTGTTGACGGAGGGGCTGTCGCGAATAACTTCCTGATGCAATTCCAGGCCGATATTCTTGGTGCCAGGGTAGAGCGTCCGGAAGTACGGGAAGTTACCGCATTAGGTGCAGCGTACCTGGCCGGTCTGGCCGTTGGCTTCTGGAAAGACCTGGATGAAGTGCGTGAAAAATCTGTTATTGAGCGTGAGTTCCGCCCTTCTATTGAAACGACCGAGCGTAATTATCGTTATGCCGGCTGGAAAAAAGCCGTCTCCCGAGCCCGTAGCTGGGAAGATGAAAAAGAAGTTTAATGACTAAAGCCCGTTAACTGATGGCCCGCCGCTGGACTGCGGGCCATCAGTTGTAAATTTCCGACCTCCTGCCTGTGGTACACTACCTGACCTTTTTCTGCAGATAAAACCGACAATGAAACGAGAATTAGCCCTCGAATTCGCCCGCGTTACAGAAGCCGCGGCCCTGGCGGGCCATCACTGGCTTGGACGTGGCGATAAAAACCTTGCGGATGGTGCAGCCGTTAATGCCATGCGCAGTACGCTTAACTCCCTGGATATTCGTGGTCAGATTGTTATTGGTGAAGGCGAGATCGATGAAGCGCCAATGCTCTATATAGGCGAGCAGGTCGGTAGCGGACACGGTGATGAAGTCGATATTGCCGTAGACCCTATCGAAGGTACCCGAATGACCGCGATGGGACAGTCCAATGCACTGACTGTCATGGCAATCGGGAATAAAGGGGCTTTTCTGCATGCACCTGACATGTATATGGAAAAGCTGGTCACCGGGCCCGGTGCTAAAGGCTGTATTGACCTCGACCTGCCACTCGACGTGAACCTGGCCCGGATCGCGCACGCATTACAGAAGCCCTTATCCGAACTGACCGTAGCCGTCTTAGCCAAGCCACGGCATCAGGAACTGATCGGGGAACTCCATCAGGCAGGCCTGCGGGTCTATGCCTTCCCTGACGGAGATGTGGCTGCCTCTATCCTGACCTGCATGCCGGACCAGGCAGTGGATGTGATGTATGGCATTGGCGGCGCTCCGGAAGGTGTCATTTCTGCTGCGGTGATCAGTGCACTTGGCGGAGATATGCAGGCCCGATTACTGCCCCGCCATCATGTCAAAGAAGACAATGAAGAAAACCGCCTGGCCGGTGAAAAGGAATTATCACGCTGTGCCAGCATGGGCATTGAAGCAAACCGGAAGCTGACGCTATCGCAGATGGTCCATGACGATGATGTGATCTTTGCAGCGACAGGTATCACCGATGGTGACCTGCTGAAGGGGATCACCCGGAAAGGAAATATGGCCACCAGCGAAACCCTGCTCATCCGGGGGAAAAGCGGGACTGTTCGTCGTATTCAGTCGATCCACCGGCTCGACCGCCAGCCTCAACGGTAGCATCCTGCCGGGGGCAGATGAGCACGTCCTTCCCCGGGGGGCTCATCTGCCACCGTTATCCTAATCCTTGCGGGAATATCTCTGTGCTGACCGGCCTGCAGACGAGTATTAACAACCCCGGCATAAATGCGGCATTCCCCCTGACCGCGGTCAGCGTTTGTCGATATGAGCTTTCGCCTGCGCTAAGGGTGGAAAACCGGCACCATCAAAGGGATGATGGGTCTGTCATTTATTGTCTTGAACTCAGAGGAGCAACCTATGGCCGAATGGTGTGAAGGTAAAGTCATTTCTGTCACACACTGGACAGAGGCATTATTTAGTCTGGTCGTACAGGCACCGGTCAAACCTTTTGTTGCCGGACAGTTTGCAAAGCTGGCTCTGGAAATTGATGGCGAACGGGTCCAGCGGGCCTACTCGTATGTGAATGCCCCGGATGATCCGCAGGCTGAGTTTTATCTGGTGAATGTCCCTGACGGTAAACTGAGCCCGTCATTGCACCGCCTGGCGCCCGGTGACTCGCTGATGGTGACAACGGAAGCCGCCGGTTTCTTCGTCTGCGATGAAATACCGGACTGTGATACCTTGTGGATGCTGGCAACAGGAACGGCTATCGGCCCTTATCTGTCAATCCTGCAGCAGGGGGAAGGTCTGGACCGTTTCCGGCGCATTGTGCTGGTACATGCGGCCCGCTATGCCGCAGACTTAAGTTATCTGCCGTTAATGCAGGCGCTGGAGGCAAAATACAACGGTAAATTACAGATACAAACCGTTGTCAGCCGTGAAGAAAGCGAAGGGAGTCTGCATGGACGGATACCGGCACTGATTGAGAGCGGTGCGCTGGAAAATGCCACCGGCCTGTCACTCTCCGCTGAGACCAGCCATGTTATGTTATGCGGTAATCCACAGATGGTCAGAGACACGCGTGATTTACTGAAGTCCACCCGTAAAATGTTAACGCATCTGCGACGTAAACCGGGCCATATCACCAGTGAGTTGTACTGGTAACCTGACGCCGGCGTATCAGGAAGATATCCGGCAGTGGAAAGATATTTCTTTTGTCACGACAAACCAGGTGGATTAATCTTCAGTGATGAAAAACATCCTCAGAAAACTACAAAAAAGAGTCTATCGCGGGTCGTATTATGGCCTGGTTTTCTGTCTGTTTTCCGGGGGTATCCTTGCGAAGGATCTTCCTCCGGTAGCTCCGTATGTCCTCCCGGGCGCCCCGGTTTTCAGCCATACCATCGCGCAATTCAGGGAAAATTTTAATACTGTCAATCCGCAAATGCCGCTCCCCGAATACCGTACCGTCGATACCGGAGATGACGGAAATACCGTTATCCTGGCCGCCAGCCGGATAGATGAAACTCTTTACTCCTCCACCGCCCTGGAACCCGGCAGCGGTAAAATTAAAACGATTCAGATGACCTGGCTTGCTCCTGACAAGGGCACAGATAAGCACTCATTTGACCAGGCGACCGGTTATATGATGGCTTTGATCCACTTTTTTTCACCCGAGTTATCCCTTAAAGAAAGCCAGCAAAAGCTGGATTCATTATTAAAAAACGGTAAAGAAAAAGGCAGATATATCGATGCCGAGGGTGCTTTACGGTATGTCGTTTCGTACCAGGGGGACAGGGAACTGACGCTGGCAATCGAGCCTGTGAGGCTTATTTTACCGGGTTCCTGATCTGTCACTGATTTATGACGAAAAACAAAGCAGTGAAGAAATTTGAGCTTTATACTGTTTCACAGACGCCATTGCCTGACGGCAGTAGTATTTAATGAATCGCGTAAATGCGGAGGATATGATGCGACATCCATTAGTTATGGGTAACTGGAAGCTGAATGGTAACAAACAAATGACTGCCGGGCTGATCGACGGTCTGCGTAAAGCATTATCGGGTGTTGATGGCTGCGATGTTGCCATTGCCCCTCCCGTGATCTACCTCGATCAGGCGAAGCATGCCCTTTCAGGAAGCCATATTTCTCTCGGCGCACAGAATGTCGACATTAACCTTTCCGGCGCGTTCACCGGCGATATCTCTGCGGAGATGTTAAAAGATATTGGTGCAAAATATATCATTATTGGTCACTCAGAACGCCGTACTTATCATAAAGAAAGTGATGAGTTCATCGCCAAAAAATTCGCTGTATTAAAAGAAGCAGGACTGATCCCGGTGCTATGCATTGGCGAAACTGAATCTGAGAATGAAGCCGGTAAAACAGAAGAAGTGTGCGCACGTCAGATCGATGCGGTACTGAATGCACTGGGCGCTGACGCGTTTAAAGATGCGGTCATTGCTTATGAGCCTATCTGGGCTATCGGTACCGGTAAATCTGCAACCCCTGCACAGGCTCAGGCTATTCACCAGTTTATCCGTCAGCATATCGCTAAGAAAGATGCAGCCATTGCGGAACAAGTCATCATTCAGTACGGCGGTTCAGTAAACGATAAAAATGCGGCCGAGCTCTTCACTCAGCCGGATATTGATGGTGCGCTGGTCGGTGGTGCGTCACTGAAAGCAGATGCTTTCGCCGTGATCGTCAATGCCGCTGCGGCAGCCAAAAAAGCCTGCTAGTCCGGCAACGGAAAAGTACAGCGGTGCCTCAGGCACCGCTAACCGTTTTCAGTATCGAACATTGATGATCCTGCAGCTCTTCAGCAGACCCGGTATTCCCTTTCAGTAATGCTGCTTTCACTGCCAGTAACACTAACCGACCATCAGGTAATGCCGTCAGCGCAAGCCCGTAATCACCCATATGCCCCGATGCTCCGGGAATTTCATGCGCTACACGAATAAAGACGCTTTCCTGCTCCAGCTCCTGTTGGCTCAGTGTCCGGACCTGATACGGGTGTGACAGCAGAGTAATTTTCTGCCATTCAGGGCCGAAACCGGATGATGATTTCGCTAACTGTGCGGCAATATCCGGACGCAGGCAGGACATATGAATATGTAACTGATTCTGCGATCTTCCGGAGGCAGAGTTAATGGTCATTGCCAGGTCATCGTCAGGGATAGGCGCATGATAGGTTTCTGACAGCAGATGGCGTTCCCGCCAGGCGGCGAGGAAGAAGTGAGGTGTCTCTGGTTGCAGTAACAGCGGGCTTTCGATACCGTTGATCCTGTTAACCGGCATCAGCAGATATTGCAATGGACCGACAAGATCCTTAAACAGCACATACCCTCCGGCCATATCCACCTTTTTACAAGGTGCCGGATTATTATTTTTTTCCATATCCGGGACACACTGCTGGCTGACAAATTTCCATAGCACCCCGGAGTGATCCTGAACTCTGCGGTGCAGGAAAAAGAGAGCCGTCAGTAAAACCAATAAAGTTACAATAGCGATGCTCAGCCATTGTTTTTTTCTGCCAGTAAAAACACTCATCTCCATTATCCCCCTGATTAATCGAGCCTCTATGTTACGTCAATCAGGGGGAAAGTCACTTACCGTGATAGTTACTGTTTCATGATCTGGTCATAAGTCCCGCCATCACTGAAGTGTGTCTTCTGAGCCTGCTGCCAGCCACCAAATTTATCATCGACCGTAAAGAGCTTAATCGGCTTGAACTGTGATGCGAACTCTTTCGCTACCTGAGGATCACGCGGACGATAATAATTTTCGGCAGCAATCGTCTGCCCTTCTTTGGAGTACAGATATTTCAGATAAGCTTCCGCAACTTTACGGGTACCACGCTCATCAACCACTTTGTCGACAACAGCGACAGTCGGCTCTGCAAGAATAGATTCGCTCGGGGTGATAATTTCAAAATCCTGGTCTTTCAGCTTATTCTTTGCCAGGTAAGCTTCATTTTCCCAGGCGATCAGGACATCCCCTATTCCGCGTTCTGCGAAGGTATTGGTCGCACCACGGGCACCGGAATCCTGAACCTGAACATTTTTATATAACGCTTTAACGAACGCCTGGGCTTTCTGCTGATCCCCGTGATTATGATCAAGTGCATAGCCCCAGGCGGCCAGGTAGTTCCAGCGCGCCCCCCCGGACGTTTTCGGGTTCGGAGTAATAACGGCAATACCAGGCTTAATCAAATCATTCCAGTCATGGATATGCTTCGGATTCCCCTTGCGGACAAGGAAAACAATTGTTGAGGTGTAAGGTGCTGAGTTGTCAGGAAGGCGTGTAATCCAGTTTTTATTAATACGGCCGCTATTGGCGATGGCGTCCACATCTGATTGCAGTGCCAGAGTCACCACATCGGCTCTGATACCATTAATCACCGATACAGCCTGTTTGCCGGAACCACCATGTGACTGACGAATAATCACATTATCGCCAGTTTCCTGCTTATAGTGAGCACTGAACGCTTTGTTATATTGCTCATAAAATTCTCTGGTAGGATCATAAGAGACATTAAGCAACTGATAATCTTTTGCCAGCGTACTTCCGGAAACCATCAGTAATGCCAGACCAATATGCCACTTCTTCATTTTTAGCCCCCCTGGTTATATAGATACAGGGTGGCATAACCGGAAAAATAACTTAAAGAACTAAAAAGTCGTTTTTATATCTCAAATGAATAAAAGATGCGTGCCGGCAGAAAACTGCCGGCAGCTTATTGAATTAATACAATCTCTTGGCGGTTTCGAGCACATCCTTGCGGAAAGGACGCTTCATGTTCTCAATGGCATCGATAATATCGTGATGAACCATTTTCTCGTTCTGCACACCGACGCAACGGCCGCCATAGCCCTGCAATAGCAGATCGATCGCATAAGTCCCCATACGCGAAGCCAGAATCCTGTCGTAAGCACAGGGGGATCCGCCACGCTGAATATGGCCCAGCACCGTCGCACGGGTTTCCCGGCCGGTCTCTTTTTCGATATAGCGTGCCAGCTCACCGACATCACAGATAAGTTCAGTGATGGCAACGATGGCATGTTTCTTACCTTTCGCAATACCGGCATTAATTTCAGCCACTAATTCTTCACGGGTATACGGGATTTCCGGCATCACAAAAAATTCACAGCCTCCGGCAATCGCAGCCGCCAGAGTTAAATCACCACAATGCCGACCCATGACCTCAACAATAGAAATGCGCTGATGCGACGAAGAGGTATCCCGTAAACGGTCTATAGCTTCAACCACGGTTTCGAGAGCCGTATGATAACCGATGGTATAATCTGTGCCTGCCACATCGTTATCGATAGTGCCCGGTAAGCCAATGCAGGGGAAGCCCATCTCGGTCAGCCGTTTAGCCCCCATGTAAGAACCATCACCACCGATCACCACCAGCGCGTCCAGCCCGCGTTTCTTCATATTTTCCATGGCGATCAGACGTGTCGCTTCTTCACGGAATTCAGGAAAACGCGCTGATCCCAGAAACGTCCCGCCATGGTTAATCAAATCTGAGACACTATAGCGATCAAGGCTGACCATCCTGTCTTCATACAATCCGAGGTAGCCATCATAGATCCCAAAAACTTCCAGCCCTTCTCCTAATCCGGCGCGGACCACACCGCGGATAGCTGCATTCATGCCAGGGGAATCCCCGCCACTGGTCAATACACCGATTTTTTTGATCATGACAACCTCTGGATAGTCTGAAACTAAGGGTTAATCTTTTCACTCAACGCGACCATTATCTGTGTCAGCGCCGAAAATTAGAATTCATTCCGTTCTATCATATACCAAACATTTATAACCGGATTGATTCAGGTCACTCAACGCGATGACGTCACAATAATAACGTTTCTCCGGGCCGCTGCAAAATTTAACATTTTGATATTTATGCTAAATAATAAACCTGCCTCGTTTTTCATCAATCACTGAAGATGATGGATCCTGATGGATGATTACATCAGCCCCCGGGAAAAGGTTTTTCAGGGCTTTTTCGAGCGCATCGGCCCTATCATGGGCAACTCTCAACGGCAAATCATCGGCCATCTCAAGGTGAAGCTGAATAAATTTCGTGGCACCTGACTGCCGGCTTCGGAAATCATGTGCGCCACAGACTCCCGGCCATTGGGACACTATCCTGATAATCTGCTGGCGATCGTCTTCAGGCAGAGCCCTGTCCAGTAAAGACTGAACGGCTTCATATCCCATCCGTATCGCAGCGATCAGGATATAGATACCGATCCCGAAAGCAAACAGAGCATCAGCATAGGAAAAACCATGCCAGCTAAGGATCAGCGCCAGAGCAATCGCTCCGTTCATCATGACATCGGACTGGTAATGCAGCATATCGGCGCGGATAGCCTGACTTTGGGTTTTACTGACCACCCAGCGCTGAAACAGCACCAGCATCAGGGTGGAGGCCAGCGCGCAGACCGCGACGACAACCCCGATCACCGGAGCTCTGAGCTGACCGGGTGTGATGAGATGCTGAATACTGGTCAGAAATAAAAATAACGCCGACCCGCTGATAAACATACTTTGAGCAAGCGCCGCCAGAGACTCGGCCTTACCATGACCAAAAGCATGGTCATCATCCGCCGGCTGTAAGGAGTAACGCACAACTAATAAACTGGTTAATGACGCGGCAACATCCACCAGCGAATCGACCAGTGCCGCTAATACACTGACCGAGCCGGTATACCACCAGGCTATCGTTTTAACCACCAGAAGCACACACGCAAGCACCGTCGCAGCAATAGCTGCCGACGTCACCAGTCTGGCATAAGAACTCACCATAAACCTTCCTGAACGTTTGGACATCAAGAAACAGTGAACTGTGTAAATGGCTGCAACGGCTTCTGCCGGGGTAATCCGCTGACAGAAAGCAGAGATACCTCCCTGTTGCTGCTCACTTTTTATCAGTGTAACAAGGGTTGCAGATGAAAAAACGGTTTTTTTCATCTCATGATTTCTTATCCGGTATTCTGTACATCACGCCATGCGTCGGGCAAGTCTCTTCAGCCGTCAGTAAATTACGGACAAAAAAAACCTCATGACTGAGGGGGAAGACAGGGATGGTGAAGAAACCCAGTATGTAACCAAATGGAATAAAAGGATTTGTTCCATAAATCGTCTACATATTGACTACACTTCGAAAAAATCCCCAGCGAGCCGGGGATTTTCTTTTGCTTAAACTTTGTGCTAATACGTGATCTCTAAACACTTAACGTTACAGGAGTTGCGTTATGGCTTTATCGTTTGAATCTTTATGGAACGCCCATCCTGAAATTAAAGGTGATGCAAACCCTTGCCGCCTGCCTAACGGCCTCAAAGCTTTTGATGATCAATGCGCTATCCGCCTGGGTACGGCACTGGCCCGTTGTGGCTGCGATGTTACCAAACTAAAAGCTGCGTTCTGCTGGCATCACCCCAAAAAAGAGGGACATATATTGCGGGCTGAAGAACTGGCTAACGCCCTGCGGATTAGCCCGTTCAATGGCATGGCCCCTTGGGTAAAAGTGACAGTTAAAAATTTTGAGTCTGTTTTGAGAAATGAGAGAGGGATCATATTCTTTAAAGATTTCTGGAGGCGTGGAAATGAGATATTTGCTAACCGCACCGGCGATCACATCGACCTGTGGAACGGCGAACGACTGACAGCAAGATTCACCTGGTTCCGTATCCAATGGGGTTTTCATGTGGAAGGAGTCGCCAGCGATTTTTTTAACTCCAGAGAAATCTGGTTTTGGAAAGTGCGATGAAGGCGTTAAAAATAAGCATATCAGCATTCATCGGAGGGATGCTGTTCCTGCTGGCGTTTGTAGCCTGTTTTCCCAGACTCGCTCTGTTAATTAACGGTCCCGTACTCAGTAATGATGAAATGAATCAGAATACGGCATTATTCGTTATAGGTGCTCCCCTGACTGTTATAACCGGCGCACTGATCGGGGGATTTTACATGCGTCACCGACTCAACAAAAAGCACCATACCTGAACTGAACAACACCTGTTGAAGACCCCGCGACGTTGTCTACATCTTGTCTACACCCGTAACGCTATATCCTTCTTGTAACTGCTTATGGCTGTTGCAAGGAGGTCTGATTTATAAGGGGTTTTTTCTAAGTACCTGACAAAAAAAACCCCTCATGACTGAGGGGGAAGACAGGGATGGTGTCTATGGCAAGGAAAAGGGTATGGCATACTGTTGGTACTGCTTTACGGTAATCAGCGCGGCTGGTTACGGTAACTGGCTGGCGTCACGCATATCATCAATGCGTAACTCAAAATTCTTTTGCACGGTAGCCTGCTGCCCGCGGGTCAGCAAAGTAAACATCTGGTGGCGAACCCGGGCCATTTCTACCTGCTCGCTCACGTATCTCTGTGCCATTTTTTCGGCCTGCGTACGCACTGCGGCTTCATCAAAATAGGGCGCAGTCACTAAGCGGTACTGCTGAATCATCTCGCTGAGAAACAGTTCCGGCTGCATCTGGCGGGCCTGAAACATTAAGTCCCGCATTTGCTGACGCTGCTGTTCTGTTAATTCGATACCATCAAACATATGATTTTGAAGATTCTGCGCCATACTATCAGCAGTCATACTCTCAGCAGTCATCGTCATGAACGGTGCCGGATCCTTCAGCTCGTCTTGTGCAGATGCGTAACCTGCAATAACCAGTGACGAAAGTGCGGCGAAAATAAGTTGGCGCATCCTTGACTCCGGAGATGAACTGGCGTTTCTCAACCCAACGAGAGCCAGTGTAATCGAGTGGCTGCAAACATCCGTCAGGGGGTGTAAAACTACGTAAAGTGACAACCTGACATCCATGGAACACGGTATTTTTCCTGCGGAGGAAACCATAATGAATAAAATTTTGCTGGTTGATGATGATCGTGAGCTGACGTCTTTATTAAAAGAGCTGCTCGAGATGGAAGGCTTTGAAATCATAGTGGCGGATGACGGCGAGAAGGCTCTGTCTCTGCTGGATAACTCCATTGACCTGCTGTTACTGGATGTCATGATGCCACGGAAAAATGGTATTGATACCTTAAAAGAACTCCGCCAGCAGCACCAGACCCCGGTGATTATGCTGACAGCCCGCGGCAGCGAGCTGGACAGAGTTCTGGGCCTGGAACTGGGGGCAGATGACTATTTACCGAAACCGTTTAATGACCGTGAACTGGTGGCCAGGATCCGCGCTATTTTACGCCGTTCAAACTGGAGTGAGCAGCAACATACCGATAACGCCTCTCCGGCATTACAGGTCGATCAGCTGAAACTTAATCCTGGCCGTCAGGAAGCGAGCTTTGGTGAAGAGGTGCTGGAACTGACAGGGACTGAATTCACACTGCTTTACTTACTGGCGCAGCACCTGGGCCAGGTAGTCTCCAGGGAGCATCTGAGCCAGGAAGTGCTGGGTAAACGCCTGACGCCTTTTGACCGGGCCATTGATATGCATATCTCGAACCTGCGGCGTAAGCTTCCGGAACGTCTGGACGGTCATCCGTGGTTTAAAACCCTGCGCGGAAGAGGCTACCTGATGGTATCCGCTTCATGATCAGCAGCTTAACTACCCGCATCTTCGCTATATTCTGGTTAACACTGGCATTAGTGTTGATGCTGGTTCTTATGCTGCCGAAACTCGACTCACGGCAAATGACATCCCTCCTTGAAAGCGAACAGCGCCAGGGAGTGATGATTGAGCAGCATGTGGAAGCAGAATTGGCACAGGACCCACCCAATGATCTTATGTGGTGGCGCAGGCTCTATCGGGCTATCGATAAATGGGCCCCGCCGGGCCAGCACCTTCTGCTGGTCACCTCTGAAGGTCGGGTTATTGGTGCCCGCCACAATGAAATGCAGATTATCCGTAATTTTATAGGCCAGTCCGATAATGCTGATCATCCGCAAAAGAAAACCTATGGCCGTATAGAAATGGTGGGGCCTTTTTCGGTCCAGGATGGTGAAGATAATTACCAGCTCTATATGGTTCGCCCGGCCACCAGTTCTCAGCTGGACTTTATTAACCTTCTGTTTGACCGGCCTCTGTTGCTGCTGATTGTTACCATGCTGATCAGTGCACCGCTTCTGTTATGGCTGGCATGGAGCCTGGCGAAACCCGCCCGAAAACTAAAGTATGCCGCAGACGAAGTCGCCATGGGCAACCTGAGGCAACACCCGGAACTGGAATCAGGGCCTCAGGAGTTCCTGGCCGCAGGCGCCAGTTTTAACCAGATGATCAGTGCACTTGAACGTATGATGACGGCCCAGCAGCGATTACTGTCGGACATCAGCCATGAGCTGAGAACGCCGCTGACACGCCTGCAACTGGCCACCGCACTCCTGCGCCGTCGGTCGGGTGAGAGCAAGGAACTTGCCCGGATTGAAACAGAAGCCCAGCGTCTGGACGGTATGATCAATGATTTATTAGTGCTTTCCCGTACCCAGCACAACAATGCACTGGTCAGCGAAGCGATGAAAGCCAGTCAGCTATGGAACGGGGTGCTGGAAGACGCTCAGTTTGAAGCGGAACAAATGGGGAAAAAGATGGATATCCCCTATCCGCCAGGACCATGGCCGTTGTACGGCAACCCTCACGCCCTGGAGAGTGCGCTGGAAAATATTATCCGTAATGCGTTGCGTTATTCGCATTCACACATCAGTGTGGAGTTCTCTGTTGACCGTTCCGGTATCACTATCCATGTGGACGACGACGGGCCAGGCGTAAGTCCTGAGGACAGAGAACAAATATTCAGGCCGTTTTATCGTACGGATGAAGCCAGAGATCGGGAATCCGGAGGTACAGGTCTGGGACTGGCAATTGTCGATACTGCATTGCAGCAGCATAACGGCTGGGTTAAAGCGGATGACAGTCCGTTAGGCGGATTACGTCTGACTATCTGGCTACCGTTATACTCTGTACGCGAATAATTTGTTATTCTGCGGCTCTCGTGAGCGGGAGCCCTTTATGATTAATATCGTCTTATTTGAGCCAGAAATTCCACCGAATACCGGTAATATCATTCGTCTGTGTGCGAATACCGGTTTCTCATTGCACTTAATTGAACCCCTCGGATTTACCTGGGATGATAAACGCCTGCGTCGTGCCGGCCTGGACTACCATGAATTTACGGCTATCCGCCGTCATGCAAATTATCAGGCCTTTCTCGACAGTGAACACCCTGCCCGCTTGTTCGCGCTTACCACCAAAGGCACTCCGGCCCATAGTGCTGTGGCATGGCAGGCAGGTGACTATCTGATGTTTGGCCCGGAAAGCCGTGGTTTACCTGCGGAAATACTGGAAAGTATACCTGCGATGCAGAAAATACGTATCCCGATGGTACCGCAAAGCCGGAGTATGAATTTATCAAACTCAGTGGCTGTTGTGGTTTATGAGGCCTGGCGACAGCTGGACTATGCCGGGGCGCTGGTTAAAGCGTAAATAAAGCCGGCGCCGCATGCGCCGGATTCAGATACCATCCCCGAATTCAAACCCCGGGATAGTGCCATTGAAATGCTGATCCATATCCATGGCTGGTTTTTCACTGGCGGGCCTGCCAACGATCCTTGCCGGCACCCCAGCCACCGTCGTATGAGGCGGTACCGGTTGCAGAACGACTGAACCTGCACCGATTTTCGCCCCCCGCCCGACGTCGATGTTACCCAGAACTTTTGCCCCTGCACCAATCATCACCCCTTCGCGGATTTTAGGGTGACGATCACCACAGGTTTTTCCGGTTCCGCCAAGAGTGACAGATTGCAGAATGGAAACATCATTTTCGATAATCGCCGTTTCCCCGACCACAATACCGGTGGCATGATCCAGCATGATGCCGCACCCGATAGTCGCTGCGGGATGAATATCCACCCCGAATGAGACGGAAATTTCATTCTGCAGATAAACAGCCAGCGATCGACGTCCCTCTTTCCATAGCCAGTTACCGATACGGTAAGCCTGGAGCGCATGGAACCCCTTCAGATACAATAACGGAGTAGAGTATTTATCCACGGCCGGGTCACGCTGACGAACCGCGGTGACATCCCGGGCGGCAGAGAAGATCATTGACGGGTCTTTACGGTAAGCTTCTTCGACAATTTCTCTGACAGCAATGGCCGGCATAATAGGATTAGCCAGTTTATTGGCCAGCAAATAGCTCAGGGCACTGCCCAGATTTTCGTGTTTAAGCAGTGTCGCATGAAAAAAACTGGCAAGCATAGGTTCACCTTCCGCCAGACTCCTGGCTTCCGTAATAATGCTTTCCCAGATTTGCGCTAACTCTTCAGACGACATCGTTAAACTCCCGATAAAAAAGCGCCCGGACAGGCGCTTAAAGACTTAGTGATGGAATACTATTCAGCGCGTTGCTCAGAGCGCCTCTTTCTCATCTTTTCTTTCACGGCCTAATAAAGACAGGGCTGCCTCTCTGGCAGATTTCCCGCAATACAGCACCTGATAGATTTGCTCGGTAATGGGCATTTCAACCCCCGTACGGGCTGCCAGTATTCTGACTTCTTTAGTATTTCGGTAACCTTCGACAACCTGGCCGATACTTTTCTCTGCCACATCGACGCTGTTCCCCTGGCCCAGTAACATACCAAAACGCCGGTTACGCGACTGATTGTCCGTACAGGTCAGTACCAAATCGCCCAGTCCGGCCATTCCCATAAATGTGGTCGGGTCTGCCCCGAGCGCCACACCTAAGCGGCTCATCTCGGCCAGTCCGCGAGTGATTAAGGCCGTTCGGGCATTCGCCCCGAAGCCTATACCATCAGAGATTCCGGCCCCGATAGCAATCACATTTTTCACGGCACCGCCCAGTTGTACACCGACCAGGTCATGGTTGCTGTACACACGAAAGCTTTTTCCGCAATGCAACTTCTGTTGTAACGCTTCAGAAAATTCCGGACTGGCAGACGCCAGAGCTATAGCCGTCGGCATCCCCGCGGCAAGTTCCCGGGCAAAGGTCGGTCCGGAAATGACAGCCAGCGGGATCGCCGGGCCGAGAATATCTCGCGCCACATCCTGCAGTAATCTTCCGGTTTCACTTTCCAGCCCTTTTGTTGCCCAGACCAGACGGGAATCGGCTTCCAGCAAAGGCTGGATCTGCTTCAGCACCTGACCAAAGACATGGCTGGGAACCACAACCAGAATGTCCTGGCTGGCCGCCACCGCTTTTTCCAGAGAAGGCTCAATCAGCAGATTGTCGGGGAAAGTCACATCCGGCAGAAATTC
Organism: Tatumella ptyseos ATCC 33301; assembly: GCF_000735525.1. GTDB lineage: Bacteria > Pseudomonadota > Gammaproteobacteria > Enterobacterales > Enterobacteriaceae > Tatumella > Tatumella ptyseos. The sequence continues at coordinate 46,441 of NZ_JMPR01000011.1, read as the reverse complement.
CGTATTACAACGGTCGGCCTGCAGACGTTCAAGATGGTGCGGGTTATGCCCCCACAAAACGACCGGATGGCCATTACGCGCCAGCGTAATGGCCAGAGCGGTGCCGTAGGAACCGGCACCGATAACACTGACAGAATCACTACGACTATTCATCAGGCTTCCTGCGGAGCGCTACCTTCCTGTTCCTGCAGGTAGTTCATGAATAATGCATCAAAGTTTACCGGTGCCAGGTTCAGCTGTGGGAACGTACCACGGGACACCAGACCTGAAATGCACTCGCGCGCATAAGGGAACAGGATGTTCGGGCAATAGGCACCCAGGCAATGTGCCATCTGAGTTCCTTCAATGCCGGAGATAGTGAAAATACCCGCCTGCTGTACTTCACACAGGAAAGCAGTTTCTTCACCCACTGTCGCCGTCACGGTGACGCGTAATACGACTTCAAAAATACCGTCAGCCAGTTGTGAGGATGCTGTATCCAGGTCCAGTTTAACTTCAGGTTCCCACTCTTTCTGGAAAACCTGCGGTGCATTTGGCGCTTCGAAAGAGATGTCTTTAGTGTAGACACGCTGGATCTGGAAAGTCATTTCACTGTTATTTTGTTCTGACATGGTACTTGGTCCTGTTAAGTTGAAAGTAGTCCCGCCCGGAAATCAGGCTTGTAATAAAGGGTCCAGACCCTGTTCAGCCTCAAGGGCATACAGGTCATCACAACCGCCAATATGTGTTCCGTTAATGAAAATCTGAGGTACTGTGGTTCGCCCGCTGCGCTCGATCATTCCGGCGCGTTTTTCGGCATCACCATCAATAGGGATCTCATTAAATGCAGCCCCTTTCTTCTCTAACAGTGCTTTTGCACGGTGGCAGAACGGGCAGGTCTGCTTAGTGTAAATATCGATTATTGCCATTGTCAGTACCTCTGCGACATTATTTTCCACGAACAAGCGGCAGGTTTTCACCATTCCAGCCACTGATCCCTTCTTTCAATACCGAAACCTGAGTAAAACCGGCAGCACTCAACTGCGCTGCGGCCTCACCGGCAGACTGTCCGGTAGCACAGGCAACAATCACTGGCTGATCTTTAAATTTTTCGATTTCAGTCAGATTGCCTTTTTTCACCTCAGCCGCGGCCAGGTTCACCGCACCGGAAATGTGACCTCTGCGGAAGTCATCACGTGAACGCACATCAACCACCACTGCATTGGCCTTATTGATAAGATGCGTCGCTTCACCACGACTGATGGTTTTAACTTTTGAAAACAGCCCCTTAAAGGTAGTAACAATCACCAGGACTAATAAGACAACCCAGGCGAGGCAAAGCACCAGGTGATTGTGTGCAAATTCCATAATATCTTGCATGAGGGGTAACAACTCCAGACCGGACAAAATTTAGATAATATAAGGGTTCTGAGTATACCTGTGCAGCCTGCCATGTACAGACACTAACACCATCGAAGGTTCAATTTATGTGAGACCTGGCCGATAAATCCTGCAATTCAGCGCTCAACCCTTACCTGTTGTCTGATTATGCCATTAATGAGCGGATACAAACACTAAATCCCTCCGGCGACGCTGGTAAGGCGTCAGGCATCGTGAAATAATCGTCTCCTTATGACGAAAAAAAAGCCTGAAATCCGCATTTCGCCAGAAACAGGATCCTGCCAACAAACGTTGCCCCGGAAACTGCTGCCGCTGGTCATGAGCCTGCTTTATGCGGGCATCGTTTGCTTTCCTTTTCCAGGCCAGACGGCCGACGATAGTAAGGCACAGCTGAACTCTATCCGACAGGATATTGCTGATAAGGAAAAACATGTCCGGACTCAGAAAATTCAGCGCAGTAATTTACTGGATCAACTGCAAAGCCAGGAAAAAGTCATCGCTCAGGCGAGCCGGCAATTACGGCAGACCCAACTGACGCTCGACGGGATCAACCGTGATATCGGCGACCTGGCCCGCAATATTGCCACGTTACAAGATAAGCAAAACCGCGAAGAAGATCTGCTGGCTCAGCAGCTGGACGCTGCATTCCGGCAGGGGCAGCACAGCGGTCTCGAACTGCTGCTCAGTGGTGAGGCAGGACAACGTGATGACCGTATTCTGACGTATTTCACGTATCTCAATCAGGCCCGTCAGCAAAATATCACTGACCTGAAACAGACCCGGGCCGATCTGGCAGAGAAAAAAAGCGTGCTGGAACAGAAACAGCAGCAACAGCAACAATTACTCCGACAACATCAGGCCCAGCAGGTCAGGCTGGAGCAGGCCAGAAGCGCGCGTCAGCGCACACTGACGATTCTGGAATCCTCGCTGGAAAAAGATCAGGCGGATCTGGTGGAAATGCGCCAGAACGAAAGCCGCCTGCAGGCAAAAATTGCCAGAGCAGAACAGATAGCGAAAGCCCGCGCCGAGCAGGAGGCACGGGAAGCAGAACAGGTTCGCCAGCGTCAGGCTCAGGCCAAAGCGTCCGGGTCCAGTTACCAGCCGACCACCGGTGAGCGTGAGCTAATGGCCCGCACGGGAGGACTGGGACGACCTGCCGGCCAGTATCCGTGGCCGGTACGGGGCAAACTGTTACACCGGTTTGGTGAAACATTACAAGGTGAACTACGCTGGAAAGGATTAGTCATAGGCGCACCTGAAGGTTCCGATGTCAGAGCAATTGCTGACGGGCGTGTCATTATGGCTGACTGGCTGCAGGGGTACGGGCTGGTTATTGTGATAGAACATGGTAAAGGTGATATGACGCTGTATGGCTATAACCAAAGCGCTCTGGTGAATGTCGGTCAACAAGTCAGCGCAGGGCAACCCATCGCGCTGGTCGGTACCAGTGGCGGGCAAGGTGTTTCTGCGTTGTATTTTGAAATACGTCGACAGGGACAGGCGGTCAATCCTCTCAGCTGGTTAGGGAAATAATGTGTCACAGACTCTGAAAATAGCCGCTTTTCTGGGTGGTATGCTGATTTGTCAGTCTGCGCTGGCCGGTAAGCTGGCAATTGTCATCGATGACTTCGGCTATCGCCCTAAAGAAGAAAATCAAGTATTGCAAATGCCGGCAGCCATCTCAGTTGCCGTGTTGCCGGATGCCACTCATGCCAGGCAAATGGCCATCAGAGCACATCAGACAGGACATGAAGTCCTGATCCATTTACCCATGGCTCCTCTGAGCAAGCAGCCACTGGAAAAAAACACCCTGACTCCGGACATGAGCAGTGACCAAATTGCCGAAATTATTAAGCGGGCTGTACAGAACGTTCCTTATGCCGTCGGGCTGAACAACCATATGGGCAGTAAAATGACGTCCAGCCTGCCAGGCATGATAAAAGTGATGCAGGTACTCAACCACTACAACTTTTATTTTCTCGACAGCATGACTATCGGTAACAGTCAGTCGATCCCTGCCTCAAAAGGGACTCATGTCCGGGTACTGAAGCGGAAAGTCTTCCTTGATGATACACAGAACGACGCAGATATCCGAAAACAGTTTTTACGTGCCATCGCACTCGCCAGGCGCGATGGCTCAGCCATTGCTATCGGACACCCTCATCCGGCCACAGTAAGGGTTTTACAACAGATGCTGGCAACGCTTCCGCCGGATATCACCCTGGTCCGGCCCAGCCAGTTACTGAATGAAAACCCGTTACCGTCACAGGGCGAAGCCGCTCTGAAACAAACAACACACACCGGAGCTAAAAAACAGGCTCCGGCGGTATCAGAGATGACACAACAGTGCCGTACTGCGCATAAATCAGCCCCGTTACAACCGTCTCAGGGGGTTGCAATAATCTATAACAGCCTGAAGAACAGCCAGTTTATCCGGGATCTTCGCGCGCTCTTTTAAGCAGTAACAGGCACCCTTATCAACCACCGGTAAGGGTGCCGTAATTCCTGCCGACTGCTGAAGATCATCCTCCCGGATATCGACCTTACCTTTCTCTGTCTCATCAATTCTGAAAAATGTTTTACCGTGCGCCGGGATACGTTACGCGGTATGACGGCCTCTGCCTTTACTCCGCGTGAAATGGTATCATTCAGCCATATCAACCTGTTTCTCCGGACTCTACGTCCTTACTGAAAGGCACGCTTATGATTATCGTAACTGGTGGCGCCGGCATGATCGGCAGCAATATTGTTAAAGCGCTAAATGACCGTGGATATACCGACATTCTGGTCGTAGATAACCTGAAAGATGGTACAAAATTTGTCAATCTGGCTGATCTGAATATCAGCGATTATATGGATAAGGAAGAATTCCTTGTCAGTTTGATGGCGGGTGACGATTTTGGCCCTATCGACGCTATTTTCCATCAGGGTGCCTGCTCCTCAACGACGGAGTGGGACGGTAAGTACATGATGGATAATAACTATCAGTACTCAAAAGAGCTGCTGCATTTCTGTCTTGAACGCCAGATCCCGTTCCTGTATGCCTCTTCTGCAGCAACTTACGGCGGCCGGAATGATAATTTTATAGAAGAGCGTCAGTACGAAGCACCACTCAATGTGTACGGTTACTCAAAAATGCTGTTCGATCATTATGTGCGCAGCATTCTGCCGGAAGCCGAATCACCGGTCTGTGGTTTCCGTTATTTCAATGTATATGGTCCGCGCGAAGGGCATAAAGGCAGCATGGCCAGCGTCGCCTTCCACCTGAATACTCAAATTAATCAGGGTGAAAACCCGAAACTGTTCGCCGGCAGCGAAAACTTCCAGCGTGACTTTATCTATGTTCAGGATGTTGCGGCCGTCAACCTGTGGTGCTGGGAAAACCACGTTTCAGGTATTTATAACTGCGGTACCGGCCGGGCAGAGTCTTTCCAGGCCGTTGCCGATGCTGTGCTTGCCTGGCACGGTGAGGGTGAAGTGGAATACATTCCTTTCCCGGAAAAGCTGAAAGGACGTTATCAGGAATATACTCAGGCGGATCTCACTAACCTGCGGTCGACTGGCTATGATAAGCCTTTCAAAACCGTGGCTGAAGGTGTGACAGAGTATATGGCTTGGCTGAATCATAAAGCTTAAGAGAGCTTATCGCGATGAAAATACTGGTGATCGGCCCTTCATGGGTTGGCGATATGATGATGTCACAAAGTCTCTATCGTACACTGAAGACACGCTATCCGGAGGCTATCATTGATGTGATGGCTCCGGCCTGGTGTCGCCCTTTATTGTCGAGAATGCCCGAAGTGAATGAGGCTCTGGCGATGCCCCTCGGGCATGGCGCTCTGGCATTAGGGGAAAGGAGACAGATTGGCCGATCACTACGTAGCAGTCATTATGACCAGGCCTATGTATTACCTAACTCGTTTAAATCTGCATTGGTTCCTTTCTTTGCGGGGATAAAAACACGCACCGGCTGGCGCGGAGAAATGCGCTATGGCGTACTTAACGATGCCAGAACGCTGAATAAAACGGACTTTCCGCTGATGGTAGAGCGCTACGTCGCACTGGCGTATGACGCGGGGACAATAGCCTCCGCAGCCGACCTGCCTCAGCCGCTGTTATGGCCAAAGCTTTCCGTCAGTGAATCAGAAAAAACAGAGACCGCTGGATTATTCTCCCTGCCGGGTGACCGGCCTGTCGTCGGTTTTTGCCCCGGCGCTGAGTTCGGCCCGGCGAAACGCTGGCCACATTATCACTATGCTGTGCTGGCTCAGAAACTCATCGCCCGGGGTTACCGGGTTGTACTGTTCGGTTCAGAAAAAGATCACGATGTCGGGGAAGATATCCGCCACAGTCTGGATGACGATGACAATGCCTGCTGCCATAATCTGGCCGGAAAAACCAGCCTGGAACAGGCGGTGGTGCTGCTGGCAAGATGCGCGGCGGTTGTCAGTAATGATTCCGGGCTTATGCACATTGCCGCGGCGCTTGACCGGCCACTGGTCGCGTTATATGGCCCCAGCAGCCCCGATTTTACGCCTCCGTTATCAGATAAAGCACGGGTGATCCGTCTGATCACTGGCTATCATAAAATCCGAAAAGGCGACACTGACCTTGGTTATCATCAGAGTCTGATTGATATTACACCTGCACGTGTTATGGATGAGCTGACTTTATTACTTAGCCCCGCAGGAGAATAAATGCAGGTCCTGATTGTTAAAACATCTTCCATGGGAGATGTGATCCATACCCTCCCGGCATTAACTGATGCCATGCAGGCTATTCCCGGCATCCGCTTTGACTGGGTCGTCGAAGAAAATTTCAGCCAGATCCCGGGGTGGCATCCTGCGGTCGATCAGGTACTGCCGGTCGCTATCAGACGCTGGCGTAAGCACTGGTTTGGAACGCAACAGCGGGAAGAACGCTTTCGCTTCAAGCAACGTCTGCGACTGCGTGAGTATGATGCGATTATTGATGCTCAGGGGCTTATCAAAAGCGCCGCGCTGGTGACCCGACTGGCCCACGGAACCAAACACGGGGCCGACAAAAGTAGCGTGCGCGAGCCATTCGCCTGCTGGTGGTATGACAAACGACATTCCATACCTCTGCAACAGCATGCCGTTGAACGTACCCGGCAATTATTTGCCAAAAGTCTGGGGTATGAAAAGCCGGTAACGCAGGGTGATTACGCAATTGCCAGGCATTTTATTCATGATTTGCCGGACGATGCCGGAAAATATATGGTCTTTCTGCATTCCACGACTCGTGATAATAAACACTGGCCGGAAGAACACTGGCAAGCGCTTATTCATCGCGTTACTCAGCAGGGTTATACCGTCAAGCTGCCGTGGGGCACAGAGGCCGAATATCAGCGTGCGGCACGGCTGGCGACCGGCTCAGAACAGGTCACTGTTTTGCCAAAACTGTCACTGGCAGAAGTTGCCCGTGAGCTGGCCGGTGCAAAAGTCATTATTTCTGTGGATACGGGCCTTAGCCACCTGGCCGCGGCACTGGACCGCCCTAACATTACTTTATATGGCCCGACAGACCCCGGGTTAATTGGCGGTTATGGAAAAAACCAGATAGCACTGCGTCCGCCAGCCGGTAACACTATGGGCGACATCACTGCCGATGCCGTAGATACAAAAATACAGGCACTACTGGATCGCTAAAAAAGATGGGCTCTTTCTATAAGCAGCTATACCGTTATTCTCACCCAAGATCCCTCCGGCATAATGAAACGCTTTGGCCTTTTGTTAAAATACGCCGGGCCGGCACCGGGGAGATCATCTCGGTTTCCTACAAGCAGCAGCAGATTCCGGTTACCGGACTGTCTGAGTTCGCCTCCCGGTATCAGGGTGAAATACTGCTTTCTGCGACAGGGCCATCGGTAAACTCACTCAATTTTGACCTGTTCCCCTCCATTCCGGCAATGGGGGTTAACGGGGCGTATCATCTGAATAAAAAAGTTAATTTCTGTTTTTACATCATTGTCGATATGGGTTTCTTTAACGACAGACCGCAGATAGTACAGAATATCATTGCAGATCCAGCCATAAAGTTGTTCACCACGGTGCACGGAATCATTAATATAGTTGATAACTTCGGGCGCGAACAAATAAAGTGTACATTAATCCCGATAGAAGATATCAGTTACAAGATTTACGAACCTTTTGTCCCTATAAAGAATATCAGACATACCCTGCGGCCACCGCCAGGGATCCTTTATAGTAATGAGAGAGAAGATATTGCATTCAATAGCGACATAAGACACGGAATTGCAGATGCCGCCACTGTCGTTTACTGGGGATTACAGATATTATTTTTCTGTGGCTTTGAAAAGATATATATTATCGGTCTGGATATGAATAACTTCAACCGACCCAGATTTTATGAAGATAGTCAGGATAAACTTCCGACACTACTGGATGACTTCCTGGAAAGTACGATAATCCCCTCCTTTAAACTTGCCAGTGAAATATTAAGAAAAAATGGAGTGAAAGTCATCAATTTATCGCCTCAGAGTGCAATACCTGATTCTATTTTTAGGAAGGAAAATGGGAATGATTTCTTTCTCAGACAGTAAAAGGATGTTCATACCTTATGCTTTTATTTTTACCGGATTCTTATTTTTCAACACCATCTTTAATGGTTCAACAAAAACCAATAACCTTTTACATCTGTCAATTCTGCTTTTTATTTTCCATTTAATCGTAAACAAGAAGCCTTTCTATGCTTTGATGACTAACTCTGTTCTCATCCGGGGACTACTGATTGTCGCTGTTTTTTTATTTTACTTTTCACTAAGTAACCTCTGGTCGGAAAATCCGGGTAATATCACGGCGACCCTGACTCATAGCCTCTATATCTTATTCTATATTACCATGACAGCGGTGATCCTCAGTTCACCGGACAGGAAGGTGACCCTGGGACTGATTATCCTGGGGTTTTCAGCTGTATTTACCTGGCTGCTGGTATCAAATTTTCAGGTAGTCCTTAACCGTGGCCCGGTAACCAACCATAATCCGACAGCGGAAAACGTGATAGATCTTTCCGGACTGGCCTGCATTGCATTAATATTATCAATATCACTTTATCAGGAAACAAAAAATAAATTACTGTTTCCCTGCATGATGCTGTTCATTTTTTTTATCCTGCTGACTCAAAGCAGGGGCCCTTTTCTTTCATTAATTATCGCGATCTTTATCGGTAAGGGGTTGCCGGGACTGACCCGCAAGAATATTACTATTTCATTAGCAATAATTATTTCATCAGCAATTTTTATTGAAACTACCACGCTGGTCACTTTGATTCAGTTACGGGCAGAGGAGGCATATACGCAATCTTTCTTACGCTTCAGTATCTGGAAGCACAGTCTTGAGCTTTTTTCCCACCACTACATCATCGGTAACGGATTCGGTTATCAGCTGAACTTCATTAATTATTCCGGAGAGCATATACATACCACTCACAGCCTGTATATCGGAGCACTGCTCAAAGGCGGTATTATCGGAGGCGGATTACTGCTTTCTCTGCTGGTTTACCCCCTGAATATTGCGTTGAAAAATTCTAAACACGGGGATCACTGTGGTGCAATACTCATGATTTTCAGCATGCTTTTTTATACGACGCAGGGAATGTTTATCATCGGAAATCCGCAGGAGTTTTGGTATCTGTTCTGGTTCCCGATCGGTTATGCTTTATCGTCTTCGCCTGATAAGTCCGTTATCGGGCGAAGATAACCCGGAAACTAAGAGTTTTTCGCCCTCTGCGTCCTGTCGATATAATACTCAAACAGTGTCATCCCGCTGGTCTGCGGCTGCAGCCAGGCAAACAGTTGTTCGAGGTTTTCATACAGGGTTTCGATATCCGCCGCTGTCTTAAACGTCGGGCTACCGCCAGGCATAAATTCAGAGGAATGCAGCATAAATTCTACATAATCACTGCCCGATGCCAGATTACGCTCAACCACCCGTTTCATAGCACTGAGATTATCTCTGGAAGGCCGCAACCAATAAACAGCCGGAGAACGCCGTCGGCCCCGGAGCTTATCAATTCCCTGTTTAATACGCCGGACCCCCGGAGAATACTTATAGTCCGTACTCATCGGTATTTCTAACAATGTTCCCGGGCCTGCTTTGGAAATATCCTGAGGATCAATAAAATAGGCTTCACGCGGAAATCCGGTGTAATTTGTCCCGCCATTGCCCTGAGGGGCTCCGGCAGTAAACTGCCAATTCACACGCGGCGTCACGGAACAGTCAACACAGTAACCCAGTCGGGTCAGGACGGCCGCATAACGCTCGTCAAATGCCCAGCGTCCGGCCCGATGACTTTTCATCGGAACCCCGAAAGACTCTTCAAGTAACTCTGTCATGAAGCGGACTTTGGCCTCCAGAATATCATCCGGATATTCGATCATATAAGGCTGCCATTTCCAGTCATCATCGGTCAGCGGATATTCCGGAGGGCTGTTCCAGGCATGCAAATGCATCCCTACTTCCCCCTGATTTCTTGCAATGACATCACTGGCAAATTCCACATACGCCGGGTCTTTCGCCATCTCATAGTTCGTAAGCCAGGTAGGTTTGAACTGGTATTTCTCACAGAGTTGCTGAAAACGGGAGAGGAAGCGGGTGTTTTCCGTGGCTATTATCCGATGATTTTGCCACAGATTATCACCTTCGGTATCGATGGTGATGAGAAAAGCAGGTCTGCTCATGAATTATCTCTGATGTTTACCAGGCAGTTTTTCTGGTATTTTTGCATACGCTCACAGGAGATTCCGGCCGGTTTTTCGTCACTGAACGGGAGAAAGATCCTCTTTATCCGTTTTCGATAACCGCACGTTCCCACAGAAGGATATAAACAATGTCACAACATCATATCATAATGATTATTGATGGTCTGCCAGGCGGCGGTGCTGAAAAAGTGGTTTTAACGCTGGCGCAGGGGTTTATTACACAAGGACACCGGGTCTCACTGATTTCTCTGCGCGATGTTTGTAATTACACATTACCCGATGGACTGGATTACCGGGTGGTTGAAGATACCTCGAAAGTCCCCTGGCGCAAACTGACAGAGCTGTCCCGTCGTGCCCGCCAGCTTGATGACACATTCAGTAAACTCACGGCCGAACGGGGCCCCGCAGATCTGATTCTGTCCCATCTGCATAAAACAGACCGAATTGTCCGACGCAGCCGAAAGATTGCTGCCAGTAAAACCTGGTTCTGCCTGCATGGCGTCTTTTCATCGTCTTATCTCGGGCACCGTACCGGGGCCTCGCGCTGGCTGAAAGCCAGGAAAATACACCGTGTATATCACCACAGAAAGATTATTGGCGTCTCCCGCTATGTGACAGACGATCTTTGTCGGCAGTTCTCTGTCGTTCCGGCAGAGCAAACCGTTATCTTTAATCCCTTTGACTTCGCCGCTATCAAAAACGCTGCGGTTGAGCCTGTACCTTATCCGCCCAAAAGTTATCTGCTACATATCGGGCGTTTCCATGCCGTAAAACGTCACGATCGTCTGTTACGGGCCTATGCACTGAGCGGCCTGACCTGCCCTTTGGTATTACTCGGCGAAGGCAGTGAAGAGAGTAAAAGAAAGCTTCAGGTACTGGCCGGGGAACTCCGTATTACTGACAAGGTGATATTCCGGGGATTCGACAGTAATCCGTATCGATGGATAAAAAATGCCAGGATGCTTGTCCTGAGTTCAGACAGCGAAGGTTTTGGTAATGTATTAGCAGAGGCACTGATCTGCGGTACTCAGGTAGTCAGTACGCGCTGTGCAGGCGGACCGGCAGAAATATTAACCGGTCCGTTAGCGGCCGGACTTTCGGATCTGACACCGGAATCACTGGCAGAGAAAATCAAATTTATCGACAGCCATCCCATCCCCCTGAGTGACACATCATTGTCTGTGTATCAACTCGACTCTGTTTGTCGTCAATATATCGCACTGATTAATCAGTAAGCCCCCTGTCCTGATAAGGGGGCCTGATTATTACGGCTGAGGAAGTGACAGGGATATCTTCATTTCTGACAGTCCGGCGAATACCGTCGCAACAGAAATCGCCTTCAGCGGCACGTCGTTATCTGTGACCCGTGGGTCAGTGGCAGGCAGATAAATACAACGATGTAAATGGCGGTCCTGATAGGGGCCACTGTTTTCAGGTGATTCCGTCACAAACAGGCTCAATGTCGGTACTTTCAGGGCGATAGCCAAATGCAGAGGCCCGGTATCACCGGTTACCAGCATGTCCATTGAGGAGATAACCCCCAGTAGTTCAGGTAAGGTTGTTTTTCCGACAAAACTGGTCACAGACTCCCTGACTGACGGTGAACAAGATCCCATCACTTGCCGGGCCAGATCAGCCTCCGCGGGCGACCCGATAAGAACGATCTCACTCCCCGGGAACTCACGTAAAATATTTCCGGCCAGTTCTGCAAAATACGCGGGTGGCCAGCACCGGATGCGTGTAGAGGCTCCCAGCTGAAAGCCGACCCGGAAGACTGACGATGATTTTGGCTGCGGAATATAAGCACAAGGCGGAGCCATATCGACATCAGAGATATCGCATCCCAGAGCCGATACCAGCTGCATTTTTCGTCCGATAATATGCCCTTCACATTGATCCACGCCATAAACCAGCCAGCGTGATAGTTCCCCGATATCTTTACCGTAATTGTCACGCACCAGATAACGGCAACCCACCATCGCTGCGCTGAGAATGTCGTAAGGAATATGTGAATGCAGCATGATGGCCAGCTCAGGAGAGAACGCTTTAGCCTCGCGAATCACCCTCGCCAGGGTGCCTATCTTATTGTTCCAGAACACTACATCATCATAGAATTCCCGCTCTTTCAGCAATTGCGCATATTTAGGGTGAGCGACCAGGGTGATTCTGGCATCAGGATAACGCCGGCGGATTGCCCTTAATGCGGGTGTATTAAACATGTAATCGCCAAGGGCGGTTGTTGAATACACCAGAATTGAACGGAACTCCCTGCAGGAAAGTTGTGCAGCCTTCTCTTCTGAGCTTGCGGTATTACGATGGAAAAGACTTAACCAGGCGTTCACCAGCCTGATTTTATTTTTCTTTGTTTCTCTCATTTTGACTGGCTCATCCCTGACAATCAAATATCACTATAAAAAACCCATATAAATCAAAAGAAAATTCTAATCTTTTGAAAACACGGGACCCGAAGGAAATAGCGGAAAATTTCCCGTTGGGAAGCATGTGCCTCACATGATGGAATAAAGCTGAAAATAATACTACCCCTTCCCCGGCCGACAGATATCTTTCGTGCGATGATTTCCGGGAACATTAAGCACTCCATCTGAATAACGGAGCGGTAACTCTTCTTATCCATGCGTACATGATGCTAACACTGACAGAATCTGCCGATAAAGCGTTATGATTCATCAGCGGTAACAGGATTTTTCCCGCAACATTCCCCTGCTGTCATATTTATTTGATACAGTGTCGTTTATCAAAAATTATTCGTTATTCTGTGGATGATCTTATCCTGCGCCTGAGGTGAGTTTTGGCGAACTAATGGCGGGATAATGGGTCGAATGCTGCGACATGCAGAGATTCGACCCGGGTTATCAGGCAAAGGCCCTCAATGGGATTTTTTAATTTAAGAAAAGCGACAGGTATGAGTCATACGCCGGCACCATCCCCTCCACCTAAAAGTATACTGATTATTAAATTTCGCCATCATGGTGATATGTTATTGACGACTCCGGTGATCAGAACTCTCAATGCCAATTATCCCGGGGCCAGGATCGATGTTCTTCTGTACAAAGAAACAGAGGCTATGCTGATCAATAACCCGCTTATCAATCAGTGTTTTTCCATCGACAGGGCCTGGAAAAAGCTGGGGCCATTGCGTCATATCTCCCGGGAATGGCGTTTATTACGTACACTCAGAGCACAGCATTATGACTTAGTCATTAATCTGGCTGACCAATGGCGTAGTGCATTGATTACTCGCTTTACCGGGGCTAAACAACGTTTAGGATTTGATTATCCTAAACGGAAGGGTGCAATGTGGCGATTCTGCCACTCGCAATTGGTCCCGGTCTCCGGGCACGCTACGATGCATACGGTTGAACAAAATCTTTCCCTGTTGGATCCTCTTGCGCTGCCGGATATCCGCAGTGAAGTTACCATGAGCTATCTGCCAGCCGATGCAGATACCATACGTCAATTGCTGAAACAGAGGCTGATTACCGGCCGGTACATTGTGGTACACCCGTCATCCCGATGGTTTTTTAAATGCTGGACGGACGAAAAAATGGCGGCACTGATCACACAACTGGCCGCTGACGGCTATTCGATTGTCCTGACATCCGGCCCCGATCAGGCAGAAACTGAGATGGCAGGCAACATACAGTCACTCAGCCACGGTGAGCATATTGTTTCTCTGGCAGGAAAAATGACTCTCCCCCAATTAGCCGCGTTAATCGATCAGGCCGAACTCTTTATCGGTGTCGACTCTGTGCCGATGCATATGGCCGCCGCCCTGAATACGCCTTATGTCGCTTTGTTTGGCCCCTCCAAGCTGACATTCTGGCACCCCTGGGAAGGAAAAGGGGAAACGATTTGGGCCGGAAATTTTGGTGCGTTACCTGACCCGGATAACATTCAAACCAACACGACTAAACGCTATCTGGATTTAATTCCGGTTGAAACAGTGCTCACTGCAGCACGGGATCTACTGAAATGAAAAAAATACGTCTGGCCATCGTCCGTCAGAAATATCGCCCGGATGGCGGTGCCGAACGGTTTATCTCCAGGGCCCTTGAAGCATTAAATCATAAAGAGATGGAGCTCAACGTCATTACCCGCCAGTGGCAGGGAGATGCAGATCCTGACTGGAAAATTCATCTGTGTGACCCCATAAAATGGGGACGCATCAGCCGGGAACGAGGGTTCGCCAGTGCCGCCAGGAAGCTCTGGCAAAAACAGGCATTCGATATTGTTCAAAGCCATGAACGTATTGCCGGTTGCGATATTTACCGTGCCGGCGATGGCGTACATCGCCGCTGGTTACTGCAGCGTTCACGTATCCTGTCGGGTTGGAAACAGCGCCAGTTAATGGGCGACCGCTACCACCGGTACGTCATGCAGGCGGAACATGAAATGTACACCTCACCACATCTCAAAGCAGTCATCTGTAATGCCGCGATGGTGAAGCAGGAAATCATTGAAGACTTTGCGGTCCCGCCAGAAAAAATCCATGTCATTTATAACGCTATCGATCATCAGAAATTCCGGCCGGCAGATGAAGAAACACGTCAACAACTACGCCAGCAACACAATATTCCGTTACAGGCGCATTGTCTGATTTTTGTCGGTTCCGGCTTCGAAAGAAAGGGACTTAAAGCAGCCATTGAAGCCATTTCTGCCACCGGGAGTCATTTACTGGTAGTGGGCAGAGATAAAATGGAGCAACGCTATCGCCAGCTTGCACGTTCGCTGGGATGTGAGCAGCGGGTGCATTTTGCAGGTATGCAACCTCAGACATTACCTTTTTACCAGCTGGCCGACGGATTACTTCTGCCTACACTCTACGATCCGTTTCCGAACGTGATATTGGAAGCTATGGCTTGCGGATTACCGGTGATCACCAGTACCCACTGTGGCGGTTCTGAATTTATACAATCAGGACATAATGGTTTTGTCACCGATGCCCTGGATATTCCCGGGATGACTAAGGCTATCGGGCAACTTCCCCTACAGGCTTTGCACTCGGACATGGGACGACATGCGCGGGAAACGATACTCCCTTATACGCCTGAACATTTATCAGAACAGTTATTTCGTCTTTATGAGACTTTATTATCATGATAACTGACTTTTCCGGGTCTGCATGGCCCGGAAAACAGAGATTATTCCATCTTATTCAGCATCGGCGTTAAATGCCTATTCACTGACATTTATGCTACCATACCTGTAACATCCCAAGCCGAATTCATATAATGTTGTTGCGTTTATACCAGACAATTCTTTATCTGATTCAACCCTTTATATGGGTTAAATTACTTATTCGTAGCCGAAAAGCACCTGCCTACCGTAAACGCTGGGCAGAACGCTATGGGTTTTGCGAAGGCAAAGTCAGGCCGGAAGGTATCGTTCTGCATTCCGTGTCTGTCGGAGAGACCCTGGCTGCCGTACCGCTGGTCAGAGCACTGCGTCATCGTTATCCCTCGCTTCCGATTACGGTGACCACCATGACCCCTACCGGCTCAGAGCGTGCCCAGTCGGCTTTTGGGAAAGATGTCGGTCATGTCTATCTTCCCTACGATTTACCCGGAGCAACGCACCGTTTTCTGAATACCGCCAAACCACGGCTGATGATTATCATGGAAACCGAGCTCTGGCCGGGACTCATTCATATATTGCACCAACGGAACATCCCGCTGGTTATCGCGAATGCGCGATTATCTGAACGTTCGTTCCGCGGTTATCAGAAGCTGGGGCGTTTTATGCAACGCCTGCTGGGTAGTATTACGCTTATTGCTGCCCAGAATGCTGAGGATGGTGAACGATTTGTTGCGCTGGGCCTGAAACGCAGTCACCTGGCCGTGACCGGCAGCCTGAAATTTGATATTTCAGTCACGCCGGAACTGGCTGCCAGGGCCGTCACCTTACGTCGTCAATGGGCTCCGCGTCGGCCGGTCTGGATAGCCACCAGCACCCACGAAGGTGAGGAAAGTATTATTCTGGATAGCCATCAGCGTCTGCTCCGGCAGTACCCGGATTTGCTACTGATCCTCGTGCCCCGTCACCCTGAACGTTTTCCGGAGGCTGTTTCCCTGACGCAAAAAGCCGGTCTCAGCTATATCACCCGTAGCAGTGGTGAAATACCGTCGGCCGGCACCCGGGTTGTGATAGGCGATACGATGGGTGAGCTTATGTTGCTATACGGTATTGCCGATCTGGCTTTTGTCGGCGGCAGTCTGGTCGAGCGTGGCGGTCATAACCCCCTTGAACCTGCGGCGCATGCTATTCCGGTCATCATGGGTCCTTATATCTGGAATTTTAAGGATATCTGCAGCAAGCTGCAGGATGCTCAGGGTATGCTGACAGTAACGGATACCGACTCTCTGACCAGTGAAGTCAGTAAATTATTACAGGATGATGATTACCGCCGCTACCTTGGCCACCATGCTGTTGACGTTTTACGCAGGAATCAGGGGGCCTTGCAACGCTTAGTGGATCTCCTTGAACCTCACCTTCCGCCACGGACACACTGATGAATACTCGCCAGCGCCTTTCTGTCGTGATGATCACAAAAAATGAAGCAGAGCTGATCCCGGAATGCCTGGCCTCTGTGGACTGGGCCGATGAAATCGTTGTACTGGACTCCGGAAGCACCGATCAGACCTGTGAAATTGCCCGTCAGGCGGGGGCCAAAGTATTCCGGAACACTCAGTGGCCCGGCTTCGGACCCCAACGTCAGCAGGCCCAGCAATACGCCAGCGGCGATATGATCCTGATGATTGATGCGGATGAACGGGTGACGCCTGAACTACGTCAGTCGATTGAAACGCTCTTGTCACAACCGCCACAGGCACACCAGGTTTACAGCATTGCACGCAGTAACTGGTTCCTTGGACGTTATATGCGACACAGTGGCTGGTACCCGGACAGGGTTACTCGTCTTTACCCTGCCAGCTTTACCTATAATTCCCATCTGGTGCATGAATCTCTCGAACATCCGGGTGCAGCGGTCATCAGGCTTTCAGGCGATCTGCAGCATTTAACCTGCCGCGACCTGCATCATTTTCAACAGAAGCAATTAGCCTATGCGAATGCCTGGGCACAGCAACGTGCCCGACAGGGCCGCCGCTGCGGACTCTTTTCTGTCTACAGCCATTCCGTGGCGGCATGGCTGAAAACAGCCATTCTGCGGGCTGGTTTTTTGGATGGCCGTCAGGGGTGGATACTTGCGCTGGTGAATGCGCAATATACGTTTAATAAATATGCCATACTCTGGGCATTAACCCGGACGAAGTGACGGAGACCGCGATGACTACCCGAGCGATTTATCCCGGAACCTTTGATCCCCTGACGCTGGGACATCTGGATATCATTACCCGGGCCTCCCGACTCTTTGACCACGTCATTCTGGCGATTGCGTATAACAGCACGAAACAACCCATGTTTACGCTGGAAGAACGGGTGACGCTGGCACAACAGGCAACCTGTCATCTGTCCAATGTCGAGGTGACAGGCTTCAGTGAGCTGATGGCGGATTTCGCGAGAAAACAGCAGGCAAATGTCCTGATCCGGGGCGTACGTTCCGTCTCTGACTTTGACTACGAACGTCAGCTGGCCCTGATGAATAATCACTTATTACCCGGCCTGGAAAGTATCTTCCTGATCCCCGCCGAAGCCTATGCTTTTATCTCTTCGTCTCTGGTAAAAGAGGTGGCCCGCCATCATGGGGATATCTCCGGATTTGTCACTCCGGAAACCTGTCAGGCGCTATTGAGTAAGCTGAACGACTAACGCTGGCATTCAGGGCACCAGTACGTGCTGCGCTGTGCGTGCCGGCCGCTGAGGATCAGGCTGCCGCACTGACGGCAGGGTTCTCCGGCCCGGCCATAAACCTGCAGCTCCTGTGCAAAGTAGCCAGGCTTTCCGTCGGTCTGTAAGAAATCACGTAATGTGGTGCCGCCCTGCTCAATAGACCGCTGCAGAACCTGCTTAATACAATTCACCAACGTCGCGGCTTCGCTATCAGTTAACTCGCAGGCCAGTCTGTCCGGCAGGATACCTGCAGCAAATAAAGATTCACTGGCATAGATATTTCCTACTCCCACGACCAGCTTATTATCCATCAGCCAGGGCTTGATAGCGATGCGCTTACGCCGTGACTTCTCCTGTAACCCGCTGGCGGTGAAGGCCTCGCTTAATGGCTCCGGCCCCAGGTGTGAGAGTACCCTGCTGGTCGAGAGATCACGCTCCCATAGCCAGGCACCAAATCGTCGGGGGTCGGTGTAACGCAGAATTTTGCCGTTACTCATGACCAGGTCCACATGATCGTGCTTTCCGGGCGGTAACTCTTCCGGCAAAACCCGCAGACTACCGGACATGCCCAGATGAATAATGATCCAGCCTTCCGGTAACTCCAGTAGCAAATATTTCGCACGGCGCTGCACGCTCAGTACCGGCTGATCACTGAGTGACAGGATTTCAGGGGAGACGGGCCAGCGCAGTCTGGAATTCCGTACCACAGCATGAAGTACGGTCGCGCCAGTGAGATGAGGTTCAATCCCCCGGCGACTGGTCTCTACTTCAGGTAGTTCAGGCATCGATACTCCTTACACACGATAATTGCAGGCCCGGAAAACAAAAAACCCGGCCGGAGCCGGGTTTTTTCAGAATACCAAAATTATTTAATTTTAGCTTCTTTGTAGACAACGTGCTGACGGACAACTGGATCGAACTTTTTCAGTTCCAGTTTTTCCGGCTTAGTACGCTTGTTCTTCGTAGTGGTATAGAAGTGACCTGTACCAGCAGAAGAAACCAGCTTGATCTTCTCACGAATACCTTTAGCCATGATTTAGTTCCTTAGTACTTCTCACCGCGGGTACGGATGTCTGCTAATACAGAATCAATGCCCTTTTTATCAATAATACGCATACCTTTAGCAGATACACGCAGGGTAACAAAACGCTTTTCGCTCTCAACCCAGAAACGGTGTGAGTGCAGGTTAGGCAGGAAACGGCGTTTCGTCGCGTTCAGTGCGTGGGAACGGTTGTTTCCGCTCACCGGGCGCTTGCCAGTTACTTGGCAGACTCGTGACATGTCATATCTCCAAAAATCAAATCAGCTCGAGCTTTGTACTTAGGTTCTGGCCGCCTCGTCAGGCTTTTAACCCATCCAGGCGAGTTCAATGCGAACCCGCTGAGCAGGCCTAAACGCCAAACCCGAGATTCTCAAAGGTGGCGTAGTATACGCTCTGCGGGGCAAACGCTCAAGTCCCGAACAGATAAAGATCTCTTCGGATCGGCGAAAAACTACTGTTTTTCGCCTGTACCCCGCAATGAATGCGCGCTTTTTATACTAAAGCAAGCCCTGTTCCGCAAAAGAGACATATTGCCCTTTGCCGATCACCAGATGGTCTAAAAGCCTTATGTTCAGTAACCTGCAGACCTGATGAATACGTTGAGTCACGTCTTTATCGGCCTGACTAGGTTCGGCTATTCCGGAGGGGTGATTATGGGCCAGTATTAATGCCGCTGCATTAATTTTCAACGCTTCACGGGCAATTTCCCGTGGATGCACCTCTACACTGTTAAGTGAACCCGTGAACATTTTCTGGGCTGACAGGACCCGATGCTGATTATCCAGGAAGATCACCATAAAAATTTCACGTTCCTGGTGGGATAACTGACTGGCCAAATAATTCCAGGTCGCGCCCGGGTCTTCCAGCACTGACACGGTATGCAGTTGTGCCTGAAAAAAACGGCGGCTAAGTTCAGTCACCGCAAGCAACTGGGTCATTTTTGCCATGCCAATACCGTGTACCGCCAGGTAATTTTCTTTCCCTGCGCTCATGAGTGCATATAATGAACCGAATTGCTTCAGAATCGCCTCTGCCAGCGCCATCACCCCCATCCCTGTGACGCCTGTACGCAAAAATATCGCCAGCAGTTCTGTATCCGTTAACGCCTCTGCACCAAATCTGCTCAGCTTTTCTCTGGGTAGTAGTTCATCCATAGTCACCTCCTCTCCGTTCTCTGCACTGTATTGCACTGTCCCGCCGGATTCTATGGACACCGGCAGAAAGGCGGCACGGGATCACAGAGCGCTGATCGGGTATCGCGGAAAAACAGCACCGTATTGCTAACCGGACCGTAAGCCACATTCTGTACCCTTAACCGTTTTGCCGGACCGTGAATATGATAAAATGCCGTTGTCGTGGCCGGGCTTTACGGCAACGGGGACAAACATGAGGCGAAAATGATGGAATTAGTCGGTAAAAAGATCCTGCTGGGGATCAGCGGTGGTATCGCCGCCTATAAAACTCCGGAACTGGTACGCCGTTTGCGCGAACGGGGCGCCGACGTCAGAGTCATGATGACGGATGCCGCAAAGGAATTTATTACCCCCCTGAGTTTGCAGGCTGTCAGTGGTTACCCGGTGCTTGATCATCTGCTGGATCCAGCCGCCGAAGCGGCGATGGGACATATTGAACTGGCAAAATGGGCAGATCTCGTCATTATCGCGCCGGCTACTGCAGATATTATCGCCCGTATCGGTCAGGGAATGGCAAACGACCTGGTGACCACAGCCTGTCTGGCCACCGCTGCGCCTGTCGCGGTAGTACCGGCAATGAACCAGCAAATGTACCGTTCGTCAATTACTCAGGAAAATTTGCATCGCCTTGAGAAACACGGAATACATCTCTGGGGACCGGACAGCGGAAGCCAGGCTTGTGGTGATATCGGCCCGGGAAGAATGCTTGACCCGGATGAGATCGTTCGCCATGCTATTTGCCTTGCCGGTGCTGTCACAGATTTGCAACATCTGAACGTAATGATCACTGCAGGCCCGACACAGGAAGCCCTGGATCCTGTGCGCTATATTACGAACCACAGCTCAGGTAAAATGGGGTTTGCCATCGCAGATGCCGCTGCCCGACGTGGTGCCAGTGTTACGCTGGTTGCCGGACCGGTAGTATTACCCACCCCGCACGGCGTCAGACGTATCGACGTAACGACGGCGCTTGATATGCAAGCGGCCGTCATGACGGATATCCGTCAGCAGCATATCTTTATCAGCACTGCGGCTGTCGCTGATTATCGGGCGGCAACCATAGCCAGTGATAAAATAAAAAAACAAGAGCAAAGTGATGACTCACTGATGCTACAACTGGTTAAAAATCCGGACATTGTTGCCGGTGTCGCAGCACTGGAACAGTATCGCCCCTATGTGGTCGGATTTGCGGCGGAAACACGTAATGTGGAAGAATACGCCCGGCAGAAAAGAATACGAAAACAGCTGGATTTAGTTTGCGCCAATGATGTGTCTCTGACTGAACAAGGATTCAAAAGTGACCATAATGCGCTTCACCTTTTTTGGCAGGAGGGAGAGAAAGTACTACCCCTTAGTACGAAACAACTCCTTGGCCAGCAATTATTAGACGAGATAGTCCGCCTTTATGAAGAAAAAAATCGACATTAAAATCCTCGACCCGCGTGTCGGGAAAGAATTCCCGCTGCCGGCTTATGCCACCCCGGGATCTGCGGGTCTCGACTTACGGGCTTGTATCGATGCACCGTTAACCCTTCAGCCAGGTGACACCACCTTGTTACCGACCGGACTGGCTATCCACGTCGCTGACCCTCAGCTGGCCGCTGTGATCCTGCCACGTTCCGGGCTTGGGCATAAGCACGGTATCGTTCTGGGAAACCTGGTCGGGTTGATCGATTCTGACTACCAGGGGCAGCTCATGGTTTCCGTCTGGAATCGCGCTCAGGAGGCATTTACCATCCAGCCAGGGGATCGCATTGCACAGTTAGTCTTTGTCCCGGTCGTACAGGCTGAGTTCAACCTGGTTGAAGAATTCAATACCAGTGAACGCGGTGAAGGCGGCTTTGGTCACTCCGGTCGTCAGTAATTTATCAGCAGCAACTTCTGTACCTTTCATCTTCCGGTTCCCTGGCAACAGATAACATGAACCGGAACTTGTGTGCTCACAAAAAGTGGCCAGTAAAAAAAGCCACTCAACACGGCACCGGTACTCCGGAGTTAGTGAACCGGTACAGCGTTTTAAGGTGATTTTCAGGGGTCCTTTAACACATGGCAGAAAAAAAGAACGCGAAACGGAATCGTCGCGAAGAGATTTTGCAGGCACTGGCGCAGATGCTGGAGTCCGGGGATGGTAGTCAGCGTATAACAACCGCTAAGCTGGCTGCGAATGTAGGCGTCTCAGAGGCAGCTCTGTATCGCCACTTTCCAAGCAAGACAAAAATGTTTGACAGTCTTATCGAGTTTATCGAAGACAGTCTGATTACCCGCATCAATCTTATTCTGAATGATGAAAAAGAAACGCTGATGCGGTTAAAACTGATTATCCAGTTAATCCTGGGTTTCGGTGAGCGTAACCCCGGGCTGACACGCATTCTTACCGGACATGCGCTGATGTTTGAGCAAGACCGTCTGCAGGACAGAATTAATCAATTATTTGAACGTATTGAAGTACAGCTGCGTCTGGTCATGCGTGAGAAAAAACTGCGTGAGGGCGAAGGTTTCATGACAGATGAAACTCTGCTGGCCAGCCAGTTACTGGCATTTTGTGAAGGGTTACTTTCGCGGTTTGTCAGATCAGAGTTCCGCTTCCGTCCGACTGCTGAGTTCGAAAGCCGCTGGCCCTTACTGGCAATGCAGCTTCAATAATTCAGCGGGCTGCTTGCCCGCTAGATTATTAAAGACGTCAGATGCCGTATTGTTGCTGGTATGCACGTACGGCTGTCAGATGCTCTGCCATTTCCGGTTTCTCTTCCAGATAGCAGATGAGATCATTCAGGGAAATGATTGACGTCACCTGGCACTGATAATCACGCTCAACTTCCTGAATGGCAGAAATATCACCGCGGCCCCGTTCCTGGCGATCCAGTGAAATTAATACTCCGGCCAGGGTGGCTTTATGCGCCGCAATAATTTCCATCGATTCACGGATAGCCGTACCGGCCGTGATGACATCATCCACCAGCATGATCCTTCCCTGTAACGGGCTGCCGACTAATAAGCCGCCTTCACCATGATCTTTAGCTTCCTTCCGGTTAAAGCAGTAAGGAACATCGTGGTCATGATGATCGGCCAGCGCCACTGCTGTCGTCGTGGCAATCGGAATACCTTTATAGGCGGGTCCGAAAAGTAAATCGAAGCTGATCCCTGAGTCCGTGAGCGCCTGTGCATAAAAACGGCCCAGGCGGGCTAAATCCCGTCCGGTATTAAAGAGACCTGCATTAAAGAAGTAAGGGCTCTTACGTCCTGATTTCAGCGTAAATTCGCCAAACTTCAGAACCTGTTTATCCAGTGCAAATTCAATAAATTCACGTTGCCAGGGTTTCATTTTATTCCTCATATAAAAAAAGCGACCCGGGGGTCGCCTGTCTGTCAGATCGCTAACGCAGCCTTTTGTGCATCGATCAGGGTATCAATACCGCCACGCGCCAGGGCCAACAGGCTGAGCAATTCTTCGTGGCTGAACGGTTCGCCTTCTGCCGTCCCCTGCACTTCGATCATTCTGCCATCTTCCATCATGACAACATTCATATCGGTATCTGCTGCTGAGTCTTCTACATATTCGAGATCACAGACAGCTTCTCCCTCAACAATGCCGACAGAAATCGCAGCGACCATACCTTTCATCGGGTTGGCTTTCAGTTTCCCGGCAGCCACGAGGGCATTCAGTGCATCGGCCAATGCCACACAGGCACCGGTAATAGATGCAGTACGGGTGCCGCCGTCAGCCTGGATCACATCACAATCCAGAGTGATGGTATATTCACCCAGAGCCTGTAAATCCACAGCAGCACGCAAAGAACGTGCGATCAGACGCTGGATTTCAAGGGTTCTTCCCCCCTGTTTCCCTTTCGCGGCTTCCCTGGCCATACGACTATGGGTAGAACGCGGTAACATACCGTACTCTGCGGTTACCCATCCCTGGCCTTTTCCTTTCAGAAAACGCGGGACACTTTCTTCCACTGTGGCCGTACAAAGTACTTTGGTTTCCCCGAATTCCACCAGCACTGAACCTTCAGCATGTTTGGTGTAATGGCGGGTCAGGGTGACTGGACGCACCTGTTGTGCACTACGGCCTGCTGGACGCATGTTCTTTCTCCGACGGCTATTAACTGGCTGCGCATTATACGGATTTCACTGCCTTATGCCTATGCCGGAACGATCAGTCCAGCGTTTTACGGTAACTGATGGCGGCGATAAAGAGCGTGATCATCGCTAATGAAGCCAGAGCCAGTAGCTCTGGCATAAGTTCACTGGCGGTATATCCCTTCAGCATCACCCCTTTTATCAGGCGAATAAACCAGGTTAATGGCAGGCAGGCCCCAATCCACTGCGCCCACACCGGCATACTGATAAAGGGGCTGATAAATCCTGAGAGCATAACCGAGGGAATAAAATAAAATGAAGACAGCTGTAACGCCTGTAACTGATTTTTGGCAATACCGGAGATGGTGACCCCGATGGCCAGGCAGAGAAAGATAAAAATAATGAGTACGACAAACAGCAAAAAAACACTGCCGAGCATCGGTATCTTAAACAGAAAAAGTGCAGATAAGAGGATCATTACCGACTGAAAACCGCCGATAATGACATAGGGCGTGATTTTCCCCAGGATCACTTCCATTCCTGTCACCGGAGATATGAGCAGGCTCTCCATCCCGCCATTTTCCCTTTCCCGCGTCACAGCCAGTGCAGTCATTAAGATCAGTGTGGTACTGAGGACAGAACCGATAATCCCGGGAACCGTATTATATTGCGTGATCCCTTCAGGATTAAACATACGGTGTATGACCAGCTCAAACTCTCCAGCCCCCTCTTCTGCACGTAAGACTTCCGGCAGATCATTTCTGAACATAGTTTTCGTCGCACCGGTCAGGGCACTGAGAGCATTATTGATGGCCAGCGGATCAACGGCATCGCCCTGCACTAAAATCCGGGGCTTTTCTCCGCGCAGAACCTGACGGGTAAAGCCCTCAGGTATTGTCAGGATAAACATAATATCACCACGGACAAAGGCTTGCCGGGCCTCTTCAGGGGACGGGAAAAGATGAAAATTAAAATAGTCTGTATTTTGGGCGGAACTGACAAACACCTGGCTCAACGGCCCGGTATCATAATTCAGTAATGCCGACGGCAAACGGTGGGGATCCATATTAACGGCATACCCCAGGATAATCAGCTGGGCAAGCGGGGTCATAAACACCATCAGGATACTGATTCTGTCGCGTCTTAATTCATGTAACTCTTTGATGACGACAGCCAGCCAGCGGATAAAAGAAAACTTACTGTTTATTATTTGCATCAGATTTCATCAGGCATGAAAACGCATCTTCCAGTGAGGTCACCACCGGAGAAATCGTGTGTTGTTCAGAAACAAGAGCAGACAGGATCGTGACCAGGTGCTCTTTATCCCGCGAAGTCACGTTCAGGTAATTTCCGCGAATAATAGTGTGCTCAATACCGGGACAGGAACGTAACCGGGTTTCGAGTAAAGAGAGCCCCTGACCCGCTATCTGCAGGGTAGTCAGATTTTGCTGACGGATAATTGACTGCGCAGTACCACTGGCTAATAAATCGCCGTAGGCCAGGTATGCCAACCGGTGACACCGTTCGGCTTCATCCATGTAGTGGGTACTGACAAGAATGGAGATACCCTGTGCAGAAAGCTGGTGCAGTATCTGCCAGAAATCTCTGCGGGAGTGCGGGTCAACGCCGGCAGTGGGTTCATCCAGGAATAACACCTGTGGCTGATGTACCAGGCATGCAGCCAGAGCCATACGTTGTTTCCAGCCGCCGGAGAGCGTCTTTGCAGGCTGATGCTGCCGCGAGCTCAGGCCAAGTTCAGAAAGCACTCTATCCACAGATTGCGCTTTATGGCTGATATTATGAAGGCGAGCCATAAAAAGCAGATTTTCCCGGATCGTCAGGTTCCCCCACATGGAGAATTGCTGGCTCATATAGCCGATACATTTTTTTATTTCGTCACGCTGCCTGAAAATATCTTTGCCCAGGCAATAACCCGAGCCGGAGTCCGGAGTAATAAGCCCGCACATCATGCGTATAGAGGTTGTCTTACCACTGCCATTCGGACCAAGAAACCCATGGATCTCCCCTTTATGAATATGCAGTGAAAAATCCCTGACGGCATGATGGTCACCAAAGTATTTATTCAGACCAGTGACACCAATACAATATTCACTCATCCGGGATGATCTCCACACGGTAAGGCTGCCCGATATTAATCAATGCTGCTGCACTTTTTTCCGGCACGGCCTCCGCCATATACACCAGTTTTTCTCTGCGCTCAGTGCTGTAAATCACCGGAGGAGAGTATTCTGCTTCCGGGCTGATGTAGTTAATCCGGCCGGCATAGGATTGCTTACAGCCATCACACACCAACTGAACTTTCATTCCCGTATGTAACGCACCCAGCTCTTTTTCCGGAATAAAAAAGCGTACCCGAACGTTCTCAGGAGAAAGCAGACTAATGAGCGGTCTTCCGGCAATCACCCGCTCACCGGGCCGATAGAGGGTATCGAACACCAGAGCATCCTGCGGCGCAATAAGCGTACTTTGTTGCAGTTCCCAACGGGCTTTATCCCTTTGTAACCTGGCAGACTCAACCTGTAATTGCTGACTTTCAATCAGGGCATCCCGGGCGGGTAGTTTTCCGACATCCAGTCTGGATTTCAGCTCCTCTACCCGGGCACTTTTTTGCCGGTAACCGGCAGCAGACTTTTGCCATTCATCCGCCGAAATAACCCCGGTACGATAGAGCTTTTGTAGCCGCGTATACTGTTTTTTCGCTAACTCTTCTTCTGAGAGCGCACTTTCAAGCTGGGCCCGGATCACGGCCAGCTCAGCTGGCCTTTCACCGGAAATGAGATCCGTCAGCCGCGCCTTCTCTGCCAGATATTCCTTTTCGCTGATTTCCAGTGTATTACGCGTTGTAAAAGCTTCCATCGTTAATAATGTCTGGCCTTTACGGACCTTATCGCCCTTTTTTACCCATAGCTGATCAATCCTTTCGTTAGCGGAGTAGGAAAGATAAATAAATTCACCGTATGAGTATCCCGGATATGTTGGTGGCGACTGAACGCGGCATGCTGTCAAACTCATCATCAGAATAAAAAACGCAACTTCCCTGTACTTCAGTAGCATATTATCAACTCCCTGAATATTTCTCTGTCAGGTTCAGAAGGGTAATAATTAATACACCGGAGATTATTATTGATAAATAAAATTTCAGTATATGTAAATAAAAAGCAACTTATTAAAAGTAAATGCACCATAAACACTCAAAGATTAAAAATCAACTATAAAAAACAGAATAAAAAAACAAAAGAAACGGATTATTCCATGATTTCCCACAAAGTCCTATTTAATGATTAATTTCGCAAGGAGAAATAGAGTAATAAAATTATCTTTGAAATAAAATTCTTCCCGGATATAGAACAGAAATTAAAAAAATCTCATAAAAGCGAAGAACGATACTTTTCCTTCCGGAAGATATGCGACTGATCAGATACCAGAAAAATGAATACCTTCTCCAGGTTACCACCGAAATCTGCGGGCAAAAAGTGTACAGCCGGTTCTCTGTAACAGAAAGCCGGGCCAGAAAATATGATTTCAAACATTACGTGAAATGTGTTGCGAGTTGTGGCTAAATACCTGCTTCTTTTCCAGTCAGGCGGATAGCATTGATATGCTTTATATACTCCATTTTTTGTTGGCCATTGTTGTCATTTTTTCTCTGGCACTTCTATTCAGTCACGATCGTAAAAAAATCCGGCCGCGGATAATACTGCAGCTAATGGTTATTGAAGGCGCACTATCCTATTTTCTGCTTCACTCATCCGGCGGAACGATATTAGTTTCTGGTATTTCTGATTTTTTTGAAACTATTCTCAGGTTTGCGGCACAGGGAACCGATTTTGTCTTTGGCGATATGGCGAATCAGGGATTGGCCTTTGTATTCCTCGGGGTACTCTGCCCTATCGTCTTTATCTCAGCACTGATTGGTATCCTTCAACACTGGCGGATCCTGCCACTGTTTATCCGGGTTATCGGCACCGCATTATCCAAAGTCAACGGTATGGGTAAGCTGGAGTCCTTCAATGCTGTCAGTACCCTGATTTTTGGGCAGTCTGAGAATTTTATTGCTTACAAAGGTATCCTGGGAGACCTGTCACCACGCCGTATGTACACCATGGCAGCAACAGCGATGTCGACCGTATCGCTGTCGATTGTAGGCGCTTATATGACAATGATCGATGCCAGATATGTGGTCGCTGCTTTAATACTGAACATGTTCAGTGCCTTTATCGTGCTATCCATTATTAACCCCCTGAGTAATGATGAGGATCAGCAACCTGTCGCTCTGGAAAAATTGCACGAAGAACAGACTTTCTTCGAAATGCTGGGTGAGTATATTCTGGCTGGCTTCAAAGTCGCCATGATCATCACCGCGATGCTCATCGGTTTTATTGCTTTGATTTCTGCGGTGAATGCTATCTGCAGTAGCCTGTTTGGCTATAGCTTTCAGCAACTGCTGGGTTATGTGTTTTATCCGTTCGCGTGGCTGATTGGTATTCCGGCCAGTGATGCATTGCATGCAGGAAGCATTATGGCAACCAAGCTGGTCTCAAGTGAGTTTGTTGCGATGATCGACCTGAAAAAGATTGCTGCTGATTTCACTCCCCGCGGGCTGGGTATTTTATCTGTCTTCCTGGTGTCATTTTCTAACTTCGCGTCGATCGGTATCGTTGCAGGTACAATTAAAGGTCTGGATGAGAAGCAAGGGAACGTTGTATCACGCTTCGGCTGGAAACTGGTCTACGGGTCAACGCTGGTCAGTCTGCTTTCAGCGGCATTTGCCGGGCTGTTTTTATAAAACGGGTTGCAGAAACCACGGGCGGAGAGAACCTCTCCGCCCCGGAAATCAGAAATCAACGCAGACGTTATTATCAACACGCATGACGGATTCCTGTTCAAATCTCTGTTTGTAGATTTGACGCAATTGTTCAATTTTCTGATCATTCTCTTTATCAGCAGAATGGATCAGCATCAGAGCTTTACTGTTCTCTCTTGCCAGACGTCCATCGTCCCCCAGCCATTGCCCTTTCGCATTATAGACAGAGAGACCGTCTTTAAAGCGTGGCGTGACATCATGATCGATAAATGCCTGCCAGGCTTTTTCCGTAATATTACTCCCGTGAGGACGGCTGAGACCAAACCATAAGGTCGTCTGGACCTGCACGGTACCATGAGCACATGTATTTTTGACCACGGCCGGTGCTACTGTCGGGGGTAATGGTGCCGGATGAGGCACATTGTGAGCTTGCTGACACCCTGCCAGTAATGCAGCCATCGCCAGACTGTAAATCATCTGTTTTTTCATTATTTTCTTCCTGTAAGTAAACTCCGCCAACATAGTAAAGCCTTTTATGAAAAACCGATATGCTGATTGTTACGGGTTACCTCTGGGCACCCTGTTCCGCGATCGTTATAATCGACTATCACTTCATCAATATGAGTACCCGATATGATCCGCAGTATGACCGCCTACGCACGCAGTGAAATCAAAGGTGACTGGGGCAGTGCCACCTGGGAACTACGCTCGGTAAACCAGCGCTATCTGGAAACTTATATGCGTCTCCCGGAGCAATTTCGCAGCCTGGAACCAATGATCCGTGAACGTATACGTCATCGTCTGACTCGCGGAAAAATCGAATGTGCCCTGCGCTTTGATGCCAGCCAGAGTGCACAGTCTGAGCTGATGCTAAATGAAGGCCTGGCCCGACAGCTTATTCAGTCAGCTAACTGGGTTAAGCTGCAGACGGATGAAGGCAGTATCAATCCGCTGGATATTTTACGCTGGCCGGGAGTGATGGCAGCTGCAGAGCAGGATCTGGATGCTATCAATAAGCAGCTGATGGCAGCGCTGGAAGTGGCCCTGGATGATTTCATTACTGCCCGTGAGGCCGAAGGTAAAGCATTACAGACGATGATTGAACAGCGTCTGGAAGGCGTTTCTCAGCAGGTCATTAATGTCCGCGCCCGCATGCCTGAAGTACTGAAATGGCAGCGCGAACGGCTGACCACTAAACTGGAAGAGGCCGATGTTCAGCTGGAAAATAACCGGCTGGAGCAGGAACTGGTGATGATGGCACAACGTATTGATGTGGCAGAAGAGCTGGACCGTCTTGAAGCCCACGTGAAAGAAACTTACAACATTCTGAAGAAAAAAGAAGCTGTGGGTCGTCGTCTGGACTTTATGATGCAGGAGTTTAACAGGGAGTCGAATACACTGGCATCGAAATCGATCAATGCCGATATCACTGCCTCAGCCATTGAGCTAAAGGTACTGATTGAGCAAATGCGCGAGCAGATTCAGAATATAGAGTAACGTTGCATACTGTCGCATTCAGTAGCATAAAGCCAATACAGCCCGCTAAATGCGGGCTTTTTAATTTTCATGCTGTCGCATATGAACGCATAATATCGCGGGTAAATGGTGTACCCAAAGGTGTACCCAAACGTATTTACACGACCCAGTTTGGGTACACCCCCTATTCAACAGACAGACGGCACTATGGCAAAGTTGACAGATATCCAGATAAGGGCATGGATAAAGGCCGGAGAACGGTTTGAGGGGCGCTCAGACGGTAAGGGGCTTTACCTGCGTTACCGGGCAGGGGCTGTACAACGTTTACACTTCAACCCACCAGCGCGTATTATTCCCTGTGAAGACCTCCACGGACGATAACACAAGGAATGTATCACGATGGTCGCACTACAGCTCCCCTGTACCCTATTCAAAACTCAAAAATGGATGGACGACTACAGCGCCAGTGATATGCGCTGCGGCGATCTGACCGAAGCACAGTTAAAATCCCATTACGGGCTGGTGGATGTTTCAACCAGGGCCAATCCTTATACCCTGACGAAAATCACCCCGTTTAATCAGCCACAGTCTATGTTTTATGGCTCCCGTGGAGAAGGGGAAAAGATCACCCGGCAGCAATGCACCAATATCCTGTTTGATGAGTTCCGCGATTTATCGCGCATGTTCTCGATTTATGGCCCATACAAACACCTGATCGAAAAGATGATCACCCATATGCAGTATGGTAATGGCAAACCGTTCACCAGTATGCACCTGGACAGTGCTTTGAAGGATCACATTATCCGAGATAACAATCCAGATAACAGTACACGCCTGTTATTGAAAGAAGCTTTTAGCACAGCGGTTGACTGGGAAAATAAATGCTTACAGGTAAGCAAAAAAGATGAATTAAGGATTGCTATATCTCGTGGAAAACTCCCTAAATTTGACCGCTTTCAGGATAATTTCAACGGTATGGGGATCACCGTGCATGATACCTGGGCAACGCACATCACCATAAAATCGTTACAGGTGGATAATGACCGCTACCGGGCGATTGTACATTACAAAGTCCAGGATCACTTTGGCCTTGATGTTGATCATATTTCAAAATTCAAGTTCAACCAGTTCCGCTTTTTCCGCATCTGGTTTGTGCTACAGCGATATAACCAGTTTGGTTTCAAGCCATTTATCACCAATATGGAAGCAACCGTAGAAATCACTGGGGGGCACAATGACAGTAAAAAATAAAAAAATATTGATTCTTTTTTTCCTGGCTGTTTGTGTTTTACTGGGTTACCGGATTTGGCTGTGTTTACGTCCTGTAGAGATTGTCGCGGTTCATCAGGAAAATAACTATAGCGATGTTTTAGTTAGAAGCTTCCCACCGACAGATAAGGGAAAAATAAGCTGGTGGCTGGAAAATAAAAATATGTTGAAAGAAAAATATGGCATTCCAAAGCCTGACTCAGATGGTTTGTTCACTATCATTTTTTGGTATTTTGGTGACGGATACAAAGAAGAAGGGAAATATGACAGGCTGTGTTTTGAAGATATGAAACCACCTAAAAATTGTATAGAAAAAAACAGAGTTTTCTCAGTTAGTGACAGTAAAAACATGGGACTTTCTTTTACTACTCATGATGAAATATATCGCATGAGGAAAAACGGGAAGATAGTAAAAGACGAATCCGATTAGGTTTGCCACCCTCGCATAGAGACAGCAATAAAATCATCCCCTGCCCGGCTTGCACCAGCCATGCATAAGTATCAAAATGCTCAGGAGGCTATCTCGACGGAGAGAAAAGCGGCAGCGCCTTACCGCCTGCCTCAACCCCTTTTCAGTAAGGCGAACGTAGCAGATGGTGAGATCATCGGCTCACCATCCCGGCCCGTTATTTTTTGCGGCCACTCAGCGACAGCGCAGGGCTACACCGTTAAAAGCACCCCGGAAAGCTGGCGCGATAATGTAGCCCGGCTGGTGGCCGGTAATCCCTCAATGGTAACAGCTATCGCGGCAGCGTTCGCCGCTCCCATGCTGGCGCTGACATGAGAACAAAGGCACTCCGGGGAAAGCCTGTATGCTGTATACGCTTCTGCGCCCTCCCTGACGACTTAAGAGCCACAGGATCTGCCAGCACGCATCACCCCTGGTTTACTTCATTTTTAACTGACAACATTCATAGCGGGTCAGGCAGGGAGCTGATTTTTCCCCGGGCGCTGGTACTTCCCTGCTGCCCGGAGTACTCTGCATACAGAGGCTGCTTTTTAGCCAGTACGATCTAAGGAACAGATCATGATAAATGCACTGCAACTTCCCTGTACCCTTTTCAGGACGCAGAAGCGAATAGATGACTACAGTGCCGGCGATATGCGCTGTGGAGAGTTAACCGAAACCCAATTAAGAACATACTACGGCCTTGAGTATATTTCTGATCAGGCAGACCCGTGGACGCTGACCCGGCGCTCTTCCATGGATCGTCCTCAGTCCATGTTCTGCTGTAATCTGCGTGACCCGGGTAAAAAAATCACCCGCCAGCAGTGCGCCGCCATCCTGTTCGATGAATTCCGCTTTTTATCCCGCCAGTTCTCCTTCTGCGGCCCCTATCGTCATCTGATTGAAAAGATGATCACCCATATGCAGACTGGCAACGGTACCCCCTTCAGGGATGTGCTCCTGGACAGAGCATTGAAAGAACAGATTCTCAATGACATAACTGATAAGAGTACATTTTTCCGAATAAAAGAAGTAATTAAAAACTATATTAATTGGGAAAAAAACACCTTTCCGATAGAAAAAAAGACGAATTTCGTAAAACAATATCTGGTAGTAAATTACCTAAATTTGACAGATTTCAGGATAATTTTAATGGCATGGGTATTACGGTTCATGACACCTGGGCAACAGACATCACCCTGAGATCACTGCAGATTCATAATGACCGTTACCGGGCCGTAGTGCATTACAAGGTACAGGATCATTTTGGCCTCGACAGCGACGATATACTGAAAACACAATTCAGTCAGTTCCATTTCTTCCGTATCTGGTTTGTTCTCCAGCATTACATACAGTTTGGCTTCAGACCTTTCATGACCAATATGGAAGCCACTGTAGAAATCACCGGGGTTCGTCATGAGAGCTAATACCAGAAACATTCTGTTAGTTCTTGTCATTATTGTAGGTACTTTGACAGGCTATGTTTTTTGGCTCAACTTACGCCCGGTAGAAATTGTTGCAATTCATAATGATGGTAACTATAGCTCAATCCTTGTAAAAAACTTTCCTATTACAGATAAAGGGAAAACAGACTGGTGGTTGAAGAATAAAGATATAATAAAAAGTCGCTATAATATTCCAAAACCTGCCACTTATGGTGGTTATGATGTGACTTTTTGGAATTTTGGTGAGGGATACAAAGAAGATAAATATGACAGACTCTGTTTCGAGGATATGCAGACAAAAATCAACTGCATCGATAAAGAACCTGTATTTACTATAAAAAGGTTTAACTATGATAGAGAGATATTTATCACTTATGAAGGGCGATATAAATTGAACGATAATGGAAAGTTAATGAAATTCCGGCGCGAATAGAACTGCTCTTCTGCGCATAAGCAGAACAAAATGTGCTGATATTCTTGTCGAAAAATAGTAAAACCCGCTTACCGGATATCATAGTTTTGATGCCCGTTAATGCACTCCGGAAATTCATACCTCTCTGTGGGACAGGAATCTGATTTTTCCCCGGGCGCTGGTACTTCCCTGCTGCCCGGAGTACTCTGCACACAGAGGCTGCTTTTTAGCCAGTACGATCTAAGGAACAGATCATGATAAATGCACTGCAACTTCCCTGTACCCTTTTCAGGACGCAGAAGCGAATAGATGACTACAGTGCCGGCGATATGCGCTGTGGAGAGTTAACCGAAGCTCAATTAAGAACATGCTATGGCCTGGATTATATTTCTGATCAGGCAGACCCGTGGACGCTGACCCGGCGCTCTTCCATGGATCGTCCTCAGTCCATGTTCTGCTGTAATCTGCGTGGCCAGGGTAAAAAGATCACCCGCCAGCAGTGTGCCGCCATCCTGTTTGATGAATTCCGCTTTTTATCCCGCCAGTTCTCTTTCTACGGCCCCTATCGTCATCTGATTGAAAAGATGATCACCCATATGCAGACTGGCAACGGTACCCCCTTCAGGGATATGGCCCTGGACAGGGCATTGAAAGAACAGATTACCAGGGATAATTCCAGAGAAAATAGTACACGCTTGTTATTGGAAGAAGGATTTAAAAAATACATCGAGTGGGATAAAAAATATTATCCGGCAGAGGGAAAGCAAAATTTAGTTGATTCGATCCTGTATGGAAAACTACCTAAATTTATCAATTTTCGTGATAATTTTAACGGCATGGGTATTACCGCCCATGATACCTGGGCAACACATATCACTATAAAATCTCTGCATATTGATGATGCCCGCTTCCGTGCAGTGATACATTATAAAGTACAGGATCATTTTGGCCTCGACAGCGACGATATACTAAAAAAACAATATAACCAATTCTATTTATTCCGTATCTGGTTTGTACTCCAGCGGAGTAATCTGTTTGGCTTTAAACCCTTCATGACCAATATGGAAGCCACTATAGAGATTAACGGGGGACGTAGTGGAAGCTAATATGAAGAAAACGCTGCTGATTATTGTTGCAGCAGGGACTGTCCTGATGAGCTACCTTTTATGGCTGACCTGTCGTCCAGTGGAAATTATTGCGGTGCATAAGAAAGATAACTATAGCTCAGTTTTAGTCAATAACTTCCCTTTTACAGAGAGAGGGAGAATAAATTGTTGGCAGGAAAACAAGCAGATGCTTAAAAACAGGTATGGAGTCCCCCGGCCTGACACTGATGGTTTTTTTACTGTTATCTTTTGGGATTTTGGTGATGGGTATAAAGAAGAAGGTAAATATGACAGACTCTGTTTCGATGATATGAACCCACCAGCCAATTGTATAGAAAAGAATAAAGTTTTTACTGTCAACTACGGCAGGAATATGGGCCTGTATTTTACCACGAATAATAAAAGGTACTTTATTAACAAAGACGGTAACATCATAAAAATGAAAGACGATTAAACCGCTCTCCCTGTTGCTGTGTCAGCGATACAGTGACTCGTTCTGCCGAAAATCTGTCGAAGACATCCTGAAGTAACAAAATAACAGAATGTATTCTCCGTCAATTCACAGACAGACTGCTGGCGCTGACATGTGAACGACACGCATTCAGGGGGAAGGCGCGTATGCTGTATACGCTTATAAAGACTTATCTGTGTCTCCCCCTGACGACTTAAGAGCCACGGTATATGCCCGCACAGCATCAGCCATCTTCAACGAACGATAATCCCTGCGGGTCAGGCAGGAATCTGATTTTCCCCCGGGCGCTGGCACTTCCCTGCTGCCCGGAGTACTCTGCGTACAGAGGCTGCTTTTTAGCCAGCACGATCTAAGGAACAGATCATGATAAATGCACTGCAACTCCCCTGTACCCTCTTCAGGACGCAGAAGCGAATGGATGACTACAGTGCCAGCGATATGCGCTGTGGAGATTTAACCGAAACCCAATTAAGAACATGCTACGGCCTGGAGTATATTTCTGATCAGGTGGATCCCTGGACGCTGACCCGGCGTTCTTCCATGGATCGTCCTCAGTCCATGTTCTGCTGTAATCTGCGTGGCCCGGGTAAAAAGATCACCTGCCAGCAGTGTGCCGCCATCCTGTTTGATGAATTCCGCTTTCTATCCAGACAGTTCTCTTTCTACGGCCCCTACCGTCATCTGATTGAAAAGATGATCACCCATATGCAGACTGGCAACGGTACCCCCTTCAGGGATATGCTCCTGGACAGGGCATTGAAAGAACAAATCATCAGGGATAACTCCAGAGAAAATAGTACACGCTTGTTATTGGAAGAAGGATTAAAAAAATATATCGACTGGGATAGAAAGTATTACCCGCCCCATCAAAAAAGTGAACTACCAAAAGCCATCCTTGAAGGACGATTACCTAAATTCGATAGGTTTCAGGATAATTTTAATGGTATGGGTATTACTGTTCATGACACCTGGGCAACAGACATCACCCTGAGATCACTGCAGATTCATAATGACCGTTACCAGGCCGTAGTGCATTACAGGGTACAGGATCATTTTGGCCTCGACAGCGACGATATACTGAAAACACAATTCAGTCAGTTCCATTTCTTCCGTATATGGTTTGTGCTCCAGCATGATACTCGGTTTGGGTTCAGACCATTTATGACCAATATGGAAACCACTGTA
The DNA here is from genome assembly GCF_000735525.1 of Tatumella ptyseos ATCC 33301. Classification (GTDB taxonomy): domain Bacteria; phylum Pseudomonadota; class Gammaproteobacteria; order Enterobacterales; family Enterobacteriaceae; genus Tatumella; species Tatumella ptyseos. The sequence continues at coordinate 9,559 of NZ_JMPR01000011.1, read as the reverse complement.
GAGATTAACGGAGGCCGTAGTGAAAGTTAACTATCAGGTAAGTCTGTTCATGCTGTCATTCTTCGCCTGCCTGCTATCAGCCAGCGTAATCTGGCTGTCATTGCGTACGGTAGAAATCGTCGCTGTACACGAAAATGGTAATCATAGTTATATTTTAGTGAAACATTTCCCTTTTACCGATAAAGGGAGAATAAATTGGTGGCTGGAAAAAAATAAGATGATTAAAAACAGGTATGGAGTCCCCCGGCCTGACACTGATGGTTTTTTTACTGTTATCTTTTGGGATTTTGGTGATGGGTATAAAGAAGAAGGTAAATATGACAGACTCTGTTTCGATGATATGAACCCACCAGCCAATTGTATAGAAAAGAATAAATTATTTACTGTCAACTACGGCAGGAATATGGGCCTGTATTTTACCACTAATAATGAAAGGTATTTTATTAACAAAGACGGTAACATTATAAAAATGAAAGACGATTAAACCGCTCTTCCTGTTGCAGTGTCAGCGATATAGTGACTCGTTCTGCCGAAAATCTGTCGAAGACATCCTGAAGTAACAAAATAACAGAATGTATTCTCCGTCAATTCACAGACAGACTGCTGGCGCTGACATGTGAACAAAGGCACTCCGGGGAAAGCCTGATGCTGTATACGCTTCTGCGCCCCCCCTGACGACTTAAGAGCCACAGGATCTGCCAGCACGCATCACCCCTGGTTTACTTCATTTCTAACTGACAACATTCATAGCGGATCAGACAGGAATCTGATTTTCCCCCCGGGCGCTGGTACTTCCCTGCTGCCCGAAGTACTCTGCATACAGAGGCTGCTTTTTAGCCAGTACGATCTAAGGAACAGATCATGATAAATGTACTGCAACTTCCCTGCACCCTTTTCAGGACGCAGAAACGCAGGGATGACTATAGTGCCGGCGATATGCGCTGTGGAGAGTTAACCGAAGCCCAATTAAGAACATGCTATGGCCTGGATTATATTTCTGATCAGGTAGATCCCTGGACGCTGACCCGGCGCTCTTCCATGGATCGTCCTCAATCCATATTCTGCTGCAATCTGCGTGGCCCGGGTAAAAAGATCACCCTCCAGCAGTGCGCCGCCATCCTGTTCGATGAATTCCGCTTTTTATCCCGCCAGTTCTCCTTCTGCGGCCCCTATCGTCATCTGATTGAAAAGATGATCACCCATATGCAGACTGGCAACGGTACCCCCTTCAGGGATATGGCCCTGGACAGGGCGCTAACGGAGCAAATTATCAGGGACTCTTCGGAGAAAAACAGTACACGTATCCTGTTATTAAAAGCCTTACGAACAGGTATCAGTTGGGAAAAAATGTATCTTCCGGCAGTAAACCAGGACAAATTGAGAAAAAGTATTGTTGAGGGGCGATTACCAAAATTTGACAGGTTCGGAGACAACTTTAACGGCATGGGGGTTACCGTTCATGATACCTGGGCAACCCATATCACCCTGAGATCACTGCATATTAATAATGGCCATTTCGTGGCAGTAGTACATTACAAAGTTCAGGATCACTTTGGTCTGGATAGTGACGATATACTGAAAACAAAGTTCAGCCAGTTCCATTTCTTTCGTATCTGGTTTGTGCTCCAGCATTACACTCAATTCGGCTTCAGGCCATTTATGACCAACATGGAAGCCACTGTCGAGATTTCCGGGGGGCGTAATGAAAGCTAAAAATAAAAATCTCCTTTGTACATTATTCACAATGAGTTGCGTCCTGATGGGTTATTTTTTCTTGTTTCCGTTACGTACTACAGAAGTGGTTGCCGTCCATGAAGATGGAGAATTCAGCTCTGTCCTGGTAAAAAACTTCCCGTTTACAGATCGGGGAAAAATAGACTGGTGGATTAAAAAAAACCTTGAACTGAAAGAAAAATATAATATCCCAAAGCCTGACAGTGATGGGTTTTCCTCGATAGTTTTTTGGGATTTTGGCGATGGTTACAAAGAGGAAGGAAAATATGACAGGCGCTGCTTTACTGATATGAAGCCACCCATAAATTGTATTGATAAAAAATCTCTGATGATTGTGAGGAATTTTAATAAAAAAATAACTTTTATCTCTCTGGATAGCGGAACCTACCGGATATACAAGAAAGGGAAAATAGTAAAAAATAAATCAGAGTAGCTCCTTCCTGCCTCGCAGAAGAAAGCACTACATTTACCGGATCCGCTAAAAAACGACCAATATGGAAGCCACTGTAGAGATCAACGGGGGACGCGATGAAAGATAAACTAAAAATAATTATTTCTGTTCTAGGTATAACCAGCTGCGCGTTGACTGGCTACTTTTGGTGGTTGGCCTCACGACCGGTAAAAATTATCGCTGTCCATCAGGAGGATAATTTCAGCGAGATCTTGGTAAAAAACTTCCCATTTACCGATAAAGGAAAGATAAATTGGTGGCTGGAAAATAAAGACTCATTGAAAATAAAATATAAAATCCCCTATCCTTCATCCTCTGGTAATTTTTATGTGAGTTTTTGGGATTTTGGCGAAGGATATAAAGAAGAAGGGAAGTATGATCGCCGCTGCTTTAATGACATGAATACCCTTGAAAACTGCATAGATAAAAATTCCGTTTTTTCTGTCGAGAACACCAGGAACAAAGAAATTATATTTACCGTCTACAATGGAAGATATCTGATGAAAAATGACGGTAACATCATAAAGCTGAAAGACGAGTAAACCACACCCCACCGTATACCGATAGCCCTGAATTTTCCGATCGGCGGAACACCTGCCACCGCAGTAAGCAAGATACAATCATTGTGATTTCCGGCTATTTATACCCCATATGGAAGCCCCAACAGAGATCCCCTGGAATACGCATTCGGACGTTAGCGAAAGATACCTTATGTCCGGTAATTACCGGATCAGATAATGGCTCATGCCACCACGACGGGCATGAGCCTCTTAGTCTGTTAGTGAGCCTGTTCCCAGTTATCACCGATACCGATATCCACCTGCAGAGGTACATCAAGCTTCAGACTGCTTTCCATGATCTCCCGGATTTTCCCGGTGGCGATCTCAATTAATGACGCATCAATTTCAAAAACCAGTTCATCGTGAACCTGCATAATCATTTTGATTTTTGCCGGGTCCTGTGACTTCAGCCAGTCATCGACGCCAATCATGGCACGCTTGATGATGTCAGCTGCAGTCCCCTGCATTGGCGCATTGATCGCCGCACGTTCAGCCGCTTTGCGCCGAATGGCATTCCCTGAATTGATATCCGGCAGATACAGTCTCCGCCCTTCCAGCGTTTCCACATACCCTTTTTCAGCAGCACTCTGCCGGGTAGATTCCATATAGCGTAATACACCCGGGTAGCGCTCAAAATACAGATCCATATACTTTTTCGCCTCACCCGGAGCAATATTTAACTGTCGTGAAAGGCCGAAAGAACTCATCCCGTAAATCAGACCAAAGTTGATCGCTTTCGCGCTCCGGCGTTGTTCCGCACTGACTTTTTCCACTGTAGTTCCGAAGACCTCAGCAGCCGTCGCTTTATGAATATCTTCACCCTGTGCAAATGCATTCAGTAAACCGCTATCCTGTGACAGATGAGCCATGATCCTCAGTTCAATCTGAGAATAGTCAGCCGCCAGAATTTTCTGTCCCTGAGACGCGATAAAGGCATGACGAATACGCCGTCCTTCCTCATTACGTACAGGAATATTTTGCAGGTTCGGATCCGTCGACGACAGACGCCCGGTAGCAGTGACAGCCTGATGATAAGAGGTATGTACGCGCCCCGTCAGCGGATTAATCATCTGCGGTAACTTATCGGTATAGGTTGTCTTCAGTTTAGAGAGTCCGCGGTGCTCCAGAATAACTTTTGGTAACGGATAATCCAGTGCCAGTTCCGCTAAGACTTCTTCACTGGTTGACGGTGCACCACCCGGGGTTTTTTTCGTCGGTTTAATCCCCTGTTTTTCAAAAAGGATTGTCTGTAACTGCTTGGGGGATGACAGGTTAAAGGCTTCACCGGCCAGTTCATGGGCTTTCTGTTCCAGCTCTGCCAGACGTGCGGTCAGTTGTCGTGAATGCTCTGCCAGCATGGCCGGATCAATAAGCACACCATTACGCTCTACCCGGGATAATACCGGAACCAGCGGGATCTCAATGCCGTTTAATACTTTCAGTGGACCCGGCTCTTTTTCCAGTAAGGGCCAGAACTTCAGGTGTAATTGCAGAGTAACATCAGCATCCTCTGCCGCATAAACACTGGCTTGTTCCAACGCAATCTGGTTGAAGGTCAGTTGTTTTTTACCTTTTCCGGCAATTTCTTCAAACGTTACGGTTTTATGGTTCAGCCAGCGCCGGGCCAGGCTATCCATATCATGTTTACCGGCAACACTGTTCAGAATGTAGGACTCAAGCATGGTATCGAAATGAAGACCCCGTAGCTCGATATCATAGTTCTTCAGTACACCACGATCGTATTTCAGGTTCTGACCAACTTTACTGCGGCTTTCATCTTCCAGCAGCCCTTTCAGCCTCGCTAAAACATATTTACGATCAAGCTGGGCTGGCGCATCGAGATAATCATGAGCCACCGGCAGGTAAGCTGCTTCACCGGGGGCGACAGCAAAAGAAAGCCCGACAATATTGGCCGACAATGTATCCAGAGAATCTGTTTCCAGATCGAAGGCAAACAACTCACAGTTATTCAGTTTTTCGAGCCAGGTCTCAAAGGTCTGCTCATCCAGGATAGTGACATAGTTTTCCGTCGAAAGAGTCGACTCAGCAGGCGCAGATGTGACTTCAGGTGCCTGTTCCGCCACTTTTTTTGCCGGTTTTTTGTCATCCAGCCAACGGCCATCATCGACTTCACTGATCCAGCGCTTAAATTCATAACGACTGAACAGAGAGAGCAGAACCTCATTATCCGGAGGATTAACGCCGAGCGCCTCGCAGCCAGGCAGTTCTGCAACATCGGTTTTAATGGTCGCCAGCTGATATGACAGGAACGCAACATCCTTATTCTGTTCCAGTTTGGCAGCCATTGTTTTTGCACCACGGAATGAGAGGCTGGCCACCTTATCCAGGTTATCATAGATGGTCACCATGCTTCCTAACCCCTGAAGCAATGCCTGTGCTGTTTTTTCACCCACTCCGGGAACGCCCGGAATATTATCTGAAGAGTCTCCCATCAATGCGAGGTAATCGATAATGAGTTCAGGGGGAATACCGTATTTCCCGGCCACTTCTTCAGGGCCGAGGATAGTATTGTTCATGGTATTAATCAGGGTGATATTAGGCGTAACCAGCTGTGCCATATCTTTATCACCGGTACTGATGAGGACCGGACGCCCCTGTTTATCAGCTTCCCGGGCCAGTGTCCCGATAACATCATCTGCTTCAACCCCGGAGATCACCAGCACAGGCCATCCCATCGCTTTAACCATTTGGTGTAATGGCTCTATCTGTGCCCGGAGATCATCAGGCATCGGGGGACGATGAGATTTATAATCTTCGAACAGCTCGTCACGAAATGTTTTGCCTTTGGCATCAAAAACCACGGCCGCATGGCTGGGTTTATATTGAAGTAACAGGCTTTTCAGCATGTTCAGAACACCGTACATTGCACCCGTTGGTTCACCGGCACTGTTCGTCAACGGGGGGAATGCATGATATGCACGGTAGAGGTAAGAAGATCCATCTACCAGAATCAGGGGGTTTTCTGCAATTTGAGCCATAGGTTGCTATTTCTTCTTCGCTGTTGGTAATAACTAAGGATGCCACATCACTGGCAGAATGTTGAACGGAAGCGCACACGTGCCTCGAAATTTATTTATCTGCCGGATAGATCGCACTGATCTTCCTGTGGATAACTTTGTGCGTAAAATTTAACTCAGATCCGGGATTATAATCACACTCTCCGGGAGTTATAAAAAAAACAATTTAAATCATATCAATAGGCATTTTTATAATTGATCATTATCGTTATGCTGCTATATGTATCTTGTGGATATTCATTATCACAAGTGTTTTTAACACTGATTATAATAAAAAAAAACGCCGCTTTCGCGGCGCTATGCTCTTATCGCTGAGAGTTATTTCGATACCAGATATTTGACGACGTTCACATAGTCGGCAACAAAGTTATTCATTGAACTGGTATCCAGACCGGCATTGTTCACCTGGTACTTACCATCAACAAATACAGAAGGGACACCACTGATATTGAAGTCACTGGCTGCTTTTTCCTGCTGGCTGACTAACGCCTTAACAGCAAAGCTGTTCCAGGCGGCATCATACTCTTCAGAAGAAATACCTGCGGCTTTGATAAAGACCGCTTTCAGGGAAGCCGGGTCAACAATAGTCTGTGTTTTCTGTAAACCATCAAAGATAGGGTCGACAACTTTATCTTCTACGCCTAATGCCATCGCGACTGCCCAGGCATGAGTGACGACCGGAGCAAAATCGCCCCCCAGGAAATCAACATGGTAGCGGGTAAACTGTACACCTTTAGGCAGGCTATCAATGACTGCCTGGTTGATGTGATAAGTCCGCTCGAAATCGTAGCAGTGAGGGCAAAAGAACGAAAAGAACTCAACCACTTTAGGCGCACCATTAACGCTTTTATCCAGAGTGATATATTGTTTTCCCTCAGTAAATGAGGATGCAGATGCGGCAGCACTGAAGACCAGCATCATACCAACTAACGCGAACCAGATCTTTTTCATTGTATAAACTACTCCAGGTAACGTAATCAAAATTGCGAATGTAACGGCGATACAGGCTGATGGAGTAACTTTTCCTGTTCAGAGAAAATAGCCACCTGCCTGCGCCAGAAATCGTCTTCTGCCATCCAGGGAAAAGCCCTCGGAAATGCAGGATCCTGCCAGCGTTTCAGGATCCATGCTAAATAATAAACCATGCGCATGACACGTAAAGGTTCAATCAGTTTCAATTCATTAACATCAAAGTCGCTGAATTCTGAGTAAGCTTCTAACAGGATATCCCACTGGATCGCTTGTTCCTGGCGATCACCATTCACCAGCATCCATAAATCCTGCACCGCGGGACCACTACGGGCATCATCAAAGTCCACAAAGCACGGCCCGTCACGCCACAGTATATTTCCCGGGTGACAGTCACCATGCAGCCTTAAGGGTGCGCTGATATCATACCAGGCCTGCCTGAGCGTAATACCCAGCCTTTCAAGAACAGAAAGTAATTCCTGTTTTATCGCCGGGGAGATCAGGGGGGATGCCGCCACAGTCTGACAGGGTTCCGCAAAGTACTCCTGTAATCCGATAACCGGTCGATGACTGAATGTTCCCTGCCGGCTTATCTGGTGGAGCCTGCCCAGACTGCGGCCAACAGCTTCCAGCTGGTCATAATTATCCGTTTCATATTCCCTTCCGCCCATGCCAGGAAAGACAGCAAACCAGAAGCCATGAGCATGGTGCAGAGTCTTACCTTCGAAAGAAAGAGGTGCGACGACAGGAACATCCCCGGCAGCCAGTTCCAGAGTAAACTGATGCTCTTCAAGTAATTGTTGTTCATTCCAACGGTGCGGGCGATAAAATTTTGCGACATAGCGCTTTTTATCTTCATCACTGAATTGCCATACCCTGTTTTCATAACTATTCAGGGCAGTGAGACCCGAGTCTACACGAATCCCGGTATCCCACAGAACATCCAGAATGCTCTCCGGATCGAGTGTTTTAAAATTGAAAGCCGCATCGCTCATAAGTATTCATATCGCTATCTTCTGACCTGGCCCAAGAATACCATTATCTGACGAGCTTAGTCTTTAATAACACCGCGGGCTTTCAGTAGCGCCGTTTTGAAATCCTCCTCATAATCTTTTTTCAATCCCGGAATGGCTTCAGTCTTAGCGGTCTGCCTCAGTTTCAGATGGTAGATAAGTACATCATCAGGCAGTGACGAAAGATCTCCCCGGTATCCTGATTCTCCGGCAAGCTGTTGTAAAAACTGCAACAGGTTGAGATCCGGTACCTCCCTCCAGGCCGGTAACAGTAACTCAAGAACTTCGGTAAGACGTTTATCTTTCATCCTAAAACTCCCTGCGGGGTTATAATTAACCCTTAAATTATCAGGGTTATCTCCACATGAAAAGCGAGGTTATATGAAGAATATTACCGGCGTCATCCTTGCCGGCGGAGCCGCAAGGCGCATGGGAGGGAAAGATAAAGGACTACGAATATTTAAACAGCAACCGCTGTTTATGCATGTGGTCAATCGCTTTGCACCACAGGTGTCTGCGCTGCTGATCAGCGCTAACAGACATCAGGAAATCTATGCACAATCCGGATATACGTGTATCGCTGATACCTTAAACGGCTTTCAGGGGCCACTGGCCGGGATATTAAGCGGGCTTTCCCAATCAGAAAATGAATGGGTTGCATTTTCTTCCTGCGATTCTCCCTTCATTCCTCCCTTTTTTGTCAGGGACTTATGGCTGGGGAAAGACCATGCCCCTGCCTGCTGGATCCGTTCATCACAACGGGACCATCCGGTCTTTTGCCTGCTGAACCGACAATTGCTTCCATCATTGCAGGTTTATCTCGATTCCGGGGAACGACGGGTCTTACAATTCCTGCGTCAGCATGGAAAGAGTGTGTCTGTTGATTATCCGGAGCAGGCTTTTTTGAATATCAACACTGAGCAGGAACTGAAAGCCTGTGAGGCAATGCAATGAGTTTACCAATACTGGGTATTTCTGCCGTGAGCGGAACAGGTAAAACTACATTACTGAAAAAACTGATCCCGTTATTAAAGCAACAGGGTATGCGTCCCGGGCTGATAAAGCATACACATCATCAGATGGATATTGATTATCCCGGTAAGGACAGTTATGAGCTACGCAAAGCCGGAGCCAGCCAGGTGCTGGTCGCAAGTCGCGAACGTTGGGCTCTTATCAGTGAAACTCCGGAAAATTCGCCTGAATTAATGGCGTTAGCTCAGAAGATGTCGCAGGAAACACTGGATATTATTCTGGTAGAAGGGTTCAGGCAGGAGCCTATACCCAAAATTGTACTCTGGCGACACGGATGTACGGGCACCCCTCACACATTAATCGATGAATATACCCTCGCCCTGGCCAGTGACACCCCGGCAGACGGACTCGCGGTAAGCTGGCTTGATATTAATCAGCCGGCATCGATTGCGGAGTTTATTCATCAGTGGTGTCTTAGCCAGCATGATCAACCATCACAAAAAGGGATTTGATCGTGGCTGTTGCGATCTGCTGGCAGCAGAGACGATGATTACTGCATCAGGACATAGTAGTAAATCACGAGCCTGACGGCTGAACCTGAGTCGGGTTGTAATTCAATGGAAACACTCAGCATATCATTCAGTGGTCACATTAAAGGCTGCGGTGATCTCACGGAGCCTCTCCGCCCCTTTTTCCCGGCCGGAATGCAAAAAGGCCGCCCCTCAGGGCGGCCTCTGCCTTTTCATGCCGCCGGTGCCCGGTTTTCCCCGGTGCCCGCAGACATGCTTAATAAAAAATGTGATAAAAATTCCATAACAGACA
>NZ_JMPR01000010.1 GCF_000735525.1 Tatumella ptyseos ATCC 33301 | reverse complement strand
GCTTCAGTCCCTGTCACGTCGCTGCGCATCGCGCTTTGCCGTGTCAGTGGGAGCGCATTATAGGGAGATAATTTTTTCTGACAAGGGTTTATTCCAAATTAATTTCTGAGTGTCGCTTTTTTATCCATTTTGCTGTTTTATGTGCTGTTTTGAGTAAAAAAAACACTAATAGTCGCTATTTTTTCTACATACTTATTACTCTTTCCGGGATCAGTACTGAATAATGACTGAATGCTCAGCCTGAGGCTAAGGTAAATGCCGCGGCTTATCTGAAAATAAAAGGATACTTAATGGTTCGCTCTGCACGCAGTATGTCTGGCCTACCCTGGATAGCAGCGATGGCTTTCTTTATGCAGTCGCTGGACGCCACTATTCTGAATACTGCCCTGCCGGCTATTGCACACAGTATGGATCGCCCTCCGTTAGCCATGCAGTCGGCAGTCATCAGTTATACATTAACCGTGGCCATGCTTATTCCGGTAAGCGGCTGGCTGGCTGACCGGTTCGGTACACGGCGGATTTTTATTCTGGCCGTCAGTCTTTTTGCGTTAGGTTCTTTGACCTGTGCACTTTCCGGCACTCTGCCTATGCTGGTTGTTTCCCGGGTCATCCAGGGGATTGGCGGTGCCATGATGATGCCCGTAGCCCGCCTTGCGCTACTGAGGGCCTATCCCCGTAGTGAATTACTGCCTATTCTGAACTTTGTGACGATGCCAGGATTAATCGGCCCGGTACTGGGCCCGGTGTTGGGCGGGATCCTGGTTACCTATGCGACATGGCACTGGATATTTCTTATTAATATCCCGATAGCGTTAGCCGGGGTCTTTTTTGCCCGAAAATATATGCCCGATTTTACCACCCCCAAACGGCGGTTTGATGCGCCTGGCTTTTTACTGTTTGGTCTCGGGCTGGTACTGATCTCTGTTGGTATTGAGTTATTTGGTGAACAACTGGTACGCAGTTCACTGGCCGCTGCCATTCTGATTAGCGGGGTTATCCTGCTATTACTCTATATAAGACATGCCAGAAATCACCCTGCACCTCTGATAGGTCTGCCAATGTTTAAGACGCGGACCTTTTCTATCGGGATCATCGGTAATATAGCTTCGCGCTTAGGGACAGGCTCAGTTCCATTCCTGATGCCACTGATGCTACAGGTAGGGTTCGGGTATTCCGCTCTGCTCGCTGGCTGTATTATGGTTCCGACCGCTCTCGGTTCTATCCTCGCAAAATCACTGGTGACCCGGGTTCTGCGAAGCCTGGGTTATCGCCGGACTCTGGTGATTGTCACCGGAGTGATTGGCCTGTTCGTCGCAAGCTTCTCATTGCAATCACCGGGCCTTCCCTTCTGGATACTGCTGGTACCGTTGTTTGTGATGGGAATGTTTATGTCGATGCAATTTACCTCCATGAACACCATCACCCTGGCCGATCTCACAGATGACAACGCCAGCTCAGGAAACAGCGTACTGGCCGTCACCCAGCAACTGGCTATCAGCTTTGGTGTGGCAGTCAGTGCTGCCGTCTTACGTTTCTGGCAAAACATTTCAGGCGAGGCGCTCTGGGATTTTCATGCCACCTTCCTGAGTATGGGGATTGTGACGCTGTTATCCGCACTGATCTTCCTGCTACTGAGACCGGAAGATGGTAAAAACCTGATTCACGATCGTGAAAAGAAAAAAGCTAAAGCGTAATCTCTTGCAACAGAAGTTCACTTCATTCACTCCGGTGCCAGAGAGCATGTAATTACAGCTATCGGTAGCAGTAAGAAGAGCAAGTCCTGAGCCTTCGGTGACCAGATAGCGGGCCGATAAAAAAAGGGGGGCAGATAACCTGCCCCCCTTTTCTCAGAACTCTACCTGAGTCCCCAGTTCAATGACCCGGTTTGGCGGGATTTCAAACTGATCCGGTGCCCGTAACGCATTACGTTGCAGAGCCATAAATAACTTACCGCGCAATCGCAGATACCACGGACGTTTCCCTAAAATCAGTGACTCACGTGACATAAAGAACGAGGTATCCATCATTCTGCAGTTCAGCCCTTCCAGTCCGCACCGATGGAAGATTTCTTCTACATTTGGCGTTTCACGCCAGCCGTAGCTGGCGACCACCCGCCAGAAGGTCGGGGAGAGCTGCTCTATCGTGACACGACGAACATTATGGACATACGGGGCATCTTCGGTACGTAATGTCAGCAACACTACCCGCTCATGCAATATTTTGTTGTGTTTAAGGTTGTGCAGCATCGCAAAAGGAATGACATTCAGCACTCTGGACATAAACACCGCTGTTCCCGGCACCCGAAGTGGCGGGTTTTTCTCCAGTGACGCTATCATCGCTTCCAGGGAGTTACCGTGTTCATGCATCCTGCGTAGGACGCGGAACCGCTCGCTTTTCCAGGTCGTCATAATAATAAACATGACCAGTGCCAGACAAAGCGGCAGCCAGCCACCTGAGAAGATTTTTATCAGGTTGGCACTGAATAAAGGCACATCAATGCACAGTAATACGATGAAAATCATACCCACCAGGAAAATATTCCAGTGCCAGTTTTTACGTGCGACCGTACAGGACAGGATAGTGGTCAGGATCATCGTGCCGGTGACGGCAATACCATAAGCCGCGGCAAGATTGCTGGAATGTTTGAAACAGATAATGACCACCAGCACCGCCGAATACAGTAACCAGTTGATCATAGGGATATAGATCTGACCGGATTCCATTTCTGACGTATGGATGATTCGCATCGGTGACAAATAACCGAGACGTACCGCCTGTCGGGTCAGTGAAAATACCCCGGAGATCACTGCCTGCGAGGCAATCACGGTGGCCAGGGTCGCCAGCAGTAACATCGGGATCAAAGCCCAGTCCGGTGCCAGCAGGAAGAACGGGTTTTTAATGGCATCAGGATGAGCAAGCAATAATGCGCCCTGACCAAAATAGTTGAGAACCAGTGAAGGCAGAACCACACAAAACCAGGCGATACGTATCGGTAATTTACCGAAATGCCCCATATCGGCATATAAGGCTTCAACCCCGGTAATAGACAGGACTACCGCACCCAGCGCAAAAAAGGACACCATTTTGTAATGCAGGAAAAACTCAACCGCATGCCAGGGGTTCAGCGCCTGTAATACGACCGGATTCTTTATAATACTGTTAACGCCCAGCACCGCCAGGACGACAAACCAGATAAGCATGACCGGTGCAAACATTTTGCCCACAAGCCCGGTACCATGTTTCTGGATCAGAAAAAGAAGAGTCAGTACAGCAATGGAGAGAGGGACAATATAAGCATCCAGTGAGGGGGCCGCAATTTCCAGGCCTTCCATAGCAGACATTACCGAGATGGCAGGCGTAATAACGACCTCGCCATAGAAGAAACTCCCGCCGACCAGCCCCATAATAAGCAAGATAGCGGTGGCCCGGGCACCGGTATTTCGTCCGGCAAGAGACATCAGTGTCAGGATCCCGCCTTCACCGGCGTTATCCGCCCGCATGACGTAGCTGATATATTTCAGAGAAACGACAAGGATTAATAACCAGAAAATCAATGACAGAAAGCCAAACACTGACTCCTGCTCGATGCCGAAACCAAATTGCCCCGAAAGACACTCACGTAGTGTATACAGCGGGCTGGTACCTATATCACCATAAACCACACCGATAGCTGCTAGCGTCAATGCGCCGGTTGATTGTTTGTTATTTGAGCTCATATCATTTTATCTTGTTTTTAACCAGTCCCGTAAAAACGTGCCTTATTAACTGCTAAAGTGGCACAGTATGCACTTATTCATCAGAAAACCCACCCGGTATTGATAAAAGGTCTCTAAAATTCATTATTAACCCGTTGCAGAACCCTGCAGTAATAAGACAATCTTAAAGGTTATCATTTAGCACCCCCTCTGCCGGTTTGTCATGGCAAGATGCCGGAAAGACCGCACTCCGGCGGTGATTACAAGGACTCAATTATTATTATGGCATTGACTCATCTTTTAGCTGACAGAATTACGCGCCTCAGCGATATGCTGGAAAAAGGGCTGTATGAAAGACACCATACTATCCGGTTGTGTCTGCTGGCAGCTCTTTGTGGTGAAAGCGTATTCCTGATGGGTCCCCCCGGCATTGCCAAAAGTCTGATTGCCCGTCGGCTGAAATATGCATTTCAGGATGCCCGTGCTTTTGAATATCTGATGACCCGCTTTTCAACTCCTGAAGAAGTCTTTGGTCCGCTCTCTATTCAGGCGCTAAAAGATGAAGGACGTTATCAGCGTCTGACCAAAGGCTATCTTCCTGAAGCGGAAATAGTGTTCCTGGATGAAATATGGAAAGCGGGACCGGCCATCCTGAATACGTTACTCACAGCCATTAATGAACGCCGGTTTCGTAACGGTGACAGTGAGACCACCATCCCGATGCGATTACTGATCACCGCATCCAATGAATTCCCGGAAGAAGACAGTGGCCTGACCGCCCTCTATGACCGTATGCTGATACGACTATGCCTTGATAATGTCAGTAGCAAAAATAATTTCCGTAATATGCTGATCGCCTCAGGAGAAGACACCGTGCTTTCTTCGTGGGGATCTTTACGTATTACCCATGACGAATATCAGCAATGGCAGAAAAATATTACCCGCATCGCCCTGCCGGATCCTGTTTTTGAGCTGATTTACCGGTTACGCCACCAGCTGGAAAATCAGGCTGAAGCGCCCTATATCTCAGACCGCCGCTGGAAGAAAGCCACCCGGTTACTGCAGGCTAGCGCATTTTTCAGTGGGCGTGAGTCAATTGCACCTGTGGACCTGATATTACTGAAAGACTGTTTATGGCACGACACAGCCTCCATGCAACTGATTGAGCAGGAAATACGATCACTGGTCACCGGGTACGGATGGGAGCAACAGGCAATATTACTCAAACTGCAACAGCTGCAAGCCCGCAGGATCACACTGCAACAACAGACGAACGAGCAACAAATATTAACGCTGGAAAAACAAAGCTCACTGTTTGGCCGGAAAGCGCATCCATCCTTGCCGCAAGACCTGACAGAGGAACAGCTGACGCTGATACTGCTGCACCCCCTGACACTGCATGATTTAAAAGTATCGCATCTGGTGATCAACAGAGAATCACTGAACCAATGGTTGCAGAAAGGCGGAGAGATTAAAGGCAAACTTAACGGGATGGGCTTTGCACAATCACTGGATTTATATATTGATGAACGGAACCGGTTGAATATCCGGGATATCAGTCTGCAATCCTCCGGGCTGAGTGCGTCTCCCCGCCGCCCGGACAATACGCTGCCCGAGGAAATCGCCCTCGGCCTGCAGGCCCTGAAAGAACAGTTACAGGCACAACGTTTACTGTTCCGTCAGCATCAGCAATGCCTTTTCATCGACGATCAGTGGCTGGCGGTGATTGAACACAGCCTGCAGGATGTGGCCGATCAGATAGAACAGGCAATGCAATGATTTCTATCGATACACTGCTAAGTCTGCTGTCATTTAATGATTACGATACAGTGAATGACTTTCTGACAACACTACTGGCTGCCCCGCAGCTGGTGATGTTTCTGGAAAAAAGCCCGGCGCTAAAAAAAGCACTGTTGCGTGATTTACCTGCGATTAAAGCCGCCATCAGCGAAGAGCAGAAAAATACACCGGTACCGGCGACGCTGGCTCAGGAGTTTGCGCTCTATACCCGGCAAAAAGCGCTCAGCCTGTATACCTTCAGCCAGCAGTTGCCTGAAACCCTGCAGGCTCTGGAACAGCTCAACTCTCCGTTTACAGAAGAAGCGGAAAAACTGAGGAGACAGGCCGATGACACCCTGTTTACGCCGGCACAACACAGCCTTTTCTTTCAACGCTGGCGACTGAACCTGACGTTACAGACGGCAAGCCTGAATGAAAACCTGCTGGAACAGCACAGAGATCGCATAATCAATGAATTACAGCAACGGATTACGCTCACCGGTCAACTATCCCCCTTGCTGGAAGAAGACGAAGAAGCCGCCGCCGGCCAGTTATGGGACAGGAGTAAAGCCCCATTACAAAAGGGAGATGCAGATTTAATTATTGAATACAGCGAATTTCTGAAAACACATCCTGAGCTTTCCTCTCTGGCAGCACAATTAGGGCGCAGCCACGGATCCGCGGCAGAACCTGCAGAAGAAACCGCCATGGGTGTACAGAAAGTCCGGGTCCCTCATACGGAGTCCGTTCCTGAAGAGGTGAGCGGCATCCACCAAAGCGATGATATTTTACGTCTGCTGCCGACGGAACTGGCAGCGCTGAGCATCACGGAACTTGAACTGGAATTTTATCGCCGGCTGGTGGAAAAACGTCTGCTGACCTATCAGCTTCAGGGAGAATCATCTCATGAAGAACTCCGGCACCACCCCGTGACCGGACACAGGAAAGACCCGACCCCGGCGGGCCCTTTTATTGTCTGTGTGGATACTTCCGGCTCGATGGGTGGATTTAATGAACGCTGTGCAAAGGGATTCTGCCTCGCTTTACTTAAAATCGCGCTCACCGGAAAGCGCCGTTGCCACGTGATGTTATTTGCCAGTGAAGTTATCCATTACGAACTGACCGCAGAAGATGGCCTGCAACAGGCCACCCGTTTTCTGAGCCAGCGATTCCGTGGCGGGACCGATCTGGCACAATGCCTGAATACGGTCAGTGACTACCTGGAAACTGAAGCCTGGCGGGATGCGGATGCCGTCATTATCTCTGACTTTATCGCCCAGCGACTGCCGAAAGAATTGATCCAGCGGCTGGAGAAGATCCGCCAGCAACGGCAACAGCGATTCCATGCCGTCACACTTTCACCGCACGGTAAGCCCGGGATCCTGCGAATATTTGACCATATCTGGACATTTGATACCCGGCTAAGGATGCGATTACTGCGACGCCTGAAAAGGTAGGGCTATGCTGATTCTCTGCTATAGTCAGTATATATATGCCTTTGCATAGCGGAGCCCTTCAGTAATGATACCCGACCGTCAGCCACACCTGCCTTTACCGTCTTATACGGTTCCTTTAACCGGTAAAAATGCCTCAGAAAAACGTCAACAGATCCTGGAATATTTTCTTCACAGCTGGGAACTGTATGAGAGCCTGTTTGAATGCCTGGAGAGTCCGGATGCCTGGACGACAAAGGCTATTTCTTTGCGGCATCCGCTTATTTTCTATTATGCCCATACTGCAACCTTTTATATTAATAAGCTGATTGCAGGCGGATATCTCGACACCCGTATTGATGCCACGCTCGAGTCCATGATGGCTATCGGAGTGGATGAAATGAGCTGGGATGACCTGGATGACCAGCATTACCCATGGCCACCGGTCAGCGATGTCAAAGCGTACCGTCAGAAAGTAAAGCAGCAGGTGCTTCATTTTATTGAAGAGATGCCGCTGGACCTGCCTGTCAGTTGGGACAGCCCGGCATGGGTGATCCTGATGGGGATCGAACATGAAAGGATCCACCTTGAAACCTCCAGTGTGCTCATCCGCCAGCTTCCCCTCAGCCAGGTAAAGCCCTCTCCGTTCTGGCCCCATTGCCCCCGGGCAAGGCATCAGCGCTCACAGGTCCCGGAAAATAGCCTGGTCACGATTGAAGGGGGCCCGGTATCACTGGGTAAAGAAGATGAGACGTACGGCTGGGATAATGAATACGGCTTTCAGCAAACAGAAGTCAGTCCCTTTATGGCCAGCCAAATGCTGGTCAGTCATGCGGAATTTCTGGCATTTGTACAGGCCGGCGGCTACCACACGCGTCGTTTCTGGGACGAAGAAGGCTGGCAATGGCGTGAGTTTGCCCGTGCCGAACACCCGACCTTCTGGGTGGGTGATGTATTGCAACCCGATCAGCTTAAATTACGTCTGATGACGGAAGAAGTCCCGATGCCCTGGGACTGGCCAGCCGAAGTGAATCAGCTCGAAGCTGCGGCATTTTGTCGCTGGAAAGCAGAAATGCTGGGGGAGCCGGTCCAGCTCCCCTCAGAAGCAGAGTGGTACCTGTTACGTCAGCGCATACATGAGCCTGCTGCCGGTGAACCTCTGCCTGCAAATATCAATCTAAGCTATGCCGCCTCACCGTGTCCGGTAGATCTTTTTCCGCAGGAGGGGTTTTACGATATCGTCGGGAATGTCTGGCAGTGGACGACGACACCTATCAGTGGTTTCCCCGGGTTCAAAGTACATCCGTTGTATGACGATTTTTCGACACCGACGTTTGACGGAAAACACAATCTGATTAAAGGCGGCAGCTTCATTTCGACAGGAAACGAGACGCTGAAATCAGCCCGATATGCATTTCGACGGCATTTCTTTCAGCATGCCGGTTTCCGGTATGTGATCTCATCTCACCAGGAAACGCAGAAAGTGAACCCCTATGAAACAGACCTGATGGTCTCACAATATCTGGATTTTCAGTACGGTCCGGATAAGTTCGGTATCGCCAATTATGCGAAAGTGCTGGTGGAGAAAGCCCTGCCCTGGTGTGAGTCGCGGGCACATGCCCTGGATATCGGCTGTGCAACCGGCCGCGCAACATTTGAATTGTCACGTTATTTCTCTCAGGTGACCGGCATGGATTATTCGGCACGCTTTATTGATGTGGCAGAAAAGCTTTCTGCGGGAGAAGAGTTCCGCTACCAGATCCCGAGTGAAGGTGAGCTGGTGGATTACCGGACATTACAGCTAAACGATGCCTTACCTGACTATGCTGCACAAGGACCTGTACATTTTACGCAGGGTGATGCCTGTAACCTGAAAGCCCGTCCGGGAGCGTTTGACCTGGTTTTCGCCTCAAATCTGCTGGACAGACTGCGTGAACCCCGGCGTTTTCTGGAGAACATTACGCCGATGCTGCGTCCGGGTGGGATCTTACTGCTCTCTTCACCTTATACCTGGCTTGAAGAATATACGCCTAAAGAGAACTGGCTGGGCGGAGTCCGTGAGAACGGAGAAGCAGTGACAACCTTACAGGCATTACGGCGCATTCTGCAGGCCGATTTTGAGGAGATTACGCCGCCGGAGGACATTCCCTTTGTGATCAGAGAAACGTCCCGCAAATATCAGCATACGTTGGCTCAGCTGACGCTCTGGCGTAAAAAATAGTGGCCCGGCAGGAATAGCTGGCTCCGGTCAGCTATTCCTTGCCAGCCTGCGCCAGGGGGATTACTGTCACTGTTTACCTTACCCCTGATATAGAAGGAAACAGGATGGCTGATACGCTGCAACTCGATCAACTTGATCGCGATATCCTTAACGCCCTGCTGAATAATGCCAAAACGGCCTATGCTGAACTTGCAAAACAGTTCAGTGTGAGTGCCGGTACCATTCATGTCCGTGTCGAAAAAATGCGTCAGGCCGGGATTATCCTGGGTACCCGCATTGATGTTGATCCAAAAAAACTCGGGTTCGATGTCTGCTGTTTTATCGGCATTATTCTAAAAAGTGCCCGTGATTATCCTGCCGCGCTGAGCAAACTGGAAGCGCTCGACGAAGTTGTCGAGGCCTGGTACACCACCGGCCATTACAGCGTGTTTATCAAGGTGATGTGTCGCTCTATCGATGCCCTTCAACAGGTGCTTATCAATAAGATACAAACCATTGATGAAATTCAGTCCACCGAAACGCTTATCTCTTTACAGAATCCGATCATGCGAACCATCAAGCCCTGATCCTCAGGGCCATTGTGGATAACCTTATTCATGAACGCCCCCTGAACTGGCCGCCTTTCCCGCAGAAAATAAAAAATGAATAACCCTGTTGTCCACAGGTGGATCACTGCTTGATCACAGCGTACAATGCACGCCTTTAACAGAGGGAAGATCGATGGCGGATATTACGTTTATCACAGGCAGTACCCTGGGCAGTGCCGAATACGTCGCTGAAGATCTGGCTGAAATTGCAGAAGCAAAGGGGCTTTCTGCCGAAGTTCTGCACGGGCCTGCTTATGATGACGTACCGGCGACAGGGATCTGGCTACTGATCAGCTCAACACATGGTGCCGGTGAAATACCGGATAACCTGTTACCGTTTTTTCAGACGCTTTCAGAGACCCAACCGGATCTTTCAGCCGTTCGTTACGGTGCTATAGGTATCGGTAACCATGAATATGACCTGTTCTGCGGTGCTATACGGACCCTGGATCAACAATTACAGGCATTGGGAGCGACACGGATCGGCGATCGACTGGAAATAGATGTCCTGGAACACGATGTGCCTGAGGATCCGGCCACAGAATGGTTTCAACAGTGGATATCACTGATTTAGATCCCCCTGGCCACGGTGATTGATCGTTTATTTCCAATGATCCGTGGTGATTAGTCCTGTTTTGTGACCTTTTTTTTCGGTTTTTCTGTGTATAACTCACCCTTAAACGTGCGTATAACCGGTAGTTATCCAATGAATAACCCTTGCTGCTTTTTCGACCTGTGTATAAGTCACCCTTTTGATCTCAGCTTATACGTGAAAGGATCACCGATCATTCACAGCATACGATCCTTATTAGATCACTGTTAAGTAACAGGAAAAAACCCTTATCCACAAGATCAGTGGATCCTAATAAGAGATCTAACAGAAAGATCATACATAAAATAAAGATCTTTCTTTTAAACCCCTAACGATCCTGCCACTTTCGCCGGTCAGGGAATTTAAGTAGAATCCTCCCCCGGGATAGACTCCCAACCGTTAATCTACTGAGGTACTGCTCCATGTTTTATCCAGATCCTTTTGACGTCATCATCATCGGTGGTGGTCATGCAGGGACAGAAGCAGCGATGGCTGCTGCCCGAATGGGTCAGCAAACCCTGCTACTGACACACAACATCGATACGCTGGGACAAATGTCGTGTAACCCGGCAATTGGTGGTATCGGAAAGGGACATCTGGTTAAAGAAGTCGATGCTATGGGCGGCCTGATGGCACAGGCAATCGACAAAGCAGGGATCCAGTTTAGAATACTAAACAGCAGCAAAGGCCCGGCAGTCAGGGCGACCCGTGCACAAGCGGATCGCGTACTCTATCGGCAGGCAGTACGTACTGCGCTTGAAAACCAGCCTAACCTGATGATCTTCCAGCAAGCCGTGGATGATCTTATCGTCGAAAACGATCAGGTTGTGGGTGCTGTCACTCAGATGGGCTTACGCTTTCGTGCAAAAGCCGTGGTATTGACTGTCGGAACGTTCCTTGACGGTAAAATTCATATCGGTCTGGATAATTACAGTGGTGGCCGTGCCGGTGATCCTCCTTCAGTTCCGTTGGCACGCCGCTTACGTGAGCTGCCGCTGCGCGTGGATCGTCTGAAAACCGGGACACCTCCCCGCATTGATGCCAGAACGATCGATTTTTCGGTGCTGACGCCGCAACACGGTGATACACCGATGCCGGTTTTTTCGTTCATGGGGAAAGCCAGTGATCATCCGCAGCAGATGGCGTGTTACATCACGCATACCAATGAAAAAACGCATGAAGTGATCCGTAATAACCTCGATCGCAGCCCGATGTATGCCGGGGTGATCGAAGGGATCGGTCCGCGTTATTGTCCGTCGATTGAAGACAAGGTCATGCGTTTTGCCGATCGTAACGCCCATCAGATCTTCCTGGAGCCGGAAGGACTGACCAGCAACGAAATTTATCCGAACGGGATATCGACCAGTTTACCGTTTGATGTCCAGATGCAGATTGTCCGTTCTATGCATGGACTGGAAAATGCAAAAATTATTCGCCCGGGGTATGCCATTGAGTATGACTTCTTTGACCCGCGGGATCTGAAACCGACGCTTGAGAGTAAATACATCAGCGGGTTGTTCTTTGCCGGACAAATTAACGGGACTACCGGATATGAAGAAGCCGCAGCCCAGGGACTACTGGCCGGCCTGAATGCCGGGCGTTTCTCAGCAGACAAAGAAGGCTGGACCCCACGCAGGGATAACGCTTATCTCGGTGTTCTGGTCGATGACCTGTGCACCCTGGGAACCAAAGAACCGTACCGGATGTTTACCTCCCGTGCAGAATATCGTCTGATGTTGCGTGAAGACAATGCCGATCTTCGTCTGACAGCGATCGGTCGCGAACTGGGGCTGGTGGATGATGAACGCTGGGCTCATTTCAACCAGAAGCTGGAATCAGTGGAACTGGAGCGTCAGCGCTTACGTGATATCCATGTCCATCCTAAGTCCGGGAACGTTGAAGAGATCAATGCGGTACTGAGTGCCTCCCTCACCAAAGAAGCGAATGGTGAAGATTTGCTGCGCCGTCCGGAACTGACGTACGAAAAATTAATGACTTTACCAGGCTTTGGCCCCGCGCTTGCTGATCCGTCAGCCGCTGAACAGGTGGAAGTACAGGTGAAGTATGAAGGCTATATTGCCCGCCAGCTGGAAGAAATTTCGCGCCAGCAGCGTAATGAAAACACCGTATTACCTGCAGACCTCGATTACCGTAACGTGAATGGTCTTTCTAACGAGGTGATAGCGAAGCTTAACGATCATAAACCTTCTTCCATTGGTCAGGCTTCACGTATTTCAGGTATTACGCCAGCCGCCATCTCTATTTTGCTTATTTACCTGAAAAAACAGGGTTTACTTCGTAAAAGTGCCTGAGTCTTCAGTAACTGCAGGGGAAACCATTCGGTTTCCCCGCTAACAGGAATTTCCTTCGTGATTAATACTCTTTCCTCGCTACTTCACCGCGCTGGTATTTCGCTCTCCGATCAGCAAAAACATCAGCTGGTCAGTTATGTCGGTATGCTGGACAAGTGGAACAAAGCTTATAACCTGACTTCCGTTCGTGACCCTCAGCAGATGCTTATCCGCCATATTATGGACAGTATTGTTGTTGCACCTTACCTGGAAGGCCGGAAATTTATAGATGTCGGTACCGGCCCGGGATTGCCAGGTATTCCACTATCCATTGTCTGTCCGCATGCACATTTCACCTTACTGGACAGCCTGGGTAAGCGGGTTCGTTTTTTACGGCAGGTGCAGCACGAACTGAAACTGGAAAATATCACGCCGGTGCAAAGTCGGGTTGAGGCTTTTACTGACGAGCCGCTGTTTGATGGGGTGATAAGCCGGGCATTTGCTTCTTTGCAGGATATGGTGAGCTGGTGCCATCACCTGCCGGCGGCAGGGCAGGGGCGCTTTTATGCACTGAAAGGGCAGGTTCCGGATGAAGAGCTTTCTGCACTCCCTGAACATCTGGTTCTGGAATCCGTCATATCATTACAGGTACCTGACCTGGAAGGTGAGCGGCACCTGGTCATTCTGAAGCAACAATAATTCCTGAATACCCATACCGGCAAACCTTGCCGGTATTCCGCGTTTGTTTCCTCCGCCCGTAGTTAATGTCCTATTTTTACTTTTTTATGTGACCTGCCTGACATAAAAAACGTTATTAAGTCCTGATTTACTCCGCCAGAACAGAAAAACTCTCAGAAATACGGCTTTCCGTTGGATTAATGCTTTATGAAATTTTAACAGATAGTGTGCTAGCGATTCCGTGCCGGATTATCGGGGCTGGAGTATTCGTCGTGATCACTGAATAAGATAGTTTCAGTGCTAATGAGTAAATCTGTTTTATAGAATGCAGGACCAGGACGTTAACCGTAATGAGTGTTACCTCTATGATTAATTTATATTTTTGGTTTTATTTCACTGGCTGATTTTTGTTTGTTTTTACAGTGACACCGGCCTTTAATTTAAAAAACCATTTTTTTCTTATGTAATTATTCATGAACTGCATGTTGTTAATTAAATGATTTTTTTGAATATATCGCATTGTTTACTAAGGTTTTTTTTTGATATAGATTAACAGCGCAGTCTATTTACTGCAGCCTGTTCCGCAAAGCTGTCAGGCGTGTGCGGGAGCATATAATCGAAATATGGTCATTTATATATAAGGATATTTTATGAAAGAGCTTTCAGTGATCGAAACAAATCAGGTAAGCGGTGGTCTTTTTACTTTCTTCACTGGTCCTATCGGCGCAACGATGGGCTTTGCTATCGGTTCAGTGGTTGATGCCGGATGTTCGGGCCTGAACCTGAAATCGAACTTTAAAGTGTCAGGGGCTCTGTTAGGTGGAGGGATTGCCGCTATCGTCGGATTCTCGCCTATTCTGGCAACGGCCGGCATCGGGTTAGGGGTAACGGGCATTGTACAAAATGCTATCAGCATTATCGGTCAGCGCAAGTCCGCCGCCTGATAAGCGGTGTTATGTCTGATTAATCCCTTTTGTCATCACTGGCGGTAATGCCGTCAGTCTCCGGGGGATAGATTATCATCATCCCCCTTTTTAATCGTCACCCCTCCGATGATACTCAGTACCTCAATTTCCGGGGTAAGCCCGGGAATGCCTGTATTACTCCCGGACTTTCGATGGTGAATAAATTACAGCGTTTTTTTATAAATTATTCTTATTTTTTAACCTGAATATCCCGATTATATATTTTATATTTATCCTGTTTGTAAAATAATTGATAAAAAAATGGAATAATAAAACCTTTAATAACAACACTAAATGTGAGGTTAAAGGTATTTTTCGGGAGTAGTATCTGTTGTACCGCGAAAAGAGTTCAGTTTACGAGAGGAAAACCCTGACTAAAAACGGGCCGAAAAGCTGTAAGTCTGCGATTTTTGGCGAAGATTATGGGTCAAAATTCCGTTTAAGAAAGAATTTTAAATAATTGTTCACCTTTTCTCTACTTACAGATTGAAATCGTAGGAGTGCCCCGTATAATTTGCACGGCTTTTGCTGTTCACTCCTTTGGAGTGGTAACAGTAGTTTGTGTAACACACGATATACCCAACTTAAGTAAGGGAGAGTAAGCCGTCATGTCTGTATCTCTTTATAGTTTGAGATTAGCGCGGACAGTGCTGCTTATTCAACTGGTGACTTTTTTGCTCGTCAGTTGTTTCTTTACTTTAAAAAGCATTCACTGGGGAGCTTCTGCTCTGGCAGGAGGGATGGCGGCATGGTTGCCGGCTGTCCTGTTTACGTTTCTGGCCTGGCGCCTGCAAGGGCAATTTCCGGCTAAAGGGCGTGTTGCCTGGAGTTTTGCCTTAGGTGAAGTCCTGAAAGTCTTCATCACCATCGGATTGCTTGTTGTGGCGTTGGGTGTGTTCGGGGCGGTGTTTTGGCCTCTTGGACTGAGCTGGTTATCGGTGCTGGTGGTGCAAATCATTGCACCGGTTGTAATTAACAAAAAAGGGTAAGATGCATCATGGCCGCAGGAGAAATCTCAACCCCACAGGAATATATAAGTCATCACCTGCAACATTTGCAGCTTGATTTACGTACATTCCAGTTGGTGAATGCGCACGACGCTCCGGCAACTTTCTGGACATTAAACCTGGATTCCATGTTTTTCTCTGTCGTACTGGGTCTGGTCTTTCTGGTACTGTTCCGTAAAGTAGCTAAACATGCTACCAGCGGTGTTCCGGGAAAACTGCAGGCGGCTATTGAACTGGTTGTTGGTTTCGTCGATAGCAATGTTCGTGATATGTATCACGGCAAAAGCAAACTTATCGCCCCGCTGGCACTGACAATTTTTGTCTGGGTCTTTTTAATGAACCTCATGGATCTGTTGCCAATCGATCTGCTGCCTTATCTGGGTGAGCATGTCCTTGGTTTGCCGGCATTGCGTGTTGTGCCGTCTGCAGATGTGAATGTGACATTATCTATGGCGCTGGGCGTATTTATTTTGATTCTGTTTTACAGCATCAAAATGAAAGGCGTAGGTGGTTTTGCTAAGGAACTGACTTTACAGCCTTTCAATCACCCGATCTTCATCCCCATCAACCTGATTCTTGAAGGTGTTAGCTTACTGTCTAAGCCGGTTTCTCTTGGCTTGCGACTGTTCGGTAACATGTATGCGGGTGAATTGATCTTTATCCTGATTGCGGGTCTGTTACCGTGGTGGTCACAGTGGGTTCTGAATGTGCCATGGGCCATTTTCCACATTCTGATCATCTCGTTACAGGCTTTCATTTTCATGGTCCTCACGATTGTCTATCTCTCGATGGCATCTGAAGAGCATTGATATTTTTATCTCAACACTACTGATTTAATTGAAACAAACTGGAGACTGTCATGGAAAACGTGAGTGTGGATCTGCTGTACATGGCTGCCGCTGTGATGATGGGGCTGGCGGCAATCGGTGCTGCGATCGGTATCGGCATCCTTGGTGGGAAATTCCTGGAAGGTGCTGCTCGTCAGCCTGACCTGATCCCTCTGCTGCGCACACAGTTCTTTGTTGTAATGGGTCTGGTGGATGCTATCCCTATGATCGCTGTAGGTCTGGGTCTCTACGTGATGTTTGCTGTCGCCTAGTAACGCCTGGTAATACGGTTGTTTATTCGATGAATTTCAGTGAATAAACAAACTCTGCCGTTTATCACCTGTTTGATGACGGCAGATCAAGCTAACTTAATAAGAGGCATTGTGCTGTGAATATTAATGCAACAATCCTCGGCCAGGCCATCGCGTTTATCCTGTTCGTTGCGTTTTGTATGAAGTACGTATGGCCGCCGATCATGGCTGCTATCGAGAAACGTCAGAAAGAAGTTGCTGACAGTCTCGCTTCTGCAGAACTCGCTAAAAAAGAGCTGGATATCGCTCAGGCTAATGCGTCCGACGAGCTGAAGAAAGCCAAAGAAAACGCTCAGGTTATTATTGAGCAGGCTAACAAGCGTCGTGGCCAGATTCTGGATGAAGCGAAAGCAGAAGCGGAAACTGAACGTAACAAAATCATTGCACAGGCTTACTCTGAAATTGATGCCGAGCGTAAACGTGCACGTGAAGAACTGCGTAAGCAGGTTGCGTTGCTGGCTGTTGCGGGTGCCGAGAAGATTATTGAGCGTTCCGTGGATGAAGCTGCTAATAGCGACATCGTTGATAAACTGGTCGCTGAACTGTAAGGAGGGAGGGGCTGATGTCTGAATTTACCACTGTAGCTCGCCCCTACGCCAAAGCAGCTTTTGACTTTGCTGTTGAACATCAAAGTATTGATCGCTGGCAGAATATGCTGGCTTTTACCGCTGAAGTAGCGAGTGATAAGCAGGTTTCAGGGATCCTTTCCGGTGCTCAGGCACCAGAGACCGTTTCTTCTGCTTTTATCGCGCTTTGTGGTGATCAACTCGATGAGAATGGCCAGAACCTGATTAAGGTGATGGCAGGATATAAACGTTTGAAAGCGCTTCCGGCAGTACTGGAGCAGTTCATTCAATTACGTGACGCTTATGAAGCGATTGCCGAAGTTGACGTTACTTCCGCCAACGAGTTGAGTGAAGAGCAGCTGAATAAAATCAGCGCGGCGATGGAAAAACGTTTATCACGCAAAGTTAAGCTGAATTGCAAAATCGATAAGTCTGTCATTGCAGGCGTAGTCATCCAGGCTGGTGACATGGTTATTGACGGCAGCGTCCGCGGCCGTCTTGAGCGTCTGGCAGACGACTTGCAGTCTTAAGGGGACTGGAGCATATGCAACTGAATTCCACCGAAATCAGCGAACTGATCAAGCAGCGCATTGCTCAGTTCAATGTCGTGAGCGAAGCTCACAATGAAGGTACTATTGTTTCTGTAAGTGACGGTATCATCCGCATCAACGGCCTGGCCGATGTGATGCAGGGTGAGATGATTGCCCTGCCGGGTAACCGTTACGCGATTGCACTGAACCTGGAGCGCGACTCTGTAGGTGCTGTCGTTATGGGCCCATACATGGATCTTGCCGAAGGCATGAAAGTGAAATGTACTGGCCGTATTCTGGAAGTGCCGGTTGGTCGCGGTTTACTGGGGCGTGTTGTTAACACCCTGGGTGAACCTATTGATGGTAAAGGCCCGGTTGAAAACGATGGTTTCTCACCTGTAGAAGTTATCGCACCGGGTGTTATCGATCGTCAGTCTGTTGATCAGCCTGTCCAGATTGGTTACAAAGCCGTTGATGCCATGATCCCTGTCGGTCGTGGTCAGCGTGAGCTGATCATCGGTGACCGTCAGACCGGTAAAACGGCGATGGCTATCGATGCTATCATCAACCAGCGCGACTCAGGCATTAAATGTGTCTACGTAGCGATCGGCCAGAAAGCGTCAACGATTTCTAACGTTGTACGTAAACTGGAAGAGCATGGCGCACTGGCAAATACCATTGTCGTTGTTGCTTCTGCTTCTGAGTCTGCAGCTCTGCAATACCTGGCGCCTTATGCCGGTTGTGCGATGGGTGAATACTTCCGTGACCGTGGTGAAGATGCTCTGATTGTTTACGATGACCTGTCCAAACAGGCCGTTGCTTACCGTCAGATTTCTCTGCTGCTGCGTCGTCCGCCGGGCCGTGAAGCATTCCCTGGTGACGTTTTCTACCTCCACTCCCGTCTGCTGGAGCGTGCATCACGCGTAAATGCTGAGTACGTTGAAGCATTCACTAAAGGTGCAGTGAAAGGTAAAACCGGTTCTCTGACAGCTCTGCCTATCATTGAAACTCAGGCGGGTGACGTTTCTGCGTTCGTTCCGACTAACGTAATTTCGATTACTGATGGTCAGATCTTCCTGGAATCTAACCTGTTCAACTCCGGTATCCGTCCTGCGGTTAACCCTGGGATCTCTGTATCTCGTGTGGGTGGTGCAGCACAGACTAAAATCGTCAAGAAACTGTCCGGCGGTATCCGTACTGCTCTGGCACAGTACCGTGAACTGGCAGCCTTCTCTCAGTTCGCGTCTGACCTTGATGATGCGACCCGTAAGCAGCTGGAACACGGACAGAAAGTGACTGAACTGCTGAAGCAGAAACAGTACGCTCCAATGTCTGTTGCACAGCAAGGCCTGGTCCTGTTTGCGGTTGAGCGCGGTTACCTGGGTGATGTTGAGGTTTCTAAAATCCTCAGCTTTGAGTCTTCGCTGCTGGCATTCGCCGATCGCGAACATGCTGAACTGATGCAGGAAATCAACCAAGCGGGTAACTTTAACGGCGAAATCGAAGCGAAGCTTACCGCTCTGCTCGATTCGTTTAAAGCAACTCAGTCCTGGTAATGTCTTGCGGCTTGCCTGAAGTGGCAAGCCGCCTGACTTTGAGGAGAAGCTCATGGCCGGCGCAAAAGAAATACGTAGTAAGATCGGAAGCGTAAAGAATACGCAGAAGATCACCAAAGCGATGGAAATGGTCGCCGCCTCCAAAATGCGTAAAACGCAGGAACGCATGGCGGCCAGCCGTCCGTATGCAGATGCTATTCGCAAAGTGATTGGTCACTTGGCGTTAGGCAATCTGGAATACAAGCACCCTTACCTGGAAGAGCGTGACGTTAAGCGCGTCGGCTATCTGGTCGTTTCTACCGACCGCGGGCTTTGTGGTGGTCTGAACATTAACTTGTTCAAAAAATTGCTGGCAGATATGAAAGCCTGGTCCGAAAAAGGGGTTCAGAGCGATCTGGCCATTATCGGATCTAAAGGCCTGTCTTTCTTTGGATCTGCAGGTGCTAATATTGTGGCTCAGGCGTCAGGCTTAGGTGATAAACCGGAACTGTCAGACCTGATAGGCCCGGTAAAAGTCATGCTGCAAGCCTACGATGAAGGCCGCATCGACAAACTTTATGTCGTTAGCAATAAATTTAACAACACCATGTCCCAGACTCCGGTCCTCAATCAGCTGTTACCGTTACCGGCAACAGATAATGATGAAGAACTGAAGACAAAAACATGGGATTACCTGTACGAACCCGATCCAAAAGCGCTGCTGGATACTCTGCTGCGTCGTTATGTCGAGTCTCAGGTTTATCAGGGTGTTGTAGAAAACCTGGCCAGCGAGCAGGCAGCCCGTATGGTGGCAATGAAAGCTGCAACCGATAACGGTGGCGAGCTGATCAAAGAGCTTCAGTTGGTTTACAACAAAGCCCGCCAGGCCAGCATCACCCAGGAACTTACCGAGATTGTCTCGGGAGCCTCCGCGGTTTAACCAGGTAACGAATTAGGTAGAGGATTCAAGATGGCAGCTGGAAAGATTGTCCAGATTATCGGCGCCGTAGTTGACGTCGAGTTCCCTCAGGACGCTGTACCACAGGTGTACAACGCTCTTGAGGTTGAAAATGGTGATACCCGTCTGGTGCTGGAAGTTCAGCAGCAGCTGGGCGGTGGTGTCGTTCGTACGATTGCAATGGGAACCTCTGACGGCCTGAAACGTGGCCTTAAGGTGACCGATCTGCAAAAACCGATTCAGGTACCGGTCGGTAAAGCGACGCTGGGCCGTATCATGAACGTACTGGGTCAGCCAATCGATATGAAAGGCGACCTGAAGAACGAAGATGGTAGCAATGTTGAGGTGAACTCTATTCACCGTGCAGCGCCAAGCTACGAAGAACTGGCTAACTCTACTGAGCTGCTGGAAACGGGTATCAAGGTTATCGACCTGATCTGTCCGTTTGCAAAAGGCGGTAAAGTGGGTCTGTTCGGTGGTGCGGGTGTAGGTAAGACCGTCAACATGATGGAACTGATCCGTAACATCGCTATCGAGCACTCTGGTTACTCTGTATTTGCAGGGGTGGGTGAGCGTACCCGTGAAGGTAACGACTTCTACCACGAAATGACCGAGTCTAACGTTCTGGATAAAGTTGCTCTGGTTTATGGCCAGATGAACGAGCCACCAGGAAACCGTCTGCGCGTTGCGCTGACCGGTCTGACTATGGCTGAAAAATTCCGTGACGAAGGCCGTGACGTACTGCTGTTCGTTGATAACATCTATCGTTATACCCTGGCCGGTACTGAAGTTTCAGCACTGCTGGGTCGTATGCCTTCTGCGGTAGGTTATCAGCCAACACTGGCCGAAGAAATGGGTGTTCTTCAGGAACGTATCACGTCAACCAAAACCGGTTCAATCACTTCCGTACAGGCAGTGTATGTACCTGCGGATGACCTGACTGACCCGTCTCCGGCAACAACCTTTGCTCACCTGGACTCAACAGTCACCCTGAGCCGTCAGATTGCATCCCTGGGTATTTACCCGGCGGTTGACCCGCTGGATTCCACCAGCCGTCAGCTGGATCCAATGGTTGTAGGTCAGGAGCACTATGATATCGCCCGTGGCGTGCAGTCTATTCTGCAACGTTATCAGGAACTGAAAGATATCATTGCTATTCTGGGTATGGACGAACTGTCTGAAGACGACAAACTGCTGGTTTCACGTGCACGTAAAATTCAGCGCTTCCTGTCTCAGCCATTCTTCGTTGCAGAGATCTTTACCGGTGCGCCTGGTAAGTACGTTTCTCTGAAAGACACCATCCGTGGCTTCAAAGGTATTATGGACGGTGAGTTTGACCATATGCCTGAGCAGGCTTTCTACATGGTTGGTTCTATTGACGAAGCGGTAGAAAAAGCTAAGAAACTGTAATTTCAGTTTCCCGGGAGGATTGATATGGCTAAGATTTATCACCTGGACGTTGTCAGCGCTGAACAGCAAATGTTCAGCGGTGAAGTACAACATATCCAGGTGTCAGGTAGTGAAGGTGAACTGGGTATTTTTCCCGGTCATGCCCCGCTCCTGACTGCCATCAAACCTGGTATGGTTCGTATCGTCAAAGAGAATAACAGCGAAGAGTTTATTTATCTCTCCGGTGGCATTCTGGAAGTTCAGCCAACAGCTGTCACAGTCATGGCTGATACCGCCATCCGTGGCGACGATCTGGACGAAGCTCGAGCTCTGGAAGCAAAACGTAAAGCAGAAGAACATATGAACAAAAGTCACGGCGACGTGGACTATGCTCAGGCCTCTGCTGAACTGGCGAAAGCCATTGCTAAACTGCGCGTGATCGAACTGACCAGGAAAGCGATGTAAGCAATGTAGCTCGATGGCATTGCAAAAAGCCGGTAAGTGAAAACTTACCGGCTTTTTTACGTTTCAGCCTTCCTGAGATCGGGGATGCCGATGAGACAGCTCTGCATAACTGCCCCCGTGACGCAGGCCGCATAGGAATGAGAGCACCGTCAAGAATGTTGATAATCAAACAGAGAGGACTCTGACTATAGATTATAGGGGCAGGTATCATTATCCTTATGCGTTATACTGTGTTTTTTTGAATTTAAAGAAAAGCGATGGCTGATGATGGCAGATAATGAAATGAGTGTGGTTATCCTTGCAGCAGGTAAGGGAACCCGAATGTATTCGGATCTTCCGAAAGTCCTCCATCAGCTGGCCGGGAAACCCATGGTGCAGCATGTGATTGATGCTGCGAAAGGTCTGGGTGCCGCAAATATCCATCTGGTCTACGGGCACGGTGGGGAGCTATTGCAGTCAGCCCTGAAGGATCCTTCTTTACACTGGGTTGAACAGCCACAACAGCTGGGGACCGGGCATGCAATGCAGCAGGCAGCTCCGTGGTTTTCGGATGATGAAGATATTCTGATGCTGTATGGCGATGTACCCTTGATCTCCCAACAGACCTTACAGCGCCTGCGCGATAACAAACCGGAAGGTGGTATAGGTCTGTTAACGGTCGTGCTGGAAAACCCGTTCGGCTATGGCCGTATTGTCCGTGAAAATGGTGAAGTTACCGGTATTATCGAACAAAAAGATGCCAGTGAGGCACAGCTAACTATCAACGAGATCAATACCGGTATTCTGATCGCCAATGGCAAAGATTTGAAACGCTGGTTATCGCAACTGACGAATAATAATGCCCAAAAAGAGTATTATATTACGGATATTATTGCGATGGCTCATCAGGAGGGCCGCCGTATAGAAGCGGTACATCCGCACAGTAGCAGTGAAACCGAAGGGGTCAATAACCGGCAACAACTGGCCGC
This sequence comes from Tatumella ptyseos ATCC 33301, assembly GCF_000735525.1. Lineage (GTDB taxonomy): Bacteria > Pseudomonadota > Gammaproteobacteria > Enterobacterales > Enterobacteriaceae > Tatumella > Tatumella ptyseos. Next base: position 13,018 of record NZ_JMPR01000010.1, on the reverse strand, counting down.
GCTGGAACGTGTTTATCAGCGTGAGCAGGCCTGTAAGTTATTACTGGCAGGGGTGATGCTGCGGGATCCTGAACGGTTTGATTTACGGGGTGAATTAGAACATGGCCGTGACGTAGATATCGATATCAACGTCATCCTGGAAGGTAAAGTGGTGCTGGGTAACGGTGTGCGAATCGGTGCGGGTTGCATTATCAGGAACAGTGTTATTGGTGAGGGATGTGAGATAAGCCCTTATTCCGTGATAGAAGATGCACACCTTGAGCAAGCCTGTACGGTGGGGCCATTTGCCCGACTGAGACCGGGAACTGTCCTGGCAGACGCTGTCCATGTGGGTAACTTTGTAGAAATTAAAAAGGCGACCCTTGGAAAAGGCTCTAAAGCCGGCCATTTAAGTTATCTCGGCGATGCGACTATCGGGGCCGGGGTGAATATCGGGGCTGGCACGATCACCTGTAACTATGATGGTAAGAATAAATCGCAGACGATTATTGGTGATAACGTATTTGTAGGCTCGGACAGTCAGTTTATTGCACCAGTCAGCGTTGCCGACAATGTTACCATTGCTGCAGGCACGACAGTGATGCACAACGTGGATGAAGAGTCACTGGTTTATAATCGTAAGCAACAGACTGAAAAAACCGGATGGTCACGCCCGGTGAAAAAATAAGTTATCTGTCATTTTCCGGAGCACCGGCAGTGATCTATGCCCGGACAAGCCGTGACTATCATGTCCCCTCATTTTTCGTGTCCCGGGGGATCTGCTGTGTCGGTCAGCCCGAACAGATGACAATTTCTATGGTGGACACACCATAACCTCAGGATTAAATATATGTGTGGAATAGTAGGTGCAGTTGCACAACGTGATATCGCTGAAATATTACTGGAAGGTTTGCGCCGCCTGGAGTACCGCGGTTATGACTCTGCCGGACTGGCGGTGGTTGATAAGCCGGGAGAGATGACCCGTTTACGCCGGCTTGGAAAAGTTCAGGCTCTGGTGGATGCTGCAGAGCAGCAACCGCTGCCCGGTGGTACCGGTATCGCCCATACCCGTTGGGCGACGCACGGCGAACCTTCAGAAGCCAATGCCCATCCGCATGTGTCCGGGAATATCGTCCTCGTGCACAATGGGATCATTGAAAACCATGAAGAGTTACGGGCGCGGGTTCGTGAAATGGGGTATCAGTTTACCTCGGAGACGGATACCGAAGTCGTTGCTCATTTAATTCATCATGAGCAAAAGCAGGGCGGTAGCCTGTGTGAGGTTGTTCAGCGAGTGATCAAACAACTGCGCGGTGCTTACGGAATGGTCATTATGGACAGTAATGATCCTTCTGTGCTGGTGGCTGCCCGCTCCGGAAGTCCGCTGGTGATTGGCTGCGGGGTCGGAGAAAACTTTATTGCCTCTGATCAGCTGGCTTTGTTGCCGGTCACCCGCCGCTTTATCTACCTTGAAGAAGGCGATGTCGCTGAAGTGACTCGCCGTTCTGTAACGATTTTTGCCGACGGTGAGCAGGTTTTCCGTCCTGAGATCGAATCCTCTGCCCGTTATGATGCCGGGGATAAAGGAACCTATCGGCATTACATGCAGAAAGAAATTTATGAACAGCCGATGGCCATAAAAAGTACTCTGCAGGGCCGTTTTCATCAGGGCATCATTGACCTGAGCGAGCTGGGGCCGGAGGCCGGGTCTCTGTTAGGTCAGGCGGAACATATTCAGATTGTTGCCTGCGGGACATCTTATAATTCGGGCCTGGTCTCCCGGTACTGGTTTGAATCGCTGGCCGGTATTCCTTGTGATGTGGAGATCGCCTCTGAGTTTCGTTACCGTAAGTCTGTGGTCCGGAAAAACAGCCTGTTGATCACGCTTTCACAATCCGGTGAAACCGCAGACACGCTGGGAGCGTTGCGTCTTTCTAAAAAACTGGGGTATCTGGGCTCGCTGGCTATTTGTAATGTCCCGGGCTCTTCTCTGGTACGCGAATCGGACCTGGCGCTGATGACAAAAGCCGGGGTAGAGATCGGGGTTGCCTCGACCAAAGCCTTTACCACACAGTTAACGGTTCTGCTGATGCTGGTGGCGAAAATGGCAAGGCTGAATGGCCAGCCGGAAGAGGTGGAGCATCAGATTGTCCATGCGTTGCAGGCGTTGCCAAGCCGAATCGAACAGATTCTGGCACATGATAAGCAAATCGAAGCGCTGGCAGAAGGTTTCTCAGATAAGCATCATGCGCTGTTCCTGGGCCGGGGTGATCAGTACCCGATCGCGATGGAAGGTGCACTCAAGCTGAAAGAGATCTCTTATATTCATGCGGAAGCTTACGCGGCAGGCGAACTGAAACACGGTCCGCTGGCACTGATTGACGCGGATATGCCGGTGATCATCATTGCCCCGAACAATGAGTTACTGGAAAAACTGAAGTCGAATATTGAAGAAGTCCGTGCCCGCGGGGGATTACTGTATGTGTTTGCCGATCAGGATGCCGGCTTTACCGACAGTGAGAATATGAAAATCATTCCATTACCCCATGTTGAAGAGGTACTGGCACCGATTTTCTACACTATCCCTCTGCAGCTGCTTTCTTATCATATTGCTCTGATTAAAGGTACGGATGTCGACCAGCCACGTAACCTGGCGAAGTCTGTTACCGTAGAATAAGCCAGCAGCGCGGAAACTCGCGTTCAGAATAAATAAACACCGGCAGTGCTGACTAACAGCCTGCCGGTTTTTTTTGGGAAATCCCCGGCAAAACTGATCTATGGATATGCCTGAAAACGTCATCGGTTTCAATGCCGCAGAGCGGTAGCCTGGCGAGCATGTTTTATATTTTGATGGAAAGCGGGTTAATGTCTTTCTGTCGCGTTTTTCTATGGGGGATAATCATTTAACCACATGTAATTACATAAGAATTTGCTCTGGATGAATCGGATTTTCTGGTGGTGAGTGTATAAGCGCTATGTTATTAACTTTGTATGTTGTTACAAAATCACTGACTGCCGGAGAAGTGTATGAAAAAAATAGCGTCCTGTGGATTACTTCTTGTATTAGGTGCATTTACTCAGTGGGCAAATGCAGAGCAGACCCTGCGTTTTGGCGTTGACCCCTCCTTCCCGCCTTTTGAGTCTAAAGCCAGTGATGGCAGCTTGCAGGGTTTCGATATTGAACTAGGGAATGCAATATGTGCACAGGCAAAAGTAAAATGTCAGTGGGTGGAAATGGAATTTGATGGGAGTATTCCCGCCCTTCAGGCGAAAAAATTTGACGCTATCCTTTCGGCGATGTCGATGACAGATCAACGTCGTCAGCAGGTGGCCTTTAGTGATCTGCTGTACAACACCCCCAGCGCATTACTGACACCCGCGGATAGTAAAATCACCACGGATATTTCATCACTGCGTGGGAAAAATATAGGGGTTTCGCAAGGGACAATTCAGGAAACTTACGCCAAAACAAAATGGGCTTCACAAGGTGTTAATATTGTAACCTATGACCATCAAATGGACGTCTATCCTGATTTAGTCGCAGGACGACTGGATGCCAGCGTCGCAAATGCAGTTTCAGCAGAGCAGGGTTTCTTAGGCACCCCTGAAGGAAAAAAATTTGTGATTAAAGCCCTGCTGACAGACAAAAAAATCTTCGGGAGTGGAGTAGGTATCGCCTTGCGAAAGAGCGATGTCACCGACCTGAAATTGATTAATAATGCGCTGGCGGAGCTTCATGCCAACGGTACTTATGACAGACTGACGAAGAAATATTTTAAATTTAAAGTCTATCCCTGACCCCTTCGCTGACGAACCGCAACAGGATCCGGCTGTCCTCGCTGCCGGATCCCTTCGTCGCACTTACGTGCGCCAGGAGACGTATTAATTTATCTCGCGTCACCTGTGACAGAGCCTGAAACATTAGGTTGCACATCGATGATATGCAATAAAGCCATCCGTTGTACGCTGATACATCACTGCCTTATCAGAATCTTACATTACAGCGCCGGTTATTTTCCGTAAGCTGATGAACTATGTGTCAATACGGAGTCGCCGTCAGGCCCTGTCTGCTGCAGATATACCAGGTAAACGATGAAAATAAATAACCTACTCAGAAACCCGAAACTGGTGATCTATTGCCTGGTGTTGATGGTGGCCCATAACGGGTATCTGATGTTAAGTCCCGTGCTGCACCGGGTAATCTATAATGCGCCGCAGAGACTGGATAATTTCCATTCGTGGAGCGATGCGCTGGGCTTTCTGGAAGCGATGGATATACCGCGCTTTATGATAGGCCTGGTATTGCTGTGTATGGCATTTACGCTACTGATGCGTACCCGGATTGCCTGGTTCAGCTCTGTCTTACTGTTAATTTGTATTGCTGTGGCGAATGCGTTTATTTTAAAAGCGCACCACACCGAGGTGGTTTACTCCCTGATCACTATCGGTGCCTTACTTTTTCACTGGCGCCATTTTGATAAACACAGCCTGGGCAGTACCACCATTTTTGCGATTATCAGCATCTTGTCGCTGCTGGGGTATGGCATGCTCGGCACGCTTTATCTTGGTGACCAGTTTACTCCGCCAGTGAAAGATATCTCTACCGCGTTTTATTTTGTTATGGTCTGTATGTCTACGGTGGGGTTTGGTGATATTTCTCCGCATACCACTGTCGCCAGAATGTTTACACTGACCGTTATTATCCTCGGAATTACTATTTTTGCGGCATCGGTGGCCTCAATAGCCGGGTCTCTGATCAGCCATAATATTCAGCGAATTTTTAAAGGCAGATTCTCACACGTGGAACGTAAAAATCATTATATCGTGGCCGGATCATCGTCACTGGCCCAGAGTGTCAGCCAGGGACTGACGGATACCGGAGGCATTGTTACGGTGGTCTGTTATCCGGGGCAACGGGCTTCATTTCCTGCCGATACCGATGTTATTGAAGGCGATCCCTCTTCGACGCCGGTACTTGAGCGTGCCGGGGCAGCGAAAGCCAGATACATTGTGGCACTGATGGATAATGATGCGGATAACGCTTTTGTGGTCCTGGCGGCTAAAGAGGCGGGGGGGGAAGATACCCGAACTATCGCACTGGTACATGACAGCCAGAATATGAGTAAAATTAAACGCGTTCATCCTGATGGTGTGCTTTCATTACAGCAACTCGGTAGTGACATCCTGGTGCGAACACTCAACGGCGACACCCTCAGCGACAGCCTTCATCCTGATATCTTTTTCAGCAGTACCCGGTCTGCCGATACCCCCTGATCCTTCTTTCAGTACAAAAACTTACCATCCGCCATTCTTTTCAGGAATGGCGGATTTTTTATTGTCTCAGCAAATGATAGGGTGACGTTTTTTGCGACCCGCCACGCAATAATATTACGGGGACAACGGCTGGCAGGATGAGTGGCCCGGGGAAGAGATAGCCGGCTCTGAATAATGAAGGAACCAGAGATAACTGATGAAAAAAACGATTTTATGTATTGCGGGGATCCTGTGCAGCTCCGTGATGTTTTCCGCCACCGCTGCCGAACCTTCAGTGGATGTCGGTTTTTCGCCGGAGGGAAGCGCCCGGACACTGGTGCTGGAGACTATTGCATCAGCCCGTAGCAGCATTCGTATGCTTTCCTACTCTTTTACCGCGCCGGATATTATGCGGGCCCTGGCCGATGCCAGAAGACGAGGTGTGGATGTGAAAATTGTGGTCGATGAGCGAGGGAACCGAAGCAAATCCAGTATTGCTGCAATGAATTTCATTGTGAACAGTGGTATCCCTCTGAGAACCGATCACCATTACCCGATACAGCACGACAAGGTCATTATTGTCGACGGGCAGACAGTCGAGACAGGCTCATTTAACTACACGGCCAGTGCCGAACGACGCAATTCTGAAAATGTGGTGGTTATCCGTAATCTTCCGTCTCTGGCCCGCACGTATCTGCTGCATTGGCAGGAGCGCTGGGATTACGGTCAGGATTATCAGTCGGTATACTAAATTTTGTGAGTATATTGTCGTATCAGAAGACGATTTCCACGCTTTCACTTTTTCCGTGACAGATCTGCGTTTTTCGACCCCGGGGCACCGGGTCTGTCACCGTCAATGGATCCCCGCGTCGGCACTTTTTTGTTTTTATGTTTCCACTGCGAACGATAAAATTTGGCACCTTATGGTAAATATACTAATTATAAGCCACTTAACTTAATAGTTTTTGGCTTTTTTTTTTTGCGTTTTGATAGGCTTGATGCATTTAAAACGTATGAAATTATACGAAACCTAAACAAGGCAATAGAATTTTAGCTTATTTTGATAGTTTTTATTTTGGTTTTTTATAAAAACGATTGTTAATTCCGTTGTTTATTTTGTTGCCATATTGATTGTTTCTTTTGCATATATAGTAGGCGTACAATTCATGGTGGTATTTTTTTATTTAACTAATTGATTTTAATGAATTTAATTATTTATTTTATTTTTTCATTCCAATATAAAAGTAAAAGTAAAGATAACTACTTTTATTTTGCTTAACACATCAGTTTTTTTTAACAGTAGATTTGCCATTTACTCAGATAAGTCCTACTCTGAATTCGTCCGTGGTATAGCACTTTTTGCTCATTTCCCGGAACAGGTGGTCCTACAGGAAGGTTATAAATGAACTTCATTGCACTGAACCGGATAGCTGGCCGCCAATTTTAATTTTAATTTTAATTTGGATAAATAAGGCAAACTGTATGCAAATCAAATCACTGGTAGTTGGCGTCCTTTCTGCTCTTTCTCTGACTGTATCTATGGCACACGCTGCCACCACCACAGTTAATGGTGGTACTGTCCACTTCGAAGGTGAAGTTGTTGATGCGGCTTGTGCGGTAGATGCTGGTTCTGTTAATCAAACTGTACAACTGGGTCAGGTTAAGGCCAGCACCCTTGCTGCTGCCGGTGATACCAGCAGCGCTGTCGGTTTCAATATTCAGTTAGATGATTGCGATGTTTCAACTGCAACGAAAGCTTCTATTGCTTTTACAGGGGTTCAGGCGACCAGTACTAGCTCAACCGGTACTTCAACGTCTTACCCGGCTGTTTTAGCACTGCAGAGCTCTTCAGCAGGTTCAGCTGCTAATGTCGGTATCCAGATCCTGGACAGCACTGGTACAGCGCTGCCTCTGGATGGCGGAACTTTCAGCGCCACTAAAACTCTGGTATCTGGTACTAACTCCCTGCCATTCCAGGCGCGTTACTATGCACTGGGTGAAGCAACTGCCGGTACAGCAAACGCAGATGCAACTTTCCAGGTGCAGTATCAGTAAGAATATATAAGCGGGTATTTCTATACCCTGGACCAGGGAAGGTCCGACTTTATTTTCCTGATACAGAGAATATGCTATGTGGAAAATCAGATTATTTTTCCTGCTGGTAGTCATGGGTCAGGCGATAGCCTCACCACCAAACAATATTACACTGGCCGGCGGATTAATGAGATTTCAGGGTGAAATTTTATCAGATACCTGCATTGTGGATGATGGCGAACAATATCTGACCGTGCCAATGGGACAGGTCAGTAATAATAAATTTATCCATGCCGGCGATGATTCTGATCCTGTTTTATTTTCTCTGTATTTCAAGCATTGTAGTCAAAGCGTAAAACGAAATATGAATATCGTGTTTCGTGGGGTTGCTGATCAGCAGAATCCTGATTTATTGGCAATTGAACAAGGTAATAATGTTGCCCACGGAATCGGGATTGCCCTGTTTGATGAACAGGGGGATCTTATACCGGTTAATAGCGGAATTTTATCCGTCAGGGATATCAACTCCGGTCCGCTGGTGCTTAATTTAATTGCGAAATACCGGTCGACTTCAAGTGATGTTACCGGTGGTCTTGCTAATGCGCAGGCCTGGTTTTCTTTAACCTATCAGTAATAAAAATAACGAAATATAACATCTTGTTAGCATATGGGTTTATTGATTTAGGAGAGAGAGTAATGATTCAAGGTATACATAAGAAAATATTGGCCATAGGATTTATGGCTGTCACCTCTCTAGGTATTGCAGGTCAGGCGGAAGCTGGTGTTGCTCTTGGTGCTACCCGGGTCGTTTATCCTTCGAATCAAAAACAGGTCTCATTGGGTATCAGTAACAATGATGATAAGAGTACTTATCTTATTCAGTCATGGATTGAAAATGCCGCGGGGCAACGCGAAGACCGTTTTGTTGTAACCCCTCCCTTATTCGTCATCAAAGGTAAAAGGGAAAATACCTTACGTATTATTGACGGGACTAACCAGACACTCCCTAAAGATCGTGAAACATTATTCTGGTTGAATGTTAAAGCGATCCCTGCAATGAGTTCTTCGCAGGAAAAACAAAATACACTGCAATTAGCCATTATCAGTCGTATTAAGCTCTTTTACCGACCGGTGGGATTGAGTATGCCGCCGGAAGCTGCGCCACAAAAATTACGTTTTCGTAAATCCGGATCACAACTGGTACTCATTAACCCGACGCCCTATTATCTGACGGTGACTTCGTTAATGGCGGGGAATAAAGCACTGGCGAATACTATGGTGCCACCTATGGGGAATACCTCAGTGCCGCTGTTGCCGGGTGCCGGTAGCCAGATTACCTACCAGACGATTAATGATTTTGGTGCATTGACTCCGGTAACAAAAGGGGTTTTTGAATAAATATCGTACTTCCCTGAGATGATTCCGGCGATATCTTGATTATCGCCGGCTCACTAAATGCCATTCTATACGGGATTACTTTACTAATGGCCTTATCAGCAAAATACGTCACGTCACGAAATCTGGCATTTACACCGATGGCATTGTTTCTGGCTCTGACATGCCAATCAGCGGCCTATGCGGATGTTTATTTTAACCCCCGATTTTTATCAAACGATCCCGGGGCGGTTGCTGATTTATCCCAGTTTGAAAGTGGTCTCGATGCCCCACCCGGGAAATACAGGGTAGATATTTACCTGAACGATGGTTATTACACCACCCGGACCGTAGATTTCGGATTAAGCCCGGATAAAAAGTCCCTGGACCCATGCATTACCCGGGGGCTGTTGTCTGATATGGGGGTGGATGTTCTTTCCATCCCGGGTATTGCCGCACTGGCAAAAGAGTCCTGCATCCCCTTTAGTACGATCAGTAAAGAAGCCTCAAGCCGCTTTGATGCAGGTACACAGCGCCTCTATCTGAGTATTCCTCAGGCTATGATGCATAATCAGGCTCATGGCTATATTCCCCCGGCGTTGTGGGATAACGGCATCACCGCCGGACTGCTCAACTATAACTTCACCGGAAATAATGCACATACCCCCAATGGCGGGAGTAGTTCCTATGCGTATCTCAATCTGCAAAGCGGTTTTAACTTCGGTCCCTGGCGGTTAAGAGATACTTCGACGTGGAACTACGATGACAGTAGCACCGGATATACCCAGAATACCTGGAAGCATGTTAATACCTATCTGGAACGGGATGTTGTTCCGTTACGTAGTCGTCTTACGATCGGGGACAGTTATACCAGTGGCGATGTCTTTGACAGTATAAACTTCAGAGGGGTTCAGCTTGCCTCTGATGACGATATGCTGCCGAACAGCCAGCAGGGTTTTGCCCCTGTCATCCACGGCATTGCAACCGGAACCGCCAGGGTTACAGTCCGTCAGAACGGCTACAATATTTATCAGATAACGGTTCCGCCGGGACCGTTCACCATTAATGATCTGAATGCGAATGGTAGTAGTGGTGATTTACAGGTAACGATCACTGAAGCCAACGGGTCTACGCAATCTTTCACCGTCCCTTACTCCTCAGTACCCATGTTGCAACGTGAAGGACGGGTGAAATATGGTCTGACCGCCGGTGAGTTTCGTAGTGGTAACTCCGAACAGACCAGCCCTAAAGTTGCGCAGGGGATCGCAATGTGGGGGCTACCGGCCGGGTTTACGCTGTATGGCGGGACCCAGCAATCGGATAACTATCATGCTTATGACCTGGGACTGGGTAAGAACCTTGGCATCCTGGGAGCAGTATCAGTGGATGCGACTCAGGCGAGTTCTACCCTGACCGATAATACTCATCATCAGGGCCAATCCTTCCGTTTCCTCTATAACAAGTCGTTGCAGGATACTCATACAAACTTCCAGCTGGTAGGTTACCGTTATTCCACCAAAGGCTATTATTCGCTGGCCGATACCACCTGGAACCAGATGAGTGGCTATTCGGTAGTCACTCAGGACGGTGAGTTACAGGTGAAACCGACCTATACCGACTACTATAATCTTGCTTACAGCAAACGCGGACGCCTGCAGGCGACAATTACTCAGCAGGTGGGTAAGACCTCTACGCTTTATCTGACCGGAAGCCAGCAGACCTACTGGGGAACCCACCAGGATGATCTCCAGTTACAAGCCGGCTACAGCAGTTCCATCCGGGACATTACATTTAGCGTAAACTACAGCCTGAACCGAAGTGCATGGGCAGAAGGTACGGATAAGGTACTGTCACTGAATGTCAACATTCCGTTCAGCCACTGGATGCGTTCAGATGATACCAGCGCGTTCCGTAACTCAAGCATTAGCTACAGTAGCTCCAGCAATTTCGAAGGACAATCGACTAACCAGGTGGGCGTCTACGGAACACTGCTGCAGGATAATAACCTCAGTTATAACGTACAGACCGGGTACAACTCCGGTGGTGAATCATCATCAGACTCATCCAATACTGCCTCGCTGTATTATCGTGGTGCTTATGGTAATGCTAACGTCGGTTATAGTGGCAGCGATGGTTACAATCAGGTTTATTATGGGGTGAGCGGGGGTGTTCTGGCACATGCTAACGGAGTCACCCTGAGCCAGCCAATGAATGACACCGTGGTATTGATTAAAGCGCCGGGTGCTGCACATGTTTCGGTAGAAAACCAGACCGGTGTCAGAACTGACTGGCGCGGGTATGCTGTACAGCCATATGCTTTAAACTATCGTGAAAATCGCATTGCACTGGATACCAATACATTAGCAAATAACGTTGATATGGACGATGCCGTCATCAACGTCGTGCCGACTTATGGTGCCGTCGTCCGTGCTGACTTTAAAACGCATATTGGACTGAAAGTCATTATGACGGCCACCCATAACGGGAAGCCGATTCCTTTCGGGGCGACAGCCTCGCTGGCTGGCAGCCAGTCTTCCAGTATTGTCGGCGATGCGGGTCAGGTGTATCTGTCCGGTTTACCTCTGAGCGGAAAAATCAACATCAAATGGGGCGATAGTGCGGCAGATCAATGTGTTGCCAGCTATCACTTACCTGTTTCCAGTCAGAAACAGGTATTAAGCTACACCTCTGCTGACTGTCAGTAACCGGGGATTATTATGAAATTATATTTATCGCTGATGCTATCCCTGCTGCCTTTATCGATGACTGGAAATTGTCTGGCGGCGGACAGTGTCATCAATATCACCGGTACGGTTCAGGACAATACCTGCGTAGTTTCCACTGCCTCCAAGACAATGACGGTGGATCTTATGAATTATGCGACCAAAACATTTAATAAATCGGGGGCTGTTTCACCGATGGTGCCTTTCTCACTGGATTTCTCTTCCTGTGGCAGTGCCGCCAGCGGTGTAAAAGTGGGCTTTACCGGCGTGGCAGATACGACCAACAGTTCGTTACTGGCCATTGATAGCGGTGATAGCACCGAGGCTCAGGGGATAGGTGTTGAGATCCTGAACAGTGATAAGACGGTTATCCCCATCAATCAGAGTGAGGATGATATGAGCTGGCACACACTGACCGCGGGTCAGGCTAACAGCCTGACGTTTTATGCCCGCATGATGTCGACCGTTTATCCGGTGACAGCCGGTACAGTGACTGCATCCGCGACCATCACTCTGGAATTTGAATAGACAGGGGCAGAGATGAAGACGATATATTCAGGAGTTATCTGTGCGGCACTCTGTCTGGCAGCCGCTGCTGTACAGGCGGCAGATGTCACGATCACCATCACCGGTCAGGTTGTCGCTAAACCCTGTACGATCAGCACAACGACCGCCAACGTTAGTCTGGGAACATTATCAACGTCGACCTTGCAGAGTGCGGGTTCAGTTTCTGACTGGAAGACCGTGGCGCTTGATCTGACTAATTGTCCTGTCGGTACCAGCAGTGTGAAAGCCACCTTCACCGGGACTTCTGATTCTACAGGGACCTATTTCTTAAACCAGGGCACGGCAGGGAATATCGCCGTACAGCTGGCAGACAGTAGTGGTAATAATATTACCAACGGCGGTACGCTGACGTCAGCGGTCAGTGATTCCTCATTGTCCAGTACCTTCAATCTTGAAGTCCGGGCGATCTCTTCTGCAGGGAGTGCCACTCAGGGCTCTATACAGTCAGTTGTGGATGTCACTTATACATGGCAGTAAGGCAGTTCAGATCAGCGGTATGTTAACTCCCGTTAATCATGAGATTTACTATGAAAAAGAACCTGTGGTTGGCCGTAAGTGTTTTTCTTTCTTTATTTATGTCGTTCAGTGCATGGTCATTTACCTGCAAAACGGCAGCGGGCGTCACTGTGCCGGCAGGGGGAGGAGATGCGAATGTTTACGTTACCCTGACACCTTCCGTGGGAGCGAGCAGTAACCTCGTCGTGGATCTGTCACAAAGCATTACTTGTAATGACGAATATCCGCCAACCTATATTGACTATGTGTCGCTGCAATCAGGCTCTGCCTTCGGGGGCTTACTGAGTTCGTTTAGCGGAACTGTAGATTATAACGGTACGTCTTATGCGTTTCCGACCACCTCTGAAACCGCGAAAGTAACTTATAACTCAAAGTCGTTCAAATCATGGCCGGTAAAACTTAACCTGACACCGATCAGTACAGCCGGAGGGGTGGTTATTTCCAGCGGCTCTTTAATTGCCAGTCTGGTGTTACACCAGACGAATAACTTTAGCAGTTCAGCATCGTATGTCTGGAATATCTATGCGAACAACAACGTAACGATCCCTACCGGTGGATGTGATGTCTCTGGA
>NZ_JMPR01000009.1 GCF_000735525.1 Tatumella ptyseos ATCC 33301 | reverse complement strand
ACCAGCATAAAAGCTATTATCACCGGTACTTGAGTACTGCCGGGGGCCTGTTTTTTTAAACCAAAACACAGCAGCAGCGGGCAGGCAGCGGTAACAATAGGGTGAAATAATATTAACCAGTACGGTTAGTGATCCTGCGGTGGCGAGAGGATGTCATCCGGAAGTGAGAGTCATCATGCCGTCGTAACGTGTTACTTACGGAGCGATGTAATCCATTATTAATGTTACATATACCTGTTAATAGAGAGAGTGGTAATGAAAGTAGTATCAGTTATAGCCTCAAAAATAATCACTCTGATAATATTGATATTAGTGTACTCGGTTAATGCGCAGGCATTTACTTGTCAGGCGAATGGCACCACGATTAACGGTTCCGGGACCGTCACTGTTCCGGTCACCTTAACTCCCAGTTTAGGTACTACCCAAAACCTTGTTATTAATCTTGGTAGTAGCATTCAGTGCAAGAACGATGCACCTAAGCAATATACCGACCCTATCAGAGTAGGAACGGCCTCAGCTTATGCAGGGGCTTTATCATCTTTTACAGGAAGTATTACTTATAATAATAGTACTTATGCCTTCCCATTGTCTTCACCCACGCCCTATGTACCTACCACATCCGGAAGTTATGTCGCGTGGAATACTATTCTTTATCTTAGTCCTACCGGAGCTGCGAGTGGTGTGGTTATCCAGGCCGGACAGATTTTTGCCTCATTATCATTACAAAAAGAAAATACTTCCACGGGGGGAGTGTCTCAAACCATCATATGGAACCTGAAGGCAAATAATACCGTAACGGTGCCTACCGGTGGATGTGATGTCTCTGAA
>NZ_JMPR01000008.1 GCF_000735525.1 Tatumella ptyseos ATCC 33301 | reverse complement strand
GCCCGCGTAAAAGCTGGCGTGTCGTTTGCATTACTCATTTTTTTTACGGGGGATAACCATGGTGGCTAAAGAGGCCATGACGATCCGTTTTCTGCTGGCATCCCGGCAATGTGAATTAGCGGGTTTACGGGATTTACTGGAAAGCGGTGAACTGATCGGCAAGCTGAGCGTGTTAATCCACTACCTGCAGCGTGAGCGCGGTGCGGTTAATCTTTATTTGTGTAATGAAGGGCAGCAGACGGCAGAAGAATTACGTCAGCGCGAGCAGGACTCTCTGAGTTCACAGCGGATATTATTAGCGTATCTTGAACAGCCGGAGGCATTGACGCCGGCAAAGTCACAGGCGAGCCGTTTATTGAGTTGTGCGGCCAGGGTGGTGTATGCCCTGAGCGTCTTACCGGAAGTCCGCAGGAAAGTCACCGGGCGAACAATTCCTTTGGCCAATGCGGTAGAAATATTCAATGACACCCTCCGCCATTTGTTATCACTGGTATTTGCCGTATCGGATACATCTGCGGATCCGGTCATTTCGCGCGCTCTGATTGCCCTGTTCAGTTTTATGCAGGGTAAAGAACTTGCCGGTCAGGAGCGGGCTATCGGTGTGCGGGTGTTCAGTGCATATCTTCCCGGGGAGACTCACGGGCATTATGCGGACACGATGATTGACCTGATTGAACGCCAGGAGCAGTGCTTTGAAACGTTCACCGCGTTCAGCGACCCGAAAAATAATCAGTACTGGTCAGCAATGACCACCGACAGCGAGTTTGAACGCCTGCGTCGTCTCGCCTGCACCCGGGCGGCGGGCACTGGTAGCTCAGGCACCAGCCAGCACTGGTTTATGCTGGCCACTCAGCGTATTGATGAAATGAAACTGCAGGAAGACAGGTTACAGCAAACCCTGATGCAATTATGTCGTGAACGTATTGCAGCGACCGAACAAGCCTGCCATGAGCAACAGGCGGATATTGAAAGTCTGAAAGAGGCCGTCTCGCAAGGAGACGGTGGATTTTCTGTCTTTATGAGAGACCCGGCCACCGGCGAACAACATCCGCAGCATTCCGGCTGGTTAAACAGCGAAGGGATCCAGCCGCAACTGGGGCAATCGCTGTTGTCTCTGCTCCGGCAGCAATCCCGGCGTCTGGATGCACAAACGCAGGAACTTTCGGACCTGCGGGAGACACTTCATCAGCGTAAAACTATCGATAGTGCGAAGCAGTTGCTGATGCAGCATCGTCAACTCTCTGAGGATGAAGCCTATAAGACCCTGCGACAGATGGCGATGGATCAGAATAAAAAAATTGCTGAAATAGCGACCGCGATTTTATCTGTGGCCGGCGCTTTCGGTTCTCATGGCGGGTGACAGTCTGCACACTCAAGGTGCATACATTGATCATTTGTGGTGCAGATCACATTTTATCTTTCCTGCCGGTACCTTTCCGGCAAGGGGCAGTGTTTGCGGATGATTTTTTTCCCCTGACAGTGATCCCCTGATAACAGAAAGGTTTTATGCGATACCATTCAAGGAAAGACAAGGTATCAGCAGGACTGGCATAGGTATTGCTTCTTCAGTAGTGAAAAACATTTAACCTGTGCTTCCGGCCAACGGCGGTTGTAGGCTCAGGATCAGGACAATGGCGTCCATCACTGCGTATGTATTACGCAGCGGTGGGCGTTTTTTTTTGCCCGGAAATCGCCGGAGACTGAAAGGGGTGTGAATGAGCCAACAGCCAAAACCAGACAGAGCATTCTCCCGCCGGAAACTATTACAGGGGGCGGCAGCGCTGACCGGTAGTATGTTGTTGCCGGGACTGATGAACAGCGTCTATGCGGCGGGATCAGATGCGCCGGAATTAACAACGCTAAGGGTCGGTTTTATCCCCCTGACCGATTGTGCATCTGTAGTTATGGCTGCGGTAAAAGGGTTTGATAAGAAATATGGTATCCGGATTGTGCCGGAGAAACAGGCCAGTTGGGCTACCGTCCGGGATAAAATCCTGTCCGGTGAACTGGATGCAGCCCATATTCTGTATGGTGAGTTATACGGTTTGCATATGGGCCTGGCCGGACCCGCCACCCCGATGGCTTGCCTGATGACGCTGAACCAGAATGGCCAGGGGATCACCCTGTCGAATCAGTTGCGTGATGCCGGTATTACTGATCTTGCTGCACTGCAACGGGATATTGATGCCCATCCGCCAGGCACTTACACCTTTGCCCAGACATTTCCTACCGGTAACCATGCGATGTGGCTCTATTACTGGCTGGCGAGTGCCGGGATCCATCCGTTACAGAAAGTCCGTAGTCTGGTGGTTCCGCCCCCGCAAATGGTCGTCAATATGAAGATTGGCAATATGCAGGGCTGTTGTGTCGGTGAACCCTGGAATCAGCGCGCCATCAGCGACAATATTGGTTTTACTGCCGCCACCTCTCAGCATATCTGGCCCGATCATCCGGAAAAAATACTGGGCACCCGCGCCGATTGGGTCAATGCCCATCCTCATACGGCCCGGGCGCTCACTGCGGCTATCCTGGACGCCGCCCGCTGGATAGATGCCAGTGATGATAACCGCCGCGAAACGGCCCGTGTCATCGCCGGGCGGGCAGTGATCAATACTAATGTCAATATCATTACCGGACGTATGCTGGGCCAGTATGAAAATGGCCTCGGTCAGCGCTGGCAGGATGCGCATGCCATGCGTTTCTATCATGACGGGGAAGTCAGTTATCCATGGCTCTCCGACGGCATGTGGTTTCTGACGCAACATCGTCGCTGGGGACTACTGAAAACTGACCCTGATTATCTTGCTGTTGCACAACAAATCAATCGTATCGATATCTACAAACAGGCTGCAGCCGCGGCCGGAAATGTACCGTTACCCGCCAGTGATATGCGCAGCAGCGTACTGATGGACGGAAAGCGCTGGGACGGGAGCGATCCTGTCGGTTATCTCAATAGCTTTAGTGTTAAACAATGAGTGAGGCAACGATGAAACATCAGGCTGAAGTGCCCCCGGGCGTTGCTGCGCTGCCAGCGACCGCCGTCCCGAAAACACCCCCTCCGGTGCTGACGCGCCCTCGCCGCCGTCATCCGGTAGCAGGCCGGATTTTCAGGCGCCTGTTTGCCGGCGCCTCGGGAATTTTATTGTTGCTCTGTGGCTGGCAAATCGTCGCATTGAACAGCTCTGATTTTCCGACCCCCTGGCAGACCTGGCAGGCCGCGATCCCGGTCTTTGCACACCCGTTTTATATCGCCGGCCCGAATGACCAGGGGATCGGCTGGAATGTACTGGCGTCGTTAAAACGCGTGGCGATCGGGTTTGGGCTGGCGGCGCTGGTGGGTATCCCGGTCGGGTTTCTGATTGGACGTTTTCGCTTTATCGCCGATATGTTAAATCCGGTCATTTCACTGTTACGTCCGGTCAGTCCGCTGGCCTGGTTACCGATTGGTTTACTGATTTTTCAGCGAGCCGATCCGGCATCTTACTGGACCATTTTCATCTGTTCTGTCTGGCCCATGATCCTGAATACTGCCGAAGGTGTACGGATGATCCCGGATGACTATCTGAACGTTGCCAGGGTACTGCGGCTTTCTGAACTGACGGTCATGCGCAAAATTTTATTTCCGGCGGTATTACCGAACATCCTGACGGGAATGCGTTTATCTATCGGCATTGCCTGGCTGGTGATTGTCGCGGCTGAAATGCTGACCGGCGGAATGGGGATTGGGTTCTGGATCTGGAATGAATGGAACAACCTCAATGTGGAACACATCATCATCGCTATTTTTATTATCGGGCTGGTTGGGTTACTGCTTGAACAGTGCCTGATGTGGGTCGCGCGTCGTTTCAGTTATGAAAAGCGTTAAGGGGAAGAAGATGCCTGCCAATCCAATTATTCAGGTCCAGCAAGTCAGCCAGCAGTTTTCAACCGCCAGCGGTGATTTTCTGGCGCTGGATAACGTGAGTTTTGATATCGCCGCCGGCGAGTGTGTCAGTCTGATCGGTCACTCCGGTTGCGGTAAATCGACGCTATTGAACCTGATTGCCGGCCTGACCTTTCCCACGCAGGGAGGGTTGCTCTGTCATAACCGTGAAATAGAAGGGCCTGGCCCGGAACGGGCCGTAGTCTTTCAGAACCATTCATTACTGCCCTGGCTGACGACCTATGAGAATGTTGCGCTGGCCGTGCAACAGGTCTTTCGCGGTCAGATGAGTAAAGCCGAAATGAAAGCATGGATCCTCCACAATCTGCGACTGGTACATATGGATCATGCGGCGAATAAGCGACCGGATGAAATTTCCGGTGGCATGAAACAACGGGTCGGGATCGCCAGGGCCCTGGCGATGAAACCTTCCGTATTGCTGATGGATGAACCTTTCGGCGCACTGGATGCACTGACGCGTGCTCATCTGCAGGATGCTGTCATGGACATTCAGCAGCAACTGCGTACCACCATTGTGTTGATTACGCACGATGTTGATGAAGCCGTTCTGCTGTCTGATCGGGTCTTTATGATGACCAACGGTCCCGCCGCGACGGTGGGAGAAGTGATGGCCGTTGATCTGGAACGGCCCCGTTCACGGGTATCACTGGCGAACGATCCCCGGTATCAGCAATACCGTCAGCAGGTATTGCAGTTTCTGTATGAAAAACAACCTAAGGCTGCCTGAGTTCCGGCAGTTAACCGTGTAAAGCAACAGCCTGTCGCTGTGGGAGTAGGGATATGAATCAACCGGTATTAGTGGTCATCGGGCATGGTATGGTCAGCCACTATTTTCTGGAGCAACTGGCAGAGCGTCAATTGCATACTCAGTATCAGATTATTGTGTTCGGGGAGGAAGAATACCCGGCCTATGATCGCGTCCACCTGTCGGAGTATTTTTCCGGTCGTACCGCCGGGTCACTGTCCCTGGCAGAAGAGGGCTTTTTCCCCCGTACCGGCATTGAATTACGCACCGGTCAGCAGATAACGGCCATTGACCCGCGGGCAAAAACCGTGACGGATGCTGCCGGAAATACCCTTCACTACGATCAACTGGTCCTGGCGACAGGCTCCTATGCCTTTGTTCCCCCCATCCCGGGCCATGACCGTCCCGGTTGTCTGGTCTACCGTACGCTCAGCGATTTGGATGCTATCAGCCGTCAGGCGAGCCGTTCGACCACAGGGGTCGTAATCGGTGGCGGACTGCTGGGACTGGAGGCCGCCAACGCGTTATTACAATCCGGTCTGGAAACTCATGTTGTCGAGTTTTCACCGCGGCTGATGGCGGTACAGCTGGATAATGACGGAGCGTCGATGTTGCAGAAGAAAATTTCTGCACTGGGCGTCCGGGTGCATACCGCGCGTCAGACCGTCGAAATTACCGACGGCGAGCAACGGCAACATAAGCTCTGTTTTACCGATGGGACTGAGCTGGAGACCGATTTGGTGTTGTTCTCTGCGGGGATCCGCCCCCGTGATGAGCTGGCAGCGAGTGCGGGACTGGAAAAAGGTCCCCGTGGCGGCATTGTGATTGATGATTACTGTCAGACCTCAGACCCATCGATTTCGGCCATTGGCGAGTGTGCTCTCTGGCAGGGCAAAATTTTTGGCCTGGTCGCGCCGGGATATCAGATGGCTCGTTGTCTGGCCGACCGGCTGGCAGAGAAAGCCACAGCCTTTACCGGCGCGGATATGAGCACCAAACTGAAACTCTTAGGCGTGGAAGTTGCCTCTGTCGGTGATGCCCATGGAGCGACGCCGGGGAGTCAGAGTTATCAGTGGATTGATGGTCCGGGGCAGATTTATAAAAAAATTGTCGTTTCGGAAGATGGCAAAACATTACTGGGTGCGGTACTGGTTGGCGACAGTTCAGATTATAGCGATTTATTACAGCGGATGCTGAATGCTATCCCTCTGCCGGCGAATCCGGAAAGTCTGATTTTACCGGTATCGGAAGGCGGAGCACCGGCCGGTGTCGGCGTGGCATTATTGCCGGAAAGTGCACAGATTTGTTCCTGCCACAACGTCTCTAAAGGCGATATTTCTGATGCGGTCCGTGGCGGATGCACCGATATGAACGCGCTGAAAAGCTGTACCCGGGCCGGGACCGGGTGTGGTGGCTGTGTTCCTTTACTGAAGCAGGTGATGGAACATGAGCTGGAAGCCCTGGGTGTGGAAGTTAAGAAGGATATCTGTAGCCACTTTGCCTGGTCGCGCCAGGAACTCTATCACCTGATTCGGGTAAATAACATCCGGACCTTTGATGCACTGATCCGGCAATACGGGCACGGAAGAGGGTGTGAGATTTGCCGGCCACTGGCCGCTTCGCTGCTGGCTTCCTGCTGGAATGACTATGTATTACAGCCGCAGCATGTGTCGCTGCAGGATACCAATGACCGCTTTCTGGGGAATATCCAGAAAGACGGTACCTATTCCGTCGTACCGCGCATACCGGCCGGTGAAATTACCCCGGCAGGCTTAATCACTCTCGGTCAGGTGGCTCAGCGCTATAACCTGTACACCAAAATTACCGGCGGGCAGCGTGTGGATTTGTTCGGTGCACGCCTTGAGCAACTGCCTGCCATCTGGCAGGAGTTACTGGAAGCCGGATTTGAGACCGGTCATGCCTACGGTAAATCCCTGCGTACAGTAAAGTCCTGCGTCGGATCGACCTGGTGCCGTTATGGCGTACAGGACTCCACCGCGCTCGCCATCCGGCTGGAGGATCGTTACAAGGGGCTGCGTTCGCCTCACAAAATCAAAATGGCCGTTTCCGGATGTACCCGGGAATGTGCTGAGGCACAGGGAAAAGATATCGGAGTGATTGCCACCGATAAGGGATGGAACCTCTATGTCTGCGGCAATGGCGGGATGAAACCCCGGCATGCCGATCTCTTTGCATCCGACCTGGACACGGACACGCTGATCCGCGTGATTGACCGGACCCTGATGTTTTATCTGCGAACGGCGGATCGCCTGCAGCGAACCAGTAGCTGGCTGGATAACATGGACGGCGGGGTGGACTATCTGCGCCAGGTCATCCTGGAAGACAGCCTGGGCCTGGCGGAGACGCTGGATCAGGAAATGCAGCAGATTATCGACACCTACCAATGCGAGTGGCAGACCACTCTCGACGATCCCCGTTCACGACAACTGTTCCGCGCCTTTATTAACAGTGATCAGCCGGATGAAGCGGTGGTGATGGTGCCGGAGCGCGGACAGATCCGCCCTGCGGAGCCTTCAGAAAAACCGGGAGTAGCGGTGACCGAAGAGCCGGCAGATGAATGGGTCACCGTGGGGCGGCTTGACGATATTCCGCCGGATACCGGGAGGGCAGCCCGCCTGGGCCGGCAGCAGATTGCGGTTTTCCGTCTGGGGGAAGAACAACCGGAAGTTTATGCACTGGATAATCTTGAGCCAGGCAGCGGGGCAAATGTCCTTGCCCGCGGTCTTCTCGGCGACGATGACGGTATCCCACTGGTGATTTCACCGTTATACAAAAAACGACTGCGGTTAACCGATGGTATCAGTCCGGATGATAGTACGGTCCGGGTCCGCTGCTGGCCTGTACGCGTTGAAAACGGGATGATCAGCGTGCAACGCCGGCCGGTGTCCGTTTCACCGCCACAAACCGCGCTTCCGGTTTCCTGAGGTTCTGACAACGGAGATTTTCCGATGAAAAAACTTAATGATTTTATCAGGGCGGCAGAGAGCCGGCAGCCGGTGGAAAAAGGCACGGTCTGGCTGACCGGCGCAGGCCCGGGGGATGCAGAGCTGCTGACGCTGAAAGCATTACGTGTCATTCAGCAGGCGGATGTGGTGGTGTATGACCGCCTGGTGTCTGCAGAAATTATGGCGCTGGTGCCTGAGACGGCGTTATGTATCGATGCGGGGAAATCCCCCGGCGATCACCGCCTCAGTCAGGCACAAATCAATCAGTTACTGGCGGACCTGGCGCTGGCGGGACAAAAGGTAGTACGCCTGAAAGGCGGTGACCCGTTTATTTTTGGTCGTGGCGGGGAGGAGATGGTCTTCCTGCAACAGGCAGGCATCCGCTGTTACATTATACCCGGGATCACCGCGGCGACGGGGTGTGCCGCGGCGGCAGGTTTGCCGTTAACCCACCGTGATTGCGCGCAGTCGCTGCATTTTATCACCGGATATACCCGATCGGCCGGTGATATTGCGGAGACCGCAACGCTGGCCCGCGCGGGACAGACGCTGGTTTTTTATATGGGGCTAAGTCATAGCCTGCGTTTTTGCCAGCGGCTGATCACCTCAGGGCTGGCGGGGACGACGCCGCTGGCCATCATTGAAAATGGGACACGGCCGGAGCAACGTTTGCTGATAGCGACGCTGGAAACCCTCCCGGAACTGCTGGCACGTTATCAGCCTCAGTCACCCGGGTTACTGATTATTGGTGACGTGGTCAATTATTGTCGTGAACCTGCGCTGCGGGTGGATAACACAGCGGCAGCCGGAAAGCACGCGGTAAGCGATGCGGCTGCCTGATAGCGGCTCAGTGACCGGGGAAGATGCGCATGAGTCATGACGTGAAGCAGGTTAAAAGCGTCTGCCCTTATTGCGGGGTGGGCTGCGGTATTGTGATGCAGGTCGAAAACGACCGGATTATTAACGTCACCGGCGATAAATCACATCCGGCGAACCGGGGGAAACTCTGTACCAAAGGGCTGACCTGCGCCGGCGCAGTCACGGCTCCCGGGCGCCTGCAGCAGGCTTTTATGCGCGATAACCGGCAGCAGGAGCCGGTGCAGACTGCTCTGGACCTTGCACTGCGGGAAACGGGCCGCCGTTTACGACAGATTATTGATACCCATGGGCCGGATGCGGTATCCCTGTATGTTTCCGGGCAGATGTCACTGGAAGCCCAGTATCTGGCGAATAAGCTGGCGAAAGGTTTTATTACGACCCGGCATATTGAGTCTAACTCCCGGTTATGTATGGCCAGTGCCGGAAGCGGTTACAAACAGTCACTGGGAGCTGATGGCCCGCCCGGATCTTATGACGATTTTGAACAGGCCGATCTGTTCCTGGTCATCGGTTCAAATATGGCAGACTGCCATCCGATTTTATTCTTACGCATGATGGCCCGGGTCAAGGCCGGGGCCAGGCTGATTGTGGTCGATACCCGGCGTACCGCGACGGCAGAGAAAGCCTCACTTTTCCTGCAGATCAAACCCGGTCAGGATCTGGTGCTGCTTAACGGCTTACTTAACCTTCTGTACCGTCATGGACATACCGATAACGACTTTATTGAGCGTTATACGGAAGGCTGGCACGACATGCCGGAATACCTTTCAGCGTTCCCGCCGGAACAGGTAGCCGCGGTGACCGGGCTGCCTGAAGAAGCGATTTGCCAGGCGGCACAGTGGATAGGTGAGGCCGGGGCCTGGATGAGTTGCTGGACGATGGGGCTGAACCAGAGTGTGCAGGGGACTCAGAACACCAGTGCACTCTGTAACCTGCATCTTGCGACCGGCACATTGTGCCGCCCGGGATGCGGTCCTTTTTCGCTGACGGGGCAGCCGAATGCGATGGGCGGCAGGGAAATGGGCTACATGGGGCCGGGATTGCCGGGTCAGCGTTCTTTACTGGCAGAAAATGATCGCCGTTTTACGGAAAATGTCTGGCGGTTAGCCCCCGGGACATTACGTCCTCTGGGCGGAGAAGGCACGGTAGAGATGTTTAAGCAGATGGCTGCCGGGGAGATAAAGGCCTGCTGGATCATCTGTACCAACCCTGTCGCCAGTATGGCCGATCGCCGGCATGTGATTCAGGCGTTAGAACGTGCCGAACTGGTGATCACACAGGATGCCTTCCTGGACACAGAAACCAACCGCTATGCAGATATTCTGCTACCGGGGGCGCTCTGGGCGGAGGGAGAAGGAGTGATGATCAACTCAGAGCGTAATCTGACGCTGATGCAGAAAGCCGTGACGCCCCCCGGAGAGTCGCTGCCTGACTGGCAGATTATCGCCCGGGTGGCCTGTGAAATGGGATATCAGCAGGACTTTGATTATCAGTCTGCCGAAGAGGTTTTTTGCGAGCTTCAGCAATTTGCCAATCCGGCGACCGGGTACACCTTGCAGGGGGTGAGCTATCCGCGGCTCAGTAGCAGCCCTGTCCAGTGGCCGTCCCCGGCCGGAGACAGCGTCTCGCGCCATCCTGTTCGTTACCTGCGGGGCGAAGTGGCGGTCGCTGACCTGTCTGCCGCGCCCGCGATATTTTTCCCGACGCCCTCCGGTAAAGCCAGGTTCCACTGCTTCCGGGATCTTGTGGCTCCCGAGCAGGCAGACAGTGAGTTTCCGTTCATCCTGAATACCGGCCGGTTACAGCATCAGTGGCATACGATGACCAAAACAGGCCGTATTCCGGCGCTGAATCAGCTAAACCCGGCACCTTTTATCGAAATTCATCCTCAGGATGCGGAACGCCTGCAGATCCGGCCTCAGCAACCGGTTGAAATCCGCTCCCGTCGGGGGTATGCGCGACTCCCGGCGAGTATCAGTCACCGGGTTTTACCGGGGCACTGTTTTGCACCGTTTCACTGGAATGACCTTTTCGGCGAACACTGCGCGATCAATGCCGTCACCAGCGACAGTGTCGATCCGTTGTCCTTACAGCCGGCACTGAAACAATGCGCAGTATCGTTAGTTCCTGTGGCAGAAGAGAACCGTATGGATGATGACAGCAACACCGCAGAAGCAGAACCGGCCGGAAATGTTACCCGTTCCGTCAGTGATCTCACCGCAGAACTTTTTGCCGGTGAGCTGGGCTTATCCCGCGCACCGGCCATAGAATGGGACCCTGAAGAACAGCGTTACCTGCAGGGTTTTCTGGCGGGTCTGCGCCTGGCCCCGACAGAAGCCGGGGGAAGTATCCCGCGCCTGCCTGCCAGTTCACCGCTGGACCCCGGAAAATTACAGTGGGTAAATGGCCTGCTGGCGGGGTTATATTCACGGGCCGCAGAGGAGACGAAACCACGTACCTCCGCCAGTCAACGTGCCGGGGTTAGGGTGTTGTGGTGTTCAACGACCGGTAATGCGGAGTCTCTGGCGGCACGCTGTGTCGGGCAACTGACAGACGCCGGGATCCCGGCCGAAGCCAGTTGTATGGCCGGAACGGAAGTCTCGCAGTTAGTCGCTGCAGAGTATGTGTTGCTGGTGGCCAGTACCTTCGGGGACGGAGATCCTCCCGATAATGGATCGGCTTTCTGGCAGGTACTTGCCTCGGAGTCGGCTCCACGGCTGGAGTCTCTGCACTTTTCGGTGCTGGCGTTAGGTGACAGCAGTTATGATCAGTTCTGCGGGTTCGGCCGTTCACTGGATGAGCGATTATCAGCGCTGGGGGCGACACGGCTTTTGCCTCATGCCGAGTGTGACGGGGCAGATCTGGCCCCGGCCAGTCAATGGCTTGCGGGGATCTGTGAGCGTCTTGCCCGACCGGGAGAGCCGCAGGCCGCGGGGGCTATGGTACCGGTAAAGCCGGTGAACACGGTTACGGAGAAATACCACCGGCATCATCCTTACCCGGCCAGGGTGATGGCCAACCGCTTACTCAGTGGTGAGGGGTCAGACAAGGAGACCCGGCAACTGATTTTTTCTGTGGATGACGCAGAATTCAGCTATCAGGCCGGAGATGCTCTGGGCGTATGGCCACAAAACAGCGAGCCGCTGGTTGATGCCGTGATCCTGGCGCTGCAGGCCGGGCCGGACACTCTGGTGAATACGGAGCGCGGGGGCCGTGTTACGCTTAAAACGGCGCTGACATGGCATACAGACTTATCGGTAGTCAGTCGTGAACTGGCGCAGGCTGCCGGTGAACACACGCTGGCGGACCGGTTCCCGGACTCATTACAGCAACTTCTGTCTGCCGGATCCAGTGACTGGCAGAAACAGCATCGTGTTCTCGATCTGCTGCGTGCGTTTCCGGCCAGGATACCGCCCGAACAGTTTGTCGCGTTACTCAGTCCGTTACGTCCGCGTCTGTACTCCATTTCGTCCTCTCCGGACTTTTTCCCGGGGGAGGTACACCTGACGGTGTCGGTGATCCGTGACCCAACGACCCCCCTGAATAACGGGGTCTGCTCGACGTTTCTTGCGGATATACCGGCCGGTGGTGAAGTCCCGATATTTGTCCAGAAATCGGCCTGGTTCCGTCCGCCGGCGGATGACCATTTGCCTTTGATCATGATCGGACCGGGCACCGGAATTGCGCCTTTCCGGGCCTTCTTACAACACCGGCAGGCTCTGGGTGCTGATGGAAAGAACTGGCTGTTTTTTGGTGAGCAGCATGAAGAAAGTGACTTCTATTATCGTCAGGAACTGGAAGTCTTTCGCCGGGAGGGCATCCTGCATCGGCTGGATACCGCATTTTCACGGGATCAACCGGAAAAGATCTACGTACAGCAACGTATGCTGGAACAGGGCGAGGAATTCTGGCGCTGGTTACAGGCGGGAGCCAGTGTCTGTGTCTGCGGGGATGCCAGCCGAATGGCGAAAGATGTCCACCAAACCCTGCTGCAGATTATCGCCACACAGGGAAAGATGACCGCAGCGGAGGCAACAGAGTGGCTGGCAAAAATGACACACGAAAAACGGTACCTGCGTGATATTTACTGAGTCACAGACCGCTATTAGCTCATACCTGCTCCGTCGTTCACCGGACGAAATGAGGAGCAGGCTGAGCTAAAAAACACGGGCAAATTTTTAGATGTACAGACGTCCAGACTTCCTTTATAGTGCCAGTAAACTGATACAGGGAGAGTTTCCAATGAAAAAGATATTACTGACGTCGGCCATCGTTCTGTCTGCCTTATTACTGAATGCCTGCAAGCAAAACGATCAGGACAGCGTAAAAGTCGCAATTAACACCGGGCCGGACCAGCAACTCTGGGACACCGTAAAACAGGTGGCTAAGCAGAAATATCATCTGGATGTTCAGGTCATTGCATTTAATGATTATGTACAGCCGAATGAAGCCCTGCTGAATAAAGATGTGGATGCCAATGCCTTCCAGAGCGTACCTTATCTGGAAATGCAGGAGAAAGAGCGCGGTTATCCATTCGCAATTTTAGGTAAAACCTTTATCTTCCCAATCGCAGCCTATTCTAAAAAGATTAAAAATATCAGTCAGCTTCCTGATGGCGCGACGATCACGTTATCGAATGAAGCTACCACTCTGGGACGCAGCCTGCTGCTGTTAC
This sequence comes from Tatumella ptyseos ATCC 33301, assembly GCF_000735525.1. Lineage (GTDB taxonomy): Bacteria > Pseudomonadota > Gammaproteobacteria > Enterobacterales > Enterobacteriaceae > Tatumella > Tatumella ptyseos. The sequence continues at coordinate 163,089 of NZ_JMPR01000008.1, read as the reverse complement.
AGGCTCAGGGACTGCTGAAGGTAAAACCGGAAGCCGGTTTATTGCCGACGTTACTGGATATCACCTCTAACCCGAAACATCTGAATATCCTGCAGGTGGATACGCCACAGCTTGCCCGTACGCTGGATGACCCGAAAGTCTATCTGTCGGTGATTAACAATAACTTTGCCTCGCTGGCTGGGTTATCTGCGTCACGTGATGGTCTGTTTATGGAAGGGAAGGCATCGCCTTACCTGAATGTGCTGGTGGTACGTAAAGATAATATTAACGACAAGAAACTTCAGGAACTGAAAGAAGCTTTTCAGTCTCAGGAAGTTCTGGATAAAGCGAATGAAATTTATAAAGGTGATGTGATTAAAGCCTGGTAATTTCGAGCGTTATCCCCCTGTCGCATGGCGGCAGGGGGGCGTCTCCTCCCTGATTTCCTGTCCCCCGGCAACAGCCTGATGCATCTGCTGCCTGCCTCTTCGAAGGTGTCCCTGGCCCGGCGAAGATCTCACGAACGAATAAAACAGGTAGCTGGCGGATCACCCCGTGGCGGGGAAGCTAAAGCCACGGGGTGCTGCCTTACTGAGAAACCCAGAAGGTTCCGGAGGTCTTCAGACCCATATAGTTCTGATGAATATTTTCCAGGTCTGCCTGCGGATCAATATCCTTAAATAACTGTGGATGCAGGAATTTAGCGATAGCTTCTACCGCGACCACATTGGAAGGCAGATCATAGAACTGATGGTAAATGGCCAGCACATGATGATTCTGCGTTGCCTGCAGGACGTTAAATCCGGTCCGGTTCATCAGTGCTGCCAGTTTCTCTTTGGCGGCACCGGACGGGAGACCGTAGCCCAGTGGAATTGACGCCGATGCTTTGCGATTTCCCTGCCAGTCTGCACCGGTCAGCAAATAGAAGTCCGGATTGAGGGTAATAATTTTTTCCAGGGTGACATCGCCGCCCATCCCGTCAAACAGCTTACCGCCCAGGTTAATTCCCCCTGCCGCCTGGACAAATTCGCCCATGCTGCCCTGACCGAAAGTGCTGCAACAGAAATCACCGAGGATGCCGGCACTACGCTCGATAAACACCGTCGGGCGCTGTTGGGGGCTGAGGGTAGCGACGCGTTTCTCAATCAGCGACATTCTCTGACGATAGAAATCCAGATAGCGTGTTGTATTTTCCTGCTGATGGAAGACTTCACCCAGTAGCTCGATGCTTTTTGCACTGTTCTGTAACGGTTTCTGCCGGAAATCGATAAAAATATACGGGATATGCAGGCTGTTAAGCTTATCCATCACCCCTTCATCCTTTAGCTTACTGACCAGACCGATATCAAAAATGACCAGGTCCGTTTTCCGGGCAACGGCATTCTCGACGTCAAAGGTGGTGGTGTAAGGGTTACCAAACGTAGGGATCTTCTTCAGAGCAGGAAAGTTGGAAGCAAACGCCGTCATAATGTCCGGTGATTTCTTCTTTAAGGAGTCATCCCAGGCAGCGATGCTGGACGAAGGGTCGCCGTTAAAGATGATGCTCATGGCCTCAATCGCACGGGCATCTGCCAGCATAATATGATGGGGCACGTCCGGAATATTGACTTGTCTGTTAAGCAGGTCGGTCACTGTCTCTGCCAGGGTCGGCGCGACCGGTATCACCATCATGGCTAATGTAAAAATGATTTTTTTTGCAAATTTCATTTCAGTTGTCTGCCTGTCTGTTAGCTAAGGAGTCCCGTCATCCCGGGAAGGGGTCCAATTTAACAGAGGTGATGGCAGAAAGGGACCCGGGAAATGTCAGACAGAGTGTCAGGAAGCCTTGCCGGGAGACACTGTTCACCCCTTTTCCGGGGATGAACAGTGCAGACATTATTTACCGTTCAGGGTGTCATGCATTTTTTGCTCGTCCAGCTCACCCACGCGCTTAGCCACGAAAATTGTCGCTACGCCGTTACCAATCAGGTTAGTCAGAGCACGGGCTTCAGACATAAAACGGTCAATGCCCAGAATCAGTGCCAGACCGGCGACCGGGAGTGTACCCACGGCAGAAAGTGTGGCTGCCAGAACGATAAAACCACTGCCGGTCACGCCCGCAGCCCCTTTCGATGACAACAGCAGGATCACCAGCAAGGTTATCTGATGGAAAATATCCATATGCGTGTTGGTCGCCTGGGCAATAAAGACCGCCGCCATCGTCAGATAAATCGAGGTGCCATCGAGATTAAACGAGTACCCCGTCGGGATCACCAGACCTACCACAGACTTCTTACAGCCCAGCGCTTCCATTTTATCCAGCATGCGCGGCAGGACGGATTCGGAGGAGGACGTTCCCAGCACGATCAGCAGTTCATCTTTGATGTAGCTGATAAATTTAAAAATATTGAAACCTGTGTAGCGGGCAATCGCCCCGAGGACGATCACGACAAACAGAACACAGGTAATGTAGAAGCAGATAATCAACTGGCCCAGCTGTAACAGAGAGCTGATGCCATATTTACCGATAGTAAATGCCATTGCCCCGAAGGCCCCTATCGGCGCGAGGCGCATGATCATATTGATGATGCCGAAAATCACCTTAGAAAAGTGTTCAATGACATTGAACACTAACTGACCGGTATTCCCCAGGCGATGGAGGGCAAAACCGAATAAAATGGCGAACATCAGGATCTGCAGAATATTACCGCTGGCAAAGGCTCCGATAACGCTGTTTGGAATGATATCAAGCAGGAAAGGCACGACTCCCTGACTCTTTGCCTGTTCGGCATAGGTGGCGATGGCCGAGGCATCCAGACTGGCGGGGTTAATATTCATACCACCACCGGGATTGGCAATATTGACGATAATCAGCCCGATAATCAGTGCCAGGGTGCTGACAATTTCAAAATAGAGCAGTGCAATCGCCCCTGTCCGGCCGACGGCTTTCATACTCTCCATTCCGGCAATGCCTGTCACGACAGTACAGAAAATCACCGGTGCTATTACCATTTTAATCAGTTTGATAAAGCCATCCCCGAAAGGCTTCATCTGTGTTCCGATGTCCGGATAAAAATGACCCAATGAAATACCCAATGCAATGGCGATGATCACCTGGATATAGAGGCTGCTGAACAGCGTTTTTTTCATAATGATTCCAGTCTTATAAGTATGACGTTTATTTTTATAGTCGCTATCAACTACGCGCTAAAAAGTAACAGCATGTTAATTAAAAGCAAATATCATCACAGTGTTAAAGTAAAAATTGGTAGTTTTATGAACTGACTCGCTTCAGTGTGTTCATTCGGGGATCATACCGTTTACCGGTATCTATAATCCGCAATGGGGATGAAACGGGAATTTTCTGTCTGTGGCATATTATTAAAACAGCACAGATGCTTATAACGGGAATTTTTGCACCGGAAGCGATTATCAGTCATGGTGTGTGCACGGCAGAGCGCCTGTACCGCGTGACAGAACCATTTTTACGTTTATTCACCTGATCAGGAAAACATATGAGCCATATTCAATCGAAAAAAATCGTTTATCGTGACAACAGCACCGACTTAGAAGGTATCCTGGTATTTGATGCCAGCAGCAAAGTTGCGGCACCAGGCTTAGTAATGGCCCCTAACTGGATGGGTGTCACCGATGCTTCTGTCTCACTGGCAGAGAAAGCGGTGGCTCAGGGGTATGTTGTGCTGATTGCCGACCTGTACGGGCAGGGCAAACGTCCGTCTTCCGCAGAAGAGGCCGGTGAAATTATGATGACAGTTAAAAATACCCCGCAGGAAGTCGGACGTATGGCGCTGGCGATTGATGCCCTGAAAGCACAGACCGAGGCACCTGTCATTGCTGAGAAAATTGCGGCCTTCGGTTTTTGTTTAGGCGGACACAATGTCCTGGAACTGGCACGCAGTGGCGCGGATATTAAAGCGGCCGTTTCTTTCCACGGCGGACTGGATACCTGCGGTCAGTATGATGCGAAGAAGATCCAGGGGTCCGTCCTGGTGCTGGATGGGGCCGGCGATCCGCTGGTACCTCGCGAACAGCTTCCGGCCTTTGCGCAGGAAATGCTGTCTGCTAACGTCGACTGGAAACTGCACAGCTATAAAGGTGCTGTTCACTCCTTCACGGATGTGAACGCGAATGTTGAAGGCGTTGCCGAATACAATGCGGATGTCAGTGACCGTGCTTTTAAAGCGATGTTTGCTTTATTAGCTGAAGTCTTCTGATATTGCTCCCCCGCGGGCATCATCGCCCACGGGGGAAAGTCACCGACTCTTTTTCCTGCCAGGAGATTATAGTTTCACTGAAGCCTGCATGTAGAATGTGCGCGGCTCACCGGCATACAGCCCTTTATTGTTATCGTCATAAGAACGGACAAAATACGGCTGATCGAACATATTTTTGACCCCGAAGCCCACCTTCAGATTTGAATAACGCGGGCCAAAATCATATCCGACACGAGCGCCCCACAGCATATAACCGGCAATACGCCCGGTACTGCCATCGGCACTTTCTGCCACGGTATTGGCGTTATCGGCGAATTGTGACGACTGATACTCACCGTTCAGATTAAAACGCCATTGCCCCGGAGTGTAATCGAGGCCCACGACCCCTTTATGTTTCGGGGAAAAGGGCACCTGATTACCGTAAGTCTCCCCATGTTCAAGGATCACAGCATTCACATAGGCGTAGCTGGCATAGACCGAAAGATCATCCAGTGCCGGAGACAGCGCTGACATATCATAACGGACCTGAGATTCCAGCCCGCTGTGACGGGTTTTTCCGCGGGCCGTGACAGAGTCAGTAATCTGGTCTGAGTCATACTGATTATTGAAATTAATCAGGAAGATCCCGGCTTCAGCACTCAGATAACCATCATCGTATCGGGTTCCGGTTTCCCAGGTCCGTGCTTTTTCCGGCCCGATACTCCCGCTGCTGACCGCTTTACCAATCTGACTATATTGCACAGTACCGAACGAGCCTTCGGTATTGGCATACAGGTTCCAGCTATCGGTAAGATGATAGAGTACGCTCAGCGCCGGTAACGGTGCGTTATAGCTGATTTGCTGGTGTGTATGAGTCAGAGCATTATTCTGAAACGACTCGATATGCTCAAAACGCATTCCCGGGGTAATCGTCCAGTTACCCATATCAATACGGTCATCGGCATAGAATGCATGGGCTTCTGTGCCTGAGCGCGTATCCCGGTCGTACGGGCTATAGGCGGTCGGTACGACCCCACCGGTCGTGGGTGTGTAGTAACGCATTTCATGGCTGGATTCGCTGATATAGCGGTAACCGACACTGATTTCCTGAGCAACGCCGCCATCAGACAGGAAACTCTGACTGTAGCGTGGCTCAATACCTCTTACCCAGTACTCCCGGGGGGAAAGGGTGATCTTCTTACCCTGTTCAAGATAGCCGCTTCGCAGTGTATGCGTGAGGAACCCCTGCACATTAAATTTATGCTGCGTATCCGGCTGGTACTGATAACCGAGACTGGCAAGTTCTCTGCGTCCCCAGAACTGATCGTAAGGACGGGTGGACTGCCAGCGATTGGCCTGGTAGTCGGCCCGGCTGAGGCCTCCCGGCATGTCGGCCCGGCCATCGTAATATTGCAGCAGGCTGTTAAACGTATTGACACCGTCAGGCGCGTAGCGGCTCTTGAGCATAATATCATCGATACGGGTCGCACTATGCTGGCGCCAGTCGCTGCCCCGGGTCCCGGAATAGAGCAGGGCACTGCCGAAACCGTTATCAGCGGTGCCGCCGACCATCAGGTTATGGGTTTCTTTCGGGCTGTTCTGTGATGAGGTCGGGCTGAGCATACCCTCGACTCCGGCTTCTATCCCGAAGGTTTTCGGGATAGCCCGGGTGACATAGTTGACGACCCCGCCGACACTTTGCGGTCCGTACCGCACTGCACCGCCATCCCGTACCACGTCGACTGCATCCATGTTCCCCAGAGATACCGGTGCCAGAGACAGTTGCGGCTGCCCATACGGGGCATATGGCACAGGAATGCCATCCATCAGTATGGTTGAACGTGTTGCGAGACGCGGATTTAATCCGCGAATACCAAAATTCATCGCCAGGTCATCGCTTCCGGTCCCGTTATTGTCAGGTGCATTCACGCCCGGGATACGGTTTATGACATCGCGTATTGTGGTTGCTCCGGTTTTAGCAAAATCCTGTCGGCGGATAACATCGCGGGCACCGGGATGTTCAAAGACATCACTTTCACGGGCCTCTCCGAGCCAGTCACCCACCACGGTCATTGAGTTACCCTGAATAGCGGGAACAGGCTCCAGCGTCCAGCTGCCGGGACCTAATGCTTTGGCCTGTAACTGGCTTCCGGTCAGCAGTGCCTGCAGGCCGTCTGCGACCGTGTAGTCACCCTGCAGACCATGACTTTGCTTGCCGCGGGTTAGTTCTGCCTTCACGGATAAAGTAATTCCGCTCTGCGCGGCATACTGGTTCAGCGTGTTATCCAGAGAACCCGCCGCAAGCTGATAGTGATGCGTTAGCGGGGGAGAAGCCGCGAAGCTACCGGTACTGAACAGGCCCATCCCGCTGAACAGGCTCATGCGCAGCCAAAGAGCCAGAGAAGGTGATTGCCGCGATCTTCTTACGGATGCGCTGTCTGAGGTCGTCATACTCTCTCCATCATAATTTTTAGTATTCACTGATGAAGTCGTATGAGAACGTCAAAAGGACAAAAGGAAATGATAATTTTTATTATTATCGTTCAGCTTTTGTTGCTGATGACGATAACGTACTGTGTCAGGGTATGGATAGTCACCGGCAGTGTTGCCGAAATGGCCGCCAGGGTGGCTTTAAGATTGACTGCCGGGAAGGTACCGCTCAGACGAAACTCCCCTGCGGTGCCTGTACAGCGGATCAGTCCGCGATGATAACGGGAGAGTGTCGCCACCACCTCACTCAGCGGTTGATCACTGAAACTGAGGGTACCCCGTTGCCATCCGGTTTCTTGCGGATCTGCCGGTTGAATCGCTGAAAAAGCGTGGCGGGTAAAGCGCAGACTTTCCCCTGCACATACCAGCCTGAACTGACCGGGGGCATCCGGTAACCGGACCTTCACCGCATGCTCACTGACCGTCAGTAGTGTACTCTCCTCGTCTTCCCGGACGGAAAAGATTGTCCCGAGAGCCGTCAGCAGCCCCTGGCGGGTCAGCACCCGGAACGGACGGTGCAGGCTGTCTTTACCGGTGGTAATGGCAATATCACCATACAGCAGCCGGATCAGACGTTGCTGCTGGTCAAAACGAACATTGACTGCACTTCCGGTATTCAGCATCAGAGTCGAGCCGTCAGCCAGTTGCTGCTGCATCATCTGTCCTTTCGCCGTATGGTAATCGGCCCGCAGACCTTCAGCCATCTCTGAGCGCCATAACGGCCAGCCGGTGGCAGCACCACCGAAGAGCAGAAGGAGGCCTTTCAGCACCGAACGACGTGTGGCTGGTGGGTCTTTCAGTAAAAAACGACCGGTTCCGGCGGGCAGATCGGTGATTTGCTGACGCAGCGCTTCAACCTGTTGCCATGCCCACTGATGGTCGGTATGACCGTTCACCCACTGCTGCCATTGACGGGTCTGCTGTGGGGTCACCTGCGGATCATTGAGCTGAGCATACCAATGGGATGCCGAGCGTAGTGCCCGCCGTCTGGCCTCTGTCAGCGAACTCTGCATTACAGCCCATTCTCCAGCCGGAAGAGCAGACAGTGCTCAGTGGCTTTGGCGATATATTTCTTCACTGAACTGACCGATACGCCCAGGACTTCTGCAATATCGCGATATTGCATGCCGTCCAGCTGAGAGAGCAGAAAAGCCTTACGGCTTTTTTCACTGAGAGTATCCAGCATGCGATCGACCTGTTGCAGGGTCTCCAGCTGGATCTGGCGGATTTCTTCTGACGGTTGCTGCGCTTCCGGCAGAGAGGCCAGCATCTGTAAATAGCTTTGTTCCAGTGCCTGGCGGCGGAAAAGGTCAACCATTACCCGTTTCGCTACGGTACAAAGAAAAGATTTCGGGTCGCGGATAGTGGGTATTGTATCTTTCCCGAAAAGCCGTAAAAAAGTGTCATGCGCAACGTCTTCGGCATCAAAAGCGGAGTGTAATTTCCGGGTAAGCCAGACCGTTAACCAGCCATGATGTGAATGATAGAGTTTATCCAGCGTCAGGGCAGCAGAAGAAATGGCGGAGTCAGTCATGGCATCAGGCGTCACAGGTTAAGATCAGGCTGCATATTAATATGAGAATAGTTATCATTTCAATGACGGGATACATTTATCCTGGCGGGGGATAGCCCCGGTGATTTGCGTTGGTCATAAAATTGTCATACCGTCAGTGTAGTCTGCCCGAAAATATTCAGAGAGAGCGAACATGATGAAAAATAAGTTAAAAATCCTGCCCCTCATTTTACTCCCGCTGGTAAGTTTTTCTTCCCGAAGTGCTGATGTCCCTTCAGTCTGTGCCCCGAAAACCTATGAAATGGCACTCCGTTATCAGCAGAAATCTGCAGAAATTATGGCTCTGCAGTTGCAGACCTATAAATTTGCACAGCAGACCTTTCAGGCAAAAGTCGCCCGACTGGCGGACCCGGAAAAAGCGGCAGTGGTGATGGATTTAGATGAAACCGTGCTGGACAATACGCCGTTAATGGTCAGGGATATCGAAAATTGCCACGATTTCACCCGCTGGGATACGTGGGATGCATGGGAGAAATCGGGACATCCCGGGCTTATCCCCGGCGCAAAAGCGTTTCTGCAGGCCGTGAATGCGAAAAAGGTGCATATTTTTTATGTCTCCGATCGCAGTCAGGCGAATAAAGCACAGACTCTGGCATTACTCCGTTCGCTGGGGTTACCTCAGGTATCAGAAGATAATGTTATGCTGGATACCGCATCTAAGCAGGTCAGACGCGCCACCATCCGTCAGCACTACTCCATCATTATGTTATTCGGTGACAGCCTGCCGGATCTCTCAGCGCAATTTAAGAATAAAAAAACAACCGAGCAGCAGCGTCAGCTGGTCGCAGAGAATGAAGCACATTTTGCGGATGACTGGATTGTGTTACCGAATGCGGCCTATGGTTCCTGGACGGATGCCACATTGACCCCCTGGAAACAATGAGGGCATAAGGTCGATACTTTATTTATCACAGACTGACCGGGATCCCCATGTGAAGTAAAGAATGTACCGGTGCTACGACCGGTATCCGATACCTTTTCTGGCCGGTCTTTCATAAAATTTTCCCGCTTACCCTGTCCCTCTTGCCTGATTTCAGGGGGGCAGGCATGATTACTGGTCAATAGAGGGTGACATTAACTGATTCAGGGCCGCGTACTGCAGCAGCATAATAGTTTTCCCGTCATTGATGGTACCGTTATTCATGGCCTGCATAGCCTCGGTAAAAGGCATTTCAAGCACTTCCAAATCTTCGCCTTCCTCTTTCAGTCCGCCTCCCCGCGAAACCCGGTCTTCCGGGTGATATTCCGCGACAAACAGGTGTAACTTTTCGGTGACCGATCCGGGACTCATCCAGGCCTCAAAGACTTTCCTGACGTGACTTATCCGGTAACCGGTTTCCTCTTCAGCCTCCTGACGTACACGGGACTCAGGGTCTTTTGCTTCCAGCAATCCGGCAGCGACCTCAATCAGCATGCCTTCGCCGCCATTAATATACGCGGGCAACCTGAATTGGCGGGTCAGTATTACGGTGCCTTTCTCGCGGTTGAAAAGTAACACGGCCGCACCGTCACCGTGATCATAGGCTTCACGATTTAACCGCTGCCACGAACCGTCATGGCGCTGAAAATCAAAGGTATATTTCTCCAGCAGATACCAGTCATCAGAAAGCGTTCTGACATCGACTATCCGGACTCTGTCATTCGGTGATTTCACTGTATGGCCTCCATCGGGTGGTTTGCCGGGAAAATAACCCCGTCATTCTGTACTTTTTACAGGCAATCAGTGTAGCGGGGAGGGGGAAAATGTCATTATAAAAGACGTTTTGTACCCGGATGGCAGCGCCGTGGGGGGTGACAAACCGGAGATTCGGACATACCTGTAGCCATTTCATGGCCCGGACGTTGCAATAGGTTCCATCATCATAGGCCAACTGTTCTGTACAGGCAGAGAGTTCTGCTGCGCTAACCCGCGGCTGCCTCCGGAATACCTGGATCTTATATGACCGGAACAAGCGGTTTTGCCTCCGCAGATGACCCCGGGCTGTACAGATACCGGGCCTTCACCGGCCCGGTATCTGAGCGTTATACCAGGTTGTTTTTGAGCAGGTGATCTGCCAGCCTCAGCGTTAACGCCGCCCCGGTCAGGGTTGGATTCATACAGGAGGTGGAAGGCATCACACTGGTTCCGGCGATATAGAGGTTCGGATGGTCATGAGTCCGGCAATCTGAATTGACGACCGAATTCTTAGGATCATCACCCATGATTGTGGTTCCCATGATGTGCTGACGATCCTGATAGCTGGTATCAATTTTCAGTATTTTTCCGCCGAGTAGTTTTGCAAAGTTAGCAAAATCTTTCAGCCCTTCATTTTTACCCGCTTGCCAGTAATCGGTGACACTATAAGAGAGTTCCGGCAGGGGAATACCAATAGCATCTGTTTTGGTTTTACTCGGTACGATGCGGTTCTCTGGCAGCGGTACTGTTTCAAAATCGATAGCAAAGTTAAGTGAACGTGCAGATTGTCTGCGCAGCTCAGCATCCAGTTCTGATCCCAAAATCCCTTTGCTGATCAGCGAAGCTGCATAGTCTGCCGTAGGCACGGTATTACGTACTTTGATTTTGTAACTTGGAAACTGTTTCCTGAATTCCCCGTCACGGTTATTCAGATACACCAGTAATTCTGTCGGTCCCTGCCCGGGCCAGACATCCTCATCCATCATAAAATTCATACTGATGCCGGTATGTCCCATCAGGTTCCGTCCTACCTGATCTGAGGAGTTAGCGATACCTTTAGGGTATTTTTCAGAGACAGACATCAGCAGAAGTTTTGGCGATTCAATCCCGTAAGCCGCGACAATAAAGACATTTGCCGTCAGGGAGTGCTCTGACCGGTCCGGCTTCCTGTACCAGATACGGGTAATTTTACCGCTGTCATCGGCTTCAATGTTATAAACGACCGAGTTATCCAGTAATTTCGCTCCCAGGCGTTCTGCTTCATCGATGTGACGGGTACCGTCATATTTGGCTCCGATTGGGCAGACCGGGTTACAATTATTATTTCCGGCACATACCGGACGATTCCCCCATGGACGGGTGGCCCTGCCATTTGGTTCAAGCACCGGGTTGTAGCCTCCCTTTCCCAGTAATTCACTGAGGCGGTCAAACATATAACTGGTGGGTAGCCCGGGCATCGGAAACGGTTTTGAGCGCGGCGGCCAGGCTTTACCCCCATGTCCGCTCTCATCCTGCCCATCGACGCCGGATACACCAAGCTCATATTCTGCATCGCAGTACCAGGGCTCCAGGTCATCATAGCTCAGAGGCCAGTCACGGCCATGGCCGTACAGGCTTTGTAACCGGAAATCATTTGGGATCATTCGCCACAGGGCTGAACCAAAATGCCAGGTCGTTCCGCCCACCACCCGCAAATACTTGGTAGGATATTTGACCGGGCCGACCTGCTGTAAATAATCGCCATAGGTCGAAGGCACATAGGGCAGGTCAGGATAAGGTGACCCGACACCTTGCAGTTTCATATTAGTCAGAGACATTTTAAACGGTGAGTTACGGAAGCGTTCCACAATCTCCTGTCGGGTGACCCTCGGGCCAGCCTCGACAATAATGACGGATTTACCGGCCTGCAGCAGCCGTGTTGCCAGTAATCCGCCCATGACACCTGACCCGATAATAATAACATCTGCATCTGTCGTCGTCTGACTCATACTTCCGGCCCCTGATGTGCGGGTTTATTATCAACGGCAGCCCAGGAAATCGGGCCACTGCCATACGTGGGAACCACAAGAATGCCCTGTGTTGGCAGGTACATCATGGCTTCTGCATAGGCGATTAGCTCCAGTTTATCGTCATTCCCTACAACTCCCCGGTACCAGGCTGAGATAACTTGTGAGGCTGCCTGACGGAGATCAGAATTCACAGGATTATTCTGCAGAAAATTATCAATATTCCGGTATTTTCCCGGCCGGATATCCTGCTGTAACAGGGACAGTTTCTGATCAAAATTAGCATCATGACGATGCAGGCCATCAAAATAACGTTGTGCCAGCACAGGATTTACCCGCCGGTTTACCAGGAATTCCGACAGCGGAATAAAACCGCTGTCATGTAAACCGGCAGCCGCGGCACGATACGCAGGGAACAGAGAACCGCATAATCCGGCAACCGAAAGTACTCCAATCCCTTGTAATAAATGCCGGCGGGAAATACCGGAAGGGGGGGGATTATTTACGGACATGTTTCCTCCTTTTACGCAGAGCCAGCAGGATCAGCACGAGGATCACTATCACGCCGCCTGCCAGTACTGCCGGGTTAGCCAGCCGGACAATGATCGGCGTCGGACCGCCTTCCCGCACCGTTTTGACCTGATCTGCCGTCACGGACAGTGCGGCATTACCGTAGTGTTTCAGTACATAGTTAGCGACATCAGCGACCTGTTGATCATTCAGTCGTTCAGAAAAAGCCCCTGCGGGGCCAAAAGCTGGCATCGCGATGTACTGCCCATCCGCATGGCGATGTACGCCAAACAGGATCGTAGCGATCAGATTGTCCGGTGTTGTTGCACCGGTGGCGCTGTTATGAAACAGAGAAGGATAGAACTGACTTCCTTCGCCGTTTGCCTGATGGCAGCTGGCACAGGTGCTGCTATAGATTTGCCAGCCAGCATCCGGATGAGCCACCGAACGTAATGTGTTTTCAGTCTCTGACGGTTTCCCCTGATCAAAGCGTGATACCGTCGCCGCTGCTCCGGAGGGGGGCACCTGGCGGAGCCAGGCGACGATGGCATGCAAATCATCATCGCTAAGATATTGCAGGCTATGATCAATGGCTTCAGCCATCGGGCCAGCGGCCTGCGCCTTACCATTAACATGGCCGGTTTTCAGATAACGATATAGCTCATCATTGCTCCAGCTACCGATGCCGGCGGTTTTATCAGAGGTGATATTCGGGGCATACCAGCTCCCCAGTTGACTGCCAGACAGCGCTTCACTGTTTTTCTGCCCCATCATAAAATTACGTGGCGTATGACAGGTATCACAGTGCTCCAGAGCATTGACCAGATAGTAACCCCGGTTGAGCTGCGCCGATCCCTGAGTATCGGGAGTAAAACGCTGATTATCAGCAAATAACAGGTCCCATAGCGCCATGGTGCTACGTATTGAGAACGGGAAAGGCAGGTGTGTCGCCGGAGCGGCTTTATTGACGGGGTTAACATCATGCATAAAATACTGATAAAGCGCGCTTATATCGCTATCAGTCATTTTACTGTAAGAGGTATAAGGCATCGCCGGATAGAGGTATTCCCCTTTGGCATTCACCCCTTCGCGTACGGCCCGGGCAAAGTCTGCCTCACTGTAATTACCGATGCCGAAGATCTTTGATGGAGTAATATTGCTGGCGATAATATTTCCCATGGGCGATGAGACAGCATACCCGCCGGCCATCGGTGCCCCTGAAGGTCCGGGTGAGTTATGACAGGCACCACAGTCGGCAGCAATTGACAGATATTTTCCCTGCTCAATGACTGATGCTGCGGCCGGGGTATCTGCAGCTTGTGCCGCTTTACCTGCCAGCATCAATAGGCTGAGAATCAGAGCCAGACTCGATCGTCTCAATTTACACTCCTGCACATGACTAAGTTATCAATCACTGCCCCGAACACCGGGACCGCCGATCCCGCGGCCAGCGCCGTAGAGGGAAGTGAAAAAAGCATCCTTCGTGATAAGAAAAATAATGCGTACTCTCAGGTCCCGGCCAAACCCGGGGATAAGCCATTGAACAGGTTATCCGGCGAGGTAATTACCTTAAAAATAGTCATCACGCTAATGTTTGCAACGAATATTATTAACAATTTGTTAATTTAATCGCAAAATCTACAGGGGGGAATAATATTGTAACCGGTGATATACCCCTGCCAGACGATGCGGGGTCTCGCTGGCAGAGGGGGCATGCCATAAAAAAGGCAGCCGGAGCTGCCTTTGATGCCGGTGGATATTTTAGAAATTGACGTTCGCGCTCAGGCCACCAATAAAGGCATTCTGTACCTGGCTGACCGCGCCGGGGGCGGCGACCAACTGCAGATTCGGACGTACCTGTAGCCATTTCGTGACCCGGACGTTGTAATAGACTTCATAATCATCTTCCGAACCGCTCTGTACAGGCAGATAGGTCGGACGGGTATCGCTATTCACGCCCTCAGCACGGTTTTCATCACGCAACATGCGGGAGTAGCTTGAGTTCACGTGGATACGGGCAGCACCGACCCCGATTTCATCTTCCGGGCGGGCATCAAAAGGACCTTTCCAGGTGAATGAAACGGCCTCGTAATTATCGGTTTTCGACGTCCGATGGTCATTCATCACAGCCTGTAATGTCAGTGTTAACCCACGATCTGCGCTGCCATGCCAGGTGGTCAGTTGCTGTTGAGCCACCAGGTAACCGCCATAAGCATGGGCGGTATCGCTATACCCTGTGTTGTGCCATGAGCTGTAAACATTGTCACTGGCTGACGAGTAGTAATAACCCAGACGATAGTTGCCAGGTAAGTGATCCGGACCCAATGCCGGCTTCCAGCCCAGCTCTACCGGCACCATATTGCCGGTCGTCGGGCTGAACTCCAGACGGAAACCGTCACCGCGTTCGGTGTTGTAAGGGGTCTGATTATACAAACCGACCTGCATAAAAACGTCCGGCGTAATATTCAGCTTAACCCGGCTACCCCATTGGGAAACCGGCCAGTTAAACCAGTGATCACCACGCCAGTTACCGGCCTGGCCATTTCCGAAAGCCAGGTTCTGGAACTGACTGTCGATCACATCAAAGTCTTCTGCGACAGTGAGACGACCGGCCTTGATATCCAGACGATGATCGAAAAAGCCTTTTCTCAACCAGAACTGGGTCAGACGCCAGGTCTGGCCCCGTCCCCAGACTTCCTGAGGAGATGACAACATGCCCGCCTGCGGATCACTGATATGATCGCCCAGGTTTTGCCCGTCACGATTGGTGACGGTGAACCGGAATTCGGTATCCTGCCAGTTGAGGAGTTTTTGCAAATCGAGGTCGACTCCGAACCCCCACTGGTCACTGTAACGGGCGGTAGTTGAGGTGTTATAGCCTCCTGCCAGGTTCGCCGCATTTTCCATGGTGTAGTTAACCTGGAAATCTACGCCTTTCTGTTTCAGTTGGGTGCGTGTCCCGCCCCAGTCACCGGACATCCAGGGCGAGCCATTACTCAGGGCATCGGCTGCTGAACTGACGGACGGAAATACTGATGTGCTCAGCAGCGCCAGACTGAAGATAAGAGTGTTATGAGAGAGCCTGTGCATTGCTTTTTTTTTCATGATAATAATTCTTATAAAAAAGGTATTTTCTTACTTTATGGGTGTGATTGCCTTTTTATGAATATCGTGCTCAGAAGAATTTTATTATTTAAAATTCAGAGAAGGTGCACCAATATCTATCGTTATATTAAAAAGCCGATCCGCGTATCCCATGTTTTTGTCTTTGCCGGCCAGCAGGGGGGCTGCTTTATCCTGTATTCCGTTTTGCCGACGGAGGATGGCGAAAGCTCACTATTTGTGGCGACGCCTGCCGGGGAAAGGCGGGGGCTACTATACAGTAAAATCTGCATAAGTTAATTAATTGTTGATTTGTTTTGTTCTTAATGTTTTATAAATGGATCGTGGTGTTGTATTTTCAAGGAAGGAAAAGGGATCATATTTTCGGAACATATAAAAATGTACTGTTTTTCACACTATTCTTAAGGAAAGTTATTATTTTCAATGGGTTGTGTTTTTCCGGTTTCCGGGGGAGCAGGCCGTTTTCAGGGGGCAGGGGTAAATAAACGCGATAATTCACGAATAAGAAATGAAAACCTGAGGGAAACAGAAGAAATATTATCTTTATTACGTGACAGGTGTTTATTATGCGGATAGCCCGCGATATTTTTTTATTTTATATTTTCTGATTAATAAGGCGTCAAAAGTATTAAAAAAAGAGCAAGAAAGTGCTTTATTGGGTCCGGAAAATCAGGTACATTTTCAGACGTAGGGTACAGAGGTAAGATGTTCTATCTTTCAGACCTTTTACTTCACGTAATCGGATTTGGCTGAATATTAGCCGCCCCGGTCATTTCGGTGATCGGGGCGTTTTTTATGGAAGATAGTGCGAAAGTACCGTCAGGAAGCCATATGCGGGAATTAAACTTCGGCGTTATCTCCGGCACTGATCGAATAAGTACTGAACCACTCGTCCAGTTTATTTTTTAATTTATCAACGCCAATTTTCTTCAGTGAAGAAAACATCTCTACCTGAACGTCGCCTTCAAAGGATTGGCTGTGCTCACGTACCAGATTCAGCTGTTTTTTTCTGGCGCCAGAAGCCAGCTTATCGGCTTTGGTCAGTAATACCAGCACCGGAATATGGCTGTTAACGGCCCATTGCACCATTTGCTGATCGAGATCTTTCATCGGATGGCGGATATCCATAAGAATGACCAGTCCTTTTAATGAATCCCGCTTTTGCAGATATTCAGCCAGCGCGCGTTGCCACTTCAGTTTCATCTCTTCCGGGACTTCCGCGTAACCATAACCCGGTAAATCCACCAGCCGATAGCCGTCAGCAACTTCAAACAGGTTAATCAGCTGGGTCCTGCCGGGGGTTTTACTGGTACGTGCCAGCGACTTCTGATTGGTTAACGTATTTAACGCACTGGATTTACCTGCGTTAGAACGTCCGGCAAAAGCCACCTCCACACCACTATCGACAGGCAGATGGCGAATGTCCGGGGCACTGGTAACAAAGTGGGTAACGTGATAATTCCATCCAGACAAGGTCAAACTCCGCATAATAAGGTCAGGGTAATAACGGGAGTATACCTGTTATGGCGGCAAAGTGCCTGTATACAATGTGATCCGCACCCGATTTGATCGCGGGTGGCGCCCGGCAGGATCGGTCATCAGTGAACGGGGGATATCCGTTACCCTGTTTTCGCCCTGTTATTGGCCTGGAATCCAGCTCACACGGGTGTGTAATCCCCTGACCCTGTGAGTTTTTCCTGCTATTGTTACGGAACAGGTGAACAGCCTTGCGGTTTACTCAGTGCTGATCTGCGGGGGAATAAATACCGGTTACCGGGCGACAAAACCGGCTTCGGGTATCAGCATGGGAGCACCTGGTTCTGATAAATGTGCGATACCCGCAGCTGTCGCTTTTTAATTGTGCTGGTTTCTGCTAGATTCCGCCGCAATTCTATACTAAAGAAAAACCATTGAGACTGAACACCATGAAACAACCTGCCAAAGCACCGCGCGGTAAATCCGCACCTCAGCGTAAGACGCGCGCCGAACTGAATATGGAAGGCCGTGACCGTCAGCGGCAGAAAAAACAAAAAGGTCTGACAGCCGGTAACCGTGCAAATCCTGCGAATGATCAGGGCAAGGGTAAAGGGAAAGACAAAGCGCTGAACGACCCGCGTCTGGGCAGTAAAAAGCCGGTTCCTCTGGTCGCTGAAGGTGCTGTGGCCGCAAAACCGGTGGTTAAACGTCGCGAAGCGGCACCTGCCCTCAGTGCCCGTGAAGAACTGGCCGCGCTCGAAAGTAATGAGCGTCTGGATACGTTGCTGGATCAGCTGGAGAATGGCGTAAAATTATCTGCAGAAGAACAGACCTGGCTGGATACGACGCTGGACCGTATTGAAGTCCTGATGGAAAAACTGGGTATCGATCTGGATGAAGACAGCGAAACGCAGGATCCTGAAGCAGAAGAAGATATGTACAGGTTACTTAAGGGTAACTAATCAGTTTTCCGGGGTGCAGAGTGAATTTTGTACCCTTTACTGAGAATAGTTAATCATGCTTTGGCCAGGATCAATTTTAGCGCTGTTGTATGCGTGTTTTCTCCTGTTCTTCTTCGGTAAACTACGGCGTCTGTCACGATTGAAATCGCGGGTGCGTCGCCGATACCGGCCCCCTTCTCCCGGAGTTGCGCGATCTTCTTTCAGAGCCCGCCACCGGAAGGAGTAAGTATGTCTGTACCTCAGATTGAATGGGATCAGCCATTAATCGAAAAATATAATTATTCCGGGCCGCGCTATACATCGTATCCCACTGCTCTTGAGTTTGATCAACGCTACACCGAACAGGACTTTTTGCAGGCGGTCGGTCGCTATCCGCAACGTCCGCTGTCTCTCTATCTCCATATCCCGTTCTGCCATCGACTATGTTATTTCTGTGGGTGCAATAAGCAGATCACCCGGCAAGGGCATAAAGCGGATCAGTATCTGGATACGCTGGAAGCTGAGATCCTGAAACGCGCACCTCTGTTTCGTGACAGGACAGTGACACAGATGCACTGGGGCGGGGGAACACCGACATTTCTGAATACTGCTCAGGTCTCACGTCTGACGGCCTGCCTGAAAGCGAACTTTTGTTTCTCTCCGGATGCTGAAATTTCTCTCGAGCTGGACCCGCGCGAAATTGAACTGGATATGCTCGATCACCTGAAACAGGAAGGTTTCAACCGGCTGAGCATGGGGGTTCAGGATTTCAATAAGCAGGTCCAGAAACTGGTTAACCGCGAGCAGGATGAAGACTTTATTTTTGCCCTGATGGCACGGGCAAAAGCACTGGGTTTTGTGTCCGGAAACATTGACTTAATTTATGGATTGCCGAAACAAACCCCGGAAAGTTTTGCCTATACCCTGCAAAAGGTCCTGGAATTACGTCCGGATCGCCTGAGTGTCTTTAATTACGCCCATATGCCGGAGCTGTTTGCCGCTCAGCGAAAGATAAAAACGGCTGATCTTCCTGATGCCGCTCAGAAACTGGCTATTCTGCAGCAGAGTATTACCACCCTGACGGAGGGGGGCTATCAGTTTATCGGCATGGATCATTTTGCCTTACCGGAAGATGAACTGGCGATAGCGCAGCGGGAGGGAGTATTACACCGGAACTTCCAGGGATACACGACACAGGGAAATACCGATTTACTGGGTCTGGGCGTCTCGGCCATCAGTATGATCGGGGATACTTATGCGCAGAATCATAAAGTGCTTAATCAGTGGCACCAGAGTGTTTCAGAACAGGGGACGGGGCTCTGGCGCGGAGTCAGCCTGGATACCGATGATTGTCTGCGCAGGGAAGTGATTAAAGCCCTTATCTGCCAGTTCTCGCTGGATATTCGCCAGACGGAACAGCAATGGGGGATCGATTTCAGTGACTATTTCTCAGAAGATTTGCAGTTATTAACGCCTTTTATCCGCGATGGTATGGTCATCAGGGAAGGGGATTGTCTGCGGGTGACTGCCCGGGGGCGGTTACTGATCCGTAATATCTGTATGTGCTTTGACCGGTATCTGCGTAATACCGTCCGGCAGCAGCACTTCTCACGTGTTATCTGAAACAACCGGCAGTCTGGCTGCCGGTTTTCAGAAGAGGGGGATTATTCCATCCCCAGTTCCTTCAGTTTCCTGGTCAGAGTATTCCTTCCCCAGCCTAACAGACGCGCGGCCTCCTGCTTATGCCCCTGGGTAAAGCGCAGGGCTGTCGTCAGCAGCGTTCTTTCCATTTCCGGCTGAGCATCGGATAACAGGTTTTGATGACCGGAACGTAATGCCCGGTCAGCCCATTGCGCCAGCAACGTTGCCCAGTTATCCGGTGACGAGGTGACCGGAGTCTCCGCCGGTGTTGTTTCAAATAACTCCGGAGGCAGATCCTGAATCAGCACTTCCTGTCCGGCAGCCATGACGGTCAGCCAGCGGCAGGTGTTTTCCAGTTGCCTGACGTTCCCTGACCAGTGCAGGCGTGTCAGTGCCGCTTCGGTTTCCGGATGCAGGATCTTTGTTTCCACCCCAAGCTCCCTGGCAGCCACTTGCAGGAAGTAGTGTGCCAGACGCGGAATGTCCTCCCGGCGTTCACGCAGCGGCGGGAGGTGGATACGGATCACGTTCAGACGGTGGAATAAATCTTCACGGAATTTCCCTTCCTGAACCCGTAATTCCAGATTCTGGTGGGTCGCGGCAATAATACGGACATCCACTTTGACCGGGGCATATCCCCCGACCCGATAAAACTGACCATCAGCGAGTACGCGTAATAACCGGGTCTGCACGTCCAGTGGCATATCACCAATTTCATCCAGGAACAGCGTACCGCCGTCCGCCTGCTCAAAGCGCCCCTGACGAACCTGATTCGCTCCGGTAAATGCCCCTTTTTCATGTCCGAAAAGTTCTGATTCAATCAGGTCTTTCGGGATAGCGGCCATATTCAGTGCGATAAACGGTGACTTTGCCCGCGGACTATGACGGTGTAAGGCATGCGCCACCAGTTCTTTCCCCGTACCGGATTCCCCGTTGATCAGTACACTGATCGATGAACGTGACAGACGACCGATAATACGGAAGACGTCCTGCATGGCGGGTGCTTCACCGATAATATCGGTGGTCGGTCCGCTGTCAGGATGGTTTCTGGGTTGCTGTTGTTCCTGATAATGGCTGATGGCCCGCTCGACGAGAGCGACGGCTTCATCGATATCAAAAGGCTTGGGCAGGTAATCAAAGGCCCCTTGCTGGTAGGCACTGACCGCAGCATCAAGATCAGAATGTGCCGTCATTATGATGACCGGCAGCATAGGATGACGTTTTTTAATTTGCTTGAGTAGTTCAAGGCCATCCATACCCGGCATGCGGATATCTGACAATAATACGTCCGGCGTTTTACTGGCGAGTGCATTCAGTACGTCGTTTCCGTTTTCGAACGCCGTACAGCTGACACCGGCTCCAGTGAGCGCACGTTCAAGCACCCAGCGGATGGAGCTATCGTCATCGACGATCCAGACTATCCCTCGTTGCATGGTAACCTCACTGGCGAATAGGCAGGAAAACCGAGAATTCGGTATGTCCTGGCCAACTGTTAAATTCTATTTTTCCTGAGTGCTGGTCAATCAGGCTACGGGCAATGGATAATCCAAGGCCGGTACCTCCCTCACGTCCACTCACCATGGGATAAAATAATGTATCCTGCAGTTGCTGGGGTATGCCCGGGCCATCATCTTCAATATCGATACGGGCAACCAGACGGTAACGCACACCGTGTAAGGTGAGCTGAAATGCGGTACGGGTACGCAGGGTGATGGTCCCACCCGCCTCACCTAATGCCTGCAGAGCATTCCGTACTACGTTCAGTAATACCTGTTCTATCTGATCCGGGTCGTGGGCCAGTTCCGGCAGACTGGGATCATAATCTCTCACCAGAGAGACATTCTCCGGCAGTTCCATCGACACCAGATTGACAATACGTTCAGCCACCTGGTGAATACTCTGAGTCACGTGCATGCCTGGCTGCTGCGGGCCCAGTAACCGGTCAACCAGGTTACGTAAACGATCAGCCTGCTCGATAATGACTTTGGTATATTCATTGAGCGACGGGTCCGGAAGTGCCCTGGAAAGCAACTGCGCTGCTCCGCGTAATCCTCCCAGTGGATTTTTTATTTCATGGGCCAGTCCACGGACTAAGTCTCTGGCGGCGACCTGTTGTGCATGCTGAATCTGTTCCTGGCTCAGGCGGCGCTGGTTATCCATCGGGGCCATTTCCAGCAGGATTTTTTGATCAGGAAACGTCTGTGCGGTCAGGGACATAATGTGCGCTCTGCCATCCACCACTATCGTCACTTCACTGTCAGTAAATCCCAGACCTGATTTCAGGCTTTCCTGCATCACATCGATATTCAGAGAGAAATATCCGGTCAGTTCCGGTAATGGCGTACCAAAAATTTTACGGGAACTCTGTGCCAGTAATTGTAATGCAGCCGGGTTCGCATAATGGATGACCAGATTATCATCGACCACTAACACACTGTTGATGAGAGAGTTGAGTATCTGCACGGCATCGTGTTGTGTGTTGGCTATCATTTTTCCATCTCCGCGTGACCAGATAAAGCCCGTCAATGCCGTATTCCGGACTAAAACATCAGTTGATACGGGCTGTTGTCTGTCTGCCCGGCAATGAAAGGCGGTTAACTGGCAGTATAACCAGCATGAAATAATTATTACACATTGAAATTACTGAGAAAAAAGCCCATCCGGAGATGGGCTGAATTTTTCCACGCCAACAACTCTGCAGCAGAGATTAAACGCTGTAGTAAAGCTCGAACTCTACCGGGTGCGGAGTCATACGCACACGGTCGTTATCTTCTTTACGCAGGGCGATATAGGCATCGATAGTATCATCGGTGAATACGCCACCACGGGTCAGGAAGCTACGGTCTTCGTTCAGTGCGTCCAGCGCTTCTTCCAGAGAACCTGCCACTTTCGGGATCTCTGCTTCTTCTTCAGGAGGCAGGTCATACAGGTTTTTATCCATCGCATCGCCAGGATGGATTTTGTTGATAATACCGTCAAGACCTGCCATCA
The DNA here is from genome assembly GCF_000735525.1 of Tatumella ptyseos ATCC 33301. Taxonomy (GTDB): domain Bacteria; phylum Pseudomonadota; class Gammaproteobacteria; order Enterobacterales; family Enterobacteriaceae; genus Tatumella; species Tatumella ptyseos. The sequence goes on along the minus strand of NZ_JMPR01000008.1, from coordinate 140,491 downwards.
GCAGTGCTGCGAATGCCAGGTATGGGTTGGCCGCCGGGTCCGGGAAACGCGCTTCGATACGGCGAGCTTTAGGGCTGGCAACTACCGGGATACGGATTGAGGCTGAACGGTTACGGGCAGAGTAGGCCAGCATAACCGGAGCTTCATAACCCGGGACCAGACGCTTGTATGAGTTAGTCGTCGGGTTAGTCAGGGCATTAATCGCTTTCGCGTGTTTGATAATACCGCCGATGTAGTACAGCGCCGTTTCAGACAGGCCGCCGTATTTGTCACCTGAGAACAGGTTAGTACCGTCTTTAGACAGTGACATATGGCAGTGCATACCTGAACCATTATCGCCAAACATAGGTTTTGGCATAAAGGTCGCAGTTTTACCGTAAGCATGTGCAACGTTGTGTACCACATACTTATAGATTTGAATTTCGTCGGCTTTTTTCACCATGGTGTTAAAGCGGGTAGCGACTTCGTTCTGGCCTGCAGTAGCAACTTCATGGTGATGTGCTTCAACGACCAGGCCCATCTGCTCCATCGTCAGGCACATTGCTGAACGCAGGTCCTGTGAGGAGTCGACCGGAGGTACCGGGAAGTAACCGCCTTTCACACCAGGACGATGGCCTTTGTTACCGCCTTCGTAGGCTTTACCGGTGTTCCATGCTGCTTCGATATCATCGATAGCCACGTGAGAACCGGACATGGTTGAACCGAAACGTACGTCATCAAACAGGAAGAACTCGGGTTCCGGTCCGAACAGTACAGTATCAGCGATACCTGAAGTGCGCAGGAAGTCTTCGGCACGTTTCGCGATAGAGCGCGGGTCACGGTCGTAGCCTTGCAGTGTGCCTGGTTCCAGAATATCACAACGGATGATCAGGGTCGGGTCTTCGAAAAACGGGTCCAGTACCGCGGTGGTTGGGTCCGGCATCAGCACCATGTCTGATTCGTTAATACCTTTCCAGCCGCCGATGGATGAGCCATCGAACATCTTCCCTTCTTCAAAGAAGTCTTCGTTGACCTGGTGAGCAGGGATGGTGACGTGCTGCTCTTTACCTTTACTGTCGGTAAAACGGAGATCAACAAACTTAACTTCGTGTTCGTTCATCAATGAGAGAACGTGTTCAACGGACATACTAACTCTCCTGAAATAATCATTGTTGTCGTGGATGGAGAACTGAACCGACGATGACTCACGAGGCGCTGTGAATTCCCGGTGGAAAGTTCCCGACAAGCGTTTCAACCGTTATGAAACTGTCGTTGTTGCTTCTCTTTGGTTAAGCGAAAACTGTGCCAACTTTTTATTTCACCGGAAAACGGGGTTTTAGCGGCAACCGGCATTAATGGGCGGGGCACTATACTGGCGCAATGCACCAATTTGGTGATATCAGGGGAGATGAATTGCACTATGATGGTGCATGCTATCTCTGTCTGCTCTCCATTGCACTAAAAACGTACGTAATCTGCTGCGGATACAGGCCATTTAAAAAAGACTGTGAGAAAGTTACACGGAATACTGTGATCATGTTCAGTCTTCCGCCTAATACGTGTACAATAGCTCGCTATTTCTAATGCCTGAGGCAAAGCTGTGATCGAAAATTTGCGTAATATCGCCATCATCGCGCACGTTGACCATGGAAAAACGACCCTGGTTGATAAGCTGTTACAACAGTCCGGTACTTTTGATGCCCGTACCGAAGCAACTGAACGTGTGATGGACTCCAACGATTTGGAGAAAGAGCGTGGGATTACTATCCTCGCGAAAAATACCGCGATTAAGTGGAACGATTATCGAATCAATATCGTCGACACTCCGGGACACGCCGACTTCGGTGGTGAAGTGGAACGTGTCATGTCGATGGTAGACTCTGTGCTGCTGGTGGTTGATGCTATCGACGGCCCGATGCCACAGACGCGCTTCGTAACCAAGAAAGCATTTGCTCATGGTTTGAAGCCAATCGTTGTAATCAACAAAATTGACCGTCCGGGCGCACGTCCTGACTGGGTTGTCGACCAGGTATTTGACCTGTTTGTTAACCTGGACGCGACCGACGAACAGCTGGACTTCCCGATCATTTATGCATCGGCTATCCAGGGTATTGCCGGTGATGATCACGCTGCAATGGCGGAAGACATGACGCCACTGTATGAAGCTATCGTTAAGCACGTACCTGCGCCGAACGTTGATCTGGATGGTTCTCTGCAGATGCAGATTTCTCAGCTGGACTACAACAACTACCTGGGTGTTATCGGGATCGGTCGTATCAAGCGTGGTAAGGTAAAACCTAACCAGCAAGTGACTGTTATCGATAGCGAAGGTAAAACCCGTAACGGTAAAGTCGGTAAAGTCCTGGGCCACCTGGGTCTGGAACGTATCGACAGCGACCTGGCGGAAGCCGGAGACATCATCGCTATCACCGGTCTGGGTGAGCTGAACATTTCTGACACTATCTGTGATCCTCAGAATGTTGAAGCGCTGCCTGCACTGACCGTTGATGAACCAACCGTTAGCATGTACTTCTGCGTAAATACCTCACCATTCTGTGGTAAAGAAGGTAAATACGTAACTTCACGTCAGATCCTGGATCGTCTGAAGAAAGAGCTGGTACACAACGTTGCTCTGCGCGTTGAAGAAACCGAAGATGCTGATGCCTTCCGTGTATCTGGTCGTGGTGAGCTTCACCTGTCTGTACTTATCGAAAACATGCGTCGTGAAGGTTTCGAACTGGCGGTATCCCGTCCGAAAGTTATCTTCCGTGAAGTTGACGGTCGTAAGCAGGAACCTTACGAGAACGTGACCCTGGACATCGAAGAACAGCACCAGGGTTCAGTGATGCAGGCGATGGGTGAGCGTAAAGGTGACATGAAGAACATGGATCCGGATGGTAAAGGCCGTGTGCGTCTTGACTATGAAATCCCGAGCCGTGGTCTGATTGGCTTCCGTAACGAATTCATGACCATGACTTCAGGTACCGGTCTGCTGTATTCGACCTTCAGCCACTATGGTGACCTGCGTCCGGGTGAAGTCGGTCAGCGTCAGAACGGCGTACTGATTTCTAATGGTCAGGGTAAAGCTGTTGCGTTCGCACTGTACAGCCTGCAGGACCGCGGTAAGCTGTTCCTGGGTCACGGTGCTGAAGTTTATGAAGGCCAGATTATCGGTATTCACTCACGTTCAAACGACCTGACCGTGAACTGCCTGACCGGTAAAAAACTGACCAACATGCGTGCTTCCGGTACGGATGAAGCCACTACTCTGGTTCCTGCTATCAAGATGTCTCTGGAGCAGGCTCTGGAATTCATCGATGATGATGAACTGGTTGAAGTGACTCCGACCTCAGTACGTATCCGTAAGCGCCATCTGACTGAGAATGAGCGTAAACGTGCTTCCCGTGGCGGCAAAGACTCTTAACTGAGCTTGCTGTAACGCAAAAAACCCCGGCAAGCCGGGGTTTTTTTATGTCTGCAGGCCGGCCTGTGATACTGCGTACATTTGTCCGTAACCCCCGGTCTGTGGCTTGTTTTCCTGTGCCGAAGGCAGGCTTGTTACCTGCTCTGCTATTTTTCTCTGTCTGCCTCTCTGTTAACCGGGACTATTTGCCGCTAAAGTGAAATGACCGATAACAACCAGGGAGACGACTATGCTCTATATCTTTGATTTAGGAAATGTCATCGTTGATATCGATTTCAAACGGGCACTGGGGGTCTGGAGCCATCTGAGTGGCGTACCGCTAGCTTTATTACAGCACCGTTTTACGTTTGACGAGGCGTTTGAACAGCATGAACGCGGAGAGCTGACCGATCAGCAGTTTGCTGCCTCTCTCTGTAAAATGCTGGAGATTAACCTCAGCTATGCGCAGTTTGCGGCGGGCTGGCAGGCTATTTTTGTGGGTGCCCGCAACGAGGTCGTCGCACAAATGAATGCACTGCGGGCGCAAGGCCACCGGGTTGTCATCCTGTCAAATACCAATAATCTGCACTGCGAATTCTGGCCGGAACACTATCCGCAGGTGACTGATGCAGCCGATGCCGTTTATCTCTCCCAGCAAATGCAGATGCGTAAACCTGAAGCGAAGATTTACCAGACTGTGCTTGAAAAAGAAGGGGTAACGGCACAGGATGCGATCTTCTTTGATGATAATCCGCAGAATATCGAGGCTGCTCAGCGCCTCGGGATCAAGAGTGTTCTGGTCACCGGTCCTGAAACCCTCAGAGAGTGGTTTTCTGCCAGTGTAGCGACCCACTAGCCGACAGATCTCCGGGTCTTTCATTTCATAGGCAGGGAGCTCAACGATATGATCAAGCGGATAAAATTTCTGCTCAGCTGGGTGGCGCTGCTTTGGCGTCGCATTGACGACGATAATATGACCGTCCATGCCGGCAATCTGACATTTGTCTCGTTGCTGGCGCTGGTACCTTTGGCGACGGTGGTGTTTGCCTTGTTTGCTGCCTTCCCGGTATTTTCTGACATCAGCGTCCAGTTGCGGCATTTTATTTTTGATAACTTTGTCCCTGCCGCGGGCACGGTGGTGGAAGATTATCTGGAACGCTTCGTTTCCAATGTTAACCGGATGACGGCGGTGGGAGCCATCGGGCTTATCGTCACAGCGCTGCTGCTGATGCACTCGATTGACAGTGCATTGAACACCATCTGGCGAAGTACGAAAAAGCGGCCGCTGGTTTTCTCGTTTGCCGTCTACTGGATGGTGCTTACCCTGGGGCCGTTACTGGCCGGGGCAAGCCTGGCAATGAGCTCGTATCTCCTCTCTGTGCAATGGCTCAATGATACCGGGGTCACTCATTTGCTGGACCCTGTGCTGCGCTTATTCCCCCTGTTGCTTTCCGTACTAGCCTTCTGGTTGTTGTATAGTATTGTGCCTACACGTGAGGTGCCTTCACGGGATGCGTTTACCGGTGCATTGTTTGCCGGCATTCTGTTTGAACTGGGCAAAAAGGCATTTTCACTGTATGTCACCATGTTCCCGTCATATCAGCTGATCTACGGGGTGTTGGCGGTAATACCGATCCTTATCCTCTGGATGTACTGGACCTGGTGTATCGTGTTGCTGGGCGCAGAGATCACGGTCTCAATCGGGCATTACCGGCAGCTGAAACAATCACAGAAAGAAGAGTCGGAAACCGCATGATTGCATTAATACAACGCGTCACTCAGGCCAGTGTCACTGTCGACGGTGGGGTCGTCGGCCAGATAGGCCCGGGCTTACTGGTGCTGCTGGCGGTAGAAAAAGAAGACGACGAGAAAAAAGCGCAACGGCTGGCTGAGCGTGTGCTGGGGTATCGTGTTTTCAGCGACGAGCAGGGGAAAATGAATCTGAATTTACAGCAGGCAGAAGGTAGTCTGTTGGTGGTGTCGCAATTTACTCTGGCGGCAGATACCGGTAAAGGGATGAGACCGTCATTCTCCGGGGGAGCTGCGCCGGAAAAAGCACAGGCACTTTATCAGTATTTCAGTGAATGTTGTCGTCAGCAGGGTGTCACTACTGAAAACGGGCAATTTGCCGCAGATATGCAGGTGAGCCTGGTCAATGACGGACCGGTCACTTTCTGGCTGCAGGTGTAATAAGACAAATGTCGGTACTCTGGCCGGACCGTTGATGGGTCAGCAGGGAGAATTTTTATATGTATCACCTTCGAGTGCCCGAAACACCGGAAGAGCTGGAAACGTACTTTCAGTTCCGCTGGGAAATGCTGCGCAAACCTTTAAATCAGCCCGTCGGCTCTGAGCGCGAAGCATGGGATGCTACCGCGCATCATCAGATGGTCGTCGATGAAGATAACCATCCGGTGGCTGTCGGACGTTTATATATTAATGCCGATAATGAGGCATCGATCCGGTTTATCGCGGTAGATCCGGCGCTGCGTGGGAAAGGGCTGGGAACACTGTTGATCATGACGCTGGAATCCGTGGCCCGTCAGGAAGGTGTGAAACGTATCACCTGTAGTGCCCGTGAAGATGCTATCGAATTTTTCGTCAAACTGGGGTATGTCAATCAGGGGGAGATCCTTGCGGCACAGACCTCACCGGTTCGCCATTTTCTGATGATAAAGCCCAGTGTCAGTATGGACGATATTCTGCATCGGGCTGACTGGTGTGAACAGTTGCAACAGGCCTGGTACCAGCATATTCCCCTGAGTGAAAAAATGGGGGTCCGTATTCAGCAATACACAGGGCATCAGTTTATTACCACGATGCCGGAAACCGGCAATCAGAACCCCCATCATACGTTGTTTGCGGGGAGCCTCTTTTCGCTGGCGACATTAACCGGCTGGGGGTTGATCTGGTTATTGTTGCGGGAGCGTCATCTGGGGGGAACCATCGTCCTGGCAGATGCCCATATCCGTTACCACAGTGCCATTACCGGCCGGCCGGGAGCGGTGGCTGAATTAGGTTCACTGCGCGGAGACCTGGACAGGCTGGCCCGGGGGCGGAAAGCCCGGGTCCGTCTGAATGTACAGCTACAGGGTGATGAAAAAACCGGTGCGGTATTTGAGGGCGTCTATATTGTCTTGCCTGCCGATCCGCAGCGGTCACTGGAGGAAGGCGGCTCAGGAATTAACTGAGCAACGCCGGGTCAGACGGGCGCTGTCGCGCCCGTGGGTATTTAACGGATCACGCCGTCCTGCATGGACTGCTGTTGTGCCCCTGCCGGGGTGCTCAGGTGTAACGTACCATTAACGGTCGGACGAAGCGGCTGATCTGCCTGCAGCTTGCCGGTCACATTGAGCGTAATACTGCCTTTTTCACCCGCGGGAGTCACCGGCCAGCCCCAGTGGGCAAAAAGGTCGGTCGGAACAGACTGCCCTTGTAAGCTGAGGCTGAAATTACGTGACGGCTGCTGTGAGATTTGAGCACTGCCAACCAGCGGACCGTTATCTGCCAGCATTTTCAGATCACTGACAGTGATTTGCCGGTCATCGGCATGGAGTTTCAGCCAGGGGGCATTAATATCCCGGCGGTTAAATGTCGCTTCGGTCGCTTTCCATTCACTGTCACCGGACCAAATCCCCCACTGATGATTTCTGGCCAGTAATAATTCGTGGCCGGTACCATGCAATGCTGTCATCTGGAACGGAAATGCCGGATTGATATCGATCACCAGCGAGTTACTCACGGCCAACTGATGAACGACCACCGAGTCCAGCCAGTCAGGTAACGGAGCCATCCACCACTGACGCCAGTCCTGCGGCAGGGTATATTCCAGCCCGGAGATTGTCAGGTTGTTCAGTGCCAGTTGCCGGTTAGCACGCAGCCAGTCACCACTGGCGCTTAGGGTTCCGTTTTTCCAGTGAGTACTGATGCTGTCTATTCGCAGACCCTCAGGGGTGGCTTCGGCGTCGGCCTGTGGCGACACAAAATCATTATTATCATAGACCAGCTCACTGGCTTGTAATTTCAGTGTGCCTCCCTGAGTCAGCAGGTCACTGGCCGGTAATTGCGGATTGGCCAGCTGCATATTGAAATCTGTGACTGCCCAGTCCGGGCCGACAATGGTGGCATGGCTGATATCTATCCGTGCGGGACGAATATTGTGGCGGACCAGCGGTGCCAGAAAATCAGGTAAGTTTTTTTCGGTCTGGAACCGGATATCCTGCAGGGAGAGTTGCTGTACCTGCCAGTGACCCTGCGCATCGCGGGTCAATGAACCGGAGAAATTGCCCCGTTCTGCCTGACCATCCAGATGATCCAGAGTCAGTTGTTGCGGATCAACCTGGCCGTTGGCATGAATATTCGATAATTGCTGTGTGTTTAGCGTTAACTGTCCGATACCCATACTGAAGTGATACTGGCTGCCTTGCAGACTGTTTTCCCCGGGGTTCCAGGGCGAAATATCTGCCACTATCTGACTGGCTTGAAAGCCGGAATCGGTACCCGTACCCGGCTCGACGATGCTGATGTTGTTCAGCCGGAGGTGATTTGCCTGTAACGGGATAGCCGTACCGGGACTGATGTTCGCCAGGTTAACTTCACCGTTCGTCAGGGTAATCGAATCAAAGCGGGAAGGAGAGCTGAACTGAAGCAGTGATAAATCCAGTGTTACCTTATCGGCGACGACCAGGGCCGGCTGACCATCATGACCAAAACTGAAGTTGTCTAAGGTAACTTCCAGCGGAGTACTGAACGAGTGGTGTAATCTGCCGATAGACAAATGATAGGCGGTTTCATCGCTGATCCAGCGACTAAGCGTGGCTGCTCCCCAGGCGCTTTTCAGCAAAAAATAGCCAGTAATAAGCACAAGTAAAAGGATTAGCAGCAGTATCAGGAAAAATTTTCCAATAAATTTCATGGTGTCGGTCCTGAGTCCTGAGGGTAAGCGAAGGTCTGTTATGCCTGAATTTGCTTCAGACCTCAACGGTGATCATGCGCGGAGTCCACCGGAAGGCGAAAAAAACAGCCTGAACCGGTTAGCAGAATGGCGGGGTTACCCCGCCATTCTGCTCTGAAGTTCTGCCTTATGCGCTTTCCTGGTCTGCAGGAAAAATCAGATTCAGGATAATCGCCGTGATCCCCCCGGCGGCAATGCCGGAAGAGAACAGGGTTTTTAGCCAGTCAGGAGCAAACTGCAGGATCTGCGGTTGCTGGGAAACGCCCAGGCCGACGGCCAGTGAAATGGCAATGATCAGGATAGCCCGCCGGTCAATCGCCTGCCTGGAAACAATACGCACTCCGGAGGCCGCAATCGTGCCGAACATGACCAGCGTGGCCCCGCCCAGCACCGGTTCAGGAATATGCTGAACGGCTGCACTCACTGCCGGGAAAAGCCCCAGCACAATCAGCATTAATGCCACCAGGAACCCGACATAGCGGCTGGCGACCCCTGTCAGTTGAATAACGCCGTTATTCTGCCCGAAACAGGAGTTAGGGAAGGTATTAAACAACGCGGACACACAGGAGTTGATACCGTTAGCCAGTACGCCGCCCTTCAGGCGTCTCATATAAACAGGACCACTCACCGGTTGTTCTGAGACATCAGAGGTCGCCGTAATATCGCCGATGGTTTCCAGGGAGGTCACCATAAAGACCAGCATCAGCGGCAGTAACAAATTCCAGTCAATGCCCAGTCCATAGTAAAAAGGGCGGGGCACTGCGATCAGCGGAGCATCCGGATCCGCGGCAGTTACCGGCAGCATATGCAGGCACCACGCCAGCAGGTAGCCGATGGCCATTGCGATCACCAGTGAGGCAATACGCAGATACGGGTTTTTCTGACGGTTAAGCAGGATTATCGTCAGTAAAACGACACCGGCCAGCAGCAGATTTTCCGGAGCGCCGAAGGTGTGGTTGCTCATGGCGCTAAAGCCCCCTCCGATGGAGGTTAATCCGACCTGGATCAACGACAGACCGATGATCATCACGACAATACCGGAGACCAGGGGAGTAATCACCTTACGGGCATACGGCAGAATGCGGGATAACAGCATTTCGGTACAGGAAGCCAGCATAAGGGTGCCAAACAGAGCAGCCATCATCGTCGGGACATCGGCCCCCCCATGTTTCAGCGCCAGGCCGCCCATGATCAGCAGGGAGACAAAGTTAAAGCTGGTGCCCTGAATGGAGAGCAGCCCCGAACCTACCGGCCCCCAGGTGCGGATTTGCAGCACAGAGGCGATACCGGACGCGAATAACGACATACTGATAATATGCCGGGTGTCCTGTGCCGGTAAGCCGAGGGCATGGCAGATGAGTAATGCCGGCGTGATCACAGCCACAAACATTGCCAGCAAATGCTGCAATGCCGCGAACAGGGCCTGCGGTAAGGGCGGTTTGTCTTCCAGACGGTAAACCAGATCACTGTGTGAAGAACCGGAAGGTTGTCGGTCAAACGGGGCATGGGCAGACATCAAGGCATCCTGATCGAGATAAAAGAAAGCGATTTTAATTATCCGCCGGATAAAAGCAAACGTTTGCCAACGGGGCAGGAACTCTCAGGCGTGGGAAAAACGTTCTGTCGCGGGCAGCCAGCGTTCAATCAGTGCAACCGACTGCGCCGGATATTGCTCATGAAGATGGCGTGCAATACGTTGTATGGCCGGGATCATCGCCTGATCGCGGAGCAGATCGGCGACTCTGAATTCCGCATTACCTGTCTGGCGTGTACCCAGTAATTCTCCCGGGCCACGGATTTCCAGGTCATGCTGGGCAATAACAAACCCGTCATTACTGTCACGTAACACCTGTAAACGTTTCTGTGCTGTTTTACTGAGCGGCGATTTATACAGTAAAACACAGTGGGAGGCGACGGCCCCGCGCCCGACGCGGCCCCGCAGCTGGTGCAGCTGGGCAAGCCCGAGCCGCTCAGGATTTTCGATGATCATCAGGCTGGCATTGGGTACATCGACACCCACTTCAATGACCGTGGTGGCGACCAGCAGGTGTAACTGGTTTGCTTTAAACTGCTGCATGATGGCCTGCTTGTCGGCAGGTTTCATCCGTCCGTGTACCAGACCGATTTTCATCTCAGGCAGCGCAAGTTGCAGTTCCTGGCAGGTGGCTTCTGCGGCTTGTGCCTCAAGCTGGTCAGACTCTTCGATAAGGGTACAGACCCAGTAGGCCTGACGTCCCTGCCGGCAGGCCTGCCCGACCCGCTGAATGATGTCGTCACGACGGGTATCCGGGATGGCCACCGTCGTAACCGGCGTACGGCCCGGAGGCAGCTCATCAATGGTAGAGGTTTCCAGATCGGCGTACGCCGTCATGGCAAGCGTACGGGGGATCGGGGTCGCGGTCATAATTAACTGATGCGGATGGAAGCCCTGTTGCTCCCCTTTTTCCCACAGTGACAGGCGCTGATGTACCCCGAACCGGTGTTGTTCATCAATAATGACCAGTGCCAGCCCGTTAAATTTCACCTGCTCCTGAAACAATGCATGTGTACCGACAATCATAGAAACCTGACCACTGGCAATGGCTTCCTGCTGCGCCTGACGAGCTTTACCTTTCTGCTTGCCGGCCAGCCAGCCCACCTCGATACCTAACGGTGCCAGCCACTGGCGGAAATTACTGGCATGTTGTTCTGCCAGTAGTTCTGTCGGGGCCATCAGTGCGACCTGATAGCCATGGGCAATGACATTTAATGCTGCCAGTGCGGCCACCAGCGTTTTACCTGAACCGACATCCCCCTGAACCAGGCGTAGCATCGGGTAGTCATGCTGCAGATCCTGCTCGATTTCTTTGACTACCCGCGTCTGTGCTCCGGTCGGGGCAAAGGGTAGCGAGGCCAGAAATTGCCGGCTGAGGCGGTGGTCTGCCGGCATGGGGCGGGCATGATGACGCTGTGCGCCGGCCCGTACCGCCAGCATACTCAGGTTATGGGCCAGTAATTCTTCGGTGATCAGACGTTGCTGTGCCGGATGTTTCCCTTGTTCCAGGTCGCTGAGCAATAACCCCGGCGGGGGACGGTGTAGCGTTTTCAGGGCGTCGGCCAGTGACATCATGCCGCCACGCAGTTCAGCAGGCAGCAGTTCATCAATCGGGCAGCTTTCCAGTAATTGCAGGGCCTGGTCGGTCAGTTTACGCAGCGTCGCCTGGCGGATACCTTCGGTAGCCGGGTAGACCGGGGTCAGCGTTTCCTGTAATTTCGTCACCTGTTGTTGTCCGGTGATCCGGTATTCGGGATGAATAATTTCAGCGCCCCGTTGCCCGCGTTTGATCTCGCCGTAGGCAACCACATGGCTGCCTTTTGCCAGCGCATTTTTCATGCCGGCATTGAAGTTAAAAAAGCGCAGCGTGACGATGCCACTGCCGTCACTGATCTGGCAGACCATCATCCGGCGTCGTCCGAAGGAGACTTCCGTGGAGAGGACTTCACCTTCTATGGTGGCAAAGAGGCCGGGCAGTAAGTCATTGATCCGATACAGGCGGGTACGGTCTTCGTAGCGAACGGGAAGGTGCAGTAATAAATCCTGCAAGGTATGCAGGCCAAGCTTTGCCAGTTTTGCAGCCTGACTGGCGCCAACGCCGGTCAGGGTATTCAGCGGAATGGCGTCGAGCAGGCGGCCTTTCATTTTTTATGCTTTCGGCTATGACCGGTTGCCTGCATGGCAGACCACCAGTGCTCATCGGCTTCTACCTCACCCTGATCGTTGATCCGGGGATAGGGCAGCCCTTTTTGCCGCGCGACCCGAGCCAGTACAGGGTAGCCACCTTCGAATAACAGACGTTGCTGTTCAGCCTCGTCCAGCAAACAGTGGTCACGCTCGTACATACCGGCGATTTGTCGCTGACGTTGTGCTTCATACAGGATCAGGGCGCAGGCGACTGAAACATTCAGTGACTGCACCATCCCCAGCATCGGAATAATAATATCCTGGTCAGCGAGGTCCAGCGCTTCCCGGGTGATACCCGTTTTCTCCTGGCCCATCAGAATACAGGTAGGCCGGGTATAATCGATGTCACGGAAATCTACGGCCGTATCGGAAAGATGGGTCGCCAGAACCTGCATACCTGCAGATTTTACCGTGCTGACGGCTTCTCCGATGCTTCGGTGCGTGATGACATTGACCCAGCTATTACTGCCGGCGGAGGAGGAAACGGCGGTACGCATGCGATCCCCGGGCCAGACGGCGTGGACATGATGAATGCCGACCGCATCTGCCGTGCGGATCACCGCAGAAACATTATGGGGTTTATGGACCTGTTCCATGCATACTGTCAGGTCATGCTGGCGACGGGCCAGCATTTCCGCTATCCGGGAAAAACGTTGGTCATTCATGTGATCAGTTACGGTTCCGATGTACTTTAATCACATCCGGCATTACACGAATTTTCCGCATAATATCCGCCAGATGAATACGGTCATGGACCGTGAGGCGCATAAAGGCAGTATAAACCCGGCCATCACGTTCTTCGGTATTCAGGCTCTGAATATTGGAATGACAGGTGTTGATCGCTGCTGTCAGGTTTGCCAGGGCACCCTGATGGTTGAGCATATCGACTTTAATTTCTGTCACAAAGTCCTGTCCGGTCTCTTTGTCCCATTCGACCGGCATAAACTTCTCTGCTTCTTTCTGATAGCCCCGGATGTTACGACAGGATTCATGATGCACCACCAGCCCTTTACCGGGACTGACATGCGCTACAATCGGGTCACCGGGAATAGGCCGGCAACATTTTGCGAAGGTGATCAGTACACCGTCAGCCCCTTTAATCGGCAGCTTATGCTTTTTACTGGTCGCCTGAGGCAAGTGCTCTGTCGGTTCTCCCGGCAGTAAATTCTTAGCCACAACAACGCTCATCGCGTTACCGAGACCGATTTCTGCCAGCAGATCATCCAGAGACGCCAGTTTCATCCGTTCCAGTTCATGGCGGATATTTTCCTGCGGAACTTCAGCCAGCTTTTTACTGCCGCCCAGCGCATGGCTGAGCAGACGGCGTCCGAGACTCACGGACTCTTCCCGCTTCAGGTTTTTCAGTAACTGACGGATTTTAGCCCTGGCTTTTGAGCTGACCACAAAGTTGAGCCAGGCAGCATTTGGCCGGGCACCTGGCGCGGTAATAATTTCGATGGTCTGTCCGCTGGACAGTGACTGTGATAACGGATAAGGCTGGCGATCTACCCTGGCACCCACACAGGCATGGCCGATATCCGTATGGACGGCATAGGCAAAGTCGACCGGCGTTGCACCTGCCGGCAGTTCGACAATGCGACCTTCCGGGGTAAAGACGTAGATTTCGTCAGGGAACAGATCGGATTTCACACTTTCGATAAATTCGAAGGAGTTCCCTGTACTTTGCTGCAGTTCCAGCAGACTCTGTAACCAGCGCTGGGCGCGAACCTGAGCGGTGGTGGAACCACTTTCGCCATGTTCTTTATAGGCCCAGTGTGCCGCAACCCCCATCTCTGCCATCTGATCCATATCTTCGGTACGGATCTGTACTTCCACAGGCACACCGTGTGGCCCAATCATGGATGTATGAAGAGACTGATAGCCGTTGGCTTTGGGGATAGCAATATAATCTTTCACCCGGCCCGGGCGAGGCTTATACAAACTGTGCATTTGCCCAAGGACACGGTAACAGGTATCGACATCTTTCACGATCACGCGAAAGGCATAGATATCCATAATGGAATGAAAACGCTGCTCTTTGAGATGCATTTTCTGATAGATAGAGTAGAGGTGTTTCTCACGTCCGCTGACACGGCAGGGGATACCGGATTCCTGTAACCGGCCATCGATTTCGGCCAGTATTTTCTGGATCATCTCTTTCCGGTTACCGCGGGCCGCTTTCACCACCTCTTTAATCACCCGATAACGGTTAGGGTAGAGCGCTTCAAACCCGAGCTCTTCCAGTTCCGTTTTCAGGTGATGGATACCCAGCCGGTGGGCCAGGGGGCTGTAAATTTCCAGCGTTTCCAGCGCGATACGCCGCCGCTTGTCCGGACGAAGCGAACCGAGGGTCCGCATATTGTGTGTCCGGTCTGCCAGCTTGATTAATATGACCCTGATATCCTGTACCATGGCCATGATCATCTTGCGGAAGTTTTCTGCCTGAGCTTCTTTTTTATCGCGGAATTTCAGCTTATCCAGCTTGGATACGCCTTCGACAAGCTCTGCGACACTCTGACCAAACAGTTGCTCCATATCCTGGTAGGTGGCCGGGGTATCCTCAATCACATCGTGCAATAACGCGGCCATGAGAGTTTCATGGTCGAGTCGCATTTCAGCCAGAATACAGGCAACGGCTACCGGATGGGTAATATAAGGCTCACCGCTGGAACGCGTCTGACCCTCATGGGCATCACGAGCAACAAGATAGGCTTGCCTGAGGCGTTTAATCTGATCCTCAGGCAAATATTTTTCAATCAGTTGATTAAGACTTTCAAACAGATACAAAGGCGGCCTGCAACAGTCAGATTAACGACGACCTTCAGCAATCGCGGTCACAGCCTGAAGTTCGGCCGCTTCCTGTTCATGCTGTTCCTGACGATCACGTACGTCCAGAATCTGGTTTGTGATCAGCCCTTCTTCGATTTCACGTAAAGCGATAACCGTGGTTTTATCGTTCTCTTCCGGAACCAGGGCATCTTTGCCTCCGACCTGCATCTGACGTGCACGACGTGCAGCGACCAATACCAGGTCAAAACGGTTTCCAACTTTTTCTACTGCGTCCTGAACGGTTACGCGTGCCATAAGTGTGCTACTCCACAGATGAAGAAATGACTGGGCATCATACTGAAACCCGGTTCAGTGTGCCAATAATTTGCTGATTAATGCATCATGTCGCGCAGTCTGACGGCGAATACGCAGTCGTTCTGCACGGATAATGGTCTTCAGATCCGAAAGCGCAAGATCAAAGTCATCATTAACAATCAGATAATCGTACTCTGCATAATGACTCATTTCATCGACAGCCTTCGCCATACGCTTTTCGATAATGTCTTCACTGTCCTGACCACGGCCTCTCAGACGTCTGTCCAGCTCATCTTTTGAGGGCGGCAGAACAAAGATGCTGCGAGCTTCCGGCATCTGATGACGGATCTGTTGTGCGCCTTGCCAGTCGATATCCAGAAAAACGTCGACCCCTGTCGACAGCACCTGTTCAATCGCCTGACGGGAGGTACCGTAATAGTTACCAAATACCTCGGCATACTCCAGAAATGCATTTTCAGCAATCATGGTACGGAACTCGTCTTTAGAGACGAAATAATAGTGCTCGCCTGCGACTTCGCCCGGTCGAATGTCCCGGGTGGTGTGTGAAACTGAGACCTGAGTGTCATACAGTGGCTGCGTTTTCAGCAGTGCCTGTATCAGGCTGGATTTTCCCGCACCGCTAGGGGCGGAGACAATATAAAGCGTACCTTGAGCCATGGTTATCTTGAATTGAGTAAAGAGCGGGGACAATATTCTCATGATTATACACGCCCCGGCGCTCTGGCGCAGCGTTTGCTTGCATTTAGCCACAGATTTATTTGCGGGGCCGCCGGGCATTCTGCTGCCTGCGGGCGGATAACCGATGGTTTTTTTGTGAGAAATCTCCGGTAATACAAGATGTTCTGCTGAACTTCCGTAACAAAGGCGGCATACCAGGGGTCGGAGGTGTGCTTGTGTTCAGACGACTACTTATTATCTGCGGGCTGACAGGGTTATCAGTGATGGCGGCAGACTGCCCCCCGTGGACCCCCGCCCGGGCGTTGACGGAAGTGGCCGGTCTTCAGCAACAGCTCAGGCAGTGGGATGATGCTTACTACCGCCAGGGGCTGTCACCGGTAAGTGACAGCGACTATGATCGGCTGTCGGAAAAAGCAGCGCTTTGGCAGAAATGTGCCGGGTTACCGCCGTCGCGCGCTATCCCCCGCTGGCCAGCCGATGGCCGTCAGCGGCATCCTGTCGCGCATACCGGTGTGCGTAAGCTGAAAGACAAGCTGGCGGTTTCCCGCTGGATGCAGAATAAACAACCACTCATCGTACAGCCTAAAATAGACGGCGTGGCGGTCACGCTGGTATACCGCCACGGTAAGTTGTCTGCCGTGACCAGCCGCGGGGACGGTTTGCAGGGCGAGCCCTGGCTTGGCAGAGCGTTAGCAATTACTGCGGTTCCGCCGGTGATCCCTGCAGACGCGGCGATCATCGTACTACAGGGTGAAATTTTTTTACCCCGGCGGCAACATCGACGGGCCCGGGAAGGCGGAGGGGGTGACAGGGCCCGTGTTGCAGGACTGATGCGCAGTCAGAGCTCTCTCCCGGCAGGTCAGCGGCTGGGGATCTTTATCTGGGCCTGGCCGGATGGCCCGCCGTCGTTACAGACACGCATTACGCAACTGTCGGAGTGGGGTTTTCCCCTGACGAGAGCATGGACCCGGGAGGTGGTAACGGCAGAGGAGGTTGCGCTGTGGCGTGACCGTTGGTTTCGCGGCGAGTTACCCTTTACTACAGACGGTATTGTGATCCACTCCCTTCCTGCGGCTTCGCAGCAATGGCGACCCGGGCATAACCTCTGGTCTGCAGCCTGGAAATATCCGGCCCCCGAAATCAGTACCGGCGTCCGGGAGATCCGTTTTACGGTCGGACGGACAGGAAAAGTGTCCGTTGTCGCGACGCTGCAGCCGGTACCGCTTGACGATAAACGCATCAGCCGCGTCAGTCTCGGGACTGTCGCAGCCTGGCGACGCCGGGATATTCTTCCCGGGGATGAAGTCATCATCGGGCTGGCCGGGCAGGGGGTTCCTGCCATCCGACGAGTGGTGTGGCGGGTGGCTGAGCGTCATTATCCTGCCCCGCCGTCAGAGGCCAGGTTTCATGAATTCAGCTGTTTCCGGCTGACGACCGCATGCCGTGAACAATTTTTATCCAGGCTGAGTGGTCTGAGTGAACGGCAGGGGCTGAACCTTCGGGGGATCAGCCGTGGCAGCTGGCAGCAAATGCTGTCTGTACCGGAATTTGACCATCTTCTGTCATGGATGTCGTTCACCCCGGCACAACTGGTGCAGGCCGGGTTCAGTCCTGTCCGATCCGCGGCAATGGTCCGGCAATTCCTTCAGGCCCGGCAACTGCCGGCGATCCGCTGGCTGCAGGCTCTGGGGGTTCCGGTTCCCCGTCAGGCAGCAAGGCACTTACGTAGTGAAGAGCTTACAGCATTGTCAGCCCGCTCTCTGGCTGACTGGCAGTCCCTTCCGGGTATTGGTGCAGAGCGGGCCAGGGGGATCAGCGCAAGGCTTCAGGATGCCAGGTTCCGGGTGTTACTTACCTTTCTACAGCAGCAGATGGCGAAGATACCGCAGACAACGGTCAGACAACGCGGGGACAGTGAGTAACCGGCAGCGGACATTTTTATCTTCAGGTATGACAAACCTGAGCAGACTGCCGGCCATCCAATATCAGCGGTGCGTTTTCGTGAAAAAAGGGACCGTTGCAGCCTGAAGAGGCTGCGGTGTTCGACGTGTTGCGGCGGGCTTTGTGCCGGCCGGCAACCCTCTGGCGGTAAAGGAGCAGTGGGGCTGTCATAAAACTGTCATAATTCGGACATTTTAATGTCATTAAACTGTCCTATTTTGCCTCCTGCAGCATGACTAACCCGTTTAAACTGGCATTGAGCCTGAAAATACACTCCCCCGGAGGGAATATGACACTGATGCATAAGACTGTTGCCCGGGTACTGGCAGCGACATTGTCTCTGAGCGCTGTTTCTGCATTTGCAGCTACCAATTTAACCGGCGCGGGCGGTACCTTTCCGGCCCCGATATATGCCCGCTGGGCTGCGGATTACCAGAAAGCGAATGGTAGTCAGGTGAACTATCAGGGGATTGGTTCTTCCGGTGGTGTGAATCAAATCATTGCCAAAACCGTTGATTTCGGTGCTTCTGATGCACCACTTTCTGATGCGGATCTGCAGAAACACGGTCTTTTCCAGTTTCCGACGGTGATCGGTGGTGTGGTTCTGGCGGTCAACCTGCCGGGAGTGAAATCCGGTGAGCTGACGCTGAACGGTGAAACCGTCGGTGACATCTATCTCGGAAAAATCAAAAAATGGAATGATCCGGCGATCGAGAAGCTGAACCCGGGCATTAAGTTACCTTCCTCGAATATTAATGTTGTTCGCCGTGCAGACGGCTCAGGGACGTCGTTTGTCTTCACAAGCTTCCTGTCTAAAGTGAACAGCGAGTGGAAAGATAAAATCGGGAAAGGTAATACCGTGAACTGGCCGGTCGGGCTGGGCGGTAAAGGGAATGATGGCGTTGCCGCTTTTGTACAGCGTCTGCCGGGCTCCATTGGTTATGTTGAGTATGCTTATGCGAAACAGAATAACCTGACCTATACCAAACTGGTGGATGCAGATGGTAAGGCTATCCTGCCTTCTGAGAAAAACTTCAGTAACGCTGCGAAAGGGGCTGACTGGAAACAGACATTCGCTCAGGACCTGACTTATCAGAAAGGCGATGATGCATGGCCTATCTCTTCAACCACCTTTATCCTGGTTTATAAAAAGCAGTCAGATGCCACTAAAGGCGCAGCGGTGTTAAAATTCTTCGACTGGGCTTATAGCCATGGTGATAAGACTGCAGAAAGCCTGGACTACGCGGCTTTACCGGCGTCTGTTGTAGAAGAAATCCGTAGTGCATGGAAAACCAATATCACTGATGAAAACGGAAAAGCCCTGTACCAGTAAGGCTGAATACCGTTAACTCATGTGACCCCATGGGCGGCTAATGCCGCCCTGTTAATCGTGAAGCAGAGACTCTTATGGCGGAAAGAAAGCCGACATTTAAAGCCCCCGGAAAGCAAGGCGATATCCTCTTCAGCGCACTGGTCAGGCTGGCTGCGCTGGTCGTATTATTACTTCTGGGCGGTATTATCGTTTCCCTGATCATCTCCTCCTGGCCCAGCATCCATAAATTTGGTTTTGCCTTCCTCTGGAATAAAACCTGGGATGCCCCGAACCAGCAGTTCGGTGCGCTGGTACCTATTTACGGAACGGTGGTCACGTCAATAATAGCTCTGCTGATTGCCGTACCGGTCAGCTTCGGTATTGCCCTGTTTCTGACAGAACTTTCCCCGGGCTGGCTGCGCCGTCCTTTGGGCACCGCGATTGAATTGCTGGCGGCGATCCCAAGCATTGTTTACGGCATGTGGGGGCTATTTGTTTTCGCTCCCTTATTTGCCAACTATTTTCAGACGCCGGTCGGCGACCTGCTGTCTTCTGTCCCTTTTATTGGTCAGTTATTCTCAGGTCCTGCGTTCGGTATCGGTATCCTGGCGGCCGGCGTTATCCTGGCGATTATGATCATTCCTTACATCGCCTCGGTAATGCGGGATGTCTTCGAGCAAACCCCGGTGATGATGAAAGAGTCTGCTTATGGACTCGGCTGTACTACGTGGGAAGTTATCTGGAACATCGTGCTGCCTTTTACCCGTAACGGCGTGATCGGGGGGGTGATGCTCGGACTGGGGCGCGCATTAGGTGAAACGATGGCCGTCACCTTTATTATCGGCAATACCTATCAACTGGACAGTGCCTCGCTCTATATGCCAGGCAACAGTATTACCTCTGCGCTGGCGAATGAGTTTGCGGAAGCCTCCTCCGGGTTACACGTAGCGGCATTGATGGAGCTGGGATTAATTCTGTTCTTCATTACTTTTGTGGTACTGGCGATTTCCAAACTGATGATACTGCGCCTGGCTAAAAGTGAAGGAGGCCGCTCATGACGACGTTGGATCCCGGCGCCCGGGCCGCGCTTGCGGCGTCCCGCCGTAAAATGCAGTCACGCCGTAGCCTGAAAAATAAGATAGCGATCTTTTTTTCACTGCTCACCATGGTTTTTGGTCTGTTCTGGCTGGTCTGGATCCTCTGGACCACGGTTTCACGCGGGGTGGGCGGACTGTCTCTGGATCTGTTTACTCAGTCAACGCCTCCGCCAAATACTGATGGCGGCGGCCTGGCGAATGCCCTGGCCGGTAGTGGTCTGCTTATCCTGTGGGCTACGGTCATTGGTACCCCGCTGGGTATTCTGGCAGGGATTTATCTGGCCGAATATGGTCGTAAATCACTTCTGGCAGAGGTCATCCGTTTTATTAACGATATCCTGCTATCAGCGCCTTCGATAGTGATCGGGTTGTTTGTCTATACGCTGGTTGTTGCAAAGATGCACCATTTCTCCGGTTGGGCAGGTGTACTGGCGCTGGCATTGTTACAGGTACCGATTGTTATCCGTACCACAGAAAACATGATGAAGCTGGTACCGGATACGATGCGCGAGGCCGCTTATGCACTGGGGACGCCGAAGTGGCGAATGATCCTGGCCATTACGCTGAAAGCTTCCGTTTCCGGCATTATGACCGGAGTATTGCTGGCGATTGCCCGTATTGCCGGCGAAACGGCGCCCTTACTGTTTACAGCGCTGTCAAACCAGTTCTGGAGCACCGACATGATGCAGCCACTGGCTAACCTGCCGGTGACCATTTATAAATTTGCGATGAGTCCTTTTCCTCAATGGCAAAGTCTGGCCTGGGCGGGCGTGCTGATTATTACCCTGTGTGTCTTGCTGCTGAACATCCTGGCACGGGTTATTTTTACTAAGCGTAAACACTAATTTTTACGGCGTGGCGGATGCGGCGCCGGGATAAGAGAGACGAAGCATGAATATGGCACAAATTAATGCAGCGGCAGCTAAAATTCAGGTCCGTGACCTGAACTTCCATTACGGTAAATTTCACGCGCTGAAAAATATTAATCTGGATATTGCTCGCAACGAAGTGACCGCATTTATCGGGCCTTCCGGTTGTGGCAAATCAACGCTGCTGCGTACGCTGAACAAAATGTATCAGCTCTATCCGGAGCAGCGTGCCGAAGGACAGATCCTGCTGGACGGTGAAAATATTCTCGAAAATAGCCAGGATATCGCGTTATTACGTGCCCGTGTCGGGATGGTCTTTCAGAAGCCGACACCTTTCCCGATGTCTATCTACGATAATATCGCGTTTGGTGTTCGTTTATTTGAGAAGTTGTCCCGTGCCGAAATGGACGAACGTGTGCAATGGGCTTTGACCAAAGCGGCCCTGTGGACGGAAACCAAAGATAAGCTGAATCAGAGTGGCTATAGTCTGTCGGGGGGACAGCAGCAACGTTTGTGTATTGCCCGCGGTATCGCCATTCGTCCGGAAGTTCTGTTACTTGATGAGCCCTGCTCAGCCCTCGACCCGATTTCTACCGGACGTATTGAAGAGCTGATCAGTGAATTAAAACGGGATTATACCGTGGTGATTGTGACTCATAATATGCAACAGGCCGCGCGTTGTTCTGACCATACTGCCTTTATGTATATGGGCGAACTGATTGAATTCTGTGATACCGATACGCTGTTTACCAAACCGGCCCGGAAACAAACCGAAGACTATATTACAGGCCGCTACGGCTGAGCCCCGGCCATGCCCCTGACCCTTTGCCACCCTCTGCATGACAGAGAGCGATTGCGATACTGGAGAACACCATGGATAGTCTGAATTTAAATAAACACATTTCCGGGCAGTTTAATGCTGAGCTGGAGCATATCCGGACCCAGGTCATGATTATGGGGGGGCTGGTTGAGCAACAACTGACCGACGCCATCACGGCCATGCAGAATATGGACAGTGAACTGGCTCAGCGGGTGATTAATGACGACCAGAAAGTGAATATGATGGAAGTCGATATTGATGATCATTGTGTCCGGATTATTGCTAAACGTCAGCCGACGGCCAGCGATTTACGTATGGTGATGGCTATCATTAAGACTATCTCCGAACTGGAGCGCATTGGGGATGTGGCTGAAAAGATCAGTCGTACTGCGCTTGAAAAATTCGGTCAGAACCACCAGCCGCTGCTGGTGAGTCTGGAGTCTCTCGGCCGTCATGCGGTACAGATGCTGCACGATGTTCTGGATGCGTTTACACGTATGGACCTGAACGCGGCTATCGAGATTTATCGTGAAGATAAAAAGGTGGATAAAGAGTATGAAGGCATTATCCGCCAGCTGATGACCTATATGATGGAAGATCCGCGGACTATCCCTAGCGTACTGACGGCACTTTTCTGTGCCCGTGCTATCGAGCGTATTGGCGATCGTTGTCAGAATATCTGCGAAATTATTTTTTATTTTGTCAAAGGTCAGGATTTCCGCCACCTGGGTGGCGATAAGCTGGACCAGTTATTAGCCGGAGATAACCTTCCGGAGTAACAGGCATTATCCCGCTGCTATCCGCCCGGATAGCAGCGGCTGGTGTATTAATCTATCCATAGCTTGTCTGCCCCATCCTTTTTATACTTCCTCCACCTGAATACCTTCCGTAAAAATGGATACACACGTGCGTAAGAAAAAAAGAGTGACGCCAGCGAAAGCAATGCTCGCGGCGATCAGTGGTTATGCGATGGATGGTTTTGATCTGCTCATCCTCGGGTTTATGTTACCGGCGATCAGTCTTTCTCTGTCGCTCAATTATTCACAGGCCGGTTCTCTGGTGACCTGGACTCTGATAGGGGCGGTGATAGGAGGGATTATTTTTGGTCATCTGAGTGACCGTTTCGGGCGGATCAAAATACTTTCGCTGACTATCCTGATGTTTTCTGTATTCACCGGATTATGCGCTGTCGCCAGAGGCTATCCGGATCTACTGGTCTACCGGACACTGGCCGGTGTCGGGCTCGGGGGGGAGTTCGGGATAGGTATGGCACTGATTGCGGAAGTCTGGCCTGCCAGTAAACGTAACCGTGCATCGGCATGGGTGGGTATTGGCTGGCAGGCAGGTGTACTGATGGCCGCTGTACTGACGCCAGTATTGCTACCTTATATCGGCTGGCGCGGAATGTTCCTGGTGGGGCTTATTCCTGCACTGTTTTCTTTTGTTATCCGTCATGGATTAGGTGAACCTGACGCATTTGCCCGTCAGCCGGCCGAACCTACGCCTCTCGCCTTTACGTCTCGTCTTAAATTACTCTTTAAAGACAGAATGACGGCAAAAGCCAGCATAGGTATTTTTATTCTTTGTTCGGTGCAAAATTTTGGCTATTACGGGCTGATGATCTGGATGCCGGGTTATCTTTCCGCGAACTTTGGTTTTACGCTGACAAAATCGGGGATCTGGACAGCCGTCACCGTTATAGGCATGACACTGGGTATCGGGTTATTTGGAATACTGGCCGACCGTTTTGCCCGCTGGAAAATCTTTATCCTGTATCAATTAGGGGCGGTGGTTATGGTGGTGGTGTATGCAAGGCTTACCGACCCCTCGCTGATGCTGCTTGCCGGTGCGGTGATGGGGATGTTCGTGAACGGCATGATCGGTGGTTACGGTGCTCTCATCTCTGATACATTCCCGGTCGCCGCCCGGGCGACTGCGCAGAATGTATTATTCAATGCCGGGCGCGCCGTCGGAGGGCTGGGACCCCTGGTCATCGGCTCGCTTGCGTCAGAATGGTCTTTCACGGCGGCGATAACTCTGCTGGCACTGATCTATGTGGTCGATGTTCTGGCAACGCTGTTTTTATTACCCCGTACCCGGGGAACGGATGATGCTCTGGGGGCGATTGGTTAATACGCTGACGGGCCTGGCGGTGAAAACCGGCAGGCTCTTCTATCGATACGTGATAGTGAAGGCTTTGTATATTATTCATGGCGTTCATTTTTATTGAATGCATTCGGGTGAAATACTCTGATAATTTACCCCTGTATGATTTTGAATTCCGGATATTCTCTTCGGGAGTGAAATAATCATGACGTCAGTTTCCTTTTTGTGGCAGTATTTAATCAGTTTTCCTTTTTTTATCCCGGTATATTTCTTAATTATAAAATGACTCTGTATTTTGCTTTCCGGATGTGTGTGTGCGGATATATTGCATTAAAATAATCGTCAGGTATATTTCCTGTACGCAAATGATAACGGTACGGACCGGTGTATAACTGACGGGGACGTATGTCATTGCGTGTTTCATACTCTTAGGGATTTTTATAAAAAAGGAATAATCTATGAAAGAATTAACTCACGTTGAAGTGGAATGCGTTTCTGGTGCGGGCGCACTGGCAGATTCTCTGGGTAATATCGGTAGCACTCTTGGTGGTGCAATGAAAGTGCTGGGCCTGAAAAACTCGGTAGCAAACGCTTCTGCCGTTGGAACTAACCTGGGGCTGACTCTCGAATCTGCCTTCAGCTTTGTGACCTCCGCGATTAAATTATTACGCGATAAATAGTCACTGACTATCCCTCCAAGGTGCCAGAGATCTGGCACCTTTTTTCAGATCAGGTTATCAGGATCGGTCATTCTTAAGGGATGGCTCCGTCAGTGCTTAAAAGTGATAGTGGAACCCATGGAAGGAAATTCGATTTTCAGGGAGGAGGCTCTCCGTCATCTGAGAACACAGTGGCTCGGTAAGGCACTGCTTATTTCAGCATGTCCGGCCTGGCTGGTGGTGCTTTTTTCTGCCTTCTTTTTTTCTGTCATTATCGGCGGGCTTTTATTTGGTGAATATACCCGCAGGGTTAATGTCGGGGGAGAAATTATCTCCCGGGAGCAGGCAATAACCATTTACTCGCCCTGGCAGGGTGTTATTTCCGGGAAATATTTTGATACCGGGCAACAGGTAAAGAAAGGGGAGCCGTTATATGAGATTGATGTCAGTAAAACAACGCTGAACGGCAACGTAAGTCTGCGTGGTGTGGAAGCTATCAGGCAGCAACTGGTACTGATTGATGAAATTATAAAAAAAATAAATCGTAATAAAATCTCCGCCAGGGAAAACCTGCAACAACAACTGGAAAAATATAAAAAAGCGCATAAAGACTCACTGGCATTAATGGACAGTTCGACCCGTGGACTGCAGGATATGAAAAAAAGCATGGGTAATTATGATGATTATCTTAAGCGGGGATTAATTAATAAAGAACAGTTCAATAACCAGCGCTATTTATTCTACCAGCAGCAATCGGCATGGCAGAGCCTGAATACTCAGGCAATCCAGGAGAGCCTGCAGATAATTAATCTGGAAACGGAAATCGCTACAAAATCTGCTGATTTCGATAATCAGTCAGCGGAGTATGCCTTAAAGCGCAGCGAGCTTGAACGCCAGCTGGCCGAAGTTAACGCCAGTGGCACCTTAATTATTAATGCCCCGGAAGACGGGACTATCGAAAACATGGTGTATACCGTGGGGCAGATGGTTTCAACCGGTGACAGTCTGGCGCAGGTGATGCCGGCCGGAGACCCGGACTTTTCATTGATCCTCTGGCTAACGGACAGCAGCCTGCCGTATGTCTCTCCGGGCGATAGCGTGAATCTTCGGTTTGAAGCCTATCCTTTTGAAAAATTCGGGCAGTTTCCGGGAAAAATCAGGTCAGTCTCACAGATACCGGCAGGCCAGAAAGAGCTGGCAATGTATAGCAGTAGTGCGACCGGTATCAGCCAGGGGGTAACCCAATCCTATTATAAGACGATAGTCGCACTGGAAAGCGGAGACTTCCGGTTTCAGGGCAAACCTATGAGCTGGTCTAACGGGATGAAAGCAGAGACCACGTTGTTCCTGGAAAGCCGGCCATTATATCAATGGATCCTGGCACCTTATTATGACATCAGGCGGAGTCTGAGCGGGCCTTTACATGAATAATGAATTCTTTAATGACATCATCCGGCGGATCCAGCTGTCGCCCTGGCGACGGGTTCCCCGCATTCTGCAAACGGAGGCTTCTGAATGCGGTCTGGCGTGTCTGGTCATGGTGTGTCGTTACTTCGGGATGGACATCGACCTGCTCAATATGCGTCGTCGCTTTGGTATCTCGTCGCACGGCGCGACCCTGGCCACTATCATTCATATCGCCGGGCAACTGTCCTTAAAAACACGTCCTCTGTCGCTGGATATTGATGAAATCTGCCAGCTCAAAAGACCCTGTCTGCTGCACTGGGATATGAGTCACTTTGTGGTGCTGGTGGCGGTGAAGCGGGGGCGTTTTATTATCCATGACCCGGCATTTGGTCGCAGAATGGTTGGTCTTACTGAAATCTCCCGCCATTTCTCCGGTGTGGCGCTGGAAGTCTGGCCGGATAGTGAGTTTATTCCGGTTAAAGCCCGTTCAAAACTGAACCTGCGATCGCTGATGAAAAATATCAGCGGATTACCGGGCTTTCTGATCCGGATCTTCTGTTTATCGTTACTGGTAGAAGCGGTCAATCTCCTGATCCCGATGGGCACCCAGTTGGTGATGGATCATGTCATCATTGCCCGGGATCATGATCTGCTGGGCCTGATCTGCCTCGGACTGCTGACATTTATCCTGTTCCGCACCTTTATCAGTATGCTGCGGGCCTGGACGTCGCTGGTCATGCAGTCACTGATCGATATTCAATGGAAGACCGGGCTGATGGATCACTTACTCCGGCTGCCGCTGGCCTACTTTGAAAAACGTAAGCTCGGCGATATCCAGTCCCGTTTTTCGTCGCTGGATACTATCCGCTCCACCCTGACCAGTAGTCTGGTGAGCGGGACTATCGATGTTATTGTTTCTGTCGGCGTATTCGTGATGATGCTGTTATACGGTGGCTGGTTAATTGCAGTCGTACTGGGATTTACGTTGATCTATATGGTATTACGTCTGTCGACTTATCAGCGCTACCGCCAGGCCCAGGAAGAGCACATTGTCAAAGAGGCCCGTGCCGGGTCCCATTTTATGGAGACGCTTTACGGGATCAGTACACTAAAGGTGCTGGGATTAACAGAAATACGTTCCAGATTCTGGCTTAACCTGAATATTGATACGACTAACGCCGGTATCCGGATGACGCGTCTTGATATGTTATTTGGCGGCGTTAACGCGCTGATCTCCACCCTTGATCAGGTGATCATCCTGTGGCTGGGTGCATCAATGGTCATTGACGGGCAGATGACGCTGGGGATGTTTGTGGCCTTTAATGCCTACCGCGGGCAGTTTTCTGAGCGCGCTTCGGCACTGATAGATATGGTGTTGCAGTTAAGAATGCTGGCATTACATAACGACAGGATTGCCGATATTGTCCTGCAGGAAACCGAGGTATACCAGCCTGCAAGAAGACTTTGCCCGCCAGACGAAGCGGCCAGCCTGCAGGTGCGGGACTTGGGGTATCAGTATGACAAACTGAGCCGGCCTGTTTTTTCAGGTGTCAGCTTCCTGGTCGCCGCCGGAGAAAGTGTCGCGATCACGGGGCCTTCGGGGTCGGGTAAAACCACACTCATGAAAGTGATGAGCGGATTACTGTCATCTGATACCGGGAATGTACTTTTTAACGGTATTGATATCAGCGGCGCCGGACTGAATAATTATCGTGACTGTATTGCCTGTGTGTTGCAGGAGGATAAGTTATTCGCCGGATCTATTGCCGAAAATATTTCCAGCTTTAGTGAGCAGAGAGACCCGGACCGGATAATTTCTTGTGCGCAAAGCAGTCATATCCATGATGAAATAATGCAAATGCCGATGGGATACGAAACCCTGGTCAGTGAACTGGGGGGTAGCCTGTCCGGAGGCCAGAAACAGCGTTTACTGATTGCCAGGGCTCTCTACCGCCGCCCGGCCATACTGTTCCTCGATGAAGCGACCAGCCATCTCGATCTCGACAATGAAGCCAGGGTCAACGCCTCTATTCGTGAATTAAAAATCACCCGTATCTTTATTGCTCATCGCCCTTCAACCATTGCCAGTGCAGACCGGGTGATTGAGTTGTCCCGTGTCGTCTCCTGAACCCACCGGTGGGGTCTCCCCGCCGGTTTTTCCTGTATCCCCCCGGGGCCTGTAAACGGCCTTATCTCTCATAATTGATCCTGAATTAGGAGTTTTGTGGTTTTTTCAGGCAAGATAGCGCCAGCAGTTACCGGCCCATTGCTGCCTTGAAACGTGAAGCGGACATCACGGGATCCGGTATTTTCAGCAGGGGGGAGTATGGAAATAACCACAATATTCTGGTTCTGGATAGCCATTGCTGCGCTTTTTGCGCTGGCAGAACTGATGACAGTCACATTTTTTGGCCTCTGGATGGCCATTGCTGCCATGGTACCGGCGCTGGTCGTGCTGATCGTTCCGGCATTATCCCTGGCGGGGCAGTTACTTATCTGGGTGGTGGCGTCATTGCTTTGTGCCTGGGTCTGGGTTCGCTGGATCCGTAGTCCGCCCGAAAAATATCTCGCGGAACCGCTGGTGGGGCAGCAAGGGATTCTGGCTTCGGCATTAGTGCCGGGGGAGACCGGAAAATTGTTACTGAGTAAACCGGTTCAGGGACGTCAGGAGTGGCCCTGTATCAGTGATGAGTCTTTACCCCGTCAGGCGCGTGTAACGGTAGTCGCGATGATTGGCGAAGGACAGGTAAAGGTTACAGCTATCTAATTTACTACATGAGAGAGGGAGTACTATGTCATCGGGGCTGTTTGCATCAGGTTTAATCATTATTTTACTGGCGATTACGTTCTTTAAATGCGTACGCATTGTGCCGCAGGCAGATCAGTGGATTGTGGAGCGTCTGGGAAAATATCACAGTACTCTTAATCCGGGGCTGAACATCCTGATCCCGTTTCTGGATGTCGTCGCCTATAAAATGTCGGCGAAAGATCAGATGTTTGAAGTGAAAGGTATCGAAGGGATCACCAAAGATAATGCGACGGTCGGGGTCAACGCCATCTGCTTTATCCGTATTGCAGACCCGAATAAAGCCGCCTACGGCATCGACAGTTATAGTGCTGCGGTGCAGAACCTGGTGATGACCACCATTCGTAATGCCGTCGGGGGAATGAATCTGGATGATACGTTATCCAATCGCGATCAACTGGCGATTAATTTGCGGGCGAATATGGAAGAACAGATGAATGACTGGGGGCTGATCCTGAGGACCGTTGATATTCAGGATATTACGCCATCAGATTCTATGCGCAAATCGATGGAACAACAGGCCGCCGCAGAGCGGGAGCGTAAAGCGACGGAAACCCGTGCCGAAGGGAACAAGAATGCAGCCATACGTGAAGCCGAGGGGAAAAAGCAGGCCATGATCCTGGATGCTGAAGCAAAGCTTGAAGCATCACGACGGGAAGCTGAGGCGATTGAAACACTGGCCGCCGGACAGAAAAAAGCGACGGAACAGCTGGCATACGCTCTGAACAGCGCCGGAGGGCATGAGGCGATGTCATTCCAGTTGGCGAACAATTATGTGGCGACGCTCGGGGATCTTTCCAAAAGTAATAATACGAAGGTTATCGCCATGCCGGCGGATCTGGCACAGGCAGTGGGGGGATTACTGAATGCCGGAGCCCTGATGTCCGTGGGTGCTGAAGCGGCGACAGATTCTCCGTCCGGAAACAAACGGTCTTCCTGAAAATATACCGGCCCTGAAGGGCCGGTATCCGGTTTATTTACCAATACAGAAGCTGGAGAAAATCCGTCCCAGCAGGTCATCCGCAGTGAACTCTCCGGTAATTTCACTCAGCGCCAGTTGTGCCAGGCGCAATTCTTCGGCCAGCAGCTCTCCGGCCCGGGCATCCAGTAACTGTCCTCTGCCCTGCAGAAGGTGTGTTCCTGCCAGCTCCAGAGCCTCGAGGTGACGGCGTCTGGCAATAAAGCCGCCTTCGATATTCCCGGAAAAGCCCATACTCTGTTTCAGATGCTCACGCAGCGTATCGATGCCCCCCCCGGTACGGGCCGATAAACGGATTAAGGTATGGCCGGCCTCTGATTCTGCTCCGGGAGACTCACCGGTGATATCGGCTTTGTTGCGGATGACGGTCACCGGCAATGCTTCCGGCAGACGAGAGATAAAGTCCGGCCAGATATGCCGGGGATCGGTATCGGTGGTGGTGGTGCCGTCAACCATAAACAGGACGTGATCGGCCTGTTCAATCTCCTGCCATGCGCGCTCAATACCGATGCGTTCGACCTCGTCGCTGGCTTCACGCAACCCGGCCGTATCAATGATATGCAGCGGCATACCATCAATATGAATATGTTCACGCAACACATCGCGGGTGGTGCCGGCAATATCGGTCACAATCGCCGCTTCGCGCCCCGCCAGTGCGTTGAGCAGGCTGGATTTACCGGCATTCGGACGTCCGGCGATCACCACCTTCATACCTTCGCGCAGCAGGCTTCCCTGGCGTGCTTCACTCCGCACCGCCTCCAGATCATTAATCACCTGTGCTAACTGTGCTTCAATTTTGCCGTCAGAGAGGAAGTCGATTTCTTCATCCGGGAAGTCGATAGCGGCTTCCACGTAAATACGCAGATGGGTCAGGGCTTCCACCAGCAGGTTCACCCGGGTAGAAAATACGCCCTGTAAGGAGTTCACCGCCGAACGGGCTGCCTGTTCCGAACTGGCATCGATTAAATCGGCGATAGCTTCTGCCTGGGCAAGGTCCAGTTTATCGTTCAGAAACGCACGTTCAGAGAACTCACCCGGTCTTGCAATACGTACACCCGGCAGTCCGGCAATGCGTTTCAGTAACAGATCCAGGATGACCGGTCCGCCGTGTCCCTGCAGTTCCAGCACATCTTCGCCTGTGAAGGAGTTTGGCCCGGGAAACCACAACGCAATGCCCTGATCCAGAACCGAGCCCTCTGCATCCAGGAAGGGGAGGTAATCTGCATAACGGGGTTTCGGGAGTTTCCCCAGGATCTGTTGTGCGATGCCGGCGGCATGCGGGCCGGAAATTCTTAATATACCGACTCCTCCGCGACCCGGGGGCGTTGCCTGGGCGACGATAGTATCGCTGTGGCTCATAACTGTTCTCTCTTTACCAATAAAAAAAGGCGGTCAGATGACCGCCTTATCATATCCTGAGTTATCGGGATTATCACGCAGCTAGGCTACGTGATAGCCGTCAGGCTTTTTTCTTACGGCTGTGCAGACCGCGTTTTTCCAGACCACGGTAAATCAGCTGCTGCTGAAGTATCGTCACCAGGTTACTCACGATGTAATACAGCACCAGACCTGATGGGAACCACAGGAAGAAGACCGTAAAGATGACCGGCATAAAGGTCATGATCTTCTGCTGCATCGGGTCAGTGACCGTCGTCGGCGACATCTTCTGAATGAAGAACATGGTCAGACCCATTAATACCGGCAGGATATAGTACGGGTCCTGAGCGGACAGGTCGTGGATCCACAGAATGAACGGCGCGTGACGCAGCTCAATTGAGCCCATCAGCATATAGTACAGCGCCAGGAAGATAGGCATCTGGATAACCAGAGGCAGACACCCTCCCAGAGGGTTCACTTTCTCTTCTTTGTACAGTGCCATCATTTCCTGACTGATACGCTGCTTATCATCACCCAGGCGCTCACGCATTGCCTGAATTTTGGGTTGCAGCATGCGCATTTTCGCCATTGAGGTGTATTGCGCACGCGTCAGCGGGTACATGATACCACGGACAATAAAGGTGATAACGATAATGGAGAAGCCCCAGTTACCGATAAAGCTGTGGATAAATTTCAGCAGTTTGAACAGCGGCTGAGAAATAAACCATAACCACCCGTAATCTACGGTTAAGTCCAGGTGAGGAGAGATGGCTGCCATCTGATCCTGCAGTTCCGGTCCGACCCACAGGGTCGCGTTCAGATCCTGCTGTGCACCTGCAGCGATAGTCACTGGCGCAGATTTGTACCCTACCGCAGCCAGGCCGGTGCCCGGAGCGCTGGTATACAGGGTGTTACTGCCGGCAGTACGCGGAACCCATGCTGTCGCGAAGTACTGTTGTAACATGGCTACCCAGCCGTTATCAGTACTGACGTTCAGGTTCTCGTTATCAGCAATGGTATCGAACTTATATTTCTCATACTTTTCATTGCTGGTGGAGTACGCTGCGCCACGGAAGGTATGCAACGCGAAGTTGTTGCTCCCGGTCTGGCGATCTTTTGGCAGCGCGATAGTTTGTTTCAGCTGGCCAAACATGGAAACTTCCAGAGGCTGTGCTGAAGCATTATCGATGTGGTAATCAACATCGACCGAGTAACCACCACGCTTGAAGACGAAGGTTTTGGTATAAACCACGCCATTTTCACCGGTCCAGGTCAGCGGAACGCGCAGTTCGGTCTGGCCATCGGCTAGCTGGTAGCTTTGCTGAGTCGCGGTGTATAAAGGACGGGCACCATTGGCAGGATTATCCGGACCATTACGGCCGGTTAAACCACTTTGTGCCTGATACAGGAAGTCAGGAGACGTTTCCAGCAACTGGAAAGGCTTGGAAGAGCCCAGTTTGTCAGAGTAGGCCAGTAATTGTGCCTGCTCTACATCACCGCCACGGGTATTAATCTCAACAGACAAGACGTCTGTCTTAACTGTAATCGTTTTGCCTTCACCACTGGCGGGGACGCCCTGGTTTGCAGCATCACCTGCGGTGCTGTTCGTATTCTGAGTGGTCTGAGTTTGCTGTGGCTGTGGATTGTGGTCCGTCTGCCAGGCTTGCCAGATCATAAAAGACACAAACAGAAAAGCGATGAAAAAAAGATTGCGTTGCGAATCCATCGTTAGTTTTCTCTGGTATCAGTGTTTTTTGGCGGCACAGGATCGTCACCACCCGCATGTAAAGGATGGCATTTTAATACGCGTTTCACCGTCAACCAACTGCCTTTTACCACCCCGAAACGACGTAAGGCTTCTATCCCGTAATGGGAACAGGTTGGATTGAAACGGCAATGAGGCCCCAGAAGAGGACTTATTGCCCGTTGGTAAACGCGGATAAGAACAATCAGGAGCCGCGCGCCAGGCGACAATGACGACGCCATAGTTTCTCCAACACTTCCGTCAGTGTGTGGTTATCCAGTTCAGCTATCCCTTTTTTGGCAACGATGACAAAATCCATAGCCGGAAGCTCGTGCTGGCGCAAACGAAAACTTTCCCGGGTTAAACGTTTAATCCGGTTACGTTCGTGTGCCCGTTTCACGTGTTTCTTGGCGACGGTGAGACCGATGCGGGGATGCCCCAGCGAATTCTGGCGGCCGAGAATAGTCAATTGCGGCGTGCCAGCTCGTTGTGGCTGCTGGAAGACGAAAGTGAAATGATTGGGAGTTAACAAACGTAACTCCCTGGGAAATGCGAGCTTACCCACCAGGGTTAGCTTTATTACTTAGAAACGGTCAGACGAGCACGGCCTTTAGCACGACGACGTGCCAGAACCTGACGACCATTTTTAGTAGCCATACGAGCACGGAAGCCGTGAGAACGGTTGCGCTTCAGTACAGACGGTTGAAAAGTGCGTTTCATGGCGATTTCTACCTAAACTTGAGAATGTTCACTTGGTGACGCGTAGCAGAGTCAGTAAACCGACCGACGCCTCAGTGTATTTTATTTAAAGAGGCGGGATTGTAATAACTGTACAGTCCTGAGTCAATTTACTTCCGCTAATAATGACACCTTTATGCCCCGATAAAAGTCTGTCTGCAACCATTTCAGTGACGCCGGGCGCTACTTCGGGATGCAAACAGGATGAGAATTATACGGGCTTCCTTATAAAGAGCAAGGATCCTTCAGGATCATCTGTCGATCACAGGCTCTGAAATGACCGTTATCTGACGGGGAAGCGGGAGAAATCTGCAATATGACCGGTTTTTTCTTTTATCGCAGAGCGTGACTTGCCCGGTGTCATTCTGAAATCCTGTGGATAAAATGGGAGAAATCGGTGTAGAAAAGGAAGATCTCTTGCCCGCTTTGCGTTATGATCCGTCGTTCCGTTGGCGATCCTTTCGGGACGCACGGCGGGAATGAATTGCAGATCGTTGCAGCAGGCGATTTCTCCGTCTGCATCAATAACCCGTTTTTTCAAAAGATTAGCACCATTTCTTGTCTTATTTTTGTACCAGTGGAGTCCGCCGTGTCACTAACGCTTTGGCAACAGTGCCTTACCCGTTTGCAGGATGAATTACCTGCCACTGAATTCAGTATGTGGATCCGTCCTTTACAGGCTGAATTGAACGACAACACTCTGGCTCTGTATGCACCAAACCGCTTTGTACTCGACTGGGTGCGGGATAAATACATTAATAGTATTAATGGCCTGCTGAATGAGTTTTGCGGCTCGGATATTCCGGTATTGCGTTTTGAAGTGGGTGCACGGCCCGCCGCGGCAGCGCCGGTGGCCCCTGCAGCGAATACGGTTGCCGTTCAGAATATTTCGCAACCGATCCCTCCGGTACGTCAGCCATCGGCACCCAGCCATGATGGCCGCCCCAGCTGGGATAACGTCCCTGCTCCTGTGCAAGCGGCTTATCGCTCAAATGTGAATAGCCGGCATAACTTTGATAACTTTGTCGAAGGTAAGTCGAACCAGTTGGCCCGTGCGGCCGCACGGCAGGTCGCTGAGAACCCGGGTGGCGCTTATAATCCGTTATTTCTGTATGGCGGTACAGGCCTGGGGAAAACTCACCTGTTACATGCCGTCGGTAACGGTATTATTGCCAGAAAACCGAATGCTAAAATTGTTTATATGCACTCGGAACGCTTTGTACAGGATATGGTAAAAGCGTTGCAGAACAATGCTATTGAAGAATTTAAACGCTATTACCGTTCTGTGGATGCGCTGCTTATCGATGATATTCAGTTTTTTGCGAATAAAGAGCGTTCGCAGGAAGAGTTTTTTCATACCTTCAATGCGTTGCTGGAAGGTAATCAGCAAATTATCCTGACCTCGGATCGGTATCCGAAAGAGATCAATGGGGTAGAAGATCGCCTGAAGTCACGCTTTGGCTGGGGTCTGACGGTGGCCATTGAACCGCCAGAGCTTGAGACCCGCGTCGCTATTCTTATGAAAAAAGCGGACGAAAATAAAATTCGTTTGCCTGGCGAAGTCGCCTTCTTTATTGCTAAACGTCTGCGCTCTAATGTCCGTGAGCTGGAAGGGGCACTGAACCGTGTCATTGCCAATGCAAACTTTACCGGCAGGGCGATAACGATCGACTTTGTTCGTGAAGCGCTGCGGGATTTGCTGGCATTGCAGGAAAAACTGGTCACTATCGATAATATTCAGAAAACCGTTGCAGAATACTATAAAATTAAGGTGGCGGACCTGTTATCAAAACGACGTTCGCGCTCGGTGGCCAGACCGCGTCAGATGGCGATGGCGATGGCAAAAGAACTGACGAACCATAGTCTGCCGGAAATCGGTGATGCTTTTGGCGGACGGGACCATACCACAGTCCTCCACGCCTGCCGGAAAATAGAGCAGTTACGTGAAGAAAGTCACGACATCAAAGAAGATTTCTCCAATTTAATCAGAACATTATCTTCCTGACGCTATGAAATTTATTGTTGAAAGAGAGCAATTGCTCAAACCCTTACAGCAAGTGAGCGGCCCCCTGGGGGGACGTCCGACACTTCCGATCCTCGGCAACCTGTTATTGCAGGTGAGCGAAGGTGCCTTATCGCTTACCGGGACTGATCTCGAAATGGAGATGGTCGCCCGGGTATCGCTCAGTCAGCCCCATGAACCCGGGGCGACGACCGTGCCTGCGCGTAAATTCCTGGATATCTGCCGGGGATTACCTGACGGTGCTGAAATTCATGTCATCCTGGAAGGTGACAGAATACTGGTGCGTTCAGGACGCAGTCGTTTCTCGTTATCTACTTTGCCGGCCAGTGACTTTCCGAATCTTGATGACTGGCAGAGTGAAGTTGAATTCACTCTGCCTCAGGCAACGCTGAAACGTCTGATTGAGGCCACGCAGTTTTCCATGGCCCATCAGGATGTCCGCTATTACCTGAACGGAATGTTGTT
Source organism: Tatumella ptyseos ATCC 33301 (assembly GCF_000735525.1). Taxonomy (GTDB): domain Bacteria; phylum Pseudomonadota; class Gammaproteobacteria; order Enterobacterales; family Enterobacteriaceae; genus Tatumella; species Tatumella ptyseos. The sequence goes on along the minus strand of NZ_JMPR01000008.1, from coordinate 104,308 downwards.
TGAAACCGAAGGGGAGGAACTCCGTACGGTCTCCACCGACGGACACCGCCTTGCGGTATGTTCGATGCCGGTTGGCCAGTCTTTACCTGACCATTCAGTCATCGTTCCGCGTAAAGGTGTGGTTGAACTGGTGCGGTTGCTGGACGGCGGAGATACGCCTCTGCGGGTGCAGATCGGCAGCAGTAATATTCGTGCACATGTGGGAGACTTTATCTTTACCTCCAAACTGGTGGACGGACGTTTCCCTGACTACCGCCGTGTTCTCCCTAAAAATCCGGATAAGACGCTGGAAGCCGGTTGTGACCTCCTGCGGCAGGCTTTTGCCCGTGCGGCGATCCTCTCTAATGAAAAATTCAGGGGAGTACGGCTGTTTATCACCGAAAATCAGTTACGTATCACCGCGAATAACCCGGAGCAGGAAGAAGCTGAAGAGATCCTGGACGTGGACTATCAGGGCAGTGATCTCGAAATCGGTTTCAACGTCAGCTATGTACTGGATGTTCTGAATGCTCTGAAATGTGAAAACGTTCGCTTACTGCTGACTGATTCCGTTTCCAGTGTGCAGATTGAAGACGTTGCCAGTCAGCATGCTGCCTATGTCGTGATGCCGATGCGTCTGTAGTTCTGTACCCGGCCCCCATTCCCTGCAGGATGTCTGCAGGGGATCGTTTCTATGTCATGCGTTTTTCTCGCCTCCGGACTGCTCTATGGCCCTGACCCGTCTTATCATTAAAGACTTTCGTAATATTCCCCAGGCAGACTTATCGCTGTCTGAAGGTGTGAATTTTCTTATTGGTCCAAACGGTAGTGGTAAAACGAGTGTACTGGAGGCGATTTATACCCTGGGACACGGGCGGGCATTCCGCAGTCTGCAAACCGGGCGGGTGATCAGACATGATCAACCCGCGTTTGTTCTGCATGGCAGGCTTACGGATACCAGTCAGCAACACAGTATCGGGCTGAGTAAAGATCGTGCCGGCGAAAGCAAAGTCCGTATTGACGGGAGCGACGGACATAAGATTGCCGCTCTGGCACAACTTCTGCCGATGCAACTGATCACCCCGGAAGGTTTTACTCTGCTGACCGGCGGGCCGAAATTCCGCAGAGCCTATATTGACTGGGGGTGTTTCCATAACTTTCCCGGGTTTTTTAGTGCCTGGAATGATCTTCGCCGCCTGATGAAACAGCGTAATGCGGCGTTGCGTCAGGTCAGCAGTTATCGACAGATACGACCCTGGGATCAGGAACTGGCACCGCTGGCTCATAAAATCAGTGAATGGCGGCAGGCTTACAGCGATGATATTACGCTGGAAATTAAGGCAACCTGCCAGCAATTCCTGCCGGAATATGACCTGACGTTTTCCTGTCAGCGCGGGTGGGATAAAGAAAGTGATTACGCGGAGTTACTGGAGCGTAATTTTGAACGAGATCGCGCCCTGACTTATACCGCCAGCGGACCGCACAAAGCCGATTTTCGTATTCGTGCTGACGGTACCCCGGTCGAGGATTTGTTATCGCGCGGACAACTGAAATTATTAATGTGTGCCCTGCGCCTGGCGCAGGGGGAATACCTGACACGTCAAAGCGGCAGACGTTGTATTTACCTGATCGATGATTTTGCCTCTGAACTGGATGACACGCGCCGGCAGATCCTGGCCAACCGCCTGAAAGCGACAAAAGCGCAGGTTTTTGTGAGTGCCATCAGTGTTGATCATGTTCTCGACATGAATGACGAAAAGGGCAAGATGTTCAGCGTAGAAAAAGGTAAAATAGCAGTTCAACCCGAAGATTAAATGAGCGAGAAACGTTGATGTCGAATTCTTATGACTCCTCCAGTATCAAAGTCCTGAAAGGACTTGATGCGGTACGCAAACGCCCCGGTATGTACATCGGTGACACGGATGACGGTACCGGTCTGCATCACATGGTATTCGAGGTAGTGGACAACGCCATCGACGAAGCACTCGCAGGCCACTGTAAAGAAATCACCGTCACTATCCACTCCGATAACTCCGTCTCAGTTCAGGATGATGGTCGTGGTATTCCGACCGGAATTCACCCGGAAGAGGGCGTATCGGCGGCAGAAGTGATTATGACTGTGCTGCATGCCGGGGGTAAGTTTGACGATAACTCTTATAAAGTGTCCGGTGGTTTACATGGCGTGGGTGTCTCTGTCGTCAACGCATTGTCTGAAAAGCTGGAACTGACTATCCGTCGTGACGGTAAAGTTCATCAGCAAATTTATCAGCACGGTGTACCGACAGCACCGCTGGCGGTGATCGGCGAAACAGATGTGAGCGGGACTGCGGTACGTTTCTGGGCCAGTCATCAGACATTTACGAATGTGACCGATTTCGAATACGACATTCTGGCAAAACGCCTGCGCGAACTCTCTTTCCTGAATTCCGGCGTGTCTATCCGCCTGATCGACAAGCGTACAGATAAGAGTGATCACTACCACTACGAAGGTGGTATCCGCGCGTTTGTGGAGTATCTGAATAAAAATAAAACGCCTATCCATCCGAACGTCTTCTATTTCAGTACGGAAAAAGACGGTATCGGCGTGGAAGTTGCGTTGCAGTGGAACGATAGCTTCCAGGAAAATATCTACTGCTTTACCAACAACATTCCGCAGAGGGATGGCGGGACGCACCTTGCCGGTTTCCGTGCCTCAATGACCCGTACACTGAATGCGTATATGGATAAAGAAGGCTACAGTAAAAAGGCGAAGGTCAGTGCCACCGGTGATGATGCCCGTGAAGGTCTGATCGCGGTTGTGTCGGTGAAAGTGCCGGACCCGAAATTCTCTTCCCAGACCAAGGATAAGCTGGTCTCTTCGGAAGTGAAATCGGCAGTGGAATCGCAGATGAATGAACTGCTCTCTGAATATCTGCTGGAAAATCCGTCCGATGCCAAGATTGTCGTCGGTAAAATTATCGATGCTGCCCGTGCGCGTGAAGCGGCGCGCCGTGCCCGTGAAATGACCCGTCGTAAAGGCGCGCTGGACCTGGCCGGATTACCGGGCAAACTGGCGGATTGCCAGGAACGCGACCCTGCGCTTTCAGAAGTTTATCTGGTGGAAGGGGACTCTGCGGGCGGCTCTGCGAAGCAGGGGCGTAACCGCAAGAATCAGGCCATTTTACCTCTGAAAGGTAAGATCCTGAACGTCGAAAAAGCCCGTTTTGACAAGATGCTCTCTTCCCAGGAAGTGGCAACACTGATCACCGCGCTGGGTTGTGGTATCGGCCGCGATGAGTACAATCCGGACAAATTGCGTTATCACAGTATCATTATTATGACGGATGCGGACGTCGATGGTTCGCATATCCGTACGCTGCTGCTGACTTTCTTCTATCGTCAGATGCCTGAAATCATTGAACGCGGCCATGTGTTTATCGCACAGCCACCGCTGTACAAAGTGAAAAAAGGTAAGCAGGAACAGTACATCAAAGATGATGATGCGATGGACCAGTACCAGATAGCGATTGCGCTGGACGGAGCTACCCTGCATACCAATGCCAGCGCACCTGCGCTGAGCGGAGCCTCGCTGGAAAATCTGGTATCAATGTACAACAGTACAGAGAAGATGATTAAGCGCATGACCCGTCGCTATCCGGCGGCATTACTGAGAGGGCTGGTGTATCACCCGACGCTGAGTGATTTATCTGACCAGGCGGCCGTACAGGCGTGGATGGATGCTCTGGTGGCCCAACTGGAAGAACGCGAACAGCACGGTAGCAGCTATACCGGTATTGTCCGTGAAGACCGTGAACATCAGCGTTTTGAGCCGGTACTTCGTATTCGTACACATGGTGTGGATACGGATTATCCTCTGGATTCAGAATTTATTTACGGACCGGAATACCAGAGAATTAATACACTGGGTGAGCAACTTCGTGGTCTTATCGAAGAAGATGCCTTCATTGAACGCGGGGAGCGTCGTCAGCCGGTGGCCAGCTTTGAGCAGGCCGTGGAGTGGCTGGTGAAAGAATCCAGACGTGGCCTGTCAGTACAGCGCTATAAAGGTCTGGGTGAGATGAACCCGGAACAGCTCTGGGAAACGACAATGGATCCGGAAAGCCGCCGCATGATGCGTGTGACTATAAAAGATGCCATTGCCGCCGATCAGCTGTTTACCACGCTGATGGGGGATGCGGTTGAACCTCGTCGCGCCTTTATCGAAGAAAATGCCCTGAAAGCCGCGAATATCGATATCTGATCGTTCGCTGCTGAGCTAAAAAATGGGTAATGAACTGTAGCCACAAAGCCGGACAGTTCATGTTAAGTGGTTATAAAGGCCCGGGTTCGGTATTCTGCCGACCCGGGCCTTTTAATCTCTGATCTGCACGTGATTTTCGTCATCCTGCCCGGTGATTATTCTATGCTGGCACCCTCGGGCATATTACTGATACTGTCTGTCCGCCAGTGTCGCCTTTAACAGACGTACACCCCCCCTGGTTTTTCACTGCGACCCGTTAACATAGATCTGTTCTCCGGGGAGGAGAGCCCTGCATATCTCAGTAAATTTTGGGGTCAAAAATCACCGTAATGGCACCCCGGTAGGTATCCGGGCGGGTTTCCAGCATGGTGTCCACGTCTTTCCGGCTGACCAGAAAATCAATACTTCCGGCCTGGTTCTCCCCGAATGACTTCGTCACAAAAACGTTTTTCGTTAAATCCCTGCCTGCGGCCAGCCGTCTTTTTGAAACCCCTGAGCCGGTTGATGAGTCCACGATCCCACGCGGCAATGTTAAAAGGCTCTGTACGGGCACCGTCTGTGAAGGGGTGTTATCGCTTTTCAGGGCACAGTCTGAACCGCTCTGCTGCTCACATTGCAGATATACCGTGAACGTACCCGAGCTGGAGAGGCTGAAATTACTTCTGCCGGTCAGCTCCGGGGTGGCGCGGGTGATCATCCAACGCTCCCAGTTAGCGGCACCTTCCTCCGCCGTGCACACTTTTCCGGAGGCGCAGGGCTGCAGGGCAACCTGCTGGTTGTCCGCTGTGGTGGAGAGTTTGAGTTCGTGGTTCACGGTTAGAGTGAAATTGATGGTAAGCGTAGTATCACTCACCTGAATGTTGTCGCCAAAATCAAAATCACCGCCCGGACCCACGCTATAAGTTATCGAGCCTTCGTATATCCCGGCTCCCATTTTCAGCGGGTCCGGCGCTGTCAGGATATAACCCATATTGTAATTGGTGAATTTGATGCCAGCAGCTCTCTCAAGTATACTTATCCGGTAGCAGCCGGCTGTAGCCGCTGTGGTAAAATTCCAGATAAATCTTGTCGCTGTTCCGCTTGTTCCAAACTGTCCACCCGCACCAGACGAGCATCCGTTAGAGCCACTATACTCCGGGTATCCCAGAGTACCCTGACCTTCGGCTCCCCAGCCATTGTTATCTCCGGCCGGTGTAAATTGAACACCAAACGCACTGGCTCTGAAGCTAACAGTATGTGACTCGCCATTTTCTCTGTTTGTCACAACCACGTTGTGTGGGGTAACCGGTATTTTAAAAAATAGTCCATCTCTTTTATCCGCATTCTGTCTGGCGGGAATAGCCCTGGAGCTTACTCCCATGATCCCCGGGAGCTCAACACTGACGCCGGAACAGTATTGGGGCCACGTAGAGCAGTATCCTCCCGTTGGTGTGGTGTTTGTAAAGGTATTATTTTCCGGATTACTTACCGACGGGGTGAAGGATGCGGTGATATTCATGGTCGCCGCCTTTGCCGACAGGCTCCCGGCCGCCAGCATGCTGCCTGCCAGCAGGCATATCAGTATCTTTTTCATTTATGTTCTCCTGTGCCGGCTGCCCGGCACGCGACGGTGCTGATAAACTGCACCTTCTTCGTTTTGTCCATTCCCGCCGGAAGTTCGCACTGCAGGGCCGGCTGGCCTTTTTCCGCTCTGATGCTCAGCATCCGGTTGGTCACCCCGGAGTCCAGTGTCAGTACCCCTTCGGCATTGATAATGCCGCCGGAGACATCACTGCTCACATAGCGGTTTTTCAGGACTTCTCCCTGCGTGTCCAGTAACATCCCGACCACGGTGAACGTTTTCACTGCTTTCACACTGATATATTTCACACTACCGCGTCTCATTTGCATGCTTTCCTGCGACGGGAAGACCTGCACGCTTTCCCCGCCGCTGGCCGAAAACTGCACCGTATCCTTTTTCCACAGCTCTGCCGGCACGATGTTACGACCCGGCTTCAGCCGCGTTTCGGCCGAGGTCCCGGAGGCGATGATACCGGTGGTGTCATCCTCGGTATCCACATCCACAATCAGTGCGGATTCCATGCTGCGGCTGGCATTACCGTTCGCGGAGGCCACTTTGCCTCCCCCCATCACCAGTACCTGGCTCAGGTTGCCGCCGGCGGTATTGGAACTTCCCTGCGTGTTATGCTGCACGTAGGCATCCCCGCTGACGAACGGGGTATCGACAGTGGCGTTACCGCTGAAGACGGTATTCTGCGGACTGTATGACACCCCGCCGCCCAGTGAGCGGAGGCTGCTGTTGTCCCCCGGCTGCCACTGATAGTTCAGGCTGGAATAGCCCTGGTTCCCGCTCATGCCGGTTTCCGCCGACACGGTATGACGGGCCGCAGGGGCCAGCGAGAGGCTGACACCGAATGACACACCGTGGTCGCGGCGCTGGCTGTTAAAGCCCGGCGTGTCGTAGGCGCTTACCCTGAAATTCATATCATGCCCGGCCACAGTGGCCAGGGTGGTCACAGAGACATCGGTCCCCACCCCGCGGCGCCAGGCGGTATTCATATACTGCCCGTTCACGATAAGGGAGGTTGACCAGGGCATCCGCAGCGACAGGCTGCTGCCCCAGGTATCGCCCTGCTGGCGTGACGCGGTTCTGTGACCATAAACATCTGTCGTGGTTGAACGCCAGAACAGGCTGGCCGAGCCGCCGCCGGGAATATTGCGGTAATAGCGGATATCGGTATTCCGGTTCGCCTGATATTCCAGATTACCCAGGGTGTACTGGGCGAACAGGGTGTCATCCGGCGAAAGGGTGATATTCGCCCGGGTTCTGACCTGCTGTTCTTTCTCTGTGACCGCCGTGCTGACGCCGAGGATCGCGCGGGGGTGTGCCAGTACGTCGATACCGCCGCCGGCGGCAAAGGGGGTCTCCCGGCCTGTGCCGGTATCGCCGGTCGCCAGCGTTCTGCGCTGGCCGCCCCACAACGTCATGCGCCAGCGGCGGTTCGGGTCACTCCATCCCTGGGGTTTGTAGATCTGGGCCTGCTGTGTGTCGGTCGTCTGACCGTTTTCGATAATTTTGATGGTGATATCATAGATACCGCCCGGCAGCTGGCGGGTGTCGAGCGCCTGCACGCCGGCCTGTAACTGCTGGGTGTGGATCAGCCGGCCGTCGCGCCAGACTTCCGCGACTGACTGGTTGCGTCCGGTGACATAGACCGGCCAGGCACTGACGCTGTCCGTACTGACCAGCAGGGTGTCAGAGGTTCCCCACATCGCTCCCGCCACGGTGTCATAGCCGAAACCGGAGGTCTGCACATTGCCGTTATCACTGTCCGGGGAAAACAGGCCCAGCCGGACAAAGCTGCCCTGAAGTTCTTTCTGGGTAAACAGCTCATACAGACCGGAACTGCTGTACCGGTAACTGCCGTCGGTGCCCGAAGACTGAAAAGAGGCTCTCTGGCTCCAGCCGGCAAAAGACGCGGTCAGGGAGGAGTTTATTCCCCAGCTGCGCAGCGATCCGGAACTGCTTAATGACATGTCGTTGTACATAATCATGCCGCCGGGGGTATCTTCCGGCATGCCGATATAGGCACTTCCTGCCCGGGAGGTTTCATAGTCTGCGGTGTAAAGTTTCAGGACCGAGTTATCCAGCCGGTACTGGACTTCCATCAGACCGGACGGGCAGTCTTTCCGGCATTTTCCCGTCGGGACGCCCTGTTTCAGTACGCCGGTCCAGAGTGCCCGGGTCTCCGGGTCAGTATCTTCGGCATCGTCAAACGTACGAAGCAGGCGGATGTCTCCGTTTTTTCTCAGCGAGACTGCAGCATCAAATAAGCGGGTATCGTTCAGGTAAACCTGCACAACCAGCTCGGCATCATAAAAATACTGCCTGAAGTCTTCGGGCAGGCCGCGCATATTGACGGCCAGCATCATATCTTCAGCCGGTGCCGTCAGGGGATACATCAGGGGCAACAGAGTCAGGACGAGAAAATGTTTTTTCATAAAAAAAGCTGCCACAATATGATGGCAGCCTCCGTCAGGTTAGGGCAGAGAGACAGCCTTATTCGGCAACAACCGGCTCAAAAATCATGGCAACACTGCCGGTGAAAGAACCGTTCACTGTCAGGGCTTTATCATCGTCCTGCGAGATATTCAGTGCTGTACGTCCGCCCGCTTTGGCCGCACTTTCGCTGACCACGGTGGTGGCCGTCTGGCTGAGCGCGACATTATTAAACTTCACCGCCAGAGGAATGACGTCAGTACCGTTAGACAGCTGCGGTTTACCGTCGGTATTCAGGTTACCGGTCAGTGAGGCCTGGATAGCGCCCGCGGTGTTTTTGTACTGGAACTGTTTTTCGAAAGACTGAAGTTTGCTGGTTGCAATGTCGTAGCCCATGGTCTGGGTCTGGTCAATCCAGCCTGAGTCGACCGGGATCACCTGGAAGCTGTCGGCCGGCACAGTGGCAGACAGGTTGATGGTGTAGCTCTGTGAGTCAGCGGCATGAGCCGCAGCGCCGCCCAGGATTGCGCAGGAAACCAGTGCGGTGGCCAGGGACTTATTCAGGGCAGAAAAGTTGAATTTCATAGTAATGATTCCTTAAGGTTAAAGTTAATACACGTAATATCTGAGATGTTAAGTAAAGGGAGACTTAACTTTTGCCGGGGGTTAATAACTTAACGCCCGTTTGTTATTTCCCTCGATAAGAGTGAAATTAGTTTTATAGCCGGTTTTCTTTTTCAGCGTCTTCGTCTTTCCGGGGAGAACAAATTCCCGGGTGACGGCACCGCAGTCTGTATTTGCGGATTTACACTGACGGATATTATCCAGCGATACGGTGGCATTCCCTTTATTGCTGACAATAATGTCACCGGAAGGTAAATTATTTATTTCGGAGTTAAACACCGGTTTGTCAGGCTGAACAATCACAATGGTCCCGTAACCGGTCAGGACATTCAGTCCGGCATGCAGTGTATTTTTACGGTACTCACTGGCTGCTTCCTTATTCAGTCCGAAACTGTCATCGGCTTCCGGCATTACCGGGGTAAACCTGACCCGGAAATAGCGTTCGGTATCACGGCTGCCGGGCCAGAGGATCCGTACTGCCTGGAATCCCCCGGGCGGGATAATCAGGCGCTGTGGCGTGACAATCAGCCGGTCCTGCTCAAGCGTTTTGCCGGACACTTCTTTCTGGGGTTTCTCATCCGGGTCCGTATTATTACCCGGGTGGATTTCCAGTATTCCGACACGGACAAAGGCTGTTGAGTCCCCGGTGTTATAAATGCGTTTGGTCATGCTTTGTGTGCCGGGCATCAGGACATCGTACATGCTGCCGATACCGATAACCGGTGTGGCGGAGGCAGAAGACACCATGCCGAGAGAAAGAAAACAAATGCCGGTAAAAGCTGAAAGGTAATTAAAAAGTTTCATAAAAAGTCACCCGCGTTTCCCGGGATATAAACCCGGCTAATGAGTCAGTTACTGATGATGAAAAATAATGAAACATTCATTCCCTCATCATCAGAGTATTTAAAGAAATAAAAAAGAAACCAGAGTCATAAACAGATGCCGCTGACAGAATTAAATATTTCTCAGGATCGGCATTCGTTTTTTTTAAATACAAAAAGTCAGATGTTTTACTTCTGAATATCCATATCCTGTACGGACCCCGGCCACTGTTAAAAATCCTTATAACTGACGTTATTAAGTGACTTTCTGACTTATTATGCGTTTAAAAATTACTAATAATTGGAAAGCGGTTTCTTTCCTGAAAACTGATGGGTGCTGATTATCGCTATATTCCTGCGTTCGTCAATACCGATCAATTGTGGCTATTTGATAGTCTATGACTATAGGATAATTACGTATTGATCGGTGCATTCGATTGTAAAGGTTGAGTAAGGCCAAAAAAAACATTACGAATCATGTGGAAACAATTGGTCACAAAATGAAGGGGCAGATAAAAGCAGGCTCGGAACACATTAGGAAAGATAATTTATCACGAAAAAAAACATTTCATTTGCTGTGGCTGTTTATTAAGCGTTTAAGTTAAATTCAGAAATTTAACCATGAATTAACGATACTTTAATATCTGGTGCGTCAGAAATGGGGGTATTCCCCGCGGAGTCATTCCCGTTAACACCGGGCACTGCACCGGTAGGCACTCCCTGCATACGGATCACCAGAGTGCTTCGGGTGGATCTTTATTAACGGTTACAGGGAGTACGCCAGCATCAGGAAACCCCTCATTGTAAAGGGGGATGGCTGTCTGTTGCCGTTTATCCGCCAGATAGGTAAGCAGAGAGCGACGAGCGATAACGGGTATCACCTGCAGCCATCGCCAATGACCAAAGATCACACCACGGACTCAATAAGCGTCGTCACTTACTCAGTGTGTTGGCTGTTTGCGGTAGCTCCTGACGAAGCAGGGCAGCCCGGTGTTTTTCATATCATGCGACGCTGCTTGTTTACGGCTGACAGTAAGAACACCTGATTCAGAAGGTCTCCTGCGCGTTTGGGGTGGTCAGAATTTATATCTGGCCTGTTATTTAGGTGGGCACAGTACGGTTAGCACAGAATACTTCAATAAACCCCGCACTTAAGGATAAGCAGGCAACACAAGCATCTCAGGCTACGGGGCCGTGTTCCCTTGTCCACTGAGAGAAATAAAAGACGAACCTTCCGCTCTGCACCGATACTGAATAAACGGCACAGATCACAGTTGATATAGAAACAGTAGTCAGTATTCAGTAAAAAAGGGTAGCATCAGCGGACTATTCATTATTTCCGGAGACGTTATGGCAATCAGACTGATAGCAATTGATATGGATGGCACTCTGCTGACTCCGGACCATCAGATAAGCCCCGCCGTAAAATCGGCTATCCACAAGGCTCAGGCCCGGGGGATCACTGTCGTACTGGCTTCGGGCAGGCCCTATATTGGTATTCAGCGGTATATTGCAGAGCTGGGACTGGATAAACCCGGGCAGTTTTGTATCAGTTACAACGGGGCACTGGTACAGCGCGCCGAAGATGGCAGCTGTGTTGCCGAGGTGACTCTGGAACATGACGATTATCTCCGGTTTGCGCAGCTTTCCGGAGAACTGGGAGTCCACTTCCAGGCGCTGGATAAAACACATCTTTATACTCCCGACAAAGATATCAGCAAATATACGGTACATGAGGTTTCTCTGACGGGAATACCGTTACGCTACCGTGCTGTGGAAGAGATGGATCCTGAATTACGTTTTCCGAAACTGATGATGGTGGATGAACCTGAAATCCTCGATGAAGCGATTGCCCGGTTACCGGCAGAGATCGTAGAAAACTATACCGTCCTGAAAAGCTCCCCGTTCTACCTCGAAATTCTCAACAAACAGGTCAATAAGGGAGAGGGGGTTCGTAAGCTGGCTGAGTTACTCGGGATTTCAGCGGATGAAGTGATGGCGATTGGTGATCACGAAAATGATCTGGCGATGGTGACTTACGCCGGCAGCGGGGTAGCCATGGGGAATGCGATTGATATCGTCAAAAAACATGCCCGTTACCAGACACTGTCTAATGCTGAAGACGGTGTTGCCCTGGCCATTGAAAAATGGGCCCTTTCTGAATAAATCCTGAGATCAGGCAGGCACCCTACGGGGTGCTTTTTTTTGCCCGCGATCGGCTGTTTTTCTCCGCTCTCCGTTTGCTTTATCCGGTACTCATCGGATATGTCGTTTTTTTTCGTTATTGTGACTTTCAGGAACCCTAATGTAATTAATACGTTGCAATTAATTAAAATAAAATCGCGACACAAAAGGTTTTTGCGTGATCAAGATCGCATTTTCTGTTAACCACCTAATAATAACTATAGGTATTATTACATCAACGCATTACATATCAGGTTTTACTTATTCAGGAGTTAACAATGAAAACGATCGCTACCTTATTCACCGTCGCTGCTTTATCCGCCTTATCTTTTGGGGCTTCAGCAGAAATGATTTCTGCCACCGGCAGTACCCTCGATAGTGCGCAGTCTCAGATTGCTGCTCAGGCGAAAGCTGATGGTGCATCGTCATACACCATCACCAGTGCACATACGCATAACGGTGTTTATATGACAGCAGAAATTAACAACAAGTAATGACCCCGGGACGGCTCTGTCTGTGAACAGAGGCTGTATGAACGGTATCAGGTGCACCGGCAGGAACGGGCATCATACATAACAGATAACCAGAGAAGGAATTTGATAATGAAAATATTAACCACTATAGCCACCGCCGCTGTTTTTTCCGCACTCTCTTTTGGCGCTTCAGCTGAGATGATCTCTGCTACCGGCAGCACCCTGGATAGTGCACAGGCTCACATTGCTGCTCAGGCGAAAGCTGATGGTGCATCGTCATACACCATCACCAGTGCCCGTACTGATAACGGCGTTTATATGACTGCGGAATTAAACAAATAAGTACTGTCGCAAAGCTCATGCAATCGTCGGAAAACTGCCATAGGCAGTTTTTCCGTTTTTAACGGCAGAAAGCGGGCATTATCACTGGTACAGGCTGGCAGAATATTGCATATTCCCTCCACTTACTGAATGCAGTGGACCCGGGTGAATGCAGGAAATACAACTTACCTTCGACAAACGTCATCATCAGTTAACTAATGCTCAGGTATGGACGCCGGACAGCCAGTGGCTGGTCTTTGACTTACGTCCCCCGGAAGCCACTTTCAATAGCCAGACAGTTGAACGGGTGAATATTCACACGGGTATCACCGAGATTATTTACCGGGCAACTGAAGGCGCTTGTGTGGGTGTCATCACCTGCAGTCCTCAGCTCCCGGAACGATACGTCTGCATTCATGGCCCTGAAAACCCCGATGAGAAGTGGCAGTACGACCTCCATCACCGACGAGGCGTTATTATTCAACAAGGCCAGGCGGTGACTCTGGATGCCTGCGATATTACGCCGCCCTTTACCCCGGGGGCATTACGTGGCGGCAGTCATGTCCATATGTATGATGCAGATGGGGATTACCTGAGCTTTACCTATAACGATCATGTGATGCATGAACGCTCCCTGGCCGAAGATTTGCGAAATGTTGGCGTGGCAGTGCCTCTCCATCCGGTAACTATTGCTAAGCAACATCCGCGGGAATATAACGGAAGCCATTTTTGCGTTCTCATCAGCACCACGACTTCCGAACCTGTGCCCGGCAGCGATGAAATCAGCCGCGCCTATGAAGAGAGTTGGGTAGGTCTACGGGGCTACCGTAAACAAAATGGTGAGTGGCAGCGCCGGGCGCTGGTGTTTATTGGTGATACCGTCCCGGCAGAAGGTGAAAAGGTTCCGGAAATCTTCATTGCGGATTTGCCGGAAACCGCCGCAGACTATGCGCTGCCCGGAGCTTATCCGCTGCAGGGAACCGCTGAGCGGATGCCCTCACCGCCGGCAGGCATTGTTCAGCGCAGACTGACGTTTTCCCGCGGCATTGCCCTGCAACCGAGGCACTGGTTACGTACATCCCCGGATGGCAGCAGGATCAGTTTTCTGATGGCAGATGATGAAGGGATCATTCAGTTATGGACTGTGTCACCGCAGGGTGGGGAACCGGTTCAAATAACGGCGCTTAAACACAGTATCACCTCCGTGGTTAACTGGCATCCGGCTGGCGATTACCTTGCGTTTATTTGTGACAATAGCGTTATGACCTGTGATGTACAGACCGGTAATTGCCGCCGGGTGACACCCCGTACCGATCGCTCTCCTGACGGAGAGGCTGTCGTCTGGTCACCTGATGGCTTGAATATCGCCTATTCACGTATCGTCGGTGGCTGGCGACAATTGTTTATTGTGACGGGGGAGTTGTTGCCAGTGTCGCCGTTTGCGGGGTAGTTGTTTTTGCCAGGTCGTCGTTCTGTTCGACTCTGGCACGTAATGAAAGCCCGCCACCATGATCACGGCGATAATAATCCCAGGGGAGCAACAGTGTATCCATGACGGCTGAAAAAGGATAATCCAGAGCCGCCAGGGTCTTCACCGGCCATCGGGTATGACTGTCGCTCAGGATCTCCGTATTGGCACGGGTCCCCGGATAATAGCCTTGTTCCGGACCGGTATGAGACATCACACTGGAACATCCTGTGGAAGAGAAAGCACACCAGACAATAACGCCGGCAGTCGGGATCCTGTTTTTCATTTTCATCATTATCGTTCCTTCCTTACCTTCTGTTTCATCTTTTTTCAGGTCGTCAGCGATTGGTAACCGAAAATATGACAGTCTGTTACTACAGTCATATGATAATCCCTCTTCCTGAGTGTATGTCAATTCGTCTGAATTCGCGCAAAAAATCTATTTTCTGCTTGAAAAAAGTGCAGTTCCCCGATCCTGTTTCATCGTACGACGGATATCGCCGGTACAGGGGACTGACCTGTCTGGCGTGCCCGGACGGGTTATCCCGGAAGAGACGTCAGGGCATGCCCTGGTGAAATTTGCGATCCTGCGGGATGATGTTTCGTTGCGGGTCGATGAATACAAAAATGCCGCGGGTGCGCGGCGTTTTTACATGAGGTAATCCGGTCAGCGACGCTGACGAAGTTTTTGTAACCTGCCTGCGAAGGTGGTGATCAGTAATCCTGCAATAATCACACTAATCCCGAGCATCTGGCAGGAACTGATGGTTTCATGCAGGAAAAAAGAGGCGCTGAGGATCCCGGCCACCGGTACCAGCAAAGCCATCGGTGCCACCCGTGACGTTTCATAACGGCCCAGTAACGCTCCCCAGAGTCCATAACCGACGATGGTCGAGAGCAGTGACAGGTAAACGACGGAGAATACGCCGGTAACTGAAAAATGCGTCAGGCTGTGATGAACGTTCCCGGCACCATCAAAGACGAGGCTGCACAGTATAAATGGCACAACAGGAATAAATGCACTCCAGACCACCAGTGACATTGCCGGTACCGGATGATCGCGCATGATGATTTTACTGGTGATGTTACCGAGCCCCCAGCAGAGCGCGGCTGCCAGCGTTAATAACAGGCTGGTCAGTGACATCGCATCGCTGACACCCGGTGTCAGACTCTGTTCTGCCAGGAAGACCATCCCGATAATGGCCACCAGTAAGCCGGTAACATTATACCAGCGCAGTTTTTCACGCAGAAAAAAGGCACCGAACAGTAAGGTAAAGAAGACTTGTGCCTGCAGTATGAGTGAAGCCAGCCCGGCAGGCATACCCAGCTTGATGGCCAGAAATAATAAGGCAAATTGCCCGAAACTGATGGTCATGCCATACGCCAGTAGCCACTTAAAGGGCACTGCGGGCCGCCTGATAAACAAACAAGCGGGAAAAGCGACCAGCAGGAAGCGCAGTGCTGCCAGTAAAAAAGGGGGAATACCTTCCAGCCCCACTTTGATGACGACGAAGTTTACACCCCAGATGATCACAACACACAATGCCAGAAGCAGGTCTTTAAGGCGCATAGTTGACTCTTAAATAGTCAGTTAGTCGATAAGAATCAACGACAGATCTGTTCCAGTTCATCGGCCAGAATAATCATTGCACGTTCAATTTCTTTATTTTCAGGAACATAGTTCATCCGCATGCACTGATTTCCATGAGGCCACTCTTCCTGTAACCCCGGGAAGAAGAAATGCCCGGGCACCATCAATACACCACGCGCTTTCAGACGGTGGTAAAGTTCTTCCGTGGTTACCGGAAGGTCACGGAACCATAGCCAAAGGAAAATCGCCCCTTCCGGTTTATGGATCAGGCAGCGGTCTTCCGGAAGATAGCGGCGAATAATCGCAATCGTTTCTGTCACTTTATGATGATAATAAGGCCTGATCACCTGTTCGGACAGGCGCAGGAGATCCTTACGACAGAGCATTTCGTTGGCGATAGCCGGCCCGATACTTCCGGGGGCCAGACTGATAATACCGTTCATATTTCCCAGCGCATTGATGGTGTCTTCGCCGGCAATAATAATACCGCAGCGTGCACCGGGCAGACCGAGCTTGGACAGACTCATACACAGAATAATGTTCGGATTCCACAGGGCGCTGGCTTCGGTGAATATGATCCCGGGGAAAGGTAAACCGTAGGCGTTATCGATCAGCAGCGGAATATCGTGCTGTCTGGCCAGCGTATCCAGGCTGGCTAATTCTTCGTCGGTAATCACATTCCCGGTCGGGTTCGTCGGCCGGGAAACACAAATCAGACCAATATCTTCCCCGATAGCCAGATTTTCCATATCAATATGGTATTTAAACTGTCCTTCGGGCAGCAGGGTCAGCGTAGGCCTGGCAGAAACAAACAGGTCTTCTTCAAGACCGGCATCCGCATATCCCAGGTATTCCGGTGTCAGAGGAAAGAGAACCTTACGTCTCTGACCGTCTTCTCGTTTGCCGGCAAACAGATTAAACAGGTAGAAAAAAGCGCTCTGGCTGCCATTTGTCAGGGCGATGTTTTTTGCTGTGATATCCCAGCCATGATGTTCTTTCAGTTCTGCTGCCAGGCTTTCCAGCAATACACTCTTACCCCTCGGACCATCGTAGTTGCATAAAGCTTCCGTCAGCTGGCCGCTTTGCTGCATATCAGCCAGCAAATCTTCAATATAGTGTTCCATTTCCGGGATTTTGGCAGGATTCCCGCCCCCCAGCATGACTGTACCGGGCGTACGTAACCCTGTCCCCATATCTTCCATTAAACGGGTGATGCCATTCTGACGGGTAAATTTGTGACCGAACTGAGAAAAATTCATCGCTGAAGTATAAAGTTAACCGAAGGTCTCTCCACCATAACGCCCGCTATCCGCAGGCGCAATGGTAATGTGTTGTACTCTTCCCGGCTTAACCCCTCACTTTTTAAGTGCGGAGGCATTAACGCAATTTTTATCCGTATGACCGGACAGGGCGGCAAGCAGGTTTTCCACGCCATCCTTTTTCATGGCATAACGTGTTTCATGGGTGGCTGAGCCCACATGCGGCAGCGTCACCACATTAGGCAGAGTCAGCAGCTCCGACCGGGCCGGGATAGGTTCCTGTTCAAATACATCCAGACCGGCACCGTAAATAGTTTTCTCTTTGAGTGCGCGCGTGAGGGCTTGTTCATCCACTACCGGGCCACGGCCAGCGTTGATCAGGATCGCGCTGGATTTCATTAACGCCAGTTGTCCGGCGCCAATCATATGCCGTGTCTGATCGGTGAGTGGCAGAATAATGCAGACAAAGTCACTCTTTTTCAGTAACTCATCAAGCTCGCAGCGGGTGGCCGCGAAGCGCTCTTCCGCATCCTTATGCGCCGAACGAGCGGTATAGAGTATTTCCATATCAAAGCCGAAACGGGCACGTTGTGCGACAGCTTTACCAATGCGGCCCATACCGACGATGCCGAGGGTTTTATGGTGTACATCGATACTGAACTCTTCCGGACCAATATTTTTGGTCCATTTTCCGGCTTTTACCCAACGGTCGAGTTCAGTAACGCGGCGCGCGCTGGCCAGTACCAGAGCCATAATCGTGTCTGCTACGGTGTCTGTCAGCACTGTCGGGGTGTGCATCAGCGCGATATTGCGTGCACTTAATGCATCAACATCAAACAGATCATAACCTACTGAAATAGTCGAACAGGCTTTCAGTGCGGGCATGCTGTCGAGCAGGGTTTGATCAACTTTTCCGCCGGAACCGAGCAGTCCGACCGCCTGACGAAATGCATCTGCGTGTTCTGCCACAGTCTCAGCATTCAGGCCGCTGATTTCAGTAACATCATACTGTTCGCTCAGGCGGGAGAGCAGGTCTGCGGGTAATGACTCATAAAGTATGACAGAGGGTTTCATTCCGGTTTATCTCCATGGTGAAGTTGTAGGGTATGACTGCATACTCCGGTTCCGGCATTCAGCCATGCCGGGCCGGTATCACACAACAGGTGATCTGTCTGACGGGACGAAATTCCAGTCAGACAAATAACCTTGAACAGGGTCAGACCTGACGAAACAGATCCACATACTGCCGGGTGACAGCTACCAGGTCTTCTCCGGTCAGCGGGAATTCAATACCCCGCGGGACGTTCCCGGGGAGTGCGGCCAGCAGCGTTTGCCAGTGTTCATCGTCCGGGGCCGGGGGGACAGCGCGGAAACCGTCTTTATCCTTCCTGACAGCTTTGAGATGGATATAGCTGACATAGGCTGAAAGTTCCCGGCAGGCCCGGAGTGGTGACTCTCCGGTCCAGTACCAGTTTCCGGTATCAAATGTCATTCCGGCTATCGCCGGAATCTGTCCGAAACGGGAAAAAAATTCAGCCATTACGGCAATTTTCCCGCCGTCTGTCTGATCATTCTCGACCGTGACGGGGACAGGGCTTGCCGCCAGTTGTTCAGCCAGCTTCTCCGCCGCGACATTGCTGACCGGGTAGCCGGACGAAAATTTCAGCAAGCGTGCATTCAGGGTGCCGGCCTCCGCAAAAAATGTCTGCAGATCCGGGTTAATTGTGCCGGAGGCAGTGAACAGAGGCTCAGGAACCGAGTAATAAGCCGTTAGTCCGTGCTGTTTTATCGCGGCCGACAATGCGGGTAATTGTGACAACTCCTGTGCTGAAAACAGTTCCCGGCGGATTTCAACACCGCTGGCACCTGCCCGTTCAATCACCGGTAGCAGTGCCTGTTGTCCACCCGCAGCCGCAACCTGTTGTCTGCCATAGGCTCCGGTTACTACGATGATCTCAGTACTCATCACTCCCTCCTGATATCGGGGTCGGGCAGTTTCAGCGCTTATCTGATTAGGATGGTACTGGTTCCATAACCGGCCGGTAAAGGGATAATTTTTTCATCTCCGTAACAAAAAATGATTATCCGGGCATCAGAGCAGCGGTATCACAAGGGATGACTGGAACCACGTACCACTAATTCACCGCTGAAAAACTGATCACTCGGTGTGGTATCGGTCTGTTTTATCATGCTGATAACACTCTGTAGTGCACTGTAGCCTATCTGATGGGTTGGCTGTCTCAGCGTCGTAATACCGGGACCCGCCAGTGCAGACCAGCTCATCTCATCAAACCCGGCCAGGCCGATATCTTTACCACACTCCAGTCCTTCGTCACGCAGGGCTTTCACGACCTGAAGCGTCATGGAACCGTTCGCAGCAATGATGGCACAGTGTTGAGATGCATGTCTGCGGGTAAAATCTCGCAGACATTCGCGTAATTTATCCGTCTGATTCAGGCAAATTTCAGCGTTTTCACCGGAAATGTCAGGATATTCCGCCACTGTCTGACGGAAGGCTTCCAGCCTCTCCCGGCGAGTATTGACACTGGCAACTGGCTCACTGAGGAACAGTAACGATTTAAAACCGTTGCCAGCCAGATGTCGGGTGACCTGCTGTGAAGCTTCATGATTTTTCAGACCAATGACATTACACCCGAAGTCATCAATTTTACGGTCTATCAATGTCATCGGCAGCCTGGATTGCAGCAA
Source organism: Tatumella ptyseos ATCC 33301 (assembly GCF_000735525.1). GTDB lineage: Bacteria > Pseudomonadota > Gammaproteobacteria > Enterobacterales > Enterobacteriaceae > Tatumella > Tatumella ptyseos. The sequence continues at coordinate 84,639 of NZ_JMPR01000008.1, read as the reverse complement.
CTGATTTAGCTCTTCCTCACGCATCCCTACTGCGTTGATAATCAGTCCTTCGACCTGATAGCTGCTCAGTAACTGAATATAATATTGCTCCAGTGCCACCTCATTATTGGTATTACACATTAACAATGTGAACCCGTAATCGCGGCATGCAGCTTCGATACCGCACATGACTTCCACTGAGTAGGCATTGGTAATATCAGCAATGATAAGCCCGATTAACCGTGTACGGCCGCGTTTCAGGCTGCGGGCCATCTGACTTGGCCGGTAATTCAGCTCTGAAATGGCCTGTTCTATCCGGGCTTTAAGGGCCGGTGATAACAGCTGTTGTTCGCCATTCAGGTAGCGGGAGACACTGGTTTTTCCGGTTCCCGCGGCTTTGGCGACATCGCTTATCGTGGCGCGTGGCGGCCTGCTAGTCATTACGTCTCCTGTTTATGCTGCCTCTCACAGGCATGAAGCGCTGATTATGCCTGTCTGTCGGTATATATTCGACCCTGCCGGTGGCTTATCCGTTATCTGAACCGGCGCCCTGTGGCTGTTTGTTACGGTTATCCGGGTGACAGAAGCAATCAGTCTGATGGTCAATAACCATGCCTGCTGCCTGCATAAAAGCATGGCAGGTAGTCGGGCCTGTAAATCTGAACCCTCTTCTTTTCAACTCCTTAGCGAGTTTTATTGATGCAGGAGTCAATGTTGGCGCATCCTCATTCCGGAGATAACGGGTGATGACAGGCTGGTGGTTAACAAAGCCCCATACAAAATCAGAAAAACACTCACCCTGTTGTTCCATGGCCAGCAAGGCATTGGCATTACTGACCAGCGCTTCTATTTTACCGCGGTGACGAATGATTGCCGGATTCTGTTGTAACAAATCGATATCGGCAGTGGTAAGGGCGGCCATGGCCGGGGCCGAGAACTGGCTAAAAAGCTGCCGATAGGCCTCCCGTTTCTTCAGTACCGTGATCCATGAAAGACCTGCCTGCTGGCCTTCGAGACAGAGCATTTCAAATAATATCTGCGGATCTTTTTGAGGGATCCCCCATTCATGATCATGATAGTTAATATAGAGCGGGTCGGCAGTGACCCAACGACAGCGTTGAATTTTCATAATAAGGATCCTGCGTTTCCTGACAGAGATGTCATCCTGACCGGCAGAAGTCACCGGGAGAAGAACAATGACATGATGTTTTTGCGATCCATGACGACAAACTTGGTACACTATAGGTATAGTCGCCCCGAGGCACCCGGGGGTTCGGGGCCGGATAATTCTACAGAGTCAGGTTTCATCATGCCGGTTAAACTTTTATCCTCAACGATCATCGGGTTGAATGAATTCAGCCAGGATCCGCTTTCTGCACTGCAAGGCGCCGAACGGGGAACGCTTGCGGTTTTCAATAATAATGCCCCGGTCATGTATGCACTCACGGCCGGGCGTCTGGCGGAGCTGTTGGCGGCTGAGGCTGCTTTAAAGCATCCCACAGATGTCGCACTGGATGACCAGTTCTTTGAGCCTTCTGCGGCGGCGATGCCGCCGGTATTTCGTGCACCGGCTGGAAAATTTCCTATGTATAACGGCTGGCAGCCCGATGCGGATTTTCTGCGTCAGGCGGCGGTCTGGGGTATCGCGCTGAACGAACCGGTCAGTGAGGAAGAGCTTGCTGCCTTTACTGCTTACTGGCAGGCCGAAGGCCGGGTTTTCCATCATATTCAGTGGCAGCAAAAGCTGGCGCGTTCCCTGCAGACCGGCAGAGTGAATAAATATGGTCAGACCCGCCGTGATTTGACGGAAGTGGCCGAACCTGATCGTCAGACGCCAAGTGGTTTCAGGGGTGAATAATGAAAACACCGGAAAATCTTTTTAGCCGATTACAACGTTTAATGCCTGAAGGGGTAAAACCCAAGTTCACCAGTGGTAAAGATTTACTGGCCTGGAACCAGGAGCAAGGTCGCCTGCGTTCAGAAGCCGTATTTCGTGAAAACCGGGCGATGAAAATGCAGCGTATCATGGGGCGTTCGGGGATCCGTGAATTGCATATGAACTGTTCCTTTGACAATTACCGTGTGGAAAGTGAAGGGCAGCGTAAAGCCCTGGCGATGGCACGTCAGTACGCCGCGGAATTTGAACACAGTATTGCCAGTTTTGTTTTTTCCGGCCGTCCCGGCACCGGGAAAAACCATCTGGCGGCAGCAATCGGTAATGATCTGATCCTGCGCGGCAAAAGTGTTCTTATTGTGACGGTCGCTGACCTGATGTCTAATATGAAAGGGACATTCAGCGGGGGCAGTACGCTGACGGAAGAACGCTTAATCCATGACCTGAGCAGTGTGGATCTGCTGGTGATTGATGAAATCGGTATGCAGACCGAATCCCGCTACGAAAAAGTCATCATTAACCAGATTGTTGACCGCCGCTCGTCATCCAAACGGCCGACAGGGATGCTATCTAACCTGAACCATGAAGGTATGAACGCGTTATTAGGCGACAGGGTGATGGACAGGATGCGACTGGGAAATAGTATGTGGGTACGTTTTGATTGGGACAGCTACCGTGACCGTGTTCGTGGTGATGAATATTAATTCCTCTCCCGCTTTCGCCTGCCCGCCGCGGCAGGCGTTGTAATTTCTCTTTCTTCTCAAAATTTCCGGTGTCATTATCAGAACAGCAATCCAGCAGGGGCTTTTCTGACAGAAGGATAACCGATGCCACATATTGAAATTAAATCATTTCCCCGTGAACTGACGCCGGAGCAGACAAAAGAATTCGCAGAGGCGATGACACAACTTATGCAACAGTATCTGGAATGCCGGGAAGGTGCTGTCAGTATTGCGCTGAAATATGTTCCCCGGGAGGAGTGGAAATCGTCGGTCTGGGAAACTCAAATTGCCCCCGAAATGGCAGAACTGATTAAAGCTCCGGACTACCAGCTCTGATATTGCCGGCAGGCTCCCGCCTTTCCGGATACCTTCGGTAATCCATAGGGTTAGCAAAAACCGGCAATAGCTTTGCCGGATATATTATTTTTCCTGCCCGTTTCTCTCTGCCATTATTCGCTTAAGTTTTCCTGCGGGTAATAGCATATTGAAAAGGGGAAAAAGATGCGGGTGATCACTCTGGCCGGGAGCCCCCGGTTCCCGTCACGTTCCACGTCCTTACTGACATACAGCCAGCATATTCTGGAATCACACGGTATTGAGGTCATCCCGTGGAATATTCAGCATTTCGAACCGGATGATCTGATTCAGGCCCGGTTTGATGCGCCGGCGATCTCTTTGTTTAAAGAAGATCTGGCCAGTGCCAGTGGTATTGTTATCGCAACGCCAGTGTATAAGGCGTCCTATTCCGGTGTTCTGAAGACCGTACTGGATTTGTTACCGGAACGAGCCCTGGAAAATAAAGTGGTCCTCCCTCTGGCTACCGCAGGCAGCCAGGCGCATATGCTGGCAATTGATTACGCCCTGAAACCGGTACTGAGTACACTGAAAGCACGGGATGTCTTACAGGGTGTCTTCGCCGATGACAGCCAGATTACCCAGGTCGGGGCTCAGGCCCGGATAGATGACATGATCACCGGACGACTGAATAAGGAACTTGATACTTTCCTGCAGGCTATCCGTCGGCTGAAGGTTCCGTTACCGGCCGCACTGACCGGCTGATCATTCTGCCGGACGATGATAAAATACCGTCCGGCATTCTGTTATTTCCGTTTCCCGCCCGGGTGTCGCCTGAAGTGATGGCCAGTTTTTTCATTCGTTTGTGTAAAAATTGAGATTCAGAAACAGCGGACTGGCGTATTGAACAGAATCCGATAACAATATGCTGTACACTTTGCATCCGGGCACGTCCCGGATGATGCATTTTCGCTGTTGCTACGTTTTGGAAATCTGAGTATGTCTGACGCTTTCGAAAGAAAACCACTACCGCTGCCGGGTGGTCATAATAAAGTTTTACTGCACTCCTGCTGCGCGCCATGTTCAGGAGAAGTGATGGAAGCCATGCTGGCTTCGGGAATTGAGTACACTATCTTTTTCTATAATCCGAATATTCATCCGCTGAAAGAGTATGAACTGCGTAAAGAAGAGAATATTCGTTTTGCAGAGAAGTTCGGCGTACCGTTTGTCGATGCTGACTATGATCGCGACAACTGGTTTGAGCGTGCAAAAGGCATGGAATGGTCTCCGGAACGCGGAGAACGTTGCACCATGTGCTTTGATATGCGCTTTGAACGTACGGCGCTTTATGCCCATGAAAATGGCTTTCCGGTGATCACCTCGTCACTGGGGATTTCCCGCTGGAAAGACATGAAACAGATTAATGATTGTGGCGTTCGTGCTGCCGCGAATTACCCGGAAATGATGTACTGGGAATTCAACTGGCGTAAAGGCGGCGGTTCCGCGCGAATGATTGAGATAAGCAAGCGTGAGCGCTTTTACCAGCAGGAATACTGCGGCTGTATCTATTCGTTACGTGATACCAACCGTCACCGCGTCGCGACAGGCCGTGAACGTATTACGATTGGTGTGCAGTATTACGAACCCGAAAATAATAAATAATCACGGGTTATCCCTGCAAAAAAGGCGTCCTTTGGACGCCTTTTTACCTATGGAGCGTAGCCAGCCTCCCCGGATATGTGACGTTAGCGGGTCAGAATTTTTTTCTCGGCCAAATCCAGCGCAAAATAGCTCAGGATAATATCTGCACCGGCACGTTTGATGGCCCCGAGACTCTCCAGTACCACATTCTGTTCATCAATGGCGCCCGCCTGAGCCGCGAATTTGATCATCGCATATTCACCACTGACCTGGTAAGCCGCCAGAGGCAGGTCTGTGCGTTCACGGATATCCCGGATGATGTCCAGATAAGGGCCTGCCGGTTTTACCATTAATGCGTCAGCACCTTCAGCCTCATCCAGTAAGGACTCACGGATAGCTTCGCGACGGTTCATCGGGTTCATCTGATAGGTTTTACGGTCCCCTTTCAGCGCGGTACCGGCGGCTTCACGGAACGGGCCATAGAAGGAGGACGCAAATTTTGTCGAGTAAGACATAATGGCGGTGTCCGTAAACCCGGCCGCATCCAGTGCCTGCCGAATGGCTTTAACCTGCCCGTCCATTGCCGCGGAGGGGGCAATAAAATCAGCCCCGGCACGTGCGGCGGCCACGGCTTGCTTGCCAAGATTATAAAGCGTCTGATCATTGTGAACCGCTCCGTCACAGATCACACCGCAGTGACCATGCGAAGTGTACTCACAGAAACAGGTATCTGACATCACGACCATTTCCGGCACCGTCTCTTTACAGATACGGGACATCCGTGAGACCAGCCCGTTTTCGGCCCAGCTATCGCTTCCGGTATCATCCAGATGGTGTGAGATACCGAAAGTCATCACTGAACGGATACCCGCGTTAGCGATACGTTCAATTTCGTAAGCCAGTCGTTTTTCAGGGATACGTACCACACCAGGCATTGCGTTGATTGCCTGATAGTCATCCAGCCCTTCTTCAACGAAGATAGGCAGGACAAGATCATTCAGGCTCAGGGAAGTTTCTTTGAATAGTTCACGGACGGAGGCGTTTTTACGCAGTCTTCTTGGACGCTGTACAATAGAAAAGTCGGACATTTTTCACTCTGCACTGATTAGAAATGTTGATTCAGTGTACTCCTTTTATCACGGCGGGACGATGCTCTGTGTGCCAATTGCCTGGCAAACCTCCCCTCAGCACACTGCCGGGGGGAGGAAACATACATTATTCGTTAATATCCGGATGCTGCTGAACCAGATTTTTACGTTTGGCCTCCAGACGTGCGATTTCTTCGTCGATATCTTCGATTTTATGCTCGATATTATCGTGGTGTTCCTGAAGAATTTCCCGGGCTTCTTCCAGGTCCGAAGCTGCCGGGGTGGCACCGCTTAAGGGCTTGTTAGCCGTTTCTTTCATAAAGACCCCGGTGAATAATCCGATCACGGCAATCACCATCAGATAGTAAGCAGGCATCATCAGGTTATTACTCGCCTCGACCAGCCAGGCGGCGAGGGTGGGCGTCAGACCGGCAATTAATATAGAAATATTAAAAGCGCTTGCCAGAGCACTGTAACGGATTTGGGTCGGGAACATCGCCGGCAGGGTGGAGGCCATTACCCCGGTAAAGGCGTTGAGGATCACCGCCAGTATCAGTAAACCCGCAAAAATCAGGCCCAGAACATTACTGGTGATCAGCATAAATGCTGGGATGGCGCAGATGAACAGCGCAATACTGCCAATAATCACGAACGGACGACGTCCGAAACGGTCACTGAGCATACCCATCACGGGCTGGACAAACAGCATACCGATCATAATCGCAATAATAATCAGCACACCGTGGTCTTCGGAATAGTGCAGATTATGTGACAGGTAGCTCGGCATGTAGGTCAGCAGCATGTAATAGGTCACATTTGTTGATATTACCAGCCCTACGCAGGCCAGCAGACTTTTCCAGTGCCGGACCGCAATAGACTTAAAGGAAACCTTAGGTCCATCACGCAGGCCTTCACGGTCTCCTTCCTCCAGTTTTTCCACATGCTGGCGGAATGCCGGCGTCTCTTCCAGGGCATGGCGCAGATATAACCCGATAACCCCCAGCGGTAGCGCCAGAAAGAAAGGCAAACGCCAGCCCCATTCTGTGAATCGCTCGTCACCGATAATGGCAGAAATTAATACCACGACACCGGCCCCGAGGATAAACCCGATGATAGAACCGAAATCCAGCCAGCTCCCCATAAAGCCACGCTTACGATCCGGGGAGTATTCTGCAACAAAGATAGAGGCACCTGTGTATTCACCCCCGACAGAGAAGCCCTGCGCCATTTTTGCCAGCAGCAGCAGGATGGGTGCCCAGATCCCTATCGAGGCATAAGAGGGGATCAGACCGATACAGAAGGTACTGACAGACATGATAACAATGGTCACTGACAGAATTTTTTGCCTGCCAAACTTATCACCAAGCATGCCGAAAAATAATCCCCCTAACGGGCGGATAAGGAATGGTACGGAGAACGTGGCGAGGGCCGCAATCATCTGAATGCCGGGTGATGCGGAAGGGAAAAAGACTTTCCCTAAGGCATAGGCGACGAATCCGTAAACCCCGAAATCGAACCACTCCATAGCATTCCCCAGCGATGCAGCCGTAATTGCTTTACGTAGCCGGGTGTCATCAATAATGGTGACGTCATCAATCTCAATAGGTTTTATACGCTTCCTACGTAATTTCATATGCATACCTGTATTTTGTTCATAAATTGTCAGGAGGAACGTCCGGGTCTAAATGTAATAAAATGTTACACCAGACAATAAGCATAGATGCTAATCGGCGTTTCAGCACATCCTGACTGGACAATAAATTGACAGCTCTTTTATTGTCATGAAGGCGTAAGTATAACTTTAATTTATGGCTAAAGTCATAGGGGGCCTGAAAGCAGGTCATTGTGGCAGAGGGTGTTCCGGCATTTCGTAAACACGCTGTTTTTATATATTTAATTGATTATTTGGGTTTTATTTATTGGCAGGGGGCAGGCTGAAACGGGGGGATACCGCCCGGAGAGGAGAGGCAGAGCATGTTTATCACGCTTCATCATAAGAAAGCGTGATAAACACGGTAAGGGTTAGTTAAGGGTGATGGTCTTAACAATATCCTCAGCAATAGTTTGTGACTGTGCCTGATTATCGGCCGGTAATGAAATCTGCAGGGTCACCAGCTTACCATCCACTTTGGTCATAACGACGGTTGACCAGTTAGTTTGATTTTTCGCAGAAATCACGGTGTCGAGCTGTTGTGCCGGCTGACCGCTCAGAGTAATCGCTTTATCAGAAACAACCTGTAACTGTGGGTCGCGGTTACGTTGCTGATCTTCAAGGCGCTGTGTCAGCACGTCCAGTCCGTCATTGGTCGCGGAGCCGACAATAACGATGACCGCCTGCTGACCATTACTGTTGGCATATACGTGCATATTGTTGGTTGTTGTCCCCAGTTTGCCTGTTTGATCAGACATACCTGACGGCAGGGTAAAGCTAAGTTTACCTCCGGGCAGAGTAATGGTTTGCGCTGCCTGCTGAGAAGCCGCTGCACTATGAGTGTCAGAGGTATTGTCTTTCTTCTGGTCACAGGCGGCCAGGCCGATGACCAGCAATCCGACACTGAGATATCTGATAAATTTACGCATCTGAATTCCTTTTAATAGTTCACATAAGTGATCACAACGAAAACAGAAAAGAAAATCAATCTGTTGTTTGTCACCAAATCTTAGCTGCTCTGACGGGCAGAGGCATTCAGCATTGGCTGAATCCTGCCGTCTGGTCTTGTATTTTTCCGGAAAGCTTTTTTAGCAAGGCATTCAGTAAGATACCATAAGCAGGAAGGAAAAAAACAAGGCAAATCAATATCTTGTAGCTATAGTCCGCCAGTGCTATTTCGACCCAGTGTTGTGCCATGAACAGATCGCTGCTGTGATAAAACGCGATGGAGAAAAACGCAAAGGTATCGCTGATATTGCCGAAAAACATGGCTGCCGCCGGGGCGAGCCACCAGCGAGACAGACGGCGCAGACGGTCGAACACATGAATATCCAGCAACTGACCCAGGACATAGGCCATAAAACTGGCCAGGGCTATCCGTGCAACGACGACATTCAGATGTTGTAGTGAATCCCACCCTTGCCAGCTTCCCTGATAAAACAGGCACGAGATCAGGTAGGAAATCAGCAAGGAGGGCAGCATTGCCAGAAAAATAATGCGTCTGGCCAGTGGTGCGCCGAAGATCCTTACCGTCAGATCGGTGGCAAGAAAGATAAACGGAAAGCTGAAAGCTCCCCAGGTGGTATGCAGTCCGAAGATATTAATAGGCAGCTGCACCAGATAATTACTGGAAGTGATAATAAGTAAATGAAAAACCGATAATACAATACGCGCACGCAGACGCTGGCGGGAGTTAAACGTAATCATTTCAGGCCTTTTTAGGTGGGGGTGAGGGAACCCATTAATACAAAGATGAGTGTACCGATGAACGGACGCTCATGGAATAGTGGCGGAGCCACAAGGCGGCGCATATTACCTGCTTAACCGGGTAATGCAAGGGGTCGGGGCTGCGGGAATTGTCTGTCCCCGTGACCGGAGGTAGAATAACCCTTCATGACATTAAACAGAGAACCCCATGAGTGAGCTTTTCAGTCAGGCCAACCATACCCTGGATACGCTGGGTTTACGCTGCCCCGAGCCGGTGATGATGGTACGCAAAACTATCCGTCATATGCAGGAAGGTGAAACCCTGCTCATCGTTGCTGACGATCCGGCGACCACACGCGACATTCCGGGATTCTGCCGGTTTATGGAACATACTTTACTGGCGCAGGATACCGCACAGTCACCGTTTCGCTATCTGCTCCGCAAGGGCGTGTCATCCTCTGCCTGAGGGCTCTCTTTGCTGGCCGGGAGTTAAAAGACCCACAGTGAGCGGACTATCATAAAATGTCCGATAATAAATAATGCCTCGCAGATAGCTCTGTCTCCGGCAAAACGGCGACGGAAAAGGCTTACCAGCCCGCAAATATGTGCCAGTAACAGTAAATCCGTTCCCGCCATCAGAGATAACGTTTCGTCGGTCTGATGGCTGAAATATTGCAATGACGCAGCCCAGCACATCACCAGTGTCATTGTCAGCATGGTACATACCGGCCAGCGCAATTCTTCCAGCCGGCTCCGGATAATCCCTAATACGACGAGGCCGATAACCAGCAACGTCAGCGGTACCGGCCAGCAGACACCAAAAGAAATCCCGCGGGTCAGGTTAAGGGTATACAGCAAAGAAGAAAGGAACATCGCGCCGAAGGCATATAACAGTTGCCGGCGGGAAAGCATCGCCAGCAGGCTCCCGGCCATCGCTGCGATCAACCCTGCGGGAATAAAATAATCGACAACTGAACGGGTCGGTGCCTGCCAGGCCCAGGCCAGCATCAGTAAGAATGTCACAGGCTTAAATAACCAGCGTTGCCAGCGGGGCCCCCGGTAGGATGCATCTATATAGAGCCAGCCGGAAAACAGCACTGCAAGAAATGACCAAAGCATATTTTCTTCCTTAATCTTCTTTAAATCTGGCCAGGAGCGAGGAATACTGTGATGACTACGGCCCCGTTTCGCCACTGACATTGCTCAACGATTATTACTGTGATCGGCAAAAAATGCAGGCAAATGATGCGGATTTTTCAGAAAACGATTTTGTGAGGATCACCGGATGACCAGACCGCCGCTGATTTTTATTATTGTCATTGTCGCCATTGTGCTACTGGCCGGCCATCAGTTCTTCAAACAACGGGATGACACCGCTAACAATGATGCTTCCCCGATCGTCACTCAGCAGGCGGTGATCGTCAGTAAGCGCGAATATCCCTATCCGGACCGTCATTCCCGGCAACGTGAGGTGATCGCCGGAGAAACTCTTCGTTATGAGATTACCTTCCGTCGCGAACCGGTCGGCGAAACGTTTACCGTGCCGGTGAGCGAAGGGCAATATAACGACTGCATTCCCGGCACAACCGGCGCTTTACGTATGCAGGGAACGCGCTTTATCAGCTTTACGCCGGGGACGCATTAACCCCCGACGGGCCCCGGGTGAACTTACTTGCCGGGGTAGTTTTTCTTCTGCCAGGAAAGCAGTTCGAAGACCCCGAAAAAGAAGATCTTTAACTGGGTATATCCGCTGAGGGCCGGGGCATCTTTAGACTGCGTGGCTCGCAGCAGTACCAGTTGCAGGCCATGCATGACCACCATAAAAAATAATGCCACATCAATAAAATATTTCAGCGGCTTAGGTGCCGGATGAACAATATTCATCAGCAAAAAAAGCCACACGAAAACCATCAGGATACGTCCGCCAATAACCCACATATTTATTCTCCTTGCCTGTCTGGGACGCTACGGTGATACAGCCGGTAAGCTACCTGACCGGCGACTTTTTCACGATAAAGTCGCCAGCTGGCAGGCACCTCAGGGGGCGCATGTTCGGTCTCACATTCGATATAAATCAGGGCCTCTCCGGACAGCCAGCCTTTGTTTTCCAGCAGCGTGAGCGTTTCACTCAGTAACCCCTTACGGAAAGGCGGGTCCACAAAGACGATATCGTAAGGTTCTCCGGGGGTGTTCAGCCACTGTAATGTATTGCCCTGAACCACATGACCTTGTGTCGTTTTAAGGGTCTGCAGATTTGCGGAAAGCTGCCGGGCGACGGCAGGATCCAGTTCCAGCAATGTGACGTGGCCAGCATAGCGGGAAAGGGCTTCAATACCCAGAGCACCACTACCTGCAAAACAATCCAGACAACGAGCCTGTGCCATCTCCGGGGCCAGCCAGTTAAACAGCGTTTCCCGCACCCGATCGGTCGTCGGGCGAAGCCCGGCACTCACCGGTACAGGCAGTTTTCTGCCGCGCCATTGCCCGCCAATAATGCGTACTTGTCCGGCGCCTGCCGGCCCCCGGGAATGTTTATTCATATTCATCATAACTCTTCATAATTTGTTGCTTAGCACTATCATCATGTTGTATTACCACACCGATGTTCCAATCATTCAGAACCGGATTACACCAAACTTTAGAATCATGCGAACTCATTGACGCTACTGAGTGAAAATTTCTTTCAATGATTATCTTACAGTACATCGGAGCACTATTTCACTATCTAACGGTTCCCTCATGTTAGTCACTTTGTCTGTAGGCAGGAAGGCACTTTACCTCCGGGAGTACCAGTATATACACCCCTGACGGGGGGCTATGGTTCCTGCTAAATCGGGTTATTAAAGGTGATTAAATTTTATAATATAGGCTTGCCTGGCCCAGGTGTTAATTATTTTGAATTGACAGGATGATATTTATCTCTGCCTGTTACCTGAGGTCCGGACAAAAATTTCTTTGCGAAAAATGAGCCTGGGATTGGTGTTAAATATTGCGTAATTTAAATTATTTGGTCATAAGTGTCGATAATATGGATTTTGAAATAAATAAAGTGGGTGGTTATATCAGGCTTTGACTATAATTTAACATTAAAGGTGCCATGGATTTTATCCATTTAAGGGGAAGTAATACGATAAATTTAACTGCCTTAGATAACAAAGACGTATTATAAGAGTAATGATTTTACTTATTGGAATGTGTTTTTATTAGGGTGAAATAATAAGATGTCAGAATTCACGGTCTTTAAACGAGAGTTATCAGAAAGGCATAGTCAAGCCCGGCCTGGCAGAATACGTTAATGAATTACCGGGCCGTGCGATTAACTTTATTACATTTAACGGGCTGCTGAAGAGTTAAACCAGCGCCACCACCATGTCATTTTCCAGTAAGGGCGTATCGGAGGAAGCACCGAAGGTTTGCGAGTTCCTTTGCCGAGAGTAACCCAGTCAAAATTCAGGAAAATTCTGCTGTGGCCATATTCACCACCAAAAGTTTCACATTCTGCTTTTTTACGGAGATCAACAGGTGTGTTAGCAGTTAAATCCCGCACCAGGCTATGGTAGCTTTCACTGCGATTGACTTCGCGTTCATAACACCATATTTTTTTTGGCAGGTACCCTTGTCGCGACCCATGGTATTTATGGTATTTAACAAAGCGATAATCTTCAGCTCCGTAATTGCCACAGTATTCCTCATCATATCCATGAAAACGAAGGAAACGTGAACGGCTCATAAAAAACAGGTTAGAGTGGCCTTTGTAATATTCACCATTAGAGCGCTTACGATATAACTTATAAAAATTCCGCCCTGGGTTACGCCGATTAGCGAGATACTCGAGTGTTTCTGCCGGGAAAGCATGGTCGAGGTCAGAAAGTAAAATCTTATCTGACTTGGCGAAAGTGACACCCAGATTCCTTGCGCCTCCCTGATTCCATTGTATATCTGTTGTTATTCTTAACCATCTGAAATTAAGATTTATGTCGGGGATTTCATATTCGATTGGCGAGCAATCATCGATAATAACGAACTCTATTCTGTCAAGCAATTCACTGGGATATTGTTCATATTGCTTTAGCAGTTCTGTTACAGCGTCAATTTTTTTTTGATTGCAATAGAAGTGGGTTACATATGTTAAATCAATGTGTGATTTATCATATGGGTGCCTTTTGTTAACCAGTTCTGTATGAAAATTGTTCATTTTTAAGTTTTACATTAAGGATGCTTCTTCTTTAGCATGACTTTATGCATCAGAGGAATGGTGGGAGGAGAGTTTTAGCATTTGATTGCATTTTAACTCATTGGTTTAATTTATTTTTATTTTACTGGTTTTGCAGATTGATATCATAATAGCGATGACAAATTTACATGTCATTTAACATAATTTAAATCACATAGTAGCTCGATGCTATTATCTTCAATAAATGATTTTTCTTCAATTATTTTCAATCCATAGATTTAAAATACCCACCGTTTTTCGGACGATTTCCTGTGATCGCGCATGGCAGCAATGGAGGAACGCTCTATCCGGGCAGCTACTGACGTAATCAGCAACGGTAAAAAAGGGTGCTGTAATGCAATGCCTGGAAAATGGTAGACTATCTGACCATGCATTCGCGATACCTGGCGGCCGTATAAGACCGGCAGGTATCTGATAAATTAAACAGAAGTCCCGAATATCTCTGTACGGAAGGGATTATCTTCCTGGTTCGGGCCGAAAGGAGCGTTGCTGCATAATGGCAAAAGAAAAAAAACGGGGCTTTTTCTCCTGGCTGGGCTTTGGCCGTGATGAAGAGAAAAATGCAGAGCCTGAAGAACAACAAAAGGAAACAGCGGACGTTACCGCTGAACCAGGCGTCCCCGCAGAACCTGAACATGTAACGGATCTCCCGACAAAGGAAGAGACTGCGGGGGAAGATGAAAGCGCACTGAAGACGGCAGCCGGGTCAGAAACGCCTGTGGAGGAGACATCCGGACTCACTGAGACCGGTGGCGAGCACCGGGTGCACGACGCGGCGCCAGTGCCTGATGTGGCTGAGACGGTTCACAAGACCGAACCTGAAAAAGCAGAGGTGCCGGAAAGCAAACCGTTGGTCTCTGACGCCGATAAAGCAGCACTGTCTGAGCCGGTAGAACCGGAGTTACCAGGGACCATTATTGAACAACCGCAGTCGGTAGCCCCGGTCACTCAGAGTATTACCGCGCCGGCGATTGAACGCGTGGAAGCTGAACAGCCGACCCCGGAGCCAGCCCCGGAAATTCCTCCTGCGACTGAAACTGAAGCAGAGCAACTGGCGGAACAGCCGGAACTGATCGAAGACGTGCCGGAAACCCCGGCGGAAACGTCTAAGATTAGTCCGGAAGAGAGCGAAGAAACGGTTGCAGAAACGGGGATTATTACCGAGCAGGAACGACCTGTCCGCGAAGGATTCTTCGCCCGTTTAAAACGCAGTCTGGTCAAAACACGACAGAACCTCGGTACCGGTTTTATCGGGTTATTCCGCGGAAAAAAAATCGACGATGAACTGTTCGAAGAGCTTGAAGAACAACTACTTATCGCAGATGTTGGCGTCGATACCACCCGTAAAATCATCAGTAACCTCACTGCTCAGGCAAGCCGCAAACAGCTGCGTGATGCTGAAGCGCTGTATGGCATTCTGAAGCAGGAAATGTCTGCTATTCTGGATAAGGTTGAGCAACCGCTGGATATTGAAGGAAAAACACCGTTTGTTATCCTGATGGTCGGTGTTAATGGTGTGGGTAAAACAACCACTATCGGTAAGCTGGCGCGTCAGTATCAGTCGGAAGGAAAATCGGTAATGCTGGCCGCCGGGGATACTTTCCGTGCAGCCGCGGTAGAGCAACTGGAAGTCTGGGGACAGCGCAATAATATCCCGGTCGTTTCCCAGCATACCGGTGCGGATTCAGCCTCGGTGATTTTTGATGCGATTCAGGCCGCTAAATCCCGTGGAGTTGATGTGTTGATTGCGGACACCGCAGGCCGGTTGCAGAATAAATCGCACCTGATGGAAGAGCTGAAAAAAATCACCCGCGTGATGGGTAAACTGGATGACAGTGCGCCGCATGAAGTGATGCTGACCATTGATGCCAGCACAGGGCAGAATGCCGTCAGCCAGACAAAGTTGTTCCATGAAGCGGTTGGTCTGACCGGTATTACACTGACTAAGCTGGACGGTACGGCGAAAGGGGGAGTGATTTTCTCTGTGGCAGACCAGTTCGGTATTCCTATCCGATACATCGGTGTCGGAGAAAGCATCGATGATTTACGGCCATTTAAGGCCGGCGATTTTATAGAGGCATTGTTTGCCCGAGAGGACTAATTTGGATGATTCGCTTTGAAGAGGTCAGTAAAGCATATCTGGGAGGACGCCAGGCGCTTCAGGGCGTAGATTTTCATCTGCGTCAGGGAGAAATGGCGTTTTTGACCGGTCATTCCGGGGCAGGTAAGAGTACCTTACTCAAACTTATCTGCGGGATCGAACGCCCCAGTGCCGGACAAATCTGGTTTAGCGGACATAATATTACGCGTTTACGCAATAGCGAGGTGCCGTTCCTGCGCCGTCAGATTGGTATGATCTTCCAGGATCACCATCTGCTGATGGACAGAACCGTGTATGACAACATTGCTATCCCGTTAATTATCTCCGGCGCCAGCGGTGAAGATATTCGCCGCAGGGTTTCCGCTGCCCTGGATAAAGTGGGTCTGCTCGATAAAGCGAAGAGTTTCCCGATTCAGCTCTCCGGCGGTGAACAACAACGTGTCGGTATTGCCAGAGCCGTTGTTAATAAACCAGCATTATTGCTGGCCGATGAACCGACCGGTAACCTCGATCACGCATTATCAGAAGATATACTGCGTTTATTTGAAGAATTTAATCGCGTTGGTGTCACTGTCCTGATGGCAACTCATGATATGTCTCTTATTTCCCGTAGGAATTATCGTGTTATGACCCTCAGTCAGGGACGATTACATGGGGGAGTGGCATGAAGTTTGGCAAGGGTAATCAGGTAAACCGCCGGGTTAAAAAGGCACCGGCCGCGGCCGCCAGGCCCCGGACGAAGCCAAAACCAAAGCGGGTTTCGAAAGAGAAAGCACTGCGCGGTGGCTGGCAGGAGCAATGGCACTATGCCTGGCGCGGGATGTTGTCTGATATGTTACGTCAGCCACTGGCTACACTACTGACGGTCACGGTCATCGCTATCTCACTGACGCTGCCAAGTGTGTGTTATATCGTCTGGAAGAACGTCGACCAGGCGGCGAACGAATGGTATCCGGCGCCTCAGCTGACGGTCTATTTGTCGAAGACACTCGATGATGATGCTGCGCAAAATGTGATTAATCAGCTGAAACAGACCGAGGGTGTGGAACATGTCGATTATCTGAGTCGCGAAGAAGCCTTGAACGAGTTCCGCAACTGGTCCGGTTTCGGTGGCGCGATGGATATGCTTGAGCAGAACCCATTACCTGCGGTGGCGATTATTACACCGAAACTTAACTTCCAGAACTCAGACACCATGAATACATTGCGTGATCGGGTGGCGAAGGTCAGTGGTATTGACCAGGTACGTATGGATGACAGTTGGTTTGCCCGCTTGTCTGCCTTAACGGGGCTGGTCGGCCAGGTGGCTCTGATGATTGGGTTGCTGATGGTGGTGGCGGTGTTCCTCGTTATCGGCAACAGCGTAAGGCTTAGTATCTTTGCCCGCAGAGATACCATCAATGTACAGAAACTTCTTGGTGCAACGGATGGGTTTATCTTACGGCCATTTGTCTATGGCGGTGCCATGCTGGGCTTATCAGGGGCTTTTGTTTCGCTGATCCTCTCCGAGTTTTTGGTGTTTCGCCTTGAGTCGGTTGTGTCACATGTGGCAAGTGTCTTCAGTACCTCCTTTGATTTAAAAGGATTTTCGTTCGACGAAGCCCTGCTGCTGCTGCTGGTCTCTGCCATTGTTGGCTGGGTTGCCGCCTGGCTTGCGACTGCACAACATTTACGCCGTTTTACACCCCAGTAATCCGGAGTAATGTTTTTTTGCTATAATTATCCTCTGTTGCCATGTGTCGGGGAGCAGAGGATAATTTCCCCGCAGTACCTCCGGTATCTCCGTCGGAATTATTCACAACAAAGAATGAACCTGTGGATAACTTTAGTGTCTTACTGATTAATAGCACGCATTGCTTTCGATCTTTGGGCACGGCTGACATAATGTAGGTGCCGGTTGTGGTAAGGATCAGGCAATATTTTTTAATAATTCTGAGAGGGTTTGAATGACCAAAGAAATGCATGCTTTAGCTATTGCTCCTCTGGGTAATCTGGATGCATATATCCGGGCCGCTAATGGCTGCCCGATGCTGACAGCCGACGAGGAAAAAGCGCTGGCTGAACGGCTGCATTACCAGGGCGATCTGGATGCAGCTAAAAAGCTGATCCTGTCACATCTGCGCTTTGTGGTTCATATTGCTCGTAATTATGCAGGTTATGGCCTGCCCCAGGCGGATCTTATTCAGGAAGGTAATATCGGCCTGATGAAAGCGGTACGTCGTTTTAATCCGGAAGTGGGTGTGCGCCTGGTCTCCTTTGCTGTCCACTGGATCAAAGCAGAAATCCACGAATATGTACTGCGTAACTGGCGCATCGTGAAAGTGGCCACGACGAAAGCTCAGCGTAAGCTGTTCTTTAACCTGCGTAAAACTAAACAACGCCTCGGCTGGTTTAATCAGGATGAAGTCGAAATGGTTGCCCGCGAACTGGGCGTCAGCAGCAAAGATGTGCGTGAAATGGAATCACGGATGGCTGCTCAGGATATGACATTTGACCCGACGCCGGAAGATGAAAGCAGCGAAGGGAAATCGATGGCTCCTATGCTGTACCTGCAGGATAAAGCGTCTGACTTCGCTGATGGTATCGAAGAAGATAACTGGGAAGCCCATGCGGCGGATAAGTTAAGTGATGCTATGCAGGGGCTGGATGAACGCAGTCAGAACATTATCCGTGCCCGCTGGCTGGATGAAGACAGTAAAACAACGCTGCAGGAACTGGCCGATCAGTACGGTGTTTCTGCAGAACGTGTTCGCCAGCTGGAAAAAAATGCCATGAAAAAACTCCGGGTGGCTATCGAAGCCTGATCCGGATATTTTTCAGAAGGGTGGCCTTGGTAGCCGCCCTTTTTTATGGGCTGAAAGCCGCGCCAGCGCCATTTATCATGCCTGATGTTTAACTTCTTCCCCGGCCAACCGGTCCCCCTGTCATTCTTTGGTCATATAACTGACATCTTCAATTAATTTTTCTGTCATTTTTCCGTGTCATTTTAGCTCGCGAATCTCTTAGCGGACAGTTAATGCCACAGGATAAAACTATGTCAGCAATAAAAATACGTCACTATGCAGCAGGGTTGTTACTGGCCTCCGGCCTGAGTAGTAATGCGTTTGCAGTTACTGAAATACCTTTCTGGCACTCCATGGATGGTGCGTTGGGGACAGAAGTTAACTCTCTGGCTCAGCGTTTTAACCAGCAACATCCTGACTATAAAATTGTCCCTGTCTATAAAGGGAATTATGAACAAAGTCTTGCTGCGGGCATCGCTGCTGTTCGTGGCGGAAATGCGCCGGCAATATTACAGGTCTATGAAGTCGGCACAGCAACCATGATGGCATCCCACGCCATTAAACCTGTTTATCAGGTATTCAAAGATGCCGGTATCCCGTTTGATGAAAAACAGTTTGTTCCGACCATTGCCAGTTATTATTCCGATGCGAAAACCGGACAGCTCCTCTCTGAGCCTTTCAACAGTTCGACCCCGGTGCTTTATTACAACAAAGATGCCTTCAAAAAAGCAGGGCTGGATCCTGAAAAGCCGCCGGTGACCTGGCAGGAACTGGCAACAGATGCGGCTGCATTACGTAAGTCCGGAATGAATTGTGGCTATGCGAGTGGCTGGCAGGGTTGGATCCAGCTCGAAGAGTTCAGCGCCTGGCACGGTCTGCCTTTCGCGACAGAGAATAATGGTTTTGATGGCACTGACGCGAAACTGGTGTTTAACGGGCCGGAACAGATCCGTCATATCGAAATGCTGGAACAGATGAATAAAGCCGGGACGTTCACCTATTACGGTCGTAAGGATGAATCTACCGCGAAATTCTATAGTGGTGAATGCGGTATGACGACCGCTTCGTCTGCCTCTCTGGCCGATATTCGCCAGTATGCCAAATTTAACTTTGGTGTCGGCATGCTGCCTTACGATGCAACGGACAAAAAAGCACCGCAGAATGCCATGATCGGCGGAGCCAGCCTGTGGGTGATGCGCGGTCAGAACGCTCAGACGTATAAAGGCGTGGCCGAATTTATGAAGTTCCTGGCCGGGCCTGCGATTGCGGCTGAGTGGCATCAGAAAACCGGCTATCTGCCTGCCACAGTGGCGGCTTATGACCTGACCCGCCAGCAGGGATTCTATAAAAAGCACCCCGGCGAAGATATTGCGATGAAACAGATGCTGAACAAGCCGCCACTGCCATTCACCAAAGGTTTACGCCTTGGCAATATGCCGCAAATCCGTACGGTTATTGATGAAGAACTGGAAAGCGTCTGGACGGGTAAAGAAACCCCGAAAGTCGCGCTGGATAACGCGGTTCAACGTGGAAATCTGTTGCTGGAACGTTTCCAACAGCAGGTTCAGTAACCCCGGCATCCGCAATACCCTCTCAGGCCTTACCGTCAGGCAGGTCCGGGAGGGTAGCTTTTATCGTATTACCGCCTGAGGTCTTCGAACAATGTCATCTTCCCGCCCCGTATTTCATCAGCGTGTTTTGCCTTACCTGCTGCTGTTGCCACAGCTGGCGGTCACGCTTATTTTTTTCATCTGGCCGGCCAGTGAAGCGCTATGGTATTCACTCGAGAATCTGGACCCGTTCGGATTCTCTTCCCGCTTTGTCGGACTTGAAAACTTTTATGAACTGTTCCGGGACCCGTATTACCTGGACTCATTCCGTACGACAATAATTTTCAGTGGCCTGGTGACCGGGATAGGCCTGGTAATTTCACTGCTATTTGCGGCACTGGTGGATCATGTTCTGCGCCTGAAGAAGTTTTATCAGACATTACTGTTGCTGCCCTATGCCGTATCCCCGGCGATAGCCGCCGTACTCTGG
The DNA here is from genome assembly GCF_000735525.1 of Tatumella ptyseos ATCC 33301. GTDB lineage: Bacteria > Pseudomonadota > Gammaproteobacteria > Enterobacterales > Enterobacteriaceae > Tatumella > Tatumella ptyseos. The sequence continues at coordinate 64,505 of NZ_JMPR01000008.1, read as the reverse complement.
ATGTTCCTGTTTAACCCGGGGATGGGGGTGTTAAGCCATGCGCTGCAATTAATGGGCTATAACTGGAATCATGCACAAAATAGTGGTCAGGCCATGGTCCTGGTTGTCCTGGCATCCGTCTGGCAGCAGTTAAGTTATAACTTCCTGTTTTTCTTCGCAGCATTACAGGCAATCCCCCGTTCTCTGGTCGAAGCCGCCGCACTGGACGGTGCCGGGCCCGTGCGCCGGTTTATCCATCTTTCTTTGCCATTGATCACCCCGGTGAGTTTCTTCCTGCTGGTCGTCAATCTGGTGTATGCCTTCTTTGATACCTTCCCTGTCATTGATGCGGCGACCCAGGGCGGTCCGGTACAGTCCACGACGACCCTGATTTATAAAATTTATCGTGAAGGGTTCACGGGGCTGGACCTGAGTGCCTCGGCAGCTCAGTCAGTGGTGTTAATGGTGATTGTCATTCTGCTGACGGTCGTTCAGTTCCGGTATATCGAACGTAAGGTGCGCTACCAATGATAGAAAATCGTCGTGGCCTGGATATCTTCAGTCACATCATGCTATGGCTGGGTATCCTGACCATTTTGTTCCCTATTTATGTCGCGGTGGTTGCGGCGAGCATGGATAACCATGAAGTGTTCCAATCCCCGATATCGTTGTTGCCCGGGAGCCATCTCTGGCAAAACATTCATACTATCTGGACGCAAGGCGTCAGCCCCGGGAGCCCGCCTATCGGACATATGTTACTGAACAGTACGATTATGGCATTAGGTATCACGGTAGGTAAGATTTCCATTTCAATCATCTCTGCATTTGCGCTGGTCTGGTTTCGTTTTCCGCTGCGTCAGTTCTTTTTCTGGATGATCTTCATCACGCTGATGTTACCTGTCGAAGTCCGTATCTTTCCGACCGTGGAAGTAGTGTCACAGTTGCATATGCTCAACAGTTATAACGGATTGATATTGCCGATGATGGCATCGGCCACGGCCACCTTTTTGTTCCGGCAGTTCTTCCTGTCGTTACCGAATGAGCTGATTGAAGCTGCCCGTATTGATGGTGCCAGCCCGATGCGGTTCTTCTTTGACATTGTATTGCCGTTATCTAAAACCAATCTGGCAGCCCTGTTTGTGATCACCTTTATCTATGGCTGGAACCAGTATCTCTGGCCCCTGCTCATCACCAGTGATTCACGGATGAGCACCGCAGTGGCGGGCATACGTGGAATGATATCGCTGGGGGATGGCGTGACACAGTGGAACCTGGTAATGGCAGCGATGCTTCTTACCCTGATCCCACCGTTACTCGTCGTGATTATTATGCAGCGTGCCTTTGTGAAAGGCCTGGTAGAAAGTGAGAAATAAGTTATGGCAAGTGTACATTTTCAGGCAGTAACAAAATCGTATGATGGTAAAAACCGGATTATCCAGCCGCTGAATATTACGATTGAAGAAGGCGAATTTATGGTGATGGTCGGTCCTTCCGGTTGCGGAAAGTCGACCTTACTGAGAATGGTGGCAGGTCTGGAGACGGTGAGCTCCGGTGATATTTATATTGATAATCAGTGTGTCACCACGCTTGAACCGAAAGATCGCGGTATTGCGATGGTGTTCCAGAATTATGCGTTATACCCGCATATGACGGTTGAGCAGAATATGGGGTACGGACTCCGCATCCGGGGGATGGGTAAAGAGCAGATCCGCCAGAAGGTCCTGCAAGCGGCTCGCAGCCTGGAACTGGATGCCTTACTGACCCGTCATCCGCGTGAATTATCGGGAGGACAACGTCAGCGCGTTGCGATGGGACGGGCCATTGTACGGGAGCCATCGGTGTTCCTGTTTGATGAACCCCTCTCTAACCTGGATGCACGATTGCGGGTGCAGATGCGTCTGGAGCTGCAGCAACTTCATCAGCGGCTCAAAACCACCAGTCTCTATGTGACCCACGACCAGGTCGAAGCTATGACGCTGGCTCAGCGCGTTATGGTGATGAATAAAGGCATTGTTGAGCAGGTCGGAACACCGGTGGAAGTGTATGAGAAACCGGCAACCACTTTTGTTGCGGCATTTATCGGCTCGCCGGCCATGAATCTGTTGCCGGGGAAAGTCAGTGCTGATGGACGGGATATTATCCTTGACCCGCAGTGTCACCTTCCTCTAAGTCAGCAGCAACCCGGCCTGGCCAACCGGCAGATAACGTTAGGGGTCCGCCCGGAACATATTAAGGTTTGTTCCCGGGAAGCAGGCGGAGTACCGATGCAGGTTGATACACTGGAAATCCTCGGCGCAGATAACTTAGTCCATGGTAAAATCGGGGAACATCGTCTGGTGGTCCGTTTGCCTCATGAGCAACGTCCGCAGCCCGGGTCATTACTGTGGCTGGAGTTTCCGCTGACCGCACGACATTATTTTGACACCACTACAGGACAACGCCTGGTATGAAAACTCAGCCCTGGCCTTACCCGCACATTGTGGCTCATCGCGGCGGCGGAAAACTGGCACCGGAAAATACCCTGGCGGCTATCGACGTCGGGCACCATTACGGGCACACCATGATCGAGTTTGATGCAAAGCTCTCAAAAGATCATCAGATCTTTTTGTTGCACGATGACACCCTGGAACGAACAACCAATGGCCAGGGCATTGCCGGACAACAGAACTGGCAAGCCTTATCGACACTGGATGCCGGTCGCTGGTTCAGCGATACCTTCATCAATGAACCCCCGGCGCTGCTGACACAGGTGGCTGAACGTTGCCGGCAGTACGGGATGAAAGCCAATATTGAAATTAAGCCCACCACCGGGCAGGACGAACTGACCGGTCGTGAAGTTGCCCTGGCAGCCAGAACGTTATGGCTGGGGCAGGTTGCTCCCTTGCTGTCGTCATTTTCACCTCAGGCGCTGGCGGCCGCCCGTGATGCGGTGCCGGAACTGCCCCGTGGCCTGTTACTGGATGAATGGCAGGATGACTGGCAGGCTCTGACGGATGAGCTCGGCTGCGTTGCCCTCCATCTTAATCACCGGTTGCTGGATGCAGCGCGCACCCGGCAGATCAAAGCCGCCGGATTACGTATTCTGGTGTATACAGTAAATGACCCGCAGCGAGCCCGGGAGCTTCTGGAGTGGGGTGTCGATATGATCTGTACCGACTGTATTGATGTTATTGGTCCCGGTTTCACTGCATAAGACGCCAACGGGCGGGCATCTGCAGCACTCAGGGTTGGGTACTGCTGAGTCGTTGTCTCGCCTGCTCCTGCTGCCGGGTGATCGTTTGCTGGATCTTTTGTGATTGTTGTTGCTGTTCGTTATGCAGCTTCATCTGCTCCGTTTGTTGCTGCATTTCCATCTGGTCCTGCATCCGTTTTTGTGACGGATTATATACCGCCCCGGGTTGTGTCGGGTTTAACGGGTTACTACTGACGTCAGCGAAGCAAAGCAGCGGCAGAGCCAGGACCAGGGCCGTGATTACTGGCAGCGGTTTGAGCATGATGTTCTCCCTTCAGATATCACATCAGTAAAGTATAGGTCTGCCTCCGCTATCGGGCAACGAACCGGAAGGGCGGGAGTGTGACGTCGGTGGTTTTCAGCATAGTCTGATGAGGCATAAAGATAAAAAAGCAGAGATCCTGCTTTACAAATAGTAATGATAATGATTATTATTACCACATCTTCACCGGTCATCCTTTGCGGACATCCGGTGGAGAGACGACATTGCTCACATTGCTTCCGGTATTAATTTGCCAGCCTTCGGGGCTGGCTTTTTTTTTACCGCGACCCGGGCCCCCGCCGTGGAATATCATTCATTTTTTTTGAACAGAGGCGTGAACTTTTTCAGCTATTTTTTCTGCGTGATCAGCGTCAGACTGTAAAAAATTAAGGAGTCTGAGATGATTTATTTACGCAAAGCAGAAGATCGTGGTCACGCACAGCATGGCTGGCTGAAGAGCTGGCATACCTTTTCTTTCGCCAACTATTATGACCCTGACTTTATGGGTTTTTCGGCCTTACGGGTTATTAACGAAGATATTATCGCCCCGGGTCAGGGGTTCGGGACACATCCCCATAAGGATATGGAAATCCTGACTTATGTGCTGTCCGGTACGGTAGAGCACCAGGACAGCATGGGGAACAAAGAACAGATCCCGGCAGGAGAATTCCAGATCATGAGCGCAGGCACCGGTGTCCGCCATTCGGAATATAATCCGAGCGCGACGGAGCCGTTGCATCTGTATCAGATCTGGATTATTCCTCAGCGGGCCGGTGTTGAGCCCCGTTATGAGCAGAAACGCTTTGACGACCCCCGGGGCCGGCAATGGGTTTTAACTCCTGATGGCCGGGAAGACTCATTAAAAGTCTGGCAGGATATGACACTGTCCCGGCAGGTCGTGCCGGCCGGCGAGACACAGCATATTTCGCTGGATAGCGGGCGGAATTACTGGGTTCAGGTGGTGAAAGGTAAGCTTGCCATCAATGACCAGTTGATGAAAGCCAGTGATGCACTTGCGCTGACAGAAGAGTCTTCTCTGACACTGCAGGCGGAAGAGGACGCTGAAGTCCTTATCTTCGATTTACCGCCGGTCTGATCAATCACGATAAAAAGTTATGCCCTGTGAGCTGGATCGCTCACAGGGCATTTTTGTACCGGTGTTTAATGGTAAACTCAGGCGACTCCAGACGGGAATGAGTTCCTATGACCATGAAGAAAAAAAGACCGGTACTTCAGGATGTTGCAGACAAACTGGGTGTCACTAAAATGACGGTCAGCCGTTTTCTGCGTAATCCGGAACAAGTCTCCGACGCATTAGGCCAGCGCATTGCTGTTGTGCTGGATGAGTTAGGGTATATCCCTAACCGGGTCCCGGAGATGCTGTCGAATGCGACCAGCAAGGCCATTGGTGTATTACTTCCTTCACTGACCAATCATGTATTTGCGGATGTCCTGAAGGGCATAGAAACCGTCAACGATGCCGCCGGTTATCAGACATTGGTGGCTCATTTCGGCTATCAGGCCGAAAAAGAAGAGCGACAGTTGCGCTCCCTGCTGGGCTGGAATGTCGATGGGGTGATCCTGACAGAGAGAACCCATACACCAGCCACTTTACGAATGCTGGAAACGGCGGGGATTCCGGTGGTAGAAATTATGGACTCTGTCTCGCCCTGTCTGGATATGGCGGTGGGTTTTGATAACACTGAAGCCGCACGGCAAATGGCAGAGACACTTATCCGCCGCGGATACCGCTCAACGGTTTATCTGGGGGCTCGCCTCGATGAACGAACCCTCCGGAAACAGCAGGGATATCAGCGGGCGATGGAAGAGGCCGGGCTTGAACCCCTTTCAGTCATGAGTGCAACTGCCTCCTCGTTTACCACCGGGGCGATATTACTGAAAGAAGCGTTACGGCGATTTCCGCAGATGGACAGCCTGTGCTGTACCAATGATGATCTGGCGGTCGGGGCGATGTTTGAATGCCAGCGTCTGGGGCTGCGTGTACCGGAACAGATTGCGATTAGCGGTTTTCATGGACATGACATTACCCGTGTTGTCTCCCCCGCACTGGCAACAGTAGTCACTCCACGTAAGCAGATCGGTGAAGAAGCTGCAGCCATGTTATTGCAGCGACTCAGAGGAGAAGAGGTCACAGAGCCTGTCCGTGATCTTGGTTTTAAGATTGATACCGGGAGCAGTATTTAACCTGTTTTTATGATTCAGTTCACAGTTTGATATTTTTCACACTTAATGTGTTGCCAGAAAATGAACGACTCATGACAATGTTTTGATTAATTGTTATCGGTAACATTTGTCGGAGCGAACAATGTCTACACCCTCTTCAAAACATTATGTCTTTATTCTGATGGGCGTCTCAGGTAGCGGGAAATCAGTTGTTGCCAACAGGGTTGCACAGCAGTTGCAGACAGCCTTCCTGGATGGTGATTTCCTGCATCCCCGTGCAAATATTCTGAAAATGGCTGACGGGCATCCGCTGGATGACAAGGATCGTCAGCCCTGGTTGCAGGCCATTAATGATGCAGCTTTTGCCATGCAAAGGACTCAGGCTGTATCGTTAATTGTATGTTCCTCGCTGAAAAAAAGTTATCGGGACATCCTTCGTAAAGGTAACAGCAATCTGAAATTCATTTACCTGAAAGGGGACTTCGATACTATCGAATCGCGCCTCAAAGCCCGTAAGGGACATTTCTTTAAACCCTCGATGCTGGTGACCCAGTTCTCGACGCTGGAAGAGCCTGATGCGGAAGAGACCGATGTCGTGGCGGTGGATATCCGGCAGTCCATTGACGAGGTGGTTTCGGCGACTGTCGGAGCGATTAAAGACGCAATTCACTAAGGACTGACAATGATGAGTACCGCAACACTTGTTCTTACGGCGGTGGGGTCAGTTCTTCTGTTGTTACTGCTGGTGATGAAGGCCCGTTTACATGCGTTTGTTGCCCTGATGCTGGTATCGGTCGGTGCCGGGATCCTGTCCGGGATGCCTCTGGAAAAAATTACCGAAACTATGCAGCAGGGAATGGGCGGCACGCTAGGCTTTCTGGCCATTGTCGTGGCGCTGGGATCCATGTTCGGCAAAATACTGCATGAAACCGGTGCGGTCGATCAGATAGCCATGCGTATGCTGAAAACCTTTGGTGAACAGCGCGCACACTATGCTATGGGCATTGCCGGATTCATTTGTGCACTGCCACTGTTCTTCGAAGTTGCCGTCGTACTGCTGATAAGCATTGCCTTCGCCGTGGCAAAACGTACCGGCGGAAACCTGGTCAGACTGGTGATACCGTTGTTTGCGGGCGTTGCGGCGGCTGCGGCTTTTGTTCTTCCCGGTCCCGCCCCGATGCTACTGGCAGCGCAGATGCATGCCGATTTCGGCTGGATGATCTTGTTAGGTCTCTGCGCTGCGATCCCGGGTATGCTGATTGCAGGGCCATTATTTGGCAGTTTTATTGCCCGTCATGTGCATTTCACTTTGCCGGAAGAGAGCTTCCGGCCACCGACTGATCAGCAGACGCTGCCGTCATTTGGTTTCAGCCTGTCCCTGATCCTCTTCCCTTTGGTGCTGGTTGGCCTGAAAACTATCGGAGCCCATTTTGTGGAACAGGGTTCCCGTCTCTATAACATCCTGGAGTTCGTAGGCCATCCCTTTATTGCGATTTTACTGGCGTGTCTGATCACTATTTATGGTCTGGCGCGGCGTCAGGGAATGGATAAGTCCCGTGTGATGCAGATTTGCGGGGAAGCTCTGCAACCGGCGGGCATTATTCTGTTGGTGATCGGTGCCGGGGGGGTCTTTAAGCAGGTGCTGGTGGATTCGGGTGTAGGCCCTGCACTGGGTCATGCCATTGCCGGGGCTGGCATGCCGGTAGCTTTGGCCTGTTTTATTCTTGCGGGGGCGGTACGGATTATTCAGGGGTCAGCAACGGTGGCCTGTCTGACCGCAGTGGGGTTGATTATGCCGGTCATCGGCCCCTTACATTACAACGGTGCACAACTGGCTGCACTGTCCATCTGTATTGGTGGCGGTTCAATTATCTGTAGTCATGTGAATGATGCAGGATTCTGGCTGTTTGGTCGCTTTACCGGAGCAACTGAGGCAGAAACACTGAAGACCTGGACGCTGATGGAAACTATCCTGGGTACCACCGGGGGAATTATCGGCATGATAGCCTTTACGTTGTTAAGCTAATCAGGCGTCTGACAGACTTACTGAGGCGCAGCAGCACAGAACTGCTGCGCCCGGTTTCTAGAGTTTAAGGTAGGCCCGCACACCATCAAGAAACATCTGTGTGGCCAGCATAATCAGGATCAACCCCATCAGCCGTTCCAGCGCATTAACTCCTTTGTCACCCAGCAACCTCAGGAACACCCCGGAAAGTAATAAAATGGTCGAGGTAATCGCCCAGGCGAGGAGCAGAGACAGAACCAGCATGCCCAAAGACCCCGGATATTGATGAGACATCAGCATCAATGTGGCCAGTAATGAGGGGCCGGCGACGAGAGGGATAGCCAAAGGAACCAGAAAAGGTTCTTCACCCGCAGGTAATCCGTTGCCGGAGCCACTGTGCTCTGGTCCGGGGAAAATCATTTTTATCGCGATCAGGAATAAAATAATTCCCCCGGAAATCGACACGGTTTCTGTGCGCAGATTCAGGAAGGCCAGAATTTTTTCCCCGGTGAACAAAAACAGCAGCATGATAACCAAAGCGATTAACAGCTCGCGGATCATCACGATCCGCCGCCGCCTTGGCTCGAGATGTCTGAGTACTGACATGAAGATGGGTAAATTACCCAGCGGATCCATGATCAATAAAAGGAGTACGGTAACGGAAATCATCTCTGTCATGGGGCAGTCTTATCCTTTGGTCAGCGCTGATATTAGTTCAATGATTAAAAAAGCCTGGCGTATCGAATTTATTTACTTGCCAGCGCGTGTGCATTTTGTAGAGTTGGGGGTCATAGGTAAATCTGATTATTACATGCAGGCCGGCTGAGGTGATGGAAAAGATGTATTTCATCAGTGATCAGTTCCGGAGCGGGATATTATTTTCCTGCAGATCGTATAATCTCACGATCGGTTGTCAAGGTTCCTGACAATGCGGCGTAAAAGAACTCAGAATACAGGATAAGCAGGCACAACATGAAAAATGTAGGTTTTATTGGCTGGCGCGGCATGGTGGGTTCCGTACTGATGTCCAGAATGAGTGAAGAGCGCGATTTTGATGCGATCAATCCGGTCTTTTTTTCTACCTCTCAGCATGGGCAGCCGGCACCGGCCTTCGGTGGCCGTCAGAATGGCGTACTTCAGGATGCCAGTGATATTGAAGCACTGCGCGCGCTGGATATTATTATTACCTGCCAGGGCGGTGACTATACCAGCGATATCTATCCGAAGCTGCGGGCGTCAGGCTGGCAGGGGTACTGGATTGATGCAGCGTCCACATTGCGCATGGAAGACGATGCCATCATTATTCTCGACCCGGTGAATCAGAGTGTTATCCAGCGTGGATTAGAAAAAGGTATCAAAACCTTCGTCGGCGGGAACTGTACCGTCAGCCTGATGCTGATGTCGCTGGGCGGGTTGTTCGCCAATGATCTGGTTGAGTGGGCCTCTGTGGCGACTTATCAGGCCGCTTCCGGCGGTGGCGCGCGTCATATGCGTGAATTACTCACTCAGATGGGCATGCTGCATGATCATGTTGCCAAAGAACTGCAAGATCCGGCTTCCGCTATCCTGGATATTGAGCGTAAAGTGACCGAACTGACGCGTTCAGGCACCTTGCCGGGCGATAACTTCGGTGTTCCTCTGGCAGGCAGCCTGATCCCATGGATTGATAAACAACTGGATAACGGTCAGAGCCGTGAAGAGTGGAAGGGGCAGGCAGAGACTAATAAAATTCTGTCGACGTCATCGACGATCCCGGTCGACGGGCTCTGTGTACGTGTCGGTGCACTGCGTTGCCATAGCCAGGCATTCACCCTGAAACTGAAGCAAGATATTTCTCTGCCGGAGATCGAATCATTACTGGCCAGCCATAATGAATGGGTGAAGGTTGTCCCTAATGATCGGGAGTTGTCTATGCGTGAACTGACACCGGCAGCAGTGACCGGAACGCTGACTACACCGGTCGGGCGGTTACGTAAACTGAATATGGGGCCGCAATATCTGTCGGCCTTCACCGTGGGTGACCAGCTACTGTGGGGAGCCGCGGAACCCCTCAGAAGAATGTTACGTCAGTTAGCAGGCTGAGATAACAGGGTTGCCTGACAAAGAATGCAGGCAAAACGAAGGCGGCCACCAGGCCGCCTTCCTGTTTTTATACTGTCTGAAAATTACAGCCCGGCAACCGGTAAAGATGCGGGAAGTACAGAAGGAGTGCGATACCGGGTCTTTAGCCACTCACCGACCCGGGTCTGTTGTTCTTCTGTCAGCCACATCCCCTGTTTTGTCCGGCGCCAGAGCGCATCCTGCGCCTCATGAACCCATTCGTGGTCGGCGAGATAGCGCAGTTCTGCCTCATAAAATTCATGACCAAAGTTTTCGCCCAAATCTTCCAGTCGCTGTGCATCACCCAGTACCTTTTCCGTATTGCTGCCATAGGTCCGGGCGTAGTGCATAGCCATATTCGCGGTGATAAACGGATAGCGGCGACGCAGGCTGGCGGCAAAGTCCTCACGGCTGCCGGAAAAATGGCCGCCGGGCAGCACACTTTCTTTGGTCCAGGCCGGCCCGGCCTTCGGATAATATTTAGCCAGCTTCTCCATCGCATGCTCAGCCAGTTTGCGGTACGTCGTCAGCTTGCCGCCAAACACCGATAGCAAGGGTGCCTTGCCATGCTCATCATGCACATCCAGCGTGTAGTCACGAGTGATTGCCTGAGGGGAGTCGGATTCATCGTCACATAACGGGCGGACACCGGAATAGGTCCAGACAATATCCTCGCGCGTCAGGTGATGACGGAAATGATCATTGAATACCTTCAGCAGATAGTCTGTTTCGTTATCATCTATCGCCACATCTTTCGGATCACCGTGGTATTCCACATCGGTCGTGCCGATAATTGAAAACTCATTCATCCACGGGATCACGAACACAATACGGTGATCTTCATTTTGCAGGATATACGCTTCTTTCCCCTGGTGGACACGGGGAACCACGATATGACTGCCCTTAATTAACCGGATCCCGTAAGGTGATTTAAGCGCCAGACCGTTATCGAAGAATTCTTTCACCCATGGGCCGGCAGCGTTGACCAGGCCTTTCGCCTGCCAGCGGAAGTGTTCACCGCTGTCACTGTCCACCGCTTCGACGATCCATAAACCGTTTTCACGCCATGCCCGGGTGACCCGGGTGCGGGTTCTGACTTCACCCCCGTGGCTGACGACCGCCTGAGCGTTCGCAATCACCATACGGGCATCATCCACCCAGCAGTCTGAGTATTCAAAGCCGCGGTTAATGGCCGGGTCCAGTACAGAATCGGCCCCGAAAGTGATCCCTTTACTGGCGGGCAGACTGGTTCGTTTTCCCAAATGGTCATACAGAAATAATCCCATACGGATCATCCAGGCCGGACGAAGGTGTGGCCGGTGCGGCAGGCGGAAACGCATAGGGAAGGCGAGATGGGGAGCCATTTTCAGTAAAACTTCGCGTTCGGCCAGCGCTTCGCTGACCAGACGGAATTCATAATGTTCCAGATAGCGTAAGCCACCATGAATGAGTTTCGAACTTGCAGAGGACGTCGCACAGGCAAAGTCCCGGGCTTCCAGTATCAGCACTGACAAGCCACGTCCCGCAGCATCTGCCGCAATTCCGGCACCATTGATGCCACCACCGATGACGATCAGATCTTTGGTTTCCACGCGCTTTCCTCCGGAGTTCGGAATAATCAGTCAATGTTCGTTTTCGAACATTAGCATAGGCGAAAACAAACATTGATGCCAATATTTAACCCGATGAAAACATTTTAGCGTGATGCAGATAACAAAATCGGAGGGCAATAGCGCCGATGCTCGTGATTTATCGGATTATCGGGAGAACAAAGATCAGGTTACAATGTGCGGCTGTGAGCTGATTGATTAGAGAGAGTGATATGGAAACCTATGAGTGCATTAACGTTCTGCAGGCAATGGAGAAGTTACAACAGGGCGCTATTCTGGTCGATATTCGCGACCCGCAAAGTTTTGAAGCGGCCCATGTTGCGGAGGCTTTCCATCTGACCAACGGGACTCTGAACAATTTTATGGCAGAAGCGGAATTTGACCAGCCGGTATTAGTCCTTTGTTACCACGGAAACAGCAGTAAAGGTGCGGCTCAATATCTTATTAATCAGGGGTTTGATCAGGTATATAGCGTCGACGGAGGTTTTGATGCCTGGCGGATGGCGTTTCCTGCACAAATCCGTACCGATAACTGTCAGGGGTAATGTCCGGCACTGGGGATAGGTCATGAAATGTATTACGCAGTTTACGAACCCGCGAATGGCACAGGCTTTCGTGGATTATATGGCAACCCGCGGCGTCAGGTTGCATATTGAACAGCAGCAGCACAGTTACGAGCTCTGGCTGGACGATGAAGATCAGCTGACATTAACCGAAAGTGAACTCAGTCAGTTTATGCGCGATCCCAATCATCCCCGTTATCAGGCCGCGAGCTGGCAAAGCGGTACGACCCGGTTACGTATGGAATATCCGCGGGGGCAGTTTCTGACCAATCTTCGTGAACGGGCTGGCCCGCTGACGATGAGTGTGATGGTGAGCTGCATCGCCGTTTTTATTCTGATGCAGATTGCCGGCGATGAAACCGTTTTAAGCTGGTTATCCTGGCCTGACGGACCGGGACAATATTTTCAGGTCTGGCGCTGGGTCAGCCATATTTTTCTTCATTTCTCTCTGCTGCATATCGTCTTCAACCTGCTCTGGTGGTGGTATCTGGGCGGCGCGGTTGAGAAACGGCTGGGCAGTGGAAAGTTATTTGTGATCACTGTCATTTCAGCCCTGTTAAGTGGCTGGATGCAGGCTAAATTCAGCGGGATCTGGTTTGGTGGCCTGTCCGGTGTGGTCTATGCACTGATGGGATATTGCTGGTTACGGGGTGAAAGAGACCCGCAGAGCGGGGTATATCTGGAACGCGGATTAATTGTGTTCTCTATTTTATGGCTGGTGGTCGGGTATTACGGTCTGTTCGGGATGGATATCGCCAATATGGCGCACTTTACAGGTTTACTGGTGGGGCTAGCGATGGCGTTTGCCGATACTCAGGCCCGCAGAAAACAACATTGACGATGAACACAGAAGTCAGGGAAAACCTGCAGAGGAGGGTAGAGTGAAGCAGACTCAGCGGCATGACGTCATTATTGAGCTGGTTAAACGGCAGGGATATGTCAGTACTGAAGAGCTGGTGGAACATTTCTCGGTCAGCCCGCAGACAATCCGGCGGGATCTGAATGATCTTGCAGAGCAGAACCAGATCCAGCGGCATCACGGTGGCGCGGCGTTACCCTCCAGCGCAGAGAATACGGCATGGCATGATCGCCGGATGATGTATTCCGAAGAAAAAGCCAGTATTGCCCGCAGCGTTGCCGCACAGATCCCTGAAGGGTCGACGCTGTTTATCGATATCGGCACCACACCCGAAGCGGTAGCCCATGCTTTACTGAACCATCAGCATCTGCAGGTGGTCACCAATAACCTGAATGTGGCGACGTTGCTGATGGCAAAACCGGAGTTCAGAGTCATTATTGCCGGCGGAGATGTCCGGACACGTGATGGAGGGATCATCGGTGAAGCAACGATGGACTTTATCTCTCAGTTCCGGCTGGACTATGGCATTCTTGGGATCAGTGGCATTGATATGGATGGTACGTTACTGGAGTTTGATTACCATGAAGTCAGGACGAAGCGTGCGATCATTGAAAATTCACGTAATGTGATCCTGGTTACCGACCATTCAAAGTTTGGACGCAATGCGATGGTGAATCTGGGGAATATCAGTATGCTGGACAGCCTGTATACTGACCGTAAACCGCCGGAAGAACTACTCAGGGTTATCCGGCAGCATGATGTCCAGCTGGTGCTGTGCTGATTGATTCAAATATCCACCGTGTTTACACGGTGGATAACGATAATCAGTAGTAAGAGTGTTCACCCGGCTGGTGCTCAGTAAGGTCACGCACCCCTTTCAGTTCCGGGAAGGCAGCCAGCATCTCTTTTTCGATCCCTTCTTTCAGGGTGACATCAACCATTGAACAGCCGTTGCATCCGCCGCCGAATTGTAAAATCGCATACCCGTCTTCGGTAATTTCCATCAACGAGACTTTACCGCCGTGGCTGGCAAGCTGTGGGTTAATCTGTGCCTGTAACAGATACTCCACCCGATCAATCAACGGGGCATCATCCGCCACTTTACGCATCTTGGCATTCGGTGCTTTCAGCGTGAGCTGTGAGCCCAGGTTATCTGTCACGAAGTCGATTTCGGCATCTTCAAGGTAAGGGGCACTCAGTTCATCGACATACGCGGTCAGGCGCTCATAGTTAAGCTCTGTATCGGTACTTTCCACCGCATCGGGTGGGCAATAGGAAACACCACACTCTGCACTGGGCGTCCCCGGATTGATCACGAAAACACGAATCTGGGTGCCTTCTTCCTGTTTAGCGAGCAGTTTCGAAAAATGCTCCTGGGCAGTGTCAGTAATACGGATCATAGTATGGCTCAATAGTTGACTGAAACAGTGGGTAATAATACGCCCATCACCGTGACTCTACAAGGTGCGGCACAGGCACCAGACCTGGACACTGGCCGCCCCTGCACGGGTGAGCAAGAGTGATATTTCGCCTGCTGTGCTGCCGCTGGTGACAACATCGTCCACCAGCGCCACATGGCGTTCGGAAAAGTCGAACTCCGTGGCAAATGCATGACGCAGATTACGCTTTCTTTGCTGAATACTCAGCCGGTGTTGTAATGCCGTTTTCCGGGTACGTATCAGCGCTTCCGGCGCATACTCACAGGATAGCCAATAGGCTAAGGGTTGCGCGAGTAATGCGGACTGATTAAATCCCCGCTGCCATCGCCGCTGCTTGTACAATGGTGAACACACCAGAATATCCGGTTTTCTCAGGCCACAGACTCTGCGCTGCTGTAACCAGCTTAGCAAAATCAGTCTGGCAAACATCACCTGCAGTGCGGTACATCCTGAAAACTTGAACTTATGCAGTAACCGGCTGAGCGGCGGGAGATAATCACTGACGCAGACCAGCCGGTGCCAGGGCGGAGGGTTGAGTAAACAGCGGCCACAGGCCTCCGTCCCCGGTGCTGCAGGTAAACCACAGCGATAGCATAACGGCGGGAGTGGGGGCAAGCGGCGCTGACAGGCACTACAGATCCCGCGCCCCGGCGAAGACACGGGTAGCTGGCACAGCCAGCAATTACCTTTTAAAGTGAAAATGCTAACCTCTTACTTTTAACCGGAGTACTTCATTATGTCGCTTTACTGGCACCGTTGCGGAGAAGGAAAAACGGATCTTGTGCTATTGCACGGCTGGGGTTTGAATGCCGAAGTATGGTCTGGCGTCCTGGAGAGATTAAGACCGCATTTCCGGTTACACCTCGTCGATCTGCCTGGCTATGGCCGCAGTCAGGGCTATTCTGCGATGACGCTGGAGGAGATGACCGGGACATTACTGCCACATTTACCGGAAAATGCGCTCATTGCCGGCTGGTCTTTAGGCGGCCTGGTCGCGACCCGGGTGGTGCAGATCGCGCCACAGAAAGTACGCGGATTGGTCACTATCTCTTCTTCCCCCTGTTTCAGTGAACGGGAGCAGTGGCCGGGGATAAAGCCGACCGTGCTGGAAGGGTTCAGACAACAACTGAGTCTGCATTTTGAAAAAACCGTAGAACGTTTTATGGCGTTACAAACCCTGGGAACCGGCTCCGCCAGACAGGATGCGCGGCAACTCAGGGAAGTTATCCTGTCGCAACCTTTACCGTCAGCCGATGTACTTAACGGGGGGCTTTCTATTCTGCAATCCGCAGACCTCCGGGCCGGACTCTCCGCGTTGAAGGTTCCGGTGCTGCGTATCTACGGTGCGCTGGATGCGCTGGTGCCGGTAGCGATAGTCCCTAAGGTGGACCAGTACACCGGACACGGCCAGTCACTGATCATTCCTAAGGCCGGACATGCGCCTTTTATTTCTCATCCTGAGCTCTTCTGCCAACAGCTGATCGATTTTTCATCTGATTTGTAAAAGTTTGACCCGGTGAACAGTCTGTTTTTTAGACGTTTGCGCATAATCCGGTCGGACAACCTCATTTACCTCTGTTGTCTGATACTGTCTGACTGCTCCTGACATGGTTGATGTGTCAGGGGCTGCCTGTTCTTACGTATTTTATAAAACCAAAAGTAAGAGGCTTACCCTATGAATATATTGAAATTTTCGTTAACTGCATTCGTCGCGGGTGCAATGTCTTTTTCAGCATGGGCTGCAGAAGAGGTGACCAAAGCGGAAGTGGACAGTCAGCATCTGGAGAAGATAGGAACGATTACGACCACCTCGAAAGCGACTTCTCCGCTGGATGCCAAAGCAGAGTTATCCAGGCAGGCCGATGAGAAAGGGGGGCGTTATTTCAGAGTCATTTCCGGACGTGAACATGGCCGTATCAGTGCCACGGCGGAAGTTTATAAATAGTGTCTTTTACACAGGCGGCCTTCAGCCGTCTGTGCTTTACCGTTTATCTTCTGATGCGGTCGGGGTGTCTTTTTTCTGCCTGCAGTTGCATACTTTCAGACAGATTCATTGTCTGCCGGCCAGTTTGCCGGGGTCCCGTATTAACCATCAGAAGGTCAGATATGAGCCAGGTAATAACAGTTATTGCATCAATTACAGCAAAATCGGGCGAAGAAAAAGTGGTCGCTGAAGCCTTAAAAACGGCTGAGAAAGAAGTGCAGGGTGAGCCCGGGTGTGAATCTTATGTCTTACATCGAAATATCAGCCAGCCGCAACAATTTATTATGCTGGAGCGCTGGAGTTCACGTCAGCACCTGGATGAACATGAGAAAGCACCGGCATTTCAGAAGCTGGCTGCAGCACTGAATAACCGTGCTTCGCTGGACGTTATTCTCTCGCAGGAAGTCAGTGCGGGCTGAATAGCGGAAAAAAGCTCCCTGAACGGGAGCTTATCAGATTAACGTTTTTTGCCAAATGCAGCGGCCAGAGCATCTTCCATTGCGCTGTTGCCTGTGGCTTTAGGACGTGTTTTCCCGTTGTTCTGACGGGCTGCAGGGCGTGGCTGACCTGCAGGTGCGGCACCGCCTCCCGGTTTGCGTGTTTCGCCGGGTTGCTCATCCAGACGCATTGTCAGGGCGATACGTTTACGTTGCAGGTCGATATCCATGACCTTGACCTTGACGATATCCCCGGCTTTCACGACCTTGTGCGGGTCTTCGACAAATTTATCCGACAGGGACGAGATATGCACCAGACCGTCCTGGTGGACGCCGATATCCACAAAAGCCCCGAAGTTCGTCACATTGGTGACCGAGCCTTCCAGTACCATCCCCGGCAGTAAGTCAGCCATCGTATCGATACCTTCAGCAAAGGTCGCTGTTTTAAATTCAGGACGGGGATCCCGGCCCGGTTTTTCAAGCTCTTTTAAGATATCGTTAACGGTCGGCAACCCGAAGCGTTCATCGGTAAATTCTGAAGGCTTCAGGGCATGAACGGCCTGACTGTTACCCATTAATTCCTGCAGACTCTGCGCGGTTGCCTGCAAAATGCGTTCAACCACCGGATAGGCTTCCGGGTGAACGGTAGACGCATCCAGCGGGTTTTCACCCTGGCTGATCCGCAGAAAGCCGGCACACTGTTCAAAGGCTTTTGGCCCCAGACGGCTGACTTTCAGTAACTGCTTACGGTTTCTGAAACGGCCATTTTCATCCCGCCAGTCGACAATATTCTGTGCCATCATCCGGCTCAGTCCGGCAACGCGGGTCAGCAGGGGAACGGATGCCGTATTCAGGTCAACGCCGACGGCGTTAACACAGTCTTCCACCACGGCGTCCAGTTTTTTCGCCAGCTGACTCTGACTGACATCATGCTGATACTGTCCGACCCCGATAGATTTGGGTTCAATTTTCACCAGCTCCGCCAACGGGTCCTGTAAGCGGCGGGCAATGGAAACGGCGCCACGCAGTGAGACATCAAGATCAGGGAACTCAAGGGCGGCCAGTTCAGAGGCTGAGTACACTGAGGCACCCGCTTCGCTGACAATAACCTTCTGAGCCGTTACCTGCGGATACTGTTTTTGCAGCTCGAGGAAGAAGCGTTCTGTCTCCCGGGAGGCGGTACCATTACCAATAGCCACCAGATCAACCTGATAGCGGGTACATAACGCCGCCACACTGGCAGCGGCTTTGGCCGTCTGTCCGGTGTGCGGATATACCGTGTCGGTGGCTACCAGTTTACCGGTAGCATCGACAACGGCGACTTTTACGCCGGTACGCAGGCCGGGATCGAGCCCCATAGTCGGGCGCATACCGGCCGGAGCCGCCATTAGCAGATCATTCAGGTTACGGGCAAAGACATTGATCGCTTCATCTTCAGCCCGCTCTCTGAGTGTGCCCATCAGTTCGGTTTCCAGATGCAGCAGAATTTTTATCCGCCATGTCCAGCTGATAACAGCCTTTCTCCAGCGGTCTGCTGGCGCATCATTGAAAATGACCTGTAAATGTTCTGCTATCAGTGTCTCTCCATAACTCTCCCGCGGTGGCTCATCGCTTTGCGGATCCGGGTTCAGAGAAAGCTGCAGGATACCTTCGTTACGCCCGCGGAACATGGCCAACGCACGGTGAGAAGGGATTGACGATAACAGTTCGTGGTGATCAAAGTAGTCGCGAAATTTCGCGCCTTCTTCTTCCTTTCCTGCCACGACTTTCGATACCAGGTGGGCATTTTTAGACAGATAATTACGGACTTTCGCCAGCAGAACGGCGTCTTCCGCAAACTTTTCCATCAGTATGTAACGTGCACCGTCCAGCGCTGCCCGGGTATCTGCGATGCCTTTATCCGCATTCACATAAGACTGCGCCACGCTCTCAGGATCCTGATCCGGCTGCTGCCATAACAGGGTCGCGAGGGGTTCCAGACCGGCTTCAATGGCTATCTGTCCACGGGTGCGGCGCTTCGGTTTATAAGGGAGATAGAGATCTTCGAGTTCAGTTTTGCTCAGGGTTGTGTTCAGCGCATCGGAGAGTTCCGGTGTCAGCTTGCCCTGTTCTTCAATGGACCGGAGGATGGTCTGGCGGCGATCTTCGAGCTCACGGAGATAACCCAGCCTGGATTCTAACTGGCGTAGCTGTGTATCATCCAGCCCGCCTGTAACTTCTTTACGATAGCGTGCAATAAATGGCACGGTATTCCCTTCGTCCAACAGATGCACTGCAGAATTGACCTGCTCTGCACGCACCTGAAGTTCACCGGCAATAATTTGGCTTAGCGAATTTTTCATCTTTAGCATCAGATTTCTGCGAGGTTGGTTTCCAGCGGACAGTTATACGGACTGAGCCGTTAAAATGCCAGTAGCACCGCTGCCTTTGGGCTATATTCCTAATCTGCATCCGGGTAATGGATTTCGTTGATATACCAGGTAGCAATCCCGGCCGGTGTTTCTACCCGCGCGGCATCACCGGCCTCTTTTTTAAGCAAGGCCCGGGCCATCGGAGAATCGATAGAAATATAGTCTTTACGGCCAAAAATCTCGTCATAGCCCACAATGCGGAAAGATTTAATTTCTCCGGCATCATTTTCGACCTCGACCTGTGCGCCGAAGAAGACTTTGCCCTGTTGCTGCGGAGAGTAATCGACAATACGTAATGCTTCCAGGCTTTTTCTCAGATACCGGACCCTGCGATCAATCTCTCTGAGCCGCTTTTTGTTATACTGATAATCGGCATTTTCACTGCGATCACCCAGGCTGGCAGCCCAGGTAACCTTTTTGGTGACTTCCGGGCGTTCCTCGCGCCACAGATAGTCAAGTTCCTGTTTTAATTTGTTATAGCCTTCGCGTGTAATCAGTGGCGTTCTCATTCCGCTTCCCGTAACAGTCAATAAATGTCAGTCATTGTCAGTGTATGTCGCTCATGCGGGTGTGAAAGTCCGCTTTCTGCGGAGGATAGCCAGAAATTCCCCCTTCTGTGCGTAAAACAGCCATTATCGCCTGTGGTGAAATCCGGATAGAAAGTTTGAGGAAATTCAACAGACTCCGCGGGCATCGGGCGATAAAAACAGAGTTAACTTGCTGTTTAATATGCTTTGTAACAATTTCGGCTAGAATATAAACCATTATAAACTGTCACTGTAATATATCTTTTTTAACAATACAGCATCAGGCAATTGTGCCTTTGGGAGTGAAGAAATGCAGGAAAATTACAAAGTTCTGGTCGTTGATGATGATATGCGACTGCGGGCATTGCTGGAAAGATATCTGACTGAGCAGGGTTTCCAGGTTCGCAGCGTAGCGAATGCTGAACAGATGGATCGTTTACTGACCCGTGAATCCTTCCACCTGATGGTCCTTGATTTGATGCTGCCGGGCGAAGATGGGCTTTCTATCTGTCGCCGTTTACGCAGCCAAAGTAATCCGATGCCGATTATTATGGTGACGGCCAAAGGCGAAGAAGTCGATCGTATTGTCGGACTGGAAATCGGTGCTGATGATTATATTCCTAAACCGTTTAACCCGCGTGAATTACTGGCCCGGATCCGTGCGGTATTACGTCGCCAGGCGAATGAATTGCCGGGTGCACCTTCGCAGGAAGAAGCGGTTATCGCATTTGGTAAGTTTAAACTGAACCTCGGCACCCGCGAGATGTTCCGTGAAGATGAACCTATGCCATTAACCAGCGGTGAGTTTGCGGTACTGAAAGCGCTGGTCAGCCACCCGCGTGAACCCTTATCCCGCGACAAACTGATGAATCTGGCCCGTGGCCGTGAATACAGTGCAATGGAACGTTCCATCGATGTTCAGATTTCACGTCTGCGCCGTATGGTAGAAGAAGACCCTGCACACCCCCGGTATATCCAGACAGTCTGGGGTCTGGGGTATGTTTTTGTGCCGGACGGCAGTAAAGCATGAAGCGATTCCGCTTTTCGCCACGGAGCTCCTTTGCCCGTACGCTGCTATTGATTGTGACTCTGCTGTTTGTCAGCCTGGTCACGACCTATCTGGTGGTGCTGAATTTTGCGATTTTACCGAGTCTTCAGCAGTTTAATAAAGTTCTGGCGTATGAAGTCAGAATGCTGATGACCGATAAACTGCAGCTGGAAGACGGCACACAGTTAGAAGTTCCGCCAGCTTTCCGTCGGGAAATCTATCGGGAATTAGGTATTTCACTGTATACCAATGCAGCGGCAGAGGAAAGCGGGTTACGCTGGGCACAGCATTATGAATTTCTGAGCGATCAGATGGCGCAACAACTGGGAGGACCGACAGATGTCCGGGTGGAGGTTAACAAAAACTCTCCGGTGGTCTGGCTGAAGACCTGGTTATCACCCGACATCTGGGTGCGTGTCCCTCTGACAGAAATTCATCAGGGAGATTTCTCCCCGCTGTTCCGCTATACCCTCGCTATTATGCTGCTGGCGATTTGCGGAGCCTGGTTGTTTATCCGTATGCAGAACCGGCCACTGGTGGAGCTGGAACATGCCGCTCTGCAGGTGGGACAGGGGATTATACCGCCACCGTTAAGGGAGTATGGGGCATCGGAAGTACGCTCAGTGACACGGGCGTTTAATCAGATGGCTGCCGGAATTAAACAGCTGGCAGATGACCGTACGTTACTCATGGCAGGGGTCAGTCATGACCTCAGGACACCGCTGACACGCATTCGCCTGGCCACGGAGATGATGGGGGAAGAAGAAAAGTATCTTTCCGAATCCATCAACAAAGATATTGAAGAGTGCAATGCCATCATCGAACAGTTTATCGATTATTTGCGCACCGGGCAGGAAATGCAGACCGAACGTGTTGATCTTAACACGGTACTTGGGGAAGTTGTCGCGGCTGAAAGCGGTTATGAGCGCGAGATAGAGAATGCTGTGATGGACAGTGAATTGCTGCTGGACATCAATCCGCTTTCTGTCAAACGTGCCGTCGCTAACATGGTGGTGAATGCCGCCAGGTATGGTAATGGCTGGATCAAAGTCAGTAGTGGTCGTGAGCTGAACCGGGCCTGGTTTCAGGTGGAAGATAATGGTCCCGGGATTGAACCTGAGCAAATTGAGCACCTGCTTCAGCCTTTTGTCCGGGGAGACAGTGCCCGCAGTACCAGTGGGACCGGATTAGGGCTGGCTATCGTCCAGCGAATTATTGACGCGCATCGGGGTGAGCTGGAAATCGGAAGAAGTGAGCAGGGCGGGTTACGCATCCGGGCCTGGTTACCGGTTCCGGCCACAGAACCGCCAGTGGTCAATACCGTGACTCATTAAGTGTGTGGAACAGACAGGGTGAGAGCCCTGTCTGTGGTTGTGGATTAATGTAGCTCAGGACCGGCGAGCACCAGTGCTTTGCCGGTTTCCGTATCCGTATATTGCCCGAAATTATCAATAAACTTCTGTGCCAGCACTTCAGCCTGTGTTTGCCATTCGCTCTCTGACGCCCAGCTATTCCTCGGGTCGAGTATCTGGCTCTCCACACCTTTCAGCATCAGAGGGATCTGCAGGTTAAAGACCGGCAGTATTTGTACCGGAGCCTGCCGTAATTCATCGTTCAGAATGGCATTAATCAGTGCCCGTGTATTTTTCAGCGAAATACGCTCACCTTTACCATTCCAGCCGGTATTAACCAGATAGGCTTCTGCACCAGCAGCCTGCATCCGCTTCAGAAGCACTTCTGCGTAACGGGTCGGGTGCAGGGTAAGAAACGCCGCACCAAAGCAGGCCGAAAACGTGGGTAACGGTTTGACAATACCCCGCTCTGTCCCGGCAAGTTTGGCCGTGAAGCCGGACAAAAAATGATACTGGGTTTGCTCCGGCGTCAATCGTGACACAGGGGGTAAAATCCCGAAGGCATCGGCAGTGAGAAAAATGACTTTACGTGCATGTCCGGCTTTTGAGGCCGGAGTCACGATATTCTCAATATGGCTTATTGGATAAGAAACACGGGTGTTTTCGGTTTTTGAGGCATCAGTAAAGTCTATGCTTCCATCAGGGAGCACAACCACATTCTCCAGCAAAGCATCACGACGGATAGCCTGGTAGATTTCCGGCTCCGCCCGGGCGCAGAGATTAATGGTTTTTGCGTAGCACCCGCCTTCAAAGTTGAAAACGCCCTCATCATCCCAGCCATGTTCATCATCGCCGATTAACTGCCGGGCGGGATCGGTAGAAAGTGTGGTCTTCCCGGTTCCGGAAAGGCCGAAAAATACGGCCACATCCCCTTGTTTACCGACATTAGCGGAGCAGTGCATGGATGCAATATTCTTCAATGGCAGTAAATAATTCATGATGGCAAACAAGCCTTTTTTCATCTCACCGCCATACCAGGTCCCCCCGATCAGCTGAATACGCTCGGTCAGGTTAAATGCCACAAAATTTTCTGAGTTGAGACCCTGGGACTGCCAATGCGGATTGGTACATTTTGAGGCATTCAGGACCACAAAATCCGGGGTAAACTGTGCCAGCTCCTCCTCGTCCGGCCGGATAAACATGTTTTTGACGAAGTGAGCCTGCCATGCCACTTCAGTCACAAAGCGGACACTGAGCCGGCTGTTTGTATTGGCCCCGCAGAAGGCATCGATCACGAACAGACGCTTACCTGAGAGCTGATCTGTCACACACTCTTTCAATGCCTGCCAGGTATCCGTGCTGAGTGGCTGATTTCCGTGACTGCCTTTCGCGTTGTCACTCCACCAGAGGTTATCGCGGGTGGTTTCATCGCGGACAATGTATTTATCTTTCGGGGAGCGGCCGGTAAAAATACCGGTATCCACCGCCACGGCACCGTTACTGGTCAGTGTTCCCCGCTCAAAGCCCTGTAATTCCGGGCGTAGCTCTTCGTTAAACAGGGTATCGTAGTCCGGGTTATAAATAATGCAGGGGGTATGTTGAATACCTAACGATGAGAGTTCGGGCAACTTCCTGTTTCTGGAAGACATATATCTGCTCCTTTCGAACCTGAGTCTGCAAGTGGATATGCCGCGGCCAGAGGCAATGATAATGACCCCAAGAGGTATTAACCTGATAGTCACGGGCAGTGTACACAGCGGATGATAAGGGCAGGAAGGGAGTCCGGAGAAAAGTGTGAGGCGGGTTATACTTCACTGTAATGACTACCCTTTCTTTCAACAGAAAAGGTAGTCCTGTAGCAATACCGGGTACGCCGGCCTCAACAGAGAAGGCCGGAGTTCAGGATCAGTGGACGGAATTATTACCTGCGAGAGCATTATTGCGAATATTTTCCACATCGACCGCATCATAAATGTAATGAGCGCCACAGTAGTCACAATGCATATCAATCTTGCCATCTTCGGCCAGGATCTCATCTATCTCATTAGCCGCCACGGTTTTCAGTACGTCGCCACAGCGCTCACGTGAACAGGTACATTTGAATTCAACCGTGACCGGGTCAAAGACAGATACCTCTTCCTGGTGATAAAGACGCCATAACACATCGGTGGCCGACAGTGAGGTCAGTTCTTCGGCCTTGATGGTGTCAGCCAGCGTTACCAGATGTTCAAACTCCTCGTTACCGGCACCGTGGGAAGGCAGAACCTGAAGCAGGATACCCCCGGCACCTTGTGCGTCCTGGCGGATAATGAGTCGGGTCGGTAATTGCTCTGAACGGGCAAAGTAGTCTTCCAGGCACTCAGCAATCGTCTCACCTTCCAGCCCGACCACGCCCTGATAACGCTCGCCTTTCGCCGGAGTGATAGTAATGATCAGATACCCGTTACCTGCCATCTCTTTCAATGTTGCGCCGTCAGTAATATCGCCACGCATGCGGGCAACACCACGAAGCTGCTGGTGGTTGTTACCATTGACCACGGCCATGGACAGAGGACCGTCCCCCTGCAGCTGAACCGTAATATCACCTTCAAATTTCAGTGTCGCGGTCATCAGACTGGTCGCGACCAGCAACTCGCCCAGTAATGCCTGCACCGGTTGCGGGTAGTCATGATCCCGCAGGATATCCTGCAGGGTCTGTGAAACATTCACGAGTTCTCCGCGGACCTCGGCGTTGTTAAAAATAAAGCGATGAAGCTGATCGTGTACAGGCATAAGTGTCTCTCTTTGGTGACGGGAGATTATTCATCGCCCGTTAATTTAAATTTTATCAGGTGCCGGCGCTCTTTTTTGTCCGGCCGTCTGTCTGGGTGCGGCATCGTTAATGCATGGAGTTTCCGTGCAACGGCTTGTGCCTCACGTTTTTCAATACTTTCCGGCGTTTCGCGATAGAGAAGACTGGCATCCGTCGCGCTGCCTCGCTGCCCGGAAATGCCGGTGATCACTATGGTACGCAGGTCATTTCCCTGACGTAACACCAGCCCGGCATTGAGCTCTACATGTTTTCCGGGTTTGGTACGTTGTCCGTTGTAATGGACTTTTCCGCCTTCAATCATTTCTCTGGCGATGGCCCGGGTTTTATAAAATCGGGCAGCCCATAACCATTTATCCAGCCTGACATCCTGCGGAGACGTTTGTTTTTTCATACTGGCTCCTGTTATCAGAATCACCGGTGACCTGCCCCCGGCAGAGAGGCATTAATGTGCGTGACCGTCCTGTGCCGGAATTGAGTAAATATGGGTGAATACGAATAATTCAAGGCAGAAGGGGGACGTTACAGGTGACAGTATTTTCCGTGCAGCACCAATCAGTGATGTCCTATTATAACGTAATTCCGGCCGGATGTATTGCGATGGCAGTACCATGAAATGCTGTAGTGGCGGTCATGCCTGGCCCCGGAGCGGGGGCATGACCGGCAACTCCGGGCAGATGGCTGAAGCGGTCATCCGGATCAAAACAATGAGCGTGGCTCTTGTCCGCTCCCCAGGGTCGGATTAAAACATTTATCATAATATTGCTGAATGGCTATCTGTCGCTGGTGGTCTTTACGCACTCCGCGGAGGGCGAGAACAACATTCACCAGCAGGCAGGCCACCAATGCGACTAAGAAAAGAGATGTTCCCAGATAGCGCCAGAGTGAGATCCCTCCCGGTTCTTCATGTAATGATACATGGGTAGTACCATTTGCATCGACGGAGAGCGCTGTAATGATCCCGGACGCGGTAAATGGCGTATGGAGCAACATAGCGGAAATACGCTGCAACTCATTCCATTGCTCGGGTGCACTGAGATCAAATAAAGAGACATCGGGCTGTGGCTGTCTGACCAGCTGCCGGCCCTGGTCACTGATCAACAGGTAACCTCCCGGCGGCGGGCTGTTCAGGGTTTCTATCGCTTTACGGGTCTCACTGGTAAAAAATATTGCTGCGGCACTGTTGACGAGGTTCTCCAGCATGCCGGCACTGACCGGACGCAGCAGGACATTAACCCCATTCAGCTGACCGGACTTCGCCCGGGCCACCAGAGATGACCAGTCTTTCGCATTCCCCAGATTGACCAGGGCATTTTTCAGACGGACACAATCCATCGCCTGGCCACAGAGCTGATGGGTCTTTAGTACGATATCGGCGAAGTCATCCAGCAGGATCATCCCCGATTTCTGGATAGCTAACGCCAGCTGGGGGTTAATTTTTAAATCATCGATGGAGTCAGGATGCAGCTGCCGCTGAACCGTATCCAGTAGTGCTGTGGTTTCATCAATGGTCTCAGACTGTGGCAATGGAAGAGGGGAGGCGTTATTCCAGTAAATGGCAGAGCAGTCGAAAGGCATATAGCCATAAATACGGTTCCCCTGATAACTGCCCGGAACCGAACACATTCCGTTCCCTTTGACGTCCAGTAAATCACCCACCTGTAATCTCATGGCGGTTAACTGCTTCAGTGAGGTCACTTCAATTCGCTGAGTACCCTGCAGCCAGGCCATACTCAGTTTAAAAGGCATTCCCAGCGGGACCCAGCTCGCCATCATGATTAATACCAGCAATGCACCGCCAGCCAGCACAGCATTTTTACGCCAGCGTTGTACCGGAAATTCGCGGCACTCATCATGTAATGAAAGAAATCTGCCCTGGCGGATCACCCGACGTTCGGTATCAATATCTATCTCAGTTTCTTTTCCCAGGTCGTGCTGGATATAAGGCATCCAGTAATCGGGATAGTGCAGATCGATAACGCCCAGCGAAATATTACTTTGTTCCTGATTCGACTCGCCGAAAAGCCCCCAACGTTTCGGTAACCCACGCATACAGTGGATTTCTTTAAAATCACTGAGTCTGGCAGGCCGGAACATACTCCACAGACATCCGGTGATCACCAATAGCGCCGGCACGACCAGCCATAACAGTAGCCCCGGAGGAACAAGCTGACTCAGGAACAATACCAGTAATGCCAGACAGATAATAAAGGCTTCCGTGGTGCCGTCGGGCCTGGAAAGCTGGTGTTCTTCCGGTGTTTCTCTGCGTATCTGCAGAAGCTCAATATTGCTGCTTTTCTCTTTACGGATGGAAGCCGGGGAGTTCAGTGGCAGATGGCGGGTGCTCTCTGATGTCTCCTGAAAATAGTCAGCCAGCTGATGTCCGTTGAGTGCGATGACCAGTAAAATATTCCCGGCGGGGATCAGTTCAATGGTATTTTCAGCAGTAATGAATTGTTCCCACAACGGTGGCAGATGGATTTCAATGGTATCGAGATAATATCGCCATTGCTGGGGGGAACTGGTCGAAAGCCCGTAGCGCGTTATCGGATAGTTGAGGGAGTAAACCTTATGGCTCCGTAACGTAAAAACCGGTTCTTTACTGACATTGGAACGATTAAACAGCGCGAGAAAAGGGTGACGTGATGATGATACAGCAGATAAGTACGCAACCGCGGCTTGTTTTTCTTCAGAAGAAAGAGAGCGTTTAGTTGCCGGGATCAATAAAGAAAGCCTCTCCGGAAAGAAGCGGTACCTTCTGAAATAAATCATTGAAGCACCAGACAATAATATTGCTAATGCTAAAATCGTGATCATCATACCCATGTAATGTTCAGCCTGGCTACAGACAACTCCGCAGCAGTTATTTACTCCGGAAATATAATAAAAGATGATTCTCAGTGGTTCCGGGTACCGGCCCGGTGTGTGCTGCTAATGCAACGAATTATGATCCTATTGCAGTCAGGTCACTATTCAGGAGTCATTGATTAAATTCAGATTTCGCTCATCACTATTCTACTGCGGGCAGCACAATAAGGATATCGGTCTAATCTTAATATTTATATTCTGTATGATCCCCGGCGTGAAGATAATGCCTGACGCCGATGCTCCTGTGAAGGCTGAACCGGGGATTTGAGCTGCGGGGTGAGCTGTGGTTCAATACGAACAGCGAGTTTATACGTTTATTACCAATGCTGATTACAACGTACTGTTCGAGGTTATCGATGGGTTCCCTGAAAAAACCAGAAATTCTGAATATCAAAGAGGTTGCCCGTTCCCGGCTATTTACTATCCAGCAGGTCGACCTGGAATTCAGTAACGGTGAACGTCGGGCATATGAGCGTATGAAGCCCTCATCACGTGAAGCCGTGATGATCCTCGCACTGGAAGGTGATTCGGTGTTGCTGATCGAAGAATATGCGGTCGGGCTGGAGAGTTATGAACTGGGTTTTCCTAAAGGTCTGATAGACCCGGGCGAAACCCCCCCGGAAGCAGCACAACGTGAGCTGAAAGAAGAAGCGGGATTTGGCGCGCGGAGCACAGAGTTACTGGCCAGTCTGACCATGGCACCTTCGTATTTCTCCAGCCGTATGAACATTATTGTCGCGCAGGATCTGTACCCGGAAAAACTGGAGGGTGATGAGCCTGAACCGCTGATCGTACACCGCTGGCCGCTCAATAATCTGACCGGCTTGCTGGAAAAACCACAATTCAGTGAGGCCCGGAATATCAGTGCGCTGTTTTTGCTACGGGAATGGCTGATAAAGCACAATAAACTGCCGGACCCGTCATAAAAAAGCCGGTAGTGCTATCCCCGGATCAGGGTGAATGAAAACGTCTCAGGAAGTGATAAGTGGCATCAGATGAATGCCATGAGCGCTGCGGGCAGAAGATGTCCGTCGCCGACGCCAGGACTTGTTAAAAGACCACCGCCGCCTGGCGGTGGTCTTTTACTTTAGGGGTCAGAACAGGTCGTGACTCTGCCCGTTATTGATGATTTCAGGGCTGGTATCCTGCACTGAATACCCGGTCGGTTCCGTCCCGGTAATAAAGTATTCCTGACGTGAGTTCGGCCCGCCTTTAGACAGTTTTCCGGTGGTGCGGTCAATCGTCACCGTCGTAATACCCTCCGGGGGTACCAGCGGCTGCAGCGGCACACCTTCCAGCGCAACTTTCATATAGTCATCCCAGGCAGGCTGGGCGGTTTTTGCGCCACCTTCATACCCGGCGGCCTGATCTTTAATGGCACCGGAGTAAGTACTGCGGCCTAAATCCCTGCGGGCATCATCAAAGCCGACCCAGACCGAGGTGGCAATATCCGGGCCGAATCCGGAAAACCATGCGTCTTTCGAACTATTGGTTGTGCCTGTTTTACCACCGATATCATTCCGTTTCAGATCTCTGCCGGCACGCCAGCCTGTCCCTTGCCAGCCGGGTTCCCCGAAGACATTCGAATTCAGGGCACTCTTAATCAGGAAGGAGAGCTGGGTGCTGATCACATGAGGCGCATATGCCTGATCCGCTGCCGGAGGGACTTCAGGTTGCTCCAGATCCGTTTGCGGGGCTGAGGTATTGGCCGCAGCGTCCGGGCCGGATGGAGCAACATTCTCAATACTGTCTTCGTTCAGTGCTGCGGATTTCGGGGTCTCACCATAGATCACCGGAATATTGCATTGCGGGCAGGCAATTTTCGGTTGTTCTTCAAAGACGGTATCACCGGCATCATTGACAATTTTCTGAATAAACCATGGGTCCACCAGAAAACCGCCATTTGTCAGTGTGGCATAGCCTCTGACCACCTGTAACGGCGTAAAAGATGCCGCACCCAGCGCCAGTGATTCCGTATGGACAATATTCTGTTCCGGGAAGCCCAGCCGCTGCAGATATTTCACGGCATAATCCACACCCATGGCCCGCATCGCCCTGACCATTACCACATTTTTAGATAACCCCAATCCCTGACGTAAACGGATAGGGCCGTCATAAGTATTCGGAGAATTATGCGGACGCCAGTCTGTACCGGCACCGGCGTCCCAGCGGGAGATGGGCACATCATTCAGCAGAGTGGCTAATGTCAGACCTTTATCCATGGCTGCGGTGTACAGCAGCGGTTTAATATTTGACCCGACCTGCCGTAAGGCCTGGGTGGCCCGGTTAAACATGCTCTGGTTAAAATCAAAGCCGCCAACCAGCGCAATGATGGCCCCGGTTTTGGAATTCAGAGAAACCAGCGCTGAATTCACATCCGGCACCTGTGCCAGTAACCATTGGTTCTCTGATTGCCGTACCCAAATAAGCTGCCCGGGTTGCAGGACCTGATTAACCGCTTGCGGAGTAGCACCTTGCTGCGTGTCTGTTTTAAACGGTCTTGCCCAACGAACAGAGGCAAGGTCGAGTGACAGCACTTTATCCCCTTTCATTGTCACACTGGCAGAGCTGGCATTTGTGGCGGTGACGATGGCCGGGATAAGCGGGCCATACACAGGGAGTGTATTCAGCTCCCGGCTAATTTTTGCTGCATCCCAGGCGTTATCGCCGGATTTCCATAGCACTTTCTGTGCGCCGCGATAGCCGTGACGCATATCGTAGTCGATAACATTTTTCTGTACTGCCGCCTGCGCGGCGGTCTGTAAGCGACGTGTAATAGTGGTATAGACCTTAAATCCGTCGGTATAAGCATTATCGCCATAACGCTTCACCATCTCCTGACGCACCATTTCGGTGATATACGGTGCAGTGAAGGCGACTTCCGGACCATGGTAACTGGCATCAATCGTCTGTTTCCTGGCGTCATCATACTGCTGCTGAGTAATGTAATGCTGGTCCAGCATGCGCGACAGAACGACATTTCTCCGGGCCAGGGCGCGATCCGGTGAATAGAGCGGGTTAAAGGTTGAGGGGGCCTTCGGTAGCCCGGCAATCATGGCTATTTCGCTCAGGGTCAGCTGATCCACCGTTTTGCCGAAATAGACCTGAGCGGCGGCACCGACACCATATGCACGATAGCCCAGATAGATTTTATTCAGATACAGTTCCAGAATTTCATTTTTACTCAGTAACTGCTCAATACGTATCGCAAGGAAGGCTTCTTTAACCTTCCTCATAAATGTCTTTTCCGGACTCAGGAAGACATTACGCGCTAACTGCTGGGTGATCGTACTGGCCCCCTGAGAGGCATGACCGGTCATCAGCGCGATACTGGCAGCACGGAAGATCCCGACCGGGTCAATGCCATGATGCTCGTAGAATCGACTGTCTTCTGTGGCGACAAACGCTTTTATCATTTCAGGCGGGATTTGATTCAGCGTTAAGGGGACACGGCGTTTTTCGCCAAACTGAGCCATCAATTCTCCGTCGGCACTGTAGACTTGCATCGGCGTTTGCAGCCGCACATCTTTCAGTGTGTTTACATCGGGCAGCTGTGGCTCAATATACTTATAGAGGCCATAGACAGAGCCGACTCCCAGAAATACGCAAAAAATTGCGGAAATAAATAAATACTTTAAGAACTTCACCTGAAATATCCCACCAAAGGTCAACTGCATAGTTTATAAACAATTTCCGCGTAGTATAAAGGCAAGAAGATTGGTTTGATACGTCATTTTGCGCAACAGACACAGCGGAGGTGTCATTTATGAATTTTCAGCGCTGGAATGTCGGGCTTGATATTCAGCCGGGCTGTATTACTGCCCTGGGGGTACAGGCCCGGCGCAGAGGTTGGCAATTACGGCATTGGTGGCAGCACAGGTTACCTTCAGCAGGTACCGGCACTGTGGATATCGAAGGGCAGCGATCAGTATTGTTGTCTCTTCTGCGCCAGTGGCGTCGGCTGTTGCCTGCCCGGTTTTCGCTGAGGGTCGGTTTACCTCCGCATCTTGTCTCCCGCCGTGAACTTACACTACCACCGACCGTTATGTGCGAGCCGCAACTCGGGCGTTATATTCGGACCGCGGCGCGCCGCTGGTTTCCTGAAGGTACCGGACCTCTGGGGCTTGATTACACCTCTGAGCCGCTTTCTTCGGGAGGACTGACGGTGACGGTTGTAAACCAGGAGGTGCTTGATCAGTGGCAGGCATTATTCCGACAGGCAGGACTGAGCCCTGAGGTGTTTGATCTCTCGCCGGCCAGTCTGGCGATCATTATGGAAGCGCAGCAGCCGGAAAGGGATGGCATATTACTTCACTGCAGTGATGCCTTCTGGTTATGGGCTGCCCGCCGGCACGGGAAAATCAGCTACGGCTGGCAGTTTCGTCAGCAAATGACTGATGCCGATACCCTCTGCCGGCAGCAGTGTCCGGAGGCAGCATTCCGTCTCTGTTGCGGAGAAGATCTCCGGCAACCACTGCCCGGGTTTACGTTATGTCATCCTCTGCAGATGATTGCGCATCGGTACCCGCCTTTACCGGCCAATGATAATGGCTATGTCCTGGCGACCGGCCTTGCTTTACGGCCGGAAGATAGCGTATGACCCGGGTGAATCTGTTGCCCTGGCGGGAAACTGCGATAAAACAACGGGCGCGCCACTGGATCATTCGCTACAGCACGTTGCTGATAGTTCTTACTCTTCTTTGTGCGGGTGGTCGTATCATGCTGCACAATCAGGTGCAGCAGATGCTTTTACTGGATGAGCAGCAACAGCAAGATCATTTACGGATAAACCGGCTCATTACCGGGCAGCAACAGCTTTCGCTGCGCCTGGAGGGCCTGAGGCAAAAAAGGGAAGCCCGCCGGTTACAACAGGAGCAACTGATACAATGGCGTCGCTTCTGGGCTGACTTACCGGAGCTGATGCCTGCATCGGTCTGGTTATTTTCTGTCAGCCGCCACGAAGGCGTGCTCATTTTTCGCGGGCAGAGCGACAGCGTTTCGCAACTGTTACGCTTTAACCGGCAACTTAAAGGGCATCCGTTTTTATACTCATCGGCTGTGCAGGAACTGGTCACGGTAGCAGAAGGCGGATATCGCTTTACGCTGACGGCCCGTCTGACCCCCGAACTTCACGAGACAGGGGGCGGAAATGCCTGAGTTTATCCTTTCTTTTTTATACCGCCCCCGGAGTCAGCAATGGCTGCTGTTTGTTCTGCTTGGCATGGGCAGTCTGGTTGCGGAGGTTGCGGTTCTGGACTTCCCTGCCTGGCGACTTTGGCAGCGGAGTGAAGTCCGTTATCTGCAGCAAACGACAGCGCTGAAACAGCAACGGAAAAAACTGGCATCTCTGCCTCCCCTGGCACAACTGCGGGAGTGGTGCCATGAGGCGACAATGCCTGAAGCTCCCCGGATAACACCGGTGGCGCTACTGACCCGACAGAATGTCAGGATCCGCCATTGGAAAAATGGTTCTCCGGCACAGATACAGTTATGGCTGAACTGGCCTGAGGTTAAAGATATTTTCGGAGGTATTGCCTCGCTGTATCCGGCCTGGTCCGCTGGCGATTTTACTCTTGGTCGCCAGAACGATGTGCTGGAAATGACACTATGGCTGCATACCGGTGACTAGACGTGGGCTGTGGTGCCTTAGCCTGTTACTCAGTACAGCACAGGCAGAAGACCGGGACCCTTTTCAGCCTCCGGTAATCCGCCCGCAATGCCAGTTACCGGAGAAAGCAGATCTGCGTCAGTGGCAATTAAAGGGGACTTTATCTGATCAGACTCACCAGGCCGCCTATATTACGGGGCCCGGCGGCGGGCATTATTTCCTGCAGGCGGGAGAGTACCTGCCGGGGAGCGAATGGAAAGCCGAAAGGATCGGTCGCGGCAAGGTGTTGTTCCGTAATACCTCGGCATGCGAAAAGCCTTTATGGCAGTTATCACTGACCCGGGAGAGCACTTATGAGAAGTAATATCCTGTTATTGATGCTTGTTCTTACTGCCGGAACGGGGCGAGCGGCTGTATCGGACTCTCCTGTGACTCTGGACTTTGAGGAAGCACCGGTCACGCGGATTTTTTATTATCTTGCCGGGTTTCGGGATCTCAATCTGGTTATTGCCCCCGGGGTGACCGGGACATTGTCTTTGCGGTTACACGATATCGCCTGGCCCCGGGCGATATCACTGGTATCGGAAATGGCAGGGGTAAGGACAGTTCTGGACGAAAACATTTTACGGGTTTTCCCGGAAGGGCAGAGAGAAGACGATGCCGGACGCCGGAACACGGGCAATCGTTCGTCTTCGCCTGTGATCACCCGACGTTTTACGTTGCGTAATACCGATGTCGCATCAATCAAACCATTACTGATGAGTGATCGTGCCGGTTTATTGAGTGCTTCAGGCCCCATCAGTGCGAACAGCCGGGCAAACATGCTTATTGTTCAGGATACCGCGGAGTCAGTCCGGAAAATTTCTGAGTGGTTAGACAGCTATGATGTCGCGATCCCTCAGGTAGAAATCACGGCACATATCATCACCATCAGTGAGGAAAGCTTACGTGAACTAGGAGTGGATTGGGGGTATCAGGGAGAACGCCTGCAGACAGACCCGGGAACGCTCTCTGTGCTGAATATTCCGCTGTCAGTGACACCCGCATCTTTCACCGCCGGTATGACACTGACACGAATTAATGGACAACTGTTGAGTCTGGAGCTGAGTGCGCTTGAGCAGGAGCATCAGGCAGAAATTATTGCCAGCCCGCGTCTGATTACTTCGCATGGTAATATGGCGTCCATTAAACAGGGGACGGAAATACCTTATGTCGTCACCCAGGGCAAAAACGAAACGGCAACCGTGGAATTTAAAGAAGCCGTCTTAGGAATGCAGATCACACCTGAAGTGCTCGGAGAAGGAAATGTTCGCCTGACGATACAGCTCAGCCAGAATGTTCCGGGAAAAGCCTTACAAAAAGGGAGTAACGTACCGATAAGTATCGATAAGCAGGAAATTTCTACCCGGGTTACGGTACGTGATGGGCAGACTTTGGCGCTGGGGGGGATTTTTCAGCAAAATCAGAATAACCAGAGGAATAAGGTACCATTGTTGGGAGAAATTCCTTTTTTTGGTCAATTATTTCGTCATGATGCACGCCAGCAGAATAAACGTGAGCTTGTGATATTTATTACCCCGCGGTTAATATTCCCCTGATCGCTCTCTCTGAAGGTGGCCGCTGACCGAATGCGCGTTGACGCGGCCCTGCATTTAGCATAAAAGATTGAGCGATTCCTTAAGTCCGGGGCCAAATACTAAAAAAACAGAGGCATGGTCAGGTTATTTTTGTGATTGCATGAATAATTGCCGGAAAAACAGGCAGACTATACAATCTCATCTTGCTCCGGAAGAGAAAGCTACCCCTGAGATCATTTAATTGGTTGCCAAACAGCCCAGAGTGTTGAGATAATTTTTCGTCTGACTCTTGTTAACGCTTATGAGGTCTCAGTTTCTGTCCCGACTGTCAGCAAGGCTGAACGCGGGGTATCATCAACGAATTCTTAGTAATACCGATAAAATGGCAGAGAAACGAAATATCTTTCTGGTTGGGCCTATGGGTGCCGGCAAAAGCACTATTGGTCGTCAGTTAGCTCAGCAACTCAATATGGAATTTTACGATTCCGATCAGGAAATTGAGCGACGTACCGGAGCTGATGTTGGCTGGGTATTTGATGTAGAAGGCGAAGATGGTTTTCGTGATCGTGAAGAAAAAATCATCAACGAGCTCACTGAAAAACAGGGAATTGTCCTGGCGACGGGTGGTGGCTCAGTAAAATCACGGGATACCCGTAATCGTCTTTCCGCTCGTGGTGTTGTTGTGTATCTGGAAACAACCATCGAAAAACAACTGGCACGCACACAGCGTGATAAACGACGTCCGTTACTCCAGGTTGACTCTCCTCCGCGGGAAGTTCTGGAAGAATTGGCCGATGAACGTAATCCTTTGTATGAAGAAATTGCAGATGTGACCATCAGAACCGATGAGCAGAGTGCTAAAGTGGTCGCAAACCAGATTATTCATATGCTGGAAAGTAATTAATTTGTTAGCGTAAAACAGACTCAGTCGCAGGGTATCGATCATTATGGAGCAGATCTCGGTCTCACTTGAAGAACGTAGTTATCCGATTACCATAGCTGCAGGTTTATTTGATGACCCTGCCTCCTACTGGCCTCTCAGTGCCGGTGATACCGCGATGGTGGTGACCAATGAAACGCTGGCACCACTCTATCTGGCGTCTGTGACACAGACATTATCTGATGCAGGTATTGCGGTTGACCAGGTGGTTCTTCCGGATGGCGAGCAATATAAGACGCTGAATGTCCTGGAGAAGATATTTACCGCTTTACTGGAAAAACCCCATGGCCGGGATACCACTCTGGTGGCTCTCGGGGGCGGGGTGATCGGTGATATGACCGGCTTTGCCGCGGCATGTTATCAACGGGGCGTCCGCTTCATTCAGATCCCTACCACCTTACTTTCACAGGTTGATTCTTCAGTCGGTGGAAAAACTGCAGTAAACCACCCGTTAGGTAAAAATATGATTGGGGCTTTCTACCAGCCCGCATCGGTCATTATTGATACCCGTTGTCTGAAAACGCTGCCGCTACGTGAGTTGTCGTCCGGACTGGCGGAAGTCATTAAATACGGTATCATTCTGGATTATGACTTTTTTGTATGGCTTGAACAGCATATGGATAAGCTGATGGCCCTGGATGAACCGACGATTGCCCGCTGTATCCGCCGTTGCTGTGAACTCAAAGCTGAAGTTGTTGCAGCGGATGAGCGTGAGTCCGGGGTCAGGGCTTTGCTGAATCTGGGACACACCTTCGGGCACGCGATTGAAGCGCATATGGGCTACGGCAACTGGTTACACGGTGAAGCGGTCGCCGCCGGAATCGTGATGGCTGCGAAAACAGCCGAACGTTGTAATGGTTTTACCTCAGCCGAAACAGAGCGCATTATTGCGCTGCTGGCGCGGGCCGGACTTCCGACCCGTGGGCCGGCTGAAATGAGCGCAGAACAATATTTGCCTCACATGCTGCGTGATAAAAAAGTGCTGGGCGGAGAGTTACGTCTGGTACTGCCTTGTAAAACAGGCCAGGCAGAGGTGAGAAGTGGTGTAGCACATGATATTGTTTTAGCGGCGATCAATGATTGTCAGCCAGACTGATATACGACAGAGCTTGTTCTGCTGCACACAGGTAGCGGGATACTAACGGTTAAGCACGAGGTGGTTTAATGGATGAGTTCCAGCCGGAAGATGAGTTAAAACCTGACGCCAGTGATCGTCCTGCTGCGCGAACCCGTAAATCATCACCCAAGCCAAAGTTACCGAAACTACCGCAGCTCCCGCAGTTACCGGTATCGAAGCAGCATATTATGATTGCTATCGGTATTCTGGTTCTCCTGCTCCTCATCCTCGGTATTGGCGCTGCCCTGAAAGGCCCTTCTCAGTCCCCGGTATCAGGAAACACGACATCTTCCGGAGGAGAAGGGAAGTCTATTGATCTTTCCGGTTCCTCTGTGATGAATAACACACCGGGATCAACCACCGATGCGCCACCACCGCCAGTCGCGGGTAGCGATACGGAAGGGAAGCCTGCGTCTCAGTCTGATGGGCAATCTGTATCGCCTTCTGCCCCGACCTCCGCGCCGGTTACTCCGGCACAGCCTGACACAGCACAGAACGGTATCAGTGCTGACGGGATGACGGCACCGGTCGCCAGTCAGACAACGTTGCCGACCGCGCCAGCGACACTGGGACTGAGCGGAAAAAATAACGGTATGGCATCGGGTAATCGTTCAGCCAATACCTCGCCATCTTCACCGGCGTCGGTACCTTCTGTTCCACACCATGCAATGCAGAAACCCCATGTCAGCGAGCATAACGTCGCGGCAGAACGTCGTGAGCGTGAGGCGCGCATTACGGAACAACGCCGCAGGGAAGAACAGCACCGTGTCACAGAACAACGTCGGGTCGCTGAGCAGCGTCGTGTAGCGGAACCGCGTCGCGTTACTGAGCATACGGTGAAAGAGCCCCGCAAAACGGTCACAGCTTCCGAACCGGCCATGCATGAATCGAAACCTGTCAGCGTGGCGCGTAAAAATGCCTCTGAGGCGGTAGCTCAGATACCTTCGGGTGAGTACACAATACAGCTGAGTGGTGCGACACACAGAGGATCCCTGAATGCATGGGCCAGACAACAAAACCTTACCGGTTACCATGTTTATGAAACGCAGCGTAACGGGCAGCCCTGGTATGTGTTAGTGAGAGGTTCTTATGCAACCTCTGCTGAAGCTAAGCAGGCTATCAGTACCCTTCCTGAAGCTGTACGGGCGAAAAGTCCATGGGTTAAACCTTTAAGTCAGGTCAGGAAAGAGGCTGCTAAGTGATAATTATCGGGGCTGCAACAGGCAGCCCCACTGATAAGCGCAGATCTGCTGTCGGTCTATCCGCAGCCATTAATGAAATAATTTTTACTACGACAGCATGAAAAAACACCGCGCTTTCCTGAAGTGGGCAGGGGGTAAATACCACCTGCTGGATGATATTCGGCAATACTTACCTGAGGGCGATTGTTTAATCGAGCCCTTTGTAGGTGCCGGTTCAGTATTTCTGAATACAGATTACAAAAGTTATCAGCTGGCTGATATTAATAGTGACTTGATTAATCTCTACAACATTATCAAGACCAATAGTACGGCGTTTATTGCAGACTCCCGTCGGTTGTTTACCGCGGAGTTTAATGACCCTGATGTCTACTATGCCCAGCGGATAATTTTCAATCAAAGCAGAGACCCTTATGAACGGGCACTGTTGTTCCTCTATCTGAACCGCCACGGTTATAACGGCCTATGCCGCTATAACCTGAGCGGAGAGTTTAACGTGCCTTTTGGCCGTTACCGTAAGCCTTATTTCCCCGAAGCCGAACTGTTATGGTTTGCTGAGCGTGCACAGCAGGCGACTTTTGTTTGTCAGTCTTACAGCACAACAATGAGTCAGGCGCGCTCCGGATCAGTCGTGTATTGTGATCCTCCTTACGCACCACTTTCGGCGACGGCAAACTTTACCGCCTATCACACGAACAGTTTCAATCTTGCTGAACAGGTACATCTGGCTGAACTGGCGGCAAAACTGGCAAGGGAAAATGCAGTCCCTGTGTTAATCTCTAATCATGATACTGAGTTAACTCAGCAGTGGTACGGTGAAGCAGTAAAGTATGTAGTGAAGGCTCGCCGTTCTATCAGCCGCAATATAAACGGGCGCACTAAGGTTAACGAATTACTGGCGCTTTACCGCTAAGCTGAGCATAGTCAGGTCTATTTCTCAGGTAATTTAACCGGGCACAACCCTCGGGAGAACAGAATGAAAGACTATTTGATAGCCCCCTCGATTTTGTCGGCTGACTTCGCCAGGCTGGGAGAGGACACCGCAAAAGCACTGGCTGCCGGGGGAGATGTTGTTCATTTCGACGTAATGGATAACCATTACGTGCCTAACCTGACCATGGGGCCGATGGTGCTTAAAGCTCTGCGTGATTACGGTATCACGGCTCCCATAGATGTCCATCTGATGGTGAAACCTGTTGATAGTCTGGTCCCTGAATTTGCGAAAGCGGGTGCCAGCATCATTACTTTCCACCCGGAAGCTTCAGAGCATATCGATCGTACCTTACAGCTGATTAAAGAACATGGCTGCAAAGCAGGTCTGGTATTCAACCCGGCAACACCGCTGAACTATCTTGATTACGTCATGGATAAGATTGATGTGGTTCTGTTAATGTCGGTGAACCCTGGTTTTGGGGGGCAAAGTTTTCTTCCGTCGACACTGAATAAACTCCGTGATGTGCGTAAACGTATCGACCACAGTGGTTTTGATATCCGCCTTGAAGTGGATGGCGGGGTAAAAACTGACAATATTGCTCAGATTGCCGCGGCCGGAGCCGATATGTTTGTCGCCGGTTCAGCGATTTTTGGTCAGCCTGACTATAAAAAAGTGATCGAAGAAATGCGTCGGGAACTGGAGAGTGCTAATGGATCATTTCACTGATATACGGGCTGTTGCATTCGATCTCGACGGCACGCTGACTGACAGCATTCCCGGCCTGGCAGAGGCTATCAATCTCACGTTGAAAACACTGAGTTTTCCTGCCGCCGGTGTGGACCGGATCGCGACCTGGGTAGGAAACGGGGCAGATGTTCTGGTGGAGCGTGCCCTGACGGATGCTCTTGGTCACACGCCTGCCACCACTGAGTTTGAACAAGCCCGGCAGTTATTTAATAGTTATTATGCACAAACGGCTGAACACGGCAGTGAATTGTTCCCGGCCGTACAGGAAACCCTGCGGACATTACATCAACAGCAGCTGCCGATGGCCATTGTGACCAACAAGCCGACGCCATTTGTTGCCCCCTTGCTGGAATCACTGGGGATTGCCGATATGTTCTCACTGGTTATCGGCGGGGACGATGTGGTAGTGAAAAAACCACATCCGGCGGCAATTTACCTGGTTTTAGGTAAATTCGGGCTTCATCCGCATGAATTATTGTTTGTTGGTGATTCACGAAATGATATTCAGGCAGCGAAGTCTGCAGGTGTCCCCTGTGCCGGTCTGACCTATGGATATAACTACGGAGAGCCCATCGCGGACAGTAAGCCGGATCGGGTATTGAATACGTTTGACCAACTTTTGCCCGTACTTGGGCTGTAAGGAATCAGGAAGAAATTTATGAGTAAACCCATTGTTTTTAGTGGCGCACAGCCTTCAGGTGAACTAACCATTGGTAATTACATGGGGGCTCTTCGTCAATGGGTACAGATGCAGGATGATTACCACTGCATCTACTGTATTGTTGACCAGCACGCGATTACTGTCCGTCAGGATCCGCAAGCGCTGCACAAAGCAACACTGGACACCCTGGCACTGTACCTGGCCTGTGGTATTGATCCTGAAAAATCGACCATTTTTGTCCAGTCTCATGTGCCGGAACATGCGCAGCTTTCCTGGTTGCTTAATTGCTACACCTATTTTGGTGAGCTGAGCCGCATGACACAGTTCAAAGATAAATCTTCCCGTTATGCTGAAAATATTAACGCCGGTCTGTTCGACTATCCGGTGTTAATGGCCGCAGACATCCTGCTTTACCAGACCAACCAGGTGCCGGTAGGCGAAGATCAGAAACAACACCTGGAGCTAAGCCGGGATATTGCTCAGCGCTTTAATGCCATTTACGGCGATATCTTCCGTATTCCGGAGCCTTTCATTCCGAAATCAGGTGCGCGCGTGATGTCATTGCTGGAACCGACCCGTAAAATGTCGAAGTCGGATGATAACCGCAATAATGTGATCGGCCTGCTGGAAGACCCGAAATCGGTCGTGAAGAAGATTAAACGTGCAGTGACCGACTCTGATGAGCCACCGGTAGTTCGTTATGATGTGAAAAATAAAGCCGGCGTTTCTAACCTGCTGGATATTCTTTCCGGAGTTACCGGTCAGTCTATCCCTGAGCTGGAACAGGAATTCAGCGGTAAAATGTATGGTCATCTTAAAGGCGCGGTAGCAGAAGCTGTTGCCGGAATGGTCGGCGAATTGCAACAGCGGTTTGAACACTATCGTAATGATGAAGCTTTACTGAATAAGATTATGAAAGAAGGCGCGGAAAAGGCCAGCAGCAGAGCCCGTGAAACGCTGGATAAGGTGTATCAGGCTGTAGGATTTGTTGGCCGTCCTCAGTAAAGTATACCCGCAGTCATAAAAGACTAAAAAGCCACCGTCAGGTGGCTTTTTAGTCAGATAACGCCGGTATCCCGGCGCCGGAGTGAACCGCAGTGATGATTAGCGGGATGCAGATGTGCTATGCAGCCGGTGTCTGGTCACAAATCCCAGGCCGATACAAAGGATAAACACGACCGCATACAGACCATTTGCAGTCAGCAGCGCAGCATGTGGCCCGCTGTGTTCTACGATAGGACTGGTTACAACAAAGGTCAGCATTGTACCGATAGTGCCGCAGGTCAGGATAAAGTTAACCAGCTTCGGTGATGACACTTTGGTTTGCTGTGAACCCAAAGTAATAATGGTGGTATAAATGGCACTTGAGAAGAAACCTAATGCCATAATA
Source organism: Tatumella ptyseos ATCC 33301 (assembly GCF_000735525.1). Lineage (GTDB taxonomy): Bacteria > Pseudomonadota > Gammaproteobacteria > Enterobacterales > Enterobacteriaceae > Tatumella > Tatumella ptyseos. Next base: position 22,663 of record NZ_JMPR01000008.1, on the reverse strand, counting down.
ATCAGGTGGAGCATCGGGATTGCCTGGTCATGAGTAAACCAGTACATCAGCAGTGTTGCCAGAGCGGTGAGCACCACCAGAATTTTCTGCAGGTCAAAGAAGCGCAGTACGACACTGAACACCCACATTCCTACCATATAAGCCGTCCAGAAATTACCTACCAGTTGGCCGGCATCAGAAATCTGCATACCCAGGTTTTTAGTCGCATATTCCGGTACCCAGGAAATAAAGCCCAGTTGTCCCAGAATGTAGCATAGGGCAGCCAGTGCCAGCAGGAATACTCCGCTTCCCCATTTTTCTTTTCCGGTCTGTTCTTTGTCGCTGTTTTTGGTCAGTACCGGGAATTCCATCATCAGTGTGAGTACAAAGATAACCACGTAGATGAGTCCGATACAGCAATATACCCAGTACCAGGGCAGGTGACGGGCCAGAAGAATACCCGCGATGATAGGGAACAGAGTTCCGGCCATGCTGAAGAAGGAGTCAGTGAACAGCAGGCGCGAACCGCGCTGACGGCCTTCATAAAGATGGGTGATCAGGAAAGTACCAATCGACATGGTAATACCGCTAACCACACCCAGGACAAACATACAGACGGAGAATATTGCAATACTGTGCCCGGTAATCAGCCCCGCAATTGCCAGCAACATCAGGATAAAGCCAAAAATCAGCTGGCGTTTCAGAGGGATAATTTCCATCAGCCAGGCATTCAGGAAAATAGCGGCCAGGATCCCCGCATTAAGAAAAGTGAACGTATTACTCATACTGGACACCGGCACATTAAAGTACCGGGCAATATTATCCATGACCATCCCTGTCACGATAACTAATGCACCCGTTAGTGCATAAGAAAAAAAACTAATCCAGGTCAGGCCAATTCTGTTGGTCTTTGTCATTGTCGACACCCTAATAAGAAGAGAAATACTGGTTATAACGGCACAGGTAAAGAGTGAACCGTGATCTGCAAAAATAATCAATGCAAAATCATACCTTTATTGCATTAAATGTGTGATGTTCTTCAAATGTTTGTCCCGGCAGAGTGATCTTTTCCTGTGGTTAACCGTGCCATCACCCGGTAAACGTCTGGTTCTTACCTGTTTATATCACTACAATTAGTCGGATTTTTTGCACTATCTATCTAATCAGGGAGTTTTTATGTTGAAACGTACTTTGGCGACAGCTTTCACTTTGTTAGCTCTCTCTTCTGTCTCTGTATCGGCACTGGCCGATACCCATGTATTACTGACTACGACGGCAGGTAATATTGAGCTGGATCTTAATGATCAGAAAGCACCGGTGAGCGTTAAGAATTTTGTCAGCTACGTCAACAGCGGCTTTTATAACAATACTATTTTCCATCGGGTGATCCCGGGGTTCATGATCCAGGGCGGCGGGTTTACTGCAGATATGCAGCAGAAAACCGCAGGTGCGCCTATCCGTAATGAAGCTGACAATGGTTTGCAGAACGTCCGTGGCACCATTGCCATGGCCCGTACTGCGGATAAAGATAGTGCAACCAGTCAGTTCTTTATTAATGTGGCGGATAATGCATTCCTGAATCACGGTCAGCGTGATTTCGGGTACGCGGTCTTTGGTCGCGTTGTCAAAGGCATGGATGTGGTGGATAAGATTTCGCAGGTGGCTACCACGTCGAGTGGTCCTTACGAAAATGTTCCTGCTAAACCGATTGTGATCACTTCAGCAAAAGTCTTACCATAATCTGATGCGGTCAGTGGAGTACAGGGTTATTGCACTGACTTTACTCCGATACCATTCTCTGCCACAGTCAGCAGAGAGTGGTGCATTTGCATTGATGCGATCCGCTACCTCCCCGGTAACTGCCAGACAGAGATTACTTTCATGCTGCTCCTCATCGATAACTACGACTCCTTTACCTGGAATTTATTTCAGTATTTCAGCCTGACCGGAGTGGATGTCCGCGTTGTTCGGAATGATGCGATCACCCTTGAGGAGATGTGCCGATTACCTCTGACTCACCTGGTGATTTCTCCCGGACCATGTACACCGGATCAGTCCGGTATTTCTATGGCGGCCATTCGCCATTTTGCTGGTAAAATTCCTATTCTCGGGGTCTGCCTGGGGCACCAGGCGATAGTCAGTGTCTTTGGTGGTAAGGTAGTCCGTGCACGCCAGCCGATACATGGTAAAACATCAGCGATTATCCATCGCGGTATCGGCGTGTTCCGTCGGTTGAATAATCCACTGACGGTAACACGTTATCACTCACTGATCGCCGAGCAAGCCTCACTGCCGGAATGTCTGGAAATCACGGCCTGGACTGAGGTGAACGGTGAGCCCGACGAAATTATGGCTATCAGACATAAAACACTGCCTGTGGAAGGGGTACAGTTCCACCCGGAAAGTATTCTGAGTGAGCAGGGAGTGGAATTATTAAAAAATTTTGTGACTCAGGCCGGCTAAAGATTGTCTTTAAGTGATTTTTTATGCATATTTTATGGATTATTATTTAATCAGTCAGTGAATTAATCAGGCGGGGCAGGATATGGCACAAGAGAATATGGCAGTAACCCGGGAAACCTTTGATCAGGTTATTTTACCGGTTTATGCACCGGCGCAGTTTGTTCCGGTCAGGGGAAAAGGAAGCCGGGTCTGGGATCAACAGAATAAAGAATATGTCGATTTTTCCGGCGGTATTGCAGTAACGGCATTGGGCCACTGTCACCCGGCGCTGGTGAATACACTAAAAGTGCAGGGTGAAACGTTATGGCATACCAGTAATGTATTCACTAACGAACCGGCACTCCGTTTAGCCAGCAAACTTATCTCAGCGACCTTTGCGGAGCGGGTTTTCTTCGCTAACTCCGGAGCAGAAGCAAACGAAGCTGCCTTTAAATTAGCCCGTTACTATGCTTCCGTCCGCCATAGTCCGTATAAAACTAAAATTATTGCCTTCCATCATGCCTTTCATGGCCGGACGTTGTTCACGGTCACGGTCGGAGGGCAACCTAAATATTCCGACGGTTTTGGCCCTAAACCGGCCGATATTATCCATGTCCCTTTTAATGACCTCGATGCGGTAAAAGCTGTTATTGATGATCATACCTGTGCGATTGTTCTGGAACCTATTCAGGGCGAAGGGGGTATTACGCCGGCCACGCCTGAATTTATGCAGGGATTACGAGAGCTGTGCGATCAGCATCAGGCTTTGCTGGTGATGGATGAAGTTCAGAGCGGGATGGGACGAAGCGGTAAACTTTTCGCTTATGAGCACTATGGCGTGAAACCGGATATTCTGACAACCGCCAAAGCATTGGGTGGCGGTTTCCCTGTCAGTGCGATGCTAACCACACAGGAAATCGCTTCTGCAATGACTCCGGGGACACACGGGACAACCTATGGCGGGAACCCGCTGGCCTGTGCGATTGCAGAAACCGCACTGGATATCATCAATACACCGGAAGTCCTTGCGGGCGTAGAACAACGCCGCCAATGGTTTTATGAAGAACTGGAGAAGATTAACCAGCGCTTCTCCCTGTTTACCGAAATCCGTGGTAAAGGGTTACTGATTGGCGCAGAACTGAAAGATGAGTACAAACTGAAAGCACGGGATCTTCTACACGCTGCAGCCGATGCAGGTGTGATGATCCTGACGGCCGGTAACGGCGTGATCCGGTTTGCACCTTCACTGGTCATTTCAGAGCAGGATATTCGTGAAGGAATGGCCCGGTTAGCCACCGCCGCAGAAAAACTTTTTGGCTGAGACGGGAAGCTGTCAGGTGACAGCGGTATTGCTGTCACCTGGCTTACTTAGGGCTGCTTTTTTTGCTGAGCAGCCATTGACCGTGATGAGGGCGCTGACGCCAGACCAGGGAGGAAATCGTCCGCATCACCTTCAGATGGCTTAATATCTGGTTCAGTTGTCGTTCCACAATAGTAACCGGCCCCAGAGGAATTTTAATCTCTTCATCCATCACATTCCTGCTGTGATCCTCCTCGCTGTGAAAATCGAGTCGTTGCTGACATTGCTGTAAGGCCACTTCGCAGGATTGCAAATACTTTTCCGCCAGATCAGGCGTCAGCATCGTATGCTCACGTGAAAGCGTCGTCAGCACATTGATATGCTCGACAATAAACTGACTGTGTGTCACCCAGAGGTGCATTTCGCTAAGGTATTCGGTATCAAAGCCCGGTTCCTGCATAGCCTGGTTCAGGGAGCTGAACAGTGCATTGTGTTGCTGGTTAGCTTTTATCCTGATAGCTTCGGCCTCTTCTGCCCCGGGGGACGGCCCGAGAAGGACTTGCAGCGCTTTCTGATAGGTGGACAGGACATCCTGAGCATTTTGCCTCAGTAAGGCACTCTGCCATTGTGGCCATAACCACAGCATGCCGGCGAAAGAAATCAGGCAACCGAGCAGGGTATCCAGCAGGCGCGGTACCAGAAAGTGTGCACCGTTCAGTGCGAGCAATTGCAGGCTATACACTGCGGTCACGGTAGTACCGATAGTGGCCCAGCCGTAGTATTGCCGTGAGAACAGGTTGCTGAACAGGGTAAGCAGCAGCATAGTCAGTAAAATGGCGGGTTCCGGTGTGGCGAGCTGTAAGGAAAGCGCGGCAATAATCAGCCCGGCAAACGTCCCTAAGGCCCGGTGCTGTATCCTCACACGGGTAGCGTTATAACTGTTCTGGCTGACCAGAATAATGGTCATCAGTACCCAATAAGGCTTGGGCATGTTCAGCGACAGCGCAAGGGTACTGGCCACCAGAAGCATTACCGAAAAGCGACCGGCTGTGCGTAATGCCGTCGATTTTAATGACAGATAACTGCGTAATGCACTCAGGAAAGGTAACCGGCGTTTACTGTCAGCCATTACATCACGGCGGTAAAGCGGAGCCCGTGACTGCAGTACTTTTGCAATTTTAGAGAAGTGATATCCGAAGAAAGACCCCACCGGATTATCCGGGTGTTCACGGGCAATATTTTGCAAGTCTGCCAGTGATCCTGCCATTGAAAAATGTCCGGGAATTTGATGATAAAGAATATTATCTGCGGTACTCCTCAGCTGCGTACAAATTTCATCGGCGTTTTGTTTAATGATCGCGGCAGAACCACTTTTTTGGATCAATGTGCGCACATCGTCCGTTTCACCCAGCGTGACGGAAATATGTTCCTGTAAATCTTCAGCCATGATAAAGGTGCGGATCAGATATTTCTCGCGGCTGTTTTTGTCGGCAGACAACATATGGATCTGCTGGTAGGCGGTAGTGATCAGGTCGACGATTTTTTGCTGCCGGTTTAACAGCGCAGGCAACGATTTTTCCGTGTCTGTCGGGTCTGTTGTGGTCAGCAGGTGATATTTATCTTCGCAATAGCTGGCCAGCGCCCGATAGAGCAGACTGAGCGTTTCGCGCAGGGGCTGATCTTTCGACAATCTGAACCAGAACCAGTTAAAAAGCCCGTACCAAAGGGTTCCGCCGCCATACAGTAACGGTGGCCCCCAGAGAGGCATCCGCCCTGTCAGGCTGAGTGTGAAGGTCATGGCGATAAGCGCACCGGGTAACAGCCGGCCATACAGGGGGCTTATCTCTCCGCACACGCCAATCAATAAGGGCAGGGTAAAAACGATAAAGGGTAGCGGAACATGTCGCAGTAATAACCACTGCAACAGGAAACTGCTGAAGGCAAACAGCATTCCTCCGAGGACGATTCGCTCAAAGAAACGGCGGTGTGGGGTATCCAGTCCGGCGATATTACAGCAGGCAGGGATAAGGGAAAACAGCAAACCTTTCTGCAGGTTGCCTGTTAGCCCGCCAATCAGAACAGGCAGGAAAACGACCAGTGTCTGGCGCAATGCATAGTTAACTTCGGGGTGATAAATCAGTCGGCGCCACATCGAATACAATCGCTGATAAAAAGTAAAACAGAACACGGTAGCGGCAGGCTACCGTGTGGATGGGAAGTTAACGGGTCCCGTAGACGACGATCGTCTTGCCGTGAGCAGAAATCAGATTCTGATCTTCCAGCATTTTAAGAATTCGTCCGACGGTCTCCCGTGAACAGCCGACAATTTGTCCTATTTCCTGGCGGGTAATTTTAATCTGCATCCCGTCCGGATGGGTCATAGCATCAGGCTGACGTGCTAAATTCAGCAATGTCTGGGCAATACGGCCTGTGACATCAAGGAATGCCAGATTACCGACTTTTTCGGACGTTACCTGTAACCGGCGCGCCATCTGTGAAGATAAACGCATCAGAATTTCGGGGTTCACCTGAATGAGTTGTCGGAATTTTTTATAAGAGATTTCAGCAACCTCACATGCCACTTTGGCACGTACCCAGGCGCTGCGTTCCTGATCTTCTTCAAAAAGTCCCAGTTCACCGATGAAATCTCCCTGGTTAAGATAAGAAAGGATCATCTCTTTTCCTTCTTCATCTTTAATTAAAACAGCCACGGAGCCTTTCACAATATAGTACAGGGTTTCTGCTTTCTCACCCTGGTGGATAAGGGTACTTTTGGAAGGATACTTATGAATATGACAATGGGACAGGAACCATTCGAGTGTAGGGTCTGTTTGTGGTTTACCGAGAACCATTCTCTTTTATCCTCTGTTGTAATCGTGCCGGAAATACAGGGATAAGCTCCTGCCAGGCAAGGAAGTCATAGGGTATTTTTATTGGCAATTACCGCAGAAAAGCAGATTTTGTTCCGGAGCTTTCTACCGTTTCACCATAATTGTAATCTGATAAAAAAATGTCTCACTCTTTGTTTGTAGCACACACTGGCGCAACTGTCTCCTGTTGTATGTTCAGACTGTAACGAATGCCAGCAGATTGCTGTTTATCCTTTGAAGGAGTAATCTGAAACCTGTTTTTTCAGAGCAGAGAGTAAGCATAATGCAGGCACGCGTAAAATGGGTTGAGGGACTCAGCTTTATCGGAGAATCGGCTTCCGGACATCAGGTATTAATGGATGGAAACTCGGGCGATAAAGCGCCAAGCCCGATGGAAATGGTGCTGATGGCCACCGGAAGTTGCAGCGCCATCGATGTGGTTTCAATCCTGCAAAAGGGGCGTCAGGATGTGGTGGACTGTGAAGTTAAACTGACCTCTGAGCGCCGGGAAGAGGTACCTCGTTTGTTTACGCATATTAATCTGCATTTTGTCGTCACGGGGCGCAATCTGACGGATGCTGTGGTTGAACGAGCTGTCACATTGTCTGCTGATAAGTATTGCTCAGTGGCACTGATGCTGGGGAAAGGTGTGGAAATTACGCATAGCTTTGAGGTGATAAGCCTTTGAAAGCCTATTGAGTGCCATCATGGCACTCAATACGGTCTACTGAAACTGCTTTTCTTCCATTAACCGCTTCACCAGTGGTGTCATGATTAACTCCATTGCCAGCCCCATTTTTCCGCCCGGCACGACCAGTGTATTAATGTGCGAAATAAAAGACCCCTGAATCATCGCCAGCAGGTAGGGGAAGTTAATGGCTTCCAGTCCCCGGAAATGAATTACCACAAAACTTTCATCTAATGAAGGGATGGTTTTGGCAGCAAATGGGTTAGAGGTATCGACGGTCGGAACCCGCTGAAAATTGATATGGGTACGGGAGAATTGCGGTGTTATGTAGTTAACATAATCATCCATGGAGCGAACCACTGAGTCCATCACCGCTTCCCGGGAATGGCTACGTTCGCGGGTATCCCGGACCAGTTTTTGAATCCACTCCAGGTTGACAATCGGGACGACACCGACCATCAGATCCACTTTATCTGCGACGTTGTACTGATCCGTGACAATTCCGCCATGTAACCCTTCGTAAAATAAAACATCGGTATCATCAGGCAGAGGTTGCCAGGGCGTAAACGTGCCCGGTACCTGCTTCCAGGGCACAGCTTCATCATAAGTATGGAGATACTTGCGGGAGCGGCCGGTTCCCTGAGTTCCGTACTCAACAAAGGTCTGTTCCAGCATTGCGAAATCGTTGGCTTCAGGGCCAAAGTAGCTGATATGCCGGCCGGAATCTCTGGCTTTGCGTATGGCAACATCCATTTCCGGGCGACTATAACGGTGAAAGCTATCCCCCTCAATTTCGGCGGCCCGGATATTCAGCTGCTGGAAGATTTTTCTGAATGCCAGACTGGTGGTGGTGGTTCCGGCCCCGCTAGAGCCTGTGACGGCAATGATTGGATGTCTGGCGGACATTAGGCTGTGCTCCCTGAATTCGTTCGGCTGACTGCATTGTTAGCATGTCTGCCGGGACCTGTCATCACTCAGGTGAGCAGAATTTATCTGTTCTGTCTGAAGGTACTGGCCTGCATTAACGACACTGATTCGTTCAGTTCAGACCAGACCACCACGATTTCACCGGCCGTAAGCTGACGATGAATATCCTGTGTTTTTTCCTCCAGCGTTCGTTCTTCTTCACCGTAATCGGTACCTTCACGGAGGACAAACGATTCGATCAGGTTATTCAGCGTCTCAGGATTGAGTTGTTGCCAGGGAATAATCATGCTTTTTTATCCAGCCAGGTTGAAAGCCATTGGGGGATCCGTTTCTCCAGCCACATGACCGGACGGGTTAATGTTCCGCTGACAAAACCGACATGCCCGCCATATTGGCTGAGCTGATAGGTAATGCTGGGCGAAAGATGCTCCGGGTTCGGGATAACGTCCGGTACCATAAAGGGATCATCCTGAGCATGGATAATCAGCAGCGGTTTTTCAACACCTGAAAGCATCGGCATACCGCTGGCCCGCCGGTAGTAGTCGGTCGCGTCGGCAAAACCGTGTATTTTCGAGGTAACTTCGTCATCAAAGTCTCGTAACCGGTGGATCTGCTTCAATCGCTCAGGAGAAACCGACAGTAATTCCGGGTAAGCTTTCATTTTCCGGCGGGCACTCTTCTTCAGCTGTGATAACAGGTAAAACTGATAAAAGCGTGAGAAGCCCTGTTCCAGTTTAGAACTGCAGGGCTCAAGCATCAGCGGGGCAGAGACGATGACTCCCGCATCCAGCAGACAGTCACTTCCCTGAGAACCCATCAGACAAGCCAGCATATTACCCCCGAGGGAGAACCCAATCGCTGCAGTGGGCACTTTTCCGTAGGTTTCCTGCAACCACTGCAAAAAGTAGCTGGCATCGCCGATTTCACCGGAGTGATAGCTTTGCGTCATGCGATTAGGTGCTTTGCCGCAGCCGCGAAAATGCATCACAACACCCAGCCATCCCTGCTTTTTAATCGCAGAAAGCAGGCCATGGGCATAAGGGCTGTTAATACTGCCTTCCAGGCCGTGAAAAATCACGGCTCGGGGCTTGTGGCGTGCGTGTTCCGGGTCTTCGCTCCAGGCAAGATCGACAAAATCACCATCAGGTAATTCCAGTCTCTGCCAGCAGGGCTTGATCCGGACAATACGTCTCAGGATCCTGGGCAGGAGCGTCTGAAGGTGAGGGTTTTTCAGTTGAGCAATCGGTGTGAAATGCTCATCTGTGATACGACAATTATTCATGTTGTCGGGACTTGTCTGATCCATAACTCACTGTATATTTAAACGGTTTAATTTCATCCTAAGACAGGAAAGGTGCCACGCATGGAAATGGGGTTATTTCTTTCACTACTTGGCTTCCTATGGGTTGCCGCGATCACACCTGGCCCTAATAATATGTTACTTACTGCATCCGGCGCCAACGTTGGTTTTTTTCGCAGTATTCCGCTCATGCTTGGCATCATGCTGGGTATGCAACTCATGCTGCTGTTGGTCGCTTTTGGTATCGGCGGCCTCATTCTGATTTATCCGGCGCTTCACTTATTGCTCAAAATTGCGGGCAGCCTCTATTTACTCTGGCTGTCATGGAAAATCGGCAGTGCCCCTTATGAAGTGCTTGAGGTAGACCTTTCTCCGGACAGAGGGAAAGCCATGCCATTCTGGCAGGGAGGTCTGCTGCAGTTGATCAACCCTAAAGCCTGGTTGATGTCATTAGGCGCAGTTGCCAGTTTCAGCCTTGCCGGAGCAGAATATCGTTCGTCTGTACTTGCCATCAGTTTCGCGATGTTTCTGGTCAACCTTGTGGCCGGTATCATTTGGCTGGGCTTTGGGACGATGATTGGCCGCTGGCTTAAAAGCCCGCAGGCATGGAAAATCTTTAATATCTTTATGGGGCTGCTCACCGCATCCTGTGTCATTCTGATCTGGCTTTAGACACTCATTGGCCCGGCAGGCAGTCATGACCCGGGTTCAGTGGAGACAATTGACTGAACCATTATATCAGGGGATCGTATGCTGATAATGCAGAATATTCCCTGAAAACCCGGCGACAAATTTATTGTTTTCCCGGCAGACAGGCAAGTCTTTATTCATCGAATCGGCTGAATTGTTAACAGCACCGGCTACGCAGTGAGTGGCCGGTGACTGTCCTGGTTATCGCGTTTGACTCACCGCGAACCTCATGTTGCCGGTACTATACCGGCTATAACGCATGAAAAATTAAGGGGTCAGCCTTATTCTGCTGACTGCATCTGTTCCAGTTGCTCCTGAAGTTCCAGCCACTCCATTTCACAGGTTTCCAGGGCTGACTGGCTTTCCGCCTGTACTTTCAGGGCAGCGGTCAGGTCATCTTTGCGTGCAGCATCATACAGTTCCTGCTGACCAAGCAACGCTTCATTCTCGCTGAGGGTATTCTGTAATAACGCCATTTGCTTTTCGATTTTATCTATCTTTTTCCTGATCGGTTGTGTCAGGGCCCGGAGTTCAGCATCACGACGTTTCTGGTCTTTGCGTGCCTGGGCGGAATTACCCTGAGCTGCGGCAGGGGCCTCTTTGACCACGCTGTTTTTCTGCTGTTCTGTCAGCCACTGCTGGTAGTCTTCGAGATCGCCATCGAATACATCCACATTACCGGCATCGACCAGATACAGGTCATCAGTGGTTGCACGGATAAGATGCCGGTCATGCGAAACGACGACCAGAGCCCCTTCATAATCAATTAATGCTTCTGTCAGTGCCTGACGCATATCCAGGTCGAGATGGTTGGTCGGTTCATCCAGCAATAGCAGGTTAGGACGTTCCCAGACAATCAACGCCAGCACCAGTCGGGCTTTTTCTCCCCCCGAGAAGCGTTGTGTCATCTCTGTAACTTTATCTCCCTGAAAACCGAAGCCGCCCAGGTAATCCCGTAACTGTTGTTCGCTGACCTGAGGAGAGGCCTGACGCTGCAGGTGTTGTAATGGTGAATCCTCTGCACGCAGGTACTCCAGCTGGTGCTGTGCGAAATAGCCCGCTTTAATGCCTTTCGCCAGAGCAACCTCGCCCTGCTGAGGGGATAACTCACCGGCTAACAACTTAATCAGCGTAGATTTCCCTGCGCCGTTACGGCCCAGTAACCCGATGCGTGAACCGGGAACCAGATTAAGTTTTACGGAATTCAGGATCACCCGGTTATCATAGCCGGCGGTGACTTTTTCCATTTTCAGTAACGGGTTGGGCAGGCTCTCCGGTGGTAAGAAACTGAAGCTGAAAGGATTATCCACATGTGCCGGGGCAATGAGTTCCATGCGTTCCAGCATTTTAATCCGGCTTTGGGCCTGACGGGCTTTTGTCGCCTTTGCACGAAAACGGTCGATATAATGTTGCAGATGGGCGACTTTCGCCTGCTGGCTTTGATAAAGCGACTGTTGCTGTGCCAGTTTGGTGGCTCGCTGCCGTTCAAAGTCACTGTAATTACCGGTGTATTCAAACAGGTTTTCCTGCTCGATATGCAGGATTTTATTGACAGTCGGGTCCAGAAAATCGCGATCGTGAGAGATCAGTATCAGCGTGCCGGTATAACTTTTCAGCCAGCGTTCGAGCCAGATCACTGCATCGAGATCCAGGTGGTTTGTCGGTTCGTCAAGAAGCAGTAAGTCTGAACGACAGATCAGTGCCTGGGCCAGATTCAGACGCATACGCCAGCCCCCCGAAAAATCTTTTACCGGAGCCTGTAATTGCTGTTGGGTAAATCCCAGCCCATTTAGCAGACTGGCAGCACGGGCCTGAATTGTCCAGGCCTGAACGGTATCAAGCTGTGCATGCAGCAGCGCAATACGGTTTCCGTCATTTTCTGCATTGGCCTGAGCCAGCTGCGATTCCAGATGGCGGAATTCCCGGTCACCGTCGATGACATACTCGATCGCTGGCTGATCCAGGGCCGGAGTTTCCTGATTTACCCAGGCCAGAGCCCAGTTTGCAGGAAAACTGACATTTCCGGCATCACTGGTAGTTTCCCCTTTCAGAAGGGATAAAAGTGTGGATTTTCCGCAGCCATTCTTCCCGACCAGGCCAACTTTTTGCCCGGGATTGATGGTGGCGGAAGCATTGTCCAGTAGCACGCGGGTACCGCGTCGTATTTGTAGCGAAGAAAAGACAATCATAAGCGCCGTTTCGTCAGAATATGTTAAATTATCAGCTAAAGTGAACTAATGATTAAACAGAAAATTTCGTTATGTGCTGCATGGTAGCTGAAATAGTTATCCGTGACGATGATTTGGAGGGGAACAATGTCGACACAGCCCAAAATCCTGCTGCTTTATGCCCATCCTGAATCACAGGAATCAGTCGCTAACCGGATCCTGCTGAAAACTGCACAACGTCAGGAAAACGTCACTGTGCATGACCTTTACGCATTTTATCCTGATTTTTTTATAGATATTCATTACGAGCAGCAACTGTTACGGGAACATGACATCATCATTTTCCAGCATCCACTCTATACTTATAGCTGTCCTGCGTTACTGAAAGAGTGGTTCGATCGGGTGCTGACCCGTGGATTTGCGATCGGTCACGGTGAGCAGGCATTAGCTGGCAAGTACTGGCGAAGTGTGATCACGACCGGTGAGCCGGAAACCGCGTATCACCAGCACGGCCTGAACAGGTATCCGATGAGCGATATTATGCGGCCCTTTGAACTGACAGCACAGGCCTGTCGTATGCATTGGTTAACACCGATGATTATTTATTCCGCCAGGCGCCAGACGGGCAAGGCGATGACAACGTATGCCAGTGCTTACAGCGACTGGTTAGCCCAGCCATTACCACAGGGGGTAATTTAATGCAGGGACCTGGCCTGTTAACTGCGGGTGTAATTTATCTTGGGGCAGCGGTCATTGCTGTCCCTATTGCTGCCCGATTGGGTATTGGCGCGGTACTGGGCTATCTGCTCGCGGGGATTGCTATAGGCCCCTGGGGTGTCGGGCTTATCAGTGATGTCGACGAAATACTGCATTTCTCGGAACTGGGTGTAGTTTTTCTGATGTTTATCATCGGTCTGGAACTGAACCCGGCCAAACTCTGGCAACTCCGGCGCTCTATTTTTGGGGTCGGTGCGGCCCAGGTCATCTTTTCGGCGGCAATTCTGGGCGGGCTGCTCTGGCTGACAAACTTTTCATGGCAGAGCGCGGTCATCGGCGGTATCGGATTGGCGATGTCCTCTACCGCGATGGCTATTCAGCTGATGCGCGATAAAGGAATGAACCGTAGTGAGTCCGGTCAGCTGGGATTTTCTGTCCTGCTGTTCCAGGATTTGGCGGTGATCCCGGCTTTGGCTCTGGTGCCGCTTCTGGCCGGTGGCAGTGATGGCGGACAGGCGACGGACTGGATAAAAGTAGGCATGAAGGTGCTGGCATTTGCGGGCATGCTGATTGGCGGCCGCTTCCTGCTGCGTCCGATTTTCCGCTTTATTGCCGGTTCGGCAGTGCGTGAGGTTTTTACGGCGGCGGCATTATTATTGGTGATCGGTTCGGCGTTGTTTATGGATGCGCTGGGACTGTCGATGGCGCTCGGGACCTTTATCGCAGGTATCCTGCTGGCCGAAAGTGAATACCGGCATGAGCTTGAGGTCGCGATTGATCCCTTTAAAGGACTGTTGCTGGGGCTATTCTTTATCTCGGTCGGTATGGCACTCAATCTTGGCGTGCTCTACACCCACATTGTTGAGGTGATTATCGCCGTACTGGTGCTGGTTGCTGTCAAAACGCTGGTTCTGTACATCCTGGCCCGCGTGTATGGCTTACGCAGTTCGGAGCGTTTGCAGTTTGCGGGGGTATTGAGTCAGGGCGGAGAATTTGCGTTTGTCCTCTTTTCGGCGGCATCCTCGGTGCATCTTTTTACCGGCGAACAACTGCCTATGTTACTCGTGACCGTGACTTTATCGATGATGACGACACCGTTACTGATGCAGGGTATCGATAAGATATTGATTCGTCGCTTCAATAACTCAAAGGATGACCACGGTGAAAAGCACTATGTTGAGGATGATCAGCCGCAAGTGATCGTGGTGGGCTTTGGTCGTTTCGGCCAGGTTGTTGGCCGTCTGCTGATGGCAAATAATACACGGATAACGGTCCTGGAACAGGATATCAGCGCCGTCAGTCTGATGCGTAAGTACGGTTATAAAGTCTATTATGGCGATGCGACGGAACTGGAACTGTTGCGGGCAGCCGGTGCAGAGGGGGCCGAGTCCATCGTCATCACCTGTAATGATCCGGAAGATGCGATGGCGATTGTTCAGCTGTGCCAGCACCATTTCCCGCACCTGAAAATTCTTGCCCGCGCCCGCGGACGTGTAGAAGCACACGAATTCCTGCAGGCAGGGGTGACGCAGTTCAGCCGCGAAACCTTCTCCAGTGCGCTGGAGCTTGGCCGTAAAACGCTGGTCTCAGTGGGGATGCATCCTCATCAGGCAATGCGGGCGCAGCTGCATTTCCGTCGTCTGGATATGCGTATGTTACGAGAACTGATGCCAAATCATGATGATAGCGGACAAATCTCCCGTGTCCGGGAAGCCCGTCGTGAGCTGGAAGACATCTTCAACCGTGAAATGCAGCAGGAAAAGCAACAGCTGGATGGCTGGGATGAGTTTGAATAACCCTCCCCTGTGAGAGTGCTATCGAGGGGCTTTCAAAAGACAGGAGTGCAGGATGGCGAAACGATTTATAGCCGGGGCCGTTTGCCCGCACTGTCAGCAAACCGATACGCTGGCGATGTGGCGTGAAAATAATGTAGATGTCGTGGAATGTGTCAAATGTGGTCATCAGATGCGTGAAGCGGATAAACGGTTGCCGGATAAACACGCGGGACCTGGTAAAATTATAGGGGTGTTTACTCCTGAATAGGCGGGTATCAGGTTTTTTTTCCCCGGTAACTTACAGGGGGATTGAATTTCGTTACAATTGCCACCACTAAGACCGGAGAGGAAATCAGTTTATGTTTTTCCCGGTCAGGACCTTTCTGGTTGGTGTTATTGCAGGCAAAAATAGACCAATGAGACGGGAATATAGCTCTCAACGGTTAGGAGATATCATGAAAGTAGCAAAAGACCTGGTTGTCAGCCTTGCTTATCAGGTACGTACAGAAGATGGGGTATTAGTTGATGAATCCCCTGCAAATGTACCGCTGGATTACCTGCACGGTCATGGTTCCCTGATTTCTGGTCTGGAAAAAGCACTGGAAAACCATGAAGCAGGTGATAAGTTTGACGTTAACATCCCGGCCAACGATGCTTATGGTCAGTATGATGACAATCTGGTTCAGCGCGTACCGAAAGATGTTTTTGTCGGTGTTGATGAACTGCAGGTAGGCATGCGCTTCCTGGCTGAGACCGATCAGGGTCCGGTACCGGTAGAAATCACCGAAGTCGGTGATGATTATGTTGTGGTTGATGGTAACCATATGCTGGCAGGCCAGAACCTGAGCTTTAATGTCGAAGTCATTGCTATTCGCGAAGCGACGGCGGAAGAACTGGCTCACGGGCATGTCCACGGCGAAAATGGCCATGATCATGGCCACGACCATGAACATGGTCAGGAAGGTTGCGGGACTGGCGGCTGTGGCTGCCACCACTAAGCTGTCCTGAGACATAAAGCCGCTGACGAGCGGCTTTATGTTGAGCCTCTCAATAGTGAGGAGGCGGTGTCTCTTCAGATTGTGAAGCCAGCAGTGACGGTGCCGCTGTTTTAAGCTTATCCGCTAATAAACGGAACTGTTCACGTAATCTTGCCATTTCAAGTTCATGCCTGACCACAGTCTGGTTCAGTTCTTCAATAGTCAGCTCCTGAAAAGCAATTTTGCTTTCAAGCGCTTCCAGATGTTTTTCCCATTCGGTTATCTGCATTAGTTTTCCTCACTGTCTCTTTGCGCGCCATGATGCGCGATCCCGGCATTTTATTCGAGTCCCGGTGGAGGGAAATCGCCTGAATTTTGCAGGTCAGCCACGCGGTAACCTTGAAATTTACTCTTATATCCCAATAATCAATGAAACTTCCTGATGCAAAAAAGGTCGGAAGTTAACAGAGAATCATTGTGATGGCAGTGGTAACCCTGTCATATACCGTTATAGTGTGAGCAATTAAAACACAACAATCACCGGGGTCAGAGACTTCGGTTGGGAGATATGGATGAAATCATTGTTTAAAGTCTCATTGTTAGCGACCACCCTGGCTGTTGCGCTGAATGCACCTGCAGTTATGGCTGCAACCTCAGCAACCACCACCACAGAACAGACTCCGACCAATGCTGCATTTAAAGATCAGTCTCAGCAATCGGCCTATGCACTGGGAGCCTCTCTGGGTCGTTACATGGACAACTCTCTGAAGGAACAAGAGAAGCTTGGTATCAAGCTTGACAAAAAACTCCTGATTGCCGGTGTACAGGACGCATTTGCAGGTAAGAGCAAATTATCCGATGCTGAAATTGAACAAACCCTGAAAGGGTTTGAAACTAAAGTAAAAGCGGCAGCTCAGGCTAAAATGGAACAAGACGCGAAAGAGAATGCAGAGAAAGGTGATGCATTCGCAGCGAAATTTGCAAAAGAAAGCGGCGTGAAGAAAACCGCCAGCGGCCTGCTGTACAAAGTAGAGAAAGAAGGTACGGGTCCGGCCCCGGTCGACAGTGATACTGTTGTCGTTAACTACAAAGGGACTCTGGTCAACGGTACTGAGTTTGATAACTCTTACAAGCGTGGTGAGCCTCTGACATTCCGTCTTGACGGTGTGATCCCGGGCTGGACCGAAGGTCTGAAACACGTGAAGAAAGGCGGTAAAATTGAGCTGGTTATCCCGCCAGACTTAGCTTACGGCCAGAATGGTGTTCCGGGTATCCCGCCAAATTCAACCTTAGTATTCCAGGTTGAATTACTGGATGTGAAACAGGCACCAAAAACTGACGATGCGGCCAAAGCACCGACAGCAGACAGCCAGACCAAAGCAGCCCAGTAATACCTTGCACCGCCGCGCTCTGCGGCGGTGTCTTCTCCCCGCGTAGAATAAAAACGCTGGTTTATGTCATCGACATTTGCCAGACTGACCCTTCTGATGTTTTTACTATTTGAGTCTGCCCGGCAGTGCTTATGACAGGCTCCTGCTATGTAGGGTAATATCTGTGATGTCTAATCCTTTTAATCCTGGCGATGCTTCCGTTTATGAAATCCCGGAGCATCCATCTTTTGAACCGTCAGACTACGAGATCCTGAAATCCTACGAATCCGTCGTCGATGGTCTGGCAATGTTGATTGGTTCACACTGTGAGATTGTGCTGCATTCTCTGGATAACCTGACGTGCTCTGCCATTCGTATTGCAAATGGCGAGCATACCGGCAGACAGGTCGGTTCACCCATTACTGATTTGGCTCTGCGGATGTTGCATGACCTGCAGGGTGAGGACAGTAATGTTTCCCGCGCCTACTTTACCCGTGCGAAAAGCGGGGTATTGATGAAATCGGTGACCATTGCTATCCGAAATCGGGAGCAGCGGGTCATCGGTTTATTGTGTATTAACATGAATCTGGATGTGCCGTTCTCTCAGATAATGTCAACGTTTATGCCTCCGGAGCTACATCAGGTAGATTCAAGCGTGAATTTCGCCAGTTCAGTAGATGATCTGGTGGCTCAGACATTGGAGTTCACGATAGAAGAAGTCACTAACGATCGAAATGTCGCAAATAATGCGAAGAACAGACAGATCGTGTTGAACCTGTACGAAAAAGGTATTTTCGATATCAAAGATGCCATTAATCAGGTCGCTGACCGTCTGGATATCTCCAAGCATACGGTTTATCTCTATATCCGGCAGTTTAAAAACGGTGAGTTTCAGGGAGGCGATCGCTGATGCATTATGCATTGCTGGTGACCGGTGCGCCTTACGGGACGCAGCAATCGACCAGTGCACTCCTGTTTGCCCGCGCGCTCCTGGCGGCCGGCCAGCATCTGGACAGTGTTTTCTTCTATCGTGAGGGTGTTCAGAATGCCAACCTGCTGACCGCGCCTGCCAGTGATGAGCTGGATATTGTGCGGGAATGGCAGAAGTTACAGGAGCAACATGGTATCGGGTTACATATCTGCGTTGCTGCAGCGCTTCGGCGCGGCGTCGTTGATTCCGCAGAAGCGGCCCGGTTACAGTTACCTGTTGCGAATCTGCAACAGGGATTTTTGCTGGCAGGCCTTGGCGCTTTTGCTGAAGCCGCATTAACCTGTGATCGGCTGGTACAGTTCTGATGAATCGTGTTGCCTTTATTTTTACCTCTGCTCCTCATGGGAGCAGTGCAGGGCGGGAAGGTCTTGATGCCTTGCTGGCCACCGCCGCTCTGAATGATCAGTGCGGAGTTTTTTTTCTGGGAGACGGTGTTCTGCAGTTATTCCCGGGCCAGCAGCCTGAAAATATTCTGTCACGACATTACGCGGCAACATTTGGCGTATTATCACTTTACGACATTGAGCAATGCTATTTGTGTAAAGCCTCACTGGATATCCGTGGGATCCCTGTGGATACCCCATGGATACTGGATGCGGAAATCCTGGAACCTATGGCATTACGACGTTGTCTGAATGACTATGACAGAATCGTCACCTTCTGAGATAAAACGACTGATGTTACATACATTAATGCATTCGCCCTGGCAGAGTGATATTGCGGGACGTATCTCATTGCTGAGCGAAGATGATGACGTGCTATTATTGCAGGATGGCGTGCTGGCGGCCCTTGAAGGTAACCCTTTCGCGAAAATGCTACTGCAGTCACCGGCAACAATTTATGTGTTAGAGGAAGACCTTCTGGCACGCGGGCTGACTGAACAAATTTCAGCCAATATGTGCAAAGTAGGCTATAATGGATTCGTTGAATTGACGATTCGTCACCCACAACAGCTCGTCTGGTAGCACAGAAGTATTGGTTATTTCTTGACACCTTTTAGACGTGGCCCTAAAATTCTGCGTCCTCGTAGAAATACGAGGCGATTTATTACGTGTTTACGAAGCAAAAGCTAAATCCAGGAGCTATTTAATGGCAACAGTTAACCAGCTGGTTCGCAAACCACGCGTACGCAAAGTTGCAAAAAGCAACGTGCCTGCGCTGGAAGCCTGCCCGCAGAAACGTGGTGTTTGTACTCGTGTATATACTACCACTCCTAAAAAACCGAACTCCGCACTGCGTAAAGTATGTCGTGTTCGCCTGACCAACGGTTTCGAAGTGACTTCGTACATCGGTGGTGAAGGTCATAACCTGCAGGAACACTCCGTGATCCTGATCCGTGGCGGTCGTGTAAAAGACTTGCCAGGTGTGCGTTACCACACTGTTCGCGGTGCACTTGACTGTTCAGGTGTTAAAGACCGTAAGCAAGCGCGTTCTAAGTACGGTGTGAAGAAGCCAAAGGCTTAATGGAACTCCGTTAAGTAAGGCCAAACGTTTTAATATAAATGTCAGAATAAACTCGTAGAGTTTTGGACAATCCTGAATTATCAACGGAGAATTTCCATGCCACGTCGTCGTGTTATTGGTCAACGTAAAATCCTGCCAGATCCTAAGTTCGGATCTGAATTACTGGCCAAATTTGTAAACATTCTGATGGTAGACGGTAAAAAATCTACTGCAGAATCTATCGTTTATACTGCGCTTGAGACCCTGGCTCAGCGCTCTGGTAAATCTGAACTGGAAGCATTCGATGTAGCTCTCGAAAACGTGCGTCCTACAGTAGAAGTTAAATCCCGCCGTGTCGGTGGTTCTACTTATCAGGTTCCGGTTGAAGTCCGTCCGGTTCGTCGTAATGCTCTGGCAATGCGTTGGATCGTAGAAGCTGCTCGTAAACGCGGTGATAAATCTATGGCTTTACGCCTGGCGAACGAACTTTCTGATGCTGCAGAAAACAAAGGTACTGCAGTTAAGAAACGTGAAGACGTTCACCGTATGGCTGAAGCCAACAAGGCGTTCGCTCACTACCGCTGGTAATCACCACGGTGTAGTTGTTAACCCGGCGGACGCTTCTGAAGCAAACCCGCCGTGGTTTACTTACAATGAACGTCCGAGAATCAGAGGAATCAAATGGCTCGTACAACACCCATTGCCCGCTACCGTAACATTGGTATCAGTGCACACATCGACGCCGGTAAAACTACAACTACCGAGCGTATCCTGTTCTACACCGGTGTAAACCATAAAATCGGTGAAGTACATGATGGTGCTGCAACCATGGACTGGATGGCTCAGGAGCAGGAACGTGGTATTACTATCACCTCCGCTGCTACCACCGCTTTCTGGTCTGGTATGGCAAAACAATTTGAACCACACCGCGTCAATATCATTGATACCCCGGGACACGTTGACTTTACTATCGAAGTAGAGCGTTCAATGCGTGTTCTGGATGGTGCAGTAATGGTTTACTGCGCGGTCGGCGGCGTTCAGCCTCAGTCTGAGACTGTATGGCGTCAGGCGAA
This sequence comes from Tatumella ptyseos ATCC 33301, assembly GCF_000735525.1. GTDB lineage: Bacteria > Pseudomonadota > Gammaproteobacteria > Enterobacterales > Enterobacteriaceae > Tatumella > Tatumella ptyseos. The sequence continues at coordinate 1,953 of NZ_JMPR01000008.1, read as the reverse complement.
CAAATATAAAGTTCCACGTATCGCGTTCGTTAACAAAATGGACCGTATGGGTGCGAACTTCCTGAAAGTTGTTGGCCAGATCAAAAGCCGTCTGGGTGCTAACCCTGTTCCATTGCAGCTGGCAATCGGTGCAGAAGAAGGCTTCACCGGTGTTGTTGACCTGGTGAAAATGAAAGCCATCAACTGGAACGAAGCAGACGCGGGTGTGACCTTCGAATACGAAGAAATCCCTGCTGATCTGGTCGAACTGGCTGACGAGTGGCACCAGAACCTGGTTGAAGCCGCCGCAGAAGCTTCTGAAGAGCTGATGGAGAAATACCTCGGCGGTGAAGAACTGACTGAAGAAGAGATTAAACAAGCTCTGCGTCAGCGCGTTCTGAACAACGAAATCATCCTGGTTACCTGTGGTTCTGCATTTAAGAACAAAGGTGTTCAGGCGATGCTGGATGCTGTTATCGAGTACCTGCCATCTCCGACTGACGTACCTGCGATTAAAGGTATGCTGGATGACGGTAAAGATACTCCTGCAGAGCGTCACGCTGATGATAACGAACCGTTCTCAGCACTGGCATTTAAAATTGCTAATGACCCGTTCGTAGGTAACCTGACGTTCTTCCGTGTCTATTCCGGTATTGTTAACTCCGGTGACACCGTACTGAACTCAGTGAAATCTGCACGTGAGCGTTTCGGCCGTATCGTTCAGATGCACGCTAACAAGCGTGAAGAAATCAGCGAAGTTCGTGCGGGCGATATCGCCGCAGCTATCGGTCTGAAAGATGTTATTACTGGTGATACCCTGTGTGATCCAAGCGCGCCAATCATCCTGGAGCGTATGGAATTCCCAGAGCCGGTAATCTCTATCGCCGTTGAACCAAAAACCAAAGCTGACCAGGAAAAAATGGGTCTGGCTCTGGGTCGTCTGGCTAAAGAAGATCCATCTTTCCGCGTATGGACTGATGAAGAATCTAACCAGACTATCATCGCTGGTATGGGTGAGTTGCACCTGGATATCATCGTTGACCGTATGAAGCGTGAATTTAACGTTGAAGCGAACGTGGGTAAACCACAGGTAGCTTACCGTGAAGCTATCCGCGCTAAAGTCACCGATATCGAAGGTAAACACGCCAAGCAGTCTGGTGGTCGTGGTCAGTATGGTCATGTTGTTATCGACATGTACCCGCTGGAGCCAGGTAAGAACCCGGATGGTTACGAATTTATCAACGACATCAAAGGTGGTGTAATCCCTACGGAATACATCCCTGCGGTTGATAAAGGTATCCAGGAGCAGCTGAAATCAGGTCCACTGGCGGGTTACCCGGTAGTTGATCTGGGTGTTCGTCTGCACTTTGGTTCTTACCATGACGTTGACTCCTCTGAGCTGGCGTTTAAACTGGCGGCTTCTCTCGCCTTTAAAGATGGCTTTAAGAAAGCAACTCCGGTTCTGCTTGAGCCAATCATGAAGGTTGAAGTTGAAACTCCGGAAGAAAACACCGGTGATGTCATCGGTGACCTGAGCAGACGTCGTGGTATGCTTAAAGGGCAGGAATCCAACGCAACTGGCGTTGAGATTCACGCAGAAGTTCCGCTGTCTGAAATGTTCGGATATGCAACTCAGCTGCGTTCACTGACCAAAGGTCGTGCTTCTTACTCCATGGAGTTCCTGAAGTATGACGATGCGCCAAACAACGTTGCGCAGGCCGTTATTGAAGCTCGTGGTAAATAATACCACGGTTTAATTTTGAACAGATGCCTTCATCGGATGATGAAGGCATAACGTAAGGAATATCGCCATGGCGAAAGAGCAATTTCAACGTAACAAACCACACGTTAACGTCGGTACTATCGGCCACGTTGACCATGGTAAAACCACTCTGACTGCAGCAATCACTACCGTACTGGCTAAACACTACGGCGGTGCTGCACGTGACTTCGCGCAGATCGATAACGCGCCAG
>NZ_JMPR01000007.1 GCF_000735525.1 Tatumella ptyseos ATCC 33301 | reverse complement strand
CCCAATCGCGATGGACGACGGTCTGCGTTTCGCAATCCGTGAAGGTGGTCGTACTGTAGGTGCAGGTGTTGTTGCTAAAGTTATCGCTTAATTGTCGATAGTTTAGAAACATCCTGATGAGAAGGGCGCGCAAGCGCCCTTTTTTTATGGCTCGAAAAGGAGAGTTATCATCATGAATGAAAACCCTTATTGTAATGCAAACCATTCTCAATTATGATAGTGCATGAAAAATATACAGTAAGGTCAGGGTTGTAATATGTATGTTTGTTTGTGTAATGGCATCAGTGATAAATCTATCCGCGCGGTTATCCGTCAGCATCAGCCATCATCGCTAAAAGAATTACAGCGTTTTGTTCCGGTCGGAACACAGTGTGGTAAGTGTCTGCGGTCTGCACGACAAATTCTGGAGCATGAACAGGGCTCAATGGTCATCTATCTCCGGTCCGCCTGACTTCTGCTAACTATAAGTAAACCGCCTGCTTTATAGCCTTTCTGTCTTTTGACTTCCCGGAGCCGCCAACTACTCTGATAGTAACTGGAAGCGGAGGAAGTACTATGAAAGGCGATAAGAAAGTTATAACTCATCTGAATAAACTTCTTGGTAATGAACTGGTTGCTATCAATCAGTATTTTTTGCATGCCCGTATGTTCCGAAACTGGGGCCTGAGCCGTCTCAATGATATTGAATATCATGAGTCGATAGATGAAATGAAACATGCTGATAAATATATCGAGCGTATTTTGTTTCTGGAAGGGATCCCTAATCTGCAGGATCTTGGAAAATTACGCATCGGCGAAGATGTGGAAGAAATGCTTCGTTCAGATCTCAGCCTGGAACTTGAAGGTGCGACTGATTTACGTGAAGCCATCGCTTATGCTGATAAAGTCCATGATTATGTGACGCGGGATTTACTGATAGAAATCCTTGCCGATGAAGAGCACCATATCGACTGGCTGGAAACAGAGCTTGAATTGATTACCCGCATAGGTATACAGAATTATATTCAGACTCAGATTAAAGAGCAGTCGGCAGGATAGACAGATTTTGTATCAGAAACCAGCACGCGCCCGCTATCGATAAAAAATATCCGAACGGTAGCGGGAGCGAATCACGAAAACTGGCCATTAACTTCCGGCGGAAAATCAGTTCGCACAACGCATAAGCGGAAGCGATGACGATCACCGGGGCCAGTGATTGCCAGCCACCCCATGCCCCGATAGCCGCCAGTAACTTCATATCCCCCTCACCGATCCCTTCCCGTTGACGGCAGTAACGAAAGCCCAGGTTAGCCGCATACAAAAAGAGATACCCACAACAGACACCCAATAGCCGCGAGTACAGGTCAGGATAAGTAAAGGCCGGAGCAAGCAGTAAGCCGGACCACAAAAGCGCAAACACGATCATGTCCGGTAGCAGCATATACCGGCGGTCGGTGATGGCCAGCAGATAGAGTAGTGAATAATTGAGTATGGCTGCAGCCCACTGAAGAGGTGAAGGTAAGAGCATATAAACCGATACCCAAAAGAGACCTGTCAGGATTTCCGCGTATATCAAGCCAGCGGGCAGACTTTGCCGGCAGTAGCGGCAGGTGCCCCGGAGTAGGATGAAGCTGATCACGGGAATAAGCTCAAACCAGGTCAGGGGATGATGGCATTGTACGCAGAATGACGGGGGAGCGATCAGCGCCCGGAGAGAGCAGGGGAGGGGGACACAGGGAGAGTAACGGTCAGCCAGCAGAGCGATAAAACTCCCATAGAGACTGCCGGAAATGAAAATGAACAGTAACAAGATACACCTCGTAGCAGAAGATATTTCTGTTAGTGTGCTGTCACCGGAAGCACTAGCAAAGAGGGAAGTACAGACGCTGTGTGGCGGGTTCCGGATGTCGTGTGACAGACAACAGTTCTTCCTCCGGGCCCCGGGTGCAATGCAATTGCATCGGTTAAAAACGAAGCATCACTTGCCAAGCGCTGAAATATACGTATAATGCTCGGGCTTGCTGAAATTAGCAGCGCGATTCGAGCAGAATCGCAGGCACGCGATTTGCGTCGCCTGACAATACTCCCGATTGGGGAGTTATATGCTGAACGATTACACTCCCCCATCAATCGTAATGGGTGTGAGGAGTAATTATTTTTGTTTATAAAATGTTTGGAGCTCTGGTCTCATGCAGAACCAAAGAATCCGTATCCGTCTTAAAGCGTTTGATCATCGTCTGATCGATCAATCAACCGCGGAAATCGTTGAGACTGCCAAGCGCACTGGTGCGCAGGTTCGTGGTCCAATCCCGCTGCCGACTCGTAAAGAGCGCTTTACCGTTCTGATTTCTCCGCATGTTAACAAAGATGCGCGCGATCAGTACGAAATTCGCACTCACAAACGTCTGGTTGACATCGTTGAGCCAACTGAAAAGACCGTTGATGCTCTGATGCGTCTGGATCTGGCTGCCGGTGTTGATGTGCAGATCAGCCTGGGTTAATCAGGTTACGAGCGATTAAGAGGTTGATACAATGATTGGATTAGTCGGTAAGAAAGTGGGCATGACTCGCATCTTCAATGAAGAAGGCGTATCTATCCCTGTAACCGTAATCGAAGTTGAAGCAAACCGTGTTACTCAGGTCAAAGGCCTGGAAAACGATGGTTACCAGGCTATTCAGGTGACTACCGGCGCTAAAAAAGCAAGCCGTGTAACTAAACCAGAAGCTGGTCATTTTGCTAAAGCTGGCGTAGAAGCTGGCCGTGGCCTGTGGGAATTCCGCACCGAAGGTGAAGAATTTACCGTTGGTCAGAGCATCAGTGTTGATATCTTCGCTGACGTGAAAAAAGTAGACGTAACTGGCACCTCTAAAGGTAAAGGTTTCGCAGGTACCGTTAAGCGCTGGAACTTCCGTACCCAGGACGCTACTCACGGTAACTCCTTGTCACACCGCGTACCGGGTTCTATCGGTCAGAACCAGACTCCGGGCAAAGTGTTCAAAGGCAAGAAAATGGCAGGTCAGCTGGGTAACGAACGTGTGACCGTTCAGAGCCTGGAAGTCGTTCGCGTAGACGCTGAGCGCAACCTGCTGCTGGTTAAAGGTGCAGTTCCCGGTGCAACCGGTAGCGACCTGATTGTAAAACCAGCTGTTAAGGCGTAAGGGGATAGCAATGGAATTAGTATTGAAAGACGCGCAGAGCGCGCTGACTGTTTCCGAAACTACCTTCGGTCGTGATTTTAACGAAGCGCTGGTACACCAGGTTGTTGTCGCTTACGCAGCAGGCGCCCGTCAGGGTACCCGTGGTCAGAAGACCCGCGCTGAAGTTACTGGCTCTGGTAAAAAACCATGGCGCCAGAAAGGCACCGGCCGCGCACGTGCAGGTTCTGCGAAGAGCCCAATCTGGCGTTCAGGTGGTGTGACTTTTGCTGCTAAGACTCAAGATCACAGTCAGAAAGTTAACAAAAAGATGTACCGCGGAGCGCTGAAAAGCATTCTGTCTGAACTGGTACGTCAGGAACGTTTGATCGTTGTCGAACAGTTCTCTGTAGAAGCGCCTAAAACTAAGCTGCTGGCACAGAAACTGAAAGACATGGCTCTGGAAGATGTACTGATCGTCACCGGTGAACTGGATGAGAATCTGTTCCTGGCAGCACGTAACCTGTTCAAGGTTGACGTACGTGATGCAGCAGGCATTGACCCAGTTAGCCTGATCGCCTTCGACAAAGTCGTTATGACTGCTGATGCAGTTAAGCAAGTTGAGGAGATGCTGGCATGATCCGTGAAGAACGTCTGCTGAAAGTCGTGCGCGCGCCGCACGTATCTGAAAAAGCGTCTACTGCGATGGAAAAAACAAATACCATCGTTCTCAAAGTTGCAACAGACGCAACCAAAGCAGAGATCGTTGCTGCCGTAGAAAAGCTGTTCGAAGTTGAAGTTAAAGACGTAAACACCCTGGTCGTTAAAGGGAAAGTTAAGCGTCACGGACAGCGTATTGGTCGTCGTAGCGACTGGAAAAAAGCTTACGTCACCCTGAAAGAAGGCCAGAATCTGGACTTCGTCGGCGGCGCAGAGTAAGTCGGAGGAGAGAAACAATGGCAATTGTTAAATGTAAACCGACATCTCCGGGTCGTCGCCATGTAGTTAAAGTGGTGAACCCTGAGCTGCACAAGGGCAAACCTTTTGCTCCGCTGCTGGAAAAAAACAGCAAAAGCGGTGGCCGTAATAATAACGGTCGTATCACTACCCGTCATATCGGTGGTGGTCACAAGCAGGCTTACCGTATTATTGACTTTAAACGCAATAAAGATGGTATCCCGGCTGTTGTTGAACGTCTTGAGTACGATCCGAACCGCTCTGCGAACATCGCACTGGTTCTGTACAAAGACGGTGAACGCCGTTATATCCTGGCCCCTAAAGGTCTGAAAGCTGGCGACCAGATCCAATCTGGTAGTGATGCTGCGATTAAAGCAGGTAACACCCTGCCGATGCGTAATATCCCGGTCGGTTCAACTGTACATAACGTAGAAATGAAACCAGGTAAAGGCGGTCAGATTGCTCGCTCTGCTGGTACTTACGTGCAGATCGTTGCGCGTGATGGTTCCTACGTAACCCTGCGTCTGCGTTCAGGTGAAATGCGTAAAGTCGAAGCTGACTGCCGCGCAACACTGGGCGAAGTCGGTAACGCTGAGCATATGCTGCGCGTTCTGGGTAAAGCAGGTGCAACTCGCTGGCGTGGTGTTCGTCCTACCGTTCGCGGTACTGCGATGAACCCAGTCGATCACCCGCACGGTGGTGGTGAAGGTCGTAACTTTGGTAAGCACCCGGTAACTCCGTGGGGCGTTCAGACCAAAGGTAAGAAGACCCGCAGCAACAAGCGTACTGATAAATTTATCGTACGTCGCCGTAGCAAATAATTTTAGAGGATAAACCATGCCACGTTCTCTCAAGAAAGGTCCTTTTATTGACCTGCACTTGCTGAAGAAGGTAGAGAAAGCGGTGGAAAGCGGTGACAAGAAGCCCCTGCGCACCTGGTCCCGTCGTTCAACGATCTTTCCTAACATGATCGGTTTGACCATCGCTGTCCATAATGGTCGTCAGCACGTACCTGTCTTTGTTTCCGACGAAATGGTTGGACACAAGCTGGGTGAATTTGCGCCGACTCGTACTTATCGCGGTCACGCGGCTGATAAAAAAGCCAAGAAGAAATAAGGTAGGAGGAAGAGATGGAAACTATCGCTAAACATCGCCATGCTCGTTCTTCTGCTCAGAAGGTTCGCCTGGTTGCGGATCTTGTACGCGGTAAGAAAGTGTCGCAGGCTCTGGATATCCTGACCTACACCAATAAGAAAGCAGCCTTACTGGTTAAGAAAGTCCTGGAATCTGCCATTGCTAACGCCGAACACAACGATGGCGCTGACATCGACGATCTGAAAGTCACGAAAATTTTCGTCGACGAAGGCCCTAGCATGAAGCGCATTATGCCGCGTGCTAAAGGTCGTGCAGATCGCATCCTGAAGCGCACCAGCCACATTACTGTGGTTGTGTCCGATCGCTGAGACTCTGGAGACTAGCAATGGGTCAGAAAGTACATCCTAATGGTATTCGCCTGGGTATTGTAAAACCCTGGAACTCTACATGGTTCGCAAATACCAACGAATTCGCTGACAACCTGGACAGCGATTTTAAAGTTCGTCAGTATCTGAATAAAGAACTGGCAAAAGCGTCTGTATCTCGCATCGTTATCGAACGTCCAGCGAAAAGCATCCGTGTGACTATTCACACTGCTCGCCCTGGTATCGTTATCGGTAAAAAAGGTGAAGACGTAGAAAAACTGCGTAATGTCGTCGCGAAAATCGCTGGCGTCCCTGCGCAGATCAATATCGCCGAAGTCCGTAAACCGGAACTGGACGCTAAATTGGTTGCTGATAGCATCACTTCACAGCTGGAACGTCGCGTTATGTTCCGTCGTGCTATGAAGCGTGCTGTACAGAACGCAATGCGTCTGGGCGCTAAAGGTATTAAAGTTGAAGTCAGCGGCCGTCTTGGCGGTGCTGAAATCGCGCGTACCGAATGGTACCGTGAAGGTCGTGTTCCATTGCATACTCTGCGTGCGGACATCGACTACAACACCTCTGAAGCGCACACCACTTATGGTGTAATCGGCGTTAAGGTATGGATCTTCAAAGGTGAGATCCTGGGTGGTATGGCTGCTGTTGAACAATCGGAAAAACCGGCTGCTCAACCTAAAAAGCAGCAGCGTAAAGGCCGTAAGTAAGGAGAGTCGCTGATGTTACAACCAAAGCGTACGAAATTCCGTAAAGTGCACAAAGGCCGTAACCGCGGTCTGGCTGCTGGTACGGATATTAGCTTCGGTACTTTCGGTCTGAAAGCTGTTGGCCGTGGTCGTCTGACTGCCCGTCAGATCGAAGCAGCACGTCGTGCTATGACCCGTGCAGTTAAGCGTCAAGGTAAAATCTGGATCCGTGTATTCCCGGACAAACCAATTACCGAGAAGCCGCTTGAAGTTCGTATGGGTAAAGGTAAGGGTAACGTAGAGTATTGGGTTGCCCTAATCCAGCCTGGTAAAGTCCTGTATGAAATGGACGGCGTATCAGAAGAGCTGGCCCGTGAGGCATTCAAGCTGGCAGCAGCAAAACTGCCTATCAAAACCACCTTTGTAACTAAGACGGTGATGTAATGAAAGCAACTGAGCTGCGTGAAAAAAGTGTTGAAGAGCTAAACACTGAGCTGCTTAACCTGTTGCGTGAGCAGTTTAACCTGCGCATGCAAGCGGCATCCGGCCAGCTGCAGCAGACTCATCTGCTGAAGCAGGTTCGTCGTGATGTTGCACGCGTTAAGACTTTACTGACTGAGAAGGCGGGTGCGTAATGACCGATAAAATCCGTACTCTGCAAGGTCGTGTTGTTAGTGACAAAATGCAGAAATCTGCGGTTGTTGCTATCGAACGTTTCGTGAAACACCCGATTTACGGTAAATTCATTAAGCGTACGACTAAGCTGCACATCCATGATGAGAACAACGAATGTGGTATTGGTGACGTGGTAATTATCCGCGAATGCCGTCCACTGTCTAAGACTAAGTCCTGGACTCTTGTTCGCATTGTGGAAAAAGCGATTCTGTAATAGAATCACTTTTCTGTGAAAAAATAGATGAACGACTCGTCTGAGTCGTTCATTTTTTCTACCCATCTACGAGAACCGGTGTTATAATGCCGCGCCCTCGATAATGGGGCTTTTAATCGACCTGAAGTTAGGTCCCGAAGTAGTAGTTGACATTAGCGGAGCACTAAAATGATCCAAGAACAGACTATGCTGAACGTCGCCGACAACTCCGGTGCACGTCGCGTAATGTGTATCAAGGTTCTGGGTGGCTCGCACCGTCGCTACGCAGGCGTCGGCGACATTATTAAAGTTACCATCAAGGAAGCAATTCCACGTGGTAAAGTTAAGAAAGGTGACGTCCTGAAGGCGGTAGTGGTGCGCACCAGGAAGGGTGTTCGTCGCCCTGACGGTTCTGTCATTCGCTTCGATGGTAATGCATGCGTTATTTTAAACAATAACAGCGAGCAACCCGTCGGAACACGTATTTTTGGGCCGGTAACTCGTGAACTTCGTACTGAAAAGTTCATGAAAATTATCTCTCTGGCACCTGAAGTACTCTAAGGAGCGAATCATGGCAGCGAAAATCCGTCTCAACGACGAAGTTATCGTGCTTACCGGTAAAGATAAAGGTAAACGCGGTAAAGTAAAAAATGTTTTGTCTTCTGGCAAAGTCATCATTGAAGGTATCAACCTGGTTAAGAAACATCAGAAGCCGGTCCCGGCCCTGAACCAACCAGGTGGCATCGTTGAAAAAGAAGCTGCTATTCAGGTTTCTAACGTTGCACTTTTCAATGCGGCAACCGGTAAGGCTGACCGTGTAGGCTTTAGATTCGAAGACGGCAAAAAAGTCCGTTTCTTCAAGTCTAACAGCGAAACTATCAAGTAATTTGGAGTAGTACGATGGCGAAACTGCATGATTACTACAAAGACGAAGTAGTTAAGAAACTCATGACTGAGTTTAACTACAATTCAGTCATGCAAGTCCCTCGGGTCGAGAAGATCACCCTGAACATGGGTGTTGGTGAAGCGATCGCTGACAAGAAACTGCTGGACAATGCAGCAGCGGATCTGACAGCAATCTCCGGTCAAAAACCGTTGATCACCAAAGCACGCAAATCTGTTGCAGGCTTCAAAATCCGTCAGGGCTATCCGATCGGCTGTAAAGTAACTCTGCGCGGCGAGCGTATGTGGGAGTTCCTTGAGCGCCTGATCATCATTGCTGTACCTCGTATCCGTGACTTCCGTGGTTTATCTGCGAAGTCTTTCGACGGTCGTGGTAACTACAGCATGGGTGTCCGTGAGCAGATCATCTTCCCAGAAATCGATTACGATAAAGTCGATCGCGTCCGTGGTTTGGATATTACCATTACCACTACTGCGAAATCTGATGATGAAGGCCGTGCTCTGCTGGCAGCCTTTGACTTCCCGTTCCGCAAGTAAGGTAGGGTTAATTCATGGCTAAGCAATCTATGAAAGCACGCGAAGTTAAGCGTGTAAAATTAGCAGACAAGTTCTTCGCGAAACGCACTGAACTGAAAGCGATCATCTCTGATGTGAACGCTTCTGACGAAGATCGTTGGAATGCTGTTCTTAAGCTTCAGGCTCTGCCGCGTGATTCCAGCCCGTCCCGTCAGCGTAACCGCTGCCGCCAAACTGGCCGTCCACATGGCTATGTAGGTAAGTTCGGGTTGAGCCGCATCAAGTTACGTGAAGCCGCCATGCGCGGTGAAGTACCTGGCTTGAAAAAGGCTAGCTGGTAATTGTCACCAATTGAATCACGGGAGTAAAGACTGATGAGCATGCAAGATCCGATCGCGGATATGCTGACCCGTATCCGTAACGGTCAGACCGCGAACAAAGTTGCGGTCACCATGCCTTCCTCCAAGCTGAAAGTGGCAATTGCCAACGTGCTGAAGGAAGAAGGTTATATTGAAGATTTTAAAATCGAAGGCGACACCAAGCCAGAACTGGAATTAACTCTTAAGTATTTCCAGGGCAAGGCTGTTGTAGAAAGCATTCAGCGTGTAAGCCGTCCAGGTCTGCGTATTTATAAGCGCAAAGACGAACTGCCAAAAATCATGGCAGGGATGGGTATCGCAGTTGTTTCTACTTCTAAAGGTGTTATGACTGATCGTGCAGCGCGCCAGGCTGGTCTTGGCGGCGAAATTATCTGCTACGTAGCTTAATCGGAGGATTCAATGTCTCGTGTTGCTAAAGCACCTGTCGTTATTCCTGCCGGCGTAGAGGTAAAACTCAACGGTCAGGAAATTTCGGTAAAAGGTAAAAACGGCGAGCTGGCTCGTACTATCAATAAAGCTGTTGAAGTTAAGCAGGCTGACAATCAGCTGACTTTCGCTCCGCGCGAAGGTTTTGCAGATGGTTGGGCTCAGGCAGGTACGACTCGTGCGCTGCTGAACTCAATGGTTATCGGTGTTACCGAAGGCTTCACCAAGAAGCTGCAGCTGGTTGGTGTTGGTTATCGTGCTGCTGTTAAAGGCAATGCAGTTAATCTGTCACTGGGTTTTTCACACCCGGTTGAACATCAGCTGCCTGCAGGCATCACTGCCGAGTGTCCGACTCAAACTGAAATCGTGCTGAAAGGCGCTGATAAGCAGGTGATCGGCCAGGTTGCAGCTGACTTGCGCGCCTACCGTCGTCCTGAGCCTTATAAAGGCAAGGGTGTCCGTTACGCCGACGAAGTCGTGCGTACCAAAGAGGCTAAGAAGAAGTAAGGTAACACTATGGATAAGAAATCTGCTCGTATCCGTCGTGCGACCCGTGCACGTCGCAAGCTCAAAGAGCTGGGTGCTACTCGCCTGGTGGTACATCGTACCCCGCGTCATATTTACGCACAGGTAATCGCTCCGAACGGTTCCGAAGTTCTGGTTGCTGCTTCTACTGTAGAAAAAGCTATCTCTGAACAACTGAAGTACACTGGAAATAAAGACGCTGCTATTGCTGTTGGTAAAGCAATCGCAGAACGCGCTGTAGAGAAAGGCATCACTGCTGTTTCTTTCGATCGCTCTGGTTTCCAATATCATGGTCGTGTCCAGGCACTGGCAGATGCTGCCCGTGAAGCTGGCCTTCAGTTCTAAGGTAGAGGTCTAGGATGTCACACATCGAGAAACAAGCTGGCGAACTGCAGGAAAAACTGATCGCGGTAAACCGTGTATCTAAAACCGTTAAAGGTGGTCGTATTTTCTCCTTCACAGCTCTGACTGTAGTTGGTGATGGTAACGGTCGCGTTGGTTTTGGTTACGGTAAAGCGCGTGAAGTTCCAGCAGCTATCCAGAAAGCGATGGAAAAAGCCCGTCGCAACATGGTTAATGTCGCGCTGAATAACGGTACCCTGCAGCACCCTGTTAAAGGTGTTCACACAGGTTCCCGCGTATTCATGCAGCCGGCTTCAGAAGGTACTGGTATCATCGCCGGTGGTGCAATGCGCGCCGTTCTGGAAGTCGCCGGAATTCATAACGTACTGGCTAAAACCTATGGTTCTACTAACCCGATCAACGTGGTTCGTGCAACTATTGATGGCCTGAGCAATATGAATTCTCCTGAGATGGTCGCTGCTAAGCGTGGTAAAACCGTCGAAGAAATTCTGGGGTAATTATCATGGCAAAGACTATTAAAATTACTCAAACCCGTAGTGCAATCGGTCGTCTGCCTAAACACAAGGCAACACTGCTTGGCCTGGGTCTGCGTCGCATTGGTCATACTGTAGAACGCGAGGATACTCCTGCGGTTCGCGGTATGGTTAACGCGGTTTCCTACATGGTTAAAGTGGAGGAGTAAGAGATGCGTTTAAATACTCTGTCTCCGGCCGAAGGGTCTAAGCACGCTTCCAAACGTCTGGGTCGTGGTATTGGTTCCGGTCTCGGTAAAACTGGTGGTCGTGGTCACAAAGGTCAGAACTCACGTTCTGGCGGTGGCGTACGTCGCGGTTTCGAGGGTGGCCAGATGCCTTTATACCGTCGTCTGCCAAAATTTGGCTTTACTTCTCGCAAAGCAATGGTCACAGCCGAAGTTCGTCTGTCTGACCTGGCGAAAGTAGAAGGCGGTATTGTCGATCTGAACACGCTGAAAGCAGCTAACATTATCGGAATTCAGATTGAATTCGCGAAAGTTATTCTGTCTGGCGAAGTTTCTGCTCCGGTAACGGTTCGTGGTCTGCGTGTCACTAAAGGTGCTCGTGCTGCAATCGAAGCTGCTGGCGGTAAAATTGAGGACTAAGTGAGCTGATGGCTAAACAACCAGGATTAGATTTTCAAAGTGCCAAGGGTGGGATAGGTGAACTAAAACGCAGACTGATGTTTGTTATAGGTGCACTGATTGTCTTCCGAATTGGCTCTTTTATTCCAATCCCTGGTATTGATGCCACAGTCCTTGCCAAACTGCTTGAGCAACAGCGTGGCACCATCATTGAAATGTTTAACATGTTCTCTGGTGGTGCACTTAGCCGTGCTTCTATCTTTGCCCTGGGTATTATGCCGTATATTTCGGCCTCTATTATTATCCAGCTGTTAACGGTGGTTCATCCGGCGTTAGCTGAAATTAAGAAAGAAGGGGAGGCTGGCCGTCGTAAGATTAGCCAGTACACCCGCTATGCAACGTTAGTCCTGGCGATATTCCAGGCAGTCGGTATTGCTACCGGTCTGCCGAATATGCCTGGTATGCAAGGCCTGGTAATGAATCCAGGCCCGGCATTCTACTTTACGGCTGTTGTCAGCCTGGTCACCGGGACAATGTTCCTGATGTGGTTAGGTGAGCAAATTACTGAACGAGGTATTGGTAACGGTATCTCGATCATTATTTTTGCTGGTATTGTTGCGGGCTTACCGCAGGCCATTGGCCATACCATTGAGCAGGCACGGCAGGGTGACCTGAACTTCCTCCTGTTGCTGTTGGTTGCAGTTCTCGTATTTGCAGTGACTTTCTTTGTTATTTTCGTTGAACGTGGTCAACGCCGCATTGTGGTAAACTACGCTAAACGTCAACAGGGTCGCCGCGTTTACGCTGCACAGAGCACACATTTACCGTTGAAAGTAAATATGGCGGGTGTTATCCCGGCAATCTTTGCTTCCAGCATCATCCTGTTTCCGGCGACAATTGCGTCCTGGTTCGGGGGCGGTACCGGCTGGAACTGGCTGACTACTATTTCTATGTATTTACAGCCAGGTCAGCCGCTTTATGTGCTACTCTATGCGACTGCAATCATCTTCTTCTGTTTCTTCTACACGGCGTTGGTTTTCAACCCACGTGAAACAGCAGATAACCTGAAGAAGTCTGGTGCATTCGTACCGGGAATTCGTCCGGGAGAGCAAACGGCCAGGTATATCGATAAAGTAATGACGCGTTTAACTTTGGTTGGCGCTTTGTATATTACTTTTATCTGTCTGATCCCGGAGTTCATGCGTGAGGCGATGAATGTCCCCTTCTACTTCGGTGGTACTTCACTGCTGATTGTAGTTGTCGTCATCATGGACTTTATGGCTCAAGTGCAAACTCTGATGATGTCGAGTCAATATGAGTCTGCATTGAAGAAAGCAAACCTGAAAGGCTACGGCCGTTAATTCAGGAGCTTGAGAAGTTACGGAGAGTAAAAATGAAAGTTCGTGCTTCCGTCAAGAAATTATGTCGTAACTGCAAAATCATCCGTCGCGACGGTGTCGTACGTGTGATTTGTAGTGCCGAGCCTAAGCATAAACAGCGCCAAGGCTGATTTTTTCGCATATTTTTCTTGCAAAGTCGGGTTGAGCTGGCTAGATTAGCCAGCCAATCTTTTGTATGTTATTGCGTTCCCATTTGAGTATCCTGAAAACGGGCTTTTCAGAATGGCACGCAGTTAATTAGTAATAGGAGTGCATAGTGGCCCGTATAGCAGGCATTAACATTCCTGATCATAAACATACCGTTATCGCTTTAACATCGATTTTCGGTATCGGTAAAACTCGTTCACAGGCCATTTGTGCCTCAACGGGTATTGCTGAACATGTTAAGATCAGTGAGCTGTCTGAAGAACAGATTGAGCAACTGCGTGAAGCAGTTGGCAAGTTCGTTGTAGAAGGTGATCTGCGTCGTGAAGTTACCCTGAGCATCAAGCGTCTTATGGACCTTGGCTGCTACCGTGGTTTGCGTCATCGTCGTGGTCTTCCGGTTCGCGGTCAGCGTACCAAGACCAATGCACGTACCCGTAAGGGTCCGCGCAAACCGATCAAGAAATAATCGGGGTGGGTAAATAATGGCAAAGGCACCAGTTCGTGCACGTAAGCGTGTAAGAAAACAAGTCTCAGATGGCGTGGCTCATATCCATGCATCTTTTAACAACACCATCGTTACTATCACTGATCGTCAGGGTAATGCGCTGGGTTGGGCAACCGCCGGTGGTTCCGGTTTCCGCGGTTCACGTAAATCTACTCCGTTTGCTGCTCAGGTCGCTGCAGAGCGCTGTGCAGAAGCTGTAAAAGATTACGGTATTAAGAACCTGGAAGTTATGGTTAAGGGTCCGGGTCCGGGTCGCGAATCAACTATTCGTGCTCTGAACGCCGCTGGTTTCCGCATCACTAACATTACTGATGTGACTCCGATCCCTCACAACGGTTGTCGTCCGCCGAAGAAACGTCGCGTTTAACGCCCGTTTTTAGGTTAGTTGGAGAAAGAAAATGGCAAGATATTTGGGTCCTAAGCTCAAGCTGAGCCGTCGTGAGGGCACCGACTTATTCCTTAAGTCTGGCGTTCGCGCGATCGATACCAAGTGCAAAATTGAACAAGCCCCAGGTCAGCACGGTGCGCGTAAGCCACGTCTGTCTGACTACGGCGGTCAGTTACGTGAGAAACAAAAAGTTCGTCGTATCTACGGTGTTCTTGAACGTCAATTCCGTAACTATTACAAAGAAGCAGCACGTCTGAAAGGCAACACAGGTGAAAACCTGCTGGTTCTGCTGGAAGGTCGTCTGGATAACGTAGTTTATCGTATGGGCTTTGGTGCCACTCGTGCTGAAGCACGCCAGCTGGTTAGCCATAAAGCGATTATGGTAAATGGCCGCGTTGTTAACATCGCTTCTTATCAGGTATCTCCGAATGATGTCGTTAGCATCCGTGAGAAAGCCAAAAAGCAATCTCGCGTGAAGGCCGCTCTGGAGCTGGCTGAGCAGCGTGAAAAGCCAACCTGGCTGGAAGTTGATGCAGCGAAGATGGAAGGTGTGTTCAAGCGTAAGCCAGAACGTACTGATCTGTCTGCGGACATTAACGAGCACCTGATCATCGAGCTTTACTCTAAATAAAGCTTGAGTACCAAAGAGAGGACACAATGCAGGGTTCTGTGACAGAGTTTCTAAAACCGCGCCTGGTAGATATCGAGCAAGTGAGTTCGACGCACGCCAAGGTGACCCTTGAGCCTTTAGAGCGTGGCTTTGGCCATACTCTGGGTAATGCACTGCGCCGTATTCTGCTTTCTTCCATGCCGGGTTGCGCGGTGACCGAGGTTGAAATTGATGGTGTACTCCACGAGTACAGCACCAAAGAGGGCGTTCAGGAGGATATCCTGGAAATCCTGCTCAACCTGAAAGGGCTGGCGGTAAGAGTTCAGGGTAAAGATGATGTCATCCTGACCCTGAATAAATCTGGCATTGGCCCTGTGACTGCAGCCGACATTACCCATGACGGTGATGTCGAAATCGTCAAGCCACAGCACGTAATTTGTCACCTGACCGATGAAAACGCATCAATCAATATGCGTATCAAAGTTCAGCGTGGTCGTGGTTATGTGCCGGCTTCTGCCCGAATTCATTCGGAAGAAGATGAGCGCCCAATCGGTCGTTTGTTAGTCGATGCTTGCTACAGCCCTGTAGATCGTATTGCCTACAATGTTGAAGCAGCTCGTGTTGAGCAACGTACCGACCTGGACAAGCTGGTCATCGAAATGGAAACCAACGGCACAATCGATCCTGAAGAGGCGATTCGTCGTGCGGCGACCATTCTGGCTGAACAACTTGATGCTTTTGTTGACTTACGTGATGTTCGTCAGCCAGAAGTGAAAGAAGAGAAACCAGAATTCGATCCGATCCTGCTGCGCCCTGTTGACGATCTGGAATTGACTGTCCGCTCTGCTAACTGCCTTAAGGCAGAAGCTATCCACTACATCGGTGATCTGGTACAACGTACTGAGGTTGAGCTTCTTAAGACGCCTAACCTTGGGAAAAAATCTCTTACCGAGATCAAAGACGTGCTGGCTTCGCGTGGACTGTCACTGGGCATGCGCCTGGAAAACTGGCCACCGGCAAGCATTGCTGATGAGTAACCGGATCACAGGTTAAGGTTTCACTGAGAAGGATAAGGTCATGCGCCATCGTAAGAGTGGTCGTCAACTGAACCGTAACAGCAGCCATCGTCAGGCTATGTTCCGTAACATGGCTGGTTCACTGGTTCGTCATGAGATCATCAAGACGACTCTGCCGAAAGCCAAAGAGCTGCGTCGCGTAGTTGAGCCGCTGATTACTCTTGCCAAGACTGATAGCGTTGCTAATCGTCGTCTGGCATTCGCACGTACTCGTGATAACGAGATCGTTGCAAAACTGTTTAATGAGCTCGGCCCGCGTTTCGCGAGCCGTACCGGTGGTTACACTCGTATTCTGAAGTGTGGCTTCCGTGCTGGTGACAACGCTCCGATGGCATACATCGAGCTGGTTGATCGTCCGGAAGCTCAAGCAGAAGCAACTGCAGAGTAATTTGCAGTAATTAAAGAACCCGCTTCGGCGGGTTTTTTATTGTCTGAAGGAAAGTAGTGTATAATATTCATCCTGACCTGCCCCGGAGGAATTCTATGTGGCTTATTGATCAGATGGCTGAACGCCATATTCAGGATGCGCTGCAAAAAGGTGAGCTGTCCGGTTTACCCGGCGAAGGAAAGCCACTTATGCTTGACGATGACAGCCAGGTTCCGGTGGAATTACGTTCAGCATATCGTCTTTTGAAGAACTCGGGCTATCTTCCCCCGGAACTTGAATCACGTCGTGAGGCTCTTGAGCTGGTCGATCTTTTACAGCAACTTGATCCTGAAGATCATCAGGCCGCTGAATATCATAAAAGATTACGCGTCCTGGAACTGAAATTACGTCAGGCGGGTTTGAGTACAGACTTTATAAATGATGGCCAGTATGGTGCTACCGTCATCAGGCAATTAAATAAGGAATAGAGATATTATGCGGAGGTTGTATGGGCAGTTATCGTCATACTAAAGGTGTAATCACTGACAATGCTCTCCAGGCATTATTACATGACCCACTTTTTCGTGTCAGAACGGAGAAAAATAAAAAAGGGAAAGGCAGTTATCAGCGTAAAAACCGTAATAACCGGCAGGACAGCAGAGAGGGCAATGAAAACGTGAGATTTTCATTGCCCTCTTCTTTTTCATCCATAAAAAAAGCCGCTATATCGATAATATAGCGGCTTTCCATGATGATTTATGAATTACTGTTTTTCTTTCAGTAAATCACGAATTTCAGTTAATAGTGTTTCTTCAACGGACGGGCCTTTCGGTGCCGGAGCTTCTTTCTTATAAAGTTTGTTAATCAGCTTAATTACCAGGAAAATAGCAAAAGCGATGATAACAAAATCAAATACTGACTGGATGAATACACCATAGTCCATGACGACGGCAGGAGTGGTGCCATCCGCAGCTTTCAGTACCCATTTAAATTGCTTAAAATCAATCCCGCCAATCAATAAACCCAATGGTGGCATAATGATATTAGCAACCAAAGAAGAGACGATTTTACCAAACGCAGCACCGATAACGACACCGACTGCCAGGTCTACTACATTCCCACGCATCGCAAAATCGCGAAATTCTTTCATTAAACTCATGTTATCACCCGACTAAAGATTAAGTTAAACCTGATTCTAGTTAATAAGTCGTTTTTTTTCCACAAACACCACGAAACTGTTTTACTCTTTTTTACATTACAGAAAGCGGGAACTGTTCATCCCGTTGATCACCGGAACCATAGATCACAGCTGATTGCAGTTTTACAGGAAGAACGGACTCGGCTGGAATAGTTTTTCTACGTCTGAAATGAATTTCTTATCAGTCAGGAACATGATCACATGATCACCTTGCTCGATTCTGACACTATCATTCGCAATCATTACTTCTTCGCCTCGTACAATCGCACCAATTATCGTCCCCGGCGGCAGTTTAATTTCACTGACTGTACGTCCCACAACACGCGAGGTTGTTTCATCCCCATGAGCGATAGCTTCAATGGCTTCTGCAATCCCCCTGCGCAGTGAAGAAACACTGACAATATCAGCTTTGCGTACATGCCCAAGTAAAGCAGATATCGTTGCCTGCTGCGGAGAGATAGCAATATCAATCACACTACTTTGAACGAGATCGACATAGGCACGGCGTTGGATAAGTACCATGGCCTTTTTGGCACCCATTTTTTTCGCCAGCATAGCCGACATGATATTAGCTTCATCATCATTGGTGACGGCAATAAACAGGTCAATCTGGTCGATATGCTCTTCGGCCAGTAATTCCTGGTCCGAGGCATCTCCGTAAAACACGATAGTATCGTTGAGTAATTCGGCCAGCTCTGCAGCACGCTGAGGATTACGTTCAATCAGTTTCACGCTGTATTGTTTTTCAAGTTGCTGCGCCAGGCCAAAACCAATATTACCACCTCCTACCAGCATGATACGTTTATATGGCTTTTCAAGCCGCTGCATCTCGCTCATTACGGCGCGGATATGTTGATTTTCAGCAATGAAAAAAACCTCATCACCTGCTTCAACGATAGTCGACCCCTGCGGGCGAATAGGTTTATCCTGACGGAAAATAGCGGCGACCCGGCTTTCAATGTGCGGCATATGCTCACGCATAACAGATAACGGGTTACCGATGAGTGGGCCTCCGTAATAGGCCTTAACCACCCCAAGGCTGACTTTACCTCCGGCGAAGTTGACGACCTGTAAGGCGCCCGGATACTCGATCAGGCGATAGATGCTATCGATCACCAGTTGTTCAGGAGAGATCAAATGATCGATGGGGATCGCTTCCGGAGTAAATAACTTTTGGTTATCACGTAAATACTCTGCGGCACGGATCCGGGCGATCCGGTTAGGGGTATTAAATAATGAGTAAGCTATCTGGCAGGCAACCATATTGGTTTCATCAGAACTGGTGACAGCGACCAGCATATCGGCATCTTCAGCACCCGCTTCACGAAGCACCCGGGGGTGAGATGCCGGGCCATTGACTACCCGCAGATCGAACTTATCCTGTAAGTGGCGTAATCTGCCAGGATCGGTATCAACAACAGTGATATCGTTATTTTCCCCCACCAGGTTTTCTGCCAGTGTTCCACCGACTTGTCCGGCACCCAGGATAATAATTTTCATCGTCGTTTCACTCTTATGGGTTAGGCGTTCTTCAGTAATTTAGCATAGAAAAAACCGTCACCACCCAGTTCCTGAGGGAAGACCTGCAGGCCGTATTTCTCTCCGCCGGGTAATGCTTCTGCCTTCGCATCTTCATGGCGTTCAAGAAATGCGGCTATCTGCTTATGGTTCTCTTCCGGTAACACGGAGCAGGTTGCATACACCATTGTCCCGCCAGGTTTAAGGTATGGCCAGATAGCATCCAGTATTTCAGACTGCAAACGTACCAGCTCATCGATATCACTGTCACGACGCAGCCACTTAATATCCGGGTGGCGGCGGATAACACCGGTTGCCGAACAAGGCGCATCGAGCAGAATGCGATCAAACTGGCGCTCTGCACACCACAGTGCCGGAGTACGACCATCCCCCTGCCTGACTTCAGCATGCATCCCTAAACGGCCCAGGTTTTCTGTAACTCTGCTAAGGCGCTGGGCATCCACATCGACGGCCAGTACGTTGGCTTCGGGAGCAATTTCAAGAATATGTGTGGTTTTTCCGCCAGGTGCTGCACATAAGTCCAGAATATCTTCACCGTTTTCCGGAGTGAGATATTGTGCACAACGTTGTGCTGAAAGATCCTGAACCGTTACCCATCCGTCAGTAAAGCCCGGTAATTGTGTCACGCCGGCGGGTTTCTCCAGACGGATCGCATCCCCGGATAACATATCAGGTGTACCTGTCATCTCCTGCGCATTCAGTAGTTCAAGCCACTGATCACGGGTGTTATGTTGGCGATTGACCCTTAACCACATGGGAGGACGAAGATTATTTGCCTGAACAATCTGTTGCCATTGCTCAGGCCAGCTTACCTGCAAGCGTTTCAGCAGCCAGGAAGGATGCCACAGATTAACGCTTTGCCCTTCCAGTGACTCTGTCAGTTCTGTCTGGCGACGCTGGAACTGGCGTAAAACACCGTTTACCAGTCCTTTCAGACTCTGCTTTTTCAGTACGACAGCACCTTCCACGGTTTCTGCGAGGATCGCATGGGCAGGGATCCGTGTATAAAGCATCTGATAAATACCGACCATCAACAGATAGTGAATCGTTCGCTGCTTGCCGGTCATCGGCCGGTCCATCAGCTTACCGATTAACGCATCCAGCTGCGGTAAAGTACGTACGACGCCGAAACATAATTCCTGCAGTAATGCGCTGTCTTTATCGTTCAGGCTTTTTTGAGCGGCCGGGAGAATTGCGCTCAGCGACTGCCCTTTATCGACGACCTGTTCAATAAGACGGGCTGCCAGACTGCGCAGATTGGTAGTTTTTTTCATGGAATATCTTCAATTAGCCAGTATTGCCGGCAGAACATGGATAACCGGCTCAGGCCAGAACAGTGCCTGGCATAAACCACTCCTGGCGCGAGTTCAGTAGCTCTCTTGCCTGCATTGGTTTTTTGCCTGCAGGTTGCAGGATTTCCAGTTGCAGCACGCCGTCTGCGGTTGCCACCCGGATACCGTTCTTGTCTGTCTGAACAATCGTTCCGGGTTGCAGATCCTGATGCGGTAAGACCGATGCCTGCCAGACTTTTACCGGTTGTTCATCCAGCATAAAGTAGCTGACCGGCCACGGGTTGAATGCCCGGATACACCGTTCCAGCTGATCAGCGGACAGTGTCCAGTTCAGACGGGCTTCTTCTTTGCTGAGTTTTTTGGCATAGGTTGCCAGGGTATCATCCTGCTTCACCGCAACCGCGCGGCCCTCGGCCAGTTGCTGTAATGTGGTCAGCATCCCCTGCGGGCCCAGTTGCGCCAGGGTGTCATACAGAGAAGCACTGGTATCTGTTGAGCGGATAGGGCAGGTGAGTTTCACCAACATATCGCCAGTATCCAGCCCTGCATCCATCTGCATAATCGTAATGCCTGTCTCATCATCACCTGCCCATAATGCACGCTGGATAGGTGCAGCACCTCGCCAGCGTGGCAGAAGTGACCCATGGACATTAATACATCCCAGCCGGGGCAGGGTTAATACAGCTTCCGGTAGCAGGAGACCATAAGCTACCACCACCATGATATCGGCATTCAGATCCGCAACCAGCTGCTGATTTTCAGGGGCTTTAAGCGAGGCTGGCTGGAATACGGGAATGTGGTGCGATTCAGCCAGTGTTTTCACCGGACTTGCCACTAACTTTTTGCCCCGTCCGGCCGGACGGTCGGGCTGAGTGAATACACCGACCACCTGGTGCTCTGAAGCAAGCAGCGCGTCGAGATGACGCGCTGCAAAATCAGGTGTGCCGGCAAAAATAATTTTCAACGAGTCGGACACAATTATCCCTTTTCGGAGGTTCAGGACGCCCGGGTTGTCTGACGAGCGAGTTTTTCCAGTTTCTGACGAATACGCTGGCGTTTAAGCGGAGACAGGTAATCAACGAATAGTTTACCCATCAGATGATCCATCTCATGCTGGATACAAATAGCCAGCAGGCCATCAGTTTCGAGCTCATAGCTCTTACCTTCACGGTTCAGGGCACGTATTTTTACCCGCTCTGCCCGTGGTACCAGTGCACGTTGTTCAGGAATAGACAGACAGCCCTCTTCAATCCCGGTTTCACCACTGGATTCAAGGAGTTCAGGGTTAATCAGCACCAGTTTCTCATCACGGTTCTCAGAAACATCAATCACAATGATTCGCTGGTGAATATCGACCTGTGTTGCGGCCAGTCCGATACCTTCTTCTGCATACATTGTTTCGAACATATCATCGACAATGCGCTGAATATCGGCGTTGACTTCTTTTACTGGCGCAGCAACGGTACGCAGTCGCTCGTCAGGGAAATGTAATACCTGTAAAACTGACATAAATATCCGGATCTTTATTCGTAATATATAAGTTGACTACCTCATATTGTAGACGTTTCATTGTGCGATTGACAGTATTGCTGACGGGATAAAAGTGCCGGCACAGGGATCATCGTATGGACATTACTGAAATATGGTTACGTCTTGCGGCAGTAGAGGGAATAAAGGCGGAAGACCGCCGGAAAATGGCTGAAAAGTTAATGCAGCTATCGGGTACCCAGGCATCGTTATCCGACGTGCCTGGCCTCACCCAAAAACAGCGACAGCAGTTTCTGAGACTCAATGAAAAATCGCTGGTTCAGACGCAGAAATGGCTGGAAGGCGAAAATCATCATTTCCTGACGTTATCTGACCCCCGCTATCCACGCTTATTGACCGAAATTGCCGCCCGGCCACTTTGTCTCTTTGTTAAAGGTGATCCCGGAGCTCTTTCTACGGCTCAGATAGCCGTGGTCGGCAGCCGGCGGAGCACGCGCTATGGTGAACATTGGGGAGCATTTTTTTCAGAATCACTTTCATTGAGCGGGATGACCATTACCAGCGGTCTGGCTTTGGGGATCGACGGGGTTGCGCACCGGTCGGCGCTTTCCTGTCGCGGGAAAACTGTTGCGGTACTCGGTAGCGGTCTACTGAACCTTTATCCTGCCCGGCACCGGTCTCTCAGCCATGAGATTGTTGCGCAGGGAGGGGCGCTGGTGTCGGAGTTTCCGTTGATGGCACCGCCACTGCCGGGGCATTTTCCTCGTCGTAACCGTATCATCAGTGGTCTCAGTCTGGGTGTATTAGTTGTTGAAGCTGGGGTAAAAAGCGGGTCATTGATCACAGCACGTTATGCATTAGAGCAAAACCGCAATATTTACGCGCTCCCCGGCCCGTTGGGTAAACCCGAAACAGAAGGAACGCACTGGCTGATCAAAGAAGGAGCATTGCTGGTATCACACCCTAACGATCTGCTGGAGGATCTCCAGACGGGTTGTCATTCTTTGCGGTTTTCAGCATCTGAGGAAATAAATTCACCCGGGGAGGGCACTGTTCCATTGCCATTTGCTGATGTGTTGGCTAACGTAGAAGATGAGGTTACACCTGTTGACGTCGTCGCTGAACGTGCCGGCCAACCTGTGCCAGTTATCGCAGCTGCTTTGCTTGAGCTGGAGTTAGCAGGATGGATCGCAGCTGTACCCGGCGGCTATGTCCGTTTAAGGAGGGCATGCCATGTTCGACGTACTTATGTACTTGTTTGAGACCTATATTCATACTGAGACTGACACGCAGGTTGACCAGGAAAGGTTGACAGATGACCTGACGGATGCCGGTTTTGATCAGGAAGATATCAGTAACGCATTACAATGGCTGGAAAAACTTGCTGATTATCAGGAAGGACTGGTCGAGCCTATCCAGATGTCCGGTGATCCGCTCTCCATGCGTATTTACACCGCTGAAGAGTGTCAGAAACTGGATGCGGATTGCCGGGGGTTTTTATTGTTCCTGGAGCAGGTGCAGGTGCTGAATCTTGATACCCGTGAAATGGTTATTGAACGGGTGACCGCTCTCGACTCTCTGGAGTTTGCCCTGGATGATCTCAAGTGGGTCATCCTGATGGTGCTTTTTAATATCCCGGGCTGTGAAGATGCCTACCAGCAAATGGAAGAGTTACTTTTCGACGCTAATGACAGTATTCTGCATTGATATTTTCTTCGCTATAGCAAAATTATGAATAAAACAGCACTGTTTGCTGTCCGTCATCAGGATAACTGCCCCGAATGCGGGGCAGAACTGGTGATACGTTCAGGTAAACATGGTCCTTTTACCGGTTGTTCCCGATATCCGGAGTGCAATTATATCCGTCCGTTGGGACCGCGTAATGAAGGGCATCTTATTAAAATCCTCGAAGGGATACCTTGTCCTGAATGCGGCGCTGATAAAGCGTTGCGTCAGGGGCGGTATGGGATGTTTATCGCGTGCAGCCGTTATCCTGAGTGTTCACACAGTGAAACTATCGACCAGCCGGATGATACGGGTATTACCTGCCCTGAGTGTCAGCAGGGGCATTTGGTCCAGCGACGTTCACGATATGGTAAGTATTTCCATGCCTGCAGCCGCTATCCTGAATGCCAGTTTGTGGTGAACGCCCGCCCTGTGGCGGGAGAGTGCCTGTACTGCCACTTCCCGTTATTAGCTGAAAAGAAAACCGCAAAAGGTCTGAGGCTTATCTGCGCCAGTAAGCTTTGTGGTAAGCCCGTTCCTGAAAAGACTGAAGAGAAATAATACCTATCATGTATAACCCGTTATCATCAGATTCTCTGCATGTTTGTGTTGAGTCATTGAAAAAAAATGCCGTTATTGCGTATCCGACGGAAGCTGTGTTCGGGTTAGGATGTGACCCTGACAGTGAAGAGGCTATTATGGCTCTGCTGAAGATTAAGGCGCGTCCAGTGGAAAAAGGATTGATTCTGATCGCGGCTAATTATCAGCAACTGCTGCCTTATATCAGTGATGAGCAACTGACGGATGAACAAAGAGAGCGGATGTTCTCACACTGGCCCGGGCCGGTGACTTTTGTGGTACCTTCCCGTGCTCCCCGATGGTTGAGAGGTCAATTTGATTCTCTGGCCATCCGCGTCAGTAATCATCCGGATGTTCAGCAATTGTGCCTGGCATACGGGAAGCCGTTAGTCTCTACCAGCGCGAACTTTTCCGGTCAGGAACCTTGCCGGAATGTGCAGGAAATCACGGCGCAGTTTGGTAATGATTTTCCTGTTCTGCAGGGAGTAACCGGCGGACGCCAGAATCCGTCAGAGATCCGTAATGTCATTACCGGTGAACTCATTCGTCAGGGGTAGATAATGGAACAATTCGTCGTTTTTGGTCATCCGATCACTCACAGCAAGTCGCCTTTTATCCATCAGCTGTTTGCCCGTCAGACAGGGATAGAACACACTTATGGTCGGATATGTGCGCCTGTGGATCAGTTTGTCCCGACGGCTCGTGAGTTTTTCAATGCCGGTGGCCGGGGAGCCAATGTCACGCTGCCCTTTAAACAGGAAGCCTGCGCCATGGCTGACGAGTTAACCGATCGCGCCGCGTTATCAAAAGCGGTTAATACTCTCAGGAAAGAGCCGGACGGCAGACTCCTCGGAGATAACACTGACGGAATTGGTTTGCTCAGTGATCTGCAAAGACAAGAGATGATCACACCCGACTCGCATATATTGCTGGTGGGTGCTGGCGGGGCGGCCCGCGGGGTGATCCTGCCGTTACTGGATTACGGATGCCGGATAACCCTCACTAACCGTACTTTATCCAGAGCGGAAACGCTGGTGGAAACCTACCGGCATGCAGGAACCATCCTTGCCAGTGAACATAATAAGTTACTGCAGGAATACGATCTCATTATTAATGCAACCTCCAGTGGCGTCAGCGGGGAGGTCCCACAGCTTCCTGCAGATATCTTCACTCCCGATACCCGTTGTTACGATATGTTTTATCAGCAGGGCCAGACTCCTTTCCTGGCGATGGCAGCGCAGCACGGGGCGACGTCTCTTTCGGACGGTGTCGGTATGCTGGTATCTCAGGCCGCGCATGCATTCAAATTATGGCACGGGGTGATGCCGGACGTCGGACCGGTGATTACTGCGGTGAAACAGGCGCTGCAGGCATGAATCAGGCATTACAGTTCCCGGATCGCGAAGAATGGAATGCAGAACGGCAGGCCGTGTGTTTCCCGGCCTTGCATCATGGCATGCAACTCTGGTGTGCAATCACAGCAATGGAGTTATCTCAGCGATACGGGGAAGGGCAGGCGCTGGAACTTTTCCGGCAATACCGCTGGGATCTTGAAGAAGAAGCCGAAGTACTGATTGCTTCCGGTCAGGACGATGCCGATGGCTGGTTCTGGATCTGTTCCGATAAACAGACGTCTTTCCATTTAACGTAATTGGCAGCAGAGTAAAGCAGACTCTGTTCTTCGTCGCCAGTCAGGCGACGGATTTGCCGGACCGGACTGCCCAGATACAGGTACCCGCTGACCAGCCGTTTACCCGGAGGCACCAGACTTCCGGCTCCAATAATGACATTCTCTTCTATATAAGCATTATCCAGAATAATACTCCCCATTCCGACCAGCACCCGATCTCTGATCGTACATCCGTGCAGCATCGCTTTGTGCCCCACAGTGACATCATCACCAATCACTAAAGGGTAGCCCTGAGGATTTGCGGGTGAGCGGTGAGTCACATGGAGCACGGATCCATCCTGGATATTACTTCTGACGCCAATGGTTATCCGGTTCACATCTCCCCTGGCAACGACCAGAGGCCAGAGACTGGAATCATCACCGATAAGAACATCACCAATGACGATACAGGACGGGTCCAGCATGACTCGCTGTCCCGGAGTCGGAGTATTTCCCTGGAAAGGGCGAAGTACATTTATAGACATACAGAAACGCTCCTCTGAAAGACAAGTTACCAATTATAGGGCTGGTGGATAGAGATCTGGCGTGCCGGGCTTATTTGTACAATAGATAAGGGATTATATTTGCATTATTTATGCCTGTGGCCGGGATAAACGTGGCAATTTAAGCCAGAGAAACGGCAAATGAGGACCCTGGTGGGTGATTAAAATAGCCCTGTTGATGAATAAAACCACGCATTCCGCTGGTTTGTTGCCCGTTAAGCATGAAATATCACCACTCAGCAATTTATTTGAAATAAACCCTTGTCAGAAAAAATTATCTCCCTATAATGCGCTCCCACTGACACGGCAAAGCGCGATACGCAGCGACGTGACAGGGACTGAAGCGATTCGGTCCGGGAGAAAAAATCACGAAATAGTGGTTGATT
>NZ_JMPR01000006.1 GCF_000735525.1 Tatumella ptyseos ATCC 33301 | reverse complement strand
TCGGGAAAAGGGGGCATCCGGCAGCGTATTCATTTGAGGTGTTTCCCCGTTCTTTCTCCGGACCTTACATATCCGCTCTTACGCCCGATAACGTTTGAGGGACAGCGAAGAGAAAAATACCAGTAACTCGTTAAAATATCTTTATGACCCACAAGGAGCATTGGGGCGAACTCTGATTTTACGGGCCATTGCCAGACTGACCTTTACGCTTTTTCGCTGCTATATATTGCTTGCGGCTTACCCTCACCGATGAAAGTCTCAAAACTCACCGGCATATCAGGTAAACTATCGGGCATATAATTTTGTTAAGGTCAGGATATGTCTAACCCAACCCATTCTTTAAAGCCCTTCAATACGCTTGGCCTTGATATTCACGCTGACGAAATCATCCGGGCAGAAAGCTCTGCCGATCTCAGGAAAGCATGGGACTACAGCCGATCAGTAAATAAGCCCTTTCTGTTACTGGGAGGGGGAAGTAATGTGCTGTTCCTCCGTGATTTCAGGGGAGTCGTCGCAGTTAATGAGATCAAAGGTATTTCATTGTCTGAGGACGAAGACAGCTATCTCCTGCACGTTGGTGCCGGTGAAAACTGGCATCAGCTGGTCAGTTGGTGTTTACAACATAATATCGCCGGCACCGAAAACCTGGCATTGATTCCTGGCGTAGCAGGTTCCGCGCCTATCCAGAATATTGGTGCTTATGGTGTCGAATTCAAAGATATCTGTGACTATGTTGATGTCACAGAACTGACGACCGGCAGAGAGTTTCGTCTTGAGAAGGCGCAGTGCCGGTTTGGTTACCGTGACAGTATCTTCAAGCATGAACTTTGTCAGGGCTATGCGGTGACGGCAATCGGTCTCCGGCTAAGTAAACAGTGGAAACCTGTGCTGACTTACGGTGATTTAACCCGGATGGATGCCGCGACTGTCACCCCCCGGCAGGTCTTCGATACCGTCTGTGAGATGAGAAAGAGCAAACTTCCTGACCCTAACGTTCAGGGAAATGTCGGGAGTTTCTTCAAAAACCCATTGATCACCGAAGAACTTAGCCACCGGTTACTGGCGACATATCCGGGGCTCCCCCGGTACCCACAGGCTGACGGAACAGTCAAAGTCGCCGCAGGATGGCTTATCGATCAATGCCAGTTAAAAGGGTATAAGCTGGGTGGTGCTGCGGTACACAGTTTACAAGCCCTGGTACTGATTAATGATAACCAGGCAACGCCACAGGATATTGTCGGCCTGGCGAAACATGTCCGGCAGTGTGTCGGGGATAAATTTAATATCTGGCTCGAGCCCGAAGTGCGTTTTATTGACTCACTCGGCGAATGTGATGCTGTCGGAGTGATCTCATGAAAGATTACAGTGTACCGTTGAAAATTATCCGTGTGCTCTCTGATGGCGAGTTTCACTCCGGTGAACAGCTCGGTGAAAAACTGGGTATGAGCCGGGCGGCGATCAATCAGCATATTCATACACTCAAAAACTGGGGTATCGATATCTATACCGTTACCGGCAAGGGTTACTGCCTCTCCGCCGCACTACAGTTATTAGATGATGATGCTATCCGGGCCGGTGTCCGGGGGAGCGGTGACGTTCAGGTCATACCGGTTATTGATTCCACCAACCAGTATCTGATGGAACGTATGAGTGACCTTCGCTCCGGTGATACCTGTATCGCAGAATATCAGCAAGCCGGTCGCGGGCGCCGCGGCAGACAGTGGTTCTCACCCTTTGGTGCCAATCTATATATGTCGATGTACTGGCGGCTTGAACAAGGGCCAGCCGCGGCCATGGGATTAAGCCTGGTGGTGGGGATAGTCATTGCTGAAGCATTACAGTCTGCCGGTGCGAAAGATGTTCGCGTAAAGTGGCCGAATGATCTCTATCTTAATGACAGGAAACTGGCAGGGATACTGGTCGAGCTGAGCGGCAAGACCGGGGATGTGGCTCATATTGTGATTGGCGCGGGTATTAACCTGATGATGCGTAATGTCGATGACAGTGTGGTTAACCAGCAGTGGATTAGCCTGCAGGAAGCCGGGATCACGATAGACCGTAATGCATTGACGGTCGCACTGATTAATAAAATGCGTGAAGCACTCACTCTGTTCGAAACCGAAGGTCTGGCACCTTTCATTGACCGCTGGGCAAGTCTGGATAACTTTATAAACCGCCCGGTAAAACTGGTGATAGGTGAGCGGGAGATCCATGGTGTCGCCCGGGGGATTGACAGCCGGGGTGGATTATTACTGGAACAGGAAGGTGAAATCACCGGCTGGGTTGGGGGAGAGATTTCCCTGCGTCCGGTTCAGGCTTAACAGGGGAGGACGGGGATAGCTGAGCTTTGCCTTTCCCCGTCAGTCTGTCGCGACTACTTTCTTAGCCGTACCGAATGCACGGCATGGTTTTCACCTTTCGCTAAAATCAGGCTGGCCCGTTCACGGGTCGGCAGAATATTTTGCTGAAGGTTCCGGCCATTAATATCATTCCACAATCCGCAAGCGATCTCTGTGGCTTCAGACTCCGCCAGACGTGCGTAGTTATGGAAGTAGGAGTCGGGATCGCTGAACGCTCCTTCGCGGAATTTCAGAAAGCGGTTGATATACCAGCGCTGGAGTAATTCTTCCGGGGCATCCACATAGATAGAAAAATCGACAAAGTCAGAAACGAAAACACGATGAGGATCATGGGGATAATCCATTCCGCTTTGTAATACATTCAGCCCTTCAAGGATAAGAATATCAGGCTGTGTCACCCGCTTATCGCCATCGGGGATCACATCATATATCAGATGCGAATAGACCGGTGCGGTCACCTGCTGTTCTCCCGATTTCAGGTCAGAGACAAATTTCACCAGTTTGTGCATATCATAGGATTCCGGGAACCCTTTTTTCTTCATTAATCCGCGTTCTTTCAGTACCGCATTGGGATGAAGAAAACCATCTGTCGTGATTAACTCAACCTTCCGGTGCTCCGGCCAGCGACTCAGCAGGGCCTGCAATACCCGGGCCGTGGTACTTTTGCCGACGGCGACACTGCCGGCAATACTGATAATATAGGGTATCTTCTGTTCGTTAGTTCCCAGGAATTGTTCCAGCACCGCCTGGCGGCGCAGATTCGAGCTGATATAAAAGTTCAGCAGACGGGAAAGCGGCAAATAGATTTCTGCCACTTCTTCCAGAGAAAGATCTTCATTAATCCCTTTTAACCGGGCAATTTCCTCACCGGTTAATGTCATGGGAACCGAATCGCGCAGGGTTGCCCATTGTTCACGGGTGAACGATAAGTAGGGGGAGGTAGCCAGTGACAAATTTTTTTTACTCATATTCCGACATCTGACGACAAATTTATCCGGTCCATCATCGACTGACTGACATAGAGCAGTAGGGTGAACTGCAGCCGTGATGAAATAGTGTAATAATGAGGTAGCAGGCTGGAGGTTAACACCAGAAGGGTTCCGGGAAAAAGCAAAAGATGTCGGGCCGGAGAAATTTCGTATCGCAGAAGGCTTCTGGATAAAAATAAGCAGGATAATAGGCAGTAATGATCCTTTTAGTGACCCATTCCACAGAAAAATTGCCAGCAATGTGCTTGTTTTATAAGCAATCAATTCGGCTGACGCAAAAAAAGTAAATTTTTTCCGGTTATCGTGCGTCAAAAAACAGGAAGATTTTAGGTTCACCCGGCAATCATCAAACGTCATACTCCCGGCAAAATTCAAATAAAGCGCAAATAATCACCACTATTTGTTGTCGATTTAGACAGTAAAACCGGAAAAAGCCTTGTTTTGAATAAATAGTAAGCGAAGAGAAAAAAAATTAAAATTTGTTGTTGCATCCTGGCGCGGTGCCCCCTAAAATGCGCCTCAACTTGATGCCGACTTAGCTCAGTAGGTAGAGCAACTGACTTGTAATCAGTAGGTCACCAGTTCGATTCCGGTAGTCGGCACCATTCAAGTTAAGGTGGGATTCCCGAGCGGCCAAAGGGAGCAGACTGTAAATCTGCCGTCACAGACTTCGAAGGTTCGAATCCTTCTCCCACCACCATCTCTGCCTCTGGCAGGGAAAAATGTGAAGCAACACGCTATCACAGCCTGGTGAGCATAATTATCACCCCGAGTGTAGGCTGGAAGTTTCAGTCGAAAGTCGGTCAGTTTATCTGGCAGACTCGAATAATAAGAGAGCCATCTTGTTATTCAAAAGCTACAGAAATATCAGGTAGCAAGAGTTCCAGGATGCGGGCATCGTATAATGGCTATTACCTCAGCCTTCCAAGCTGATGATGCGGGTTCGATTCCCGCTGCCCGCTCCAGATGTGCTGATATGGCTCAGTTGGTAGAGCGCACCCTTGGTAAGGGTGAGGTCCCCAGTTCGACTCTGGGTATCAGCACCACTTCTTTATATCTCCTCTCCTGAAATTTCTGTTCACTTAAATAATTCATTTTTTATCAGGCATCCTGAATCCTGGTTGATGTGATCATATCACCGACTTATCCGTGCTTTAAAAGGGTTATCTAATGGCTAAAGAGCAATTTCAACGTAACAAACCACACGTTAACGTCGGTACTATCGGCCACGTTGACCACGGTAAAACCACTCTGACTGCAGCAATCACTACCGTACTGGCTAAACACTACGGCGGTGCTGCACGTGACTTCGCGCAGATCGATAACGCGCCGG
>NZ_JMPR01000005.1 GCF_000735525.1 Tatumella ptyseos ATCC 33301 | reverse complement strand
TCCAATCGCGATGGACGATGGTCTGCGTTTCGCAATCCGTGAAGGTGGTCGTACTGTAGGTGCAGGTGTTGTTGCTAAAGTTATCGCATAATCGCCGATAATATTTGACGTCATGCACATGAAAAGGGCATCATTTGATGCCCTTTTTGTACGCCGAAACATAGAACCTGACTCATCAGTGATTTTCGTACAAATCATTGCTGAGACAGGCTCTGGTTTGGCGTAGGATACCGGATGTACTACAGGTATTTCTGGTTTGGATACCTCGCTATGCGGGGTTTAATGGTTTCTGGATTATTCTGGCAGGTTTGTTTATGAGTGCAAATACCGAAGCTCAGAGGAGCGGGCGCGGCCTGGAAATAGTAAAATGGCTGGTCGTTGCTGTTCTGGTTGCAGTAGCGATTTACGGCAACTATCATTATCGCAACGTTAATTTACCCTTACGTGCTCTGGTTGTGGTTGTTATCATTGCGGTTGCCGGCGCAATTGCCCTTTTGACAACAAAAGGCAAAGCAGCGGTAGCGTTTGCACGTGAAGCAAGAACCGAAGTGCGCAAGGTCATCTGGCCAACCCGCCAGGAAACGTTGCAGACCACGTTAATCGTTGCCGCGGTAACTGCCGTGATGTCACTGATTTTGTGGGGGCTGGATGGTATTCTGGTCCGTCTGGTATCGTTTATCACTGGACTGAGGTTCTGAGATGTCTGAAGCTCCAAAAAAACGCTGGTACGTCGTGCAGGCGTTTTCAGGTTTCGAAAGCCGTGTAGCTGTATCGCTGCGTGAGCATATCAAACTGCACAATATGGAAGACCTGTTTGGCGATGTTATGGTGCCAACAGAAGAGGTCGTTGAGATCCGTGGTGGTCAGCGCCGCAAAAGCGAGCGTAAATTCTTCCCGGGTTATGTCCTGGTGCAGATGGTAATGGAAGATGCCAGCTGGCACCTCGTCCGTAGTGTCCCGCGCGTCATGGGCTTTATCGGTGGAACGTCTGATCGTCCTGCACCTATCAGCGATAAAGAAGTCGATGCGATTATGAACCGCCTGCAACAGGCAGGTGACAAGCCGCGTCCTAAGACCATGTTTGAGCCGGGTGAAATGGTTCGTGTTAACGACGGTCCGTTTGCTGACTTTAATGGCGTCGTTGAAGAAGTCGACTACGAAAAAAGCCGCCTGAAAGTCTCTGTTTCTATCTTCGGTCGTGCAACACCGGTCGAACTGGACTTCGGTCAGGTAGAAAAAGGCTAATCTGTATTCAGTTAAGCTCTTGCATAAGGCGCGAAATTTGCCTACAATTTCGCGCCTTTTGTTTTTACATGCCTGCGGGCGTGTAGATAATTACCACGGGAAGCCTTTAAGTAAGGCGCTATACCCAATTGAGGAAATATCATGGCTAAGAAAGTACAAGCCTATGTGAAGCTGCAGGTTGCAGCTGGCATGGCAAACCCAAGTCCACCGGTTGGTCCGGCACTGGGTCAGCAGGGTGTTAACATCATGGAATTCTGTAAAGCGTTCAACGCAAAAACAGAAAGCCTGGAAAAAGGTCTGCCAACTCCGGTTGTTATCACCGTATACAGCGACCGTTCTTTCACGTTCATTACCAAAACACCTCCTGCAGCAGTTCTGCTGAAAAAAGCAGCGGGTATCAAGTCTGGTTCAGGTAAGCCGAACAAAGACAAAGTTGGTAAAGTGACGCGTGCTCAGTTGCAGGAAATTGCAACGACTAAAGCAGCGGACATGACTGGTGCAGACTTAGACGCGATGACTCGCTCTATCGAAGGTACTGCGATCTCCATGGGCCTGGTAGTAGAGGATTAATAGATGGCTAAGCTTACCAAGCGCATGCGCACAATCCGTGACAAAGTAGATGTCACCAAGCAGTACGAAATCACCGAAGCTGTTGCTTTGCTGAAAGAACTGGCTACTGCTAAATTCGTTGAAAGTGTTGATGTTTCTGTAAACCTCGGCATCGATGCTCGTAAATCTGATCAGAACGTACGTGGTGCAACTGTACTGCCTAACGGTACTGGCCGTAGCGTCCGCGTTGCTGTATTCGCTCAGGGTGCAAACGCTGAAGCAGCGAAAGCCGCAGGTGCTGAACTGGTTGGTATGGAAGATCTGGCTGATCAGATCAAGAAAGGCGAAATGAACTTTGACGTTGTTATCGCATCTCCGGATGCAATGCGCGTTGTTGGCCAGTTAGGTCAGGTTCTGGGTCCACGTGGCCTGATGCCAAACCCTAAAGTTGGTACTGTAACTCCTAACGTTGCTGAAGCAGTTAAAAATGCTAAAGCGGGTCAGGTTCGTTACCGTAACGACAAAAACGGTATCATTCACACCACCATCGGTAAAGTTGACTTTGATGCTGACAAACTGAAAGAAAACCTGGAAGCTCTGCTGGTTGCGCTGAAAAAAGCAAAACCAACTTCAGCTAAAGGCGTGTACATCAAGAAAGTCAGCCTGTCTACCACCATGGGTGCAGGTGTTGCAATCGACCAGGCTGGCCTGAGTACTCAGACTGCCTAAGTCATTGCTTGACGCGGGCGAAATTTTCACCTAGAATTTTCGCCCGTTCTTCCTTAACGGAAGAGACTCTGTACTCCCGAAAGGCAGTAACAGAGCAAGAATTTTCGGTTGGAGCCTGGCCTATCCAGGCCTCCGTCCAAGACCGCAGGTGTTTGTTGCAGTGATCTCAGGGCTTGCCCGGTGATTCTGTCAGACTTAATTCCCTGCGTAGACGGTGAGAGAGCCTGAAGAACCTATTTCTTTTTCTGGATTCTACTCACCGTGTTTAGCGTCTATCCACTTCGGTGGATAGATGAAGTGAGTTCCGGAGGGGAAACTCTCCGGACTAAAACATCCAGGAGCAAAAGCTAATGGCATTAAATCTTCAAGACAAACAAGCAATTGTTGCTGAAGTCAGCGAAGTAGCCAAAGGCGCGCTGTCTGCGGTTGTTGCGGATTCCCGTGGCGTAACCGTAGATAAAATGACTGAACTGCGTAAAGCAGGTCGTGAAGCTGGCGTATACATGCGTGTTGTTCGTAACACCCTGCTGCGTCGCGTCGTTGAAGGTACTCCTTTCGAGTGCCTGAAAGACACGTTTGTTGGTCCAACCTTGATTGCATATTCTATGGAACACCCGGGCGCTGCTGCTCGTCTGTTCAAAGACTTCGCGAAAGCGAATGCAAAATTCGAGGTTAAAGCTGCAGCCTTTGAAGGTGAGCTGATCCCAGCCGCTCAAATTGACCGTCTGGCAACGCTGCCGACTTACGAAGAAGCACTGGCACGTCTGATGTCGACCATGAAAGAAGCCGCTGCAGGCAAACTGGTCCGTACTCTGGCTGCTGTACGCGATGCGAAAGAAGCTGCATAAGCTCTCTGCTAACATCGTTTTTGCTTACGTATAAACTTATTCTGATTCTTAGGAACAATTGTTATGTCTATCACTAAAGACCAAATCCTGGAAGCTGTTGCAGCTATGTCCGTAATGGAAGTAGTTGAGCTGGTTTCTGCAATGGAAGAAAAATTCGGCGTTTCTGCTGCTGCTGCTGTCGCTGTCGCTGCTGGCCCTGCTGAAGCTGCTGAAGAGCAGACTGAATTCGACGTAATCCTGAAATCTGTTGGCGGTAACAAAGTCGCAGTGATCAAAGCAGTACGTGGCGCAACTGGTCTGGGCCTGAAAGAAGCTAAAGACCTGGTTGAATCTGCACCGGCTGCAATCAAAGAAGCGATCAGCAAAGACGACGCAGCTGCTCTGGAAGCTGCTCTGAAAGAAGCTGGCGCTGAAGTTGAAATCAAATAAGATAACCTTCGGGTTACAGTCTGAGTAGTTTGCAGACTGCTGGCTGGTGACTATAATAGTCACCAGCCTTTTTGCGCTAAAAGAGTCTCTGTGGGGTTTCGCATTGTTTGTCCACCTTGATTCTTCCAATGTCTTTTTCTCTCGACGCCTTAATATACTGCTTTCCCGTGGGGTTCCCTGCCTTGCAAGAGCAATGAAATGATTTAAGAGTGATAGAAAAAGATGTATTGCACCTGAGCCAGGCTCAACGGTGAAAACGAAATAATGTTGCATGAACTGTCCTGCAGGACGGACAGCGTGGTTCGACTTGTCAGCGAGCTGAGGAACCCTAATGGTTTACTCCTATACCGAGAAAAAACGTATTCGTAAGGATTTTGGCAAACGTCCGCAAGTACTGGATGTGCCTTATCTCCTATCTATCCAGCTTGACTCGTTCCAGAAGTTTATCGAGCAAGATCCGGAAGGCCAATACGGTCTGGAAGCAGCATTCCGTTCCGTTTTCCCTATCCAGAGCTACAGTGGTAACTCTGAGCTGCAATATGTCAGCTACCGTCTGGGTGAGCCTGTCTTTGATGTTAAAGAGTGTCAGATCCGTGGTGTGACATTTTCAGCACCACTGCGCGTAAAATTACGCCTGGTCATCTACGAGCGCGAAGCGCCGGAAGGGACCGTCAAAGACATTAAAGAACAAGAAGTTTACATGGGCGAAATTCCGCTCATGACTGATAACGGTACCTTTGTCATCAATGGTACTGAGCGTGTTATCGTTTCTCAGTTACACCGTAGCCCGGGCGTATTCTTTGATAGCGATAAAGGTAAAACGCATTCTTCCGGTAAGGTACTGTATAACGCACGTATCATCCCTTACCGTGGCTCATGGCTGGACTTCGAGTTCGATCCTAAAGACAACCTGTTTGTCCGTATTGACCGTCGTCGTAAACTGCCTGCGACCATTATTCTGCGCGCACTGAATTACACCACTGAACAAATCATCGACCTGTTCTTTGATAAAGTGGTCTATGAAATTCGTGACAACAAACTGCAGATGGCGTTGGTTCCTGAGCGTCTGCGCGGCGAAACTGCCTCTTTTGACATCGAGTCAAATGGCACAGTTTATGTCGAAAAAGGCCGCCGTATTACTGCCCGTCATATCCGCCAGCTGGAAAAAGATAATGTCCAGCACATCGAAGTTCCGGTTGAATATATTGCCGGTAAAGTCGTTGCGCGTGATTATATTGATGAGAGCACCGGTGAGCTTATCGTTGCTGCGAACATGGAACTGTCCATGGATCTGCTGGCTAAACTGAGCCAGTCTGGTCATAAGCGCATCGAAACGCTGTTCACAAACGATCTGGACCACGGTCCTTATATCTCTGAAACCCTGCGTGTGGATCCGACCAGCGACCGCCTGAGTGCACTGGTTGAAATCTACCGTATGATGCGTCCTGGTGAGCCACCAACGCGTGAAGCGGCAGAGAACCTGTTTGAGAACCTGTTCTTCTCGGAAGATCGTTATGATCTTTCCGCAGTGGGTCGTATGAAGTTCAACCGTTCATTGCTGCGAGATGAAATCGAAGGTGCAGGTATCCTGAGCCACGACGATATCATCCAGGTAATGAAAAAACTGATCGATATCCGTAACGGTATCGGTGAAGTGGATGACATCGACCACCTGGGTAACCGTCGTATCCGTTCTGTCGGTGAGATGGCTGAGAACCAGTTCCGTGTCGGTCTGGTACGTGTTGAGCGTGCGGTGAAAGAGCGTCTGTCCCTGGGTGATCTGGATACCCTGATGCCTCAGGACATGATCAACGCTAAGCCGATTTCAGCTGCCGTTAAAGAGTTCTTTGGTTCCAGCCAGCTGTCTCAGTTTATGGACCAGAACAACCCGCTGTCTGAAATTACGCACAAACGTCGTATTTCTGCACTGGGCCCGGGCGGTCTGACCCGTGAACGCGCAGGCTTTGAAGTTCGAGACGTACACCCGACTCACTACGGTCGTGTTTGTCCTATCGAAACGCCTGAAGGTCCGAACATCGGTCTTATCAACTCACTGTCTGTGTATGCGCAGACTAACGAATATGGCTTCCTCGAAACGCCATACCGTCGTGTGGTTGATAGCCAGGTGACTGACGAAATTCATTACCTGTCTGCGATTGAAGAAGGCAACTTCGTTATTGCTCAGGCGAACACCAACCTCGACGACGATGGTCGTTTCGTGGATGACCTGGTGACCTGTCGTAACAAGGGTGAATCGAGCCTGTTCAGCCGTGACCAGGTTGACTACATGGACGTTTCGACCCAGCAGGTTGTTTCTGTCGGTGCGTCACTGATCCCATTCCTGGAACACGATGATGCTAACCGTGCATTGATGGGTGCAAACATGCAACGTCAGGCGGTTCCTACTCTGCGTGCTGATAAGCCGTTAGTAGGTACCGGTATGGAACGCGCGGTCGCAGTCGACTCCGGTGTTACTGCAGTGGCTAAGCGTGGCGGTACCGTTCAGTACGTCGATGCCTCCCGTATCGTTATCAAAGTTAACGAAGACGAGATGTATGCCGGTGAAGCGGGTATCGATATCTATAACCTGACCAAATACACCCGTTCTAACCAGAACACGTGTATCAACCAGATGCCATGTGTCAATCTGGGTGAGCCGATTGAACGTGGTGATGTACTGGCAGATGGCCCGTCTACCGATTTAGGTGAACTGGCTCTGGGTCAGAACATGCGCGTGGCATTCATGCCATGGAATGGTTATAACTTCGAAGACTCCATCCTCGTTTCTGAGCGTGTTGTCCAGGAAGACCGTTTCACGACTATCCATATTCAGGAACTGGCTTGTGTGTCCCGTGACACCAAACTGGGGCCGGAAGAGATCACTGCGGATATCCCTAACGTGGGTGAAGCTGCGCTCTCTAAACTGGATGAATCCGGTATCGTTTATATCGGTGCTGAAGTGACCGGTGGCGATATTCTGGTCGGTAAAGTCACGCCTAAAGGCGAGACCCAGCTGACGCCGGAAGAAAAACTGCTGCGTGCTATCTTCGGTGAGAAAGCGTCTGACGTTAAAGATTCTTCTCTGCGCGTACCAAACGGTGTTTCCGGTACGGTCATCGATGTTCAGGTCTTCACCCGTGATGGTGTTGAAAAAGACAAACGTGCGCTCGAAATTGAAGAGATGCAGCTGAAGCAGGCGAAGAAAGACCTGACTGAAGAACTGCAGATCCTTGAAGCCGGCCTGTTTACCCGTATCTATACCGTTCTGACGACCGGTGGTGTTGAAGCTGAGAAGCTGGACAAACTGCCACGTGAGCGCTGGCTGGAACTGGGTCTGACTGATGAAGAAAAACAGAATCAGTTAGAGCAGCTGGCTGAACAGTATGACGAACTGAAGCGCGAGTTTGAGAAGAAGCTTGAAGCTAAGCGCCGCAAAATCACCCAGGGCGATGATCTGGCACCAGGTGTGCTGAAAATCGTTAAGGTTTATCTGGCCGTTAAACGTCAGATCCAGCCTGGTGATAAAATGGCAGGTCGTCACGGGAACAAAGGTGTTATCTCTAAGATCAACCCGATCGAAGATATGCCTTACGATGAAAACGGGACTCCTGTTGATATCGTACTGAACCCGCTGGGCGTACCATCACGTATGAACATCGGTCAGATTCTGGAAACCCACCTGGGTATGGCTGCGAAAGGTATCGGCGATAAGATCAATGCCATGCTGAAGCAGCAACAGGATGTTGCCCGACTGCGTGAGTTCATTCAGCGCGCTTATGACTTAGGCACTGATGTTCGCCAGAAAGTCGACCTGAACACTTTCTCTGATGACCAGGTATTGCGTCTGGCAGAGAACCTGAAGAAAGGGATGCCAATTGCGACCCCGGTCTTCGACGGTGCTAAAGAAAGTGAAATCAAGGAACTGCTGACTTTAGGGGGTATTCCTACTTCCGGTCAGATCACCCTGTTTGATGGTCGTACCGGTGAGCAGTTTGAGCGTCAGGTAACCGTAGGTTACATGTACATGCTGAAACTGAACCACCTGGTGGATGACAAAATGCATGCGCGTTCTACCGGTTCTTACAGCCTTGTTACTCAGCAGCCGCTGGGTGGTAAAGCTCAGTTCGGTGGTCAGCGTTTCGGGGAGATGGAAGTGTGGGCACTGGAAGCATACGGTGCAGCATACACCCTGCAGGAAATGCTGACGGTGAAATCTGATGACGTGAACGGCCGTACGAAGATGTATAAAAACATCGTCGATGGTAACCATCAGATGGAACCAGGCATGCCGGAATCCTTCAACGTACTGTTGAAAGAAATCCGCTCGCTGGGTATCAACATCGAGCTGGAAGACGAGTAAGCACTCGTATTAGTACTGGTTACAGGGTGTCCGGAATGTCCGGATGCCCTTAGAAGTCTCACTCCGACGGGAGCAAATCCGTGAAAGACTTACTTAAGTTTCTAAAAGCGCAAACTAAAACCGAAGAGTTTGATGCGATCAAGATTGCTCTGGCATCGCCAGACATGATCCGTTCCTGGTCTTTCGGTGAAGTTAAGAAGCCAGAAACCATTAACTACCGTACCTTTAAGCCGGAACGTGATGGTCTGTTCTGTGCGCGTATTTTTGGTCCGGTAAAAGACTATGAGTGCCTGTGCGGTAAGTACAAGCGCCTGAAGCACCGTGGTGTTATCTGTGAGAAGTGTGGCGTAGAAGTTACCCAGACTAAAGTTCGTCGTGACCGTATGGGTCACATCGAGCTGGCATCTCCTACAGCACACATCTGGTTCCTGAAATCACTGCCATCCCGTATTGGTCTGTTATTAGACATGCCACTGCGTGATATCGAACGTGTGCTTTATTTCGAATCTTATGTCGTTATTGAAGGCGGCATGACCAACCTCGAAAAGCGCCAGATCCTGACTGAAGAGCAGTATCTGGATGCGTTAGAAGAGTTTGGTGATGAATTCGACGCAAAAATGGGTGCGGAAGCGGTTCAGGCCCTGCTGAAAGGCATGGATCTGGAACAGGAATGCGAGCAGCTGCGTGAAGAGCTGAACGAAACCAACTCCGAAACCAAGCGTAAAAAGCTGACCAAGCGTATTAAGCTGCTTGAAGCTTTCGTTCAGTCTGGTAATAAACCAGAGTGGATGATCCTGACAGTACTGCCAGTATTGCCACCGGACCTGCGTCCTCTGGTACCGCTGGACGGTGGACGCTTTGCGACTTCAGATCTGAATGATCTGTATCGCCGTGTGATCAACCGTAATAACCGTCTGAAGCGTCTTCTGGATCTGGCTGCGCCTGATATCATCGTACGTAACGAAAAACGTATGCTGCAGGAAGCGGTCGATGCTCTGCTGGATAACGGTCGTCGCGGTCGTGCGATCACCGGTTCTAACAAGCGTCCTCTGAAGTCTCTGGCCGACATGATCAAAGGTAAGCAGGGTCGTTTCCGTCAGAACCTGCTGGGTAAACGTGTCGACTACTCTGGTCGTTCCGTCATTACCGTAGGTCCTTACCTGCACCTGCATCAGTGTGGTCTGCCGAAGAAAATGGCACTGGAACTGTTCAAACCATTTATCTATGGCAAGCTGGAACTGCGTGGCCTGGCGACGACTATCAAAGCCGCTAAGAAAA
This sequence comes from Tatumella ptyseos ATCC 33301, assembly GCF_000735525.1. GTDB lineage: Bacteria > Pseudomonadota > Gammaproteobacteria > Enterobacterales > Enterobacteriaceae > Tatumella > Tatumella ptyseos. The sequence goes on along the minus strand of NZ_JMPR01000005.1, from coordinate 17,986 downwards.
TGGTTGAGCGTGAAGAAGCTGTCGTCTGGGATATCCTGGATGAAGTTATCCGCGAACACCCGGTTCTGCTGAACCGTGCACCAACACTGCACCGTTTAGGTATTCAGGCGTTCGAACCGGTATTGATCGAAGGTAAAGCGATTCAGCTGCACCCGTTAGTCTGTGCTGCTTATAACGCCGACTTCGATGGTGACCAGATGGCGGTACACGTACCGTTGACTCTGGAAGCTCAGCTGGAAGCGCGTGCGCTGATGATGTCGACCAACAACATCCTGTCTCCTGCGAATGGTGAGCCAATCATCGTTCCTTCTCAGGACGTTGTACTGGGTCTGTATTATATGACCCGCGACAAAGTTAACGCCAAAGGTGAAGCCATGGTGCTGACCGGACCTAAAGAAGCGGAACGTGTGTACCGCGCAGGTCTGGCTGAGCTCCACGCTCGTGTCAAAGTGCGTATTACTGAATACAGCAAAAACGAGCAGGGCGAATTCATCCCACATACCAGCCTGGTCGACACCACTGTCGGTCGTGCCATTCTGTGGATGATCGTACCTAAGGGTCTGCCGTACTCGATTATCAACCAGGCACTGGGTAAGAAAGCTATCTCTAAGATGCTGAATACCTGTTACCGTATCCTGGGTCTGAAGCCGACCGTTATCTTTGCTGACCAGACCATGTATACCGGTTTTGCTTATGCAGCCCGTTCAGGTGCATCTGTAGGTATCGATGATATGGTTATCCCGGCCAAAAAAGCCGAGATCATTACCGAAGCTGAAGCGGAAGTTGCTGAGATTCAGGAACAGTTCCAGTCAGGTCTGGTGACCGCCGGTGAACGTTACAACAAAGTCATCGATATCTGGGCTGCGGCTAACGAACGTGTTTCCAAAGCGATGATGGAAAACCTGCAAACTGAAACTGTGATCAACCGTCATGGTGAAGAAGAGCAGCAGGTTTCTTTCAACAGCATCTATATGATGGCCGACTCCGGTGCTCGTGGTTCTGCTGCGCAGATCCGTCAGCTGGCAGGTATGCGTGGTCTGATGGCTAAGCCAGATGGCTCCATCATCGAAACGCCAATCACCGCGAACTTCCGTGAAGGTCTGAACGTACTTCAGTACTTCATCTCGACCCACGGTGCTCGTAAAGGTCTGGCGGATACCGCACTGAAAACGGCGAACTCCGGTTATCTGACGCGTCGTCTGGTTGACGTTGCACAGGATCTGGTCGTTACCGAAGATGATTGTGGTACCCACGAAGGTATCATGATGACTCCGGTCATCGAAGGCGGTGATGTTAAAGAGCCACTGCGTGAACGTGTTCTGGGCCGTGTAACGGCTGAAGATGTACTGAAACCTGGTTCTGCAGATATTCTGGTGGCACGTAATACCCTGCTGGATGAGCACTGGTGTGACGTTCTGGAACAGAACTCTGTCGACAGCGTAAAAGTACGTTCAGTGGTAGGTTGTACGACTGACTTTGGTGTGTGTGCTCACTGCTATGGTCGTGACCTGGCTCGTGGACATATCATCAACAAAGGTGAAGCTGTCGGTGTTATCGCAGCACAGTCCATCGGTGAGCCTGGTACACAGCTGACGATGCGTACGTTCCACATCGGTGGTGCGGCATCCCGTGCGGCTGCTGAATCCAGCATTCAGGTGAAGAACAAAGGTACCATCAAGCTTATCAACGCGAAGTCAGTAACAAACTCAGCAGGCAAGCTGGTTATTACTTCACGTAACGTTGAACTGAATATGATCGATGAATTCGGTCGTACCAAGGAAAGCTATAAAGTACCTTATGGTTCCGTGATGGCCAAAGGTGATGGTGAGCAGGCGAATGCCGGCGAAACCGTTGCTAACTGGGATCCGCACACCATGCCGGTAATCACCGAAGTGAACGGTTACGTACGCTTTGTCGATATGAACGATGGCCAGACAATCACCCGTCAGACGGATGAGCTGACCGGTCTGTCTTCTATCGTGGTGATGGATACTGCTGAACGTACCTCCGGTGGTAAAGATCTGCGTCCGGCACTGAAAGTGGTCGATGCCAATGGTGATGATGTTATGTTACCAGGTACCGATATGCCGGCTCAGTACTTCCTGCCAGGTAACGCGATTGTACAGCTGGAAGATGGTGTAAAAATCAGCTCCGGTGATACCTTAGCGCGTGTTCCTCAGGAATCCGGCGGTACTAAAGATATTACCGGTGGTCTGCCACGTGTTGCTGACCTGTTCGAAGCCCGTCGTCCGAAAGAGCCGGCGATTCTGGCAGAAATCAGCGGTATTATTTCCTTCGGGAAAGAGACCAAAGGTAAACGTCGCCTGGTGATCACTCCGGTTGACGGTAGCGAACCTTACGAAGAGATGATCCCGAAATGGCGTCAGCTGAACGTATTTGAAGGTGAGCGCGTAGAACGTGGTGATGTAGTTTCCGATGGACCTGAATCTCCGCACGACATTCTGCGTCTGCGTGGCGTTCATGCGGTGACTCGTTACATCGTTAACGAAGTTCAGGACGTTTACCGTCTGCAGGGCGTTAAGATTAACGATAAACACATCGAAGTTATCGTTCGTCAGATGCTGCGTAAAGCGACCATTGCTTCTTCCGGAAGCTCTGAGTTCCTGGAAGGTGAACAGGCTGAAGTTTCACGCGTGATGATTGCTAACCGTGAACTGGAAGCTAACGGTAAAGTCCCTGCGACTTTCGCCCGTGACCTGCTGGGTATTACCAAAGCATCTCTGGCAACAGAGTCGTTTATCTCTGCAGCATCCTTCCAGGAGACTACCCGTGTCCTGACTGAGGCCGCTGTTGCCGGTAAACGTGACGAACTGCGCGGTCTGAAAGAGAACGTTATCGTGGGTCGTCTGATCCCTGCCGGTACCGGTTATGCATACCATCAGGATCGTATGCGTCGCCGTCACGCGGGTGAGGCACCGGTGGTTCCTCAGGTGACTGCAGATGAAGCCTCTGCAAGCCTGGCTGAACTGCTGAATGCCGGCCTCGGCGGTAACGACGAGTAAGGCAGTGCTATAATCGTGTAATAAACCCTGCTTCGGCAGGGTTTTTTTATATCGGGAGAGATCGGGAAAGGAACAGTAGATGAAGAGATGTTGTCTGCCTGCCATCTTATTCTCCATGCTGGTGGTGACATTCGGGGCCCGGGCATCAGAGCCGGTACAACGGATGTTCCAGGACTGGCAGGTCACTTGTAATAACCTCAATGATTGTGATATCCGCAATGTTGATGAAAATATGCGGGTAGTGATCCGACATGAAGCGGGTCCCAGAGGGGCAGTATCACTGGATTTGATGGGCTTTGATATTGATAAGCCGTCAGGGATCTGGCTGGATGGAAAGCTATGGAATAATTCCCTGACACCGGTTTATGCCGATAATAAACATGATTATGCCGGCTATCACACGACATCATTACAGGCTGTACAGGCGTTTGCTGAGGCAGCGAAAAATGCAGGGCGTATTGCTCTGACACCGGACGAAGATGATGATACCGGCTCTCTGAAAGGATTGAATACTTCTTTACATTTTGCCGATGAAATTCAGGGACGGCTGAATAACCGCACCGCTTTTATTCGTACCGGGAACGGTATCCCTGCGCAGGTGCCTTTACGTTATGCCTTTGAGATCCCTGCGACAAAAATTCCTGCTATTTTTCCGGTCGGTGATGGTAATGCACTGATCAATGAAGTTCTCCAGACTCAGCAAGATGTACTGGATGACGAAGAATGCTCTCCGGATGCCGATGATATCACCCGTAGTCAGGTGAAGCCTCTGGATAAAAAACATGTACTGGTCATGATTAACTGTGTCACCGGGGCTTATCAGTCTTCGGGGATCGTTTTTATCGTCCCGCGGGCACACCCGGATCGTGGCAGTGAAGTGGAACTGACTCTGCCGCTAAAAGATGATCAGGGCGATCCTCAGACGATCACCTGGTTTACGGATGTCAGCTATGATCCTAAAACGGCCTTACTGACGTATATTGCACGCGGCCACGGCGTGTCGGATTGTGGTGAAAGCGGTACCTGGCGATATGATGGTCATGTGTTTCAACTGATGAGTTATCATAATCAGCCGACCTGTGACGGGGGAGAACCGGGGCACTGGCCCTCTGTCTGGCTGACTCCGGGATTCAAAGAGTAAAAATACGGGCGCTATGGCGCCCGCTGTGTTCAGGCACTCTCTCTGCCAAATGCGAACTCCCAGTCTTTCCATACCGGCTGTAGCCCTGCCTGCTGCAGCGCGGCCGCAACAACTTCCGGGCGTCGATGATCATCCGGGGAGAACTGTTCCAGCGCATCGGTGTCGCTGGCATACCCGCCGGGAGTGGTTTTCGAAAAGGCACTGGCGGTAGTCACCGTGATCGGTATGGCATGGTCACGGAAGACCGGGGATTCCCGGGTGGAGAGGGAAATATCCGTTTGTGGTGAAAACAGACGGAAAGCGCACATCGTCTGGAGTAACTGACGTTCGCTCATCTGTGATGCCGGGGTGATCCCTCCGGCACAGGGACGTAACCGGGGAAATGCCACAGAGAACCGTGATCGCCAGTAATATTTTTGCAACCAGTTAAGGTGTTCTCCCATCATCAGACAATCGGTACGCCAGTGTCCTGAAAGGCCGGCAAGTACGCCCAGCCCTATTTTATCGATACCGGCGCGGCCCAGTCTTTCCGGTGTCTGAAGGCGAAACAGAAAATCCTGCTTATTTCCCCGCAGATGATGTGTTGCATAGCAGGAAGCATGATAGGTTTCCTGATAGACCAGCACACCGTCCAGACCCAGCTGATGTAACTCCCGGTATTCCTGCTCCTGTAAAGGCTGAACCTCCATCATCAGTGAACTGAATCGCCGGCGGATATCCGGGAGATGCTGCCGGAAATAGTCCATCCCGACTTTAGTCTGATGTTCCCCTGTGACCAGCAGCACCTGGTTAAAACCCAGCTGCCGTAACGCATCACACTCCAGGCCAATTTCGCGGCTATCCAGAGTTTTACGGCGGATACGGTTACTCATTGAGAAACCACAGTAAGTACAATCATTGGCACACAGGTTAGACAAATACAGCGGTGCAAAAAAATTAACGGTATTGCCAAAACGCTGGCGGGTTAGTTGCAGAGCTTTCTCTGCCAGAGGTTCCAGATACTGTTCAGCCGCGGGCGAGAGCAAGGCCATCAGCTCAGTGATCCCGGGCTTGTGACAGGTTAATGCCCGTTCAACATCCGCCGGGCTTTGGCTGTCAATCTGCAAACGCAACGCGTTCTGGTCCAGTGTTTGCCAGTAGTCGGCGAAGTCAGGCATGGGTTGCGGCCTCCGCGTTGTCTGTATCCAGGAATGCGGTCAATGGGCTACTGGCCTTCGCCTGTGTGCTGGTGGTGGTGACCTGCCCCCTGCACAGATAACCCGCTTCGGTGGCCAGAGCGAAAGCCCGCGCCGCAGAAACCGGGTCTCTGGCTGTCGCAATGGCGGTATTCACCAGCACGGCATCGGCACCACATTCCATCGCTTCACAGGCATCGGAAGGCACACCGATCCCGGCATCGATAATGACCGGCACGGTGGCCTGTTCGATGATAATGTGCAGAAAATCACGGCTGAGCAGTCCCCGGTTACTGCCGATAGGAGCGCCGAGCGGCATGACCGCCGCACAGCCCGCCTCTGCCAGCCGTTTACATAACACAGGGTCCGCACCACAGTAAGGTAAAACGGTAAAACCTTCGCGGACCAGTTGCTCAGCCGCTTTCAGTGTTTCTATCGGGTCAGGTAACAGGTAACGGCTGTCCGGATGGATTTCAAGTTTAACCCAGTGTGTCCCCAGGGCTTCCCTGGCCAGTCGGGCCGCAAACACGGCTTCACCGGCCGTTTTAGCGCCGGAGGTATTCGGCAGTAACGTCACGCCTGAACGACGTAGTGGTTCAAGGATGGCGTCCCTGTTATCACCGAAATCGATCCGTTTCATCGCTAAGGTCGCCAGTTGTGAACCGGAGGCGCGAAGCGCAGCCAGCATCAGTTCCGGAGAGGCAAACTTGCCGGTCCCGGTGAGCAGACGCGAACTGAATGTTTTATCCGCTATTTTCAACATGATTAACCTCCTGCGATGACCTGGAAGATCACGACATCATCATTTTCCTGCAACCGGTAGCCCGCCCATTCACTGGCGGGAATAATGCGCTCATTCACAGCGAGGGCAGTTCCCTGTACCGCCACCGATAGAGTGTGTAATAACCGGTTCACCGGACAGGATGACTCCACCGAAATAACGTTATCGTTCACTTTAATTTGCATGTCTGGCTCCACAAATCGGGCAGTTTCTTTCCGGGGTGAGTTTCAGCTTACGCCACCGTAATGCCAGGCCATCAAACAGTATTAACTGACCTGCTGCGGTATTTCGCCCTGAACAGATCCACTTAATGGCCTCCAGGGCTTGTAAGCTGCCCATCACCCCGGTAACCGGTCCTGCGATACCGCTATTGCGGCAGTTACGTTCGGGTTCACGGGAGTCGGGCCACAGGCACTGGTAACATCCGTGCTGCCAGGGGGGTGTCAGCACCAGTAATTGTCCGTGGAAACCGATCGCACTGGCGGTGATCAGCGGAAGGTTGTGGCTGAAGCACCAGGCATTGAGCCGGTGGCGGGTTGCCAGGTTATCTGAACAATCAAGCACCAGTGTCGGCCTGGCAGGCAGTTCATCCCCGGCAGAAAGAGGAATACGATCGCTGATCGCATGGAGTGTGATGGACGGGTTTAAGGCGCGAAGTGCCTCCGCTGCCAGTTTTGCTTTACTGATACCGGTATCTGATGAGCGGTAGAGGATCTGCCGTTGCAGATTACTGATATGCAGATCATCATCGTCAGCCAGCAGAAGTGTACCGGCACCCGCCGCCGCGAGGTATAGTGCGGCGGGTGAACCCAGCCCCCCCAGCCCGACAATAAGAATACGGGCATCACTCAGCTTCTGCTGACCTTCCGGGCCAATCTCTTCCAGTAACAGTTGCCGGCTGTAGCGCATAAAGCTTTTATCATCCAGCATCTGTGGTTACCTCACGGGCATCACTCACTTTCTGTTGTAACTGCCGCACTGCCTGCCGCCAGTCAGCGGCACGGGTAATGGCGCTGACCACGGCGATGCTGCCGACGCCGGTTGCCAGCACCTCACCGGCTCTGTCCAGCGAGATCCCGCCAATCGCAACGGTAGGGATCCCGGACAGCCGGAGGACATGGCGACGCAGGTTGGCCAGACCCTGAGGTGAAGAGGGCATTTCTTTCGTGGTGGTGGGGAAAATATGACCCAGCGCGATATAGGAAGGGTGAAGCGGTAATACCCTGTCAATTTCGGCCGTATTATGGGTGGAGACGCCCAGACGAAGCCCTGCCTGATGGATGGCAGATAAACTGGCGGTCTGCAAATCTTCCTGACCGAGATGAACACCATAGGCCCCGTGTTTTATGGCCAGTTGCCATTCATCATTAATAAATAACCTGGCCCCGAACCCGCGGGCAAGACGGATACTGTCGATGATGGCCTTTTCTTTCTCTGCAGCACTGCCTTGTTTCATTCTAAGTTGCAGGGTCATCACCCCGGCATTCAGCAGATTTTCTATCCACTCTGTACTGTCGACGATGGCATACAAACCACAATACCGGGGGACGGGAGGAAATATCTGAGTCATGCCTTGGCTCCTGTCCGGGCAGCGGGAACCGGTGTATAAATCTCGCTGCCTTTTTCCCGGAAACGCCGGGACATCTCCAGCATTCCCTCATCGATCACGACTTCCGGGGCCGGATTTTTACTGGCAAAGTCACGGACTTCCTGGCTTATTTTCATGGAACAGAATTTGGGTCCGCACATCGAACAGAAATGGGCGACTTTTCCGGATTCCTGCGGCAGCGTCTGATCGTGATAACTGCGGGCAGTTTCGGGATCCAGCGCCAGGTGGAACTGGTCTTCCCAGCGAAACTCAAACCGGGCTTTAGACATTGCGTTATCACGTATTTGCGCGCCGGGATGCCCTTTTGCCAGGTCAGCGGCGTGGGCTGCAATTTTGTAGGCAATCAGCCCTTGTTTGACATCTTCTTTGTCCGGCAGCCCGAGATGCTCTTTCGGGGTGACGTAACACAGCATGGCACAGCCGAACCAGCCTATCATGGCGGCACCGATCCCGGAGGTGAAGTGATCATAGCCCGGGGCGATATCGGTGGTCAGCGGTCCCAGGGTGTAAAACGGGGCTTCGTGACAATGTTCCAGCTGTTCGGTCATATTGCGTTGGATCATATGCATCGGCACGTGTCCCGGGCCTTCAATCATCACCTGAACATCGTACTCGTGGGCAATTTTTGTCAGTTCTCCCAGCGTATGCAGTTCCGCAAATTGTGCTTCATCATTTGCATCCTGAATAGACCCGGGACGCAGCCCATCGCCCAGTGACAGCGCAATATCATAGCTGGCACAAATCTCACAGATCTCACGAAAATGCCGGTACAGGAAGTTCTCCTGATGATGTGAAAGACACCACTTCGCCATAATGGAGCCACCGCGGGAAACAATCCCTGTCAGCCGTTTGGCGGTCATCGGGACATAGCGCAGCAATACGCCGGCATGGATAGTGAAATAATCAACGCCCTGTTCGGCCTGTTCCAGTAATGTGTCGCGGAACACGGCCCAGTTCAAATCTTCGGCGACACCATTCACTTTTTCGAGCGCCTGATAAATGGGGACCGTGCCAACAGGGATAGGGCTGTTACGCAGGATCCATTCACGTGTTTCGTGAATATTTCGCCCGGTAGAGAGGTCCATCAGGGTATCTGCGCCCCAGCGGGTCGCCCAGACCAGTTTTTCGACTTCTTCCTCGATAGAGGACGTCACGGCAGAATTACCAATATTGGCATTAATTTTTACCAGGAAATTCCGACCGATAATCATCGGTTCAGATTCCGGATGATTAATATTGGCCGGAATGATCGCTCGCCCGGCGGCTACTTCCTGGCGGACAAATTCAGGGGTAATAGATGCCGGAAGAGGGGCAAAAAAATGCTTACCGGGATGTTGCTGAAGGAGTTCCGGACGGGTGACCTGTTCTCTTCCCATATTTTCCCGCAATGCGATAAATTCCATTTCCGGTGTGATAATCCCCTGACGCGCATAATGCAGTTGCGTCACACAACGGCCTTTTTTTGCCTTACGGGGTTCGGGAAGATGCTGAAAACGTAATGAGTCCAGGCTTTCATCCGCCAGTCGTTGCCGGGTATAAGAGGAGCTGGTGGAAGGGAGTGGCTCTGAGTCTTGTCGTTCATCAATCCAGACCTGACGGAGCTTACGGATACCGTGATGGATATCCGGAACCGTGGTGTTATCGCCGAAAGGGCCGGAAGTGTCATAGACCGGGATGGGCTCATTTTCTTCCATGACCGGGTTGTCCGGCGTTCCCCCGACCCGTGTCGGGCTGAGCAGGATGGCACGTACAGGCACCCGGATATCCGGCCGGGACCCGGTGATCCACCGGCGTTCCGAGCCCGGAAAAAACTCACTGTTCAGTGAATTGATAAAGTTTTTGGCTTGTTCGCGTTTTTCACGCCGTGATAATGGTTCAGACATAGCTCTATTTCCTGTAAAAAAAGAAATACGCTTGTCCGGAGTCCGGAAGGAGTGACAGATTGATCCTGCCCTGCGGGCAGTTTCAGACTGGACTGTACTCTTGTTCCCTTCGCAGGTACTAACCTGATCAGGTTCCGCGGATCCCGAATTAACGGTCTCAGCCCCGGGGGGCACTCCGACAAGATACCAGGCCTCCGCAGTCAGTACTTCATGGCGGAGGCTGTGAAAATTCACGTCTGTCAGCATAGAGGGCTTCATCGCGAAGTACAAGCCCCTGCTCAACGTAAGGGCAGAATGCCCTGATCCCGCACAATTTAAAAATATATCGCTGCGGGGGATCAACGACATTCTGTTTGGGGGTGCTACTATGAGTTCATGTTCTGAGATCGCCGTGGATCATCAATAAAAATTAAGGTAATGATGTGATGGAACGTGAAATCACCCGGAATGACCGGGGATGGTGGGTCATTAGTCAGCAAAACAAACTGTGGCTGCCACAAGGGACACTCCCGCACGGTAGCGCGGCAGAGTTTGCACTGACAGGCAGCCGCGCATTACAGACCGGAGAGTGGCAGGGGGAACCGGTGTGGCTGGTACGTGAAACCCGCGCTCAGGATATGATGTCATTAAGACAATTGCTGGGTGAAGAGAGTGGTTTATTCCGTATGGCCGGACGGGCGGTTCAGTTGTCAGAATTTTATAGGTCACACCGGTATTGTGGATACTGCGGAGCGGAAATGCACCTCAGTCGCAGCGAATTTGCCTGTCTGTGCGGCAGTTGTCATGAGCGCTATTACCCGCAAATTGCGCCCTGCATCATTGTCGCCATTCGCCGGCAGGATAAAATCCTGTTAGCAAACCATGTCCGCAGCCGCAACGGCATATATACCGCCCTGGCAGGGTTTGCTGAAGTGGGTGAAACGCTGGAGCAAACGGTAGCCCGTGAGGTCATGGAAGAAAGTAATATCAGAATCAAAAACCTGCGTTATGTGGCTTCCCAGCCCTGGCCTTTTCCTCAGTCACTGATGATGGCCTTCCTGGCAGATTACGATAGCGGCGAACTCCGCATTGACCCTAAAGAACTGCAGGATGCCGGATGGTACCGCTATGATGCGCTGCCTGTGCTCCCCCCTCCGGGAACCATTGCCCGACGCCTGATTGAAGACACTATCGCGCTTTGCCGTAGTGAAAATGAATAACTGACCTGCGCAGACTCAGGGGCTGGTTAAAACAACGAGGGGTTTGTGTATATACTATGCGCCTGACTTCGAGAGAGCCTGATTATGAGTGAATTAAAAAACGACCGTTATCTGCGCGCGTTACTGCGTCAGCCGACGGATGTGACGCCGGTATGGATGATGCGTCAGGCAGGGCGCTATTTACCTGAATATAAAGCGACACGTGCAGAAGCCGGTGACTTCATGTCACTGTGTAAAAATGCGGAACTGGCTTGTGAAGTAACACTACAGCCACTCCGTCGTTATCCGCTGGATGCTGCCATTCTTTTTTCCGATATTCTGACTATTCCCGATGCGATGGGATTAGGTTTGTATTTCGAAACGGGGGAAGGGCCTCGTTTTTCTTCACCGATCACTTGCGCTGCCGATGTGAAAAAACTGCCTGTCCCGGACCCGGAGCAGGAATTGCAGTATGTGATGAATGCGGTGCGGACCATCCGTAAAAACCTGAAAGGTGAAGTTCCGCTGATTGGTTTTTCCGGCAGTCCATGGACACTGGCGACCTATATGGTGGAAGGGGGGAGTAGTAAGGCCTTCACTAAAATCAAGAAAATGATGTACAGCGACCCGTCCACCTTGCATGCAATGCTGGATAAGCTGGCTGAAAGCGTCATTCTGTACCTGAATGCTCAGATCCGCGCCGGTGCACAATCGGTCATGGTCTTCGATACCTGGGGCGGCGTGTTAACCGGCCGCGATTACCGTGACTTCTCGCTGTATTACATGCATAAAATTGTCGACGGGTTATTGCATGAAAATGAAGGTCGTCGGGTTCCTGTGACTCTGTTTACCAAAGGCGGTGGACAGTGGCTTGAGCAGATAGCCGATACCGGATGCGATGCTATTGGTCTGGACTGGACCACAGAGATTGGCAATGCCCGTGAGCGTGTAGGGCACCGTGTTGCTCTGCAGGGGAATATGGACCCGTCTGTACTTTATGCCCCGCCAGCACGTATAGAACAGGAAGTCTCCTCCATCCTGGAAGGATTTGGTCAGGGCGATGGACATGTCTTTAACCTGGGACATGGCATCCATCAGGATGTTCCCCCGGAACATGCCGGTGCATTTGTTGAAGCTGTTCACCGTCTTTCCGCGGCTTACCACAAGTAATCATGGCTGACTTCGCGTTACTGAAAGCAGAACAGCAATTGCTGGCCGCACAGGTGGTACGTGAAGGCCTGAGCCCTGACTTTGTCCCCCGGTTTATTGCCGGGGGAGATACCGGTTTCGAAGAGAACGGTACTGTGGCCCGGGCGGCTATTGTGATTTTGCATTGGCCGTCGCTGGAGATGGCAGAGCATCGCGTTGCCCGTGTACCCGTGACGTTGCCTTATGTCCCGGGCTACCTCTCTTTCCGTGAATGCCCCGCGTTACTGGCTGCCTGGCAGCAACTCACGCACCGTCCGGAGTTAATGTTCATCGATGGACACGGCGTTGCCCATCCACGTGGATTAGGTCTTGCCAGTCATTTTGGGGTTACCGTCGATATTCCGGTGATAGGTGTGGCGAAACGACGTTTATGCGGTGATTATCAGGCGTTGTCTGCTACCCCCGGAGACTGCCAGCCTTTAATGTATCAGCAGCGGCAGACTGGCTGGGTATTACGCAGCAAAGCCCGGTGTAATCCGTTATTTATTTCGGCCGGACACCGTGTGAGCGACGATATGGCACTGTACTGGACCCGTCAGTGTCTGCGTGGTTACCGTTTACCTGAACCTACCCGCCTGGCGGATGCCGTCGCGTCTCAACGCAAGGGCTTCCTGCGTTATCTGAACAGACAATAACGCTGTGAAAAGATCGCTTTTGCGTTACACTTTCGCCAGCTAATTGATAACGAGTACCCGTCATGTTACGTAACCCAATCCATTTACGCCTGGAAAAACTGGAAAGCTGGAAGCATGTGACTTTCATGGCCTGTCTGTGTGAGCGCATGTATCCGAATTACCAGGCCTTCTGCCAGCAGACTGAGTTTGCTGATGCGCATATTTATCGCCGTATTCTCGACCTGGTCTGGGAAACGCTGGTGGTTAAAGATGCCAAAGTGAATTTTGATTCTCAGCTGGAGAAGCTGGAAGAGGCTATCCCGGATGGTGATGCGTTTGATTTTTACGGTGTCTACCCGGCGATTGATGCCTGTGTGGCCCTGAGTGAACTTCTGCATGCCATGCTGAGTGGTGAAAGCCTCACTTATGCAATCCAGGTCAGTGAAACCTCTGTGACGACCGTTGCTATGCTGGAAATGACCCAGGCTGGCCGCGAGATGACGGATGAAGAACTGAGAGAAAATCAGGCAGTGATTGATGAATGGGACCTCCAGTGGGAAATATTCAGGCTGCTGGCTGATTGTGAAGAACGTGATTTAGAGCTGATCAAAGGGTTACGTGCTGACCTGCGGGAAGCCGGAATCAGTAACATTGGTATAAGTTTTAACCAGTAAGACGATAAAACGTGACTTCAGACCTGATTTAGCTCACCTGAAGGCTTCACATCCGCCCCCTGTCTGGTCTACATTTGGGGGGCTAAAAATTGTGGCTATCGGTGTGTGCAGGCTGAAGGGTGTCGGAAGATAGGCTTTTCACTCGCACTCGTTGCTTAGCAGGCGATAAATACACTTTAAGGATAACTTATGAACAAGACTCAACTGATTGATGTGATCGCGGAAAAAGCGGACCTGTCTAAAACCCAGGCTAAAACAGCACTGGAATCTACTCTGGCTGCGATCACTGAGTCTCTGAAAGAAGGTGATGCAGTTCAGCTGGTTGGTTTCGGTACTTTCAAAGTAAACCACCGCGCAGAGCGTACTGGTCGTAACCCGCAGACGGGTAAAGAAATCAAAATTGCTGCTGCTAACGTGCCTGCGTTCGTTTCCGGCAAGGCACTGAAAGACGCGGTAAAATAAGCGTTTCTCTCAGTTGCACTGATATTTAGTTAACAAAAGAGGCAGGTCAGACTGCCTCTTTTGTTTCTTTTAACCATTTTCGGAGGTGTTTTTTTCCGGAAATGATCCTGATATTGCTTCCTCACTACCCTAATCTATTCCGCTTATCTCACTGACTGTACTAAGCATTAAGGAGATATGATGTTTTCTTCCGGACGGGGCCTTCTCCTGTGCCTGGCTCTGCTGCTCGTCGGATGTCAGTCTGCGAAAAATATGCCGGCATTCAGTGCTTCCGGTTATCTTTCTGACCGGGGTGTTGTGCGTATCTGGCGAAAGAATATGCCACCGGATATTACTATTCGCACACTTTATACTCCCTTCGACCGTACGGTCACTGAACAAACTGACTACCACTGGCAAAATGGCCAGCTGCTGATGATGAAACGACATATCAGTGGTACATCCCCCGATGATGTAACCTTACGATTTGATAATCAGGGGAATGTCAGCTTTATGCAGCGGCAACTCGCCCGTCAGCGTGAAAGCGTAAGCCTGCAGGATATCGATCTCTATCGGTTTGATGCCGGGCGGTTACTACAAATCAGCAATGGATTACAGGCAGGCAGGGTGACCCTGATGCAGGGGGTCTGGGATGGCAGCAATCGCGTGACGACCTGCCAACATCAGACGGTGTCTGCAGGTCTGGATGCGTATTCTGTACAGATGATTTATCGCGAGCAGAGACAATCTGCAGGAGCGCCGGTCTACATTGCCTGGTTGCGGGCACCGGAGGGGGTTCAGCTGCTGAAAGCGACGACGGAAAATCTCTGTCTTCAGGCCCCGGCATCCGCCGATCTCTGAGACGTTTCCGCCAGCAAGAGGGATCAAAAAGGCAGACCGGAGTCTGCCTTTTGTGTGGTGGATGATCCCCCCGGGTTACTTCTGGCGGTTAATGGCCCGGTAACCAATATCCGTACGACAGAAGGAGCCTTCCCATGAAATGGCTTTTGCCAGTGCATAGGCCTGCTTCTGAGCCGCAGCGATGTCAGTTCCCAGGCCAGTGGCGCATAAGACCCGGCCGCCATGGGTGACAACATCTTCCCCCTGTAAGGTGGTGCCGGCGTGGAAAACCTTGCCGTCAGGAGAGGTTGCTGCATCCAGTCCTGAAATCACATCACCTTTACGATATTTGCCAGGGTATCCCCCCGCGGCCAGCACCACACCCAATGCCGGGCGAGGATCCCAGTGTGATTCCTGTTGATCCAACTGCCCGTCGCAGGCAGCAAGGCATAGCGCCACCAGGTCAGATTGCAGTCGCAGCATAATTGGCTGGGTTTCAGGATCGCCGAAACGACAGTTAAATTCGATCACTTTCGGTCGGCCTTCAGGATCGATCATCAGCCCGGCATACAGGAACCCGGTATAAACATTCCCTTCAGCAGCCATTCCGCGTACGGTAGGCCAGATCACTTCGTCCATAGCCCGCTGGTGGACTTCATCAGTCACGACCGGGGCGGGAGAGTAGGCACCCATTCCGCCGGTATTCGGCCCGGTATCCGCATCGCCGACACGTTTATGGTCCTGACTGGTGGCCATAGGCAGGACATGTTCGCCATCAACCATCACGATAAAGCTGGCTTCTTCACCCTGTAAAAATTCTTCAATAACGATACGATGGCCTGCATCACCGAAAGCATTTCCGGCCAGCATATCCTGGACGGCATCTTCAGCTTCCTGCAGAGTCATCGCCACGATGACTCCTTTACCGGCGGCCAGACCATCCGCTTTGATGACGATAGGCGCACCTTTTTCCCGCAGGTAGGCCAGAGCAGGCTCAATTTCGGTGAAGTTCTGGTATTCAGCGGTCGGAATGTTATGCCGGGCCAGGAAATCTTTAGTAAAGGCTTTCGACCCTTCCAGTTGAGCAGCCCCACGGGTCGGGCCAAAAATCTTCAGACCGGCTTCCCGGAAAGCATCGACCACGCCAATCACCAGAGGAGCTTCAGGACCGACAATCGTCAGACCAATGTTCTCTTTGAGCGCAAAAGCGAGTAAACCTTCGATATCTGTGGCGCTGATGTCGACATTATGCAGAGCGGGCTCCAGTGCGGTACCGGCATTTCCCGGAGCGACATAGACTTTCCCGGCCAACGGTGATTGTGCAGCTTTCCATGCCAGCGCGTGTTCACGGCCGCCATTACCAATAATTAAAATGTTCATAGTAAATACCCCGGAAAGATTAATGGCGGAAATGACGCATGTCGGTAAAGATCATCGCAATACCGTGTTCATCAGCAGCGGCAATGACTTCATCATCGCGGATTGAGCCTCCGGGCTGGATAACACAGGTGATCCCGACCGCCGCTGCGGCATCGATACCGTCACGGAACGGGAAAAAGGCATCAGAAGCCATCGCTGACCCTTTAACCTCCAGCCCCTCATCACCGGCTTTGATCCCGGCAATCTTCGCTGAATAGACGCGGCTCATCTGTCCGGCGCCGATACCGATAGTCATATTATCGCGGGCATAGACAATGGCATTAGACTTAACAAACTTTGCCACTTTCCAGCAGAACAGCGCATCGCGCATCTCCTGTGCCGTTGGCTGTCGCTGACTGACTACGCGTAATTGCGCCTCGCTGACCATGCCCAGATCACGATCCTGTACCAGTAATCCGCCATTAACGCGTTTGAAATCCAGGCCTGACTCACGTTGCTGCCACTCACCACACGTCAGGACACGCACATTCTGTTTAGCTGCAGTGATTTTTAATGCAGCCTCGCTGGCTGACGGGGCAATAATGACTTCAACAAACTGGCGGCTGATGATTGCCTGTGCAGTCGCTTCATCCAGTTCACGGTTAAAGGCAATGATCCCGCCGAAGGCGGACGTCGGGTCGGTCGTATAAGCGCGCTCATAGGCCTGCTTAATATCTTCACCAATAGCTACGCCACAAGGGTTGGCATGCTTAACAATGACGCAGGCAGGTTCAGGGAATTCTTTGACACATTCCAGTGCTGCATCGGTATCAGCAATATTGTTATAGGAGAGCGCTTTACCCTGCAGCTGCTGAGCCGTCGCCACGGAGGCTTCTTTAATATTCTCTTCTATATAGAAAGCCGCATCCTGGTGGCTGTTCTCGCCGTAACGCATATCCTGCTTTTTAACAAAGTTCAGGTTCAGCGTACGCGGAAAACGTCCGGCCGGTGTCTTATCTTCACTATAATACGCAGGCACTCGCTGACCGAAGTAGTTCGCGATCATACTGTCGTAAGCCGCGGTATGCTCAAAGGCCTTGATCGCCAGGTCAAAACGCGTTTCCAGGGTCAGACTATTGTCATTCTCTTCCAGTTCCCGGATCAGCGCCGGGTAATCATGGCTTTTCACCACGATAGCCACATCTTTATGGTTCTTGGCGGCGGAGCGCACCATGGTCGGGCCACCGATATCAATATTCTCGACGGCATCTTCCAGCGAACATCCTTCACGGGCGACCGTTTCAGCAAAAGGGTAGAGGTTAACGACCACCATATCGATCGGGTCGATCTGATGTTCCGCCATAACGGCATCATCCTGGCCACGTCTTCCCAGGATCCCGCCATGGACTTTAGGGTGCAGTGTTTTTACTCGACCATCCATCATTTCCGGAAAACCGGTGTAGTCGGATACTTCGGTAACAGGTAAACCCGCGTCAGCCAGTAAACGGGCAGTGCCGCCGGTAGAAAGCAACTCCACACCCCGGGATGTCAGTGCTTTGGCAAACTCAACAATACCGGTTTTGTCAGAAACACTCAGAAGAGCGCGGCGTACAGGACGACGTTGTTGCATAGTGAAGTAATCCTCTGGATTGGTTTCATATATATAGAAAAGAAGTCATAGAGAAAGTTCTGAAGGCAAATATCGCTGTTATCTGCGTTCAGAAACCTCGCCCGACCCGCTAATTACATGCGGGCATTGTAGCGAAAACGTTTGCGTGATGCCCGGCTAAATTTGGATTTATAGCCCTTTGTGGATAACTTTGTGGGTAACAGCGTATAAATGGCACATTTGCTGTGTAATGCAGCAAACAGTCTTTTTTGTTGAAATTAGTGGTTGCGCCTTTTCGGGAACTCCCTATAATGCGCAACCACTGAGACGGCAAAGCGCGATGCGCAGCGGCGTGACAGGGACTGAAGCGATTCGGTCCGGGAGAAAAAATCGCGAAATAGTGGTTGACTCCTGAGGTGAAAAGCGTAATATACGCCACCTCGCAACAAT
>NZ_JMPR01000004.1 GCF_000735525.1 Tatumella ptyseos ATCC 33301 | reverse complement strand
TCCAATAAAACAGACAGGCCATCCTCACGGATGGCCTTTTTGTTATGGAATTTTTATCACATTTTTTATTAAGTATGTCTGCGGGCACCGGGGAACCCTCCGGCGGCGGCGGCATGAAAAGGCAGAGGCCGCCCTGAGGGGCGGCCTTTTTGCATTCCGGGGGGGACTTTTTCAAGGTTCATCGCCCGGGCAGATAGCCCAGGGCTTCACAAAGTCTCAGGGCTTTCTCCGGACTCTCGCGATTAATGCATATTAGAGTTCGGGACACTCTGCCACTGACAATTCACGATTTTTCCGCTGGCGGAACAATCTCCGGTATGTACCACTTTGGTTTCCTGCGGTTTCTCTTTTTTAGATGCACAGGCTGTCAGTAACATAACACTGAGCAATAACAGACCGAATAAACGCACTTTATAATCTCTCCGTATTTATCTTTGAATATAGTAAACCACTTAGTATTTAATGTCCTGTCCGGACGACGCATGATCCCCGATGCTCCGGCTCAATAGCTGGCACAACCTCAGACCCGGAAGACGAGCAACGGTAAAACGCCGCCTGGCAGACAGGGCTTGCTTCCCGGGCCTGCCGGCTTACCACGATTTATCCGTTATCTGACGGATCTCTCTGAGTTTAACTGTTATTCTTATCAGACAGAATTTTCGGTTCTTGCCAGTGTGTCAGTTATAGAAAAAACACGCGACGCACTTTCGTGAATTATTAATCCGCCTGTAAATGCTGGCGGCTCATTGAACAGAGAGGTCGATATGTCTGGTATCTATGTAGTGTATTTTTCAGGATATGGCCATACTCAGCGGGTTGCGGAATATGTCGCTGAGGGTGCGCAAGCGAGCCTGATCGCTATCGATAACAACGGTGAAATCACAGAGCAGGACTGGGAGCGACTCAATAGTGCTGAAGGAATTATTTTTGGCGCGCCTACGTACATGGGGAATGTTCCCTGGCAGTTTAAAAAGTTTGCTGATGCCAGTTCAAAAGTCTGGTTCTCTCGTCTGTGGCACAATAAAGTCTTCGGTGGATTTACCAACAGCGCAAGTCTGAACGGGGATAAACAGAACACCCTGATCTTTTTCCAGACACTGGCCGCACAACATGGCGGGATCTGGGTGAGCCTGGGGATCTTACCGTCAAATACTACCGCGGCTACCCGTGACGATCTGAATAACCTGGGGGGATCCGCAGGCCCGCTGGTACAGTCTCCATCAGATGCCGGAGCTGATCGGATCCCTGCCGGTGATTTAGCGACGGCACGTCAGTATGGCGTTCGTGTAGCAGAAATTACAGCACGTCTGAAATCATGATCTGACGGCCTGCAGGATAGCATGTAAGCTGAAGGACCGTGATGTCCGTCGGCTAAGATATGCTCTCTGACCCTACCCCGGAAGCTCTCCGGGGTTATCTGCAACGACGGGTATTATTGCGCAGCGAGCTTGATCAGCCGGCCGACATTTTCGCAGGTTTGGGTGATATTCACCGCACCCTTGCGGAGCAGATGGGGCAGGCTATCAGCCTGCGGAACAATACTGAATATTGCGCCGATACCTTGCGGATAAAGCGCCTCCGTGCCCTCACCAATACTTCCGGTGATCGCTATCACCGGGATCCCCGCCGCTTTTGCTGCTTTGGCAACGCCAAAGGGCGTTTTCCCGAACGCTGTCTGATGATCAATTCTGCCTTCACCCGTGAAACAGTAATCAGCACCGATCAGTTTCTGGTCTAACTGAGAATATTGCAGAACAATGTCGATGCCTGGCCGAAGCGTGCATCCGGTAAACGCCAGCAGTCCTGCCCCCAGACCGCCAGCCGCGCCGGATCCCGGAATGTCAGCAACATTTTTTCCAAGCTGCCGGGAGATAACATCGGCGTAATGTCTCAGACTTTCATCAAGCCGGGTGACCATCTCCGGGGTGGCCCCTTTTTGAGGACCAAAAATGGCGGATGCCCCGGATCCCCCGCAAAGCGGATTAGTCACATCACAGGCTATCTGAATATTGACGGCTGCCAGTCGGGGATCCAGGCCTGAAATATCGATCCTCTTTAAGCGGGAGAGTGCACCGCCGCCTTCAGGCAGAAGAGTATCCTGAGCATCATAGAAGCAGACACCCAATGCTCTTGCCATACCGGCACCACCATCATTTGTCGCGCTGCCGCCGATACCGAGTATGATTTCGCTGACGCCTTTATCAAGGCAGGCACGGATCAGTTCACCTGTGCCGTAGGTGGTGGCCGAAAGCGGAGACCGGTTTTCACGACGGGTATGCTGAATACCGCTTGCTGAGGCCATTTCAATGATTGCGGTGCGGCCATTGCCGGTGATCCCGAAACAGGCTTCTACCGGCGTTCCCAGCGGACCGGTGACGATCAATGGATGGAGTGTCCCGCCGGTCGCATCAATCAGGGATTGCGTGGTACCTTCGCCCCCGTCAGCCATCGGAACATGAATAAAGGTGGCATCAGGGAAAACAGCCTTCAGCCCGCTTTCCATCGCAATGCAGACTTCTTTTGCCGTCAGACTTTCTTTGAAGGAGTCCGGGGCTAAAACAAAGGTGTATTTTTTCATAGACTCACTTTATTGCCTCGCTGAGGATACGGTTATGATAGTGGTTACCGTCAATGGGGAGCTATCTTTTTGCTCGTGCCATAACCGTTATAGCGAGAGAAGCCTTTCCCTCGACCTTATCTGTCCTGCCTGAACTGTACGATATAGTGCAAAAAAAATTGAGTTTGCCTGATATGACGGGTCGTAATCCTGTACAGATGTTTAAAAAAGCTTATTTTATAGTGTATTACATCACCCCATAACCTCAGGTTATACCGCTCCTACAGATAAGCATTTGCCCGGGCAACCGTAACGTGGAATTTTTGACTCACTTCTTTTGCGCTAAGTGAGATGAAAAGGCCATGAAAATTCCACAACCCTACCTGCTCTTCCTTGGTGATGTTACTGACCCTTTAGCGGCAAAGACAGCACGGGGCATCCAATACTGGCGGCCTGAGCAATGTATTGCTGAAATCCGCTTGCCGGGATGCAGTGTGAGTCTGGGGCTTGAAGAAATGTCGGTGGAGCAGGCAGCTTTGCAGGGAGCAAAAACACTGGTATTGGGGACAGCTAACGCCGGCGGATTTTTGCCTGAACATTGGCTTCCGGTCATCAGAGCTGCGATTGAAGCCGGAATGAATGTGGCTAGCGGTTTACATCAGCGACTGGGCGATGTTCCGGGACTTACTGAACTGGCAAATCACTATCAGGTTAGTTTATTTGATATTCGCCATACAGAGACCGAACTTACAGTCGGAACGGGTAAAAAGCGTACCGGAAAGCGTGTTCTCACCGTCGGGACGGATTGCTCTGTTGGAAAAATGTATACCTCGCTCGCACTGGAATCGGCTATGCGTGCACAGGGAATGAATGCAGATTTTCGCGCGACCGGCCAGACGGGAATATTTATCGCCGGAAACGGGATCGCCATTGATGCTGTGATCGCCGATTTTATTGCCGGGGCGGCAGAATTACTGTCTCCGGCGAATACCGATGATCACTGGGATATCATCGAAGGTCAGGGCTCACTATTTCACCCCGCTTATGCCGGTGTCAGCCTGGGTTTACTGCAGGGGGCACAGCCTCACTGGCTGGTGATGTGCCATGAAATGGGCCGCACGCATATGCGTCATTTACCTCACATTCCTATGGTCGATCCGGAAGACTGTTTGGCTGCTAATCTGCAGGCCGGTAAGGTCACAAGCGATAATGTCAGGCTGGCGGGATTCTCAGTAAATACCTCAAATTTCAATGAACAGGAAGCTAAAGCCTATTTACAAGATCTGAGTCAGCGTTTCGGTGTTCCGGCCACTGATCCGGTACGTTTCGGGATCACTGAAATAGCGGCATTACTGAAGGAGCGAGGCTGAGATGCGCCGGATGCAGATTGAGGTTGTGGATTTACCTCTCGCCCGTCCTTTTGCCATTGCCAGGGGAACAAGGACATCCGTCAGTGTTGTACGCGTCACACTGGAGGAAGCCGGTATTATCGGGCTGAGTGAATGCACTCCGACATTACGTTACGGAGAGACCGCGGAAAGCGTATGTGCGCAGTTGGCATTGCTTAAAGAAGCGGTCTGTCACGGGCTCCAAAGGGAAGAACTGCAACATATTTTACCCGCCGGGTCTGCCAGAAATGCGCTGGATTGTGCTCTGTGGCGTTTACAGGCTGGACGGCAAGGGCAGGACTTGTGGCAATCACTTCAACAGGTCTCACCCCGAAAAATAGTGACGGCAGAGACGCTGAGTCTGGATAGTACCGCCAACATGATTGCTGCCGCAGAAGATGCTGTTTCGCGGGGGGCAGTGTTGCTGAAGATAAAGCTGGATCAGGAAAATATTTTACAGAAAGTGGCAGGGGTACGTTCAGTGGCCCCGGAGAGCACACTGGTGATTGATGCCAACGAAAGCTGGGAAAACCAGGAGTTACCTTCTCTTTTTACGGCACTAGCGGATTATCGTATCGCCATGGTTGAACAGCCATTACCTGCAGGCCGGGATGACATTCTGCGTACCTTCCATGCCCCTTTTCCCGTTTGTGCTGATGAAAGCTGCCATACGGCAGAAGATATTGCCAGGCTGGCTGACCGTTATCAGATGATAAATATCAAACTCGATAAATGCGGTGGCCTGACAGAAGCATTAAATATGGTCAGTACAGCACGTGAGTTGCAGATGCGAATTATGGTGGGATGCATGCTGGGCTCGTCTCTGGCGATGGAGGCCGCTTTACCTGTCGCGACAGCGGCAGAGTTTGTCGATCTTGACGGGCCTGTCTGGCTGGCAGGTGACAGTTCGCCTTTTCTCTCTTATTCCCGGGGCCATATCTGGCTGTGATATTACAAGGAGCTCTCATGACTGATACCAATATTCTTTCTGATAATAATGAGAAGAATAAATCCGGTACAGACCCCGTCTTATCCGTACAGGGCCTGGATGTCCGGTTTAATAGCAGAAGTGGCACCAGTCATGCTCTGAAAGGGATCTCATTTGATATTTATGCCGGGGAAATTGTTGCGGTAGTGGGTGAAAGTGGATCTGGAAAATCGGTGACTTCACTGGCGTTGATGGGGTTGCTCCCGGAATCTGCCGTTATCGCTGGCGGAGATATGATATATCTCAACCGGCAATCTGATGAATGCCATCTGTCAGAGATGACTGCTGAGCAACGGCGTCAGTTACGTGGCCAGGATATGGCGATGATTTTTCAGGAGCCAATGACATCCCTGAATCCCGTACTGAAAATAGGCGATCAGCTGACAGAGGCTCTGCAGGATCATCATTTGTGTGGTCGTAAAGAAGCGCTCGGAAAGGCACGGGAGCTGCTTACCCGGGTCAGAATTGCAGATGTAGATCGCGTTATGAACAGTTATCCTCATTCCTTATCTGGCGGAATGCGCCAGCGAGTCATGATAGCTCAGGCTCTGATGTGCTCACCCAGGTTATTAATCGCTGATGAACCCACCACAGCTCTGGATGTCACGGTCCAGGCCCATATATTGCAGATAATTAAACAGCTTCAGTGTGAGAATAATATGTCGGTGCTGTTTATTACTCACGATATGGGAGTCGTGGCAGAAATTGCCGATCGTGTCATTGTCATGCTACGTGGTGAAGTTGTCGAGCAGGGGACTGTGGAACAGATTTTCAGCCAGCCCGGACATCCCTATACCCGGGCACTCCTGGCGGCTGTTCCCCGACTTGGCGATATGCATGATAAGGTCTGGCCGGAACGTTTTCCGCACGTCGGAGAAATGACCACAACTAATTCTGAGCAGCGCACTGCACGTTATGATTCTCCGCCATTGCTGGATGTCCGGGGACTGAAAGTCTACTACCCCGTAAGAAGCGGAATCCTCTCTGCGATCACACATAATGTTCATGCTGTCGAACAGATTGACTTTTCTCTCTGGCCAGGAGAAACACTGGCGATTGTTGGCGAAAGCGGGTGTGGTAAGTCAACGACGGGACGGGCATTGATGCGCTTGTTGAAGAGTGAGGCTGAAAGTATTTTTTTTCGCGGGAAAGAAATATCTGATTTAACTGATTCCGCTTTTCAGCCTATGCGTCGCGAAATACAAATGGTCTTCCAGGATCCTTATGCCTCACTCAATCCCCGTCTGACAGTGGGTTTCACTATCGCAGAACCTTTACTTTTACATGGTCTGGCGAAATCACTGGCAGATGCAACACCGCAGGTTCATGCCTTACTGGAAAGTGTCGGTTTGAAGCCTGAGCATGCCAGCCGTTATCCGCACGAGTTTTCCGGAGGTCAGCGTCAACGTATTGCTATAGCCCGTGCAATGGCACTCAAACCGGAAGTAATTATTGCGGATGAAGCGGTATCAGCTCTGGATGTTTCTGTCCAGGCGCAGGTGATTAATCTGATGATGGACTTGCAACAAAAAAGCGGGGTGTCATGGATTTTTATTTCTCATGATATGGCTGTAGTTGAACGTATTGCTAACCGGGTTGCGGTGATGTATCTCGGGCAGATCGTTGAAATAGGGCCACGGCAGGCCATTTTTAATCAGCCATCCCATCCGTATACCCGACGCCTTCTGACGTCGGTTCCGGTTGCAGACCCGACAAACCGGCCACTGCGCAGTTTTGATGACAGTGAAATTCCTTCCCCTCTTCGTAAAGCCGGTATCAGCATACCGAAAACAAAATATCGTCAGGCTGGTCCGGATCATTGGGTGGCAGATAGCCTTTTTCCTCTAACACAATAATACCAGGAGATACTATGACACTGTTTCGCCGCAGCTCACTCGCACTAGGATTATCACTGTTTATGGCCGGGGCTGCTTATGCTCAGGATTTGCATATATCGATGTACGCCGATATTACAGGAATGGATCCGCAGGACACTTCAGATAATATCAGTTACTCGGTGCAGAGCGGGGTATTCGAACGGTTATTTCAGTTTGATCCTGCCATGAAGCTCATACCCTGGCTGGCGACCGGTTATACCAGTAATGCTGATGCAACAGAATTTGTCCTGACATTACGCAAAGGCGTTACTTTTCAGGATGGTACTCCCTTTGATGCGCAGGCAGTTAAAGTTAACCTCGATCGGCTGGCAGATCAAAAGAAAGGACTGAAGCGTAACAGTCTTTATAACATGATCAGCTCAGTGACTGTGATCACTCCGAATCAGGTGAGGATTGATCTTAACCGACCTTTTGGGGCATTTATTAATACCCTCGCACATCCTTCTGCTGTCATGTGGAGCCCGGCAGTCCTGAACAAGTATCCTTCAGAAACTGAACTGCGTTTACATCCGGTGGGTACGGGGCCTTTTACGTTTGTTGACTGGCAACCAGGTAAAGAGGTTCACCTGGAGAAATACGCGGGTTACTGGGATAAAGGGTGGCCGAAGGTAGACAATGTGTATTTTTCCCCCAGCCCGGAAGATGCTACCCGTGTTGCTGAATTAAAATCCGGGCAGGTTGATGCAATTTATCCATTACCTTCTGATTTGGCCGTCAGTCTGAAAGATGATAGCAAGCTCGATATCCAGCGTGATCCCAGTATTTACATGTATTACATGGCAGTGAATAACCAGCATAAACCACTGGGTGATGTCCGTGTTCGTCAGGCGTTGAACTATGCGATAGACCGTGAAATTTGGTTAAAGGTTGCTTTTGCTGGTATGGGAACTCCGGCAACATCTGCGATGCCTGTGGGAGTTCAGTTTTATCAGAAACAGACAGATCCGAAGTATTCTTATGATCCTGCAAAAGCTAAAGCCTTACTGGCAGCAGCAGGCTACCCCCGGGGACTTGATCTTAAACTCTGGTGCACTAATACCACCTCTGCGGTCAGGGCTGCTCAGTTTCTGAAAGCTCAGCTGGCAGCTTCAGGTTTCAGGCTTACCATCACCCCGATGGACTCCGGTATGCGGGATGCAAAATTATGGGGTGTTACTCAACCAGCAAAAGCAGGATTTGACTTGTATTACGGTGGCTGGTCTACCTCGACGGGAGATGCCGACTGGGCTCTGCGTCCACTTTATGCGACCCAATCCTGGGTGCCTGTATCTTATAACGTTTCCTATTACAGCAATCCGGCTGTGGATAAAGCAATTAATGAAGGGCTGGCAACAGCAGATCCAGCTAAACGAGCTGCAGCGTATGCCGATGCACAGAAAATATTATGGAAAGATGCTCCGGTAACTTTCCTCGGTACCCCGGATAACCTGGTCGGAAAACGCAAAGATCTCAGTGGTGTTTCTATGCTCCCGGACGGAAATCTGCTGTTTACTCACGCGCAATTCCATTAAGCCATTTAAGCCTCCGGCAATGCATACCGGAGGCCTGAACAACAGGATAGCACCATGGTGACTTACATTATCCGACGCCTTCTGGAAATGATTCCTGTTCTGCTGGTGGTGTCATTACTGGTCTTCGGTTTTATTAAACTTTTACCTGGCGACCCAGCCAGAATTTATGCCGGACCGGATGCAACACAGACAGCCATTGAGGCAGCAAGGGTCCATCTTGGGTTAAATAATCCGCTACCCCAGCAATATTTTCACTGGCTTAACGGCGTATTACACGGTGATTTAGGTGTCACTTATCGAACTCAGCAGCCCGTCCTTGATGTTATTAAAAAAGGATTCATGCCAACGTTCTGGCTGGCCCTTGCCGGCTTTACCTGGTCTGTATTACTGGGATTATTTGTGGGTGTTCTGTCAGCATTAAACCGGGGGAAATGGCTGGACTGGTGTTTGATGAGCGGTGCGGTGGGGGGGATTTCTATGCCACCTTTCTGGCTGGGGTTATTACTGATTCAGTTCGTCGCGATGCCCTTTGGTATTTTTTCGGTAGGCGGATTCACTCATTGGTCTGATATTGTATTACCGGCGATCACTCTCGGCTCTTCTGTCGCTGCTGTTATGGCGAGGTTTACCCGTTCCTCTTTTTTAGAAGTTGCTCAGGAAGATTATGTCCGTACCGCACGCGCTAAGGGACTCCGGCAATCTCTGATTGTCTGGAAACATGTGATGCGGAATGCATTAATTCCGGTTATTACCATGCTGGGTCTGCAGTTTGGATTTCTGTTGGGTGGCTCAATTGTGGTTGAGAGTGTTTTCAACTGGCCGGGGCTGGGATGGTTACTGATTGAATCTATCAAGACACAGGATCAGCCTGTTATCCAGGCATTGGTTATGTTGTTTGTCTTTGAGTTTATTTTCATTAATTTGCTGGTAGACCTGCTATACGCGGTCGTTAACCCGGCGATCCGCCTGCGATAGGAGTCTGTGATGAGTCAGTCAAGTGAATCTCTGGCCAGGAAAGTCGTGGCCGAAACAACATTACGTTCTCCTTTACTGGATTTCTGGCAGACTTTTATTCGCAATCCCCTGGCAATAGTCTCCGGGAGTGTGGTTCTGTTATTAATCCTCATCGCCGTATTTGCACCCTGGATTGCCCCCTATAATCCAATGGCACCGGACTGGACGGCACTGTCTTCCCCTCCTTCGGCAGCACACTGGATGGGGACTGATGATCTTGGACGTGATGTGATGAGCCGGATTATCTACGGAGCGCGTATATCGCTTTATATCGGTATCGTTTCAGTCACTATGGGAATGATCGTCGGTATTTTCCTGGGACTTCTGGCCGGATATTACGGTCGCTGGATAGATATGTTGATCATGCGGGGCTCGGATGTGCTATTTGCCTTTCCCGGAATGTTACTGGCGATCGCTGTCGTTGCTATCCTGGGGCCCGGGCTGAACAATGTTATTATTGCCGTAGCAGTGTTTAGTATTCCGGTTTTTGCCCGAATCGTGCGTGCATCTGTCCTGTCATTAAAACAATCGGCTTATGTTGAAGCCGTGCGCTGTGCAGGGGCCGGTGACAGAGTGATTTTGTTGCGTCATATTTTGCCGGGCACTCTGCCGGGAGTCATTGTTTATTTTACCATGCGTATTGGAACCAGCATTCTGACAGCGGCCGGGCTTAGTTTTATTGGTTTAGGTCCGGAGCCGGATGTCCCTGAATGGGGCAATATTTTGGCGATGAGTCGTAATATGATGATGGCGGGTTACTGGCATGTTAGCGTATTTCCTGGTCTTGCTATCTTCCTAACGGTACTGGCATTTAATCTGTTAGGGGATGCATTACGCGATACCCTTGACCCCAAAATGAAACATTAAATTATGGTCGCAGATATCCATCAACAACAACAACGATTACTCTTACGGCACTGGCGCGAAACCCGCAGCCTTATGTATCCACGTTTTCCCTGTGGTCGGCATAATTTACTGAGTGATGTGCCCGGTGTGCGGGTTGGCCATAGTACCCTGGCTGACGGAGAACGCCAGACCGGGGTAACAGCGATCCTCCCGCCCGGAGATAATTTATTCCTGCAACCTCTGCCTTGTGGTGTGGCCGTGCTTAATGGTTTTGCGAAACCGGCAGGACTCATTCAGATCGAAGAATTGGGAGAGCTGCAGACGCCCATACTGCTCAGTAATACTTTTGCCGTAGGGACACTCTTTACCAGCCTGGTAAGTGAGACGATCAGCCGTAATCCACAATTGGGGCGTGAACTCCCGACAGTAAATCCTCTGGTACTGGAATGTAACGATGGCTGGCTGAATGATATCCAGGCATTAGCAGTCACCGGTGATATGGCTTGTGAAGCTCTTTCATCTGCCAGTGCGAATTTCAGCCGCGGAAGTGTAGGGGCGGGTCGCGGTATGAGTTGTTTCTCACTGAAAGGGGGGATCGGTAGTGCTTCGCGGGAAATACCTGCTTTTAATGCAACTCTGGGCGTATTGGTATTGGCTAATTACGGAACACTTGAGGCATTAACGTTGCAAGGTGTCCGGATGGGAGAGCTAATTTCACCTCTGCTTCCGGGGCTAATACCTCAGCAGGATGCAGGTTCAATCATTATTATTATGGCGACAGATGCACCTGTCGATGCCCGCCAGTTGAAGCGTATCGCCCGCCGCGCCGGTGCCGGATTAGGTCGTACCGGGAGTTACTGGGGACATGGCTCCGGGGACATTGCTGTGGCTTTTTCCACTCAGCGATTATCTTTGTCTGTGGATGATGCTCAGCTGGAACCTTTGCTGGCTGCAGCCGCGGATGCCACTGAGCATGCTGTACTGGATGCATTATTATCTGCACAAGCAGTGACGGGCTTCCGAGGTCATCATCGGGCGGCATTGACAGATGTTCTGGATTTGCTGGCATCAGCAGATTCTGTTTAATTAATCACAGACAGGATACAGGCAATGAAAATCTTTATTTCAGCCGATATTGAAGGCGTTGCCGGGGTAATGAGACCGGAACAGTGTTCTCCGGGGCATGCTGAATATCAAATGGCCAGAGGATTAATGGAGCAGGAAGTGAATGCTGCTATTGATGGAGCCTTCAGAGGAGGAGCGACGGAAGTTGTTGTTGCTGACAGCCACGCACAGATGACGAATCTTCGGGCCGAAAATATGGATCCCCGCGCTCGTCTGGTCCAGGGCAAGCCCCGGACATTTTCTATGATTGAAGGTCTGGAGCAGCAACATTTTGATGGAATAATGTGTATTGGTTTTCATACCGCCGCCGGTGAAAAAGGCGTACTTGCTCATACTATTAATAGCAGAGCCTTTTGGCGAGTGATGATTAATGGGCAGGTGATGGGCGAAGTCGATATTTATGCTGCCGCTGCCGCTGAACTTAACACCCCTTTATTGCTGGCCAGCGGAGATGATCACTTGCAACGCTGGATTTCTGAATATTATCCGCAAACTGTCTATGCTTGTGTAAAGCGTGCAATAGCGAATACTGCGGCAGAATCACTCAGCCCGGCCGCCGCCAGAGAATGTATTTCCGCTGCGGCCGGACAGGCTGTCAGACAGTGTTCGCAGGCTGCCGTATCGCGAGTGGCTGCACCTTACCGGCTTGAGTTAAACGTTACCCGTCCGGTGCTGGCAGATGTTTACAGCCTGATCCCCGGGGTCATTCGTGAAGATGGTGTCACTGTCAGCTACCAGGCGACTTCGATGAAACAACTTATCAGCCTGCTGAGTACGTTTTCTTATCTGGCTGCCACTCAGGGCTAAGTTTCATTTTCTGCAGAGCCACTGAATAACAGACGCTCCGTATAGAGCGTCAATTCTGTATATCATCCCGGGGTTCCCTTTTATAGTGCAACACCGTTGGGAGGATGGATCACATTGGCGATTATGGGTCAGTGGGTTTTCGTTTACTGTCTTTGTAACACTGTGATATTGCCGTTTTGCAGGCACAGCCTGAAATATTATAGGAATCGTGGATGAATATTGAATGATGGCGCGAAAATTGCTTCATTTTATAGCGATACCGGATTTTCCGGAACAGGACGTTGTAGGGAGCAATATCGTTATGAAATTACGCCATATTGAGATAGTTCATGCCATTGTTCAGGCCGGTTCCATTAGCGGTGCGGCCAGGTTGCTGAATGCCTCTCAACCTAACATCAGCAGGGTACTGAATTATGCTGAGCAGCAGCTTGGTTTTCCGTTATTTGAGCGTCGGAACCAGGGAATGTTTCTGACATCGGAAGGCCAGCAATTACTACCTGATATTACCGGGATATACGAAAAATTGTCCCTGCTATCCCGTAAAGCCGCTCAACTTAAATCGTCCGGTGATACGGTTCGTGTCGGAGCGGCGCATGCTTTCGGGCAAATCGTCATGACACCGGCATTAGTAGAATATCGTAGTCAGCATCCCTCAGGAGAAGTTGAATTGGCTACCGGGCATTTCGATGGCCTGTGCCAGGACTTACTGGCAGGTAAAATTGATTTTGCACTGACTTTTGGTCAGCAGGTGGATCACCGGCTATTGGCGGAGCCACTTTTCCAGTCTTCTTTAGTTGCTGTGTTGCCAAAAAATCATCCCTGGTCGGGGACTATCAGTCTGGAGTGGTTATCACAGAATAATTTACTGATGATGCAAAAGGAGGACCCGCTAGGAAAGGTTCTGCATCGGGCTTTATTACGTCATACGCTCTGCCCTCGCAATGCATTATTTATTAAAACATATTCTGTTATTGCTGATCTGGTTCTGGCGGGCGCGGGTGTCGGTATTGTTGACCTATTCACTGCCTGGCGTTACTCCGATCAGGTGAAAATATTACCGGTCGCTGAACCTCTGCCTTTTGAAGTCATGTTTGTCAGCCAGAGGGGAATACCCCAGTCTCGTGCAACGCTGGCTTTCAAACAGATCATTCGCGGAAAATTACGTGAGATCGCCGTACAGTACCAGCAACAGTTCTTACAATCTGCAGCCTGATATTGTGGTCTGCTGATATCCGGGTTTATGACTTACTGGCTGACAGTAGAGCAGTTTGTCAGGAAGATCGCCATCAGCAGAAGCTCCAGTCACGGGCCAACACTGTAACCCTGCCAACCGGGATATAACTCCGCCACTGAGTTTATCAATATGTCTAAACGTATCCATAGATAAACAGCAGTTCACTGGTGAACATAATCCTACAGCAGGGACAGGACTACGGATGAAACAGATGTGAGGATGACCCGTCCGGATCATAATGCAGGAGTAATGATGGTGTTACGGGCTGGTAGTTTTACTCAAAAGGTTCACCCGGTACCATAGAGAAGTAACATCGGTGACGCCCCCTCCGGTGACAGACAAGGTCTATCCGGCACTCACGAATCGCACACTGAAAGCACAGTCATTGAAGCCGCAAGAATATGATTATTGCGAAGAGTTAAATCATCTGCTTTCAGGGAATAAGATTAATACTTTATTTTCAAAAATTTATTAATCGCTAACGTTTTTCAGCCAGCTAAAGATAATTTTATCTTTCTGTGTTTTATTGCACTTTTCATAATGGCAGGTTTTTATTTTTGACTTTACTCACAGACTGTGAAGATGGAAATACATATCTGGATTTTTTTGTTTATATTTTCAAAGGAAGATATTGTGATATTTATATAGGAAGCTGTAAGCAGGATGACTCCTCCATTATTACTTAAAAGGAATTATAATGAGCAGATATCTGTTGTTTGTTGTTCTCATGTTCAATGCGCTGCCCGGTATTGCCTCTTCGGAGAGTCATTCCGATGAAATCACGCTCTATTTCGCCCGTCACGGTGAAACCCTGCTGAATACGTTAGACCATGTTCAGGGATGGGCGGACTCGCCTCTGACGGAGGAAGGGCAGCGTATCGCACGCTATCTGGGTGCAGGGCTGAAAGATATCCCTTTTGATAGCGTCTATTCCGGGGATAGCGGACGTCAGCGTAGTACGCTTGAAATTATCCTGCAGACATCCGGGAAAACCCGACTGATACCGACGGAATTATCGGGATTACGTGAGTCGTTTTTCGGCAGTTATGAAGGGTTACGTAACGAAGAAATGAGGGATGCCAGTGCGCGGGTTCTGTGCTTACGGGATAGTCAGGCATTGATGCAGGAAATGGCAAAGGAAAATCTGTCGATTAAACAACTGCAGAATGCCATCGCTGCGGCAGATCCTCAGGGGCTGGCAGAAAATTATCAGCAGGTGAAGGCCCGAACCCACGACGCAGTAAAACGTATTATTTCTGCAGGTATGGAAAAGCATGAGAAAAACATTCTTATTGTGACCTCGGGGATGACCATAATGAATTTAGTTTATGAACTGACGAATAAACCATTAGCAATAAAGCCTCTCGCAAATGCTGCTGTGGTGAAAATTAATTATAAAAACGGGGAATATCGTGTTATCGAACCCGGTACTCTGAAATATGTTGAGGCGGGGAAAAAATCCCTGGAAGATTGAGTCTCTGACTAACGGAATTCTATATCGGTAGTAAAAAGGATAATGCCCCTTTCAGGGAGAAGAGATATGGATATCAGGTATGGACTGCTGGTGGTTATTTTCCCACTGGGTGCACAGGCAACGGACATTGCTTTACGGCCTGAAGGCGAGGGCGGGGGAATGTTATCCCCCGTATCCTCTTTTTTTAAACAATCAGATATTGATATTTCATTAAAGAACTACTGGAAAGCACTTAATGAAGAGGAAAGCGGGGAGAAAAGGATCCACAACGCCTGGGGGCAGGGAGCCATGGTTGCCTTTCACTCAGGAGATATTGCGGGGATATTCGGTGTTGATGCCACCTGGAATTACGTGATCAAACTCGGTGCCACAGATTATTTTAATTCCCGTGGCGTGCTTTATAATTCAGGCCAGGGAAATAAAAGAAGTAATGCTTCGGGGTATCATAAATTTGGTCAGCGCAATCTCAGATTACAATACACTCAGGACGATCGCAGTGTTAAAGCACGATGGGGATGGCTGTCTCTGAAAGATATCGGTGTCATCTCGGATTCTTCCCGACTGTCAGTGACGACCTATTCCGGCGGGTATAGCCGCCTGGCCTACGGCAAGCTTTCACTGCAAGGTGCAAGAGTTACGAAATCGATGAGCCGCAGTTCGCCGGATAGTGAACATTTTCTGACCAATGACAAGAAAACGATCAATGCATTGAGTAGTCTGGATCTCCGCTGGGCAAATCAGATGTCAGATTTCAGATACGCCTGGGGGGAAAGCAGTGATTATCTCTCTCGTCATATTTTTCAGGCCAGCGTCAAGCCCACCCCGACGCTGACCCTGAATAGCCAGCTCTACCTCACCAGGGCATTAAGCCATTACCGGGAAATGCCGGAGCAACAGAAAGACTTTGATCACCGGGCCCGACATTTCACGATCGAAGCCCGTTCCACTACACCGTTCTGGCAGCTCCGCTGGGCAGCCAGCTATACCCGGGCCGCTAAAAAGTCAGGGGTAGGGACTTATCCTTTCCATATGAGTAAGAATTCACGGGGAACGTTCAACGGAATGGCGAAAGCAGGTAATGATTACAACAGGGATCGGGAAGCGGTACTCTCCGGTCTGGTGGGATACCAGTTAACGCCGGCATTGACCGCAGGCATTACCGGCAGTATTGCCCGTTTTAGCTATCAATCTGTGCCGGTGGTGACCGGAGAAATTAATGCATTTACCCGCTGGATTGTGCATCAGCCATCGTCAAAGGTACTGTCGTTGTCAGCCATGGTAGGGCCGGGCTGGTCATATCAAACCCTGAACGGGAAAACACCGAAACTGGCAGACGGGCGCCCTATACGGGCGAAGAGTTTCGCCTCTGAGTTTATCCTGGAATATAAGTTTAAAGGATTGTGATATTCAGTCACTGAGGCAAGCCCGTGTGGGCCGTACCTTTAATAACCGGAGTCTATCTGCGCGGGTATTTTTCGGGCTACCCGGATGGCGACAGAAAGCCTATTTATAAAGGCGGAGGTTCTGTTCGTGTCCGTTACCGGTATTAAGGGGCTTTCCGGCAGGGTGTGCGATACCCGGGTGCTCGTAAAAGTGGGTTATGTCAGGTGAGGGATCTGTCATCACGATAACCAGCAGATCACGTAGATCCGATCCATTGTATTATTGGTAATACATTAACGGATCTGCATGGCTCAGGAGAGGTAAAGTAAATAAACGCTATTCCTGTCTCCGGAACTAATTGTTCTGCCTGCCTTTTCGCTTCTATCCCTTTACCGGCAGGGCCCTGAAGCGTTTTACGGAGAGATTTTACCGGGGTTCTATGCAACAGGCCCGAAAGGGCAGCCGCGGTGACGATCCATTAAAAAGGGAAACCCGTTATCCCGGGTTTCCCTTTCAGGAGCATCTTCAGGCATTGTGCCGAAAAGCCATTTAACAAATGATAATTACCGGATCAGTAACCGCGTGCAGATCCTGCCGGACGGCGTACGTCGTTAGCACCGTACAGATAACCTTCCCTGACTTTGCCGGAAACGGCCCCGTCATTACCGGAGCTGGAAGCCGATGTAACGCCGGCAGCACCCGGCAGTCCGACCATAATCAGTTCTGCCGCACCCCATGGGGTCTGTTCAACCATCTTATAGCCCATATTTTTCAGGATATTTAAGGTATCCGGAGACAACCCACCTTTTTCATAATAAACCACATCCGGCATCCATTGCTGGTGGATACGGGGTGCGTTCACGGCTTCCTGGGGCTCCATTCCGAAGTCAATAATATTCAGCGCGGTTTCCAGGGTGATCGTAATGATCCTGGAGCCACCGGGAGATCCTAGCACTAAGAAGATCTTGCCATCTTTGGTGACCAGCGTCGGGCTCATGGAAGATAGCGGGCGTTTACCTGGTGCAATACTGTTTGCAGTTCCCTGTACCAGACCGTACAGGTTCTTAGCCCCGACTTTTGTGGTGAAGTCATCCATCTCATCATTCATCAGTACGCCGGTACCCGGAGCCATAACAACGGCACCAAACCGGCCGTTAATGGTATAGGTTGTGGAAACGGCATTACCTTCACTATCGACGATAGAGTAGTGGGTTGTTTCCGGTTTTTCACCGCTCACAATGCCCGGTTTTACCTGATCGGAAGGGGTCGCTTTATCTGCCTGAATTTTGCTACGCAGGGTGGCAGCATATTTTTTATCCAGTAATTGATCGACCGGATTATGCACAAATGCCGGATCCCCCAGGTAGGTATTACGGTCGGCATAGCTTAAGCGCATAGCTTCTGCCAGCGTGTGGACCATCGCCGCAGAACCAAAGCCCATCGATTTCAGGTCAAACCCTTCAAGGATGTTCAGTGTTTCACAGAGTGTAACCCCGCCGGAGCTTGGAGGAGGCGCAGAGACAAAGGTATAGCCACGGTAGGTGCAGGTCAGCGGGGCCATTTCAGTAATGTGATAGGCAGAAAAGTCGGCCGCATTAATTACACCGCCCCCTTTTGCAGAAGCCTTCGCGACGGCTGCCGGGAAAGCCCCTTTGTAAAATGCTGACGGACCTTCGCGGGAGATCCGTTCCAGTGTGTTGGCAAGGTCAGTCTGTCGCAGTCTGTCACCTGGCTGTAAGGGAGTCCCGTCAGGGCGCAGGAAGATTTTTGCAACTGCCGGATCCTGTCTGAAACGGGCGACAGTCGTATCCAGAATATCGGTATCCGCACGTGTCAGAATATAGCCTTCCCGCGCCAGCTTGATCGCCGGAGCCATATCCTGTGCACGGCTGAGTTTACCGTATTCTTTACGCGCAGTTTCCATTCCCATGACAGTCCCGGGAACCCCGGAGGCTTTCCAGCCATAGAGGCTTGCGCCCGGGATCAGATTGCCGTCGGCGGCAAGATACATATTTGCGCTGGCTCCGGCCGGTGCCATTTCACGAAAATTAATGAACGTATCCTTACCGTTGGCCAGATGGATAGTCATAAAACCCCCACCGCCAATATTACCGCAGCAGGGATTAACGACCGCTTCGGCATAACCGACAGCGACGGCGGCATCAATAGCATTTCCGCCTTGCCTGAGGATATTAACCCCGACCTGCGTTGCAAGATCCTGGGAGGTGACGACCATCCCGTGCTTTGCTTCAACAGCCGGCGCGGATGCCGCTATCGCAAAGTGCGAGCCCATCGTACAGCCGAGTACGAATGCTGAGAACGTGACTTTCCTTAACATAGAAATATCTCACTTTAATTATGATTATCATTCCTTATCAACATAACCTGCTGTCACACTGAAGTCAGTATCGGGGATAAATCCGTATGAAAAACAGAAGATTAAATAAGTACAGACTGAGATACATCGAATAATCCGCTGGAATATTCTGCAGGGATTAATGAGTAGTTTGTCAGAATGACTGACCGGATAAAATGCATTTTGCAGTGGATCTTCCGGATTTATTATTATTACCTGGAGCTATCTGTCATATATTTATTTTATTATAGCGGGAGTATCTGGTTGCTGATATTTGTATTATATCCGTCAGGCTACTGTCTGTTTGCCATGGCTTTTTTTACAAAGGCATAGACAACAGAGACATGGGGGTTTTGATAAAAAGGATCCATCAGTGACAGGCTTTATCGGTAATCATCGCGGCAACTTATAGCCGAAAATATCAGCAACTTTCAGTCATTATTTTATTCTGTGTGAATAAGAAGAATAAAAAATAACGGTTATCGCACTCCGGTATAACTGCCTTTCATGCATCCGGAACAGCGCCAGTGCTGCTGCTTTCTTTGAAAATAAGAAAAAAGTATTTAAGTCAGCGAGAGGGTATTTCTGGCTACATGATACTATCGTTATGTTTCCTTTTTTCAGGAATAACGCGGGTCTGCGGCCGGTCGGGTGTGGGATAAGTGAAAGCCGGGCCACGGCTTCTGCCGGCATTGTGCTTTTACTGGCTCTTTAACTTACGGGTTAATCTGTGATATTGATTATTAATAAAATAAAAAACTCACAGAGGTATTCATTGATGCAAGGAAAAACACTACACACCCGCCGTACCCGTCTCTCTCTTTTATTCGCCGGGCTTTGTTTTTCTTCCGTTGCCTTTTCGGCGGTGGTTCCTGCCGGTACGCAACTGGCGGCCACGCAAAACCTGGTACGGGGAAATGGTGCCGAGCCGGCAACTCTTGACCCGGATAAGGTCGAAGACAACAGTTCGATGGCAGTGATTAACGACCTGTTTGAAGGTCTGGTTCGTGTAGAAAACAATGGTCATATTATCCCGGCACTGGCCGATTCCTGGCAAACCTCGGATCATAAAACCTGGACGTTCCATATCCGTTCCGGAGCCACCTGGTCAGACGGCTCTCCGATCACGGCTCAGGACGTTGTGTATAGCTGGCGCCGGTTATCGGATCCTAAAACAGCCTCGCCTTATGCCTCTTTCACCGCGAATGCGCATATCTTAAATGCACAGGCGGTCATTGACGGAAAAATGCCGACCGATAAGCTGGGTGTATATGCGCCGGACAGCTCAACGGTAAAAGTCGTGCTCGATCAGCCGGTGTCTTACTTCCTGCAATTTGTTGCGCACCCGTCTTTGTTCCCGGTCAGCGAAAAAGATGTCAAAACCTACGGTGACTCCTGGACGCAGCCTGGCCATATGATCAGCAGCAGTGCGTATCAGTTAAGCGACTGGATTGTTAACGAGAAAATCACGCTGAAGCGTAATCCACGCTACTGGGATAATGCCCATACAGTGATAAATCAGGTAACCTTCTTACCTATCAGTGACGGCAGTGCAGAACTGAACCGCTATCTGGCCGGTGAAATTGATATTACCTCGACGATCCCGGCGATTGAATTTGCACGGATGAAGAAAGAAAGGCCTAAAGAAGTCTTTGTCGCACCGGAACTGAGTGTCTTCTACTTTGATATCAACAGTGCACGTGCGCCGTTCAATGACGTCCGTGTCCGTCAGGCCCTGAATCTGGCCCTGAATAAAGATATTATCAGTAAAAAAGTGTTAGGGATGGGAGAGACGCCAGCCTGGACCGTGGCTCCGTTGTCGATGGGAGGCGTGACTATTACCCCGCCGGTCTGGGCGCACTGGACACAGGCTGAGCGTATCGCGAAAGCCCGCGAACTGCTGAAAGAGGCCGGCTATTCTGACTCTCATCCGCTGAGCTTTACTCTGCTGTATAACAACGGGGCTGATAACCAGCGAATTGCCATC
The DNA here is from genome assembly GCF_000735525.1 of Tatumella ptyseos ATCC 33301. GTDB lineage: Bacteria > Pseudomonadota > Gammaproteobacteria > Enterobacterales > Enterobacteriaceae > Tatumella > Tatumella ptyseos. The sequence goes on along the minus strand of NZ_JMPR01000004.1, from coordinate 297,287 downwards.
GCGGCCGCCTCTATGTGGAAAAGTGCACTGGGTGTGAAAGCCTCGCTGCAGAACCAGGAATGGAAATCGATGCTGGATACCATGCATCAGGGTCAATATCAGCTGGTTCGTTACAGCTGGGGGGCGGATTACAATGAGTATTCGACCTTCCTGAATACCTTCCGCAGCGGAGATACCAATAATACCGGTAACTTCAGCAATAAGGATTATGATAATGAAATTGCTGCGGCGCAGTCGGCACAGACTCCGGCAGAAACCGCGGCGCATTACCAGAAAGCGATAGATATTGCGGCAAATGAAGCCCCGGCTATCCCTATCTACTACCTCACTCAGGATTATATGGTCAGTCCCAAAGTGGGTGGGTTTGCTCCGTCAGCCCTGGCTTTCTACCAGACCAAAGATCTTTATCTGAAAAAATAACCCCGAAAGGGCGAAGCTCCGCCGCACTGGCGGGGCCGCATTGTCCGCCAACAGACGGACATAAAAAAGGCACTGTCCTCGTCAGGATAGTGCCTTTCTTTTCAAACCGTCAGGGATGAAGGATTAGTTCATACCGTATTTTTTCAGTTTCTTACGCAGGGTGCCGCGGTTAATACCCATCATCAGTGCTGCGCGGGTCTGGTTACCACGGGTGTACTGCATCACCATGTCCAACAGAGGCTGTTCAACTTCAGCCAGTACCAGCTCATACAGGTCATTAACATCCTGACCATTTAACTGAGCAAAATAGTTCTTCAGTGCCTGTTTAACCGAGTCACGAAGTGGTTTTTGAGTTACCTGATCCTGTGAATTCACGGTAGAAACGGTCAGTACGTCAGAATTTACGCGTTGTTCGAACATAGTTCTTTCAGCTCTTTTTTTCGTTTACGCAAGATTTTCGAAGTATGCCTCCAACGCCTCCAGCTGTTCACTGGCATCCTCTATGGCGTTGAATGTGCGCCGAAACTGGTCATCAGGGGCATTTTCCTGCAAATACCAGGAAACGTGTTTTCGGGCAATACGGTATCCCTTGCCGTGACCATAAAAGTCGTGCAGCTCCCGTATATGTCCAATCAGCATTTGCTTCACCTCTGCGAGTGGCTTTGGTGCAAGCAGCTCCCCTGTGTCCAGATAATGCTGGATTTCCCGGAAGATCCACGGTCTTCCCTGAGCCGCCCGGCCAATCATCAGAGCATCAGCTCCGGTGTAGTCCAGTACGGCCCTGGCTTTATGCGGGTCAGTAATGTCTCCATTCGCGATAACCGGAATGGACACGTTCTGCTTAACTGTCCGAATGCTGTCGTATTCTGCGTTCCCGTTAAACAGACATGCGCGAGTACGTCCGTGAATAGTTAACGCCTGAATACCACAACGCTCAGCCAATTGGGCAATTTCTATACAATTGCGATTTTCGGTATCCCATCCGGTACGGATCTTTAAGGTGACCGGAACATCCACTTCATTCACCACTGCCCGCAGGATGGACTCTACCAGCGATGGATACTGAAGCAATGCAGAACCAGCCATCTTTCGGTTCACTTTCTTTGCAGGACAACCCATATTGATATCAATGACCTGAGCACCGGAGTCTGCGTTTATCCGCGCTGCCGCTGCCATTTCATCCGGGTCGCCACCGGCTATTTGTACTGAGCGGATACCTGGCTCATCACAGTGCACCATACGCAATCTGGATTTGTCACTGGCCCAGACTTCCGGGTTCGATGACATCATCTCAGAAACTGTCATTCCTGCACCGTTTTCGAAACAAAGCGTACGAAATGGTCTGTCGGTAATACCTGCCATTGGCGCAGCAATCAATCGGTTTCGGAGCTGGTATGGTCCAATGCGCATGGGAAAGAGATGACCTTATATGTTCGCAAGGCGGCGTATATTACGCATTTTTTTGTGAAGATGAAAGGCCAAACTTTGAACAATATACCGCCATTGATTAAGGGAAAAGATATTCACCCTATGAAATTATTTACTTATTCATTTATATCAATAGCTTAGGATTGAACTGCCGTCAGGATTTTGAAAAACTTTCTTTCTTTTCCCCGCTTGTACCGGATAAAAAACAGCTCACAGAAGAATTTACAGCATATCTGCACTATAAAATGTGCCGCAGAAGTCTTTCTGTGAGCCATGTTACCGCTGACTCTCAGGGGGAAACCCTTTTATTTACGCTGTCCCGTGATACGGCACCATTCTTCTTTTTCCGCTACCGGGTCCAGCACAAAATTCTGCGCGTAGGCGTCGCACACATCGTCTGCCTGGCTGGCCAGAATACCGGATAACGCCAGTTTACCGCCGCTGGCGGGTAATACGCTGATCAGGGGTGCGAGTTCACGTAACGGGCCGGCCAGAATATTGGCAACCACAACATCTGCGCTCAGGTTTTCAGGCTGTTGCTCCGGAAGATAGAGGTCGAGACGCTCTGAAACCCCGTTACGTTCCGCGTTGTCCCGGCTGGCCTGAATCGCCTGAGGATCAATATCGATACCGATAGCATGAGCTGCACCCAGTTTCAGGGCTGCGATGGCCAGGATCCCGGAACCACACCCGAAATCGATCACCGTTTTGCCGTTCAGATCCTGTCCGTCCAGCCAGTTCAGGCACAGGGATGTGGTCGGATGTGTGCCGGTACCAAATGCCAGACCCGGGTCCAGCATCACATTGACGGCATCAGGTTCCGGAACTTCGCGCCAGCTCGGGCAAATCCATAACCGCTTCCCGAAACACATCGGGTGGAAGTTATCCATCCACTCGCGTTCCCAGTCTTTGTCTTCGATTTGTTCGACTTTGTGGTGAAACCCCGCCCCGAGTAATGGGTGGTGTTCCAGAACACCGATAACCTGCTGCATCTCTGTTTCAGCATCGAACAAGCCAATCACATCGGTATCACCCCACAAGCGGGTTTCACCGGGCAGGGGCTCATACACCGGGTTGTCATGGGTGTCCTGAAAAGTGACTGAAACAGCTCCATTCTCAATCAGCGCATCACTGATTGCTTCAGCATTGGCACCTGAGGTATTAATTTTGATTTGTATCCAAGGCATAGCGTATCTCTTTATTGCTTCACCGCCGGGGATATGTCCCGGGGTGTTGGTTTACCCAGCCGGTTACCCATCAGAAACGCGGCCAGACTCAGTAACAGGGCAGGAACTATCGGATGGAAGTTCCAGCATGGAATTTTCAGACTTACCAGCAAGGTATAACTGATCGCGCCGGACAGCATACTGCTTACCGCACCGGTGGCATTGGCCGATTTCCAGTATAACCCCAGCACCAGCGGCCAGAGGAAAACGGTTTCCAGCGCGCCAAAGGCCAGCAGATTCATCCAGATAATCATCGCCGGTGGGTGCCATGCGGTAATAATCAACAGGATGCCCAGAGCCAGTGTCAGCCAGGTGGATAAACGGCGAAGATGGACTTCATTTTCTGCACGTTCCGGGAAGATCCGCAGATAGAGATCTTTAATCAGTGTGGCCGATGCCTGAAGTAAGTGAGCATTCACGTTCGACATTATCGCTGACATCGGTGCGGCAAGGAAGATACCGGCAGCGAAAGGGGGCAGCACTTTCATCATCAGCGTCGGGATCACCAGATCAGGGACTGACAAATCCGGGATAATCGCGCGGCCTAGCGCACCGGCAAGATGCATTCCCAGCATCAGCAGAGTCATCACCAATGTGCCGAGCAGTATCCCCCGATGAACCGCCTTACTGTCACGGTACGAAATACAACGCACTGCCGTATTAGGCAGTCCCAGTACGCCAAAACAGACCAGCACAGTGAATGAAATCAGCAGATGTACAGTAATAATATTACCTGCACCTTCAGGCTCTATCAGCTGTGGATTAATGGCTTTCAGTGTGGCTACCGCATGGGCTGGCCCGCCTGCGGCATGAAGCACCGCGAACAGTAACAGGAACGTCCCGGCCAGCATCACCAGTCCCTGCATGGCATCATTCAGCACGCTGGCCCGGAAGCCCCCCAGCGCAGTATAGAGCGCAATGATACCGCCAAAGATCAGCAAACCGCGGGTGTAGGGGATCCCCGCAACGCTTTCCAGCAGCCGGGCACCGCCGATAAACTGTACCGCCATCACTGCTATAAACGCCAGTAACAGCGCCAGACTGGCAATCCATACCACCAGAGAGCTTTTGAAGCGGGCGTACAGAATGTCATTCAGGGTCACGGCATTATACCGGCGTGCCAGAATGGCAAACTTCTTACCCAGCACCCCTAATGAAAGCCAGACGGTAGGCACCTGTACCATCGCCAGAAAAACCCACCCCAGGCCATATTTATAGGCGGCTCCCGGGCCACCGACAAAAGAGCTGGCACTGACATACGCGGTGGTCAGGGTCATGGCTAACAGAAATCCACCCAGCGTTCTTCCGCCGAGAAAATATTCGTTCAGAAACGCGCCTTTCGCCCTTTTTTGCTGATACATGGCAAACAGGGAGATCGCCGCCACAAGCAGCAGATACCCCAGTAAAGGAAGCATAATTTTACTGTTCACCCTGATCCTCCAATGGGATATCACGGAAAATAAAGCGGATCATTAAGGCGCACAGAAACAGGAAAAATAACGGCGCAAAAAGGCAGGATAATTCGAACCAGCGGGGAAAGCCGAAAATGCCCGGTGTTGTTCCCCCCGTCCAGGCACTGACTGACCAGACAATCAGCCAGCTAATCGCAAGAAGCAATGACCAGCGGGCTTCCTTATGCGCTTGTTTGAAACGAGAGTCCATCGTTAACCTCAACGGAAAGACAAAAATAATAAAGGCCGGAAAATCCGGCCTTGGCAGTGACTCAGAAAAAAAATTACTTTTCCTGAAGCCCCAGTTTTTTCTCCAGATAGTGGATATTGGTTCCACCTTCACGGAAATGTTCGTCAGCCATGATCTTCAGCTGCAGTTCGACGTTAGTTTTAATACCATCGACGATCAGCTCAGCTAAGGCATTGGTCATACGGGAAATCGCGACGTCGCGGGTTTCACCGTAAGTGATCAGTTTACCTATCATGGAGTCATAGTAAGGCGGTACGGTATAGCCGGAATAGATATGCGATTCCCAACGTACGCCAAAACCACCCGGTGCGTGGAAGCGGGTAATTTTGCCCGGACTTGGCAGGAAGGTATTCGGATCTTCTGCGTTGATACGGCATTCTACCGCATGACCACGAATGACCACGTCTTCCTGGCGGATAGACAGTGGCAGACCGGCGGCAATACGCAACTGCTCTTTGATCAGGTCGACACCGGTGATCATTTCAGTCACCGGATGTTCTACCTGAATACGGGTGTTCATCTCAATAAAGTAGAACTCACCGTTTTCAAACAGGAACTCAAACGTACCGGCACCACGGTAACCGATATCAATACATGCCTGAGTACAACGGGTTCCGATGAAGCTACGTAGTTCCGGAGTAATTCCCGGTGCCGGGGCTTCTTCAACAACCTTCTGGTGACGGCGCTGCATTGAACAGTCACGCTCAGCCAGATAAATTGCCTGACCCTGACCATCGGCTAATACCTGAATCTCGATATGACGCGGATTTTCCAGATATTTTTCCATATAGACCATATCGTTATTGAAAGCTGCTTTCGCTTCCGCACGGGTCATATTAATGGACTGTTCCAGGTCTTTTTCGCCACGGACAACACGCATACCACGTCCGCCACCGCCGCCGGAGGCTTTAACGATAATCGGGTAACCGATACGTCTGGCGATTTCGCGGTTTTTGTTCATGTCATCACCGAGTGATCCATCGGATCCCGGGACGCAAGGAACACCGGCTTTCTTCATCGCGTTGATCGCGGAAACTTTATCGCCCATCAGACGAATTGTTTCGGCTTTCGGACCGATAAAGATAAAGCCGGAACGTTCAACCTGTTCTGCGAAGTCAGCATTCTCAGACAAAAAGCCATAGCCCGGGTGGATAGCATCCGCACCGGTGATTTCTGCGGCTGAAATCAGCGCAGGAATATTCAGATAGCTTTTAACTGAAGGTGCTGGTCCGATGCATACGGTTTCGTCTGCCAGCAGGACATGTTTCAGGTCACGATCTGCAGTGGAATGTACCGCAACGGTTTTGATGCCCAGTTCTTTACAGGCACGCAAAATACGCAGCGCAATTTCCCCACGGTTAGCAATAACAATTTTTTCCAGCATGGTTGCCTCGTTATTCGATGACGACCAATGGCTCGTCAAATTCAACAGGTTGGCCGTTTTCTACCAGGATAGCTTTCACAACACCTGACTTGTCAGCTTCAATCTGGTTCATCATTTTCATTGCTTCGACGATGCACAGAGTTTCACCTGCAGTCACCTTCTGGCCTACTTCAATAAAAGGTTTAGCATCAGGGCTTGGTGTGCGGTAGAAGGTTCCGACCATCGGTGAACGAACGATATGTCCGCTCACTTCTGTGCTGGCAGCGGCTGCAGGTTCAGCGGCCGGAGCAGGTGCGGCAGCGACCGGAGCAGGTGCAACAGGGGCAGCATACGCCTGCTGCATGACCGGATAACCCATGTTGGCAGGTGAACGACTGATGCGAACGGATTCTTCACCTTCTGAAATTTCAAGTTCAGCGATGCCGGATTCTTCAACAAGTTCGATCAGTTTTTTAATTTTACGAATATCCATGAGTGTGGTTCCGTACTCTGTTTAATTTGAATTTGACAGGCGTTTAACTGCCGTTTGTAAAGCCCAGTGATAGCCGTCGGTACCTAATCCGCAGATGACACCGGCAGCAATATCGGAGAGATAGGAATGATGGCGGAAAGGTTCACGAGCATGCACATTAGACAGGTGCACTTCGATAAAAGGAATACTGACCGCCAGCAAGGCATCCCGCAGGGCTACGCTGGTGTGCGTAAATGCGGCAGGATTAATAATGATGTAATCCACATTGCCTTTTGCCTCATGAATGCGGTCAATCAGCTGATATTCCGCATTCGATTGCAGGTGACTCAGTTTCACATTCAGTTTCCCGGCCTGATGGGTTAACTCACTGACGATATCCGGCAATGTCGTATGGCCATAGGTCTCCGGCTCCCGGGTGCCCAGCAAGTTAAGGTTCGGACCATTGAGAAGCAAAATATGAAAGTTATCTGCCATCGTGTGGCTATCTCCTGCAAAAATAAAGGCAACGCGTAAAATACTCTCCCTGTTTGCATTTGTCACCCATTCAGGCAAAAAAGAGGCGTTCAGGGAGTAAGAATTTTTCGGTTATATCGCTTTCGTGGCAATTCGCCGCATATTAGTCGTTTTATCCGCGAAGTTTATCAATTCTTAGTCCGCGGCACTTTTTAACAGAAATTGAGGTAATAAGCCAACCTGATAAACTTATAAATCGGCTTTACGCCACAATTTTTTCAGGCGAAGTGCACACAATATTACGGCGAAAGCCAGCCAGAGAAAGGGTTGCAGGGAGTAAGCTTTTACCGACCATAAGTAATGGACGGGGATCAATATCGCCAGCAGATAGATGCTGTTATGCAGTTTTTGCCAGCGCTGACCTGCGCGTATTTGCACGCGTCGGAAAGAGGTTATCGCCAGCAGGAAAAGTAGCACCCAACTGATCATACCCAATGTCAGATAGGGCCGTCGGACGATTTCCTGTCCCAGTAAAGACAGATTACCCACCCCCAGCTCCAGAAAATAATAACTCAGCAGGTGTAAGGTGGCCCAGGTGAAACACCATATTCCCAGCAGCCGGCGGCATCGTAGTAACGGAGGAAGGCGTAACCCTTTTGCCAGCGGGCTCACCAGCAAGGTTGCCATCAGTAACTTTAGCCCGACGAGGCCGGTAAAATGTTGTATATCTTTGGCCGGGTCGGCACTGAACCCGCCGCTACGGACCGAAAAAACCAGATAGACAAACGGCGTAAAGGCGGCCAGATGCAGCAGACATTTCAGCAGGATAACCGGTACCGCTCCGGAATTTCCGCGGATGGCCATTAAAAATATCTCCGTAAATCCATCCCCTTATACATCGAAGCGACCTGCTCCCCGTAACCGTTAAACATCAGTGTGGGCTGCCGGGTCACATCGAACAACCCGCCGGGGCCGATAAATCGTTCTGTCGCCTGTGACCAGCGAGGATGATCCACATGCGGGTTCACATTGGCATAAAAACCATATTCGTCCGGGGCCATCAGATTCCAGGTTGAAGGAGGCTGTTCCCGGGTCAGGCTGATTTTTACAATGGATTTAATCCCTTTGAAGCCATATTTCCACGGCACGATCAGGCGCAAGGGGGCACCATTTTGCGGCGGTAATGTTTTGCCATAGACTCCGGTCGTCATCAGCGTCAGAGGGTTCATCGCTTCATCAAGACGCAGCCCCTCGACATAAGGGTACTGTAGTCCGGCACTGTTCAGCCCGTCCTGCTGTCCGGGCATTTGCTGTGGGTCATACAGAGTCTGAAAGGCAACATAGCGTGCGTTACTGGTAGGGGCCGCCATCTTCAGCAATGATGCCAGACTAAATCCTATCCACGGCACCACCATTGACCACGCCTCGACACAACGCATGCGATAGATACGCTGTTCCATCGGGAATTTTTTGAAAATATCGTCCATATCCAGCGTCATCGGGTGCTCAACCTCGCCGTCAATCGTGATATTCCAGGGCGAGGTTTTAAACTGCCGGGCATTAGCGGCAGGATCGGCTTTATCCATCCCGAACTCATAAAAATTATTATAACCGGTGACTTTCTGTTCCGGGGTCAGGGTTAACTTTGCCTGCCACATGGCCGGGGACGTAAAATCGATCGGCCGGGGAGGTGAGGCCAGCGGAGGTTCGGAAGACGAACCTCCAAACCAGTCAGCAATACCGGCATTGGCGGTCACAGGGAGAGACAAGGCAGCACTACTGATCCCCAGCAGCTTAAGCAGTTTCCGGCGTGAACAGAAGAATACCTGCTCCGGAGTTACGTCTGATTCTTTAAACGGTTTATTCATGTTCAGGGCCCTTCCGGGTGGCATCGGTGCGGGGTTACAGGGTGGCCAGCTTTCTGCCGACAGAGTACCAAGTATAGCCAGCGATTTTTCTGCGCGGGGAAGGCGGGAACGTAAAGAAATGTGTTTGCCATGAGTTATCACTGCAGAGAGGAAAGGCTTGTGTTATTTTCGCTCAACGGTCAGCGGGATGCTGATATTATCTTATTCTGGATCGGTTTCAGTCACCGGGAGCACAGGGATGCGTTCAACGACACGGCTTACCGCACTCATTACTTTTGTCAGTATGCTGGCGATGTTATTGATGTTATTCGGCTGTATCGCCAGTTTTCTCTGGCTCAATAAACAGCGTATTGAGCATCAGTTTAACACGCTTGCGACTTCTATTGATCAGGCGCTTTTTGTTCGCCCCCCTTCGGAAATGACACGATGGCTGCGTGGAGTGATGCCGGTTGTCAATATTGAGCGACTTGAATTATATGACGGAAAACATGCTGTCATTAATCTTTCCCGTCATGAGTTCCCACTGGTTGAAGCTACCCCCAACCATTTTTACCATTTTTCCACCGGGTTACTGCACCATCCTTCCCTGACGTTACGTATTACTATCCTGAACCCTGTCCAGACCTGGCTTGTGTCGTTTGCCGGCATTTCTACTTTTATCGTCATGGGGGTCGTTGTACTGGTGATGTCTGCGCTCTTATTGTTGCTGCATTTCTGGCTGGATCGGCAGTCTTCAGGGATGGGGTTACTGGAAGCCAGAAGTCAGCGGATTTTACTGGGTGATCGCACTAAAGCATTAACTCCTGAGATAACTGAGTGGCCGCCGAAAGTGAGTCAGGCGATTGATACACTTTTACAGGAGATAGAACAGGCCGGGGTTCAACGTGTGCGGATAGATACCCTGATCCGTGAATTTGCGTCGCTGGATACCGAAAGCGGGCTTAATAACCGCCTTTTCTTTAACAGTCGTTTCGCCACTTTACTTGATCCGCAGGAAGAGGCCGCAGAGCATGGCTGTATTATGATGCTTCGCTTCACCGGGACAGAGGGGGTTTCGGCAGCGAATGAAGCAGAGCGAAATAATCAGCGGCTGTTTGAGTTTGTTCATAGTGTGTCAGCGCTGATCAGTTGTTACCCCGGGGCATTGCTGGCCCGGTATTTTCAGAATGATTTCACCGTGTTATTGCCTCATCGATCGCTCAAAGAAGCCGAGGGGATCGCGGCAAAACTGGTGACTGCCGCGGAAGCCTCTGCACCGTTCGGAGTCTATAATAAAGACGATTTTGTGCATATTGCGATCAGTGACTGGCAGCGTGGCCAGAGTATGGCACAGGTGATGGAGCGGCTGGATCTGGCAATGCGCAGGGCGACGCTTCTTGGCAGCAATAACTGGGCAATAGAAGAAAGCCCTCACCTGAAGCCGGACCGTGGCAGTGTTCGCTGGCGGACCTTACTGGAAAGTACCTATCAGCGAGGTGGCCCGTTACTCCTGCAAAAAGCAGTCACTGACTGGCAAGGGCAGATACATCACCGGGTATTACAGGGGCGTATTAAGGATAAGGATCAATCCATTCTGCCCGCAGAATATATGCCAGTGGTCTGTGATATAGGAATGGCTGCACTCTGGGATCGCCAGTTTCTGACCCGGGGGTTTTTGCTGGCAGCAGAAAGCGGGACGGGCGACTGGTCGTTTCCGTTAACGATAGATGCCTTGTTACAACGCCCTTTTGCGAAATGGCTCTACAAAATGCTATTACAGATACCTCGCTCTAAAAGAAAAAATTTTTTATTTGAACTTGCTGAGGCAGATGTGTGTCAACACATCGACCGGTTATTTACCGTATTGCATGACCTGCGGGCCTTCGGTTGCCGGATTATTATCAGTCAGGCGGGTCAGACCCTGGTCAGTAGTGCCTATCTGTCACGGATTAAAGCAGAGGTCATCAAACTGGATAGCGGACTGGTACGCAATATTGAACGCTGTCCGGAGAATCAATTACTGGTGAGTAGCCTGGTTGAGAGTTGTCATGCGGTATCAACGTTAGTATTCGCTACCGGTGTCAGAACGCGTGAAGAGTGGATGATGCTGATTAATTTAGGTGTTAGCGGTGGACAAGGCGATTTTATTGCGCCACCCTTACCGGCATAAATTTATGCGAAATGATTCCGGCTGGAAAAGGCCGCAGGAAATACAGTGAAACACAGGCGAACCGGGTTTCATGAGGGATTATCTGGCTGTCTTTTCAGAGTCTGTCTGCTTGAAAAGCAGGCTATAAATGTTAGATTTTGTTTCCGTTAGCGATTTACGTAAAAAATGGCTGGCGGAAAAATGTCGGGTTTACAGTGCTGTGATGATGCTTGCAATAAATCATGCTGGCATAAATGTACAATTGTTTGTTTTTTCACCGAAGCAGAATGTTGTTGCGCCTTGTGGCGGCTTCGTGTGGTTGGTAAAGTAAGCGGATTTTATTTTCCGCCCCCAGCTTGCAGGATTACCCCTTAGATATGTTTAAAAAATTTCGTGGCATGTTTTCCAATGACTTGTCCATTGACCTGGGTACCGCCAATACCCTGATTTATGTAAAAGGGCAAGGCATCGTGCTGAACGAGCCTTCTGTGGTCGCTATCCGTCAGGATCGTGCCGGCTCTCCGAAGAGTGTTGCTGCCGTCGGCCAGGAAGCTAAGCAAATGCTGGGTCGTACGCCTGGTAATATTGCCGCTATCCGCCCGATGAAAGATGGTGTGATTGCTGACTTTTTCGTCACTGAAAAAATGTTACAGCACTTTATTAAACAGGTACACAGTAACAGTTTTATGCGCCCGAGTCCGCGCGTACTGGTTTGTGTCCCGGTGGGTGCGACTCAGGTTGAGCGTCGTGCCATTCGTGAATCCGCACTGGGTGCGGGTGCGCGTGAAGTTTTCCTTATCGAAGAACCTATGGCTGCCGCTATCGGTGCCGGATTACCGGTTTCTGAAGCCACCGGCTCAATGGTGGTTGATATCGGTGGCGGTACGACTGAAGTGGCAGTGATCTCTCTGAACGGCGTGGTCTACTCATCTTCTGTACGTATCGGCGGTGATCGCTTTGATGAAGCTATTATCAATTATGTGCGCCGTAACTATGGTTCATTAATTGGTGAAGCTACGGCTGAACGCATTAAACACGGGATAGGGTCTGCCTATCCGGGTGATGAAGTGCTGGAAATTGAAGTTCGTGGCAGAAACCTGGCTGAAGGTGTTCCTCGCGGGTTTACGCTGAACTCCAATGAAATACTGGAAGCATTGCAGGAGCCTCTCACCGGTATCGTCAGTGCGGTAATGGTTGCCCTGGAACAGTGCCCACCGGAACTGGCTTCTGATATTTCAGAACGCGGTATGGTATTAACCGGCGGGGGAGCGTTATTACGTAATCTCGAACGTTTACTGATGGAAGAAACCGGCATTCCTGTGGTCGTCGCTGAAGATCCTTTAACCTGCGTAGCCCGTGGCGGCGGTAAAGCGTTAGAGATGATCGATATGCATGGCGGGGATCTCTTCAGCGAAGAGTGATAGTCCGGCCGTACCCTGAGCTTTTTACCGGCTACGCTGAATAGCCGGATATTGCTGTCTGAACACCCAATGATGACGTGTCCAGCCTAAGGGAGTGCAGGCTAAACGCACTCCCTTAATATTTGTTGAGGAACACGCAGGATTTATGAAGCCGATTTTTCGCAGAGGTCCGTCTCTGCAGTTACGCTTAGTTTTAGCAGTGGTTGCCGCGATAGCCATTATCATTGCCGATAGTCGTCTGGGAGCTTTCCGCGAGATCCGTAGCTACCTGGATACTTCTGTAAGCCCGTTTTACTTTCTGGCAGATGGACCCGGACGCTTTCTGGATAGTGCTGCTGAAACATTTGCGTCGCGGAAAATGCTGGAACAGCAGAATACGGCATTGCGCCGTGAACTGATGCTGAAAGAGAGTCAGTTGTTGCTGTTGGGACAGTACAAGCAGGAAAATATTCGCTTGCGGGAATTACTGGGGTCACCGTTACGTCCCGGTGAACGTAAAATGATTACTCAGGTAATCTCTGCGGGGGCAGATCCTTACAGTGATCAGGTCATCATTGATCGTGGCAGCGATAATGGCGTCTATGAAGGGCAGCCGGTGATCAGCGAAAAAGGCGTGGTGGGTCAGGTGGTCTCTGTGGGGAAATTTACCAGTCGCGTCATGCTGATTTGTGATGCCTCCCATGCATTACCCGTGCAGGTATTGCGTAACGATGTCCGCGCCATAGCTTCAGGTGCCGGATGTGCTGAAAATCTGCAGCTGGAAAATATCTCCGGCAATCCGGATATCCGGGTCGGCGATGTGCTGGTCAGTTCCGGTTTGGGGGGGCGTTTTCCGGAAGGCTATCCGGTAGGTGTGGTTTCTTCGGTGTCTGTAGATACCCGTAGTGCAGCGACAATTATTCAGGCGAAACCTGCAGCGGGTTTACAACGCCTGCGTTATCTTCTGCTTCTCTGGAACAGTAATACGACTGACGGCACCCATATTTCACCCGAAGCCGTACATCAGGCCGCTGATGAACGACTCATGCAGGTGATGCCACAGGTTTTACCGCCAGCAGGCGAGGCCGGTCGGGTAGAGGGGAATAACGACCCCGCTGCCCCCACGTCTTCTGCTCATGGAGAACGTCCTTGACTAGTCATTACAGGAGTCAGGGGCGTTGGATTATCTGGTTATCCTTTCTGGTAGCTCTTATCCTTGAAGTCATGCCATGGCCGGATCAGTTTTATATGTTCCGGCCTTCCTGGCTATTGCTGATCCTGCTGTACTGGGTATTGGCTTTACCGCATAGGGTCAATGTCGGTACTGCTTTTTTCCTTGGGGCGGTAATGGATCTGATCGTCGGGTCTACACTGGGAGTGCGGGCACTGGCACTCAGCCTGGTGGCTTATCTGGTGGCTTATAAATTTCAACTGTTCCGCAATCTTGCCCTGTGGCAGCAAGCTTGCATGGTGACCGTCTTATCACTTTTTGTTGATGTGGTGGTATTCTGGGCAGAATTTATGGTCAGCGATGTCTCTTTCCGGCCGGAGATTTTCTGGGGCGGTATCGTTAATGGTATTCTCTGGCCGTGGCTGTATTTGCTGATGCGGAAAATTCGTCATCAGTTTGCCATTCAGTAAGGATGATTATGCCCGACTTATATCTGGCTTCCGGTTCACCCCGCCGACAGGAATTACTCGCTCAGGCAGGATTGCGTTTTGAACGTCTGATAACGACGGTCGAAGAGTCCAGACACCCGGGCGAGACGGCAGAAGCGTATGTTTGCCGCCTGTCGTTAGATAAAGCACTGGCAGGTGTGCGTATCGCACCGACCGATTTACCGGTGATCGGTGCGGATACGATTGTGGTTGCTGACGGCGAGGTCCTTGAAAAACCTGCCAATGAAGCGCATGCACGGCAGATGCTGACAACGCTGTCAGGAAAAACGCATCAGGTAATGACCGCGGTGACGGTGGCAAGCCGTAAGGGAACCGTCACCGAAAATGTTATTACCCATGTCACCTTCCGTGAGCTGAGTTCTGCCGATATTGAGAGTTATATTGCCAGCGGTGAACCTATGGACAAAGCCGGTGCTTACGGGATCCAGGGAAAAGGCGGGCGTTTTGTTCGTCGTATTGATGGCAGCTTCTATGCTGTCGTCGGACTCCCGCTGGTTGAAACAGAAGAGCTGCTCGCCCGGTTACAGGTGTTAACGGCGGAAAAGGAGCAGTATGACCACTGAATTACTTGTGAATGTCACCCCTTCTGAAACCCGTGTCGCCTATATTGATGGCGGGATCCTGCAAGAGATCCATATCGAAAGAGAGTCCAGACGGGGCATTGCCGGTAACATTTATAAAGGCCGGGTCAGCCGTGTCTTGCCCGGTATGCAGGCTGCTTTCGTCGATATTGGTCTGGATAAGGCTGCATTCCTTCACGCCTCTGATATTGTCCCTCATACTGAATGTGTGGCGGGGGATGAACAAAAGAAATTCCATGTCCGTGATATCGCTGAACTGGTCCGTCAGGGCCAGGATCTGATGGTTCAGGTGGTGAAAGATCCTTTGGGGACCAAGGGCGCCAGACTGACCACCGATATTACGTTACCTTCCCGTTATCTGGTTTTTATGCCGGGAGCCTCGCATGTGGGCGTTTCCCAGCGTATTGAAAGTGAAAAAGAACGGAACCGGCTGAAAAAAGTCGTTGCAGATTACTGTGACGAAAATGGCGGATTTATTATTCGTACTGCTGCCGAAGGTATCGGTGAAACTGAACTGGCACAGGATGCCGCATTTCTGAAACGGCTTTGGGGCAAAGTCTCAGAGCGTAAAAAACGTCATCAGACACGCTCGCTGTTATATGGTGAGCTGGCACTGGCACAGCGGGTACTACGCGATTTTGTGGAAGCAGAATTAGATCGCATCCGGATAGATTCCCGTCAGACCTATGAATTGCTGCTCGGGTTCACGGCAGAATATATGCCGGAAATGACACAAAAACTTGAGCTCTATACCGGCAAACAGCCAATTTTTGATCTATTCGACGTTGAAAACGAAATTCAGCGGGCGCTCGACCGTAAGGTCGAACTCAAGTCTGGCGGCTATCTGATCATCGATCAGACGGAAGCAATGACCACCATTGATATCAATACCGGGGCCTTTGTTGGTCACAGAAACCTGGATGAGACGATTTTCAATACCAATATTGAAGCGACCCAGGCGATTGCCCGCCAGCTGAGATTACGTAACCTCGGGGGGATCATCATCATCGACTTTATTGATATGGCGAATGATGACCACCGCCGTCGTGTTTTACACTCTCTGGAAAATGTATTAAGTAAAGATCGGGTGAAAACCGGGATCCATGGCTTTTCGGCGTTGGGGCTGGTGGAAATGACCCGTAAGCGAACCCGTGAAAGTCTG
The DNA here is from genome assembly GCF_000735525.1 of Tatumella ptyseos ATCC 33301. GTDB lineage: Bacteria > Pseudomonadota > Gammaproteobacteria > Enterobacterales > Enterobacteriaceae > Tatumella > Tatumella ptyseos. The sequence goes on along the minus strand of NZ_JMPR01000004.1, from coordinate 281,384 downwards.
GAACATGTGCTGTGCGGCGGTTGTCCTACCTGTAGCGGACGCGGAACAGTAAAAACCGTTGAAACCGTTTGTTATGAGATTATGCGTGAGATTGTGCGCGTGCATCACGCCTATGATACTGACAGCTTTCTGGTGTATACCTCGCAGGCCGTGGGAGATGCTCTCAAAGGAGAAGAATCCCACGCACTGGCCGAACTGGAAATATTCATCGGTAAGCAGGTAAAAATCCATGCTGAGCCGTTATATATCCAGGAACAATTTGATGTGGTCATGATGTAAGGACTTACCCCTGTCGCTGTACCCGGAGGATTATCAGGATGATGATCCCGGGTTCAGCTATAATATGCATCAGAGCTTTTACTGCTGGCACCGGCTTGCCCTACCGGGGTTATTACTGAATTAATCAAGGAGAAGTGTGTGAGGCGTTTGCCCGGGATCTTGTCGCTGATAGCCGCTACGCTTATCGTTATCGTTGCTCTGCTTATCAGTGGATTACGACTCCTGATGCCGCATATGAATGAGTACCGTACAGAAATTCTGTCGGCGGTCTCTTCTCTGAGTGGCACCTCCCTCCATGCTGATGAACTCACCGGTCGCTGGGAGAATTTTGGCCCGGTGGTTGAGATCCGCGGTCTGCAAAGTACCCTTGGCGACGGTACGACCCTCGGGGTTTTCCATGTCCGGCTGGCGCTGGACGTCTGGCAGTCATTACTGCACGCCCGGTTACAGTTCCGCGATCTGACCTTCTGGCAATTACAGCTGTCGACCCGTACCTTACCCCGGTCTTCTTCCGGATCCCGTCAGTCGCTGGGCCTCGGCCAGGTAGAAAATCTCTTTCTCCACCGCTTTGACCACTTTATTTTGCGGGACAGCCAGATAAGCTTCCCGTCGCTGTCAGGACAGCAGGTTCACTTAGCTATCCCGCAACTGACCTGGTTTAATGAGGGTAAACGTCATCGTGCTGAAGGTGAAGTCAGCCTGAGCAGTATCACTGGCCAGCATGGCGTCGTTCAGGTCAGGCTGGACCTGAACGATCTTAACGGCATGATTGATACCGGCAGAGTCTGGTTACAGGCAGATAGCGTCGATGCGAAACCCTGGCTGGGGCGCTGGATGAAAGATAACACCACACTCCGTACTGCCGATTTCAGCCTGAAGGCCTGGGTCAACCTGAAAGCCGGGGTGCCGGACTCCGGGGATCTGTTACTCACCAAAGGCACTGCCCGCTGGCAGGCAGGTCAGGATCCGCACCAGCTTACTGTCGATAATCTTACCGCACATCTGTTCCGTACAGGTAAAGGCTGGGCGCTGACTATTCCGCGGACCGGGCTTGCAACAGACGACATTCCCTGGCCGCAAGGCTCACTCTCCTTCTACTGGCAACCGGAACAGAATAATTTACTGCGCGCAGCAGAGACCTCCGAAATTCGTCTGCGGGCGACCCGGCTGGATTTACAACGGATCGCGCCGCTGGTACCGCTACTGGCACCGCTGGCCCCCGGACTGGCCGAACAATGGCGCGTTCTGCAGCCTGAAGGGAATATAGACAGCCTGGCGATCGACTTTTCCTTACCGTACCCTCAGCAGAGCCGCTTTCTCGCCAGCTGGCACAACCTGAGCTGGCAGGCGACACAAGCGCTGCCTGCCGTCAGTGATCTTTCCGGCAAAGGCAGCGGCAGTTTTGACCAGGGAGAAATCAACCTGTCAGCCGGCCCGCAGGATCTGGCGGTCGGGGATACCTTTAAAGCTCCTCTGGAAATGCAGGGCGTTACCGGTACCTTCCGCTGGGATACCCGGAACGGTGATCTGTTATTGTCCGGAGAGAATGTGATCGCCAGTGCACGATCGCTGAAAGCGGCAGGTAACTTCCGTTATCAGCAGCGAAAAGGAGGCCAGCCACGTCTGGATATCCTTGCCGGCATGGACGTGACCGATGCCGGGGATGCCTGGCGATATTTCCCTCACCATCTGATGGGGAAAGGTCTGACGGATTATCTGAGTGGTGCAATCAAAGGGGGACAAACCCGTAATGCGACGCTGATTTTTGCCGGTAACCCGCACAACTTTCCGTTCCGTCACCATGACGGAGTGTTTCAGGTCTATGTTCCGCTGCGTGACGCCACCTATGCTTTTCAGCCGGACTGGCCAGCTCTGCAGCACCTGGATATTGACCTGAATTTCGTCAATGACGGCTTATGGATGAAAGCGGCCCATGCCCGGCTGGGTAACGCGGTGGCTGAGAACCTGACGGCTGATATCACTGACTATCGTCAGGAAAAGTTAATTATCAACGGCGATGTCAGTGGGAGCGGCCAGGACATTCATGACTATTTCCGTCAGACGCCGCTGGCTAAATCCCTGGCGGCAACGCTCGCACAATTACAGATCCAGGGAAACGTCGCCGGTCATCTCAACCTGGATATTCCGCTGGATGGCAAACAGGTGACAGCGACCGGGGATGTCAGACTGAACAATAATGGTCTCTATATCAAGCCTCTAAAAACCCGGCTGACAAATATGAACGGCCGGTTCCGGTATCAGAATGGTGCCCTGGACAGTGATACTCTGCATGCCCAATGGTATGGACAACCGGTCGAATTCACGTTCAATACCCGTGAGCAGGAAAAAGACTTTGCGGTTAATATTGCACTGCAGTCGCAATGGAACCCTGCGGCCTTGAAATTACTCCCGGCGTCACTGCGCTCACGACTGAGCGGGAAATTACCGTGGCAGGGGAAGGTCAGTATCAGCCTGCCGTATCACGGGGGCGCTGATTATCAGGTCGCGATACAGGGAGATGCAAAGGATGTAAGTAGTCACTTACCATCGCCGCTTTTGAAAGATTCAGGCAGTGCATTTCCGTTTGAGATTAATGTCAAAGGGGACTTAAAAAGTTTCCTGCTCAGTGGCCGCGCCGGTAAGGACCAGAGATTTATCAGTCGCTGGTTGCTTGAGCCGGAGTTCCGGCTGGATAGAGGACAGTGGCAGGACCAGACCACGAAGCTGCCAGCACTTCCGGATTCCCCCTCCATGATACTGAACCTGCCGGCGCTACAGGGTGAAGAGTGGCTGGCGTTATTTGGCGGAAATCATTCTGATAACAATGCGTTGAAAACGTCCGGAGAGCCGTTTGAACTGCCCGGAAATATCACTCTGCATACACCCTCACTGGCGCTGGGTGGCCAGAACTGGAACGACCTGACGGTATTACTGTCACGGAGTGTGGATGGTGCGACACGGGTGACGGCAAACGGTAAAGAAATTCGGGGCCAGTTACAAATAAACCCGAACCGTCCGTGGCAACTGAATCTCGACTACCTGTACTACAATCCACAGTGGCCGGCCGGGAACAACATCTCTTCACCATCGACCACGACACAGAAATACAGTTTTGCACAATGGCCGGCATTGCAACTGCAATGTCATCAGTGCTGGTTTGCCGGTCAGAACGTCGGAAAAGTTTCCGCACGTTTAACGCCCTCTCGTGAAAAGTTAGTGCTTACTGATGGGTTGCTGGACTCCGCATATACACATCTGAAAGTCAGCGGTGAATGGGATCAGTCAGGTACGCATTCCCGTACCTCTCTGAAGGGGGAAATTACCAGTGACAACATCAGCCGGACATTACAGTGGTTCGGTGTGACTTCTCCTGTGCAGAGCGCACCAGTGAAACTGGACTATGATCTTCACTGGCAGAAGGCCCCCTGGCAGCCGGATCTGCCGACCCTCAGTGGTCTGCTGAAACTGGAAACCGGTAAAGGAGATATCACCAGTGTCAATACCGGGACAGCCGGACAGCTGTTGCGCCTGGTCAGTGTGGATGCCTTGCTGCGTAAATTACGTTTCGATTTCAGAGATACCTTCAGCAATAAAGGGTTCTATTTTGACTCGATCAAAGGGACCGCCTGGATTGAAAAAGGGGTATTACGTACCGATAATCTGTTTATTGACGGGTTGGAAGCCGATATCACGATGCAGGGGAATGCGGATTTTGTTCGCCGTCGGCTCAATCTGAATGCCAGTGTCGCACCTGAATTGTCAGCGTCTGTGGGTGTGGCGACGGCATTTGTCATTAATCCCGTGGTCGGGGCGGCCGTGTTTGCCGCAAGTAAGGCCCTGGCCCCGTTATGGAATAAAATCTCCCTGCTGCGTTACCATATTGGCGGAACCCTGGATGACCCGCAAATCCATGAGATACTCCGCAAACCCCGGACTGATAAATGATGTCTGAATTGACGGCATCACGGAATTACAGCAGGCTATAGCTAAACGCGATAATACGAGTGAGAAACGATGACACTGAATCTGGTAAGTGAGCAGTTACTGACTGCCAATAATATTACACAGCAGGATATTTCTTCCCTGTTAGGCCAGCTTTCAGAACGCCGTCTGGATTATGCCGATCTCTATTTCCAGTCGAGCTACCATGAATCATGGGGTCTGGAAGACAGCATTATTAAAGAAGGCTCATGGAATATTGACCAGGGTGTGGGTATCAGGGCTATCAGCGGCGAGAAAACAGGATTCGCGTATGCTGACCAGCTAACGCTGAATGCCCTTCAGCAAAGTGCTGAAGCTGCCCGCAGCATTGTGCGTGAATCCGGTAACGGACAAGTGAAAACGCTGGCCGCGGTGAACCATAAGCCGTTGTATGCGGCAGTTAACCCGCTGGATAGCCTGAGCCGTGAGGATAAAATCACCCTTCTGCACCGTGTTGATAAAGTTGCACGTGCACAGGACTCTCGTGTACAGGAAGTCAGTGTCAGTCTGACAGGTATCTATGAGCAGGTACTGGTCGCAGCAACCGACGGAACGTTCGCGGCAGATATTCGCCCTCTGGTCCGCTTATCTGTCAGTGTGCTGGTGGAGGATCACGGTAAACGTGAACGGGGTGCCAGCGGCGGGGGCGCGCGTACCGGGTATGAGTTCTTCCTGGCCGATGAAGAGGGTGAAGTCCGGGCTGATGCCTGGGCGAAAGAAGCTGTGCGCATGGCTCTGGTCAATTTGTCTGCGGTTGCGGCTCCGGCAGGAACTTTGCCGGTAGTACTGGGTGCGGGCTGGCCGGGAGTTCTTCTGCATGAAGCTGTAGGTCATGGGCTGGAAGGGGATTTTAACCGCCGCGGGACCTCGGTCTTCAGTGGACAGATGGGGCAAAAAGTGGCGTCTGATCTGTGTACGGTCGTGGATGATGGTACGCTGTCCGGACTGCGCGGCTCTCTGGCAATCGATGATGAAGGTGTACCGGGTCAGTACAATGTCTTGATCGAAAACGGCGTGCTGAAAGGTTATATGCAGGATAAGCTGAACGCCCGTCTGATGGGGGTTCCGCCGACCGGAAATGGTCGTCGTGAATCTTATGCACATCTGCCAATGCCCCGGATGACCAACACTTACATGCTGGGCGGCCAGTCAACGCCACAGGAGATTATCGAAAGTGTTGAATATGGCTTATATGCACCGAATTTCGGTGGAGGCCAGGTCGATATTACCTCCGGTAAATTTGTTTTCTCAACTTCTGAAGCTTATCTGATCGAAAAAGGGAAAATTACTTCGCCGGTGAAAGGGGCGACGCTGATAGGTTCAGGTATTGAAGCAATGCAGCAGATTTCTATGGTCGGTAATGATCTTGCGCTGGATAAAGGTGTGGGTGTGTGTGGTAAAGACGGACAGAGTGTCCCTGTCGGTGTCGGTCAGCCGACATTGAAGCTGGATAAACTCACGGTCGGTGGTACCGCCTGATCTTCTGCAGTATCTGAGTACGCACCGTCAGTCACGGGGGTGCGTACTAATTTCTTGCCCGGTTTTCCTGATATTTTTTTGCCATTTCACTGAAATATTCGGTCAGATAATCAATACAGACCTGAACCTTGAGCGGTAGCTTATTCCTTTCCGTATAGAGTGCGTACACCGGGCGTGGTTTCGCATGATACTGCGGGTAAAGGATCTCAATTTCACCGCGGTTAATCTCATCCAGTATCCACATTAACGGCACATAAGCGATGCCTGAGCCCGCTTTCAGCCAGCCAATCAGTGTCAGTGGATCATTTGTGGCAAAACGCCCCTTCGGTGTCAGTGTCAGCGTCTGCCCGTCCGGTGAAACCAGCTCAAATTCATTGTAGGGATACACACTATATTCCAGCCACGCAAAACTTTCTAACTCCTCCGGACGGCCGGGTAACTCATGCAGTCCCGGAAAATGCCTTGAGGCACACAGCACCATTGGCATACTTCCCAGGCGCCGGGAAAAGAGTGCGGAATTTTCCAGAGTACCGGAGCGGATCACCAGGTCCAGTCCATGAGCTATCAAATCAGGCGCAGGGTTACCGGTAATAAGATTGACGCTCAGACCGGGGTAATCATGCAGCAGCTGAGCGGTCATCGGCGAAAGGACATTCTGCGCCATGGTTGTGGTACTGCCGATGCGCAGCATACCGATAGGGGTATTATTAAAGGCGTAGAGCTGCTCATGGACCTGATTAGCTTCATGCAGCATGCGTCGGCAGCCCTGATAATAGATCCTGCCGGCTTCGGTCAGGCCGATACTCCGTGTACTTCGGTTAAGAAGTTTAACCTGAAGCTCATCCTCCAGCTTTGCGATTGTCTGGCTCACAGAAGATACGCTAAGGTGTAATTGCCGTGCTGCTGCAGTGAAAGAACCGAGATCGACAACTTTCACAAAAACAGACATTCCTTTCAATCTTTCCATTATTAACTCTGGCTTAAAAGTGATTTGCGTCACATTTTGTAGAAAACTAACTATCAGACACGTTACTATAGTCTGATCGCATCGATAATTTTGTGCTGCAGTAACGTCTGAAAATTATACAAAATCGCTTTTGTTGACATATGCTTGTGGTTCACCCGCCATCAGGTCGAGTTCATCCTGATGTTGATGGCCGTGATCATCAGGTATCCGAGTGCCTTTTGATTTATGGTCTTGATTCTAAAGGATTTTTAATGAGTGTTCACCCGGTACTAGTCGTTTTCGGGCTATCGTTTCCGCCCGTTTTCGTTGAACTCATTCTGTCACTGCTGTTGTTCTGGGTGGTGAAAAGAATTCTGACGCCCACCGGTATTTATGACCTGGTCTGGCATCCTTCACTTTTTAATACGGCTCTTTATTGCTGTGTCTTTTATCTTGTTTCCAGTTTAATGGTCTGAGGTTTCAGTGAAAACGCTTTAAAAAAAGTCGCACGTTATGCGATAACCCTGATCCTGGTGGCCGTTGCCATCGTGATTGTTTTTCGCGCCTGGGTCTACTACACCGAATCGCCGTGGACAAGGGACGCTAAATTTGCCGCCGATGTCGTGGCGATTTCTCCTGACGTCACCGGGCTCATCACTGATGTCAAAGTGCATGATAACCAGTTCGTGAAAAAAGGCGACACGTTGTTTGAAATTGACCGTCCACGCTTCCAGGAAGCGCTGGATGAAGCGCAGGCGAATGTTGACTATTACCAGTCGGTCGTGGACGAGAAGCGCCGCGAAGCCGCACGTCGTAACCAGTTGGGTGCCGTTGCGTTGTCGAAAGAAGCGGTAGAACAGGCAAATAACACTCTGCAAACCAGCGAGCAGCAACTGGCTCAGGCGAAAGCTGCCCGTGATTTAGCGCAGATTGATTTAACCCGTACGGATGTCAGGGCGCCGGCAGATGGCTGGGTGACTAACCTGACGGTGTATGGCGGAGAATTTATCAGCCGTGGCTCTGTGGCTGTGGCGTTGGTGAAGGCTCGCACATTCTATGTCATTGCCTATATGGAAGAAACCAAACTCAGTGGTGTTAAACCGGGTTACCGGGCAGAAATTACTCCGCTGGGTAGCAATACCGTCCTGCGAGGATCCGTCGACAGTATTGCCGCCGGGGTGACGAACAGTAGCAGCAGTGTTGACTCCAAGGGCATGGCGACGGTCGATTCTAACCTGGAGTGGGTCCGTCTGGCACAGCGTGTTCCGGTGCGTATTCATCTGGATGTGCAACCTGGCAATCGTTTCCCGGCAGGGACGACGGCGACGGTTGTGGTTACCGGAGATAAAGACCGGCCTGATGAAAAACCCTCTCCGGCGACAGATTTACTGAACCGACTACGTGAGTTTGGTTGATTGTGGGGGCGGTGATTCAGTTTTTACGTTTCCCGGTTAAGCTGACATTTGCCGTCTTACTGGCACTGATGCTGGGGTTCTTCTGTAATTTAGAAACTCCGCGTTGGGCGGTAATGACGGCAGCGATTGTAGCAGGCGGACAAGCGTTTGCTACCGGCGGAGACCCTTACTCCGGGGCTCTGCGGCATCGGGGAATATTAAGGGTCATCGGTACCTTCCTTGGGTGCATTGCAGCGCTGACTATCATGATCTTCACTGCCCGCGCGCCCGTCGTTATGTTGATGTTGTGTTGTCTGTGGGCCGGAATTTGTGTCTGGCTCTCTTCGCTGATGCGTGCTGAGAATGCCTATGCATTAGGGCTGGCCGGTTACACCGCCTTAATTATCATGGTGACGGTCGCGGCCAATGGTTCACTGGCACTGGTTCCTCGTTTTGCGGTTGAGCGTTGCAGTGAAATCAGCATCGGGATTTTTTGTGTGATCCTGGCCGATATAATCTTTTCTCCCCGTTCGATTAAGAAAGTGATCGACCATGAAACCGAATCGTTACTGATAGCTCAGTACCAGCTGCTGCAGATTTGTGTCAGGCAGGCGGATAAAGAAGAACTGGATAAAGCCTGGGGCGCATTAGTCCGTCGTACCACTGCGCTGGGGGGAATGCGTCAGCAACTAAGAATGGAATCGACTCACTGGCATCGTTCCGGTCGCCGGATGAAGATGCTCAATACACTTTCTTTGACCATGATAACCCAGGCTGCAGAAACCTTTCTAATCAGCACCACCCGGCAAGAGTATATCCCTTCTGAATTTTATGAGGTGATCAACCGTGATGTCAGTAACTTTTCTGAACTGTATCAGCAGTTGAAAGCGTTACGGCGTCTGGTGACATTAACGGGGAACCGCCAGGTGCCGGAAACGATCAGCACATGGATAGGTGCCGCCAGTGAATATCTGGTGTTACTGAAAGGGCTGAAAACGAATGCCAGGATCAGCCATATTGAAGAAGCTATCCTGCAACGTGAAATTGTTGTGCATGTGCGTTCTGCCGAGACGCATCCGGCGATGATAAACGGGATCCGTACCTTTGTTGCTACTGCACTGGGGTCACTTTTCTGGCTCTATTCCGGCTGGAATGCCGGCAGTGCCTGTATGGTGATGCTGGCGGTTGTGACCGCATTAGCCATGCGATTGCCCAATCCACTGATGCTGGCAAAAGATTTTCTGTACGGTATGTCAGTGGCCGTTCCGCTCGGAGCACTGTATTACATGTTCCTGCTACCAGGGACACAACAAAGCATTTTTCTGCTCTGTCTTATCATGGGCAGTATGGCTTTTGTTGCCGGTATTTTTATTCAGCGTCGGCAGTTGGGTACTCTTGGTGCATTTGTCGGTACGCTAAATATTCTGGTTTTGAGTAATCCGATGGATTTCGGTATTAATACTTTCCTTGATAGTGCACTGGGGCAGGTTATTGGCTGTTTCCTGGCGATGATGGTGATTTTACTTATCCGGGATAAATCTAAAGCCCGTACCGGAAGAAAAATTCTTAATCGCTTTATTTATGCTGCGGTATCGGCATTGACGACGGATCCTGAAAGGCGCCGGGAAAATCATCTGCCGGCACTCTATCAGCAGTTATTCCTGCTGCTTAACCTTTTCCCGGATGATATTAATAAATATCGTCTGGCATTAACGCTGATTATTAGCCATCAACGTTTGCGAAAGGCAAATATCCCGCCTGCGGCTGAGTTATCTGAATTCCATCGCAGATTGCGACATACCGGAGACAGAGTTATTTCATCACATAATGATGAGAAGCGGAGCCATTATTACAATCAGCTATTACAGGAACTGGAAATTTACCAGCAGAAGCTTCATGAGCACTCGGTGCCGGTTTCTGTGATCGAGCCGGTGCACCGTCTGGAGGACATCCTGATACGCTACCGAAACACATTGATTAACCTGTAATTAAAGAAGGCTACGTCATGTCATACATCCGGAAGAGGTTTGACGACTGACGATTAGGACAAATAAAAAAAGCCCCCGAAAGGGGGCTGAAATGACATTTTTCAGGGGATAGAACTTCTTTCCGGGAAGGCCCGGTCGTTATAATATTATTCTTATCTTATGGTCCGGAACCGGTATAACAGTCTGCAGACTGTCACCTTAATAAGGCTGACGGAGAACTAACGTTACCGCAGCGATTAGCCTTATTTTTTTTCGTCGTAATTATCCTGTTATCAGGAAAGAGTATTTTGCAGTCATTGCCTTACATGGAAAGTTACTGTGTTATTTAAAAACTACTGCAGTCGCGTGATAATTACCATTCATATAGTTTTCGGTAATTTCATACGCACGGGCACCCATTGCATCAGCTTTGCTATTTAATTGTTGATTAATATCTGACGGTGCCGAATTAATGCCACTGACGGTGATAACCCCGATGGAGTGCATACCTTGTGCCTGCTCGCTATTAATTGATTGTGCAGCAGATGCGGTAAATGAAAGAACAGTTAATACACCCATCATAGCCAGTCCGGCTTTTATACTCACGATTGATTCCTCAGTTAATAATTTTCAATTTTTTGTGATGTTGATCACGGAAAGCATTATAGTACTGGTAACCTGGGAAATTAATACATTGCTAATAATACTTTGGTTGAATGTAACCGTTTACTTGATATTTTTTATAACAAATTCAACTAACAGATGAATATTATTTAACCTTTGACTTTTTTTTGTCACTACAAACAACAGGATGCAACGATTTGTCATTTTGTGCTATTTCCTCTGCTCCTTCATTTTTGTTTCATTATTGTGATGTTTTATGCTGCGGGAATGCGGGAATGCGGGAATGCGGGAATGCGGGAATGCGGGAATGCCCCTGCCGCTATGACAGTGGCGGCAGGGAAGTGGTGTGCTGTATTAAAGTTCCTGCTCGAATAATGTCAGGATAGCATCATAGAGTTTCTTCACGGTGAACCCCCGGGACGGAGTAATGAAGATAGTGTCATCACCCGCGATGGTACCCAGGATCCCTTCGGCTTTACCTAATGAATCCAGCAACCGCGCTATCAACTGTGCAGCACCGGGACTGGTATGAATGACGACCAGTGCATCATTGAAATCGATATCCAGAACCAGGTTCTTTAACGGGCTGGTCGTGGTGGGTACCCCGAGTTCGGCAGGCAGGCAGTACACCATCTCCATTTTCGCATTACGGGTACGAACGGCTCCAAACTTGGTCAGCATCCGCGACACTTTAGACTGGTTAATATTATTAAAGCCTTCGTCCTGAAGCGCAGTAACAATCTCGCCCTGTGAACTAAACTTTTCTTCTTTCAGCAGGGCCTTGAATGCCCTGATTAAATCTTCCTGTTTAGAAGCGATTCGCATAGGCTACCATTTTTTATATGAGTGGAAATCCGTAAAAGGGTTACATTATTATGCATGCTGATGAATTTTTATGCAATGCGTAACCTGTTATCCAGCCCTGGTGTGAGCAGGGCGCGGATTTTATCAAAGAATCCAGAATAGTCCAAATCGCTATTTAACTCTGTACCCCTGGTTATTTATGTTGTTCATCTTTTTTTTGCGGTGTTTACGTCTTTTCCGCTCTTCAGAGGAAGGGCTGGCGACCACGGCAAAGAGATTCACTGGCGGGGGATCAACAGGACATGACTGACCGTCAGGGATTATTCATCGGAAGATCAGAAGATTACTGTCTCCGGGGGCAGGATCCCCGCGGCAACTGATGGCTGTAAGAGTGTTTCAGGACGGAAATAAGAACCGGCAGCGGATACCTGTTTCGTTCTCCGTGCCAGTTCGCTTTGTCCTGCTTAGTTGTCGTGAGGGAATTCCTGAATCGTCACCGGCAAGGTCAGCTTTTTATCATTACGTAATACCTGCACCTGTATCACCGAACCCGGCCTGATTTCCGCGACCTGGTCCATGGTTTCCTGAGCCGATAACGCAGGCTTTCCGTTCACACTGAGCAACAGGTCGTTAGGCTGGATACCTGCCTTTTCGGCCGGTCCGCCGGGGGCGACTTCACTGACCACCAGTCCCTGAATTTTATCCAGACTTGTCCCCTGGGTATGGAAAGCCGGGATTTCGCGGGCCGTGATCCCGATAAAGCCCCGGATCACCCGACCATAACGAATAAGTTTATCCATAATCTTGGTCGCCAGCGCGGTAGGAATAGCAAAACCAATGCCTTCAGGCGTCTCACCGTCGCTGCTTTTATCAAAGGTCAGGGTATTGATACCCACCAGTTCGCCCTGCGAGTTAATGAGTGCGCCACCGGAGTTACCCTGATTGATGGAGGCATCGGTCTGTAAGAAATTCTGGCGGCCTGACGAACTCAGCCCGACCCGGCCGGTGGCACTGATAATTCCCTGAGTCACGGTTTGTCCCAGATTATAAGGGTTACCGATGGCCATCACGACGTCACCGACATGCGCGATGCGTTTGGTATTAATCGGGATCACGGGCAGGTTAGAGGCGGAAATTTTCAGCACGGCCAGATCGGTCATCGCGTCTGAGCCCACCAGAGTCGCTTCATAAAACCGGCCATCCTGCAGAGCAACAATAATTTGTCCGGCGTTATTGATCACATGTTTATTGGTCAGAATATATCCGCGGGAATTCATAATGACCCCGGAACCCAGAGTGGTGATCCCCTGATTATTATTCGCCTGGGTGTTACGGTTATAGACATTAACCACTGCGGGGGCAGCACGCCTCACTCCCTGGCTAAAGCTGACAATAGGCTCCTCAGAGGCGTCAGAAGAATGGCCAAAAAGTCCTGACAGCCAGCTTCCGGTATGGAATCCGGGCATGACCAGTAACAGCACCACAGCCACAATAAGGCCGATAATCACCGAACGTAATAATTTGATTAACATGCCGATCGTTTTGCAGGGAAAGGGGAAGTAAGGATAACATGATAACGACCGGGACGGGTATCAGCTTGTGCCGGTCGTTATCTGCTTTTTAACGCATTAACAGATAGATACTTTCCTGGCCACGAATGACATTCAGCGCGATAACATCCGGTTTGGTTTCCAGTACTTTGTGAAGTTCTGCCAGATTTTGTACCCGTTGGCGGTTAACGCTGATAATGACATCGCCGGGATGCATTCCCACCTGCGCAGCCGGACTCTGTTTTATCACCTCTGCTACTTTTATCCCTTTCTCTTTGCTGACCGTTTCACCATCAGTAAACGTCGCTCCCTGGAAGGCGGGTTCAGCCAGACGGGTCACTGCGGATACGTTGGCACCGCTTTGCTCAAGTGTGACCACGATAGCCAGAGGCTTGCCGGCACGCAGTATACCCAGTCGTAATTTATCTCCAGGAGAGTGGGTACTAACTTTCACTCTCAGCTCTGCAAATCCGGACAGGGATTTATCATCGAGGGTGGTAATAATGTCACCGGCCTTCAGCCCGGCGTTTGCGGCGGCAGATCCCGGAAGCACTTCTGCTATAAATGCGCCCCGGCTGACATTCACATTGAAGGCCTTCGCCATCTCCGGGGTCAGTTCAGTGCCTTTGATACCGAGTTGTCCGTGTTTTACCTGACCGTATTTAATCAGCTGGTCGGCAATATTCATGGCCATATTCCCGGGGATGGCAAAACCGATACCGATGTTACCGCCATTCGATGCCAGGATAGCCGTGTTGATACCAATCAGTTCACCGCGCAGATTGACCAGTGCACCACCGGAGTTGCCCCGGTTGATGGCAGCATCGGTCTGGATAAAGTTTTCCAGTCCTTCAATATTCAGGCCACTGCGTCCCAGTGCTGAAATAATGCCGGATGTTGCGGTTTGTCCTAAGCCGAACGGGTTACCGATAGCCACTGCAAAATCACCGACCTGCAGTTGATCAGAGTTTGCCACGCTAATCTGTGTCAGATCTTTCGGGTTTTTCACCTGTAATAATGCGATATCGGTCGGGGTATCACTGCCCAGCACTTTGGCATCAAACTGGCGTCCGTCACTCAACTGTACGGTGATTTTTGTCGCATCCCTGATGACATGATGGTTAGTAAGGATATAGCCCTTTTCCGCATTGATAATCACCCCTGAGCCCAGGCCTTCAAAAGGCTGTGGCTGTGTACTTTGCGGGGAGGGCTGACCCGGGAACTTTTTCAGTGGCTGAGGGGTATTTTGATCACTGGCCGGCGCTTGTATGCCACTGACCTGAACACTGACGACAGCAGGTAACACGCGGGAGAGCATCGGTGCCAGAGAAGGTAACTGCTGGCCCTCCACTTTCACAGGCAAAGTGGCGTGGGCCAGCGGTGAAAGTGATAAATTCAGTCCGGCACTCAATGAGAGGGCTAAAAATAATGGCGATAGTTTTTTCATTCTGAAAGTATTCCCGCGGTTAAAAGATGGAGCAAGCCCGGAGACGACCGGTCAATAAAAAGAGCCGGGTGCGATCGCACCCGGGGAGATTACTTACGACTCGCGGGGCCGTTTCTTAGTAATCCTGATGCGCCTTCTGAATAGTCCCGCGGGATTTGTACCGGTGCCTGATCGTTATCGGCTTCTGCTTCTGTAACCTGCCAGGTGAAAGGATTCTGATCACCAGGTAAATCCGGCAGCAGCTCATTAGAACCTTTCGCCATGTGCTGATAGAGCTGACGATAATCGTGGGCCATATTGTCCAGTAACTCTGCACTGCGTGCAAAATGGCTGGTCAGTTCTTTGCGGTATTCTTCCAGTTCAGCTTTGGATTTTTCCAGCTCATACTGAACCGTGTGCTGCTCACGCAGTTTCTTATTACCGAAGCGCATCACGACTGCGCCAATGACCAGCCCAACCACTAATCCGATAATTCCGTATTCCCAGGTCATAATAACTCCCCTAATTTCCGTTGTTATTCAGGGTACAACGGTTTCTTCTTCATGATAATCAGTTAACAACAAGAAGATAACCTACTTCAATGACAGTCACTATACCCGTTAATCTGATGGATGTGGAATCCTGAGTCAGGCTGTCGTACTGTATAACGGTTTTTTTTTCGTCAAACACCCCTGACGGGGCTTTTCTGAAAAGCTGAGAAAAATGCAAATGACATCTCCTCTGGCCCTATACCAGCAAGAGCTTAACCGCGGCGATTACCAGCCTGATGATGTACAACAATCAGCGGTGACTTGCCTTGATGAGATTTATCAGTCCCTTACTGAACGAATGCCGCAGCCCCCGGTCACCCGGCCGGGTTTGCTGGCCCGCTTATCCGGCTTATTTGGTAAGACCTCTTCTGAGGACGTTAGCCCTGTTCGCGGACTATATATGTGGGGAGGTGTCGGGCGAGGAAAAACCTGGATCATGGACCTGTTTTTTCAGTCTATTCCGGGTCAGCGTAAACTCCGGTTGCATTTTCACCGTTTTATGTTGCGAGTGCATCAGGAGCTGGCTGAATTACAGGGGCACAGCGACCCGTTACTGATTATCGCTGATCGCTTCAAAGCGGAAGCAGATTTATTGTGTTTTGACGAGTTCTTTGTCTCGGACATTACCGATGCCATGCTACTGGGTACGCTGATGGAAGCGCTGTTTGCACGCGGGATTACTCTGGTCGCAACATCCAATATTCCTCCGGATGATCTCTACCGCAACGGACTGCAGCGCGGACGCTTTTTACCTGCCATCGAACAAATTAAGCGCCACTGCAGCATTATGAATGTGGATGCCGGCATCGACTACCGGTTACGCACTCTGACGTCAGCACACTTATGGAAAACGCCGCCAGGTGATGCCAGTGAGCAGGAAATGGCGGTGATGTTTGGTGCGCTGGCCGGGTGTGACTATCAGGCGGCGGAATCGCCGGTGCTGGAGATCAACCATCGTCCGCTGGCCACGCGAAAATCCTGCGGCGGGGTGGTTGCGATAAATTTTTCCACCCTGTGTGGTGAGGCGCGTAGTCCGCGGGATTATATCGAGCTTTCAAAGCGCTATCATACTGTGCTGCTGTTTAATGTTCCGGTCATGACTCAGGCGATGGAAGACCAGGCAAGACGTTTTCTGGCATTAGTCGATGAGTTTTATGAACGGCATGTTAAACTGGTCGTCTGCGCAGAAGCGGCGTTGGGTGATATTTATCGGGGTAACCAACTGAATTTTGAGTACCAGCGCTGTCTTTCACGTCTGCAGGAAATGCAGAGTGAGGAGTATCTGCGCCGCCCGCATTTGCCCTGAATGCAAATGCCGGGAAGAGGGTAAGCAATTTTATCGCAAAAAGGGTCGACCTTTGCGGGGGACTTCTCTATAATCTTGCGACCCCACGTTACGGCAAATGGTTTTTTTTCCCAAAAACCTTTGTGATCCGGTAACTCTATCCGAAGGGGTAGGCTTACTGGCAAAATAGTCGTGTGAGCCTCAATCGTTTACTTAAGCGTTTGGGATTTCACCAACGTGTAACTTATATTTGGGTAAGCTTTTCAATGAAAACTTTTACAGCTAAACCAGAAACCGTACAGCGTGACTGGTATGTTGTTGACGCGACAGGCAAAACTTTAGGTCGTTTAGCGACTGAACTGGCTCGTCGTCTGCGTGGCAAACATAAAGCGGAATACACTCCGCACGTTGATACCGGTGATTACATTATCGTTCTTAACGCCGAGAAAGTTGCTGTTACTGGTAACAAGCGTAGCGATAAGATCTATTACCATCACACTGGCCACATCGGTGGTATCAAGCAAGCGACCTTCGAAGAGATGATTGATCGCCGTCCTGAGCGTGTGATTGAAATCGCGGTTAAAGGCATGCTGCCAAAAGGCCCACTGGGTCGTGCTATGTACCGTAAACTGAAAGTTTACGCAGGTAACGAGCACAACCATGCGGCACAGCAACCGCAAGTTCTTGACATTTAATCGGGATTACAGGCAATGGCTGAAACTCAAAACTACGGCACAGGTCGCCGCAAAAGCTCATCCGCTCGCGTCTTTATCAAGCCGGGCAGCGGAAACATCGTTATCAATCAGCGTTCTTTAGAACAGTATTTCGGTCGCGAGACTGCACGTATGGTCGTGCGTCAGCCGCTGGAACTGCTTGATATGGTAGGTAAGTTTGATCTGTACATCACCGTTAAAGGTGGTGGTATCTCTGGTCAGGCAGGTGCGATCCGTCACGGTATCACACGCGCTCTGATGGAGTATGACGAATCTCTGCGTTCAGAACTGCGCAAAGCGGGCTTTGTTACCCGTGATGCACGTAAAGTTGAACGTAAGAAAGTCGGTCTGCGTAAAGCACGTCGTCGTCCACAGTTCTCCAAACGTTAATTCTTTGCTGCTTATGCAGCATTGCAATTGGCCTCAAAAACCCGCTTCGGCGGGTTTTTTGTTTTCCGACGCTCAGAGGCCTGCAGTTCAGGACTATTTATTGGTAAATCTTTAATCACCCCCCACAAACAGGTGAAGATCTGGTAGACTATGGCCCTGATTTATACCTGTCGGCAAGAGCGATGCCCCGGGGGCCTGAGGGCCTGTAACAGGGTATCTGAGCAGACTGACAGGTTTTATGCATACTGGCTAGTCGGCTGTTGTTGGCTATTCGTAGTATCTTTTTGAGCTAAGTGGAGGTTTTCATGGCTGTCGCTGCCAACAAACGTTCGGTAATGACACTGTTTTCCGGACTCAGTGATATTTTCAGCCATCAGGTACGTATCGTACTGGCCGAAAAGGGCGTTAGTGTGGAGATCGAACAGGTCGATATGGATAACCTTCCGCAGGATCTTATTGACCTGAATCCGTATTGTACGGTGCCGACTCTGGTTGACCGTGAACTGACGTTGTATGAATCACGTATTATCATGGAATACCTGGATGAGCGTTTTCCTCATCCGCCATTGATGCCTGTGTATCCTGTCGCCCGGGGTGAAAGCCGCCTGATGATGCATCGCATCGAGCAGGACTGGTACAGCCTGCTGTTCCGTATCGAGAAAGGAACTGCTCAGGAAGCTGATGATGCCCGTAAGCAACTGCGTGAGCAGTTACTGGCAATTGCGCCTTTATTCGCCCGTACACCTTTCTTCATGAGCGAAGAATTCAGCCTGGTTGATTGCTATCTGGCTCCGTTACTGTGGCGTTTACCTTCAATGGGTGTAGACCTGAGCGGCACAGGCTCTAAAGAGCTGAAAGGCTATATGACACGCGTCTTCGAACGTGACTCTTTCCTGGCCTCTCTGACCGAAACTGAACGCGAAATGCGTCTGCAATTTCGGGGCTGATTATGGAAATGACTGAACTGAGTGCACGTCGTCCTTATCTGTTACGGGCATTCTATGAATGGCTGCTGGATAATGATCTGACGCCACATCTGGTGGCTGATATTAATCTGCCGGGCGTGATGGTTCCGCTGGAATATGCGCGTGATGGACAGATTGTACTGAACATTGCTCCGCGTGCTGTCGGTAATCTTGAGATGACCAATGATGCCGTGCATTTCAACGCCCGTTTTGGTGGCGTTCCTCGTCAGGTCGTTGTGCCGATGAATGCGGTGATGGCCATCTATGCACGTGAGAATGGTGCCGGAACCATGTTTGAACCTGAGCCTGCCTATGACCAGTTATCAGAAGATGATGCTGAGCCGCAGGCTGCTCCGTCAGAAACTATCATGTCAGTCATTGAGGGTGATTTGCCTGAGGGCACGACCGACTCAGAGACTGATGGCGATGATGAACCCCCTCATCCTCCGCGCGGCGGCGGACGTCCGGCGCTACGCATTGTTAAGTAAGTTATCAGGATGTCATGAAAACCGGCCCGCAGGCCGGTTTTTTTATGCCTGAAACAAGCTATTGGGCAGTATATCCGCCATCGACCAGCAACGATGCACCATTGATAAACCCGGCCTGGTCACTGGCAAGAAAAAGGACCGCGGCGGCGACTTCCTCAGGACGCCCCAGGCGGCCCTGCGGGTGAAGCTTAATCAGCTCTTCTTTCTGTGTTGAGGAAAGTTTGCTAAGTAACGGGGTATCGATATAGCCCGGACAAACCGCATTCACGCGGATATTTTTCCCGGCATAATCTGCGGCCAGTGTTTCGGTCAACAGTTTGACCCCGCCTTTGGCGGCGGCATAAGCGGTGACGTGGCGTTTACCGACAAAGCTATGGATGGAGCCGCAGTTCACGATAACCCCGGGGAGGTTATGTTCCGTCCAATGCCGGAGCGCATATTTATTACTGAGAAACACCCCGGAAAGATTGATATCGATTGTTTTCTGCCAGTCGGTGAATAAGAGATCTGCTGCGACACCATCGCGGGCGATACCGGCATTGGCAAACACAATATCCAGCCCTGAAAAATGCCGGAGAGTCGTTTCGATCAACTGCTGCTGGTCCGCCTCACTACATACGT
Organism: Tatumella ptyseos ATCC 33301; assembly: GCF_000735525.1. Classification (GTDB taxonomy): domain Bacteria; phylum Pseudomonadota; class Gammaproteobacteria; order Enterobacterales; family Enterobacteriaceae; genus Tatumella; species Tatumella ptyseos. The sequence goes on along the minus strand of NZ_JMPR01000004.1, from coordinate 261,921 downwards.
TTGTCTGGCAGAAGATCACGGACATTCCTTGTTGCTGAAGTTCGCGGGTGATCTGTTCGCTGTCAGGGGCAATATCCGCAATGACCACAGATGCCCCGGCAGAAGCAAACGCTTTGACCGTTTCGAGACCAATACCGCTGGCTCCGCCGGTAACAATGACGACCTTTCCTGAGAAATCCATATCAGTTCCTTTTTCTGGCTACGGGATATTCCGTAAGCAAAAGGCAGGATAACGGAAGGGTTGGCTAAAATATGTACATAAAAAGCCTGACTCCGGACATTTGCAGGCGGGGGAGCCGGGGGGCGGGCGAAAAAAAAAGGCACAATACTGTGCCTTTTCAGGATGGAAACCGGAAGTCTGTCAGACCTCCAGGTAATCCATAATACCTTCAGCCGCCTTACGGCCTTCAGCGATAGCGGTAACGACCAGGTCAGAACCACGGACGATATCGCCCCCGGCAAAGATCTTAGGGTTACTGGTCTGGAAAGCGTTATCACTGTTCTCAGGTGCAATAATACGTCCCTGAGCGTCAAGTTCGACGCCGAAGCTTGCCAGCCACTCCATACCATGCGGACGGAAACCGAATGCCATGACTACGGCATCCGCCGGAATGATGTGCTCAGAACCTGCGACGATCTCTGCCCGGCGGCGTCCTGCCGCATCTTCAGGACCCATTTCGGTACGTGCCATCTTAACGCCACAGACGCGACCCTGGCTGTCGATCTCGATACCTAAAGGTTGCAGGTTAAACCGGAACTCAACCCCTTCTTCACGGGCATTTTTCACCTCGCGGCGCGAGCCTGGCATATTCTCTTCATCACGACGGTAAGCACAGGTCACATGACTGGCACCCTGACGAATGGACGTACGCACGCAGTCCATCGCCGTATCCCCGCCACCGAGCACGACAACGCGTTTACTCTGCATGGTGATATAAGGCTGCTCTTCCAGTGGCTCAAAGCCCATGGTGTGACGTGTATTCGCAATCAGGAAAGGCAGGGCATCAAATACACCCGGCGCATCTTCATTTTCCAGGCCACCACGCATTGACTGGTAAGTCCCGACACCCAGGAACACAGAATCGAATTCATCCATCAGGTCGCTGAGCTGAACATCGCGTCCCACTTCAGTATTCAGACGGAATTCAATGCCCATTTCGGTGAACAGTTCGCGACGTTTGATCATCACTTCTTTTTCTAATTTGAAAGAAGGAATACCAAAGGTCAGCAAACCACCAATTTCCGGGTGACGGTCAAAGACCACTGCCTTTACACCATTACGGGTCAGGACATCCGCACAAGCCAGACCGGCAGGGCCGGCGCCAATGACGGCGACACGTTTACCGGTAGGCGTGACATGCGACATGTCCGGCTTCCAGCCCATCTCCATCGCTTTATCGTTGATATAGCGCTCGATATTACCGATGGTGACGGCACCAAACTCCGCATTGAGCGTACACGAGCCTTCACACAGGCGGTCCTGTGGACAAACACGGCCACAGACTTCCGGCAAGCTGTTGGTCTGGTGTGACAGATCTGCCGCTTCCATAATCCTGCCTTCATTGGCCAGCTTCAGCCAGTTAGGAATATAGTTGTGAACCGGACATTTCCATTCGCAATACGGGTTACCGCAGTCCAGGCAGCGATCGGCCTGAGCTTTAACCTGCCCTTCAGAGAAGGGCTCATAAATTTCTACAAATTCAATTTTCCGAAGTTTCAGCGGTTTTTTCGGCGGATCAACACGCTGCAAGTCGATAAACTGATAAACATTCTGACTCATCGTGACCTCTTACTGCGCCTGAACCCGCAGTTCTGCTGCGGAGCGACTACGGTGGCCCAGCAATGCTTTGACATCACTGGACTTAGGTTTAACCAGGGTGAATTTAGCAGACCATTCCGGCCAGTTGGCCAGGATCTCTTCACCGCGACCGGACTGGGTATACTGAACGTGTTCAGTAATCAGCCCGCGCAGATGCTCTTCATGGATCGGTAATTGCTCAACATCCAGCACTTCTACCAGTTCAGCATTCACGCGTTTACGGAATTCACCGTCTTCATCCAGAACGTAAGCGAATCCGCCGGTCATCCCTGCGCCAAAGTTAACGCCGGTGCGCCCCAGGACGCAGACAATGCCACCGGTCATATATTCACAGCCATTGTCACCGATACCTTCAACCACGGTAATGGCTCCGGAGTTACGGACGGCAAAACGTTCACCGGCACGACCTGCGGCAAAAAGTTTACCGCCGGTGGCGCCATACAGACAGGTGTTACCGGCAATGGTCGCTTCCACGCTGCGGAAGGCAGAACCTACCGGAGGACGGATAGCCAGTAACCCGCCAGCCATGCCTTTACCGACATAGTCGTTAGCATCCCCGGTCAGGATCATTTCCAGCCCACCGGCATTCCATACCCCGAAACTCTGACCAGCGGTTCCGGTAAAGTAAACGCGGATAGGATCTGCCGCCAGTCCCTGGTCACCGTGAATCATGGCGATAGCACCGGAAAGCGTGGCGCCGACGGAACGATCGGTATTCCGGATGTCGAAATAGAATGTTTTACTCTGACGCTGCTCAATAAAGGGGACAGCCTGTTCCAGCAACGCTTTGTTAAGCACGCCTTTATCAAACGGCGGGTTGCTTTCGGTACAGTACATGGCTTTACCTGGCATTGGCTGCGCAGTCTTCAGCAGTGAAGAAAGATCCAGCTTCTGCTGTTTTGCCGTAAATCCGTCCAATTCTTTCAGCAGATCGGTGCGGCCGATCAGGTCAGTCAGACGGGTTACCCCCAGTGAGGCCATAATTTCACGGGTTTCCCGGGCAATAAATTCAAAGTAATTGGTCACTTTAAACGGTAAGCCATGGTAATGATGGGTGCGCAGCTTATCGTCCTGAGTTGCCACACCGGTAGCACAGTTATTCAGGTGGCAAATACGCAGGTATTTACAGCCCAGCGCGACCATCGGACCGGTCCCGAAGCCGAAGCTTTCGGCACCCAGGATCGCGGCTTTAATGATATCCAGGCCGGTTTTCAGCCCGCCATCGATCTGTAAGCGGATTTTATGACGCAAGCCATTGGCCACCAGTGCCTGCTGAGTCTCTACCAGCCCCAGTTCCCAGGGGCAGCCGGCATATTTAACCGAGGACAACGGACTGGCACCGGTGCCGCCATCATAGCCGGCGATAGTGATTAAATCCGCATAGGCTTTTGCCACCCCGGTCGCAATGGTTCCGACACCCGGTTCGGAAACCAGTTTGACCGAAATCATCGCCTTCGGGTTGACCTGCTTGAGGTCGAAAATCAGCTGCGCCAGGTCTTCAATGGAATAGATATCATGATGTGGCGGAGGTGATATCAGTGTGACGCCAGGTACAGAGTAGCGGAGTCTGGCAATATACGGAGTCACCTTGTCACCCGGTAACTGTCCGCCTTCACCCGGTTTCGCCCCCTGAGCGACCTTGATCTGAATAACATCCGCATTCACCAGGTAGGCCGGTGTCACACCAAAGCGACCGGAAGCGACCTGTTTGATCCGTGAAACTTTATTGGTGCCGTAACGTGCAGGATCTTCACCGCCTTCTCCGGAGTTGGAGAAGCCGCCGATACTGTTCATGGCTTCAGCCAGTGATTCATGTGCTTCCGGGCTTAACGCACCGATAGACATTGCCGCACTGTCAAAACGTTTAAACAGCTCACTGGCTGGCTCGACATCGTCGATAAGAATACTGTCAGTGCCGGGCTGTAACTGTAACAGGTCACGCAACGTGGCGACCGGACGGTTATTGACCAGTTCTGCATACTTCCTGTAGTCATCGAAATCGCCGCTCTGAACCGCCTGCTGCAGCGTGCCTACGATATCCGGGTTATAGGCGTGGTATTCACCGCCATGGACGTATTTCAGTAATCCTCCCTGTTCCAGCGTCTTACGCTGTAACCAGGCGCGTTTCGCCAGATTCGTTAAATCCTGCTGGAAATCACTGAAGCTGGCACCGCCGATCCGGCTGGTGACATTCTGGAAACAGAGGCGGGTCACATCCTGATGTAAACCGACAGCTTCGAACAGCTTCGAACAGCGGTAAGAAGCGATAGTCGAAATGCCCATTTTGGACATGATTTTGTACAGACCTTTATTGATGCCGTTACGGTAGTTCAGCATCACACTGCGATAATCTTTTCCGATAACACCGCTGTCTGACATCTGTGCCAGAGACTCATAGGCCAGCCATGGGTAGACCGCCGTTGCGCCGAAGCCGAACAGCACTGCAAAATGATGCGGATCACGGGCTGACGCCGTTTCAACAATGATGTTGGCATCACAGCGCAGATTTTTTTCAACCAACCGCGCCTGGACTGCTCCGACGATCATCGGAGCCGGTACCGGCAGACGACCGATACTGATCGCCCGGTCAGACAGCACCAGCAGAACGGTCCCTTCACGCACCAGTTCTTCCGCCTGATCATTCAGACGGTGGATAGCCTGCTCCAGCGTTTCGCTTTCCGGCTCAAAAGTACAGTCCAGGGTATCGGCACGATAGTACTTACCTTCCAGCGTCGTCAGCTGAGTAAAGTCAGAGTAGAGCAGGATAGGGGATTTAAAGCTCACCCGGTGGGCCTGTCCTTCCGCTTCACAGAAGACATTCATCTCCTGGCCGATACTGGTTGCCAGTGACATCACGTGGTTTTCACGCAACGGGTCAATCGGCGGGTTAGTCACCTGCGCAAATTGCTGACGGAAATAGTCATAGATAATGCGCGGGCGGCTGGAGAGCACGGCAAAAGGCGTATCATCACCCATCGACCCCACGGCTTCCTGGCCATTCTCGCCCAGTACCCGCAGAATGCTGTCCAGTTCTTCACTGCTGTAACCAAACTGCTTGTGGTAAGTCGCCAGCATCGTATCGCTGAGGTGACGTTTACCCACCTGCTCATCCGTCAGCTCTTCAAAAGGGACTAAGCGTTTAACATTCTTTTCCATCCATTCTTTATAAGGATGGCGGCTTTTCAGATCGTTATCGGTTTCTGACGAATGGAGGATACGGCCTTCACGGGTATCGATCACCATCAGCTCGCCGGGACCGACACGGCCTTTTTCGACCACTTCATCGGGCTGATAATCCCAGATACCGACTTCAGAGGCGCAGGTAATTAATTTATCACTGGTAATAACATACCGGGCAGGTCGCAGACCATTACGGTCCAGGTTACAGGCCGCGTAACGTCCGTCAGACATGACGATACCGGCGGGGCCATCCCACGGCTCCATATGCATGGAGTTAAAGTCAAAGAAGGCGCGTAACTCAGGATCCATATCCGGATTGTTCTGCCATGCCGGCGGTACCAGCAAACGCATTGCGCGGACCAGGTCCATACCACCGTTGAGGAAAAGCTCCAGCATGTTATCCATTGAACTGGAATCTGAACCGGTTTCGTTCACAAACGGAGCGACGGTCTGCAGATCAGGGATCAATGGGGTATTGAATTTATATGCACGTGCACGTGCCCACTGCCGGTTCCCGGCAATGGTATTAATTTCACCATTATGTGCCATATAGCGGAAAGGCTGGGCCAGTGGCCAGCGAGGCACAGTATTGGTTGAGAAGCGCTGGTGGAATAAGCATATAGATGATTCTAAACGCAAATCCGCCAGGTCGAGATAAAACCGGGGCAGGTCAGTGGGCATGCAAAGCCCTTTGTAGATATTCACCTGATTGGAGAAACTACAAATATAGAAATCACTGTCATTCAGGGCTTCGACACGCTTTTCTATCCGGCGGCGAGCCATGTACAGACGGCGTTCCATATCACGCGGACGCCATCCGGCCGGGGCGTTGATAAAGACTTGTTGGATCCCTGGCAATGACGACAGGGCAATCTCCCCCAGAACGTCCTGATTAGTAGGAACTTCGCGCCATCCGGCCACAGAAAGTGTTTCACGGATAATCTCTTCTTCGACAATAGCACGGGCAGCACTGGCCCTGGCTTCATCAGTACTCAGGAAGAGCATACCGACAGCGTAGTTCTTCGCCAGACGCCAGCCTTTTTCTTCCGCAACAATACGGAAGAAACGGTCAGGCTTCTGTAACAGAAGACCACAGCCATCACCGGTTTTACCGTCAGCCAGAATTGCACCGCGATGTTGCATTCTGGCGAGTCCATGAATGGCCGTACGTACTACTTTATGGCTCGGTTCACCTTCTATATGGGCGATCAGTCCAAAACCACAGTTATCCTTTTCAAGGGATTTATCATACAACATTTAGTGAACCTCCCCGGGCTCTAGAGACTCTTGTTATTCCGGCAGTCAGACATGCGCAACAGCAGCGTAAGAATGCGGCATATGGAGATGCACAAACATGTCTTATATCGCTTCTTCTGCCATGGCGGGCTTCGTCGATGTGACAAGTGTCGGGAACTTGTTACAGGGAACCTCTGCTACTGCATAAATATGGCGGACAATGGATCCGCACAGAAAGCTTCCAGTGGATTTCCAACTTATCGGGAAAGCGAAGTCAGGTCAAATAGTGACTCTTTCTGTGACGAGGGCGGGTGTTTTTTTGTATCTGATTGAATGTTAAGTAGTTAATAGGTTTTTTATCCGGTTGTGCACAATCAGGATGCAGAGGTAATTGTGAACTGTCTCACTATAGTGCGGCATCTCAATAGCTGCACCATGCTGGTGCCGGAGTGATTTTTAGCACAAAACTCCGCTTATTCGCAGATTGCTGCATAATATATCTGTTTTAGGAATAAACCTTTTTTTCTGCGTGTTCTCAGGGATCATTAAAAAAATTAATAGGATTGCTTGTTGAGTTAAGATTCACTTCTTGTGAATTTATATTCATTTATTGTTTTATCTTATGACGTCTTACCCTCACGCGGTGGCGGCAGAGGATTGCGGCATCCTTCGGGAAAATACGTCTGTGATTCCTATCAACCTGTTTCTGCGTTAAAAAGGTAGGCTATGATGGGAGTTCACAGTCAGGGAGTGTATATGAAACAGATCAGATTACTGGCGCAATACTATGTAGATTTGATGGTCAAACTTGGCCTGGTCCGGTTTTCTTTGTTGCTGGCCTCAGCCTTAGTTGTGCTGGCAATGATTGTCCAGATGGCCGTTACGCTGGTATTACAGGGCAGAGTGGAAAGTATCGATGTCGTCCGTTCGGTATTTTTTGGATTACTGATCACGCCCTGGGCAGTGTATTTCCTCTCTGTGGTCGTTGATCAACTGGAAGACTCCCGTCAGCGGTTAGCCCGGCTGGTGGATAAGCTCGAAGAGATGCGTCACCGGGACTTACAACTTAACCAGCAGTTGAAAGAAAATATTCAGCAACTCAATCAGGAAATTAATGATCGTGAAAAAGCGGAACAGGCCCGTGAACATGCTATGGATAAGCTCAAGGATGAAATGGCCAGCCGTGAAAAGACTCAGATAGAACTGGAACAGCAGTCCAGTTTCTTACGTTCATTTCTTGATGCCTCTCCTGACCTGGTCTTTTATCGCAATATTGACCGCAAGTTTTCCGGTTGTAACCGTGCCGTCGAATTGCTGGCGGGGAAAAATGAGAAACAGCTGGTCGGGTTATCACCGCTGGATATCTATGACGCCGATACCGCAGCCAAAATACTGGAAACGGATGAGAAGGTGTTCCGTCATAATGTTGCGCTGACTTATGAACAGTGGCTGCAGTATCCGGATGGTAAAAAAGCCTGTTTTGAAATCCGTAAAGTTCCTTACTATGACCGTGTCGGAAAGCGCGCCGGTCTGATGGGGTTTGGTCGTGATATTACCGAGCGTAAGCGTTACCAGGAAGCACTGGAAAATGCCAGCCGCGAAAAAACGACCTTTATCTCGACCATCAGTCATGAACTTCGTACACCGCTGAACGGCATTGTCGGCCTGAGTCGTATCCTGCTGGATACCGAACTGAGTCAGGAACAGCTGAATTATCTCAAAACCATCCATGTGTCAGCGATCACACTGGGAAATATTTTCAACGATGTGATCGAAATGGATAAAATTGAACGTCGCCGTGTCAGGCTGGACAATCAGCCTATCGATTTTACCGGCTTCCTGGCTGATCTTGAAAATCTCTCCGGACTGCTGGTTCAGCCCAAGGGACTGAAGTTCATTATGTCTGCACAGCAACCCTTGCCTGAAACGATCGTCGCCGACGGGACCCGGTTGCGTCAGATCCTATGGAACCTGATTGGTAATGCCGTGAAGTTCACCCGCGAAGGCGAAATTATCGTCACCGTCACCTATGATGACACCGCGCAGAAACTTCGCTTTGATGTCAAAGATTCCGGGATCGGTATTCCGAAGGCGGAGCAGGACAAAATTTTTGCCATGTACTACCAGGTGAAAGATCAGCATGGGGGTAAACCGGCGACCGGCACCGGTATCGGACTGGCGATTTCTTACCGTCTGGCACAGGCGATGGGGGGCGATATTACGGTCAGCAGCCTTCCCGGAGAAGGTGCCTGCTTCAGCGTGGTAATTGATGCGCCAGCCCTGACGATCATAGATGAGCCTGCTGATGAGCCGGAGGCCATGCCTCTGCCGGCTCTGCATATTTTACTGGTCGAGGATATCGAACTAAACGTAGTGGTGGCCCGTTCAGTACTGGATAAACTAGGGTGCTCAACCGAGGTGGCGATGACTGGTGCTGAGGCGCTGGAAATGTTCGATCCCGGGGAGTTCGATATGGTATTGCTGGATATTCAGCTGCCGGATATGACCGGCCTTGATGTCGCACGCACACTGCATCAGCGCTTTACCGGGCAGGAACTTCCTCCGCTGGTCGCTCTGACGGCTAATGTGCTGAAAGATAAGCAAGAGTATCTGGAAGCCGGGATGGATGATGTGCTGAGCAAACCGCTGGCCGTCCCTGCGCTAACTGCCGTGATCAGTAAATACTGGAACCCGCATCAGGATGAGGAAGAGCAGATCCCTGAACCGGCATCTTCCGCTGAACAGAAGCACCTGGATATCGTCATGCTGGAACAATATCTTGAGCTGGTAGGGCCAAAACTTATCTATGACAGTCTGAGCATGTTTGAAAAAATGATGCCGGGCTATCTTGATGTCCTCGACTCCAACATGATGGCAAAAGATCAGAAAGGCATTGCGGAAGAGGGCCACAAAATTAAGGGAGCGGCTGGCTCTGTCGGATTAAAATACCTGCAGGAGATTGCGCGGCAGATTCAGACCCCGGAACTCCCGGCCTGGTGGGACAACGTCCAGGAATGGATCGATGAACTGCGACATGAATGGCGTCATGAAGTAGATACGCTAAGAAAGTGGGTAGAGAACAGGGAAGCAGAAAAGTAACCGGGGCGGCAGAGCAAAAAAATGACCCCGGATAAACCGGGGTGCGCGAAGATTGCGCCAACACCAGGGAAACGGTCACTCTGTAGCCGGATACGTCAGTCGTTATCCGGTCGGAACCGGGGCTACAGGGGGTATTGGATTACTGCTGCACTTACCTTAACAAAAACTGAGGTCACTTTTCCACAATTCATTAAGATTTATGAAGTTGAAATCCTTCTGAGGCATCTGTTGTCAGAGAGGTTTCTGTTGCTCTGCACCGTTTAAGGGCAATCGATGGACAGGCAGAATGAGCCGATTCATCGGCGGAATAGCAAAACTTACTCCATGATCATTCCCGCAAAAACCTTTCATTTGATGATGTTTTTATTTGCAACTCGCCTGATGCGGGACTTTAGTAATATTTATGCACAAAAACAATAAGTAAGAATGCGAGTTCCGTCCCGTTAGCTTCCCGGAGAAGCTGCAAGGTACCCGGAGAATGATAAAGTTGCAGCGTTATACCAGAGAGCGCAAGGAACCAGGTTTATCGATAGTCATGCGCTCCTGACTGATACCAGGCTATCACCGGCCGGAGCGGCATCTGCTTTTTTCCCTTTGAATGATAAGTTATGTTTAATTTATTGTTAATAAAATGGTCAGGGTGAATAGGGTGAAATGATTAATTTATCTTAACAGTTAAACGAAAGCTGAACAGCCTGGAACCGATTCCTTATTTTTTGAAGTGATTGATGTTATTGGGATTATTCTTGTAAAGCAGAGTCATTCTTACTCTGTTTTTGAAAATATTCACAATAACCGGCGATTTTTTGCAAAAAATAGGATTGGAAATTTAATACAAACACCCGGTCGGATGATAATTAATGAACCACGGTTATATCAAAACAGGCCCGCTGCAGGAGCAGACTGATGACAAGTAAAAAGGGATTCCGGTACAGAGTTAAACGGTGTTTTCTGCTGACCGTCAGTGGGATCATTGCCATGATGATTGCCGTTATCCTGATATTTTCCGTCGTGCCGGTCCCCTTTTCCGCGGTGATGGCAGAGCGGCAGGTCGGCGCATTCGTCTCGGGGAATACGGCCTATCGTGCCCGTTCCCATTGGGTCAGTATGTCGGAGATTTCCCCCTGGATGCCGTTGGCAGTGATTGCCGGTGAAGATCAGAAATTTCCTGAGCATTGGGGCTTTGATTTTGCGGCAGTACAATCAGTGCTGGATAGCCGTCAACGGGGAGAGATGCGCGGGGCTTCGACATTGTCCCAGCAAACGGCAAAAAATATGTTTCTCTGGGATGGGCGTAGCTGGTTACGCAAAGGATTGGAGGCCGGGCTGACAGTAGGGCTGGAAACTCTCTGGGGTAAAAAAAGAATACTGACGGTCTATTTGAATATTGCTGAGTTCGGGCCTGGGATTTTTGGGGTGGAAATGGCCTCAGAAACCTATTTCCATAAACATGCCAGCCAGCTCACCGGGCAGGAAGCTGCATTGCTGGCTGCGGTCTTACCTAACCCGATTATCTATCATGCCAGTGCTCCCTCGGCCTATGTCCGCGGACGGCAGCAGTGGATCTCGCGGCAGATGGAACAGTTAGGGGGTACCGGCTTTCTGGAAAAGTATCACCTGTACTGAGTTGATGCCGGTTTAGTCTTCATCAAAACCAGCGTTGAAAAGTTCGATCACCGCCTGTAGTGCCCGGGCTTCGTCCGGGCCATTTGCTTCGACTTCAATCTGACCACCTTGCGCTGAATCCAGCATCAGCAGTGCAATGACACTACTGGCATCGGCTTCAGTGCCTGCTTCGTTGCGCAGGATCACCTCACAATCAAAACTCCGGACCAGTTCGAATAACTTCATCGCCGGTCTGGCATGAATACCCAGCTTATTTCTGATTTTTACTGATTCTTTCACTGTCATTTTCTTTTCTTTTCCAATGTACGATGCCGTGACTGAACATTTTTACCCCGTGAACGGAAATAGTCCGCCAGTTGCTCTGCAATATAGACGGAACGGTGTTTTCCGCCAGTACATCCGATAGCGACTGTCAGGTAACTGCGGTTGTTGGTTTCCAGCATCGGAAGCCAGAGTTCAAGATAACTGCGGGTCTGATAAATAAAATTATGGACTTCAGTATGGCGGTCAAGAAATTCGATCACCGGGCGATCAAGGCCAGTAAAAGGCCTGAGCGTTGGGTCCCAGTGGGGGTTTGGCAGGAAGCGGACGTCGAAGACATAATCGGCATCAATCGGAATACCGTATTTAAAGCCAAAGGACTCGAACACAATGGTCAGTTCGCGCTCACGTTTACCCAGCAGACGCGCCCGCAGCATTTCTGCCAGTTCGTGCACCGACATCTCAGAGGTGTCAATAATCAGGTCTGCTCTGGAGCGCAGTGGCTCAAGCAGATCGCTCTCCTCGTCTATAGCACTCTCAAGCGACAGGTTTCTGCCTGAAAGCGGGTGCAGCCGGCGGGTATCACTGTAACGGCGGATCAGTGTATTGCGGTCAGCATCCAGGAACAGCAATTGTGGTGTAAATTTGTCAGACAGGCGGTTAAAAGCATTTTCGAAAATTTCCGGAGATTCCGGCATATTACGCACATCAATGCTCACTGCTGCAGAAATATCCTGCTTTGCCAGTGAGTTGGCCAACTCCGGCAACAAATCAACGGGTAAGTTATCAACACAATAAAACCCCATATCCTCAAGGGCTCTGAGTGCGACAGATTTACCCGATCCGGAACGACCACTGACGATCATCAGAACCATGACTTTTCTCCCGTAATGATCCTGGCTAATGATAACAATTGGCCGGAATTATTCTTCCGTACGCTGCTGCTCATCCATAATAATGTCATAGAGTTCCTGATCGCTTTGTGCCGCCCGCAGACGCCTGCAGATATTCTTTTCTGCCAGGCGCTTAGCGACCTGGGATAAGGTATGCAAGTGAGTTTTACATTGATCTGCCGGAACCAGCAGGGCAAATAGCAAATCGACGGGCTGATTATCAACAGCATCAAATGAAATAGGATGCTCAAGATGGATGAACACACCAATGGTGCGTAAGGTATCTTCTTCCAGTTTTCCATGAGGGATGGCAATACCATTGCCGATGCCCGTGCTGCCCATCCTTTCACGATTCAGGATAGTTTCAAAAATGGTCTGGTGTGGCAGATTCAGCTGTGCTGCCGCCAGCTCGCTGATAATCTCCAATGCCCGTTTTTTACTCTGGCAGTGTACATTATTACGTGTACATTCCGGGGTAAGGACCTGGCTAAGTTCAAGTGTCAGTTCACTATTCATATAATTTCACTTGCAGATTTATCTGGCCACTATTGTGGTTATCGGTTGATCTTTATCCCGCGACGGTTGCCTTTACTGCACTGAGCCAATACTGCCTGTACGGCCGTCGCGTATCATGATCACGGCCTTCATCGTGGCAAACCGCGAGTCCATGCCGGCAATCATTCACCCTTTACAGCCATCCACAGGCACAGAGTGCCTCTGTTGTTGAAAGTACATGGACAACCGCTGAGATCAGGAGTTCAGGGTGGATAGCCGGAAATTAACGCTTCAGCGTAGCAAACTTTTGTTCGCTAAACTGATGCAGAGGTTCCGTTATTTCCACCTGGTGACCTGCAAAGGTGGTGACACAGGTCCGCGGTTCTGTAACGTCAAAGCAGTTGTTTTCGCTGATTTGATGGCGGTATAGATAAAGACTCGCGATACTTAGCGACGGTTCGTCTTGCGACCATAATGCCCTGTTCAGATAACATAGTAGTGAGTTTACTGTCACTCAAGGGCTTTACAGGGTTTTCCGTCGAAATTAATTTTTTAACCAGCGCTCTGATTGCCGTGGAGGACGCTTCACCGCCACCTTCAGTATTCACATGGCTTGAGAAAAAGTACTTCAGCTCAAAAATGCCCCGCGGACTGTGCAGGTATTTCTGAGTGGTAACGCGTGAAATCGTGGATTCATGCATTTCCACGGCCTGGGCAATATCTGCCAGTACCATTGGCCGCATATGTTCTTCACCCTGCTCGAAAAAGGCCTGTTGCTGCTCGACAATACAGCGGGAAACTTTAAGCAATGTGTCGTTACGGCTTTCAAGGCTCTTAATCAGCCAGCGGGCTTCCTGTAAATTATTGCGGATAAACTGATTATCGCTGTCGTTACGGGCACCGCCGCTCATCGCGGCATATTGCTGATTAATGCGTAGCCTCGGCAGGCTGTCGGTATTGAGTTCGACGGTCCACTGGTTGCCTGACTTACGTACCAGGACATCCGGGATCACATACTCTGACTCACCGGTATTAATAGACTGCCCTGGTCGCGGGTCCAGCGACTGGATCAGGAGCATCGCCTCTTTCAGTACATCTTCTTTGAGCCGCGTCACGCGCATCAGACTGCGGAAGTCATGGTTTGCCAGCAGATCCAGATGCCCGCGAACAATCATTCGCGCTTCTTCAAGCATCGGGGTTTCAGGAGCAAACTGAGAGAGCTGGATCAGCAGACATTCTTTTAAATCTCTGGCACCCACGCCGATAGGGTCAAAATGCTGGATACGCTTTAAGACCGCTTCGACCTCTTCGGGGGCCAATTCATCATCACCAATGCTTTCCAGAATGTCATCCAGCGGAACGGTCAGATACCCTGTGGTATCAATCGCATCGACAATCGACGTGGCTATCGCGCGATCTGTATCGCTGAAGGGGGTAAGCTCCATTTGCCATATCAGGTAATCCTGCAGGGATTGTGTGGTTTCGCCCTGATAGAGAGGTAATTCATCATCCTGATAATCTGTGCCTGTTCCGGAAGGGGTACCTGCGGTATAAATTTCATCCCAGGTGGCATCCAGAGGAAGCTCTTCCGGCATATCTTTTTGTTCCAGGGCTTCCCGTGTATCCAGGGATGCGGTTTCACCTGACTCCTCAGCATCAACTTCGTTGAGTACCTCTGTTTGTTCCAGTAACGGATTACTTTCCAGAGCTAATTGTAATTCTTGTTGTAACTCGAGCGTTGACAGTTGCAACAGCCGTATCGCCTGCTGCAACTGGGGGGTCATGGCCAGTTGTTGGCTGAGTCTGAATTGCAAACTTTGCTTCATAGTGAGGCGTGTATTTCCTGAAAAAATATCAATAAGAACACATTAACAGAATCAGAGTCGGAACTCTTCACCGAGATAAACGCGTTTTACCTGCTCGTCTGCCAGAATCTCTTCCGGGGTGCCGTGAGCGATTAATTTACCCTGACTGACGATATAGGCGCGTTCACAGACCGCGAGTGTTTCACGGACGTTATGGTCAGTGATCAGTACGCCCAGACCGCTGTCACGCAGGTGCTCGATAATTTTTTTGATATCAATGACCGAAATAGGGTCAACGCCGGCAAAAGGCTCATCGAGCAGGATAAATTTGGGGTTAGCGGCCAGTGCGCGTGCAATTTCAACACGGCGACGTTCTCCGCCGGAAAGGGCCTGTCCCTGACTATCCCGCAGATGTTCAATATGGAACTCTTCCATCAGCTCGTTGGCACGATCTTCCCGTTGCTCTGCGGTCAGATCTTTACGGATCTGCAGGACCGCCATCAGGTTATCGTAAACACTCAGGCGACGGAAAATTGAGGCCTCCTGGGGCAGATATCCGATACCCAGGCGGGCACGGGCGTGCAGCGGCAGTAAACTAATATCATCACTATCGATAACAATCCGGCCTGCATCGCGGGGGACAATACCGACAACCATATAGAAGGTCGTCGTTTTACCCGCCCCGTTAGGGCCCAGCAGGCCGACAATTTCACCTGATTTCACTTCCAGGCTCACATCCTCAACCACACGTCGGCCTTTGTATGCTTTTGCCAGGTTCTCTGCAATTAAAGTCGCCATAAGTATTATTGACTCTGTTTAGGGGATTTCGTGGTTTTAGGGGTCTGTAATTCAGAAGGTACCAGAACGGTAGTCACACGTTGCTGTTGCCCCTGACTGTAAGCCTGCATTTTTTGCTGTTTCACCAGATAAGTAATGCGATCACCCTGAATATTACTGTTTAACTGCTGAATATACGCATTGCCGGTGAGCTCAATCATATCTTTCGCCAGATCATAATGTAATTTGGCGGCATGGCCTTTGACCGGTTTGCCATTGTCCTGCATCTGATAAAAGGTGGCCGGATTGCCATAGGCATCCACCAGGGTTTTCTTGCTGTCACCGCCCGGACGGGTCACAACCACCTTATCTGCGGTAATTTTGATCGTTCCCTGAGTAATAACGACATTACCGGTAAAGGTCGCCACATTGCCCTGCATATCCATTGACTGGTTTTCAGAGGTGACATTCACGGGCTTCTCCGAATCACCTGTTACCGCCAGAGCCGGCAGGCTACAAGCGAGCAATGTACTGATCAGCAGTAACCTGATGCTATTAGTTTTGGTGTTGAATTTCATAGTAGGTTTTGACCTTTTCAATTAATTCGGCTGTTTTTGCGCGTAAATTACCCCGCATCTTCATCCCTGTAGAGTGGAACCCCTGGCCGTACAGCGTGACCTGGTCATCGGAGGTCACATCCTGGGTGGCAAGGTTAATCCGGGCATTATCCGTCGTTATACGTTCGATTTTCGCGTCCGGGCTTAAGGCCCGAACTTCCACATGCCCGTAAAGATACAGCATACGGTTTTGCGTTAATTTGGCTTTATCTGCCTTGACTGACCATGCCGGTGCTTTTTGCGGGTCATACGTGGTCATGACAGGGTTATCAAACCAGCTCTCACGGGTGGCATCAAAGTAAGTGACTTTTGCTGAATCAAGCGTATACGCCAGCCCTCCCTCCGGGTTATAGACCACGGTATGGGTACTGGCCGTGGTATAGGTCGGGCTTTGATCATCGGTTGCCACCGAAGGTGAGGGGGAGCCCTGATTGGTCAGGTTCCAGCCAATCAATACCACCGCAATAATGGCCAGCAGGAGGGTGATCCAGCATCTGGTTTTACTCATATCGATAACCCTTTGGCATCCTCGAATTTATCTTGTGCCATCAAAATAAGATCACAAATTTCCCTTACCGCACCACGGCCACCGTTGATACGTGTGACATAGTCTGCGCGCTGGAGTAATAAGGGATGGGCATCCGCCACAGAAACACTGAGACCGACCTGTGCCATGACCGGCCAGTCAATCAAATCATCGCCAATATAGGCGACCTGATTCGGACGGAGCGACAGTTTATCCAGAAGATCGTGAAAGGCCAAAACCTTATCTGATTGTCCCTGATAAAGATGGCTGATACCCAGTGTTCGGCAACGATCTTCCAGTAATCCGGCTTTACGCCCGGTAATGATCGCCACTTCAACCTCATTGGTTAACAGGCAGCGGATCCCATAACCGTCACGGACATTGAAGGCCTTCAGTTCTTCACCGCTGTTTCCCATATAAATCAATCCGTCAGACATCACACCATCGACATCACAGATTAGTAATTTTATTCCGGCTGCACTGGCCATAACGGCCTGGCTGACAGGCCCGTAACAGGTTTCAACGGGTAATTCAGTTTTCATTCTCTTATCCTGTTCAGACGACACCGGCACGCAACATATCATGCATATGTACCACACCCACCAGACGATTGTTATCCGCAACCAGTAACGAGGTTATATTTTTACTTTGCATAACATTTAGCGCATCAACAGCCAGCATATTGGGTGTTACGCGGATACCACCCGGCGTCATAACTTTCTCTATCAGAGTCGATTGGAAGTTGATCCCCATATCGATCACCCGGCGCAAATCGCCGTCGGTAAAAATACCGGCTATCGTCATATCTTCCTCAACGATCACCGTCATACCCATTTTCTTGCGGGTAATCTCCAGCAATGCGTCACGTAGTGAGGCATGGCAGGGGACGCAGGGCATTTCCGTACCGGCATGCATGACATCGCTGACATGCAGTAAGAGTTTCCTGCCCAATGCCCCCCCGGGATGTGAAAGGGCGAAATCATTTGCCGTAAAACCCCGGGCTTCCAGTAAGGCAACAGCCAGAGCATCTCCCATCACCAGCGTTGCCGTGGTACTGCTGGTGGGGGCCAGGCCCAGCGGGCAGGCTTCCTGAGGCACTCTGACGGTTAAGTGCAAATCGGCGGCTTTTGCCATGGCACTCTCCGGCCGACTGCTCAGGCAGATTAACGTAATTTTCAGCCGTTTGATCACCGGAACCAGTGCCAGAATTTCATGGGATTCGCCGCTGTTAGAGATGGCGAGGACCACATCGCCAGGGCTTACCATCCCCAGATCCCCGTGGCTGGCTTCTGCAGGATGGACAAAAAAAGCCGGTGTGCCGGTACTGGCAAAGGTTGCTGCCATTTTACGGGCGATGTGACCCGATTTCCCCATCCCCATCACCACCACTTTCCCGCGACAATGGTAAAGGATTTCACAGGCACGTGAAAAATCTTCGTTAATGTACTGGTCCAGCTGTTCGAGGCCCTCTCGTTCAATGCGCAGAACGTTTATTCCTGCTGTTCTGAAATCAAAACCAGAGCTTGTCAGTTGTTCAGACATTCCAGAGTCCTTTTATTGATTATTCATCATCGGAAAAAACCAGAGCATGGCGGCCCAGATAATAAATCCGCACAACAGAAACGCTCCGGTGAGACGGTCGATACGCCGGTGCTTTCTCAGGCAAATGACTGCAAAAATCACACTGACCCCGAGCATGACCCAATAATCCCGGGTAAAAGCATTGCTGTCGATTCTGCCCGGGCTGACCAGAGCCGGAAGTCCCAGCACAATCGCTGTATTGTAGATGTTAGCACCCAACAGGTTGCCAACGGCGATATCCCCTTCACCTTTCAGAGTCCCGGCAATCACCGTCGCCAGTTCCGGCAGGCTGGTCCCGATTGAGATAAAAAACAGTGACATCAGCAGTTCGCTGATCCCCAGGTAGTCCGCCACCACGACTGCGTTATCAAGGATCATCCGCGTGGCGACCGGCAACAGAACCAGAGCCACTCCCAGCCACAGGCAGGCCACTGTATTACCTGCATCTTCGCCGGGGAGTTCGGCTAACTGTTCATGAGTCAGAGGATCCCCGGTGAGTGGACGGGTGTTGTTGGCCAGCCGGATAATACCCCACAGATAAATGACCGCCATGGCTAACAGACAAAAACCTTCGCTTCGGGTCAGCTGATTATCGGCCAGTAATAGCCCACAAAGCAGTGCCACCAGTAGCATCAGTGGCAGTTCACGGCGCAAAAGCGCCGAGCTTATTTTCAGAGGATGGATCAATGCTGCGCCACCCAGAATTAATAAAATATTGGTAATATTGGAACCCAACGCAATACCGACGGAAAAATCACGCATGCCATGCTGTACTGCGGATAAAGAGAGAATAATCTCCGGCAGCGAGGTCCCGATACCGACCACTGTCATGCCAATCACTAACGGGGGAATACCCAGTGAACGGCACAAAATGGAGGCGCTGAATACCAGCCGGTCGGCACCATACGCCAGCAGCAGTAAACCAAGAACCAGCAGGACAATCGCGACAAGCATGGGTATTCCTTTGCCAAAGTGGCCATGATGCCGGGGCGCAGCATGATGGCAAAAACGGAGATCAACATTATCAGGCGCTGATTTTGACTGCCGGAGGGCGAAAAGTAAATTTTATGACTGAATTACACAAACTTTGGCTGTAATTTTCTGTAAAAATAACGCAGTGCTATCCTCCGGGCTGGCATGATAACAAATTAAAATGCCCGAACACCTGTAAGGGGTCACTATGGTTCAGCAACAAAAAGGATTAGTGGAAATCCGCGGGATGAGCTTTTCCCGGGGGACCCGAAAAATCTTTGACGATATCTCCCTGACTGTCCCTGAAGGGAAAATCACCGCCATTATGGGGCCGTCAGGTATCGGTAAAACGACATTATTACGTCTTATCGGCGGGCAATTAGCGCCGGATAACGGGGAAATTCTCTTCCGTGAAGATAATATTCCGACGTTATCGCGCAGGAAGCTATACGACGTCCGTAAAAAGATGGGTATGCTATTTCAGTCAGGGGCACTGTTTACAGACCTCACCGTCTATGAAAACGTGGCCTGGCCTTTGCGTGAACATACCCGGTTACCCCCGGAATTATTACACACAACGGTGATGATGAAGCTGGAAGCGGTAGGGCTGCGCGGGGCTGAGCAGCTCACTCCTGCAGAATTATCGGGCGGGATGGCGAGACGTGTTGCGCTGGCACGCGCGATTGCACTGGACCCTGAACTGATCATGTTTGATGAGCCTTTCGTCGGGCAGGACCCCATTACGATGGGAGTACTGGTAAAATTGATCGATGAGCTGAATCATGCACTGGGTCTGACCTGCATTGTGGTTTCTCACGATGTGCCTGAAGTACTGAGTATTGCTGACTATGCTTATATTGTGGCAGGGCAGCATATTATTGCGCAGGGTAGCCCCGAAACATTACGGGAAACGCCTGATCCCCGTGTCCGACAGTTTATCGACGGGCATGCAGATGGTCCGGTACCTTTCCGGTATCCGGCCGGTGATTATCTCACCGATTTGCTAAGCGCCGGGAGGCATTAAACCTATGTTGTTAAAGGCAGTGGCGTCATTAGGACGTTGGGGAATCAATAGCTGTGCATCCTTTGGCCGGGCGGGCCTGATGTTATTTCATGCACTGGCAGGCAAGCCACAGTTTGTAAAACATGGCCGGCTGGTTATCCGGCAGATTTACAGTGTGGGTGTACTTTCTTTGCTGATTATCCTGGTTTCCGGTTTGTTTATCGGCATGGTGCTGGGATTACAGGGATACCTGGTCTTAAAAACCTACGGCGCAGAAACGAGCCTGGGTATGGTGGTTGCGCTCTCTTTATTGCGTGAACTGGGGCCCGTGGTGACGGCATTACTGTTCGCCGGGCGTGCCGGGTCGGCACTCACTGCGGAAGTCGGGCTGATGAAAGCCACAGAGCAGTTATCCAGCATGGAAATGATGGCGGTTGATCCGTTAAGGCGTGTGGTCGCTCCCCGCTTCTGGGCCGGGGTAATTAGCATGCCGTTACTGGCAATAATGTTCACTGCGGTCGGGATCGCCGGAGGAGCCTTGGTCGGGGTGGACTGGAAAGGGATCGATTCAGGTTTCTTCTGGTCAGCCATGCAGGGTGCCGTTGATTTTCGTATGGATATTATTAATTGCGTGGTGAAAAGTATCATCTTCGCCATCGCTGTTTCCTGGATAGCGCTATTCAACGGCTATGACGCTATTCCGACGTCTGAGGGGATCAGTCGGGCAACCACCCGTACGGTTGTTCACTCTTCTCTGGCCATACTTGGGTTAGATTTTGTGCTGACAGCACTGATGTTTGGGAATTAACGCAATGCAAAGTAAAAAAAGTGAAATCTGGGTAGGTATTTTCCTGTTGCTGGCTCTGGTTGCTGCGCTGTTTCTCTGCCTGCGCGTCGCAAATCTGAAATCCCTTGGTGCAGAACCTACATGGAAATTGTATGCGACCTTCGACAATATCGGGGGGCTTAAAGCCGGCTCTCCGGTTGAAATCGGTGGTGTAGTGATCGGCAGAGTCACAAATATCTCTCTGGATGACAGCACGCTTTCACCGAAAGTGACTATGGCGATTGATGATGCCTATGCCGGAAAAATTCCGGATACCAGCTCACTGGCTGTACGTACCCAGGGTCTGTTGGGTGCGCAATTCCTGGCGCTTAACCTGGGGTTCAACGATCCGGATTTGGGATCTGCTATTCTTAAGAATGGCGATACGCTGCGCGATACCAAATCAGCCATGGTGCTTGAAGACCTGATTGGACAGTTCCTGTACAAAAGTGGCAACGGTAGCAGCAGCAAAGATCAAAGTGCATCGTCTGACAGCAATGCTCCATCTACGCCGACGCCAATTCACTAAAAGGAAAGTTTATATGTTAGTCAAACGTTTGTTACTGACCGCTATGCTGGTAGCTCTGCCGGTAGCGGCGGTGAATGCCGCGGAGACCACCACTGCGACCAGTCCGGTGGATCAGAGTAATCCTTATACCCTGATGGATCAGGCGGCGGCGAAAACCTTTACCCGTCTGAAAAATGAACAGGGGAAAATTAAACAGAACCCGGATTACCTGCGCGAAATTGTGCAGCAGGAACTGATGCCCTATGTACAGGTTAAATATGCCGGTGCGCTGGTACTGGGACGTTTCTATAACCAGGCAACGCCTGCACAACGTGATGCGTACTACAAGGCCTTCGGTGATTACCTGGACCAGGCCTACGCCCAGGCACTGGCTCTGTATCACGGACAAACTTACCAGATTGAATCCCCGCAACCGCTGGGGGATGCAAATCTGGTGGCTATTCGTGTCACTATTATCGACCCGAATGGTCGCCCGCCGGTCCGGCTGGACTTCCAGTGGCGTAAGAATACCCGTACCGGTGCATGGCAGGCCTATGACATGGTCGCCGAAGGTATCAGTATGATCACCACAAAACAGAATCAGTGGGGTGACCTGCTGCGTACCCAGGGTATTGATGCGCTGACGGCACAACTGAAACAGTATGCAGCCCAGCCTGTTTCACTGAATCAGCAAAACTGATGAGTGATTTGTTACATTGGCAGCAACAGGATCGGTCGTTGCTGCTCAGTGGCAAACTGGACCACGAAACACTGCTCCCGTTATGGCAGCAGAAAGAACATGTGGTCCGGGGAGTTTCAGAGATTAATGTTTCCGGGCTGAAGCGGGTCGATTCGGCGGGGCTGGCGCTGCTGGTTCATCTGCAAAATATCGCCACCCGCTCAGGTCAGCCGGTAGTATTTCACGGCATCTCTGATAAATTACAGTCACTGATTACCCTGTATAATCTTCAACAGATTATTGTTTCTGCTGAAGAAAGCCGATAGATATCGCGGTGTTGATGAAAAGCCCCTGCCTCCGGCAGGGGCTTTTGTGTATTTAAGATAAAGCTGCTTTCTACTAAGATATGGGCTGATTATGATTAACGGAAGCTGAATGCAATGGAAAATAATGAGATTCAGGCAGTATTAATGCAGGCTTTGTCGCTGGATGAAGTCCATGTCAGCGGTGACGGCAGCCATTTCCAGGTGATCGCCGTCGGTGAACTTTTTGAACCGATGAGCCGGGTGAAAAAGCAGCAGGCTGTGTATGCCCCGTTGATGGAATATATTGCGGATAACCGTATTCATGCGTTATCCATCAAAGCATATACCCCTGCTGAATGGGCCCGTGATCGTAAGCTGAATGGTTTCTGATTCAGGCTGCGTAAGTACAGGCTGGCAGGTCTTGCCTATTATGATTGTTAATTGAGAGCCGTGTGAATGGATAAGTTTCGAGTACAGGGTCCAACCCGTTTAAGTGGTGAAGTTACCATTTCCGGTGCGAAAAATGCCGCATTACCTATTCTTTTTGCCGCATTGCTGGCAGAAGAACCGGTAGAAATAAAAAATGTACCTAAACTGCGTGATATTGATACCACCATGAAGTTGCTGAGCCAGCTTGGGGTAAAAGCAGAACGCAATGGTGCTGTCCATCTGGATGCCAGTGGCGTTAACATTTTTTGCGCTCCGTATGACCTTGTAAAAACAATGCGTGCATCCATCTGGGCATTGGGACCTCTGGTGGCTCGCTTTGGTCAGGGACAGGTCTCTTTACCGGGAGGGTGTGCTATCGGGGCACGGCCGGTAGACCTGCATATCAGCGGCCTGGAGCAACTGGGTGCTGAGATCAAACTGGAAGAAGGCTATGTCAAAGCGTTTGTCGATGGGCGTCTGAAAGGGGCTCATATCGTGATGGATAAAGTCAGCGTGGGTGCGACAGTGACCATCATGAGTGCTGCGACACTGGCAGAAGGTACGACCATCATTGAAAACGCTGCACGTGAGCCGGAAATTGCTGATACAGCGAACTTCCTGAACACCATCGGTGCGAAGATCACCGGTGCCGGCACAGACCGAATTGTGATTGAAGGCGTTGAACGACTGGGCGGTGGTAGCTATGAAGTGGTGCCTGACCGCATCGAGACCGGAACCTTCCTGATTGCAGCAGCGATTTCAGGAGGCAAAGTACTCTGCCATAAAACCCGTCCCGAAACGCTGGATGTCGTACTCGCTAAGCTGCGTGAAGCGGGTGCTGATATCGAAACCGGTGAAGACTGGATAAGCCTGGATATGCACGGACGTCGTCCGAAAGCGGTTAATATTCGTACCGCGCCACATCCCGGCTTCCCGACAGACATGCAGGCACAGTTCACACTGCTGAATCTGGTGGCAGAAGGGACCGGTGTGATCACCGAAACCATTTTCGAAAACCGTTTTATGCACATTCCTGAGCTGATCCGGATGGGAGCTCATGCCGAAATCGAGAGTAATACCGCCATTTGTCACGGTGTGGAAAAACTCTCCGGTGCACAGGTGATGGCGACCGATCTGCGTGCTTCCGCGAGTCTTGTACTGGCAGGGTGTATTGCTGAAGGTGAAACGCTGGTGGATCGTATTTATCATATTGATCGCGGGTACGAGCGCATTGAAGATAAACTTCGTGCATTAGGTGCCAGGATCGAGCGTGTACGCGGTGAAGAAGAGTCTTCACACGCGGAATAACCGCCGGTAATTTGTGAAAAAGGCCTGACGCTTCTGTTCAGGCCTTTTTTATTACGCTTCCGCGGTGCCCGTTTTCCCGGAAAACCGGCATTTGTGGCCGGTCCTGTTAACCGTGAGGGTTACTGATGTCCGGCAGGGTGCATGTCCGGAAGCCTTCTTTGTTATGGCGTACTGTTTGTGGTTGGCGTGGTGGTTTTCCGCTCATTATGAGGCAGGCGTCGCATCAGCTTTTCCCGATCCAGTAGCTCATGAGTCACCGGATGATAGTATCGGCTCGGCCAAATCTCTGCCGGATGGACATCAATGGCGCGGGCGATCAGCCATTCTCCTTTAGGCCATGGGCGTGATAATGCATTGGCCAGGGTAGAAGAACTCAATCCGGCATTTCGTGAGACTTCTGCCAGAGACGTTCCTTTTTTCCTCAATGCGGCAATAATGTCTGCTGTGTGCCAGTCCGTTTTTTGCATATTCATCCTCTCTCCTTTTCAGATGTTGTTGATGCTCTCGAAATATCTATCGCATCTGCTTACACGATAAAATTACACCTCTTTAGGAAATAGGTATATCAAAAACAGTCGTATAATTTTGCAAAAGTAGTCAGAAAAACTGCTGATTTGAAGCATACGTCGCAAAAAATGAGGAAATTTAATGATAAACCACCCATATTTTTTGGAAATATTCCGAAATGAAGGGCCGGAAGTCTCTATGCAGAGGCGTAAAAAAAGCCCGCATGGGGCTTTTTGCTGAACGGTGAGGATGATCGTTCGGGATCACTGACTCAGTCAGGATCCTTTCGCAGGATCAATAGTCGCGCTGAACGGACATATGTGCCAGTGACTCGAGTGCCTGACGCCAGGGAGTCTGTGGCAGAACCTGTAAAGCAGCGATGGCTTTATCCGCTTCAGCTTCAGCACGCTGACGGGTCCATTCCAGTGAACCGCATTGCTGCATCGTTGCCTGAACCTCTTCTAACAGGTGACGGCCATTACCCTGTTCAATGGCCTGGCGGATCATCGCGGACTGTTCGGCATTTCCGTGTTTCATCGCATGTAACAGCGGAAGGGTAGGTTTACCTTCACTCAGGTCATCACCGACATTTTTACCCAGCGCGGCGTTATCAGCGCTGTAATCCAGCAGATCATCAATCAGCTGAAATGCGGTACCGATATAGCGTCCGTAGTCACGCAGGGCTTGTTCCTGCGCATCGGTAGCCTCTGCCAGGATAGCGGACGTCTGAGCAGCCGCTTCAAACAACCGGGCCGTTTTACTGTAGATAACCCGCATATAGCTTTCTTCAGTGATATCCGGATCGTTACAGTTCATCAGCTGCAGCACTTCACCCTCGGAAATGACATTCACCGCTTCAGACATTAATGCGAGGATCCTTAAGGATCCCAGTGAGGTCATCATCTGAAAGGCACGGGTGTAGATAAAATCCCCGACCAGGACACTGGCAGCATTTCCGAAAGCAGCATTGGCGGTGGCTTTGCCACGGCGCATATCGGATTCATCGACCACATCATCGTGAAGCAATGTCGCGGTATGAATAAATTCGATCAGCGCGGCATTAAGAATGTGTTGATCGTTCTGATAGCCCAGTGCCCGCGCAGACAGTACCGCAATCATCGGACGAATACGTTTACCACCACCGCTGACAATGTAGTGACCTAACTGACTGATAAGCGCGACATCGGAGTCAAGCTGGTCAAGAATGGTCTGATTGACGGCCGCCATATCTGCGGAAGTAAGTTCTGTAATTTGTTCTAAGTTCATACGTCTGTTCAGTTTTGACCCGGTTTTAGCCCTTACAGGGCTTTTTAAACAAGAGTGCTCAGATAGCGTAATTGGTCTGTATCTGAATAAATTTCTCTGTCGGCAGTCGTGGCAGTCTCAGGCAGGATGAACACTGTGCCAGTGAACCACTGATGGTACCCATTGTACTTGAAAATCGATTACAGGAAACACCCGGCTGCACCCTGTGTTTTTTTTCTGCAATACAGCGCAAAGTAGGCTTGTCTTCTGTCGGATATTTGCGTAGAATTCGCGCCCTATTGTGAATATTTATAGCGCCGCCTGATTTTATCATAAGGGCTAGCGCAGAAGCGGAGTTTATATGTACGCGGTTTTCCAAAGTGGTGGTAAACAACACCGAGTAAGCGAAGGTCAGACCGTTCGCCTGGAAAAGCTTGACATCGCAACCGGTGAAACTATCGAGTTTGACCAGGTTCTGATGATTGCAAACGGCGAAGAAGTTACCATTGGTGCGCCACTGGTTTCTGGTGGTGTTATCAAAGCTGAAGTCGTTGCTCACGGTCGTGGCGAGAAAATTAAGATTGTTAAGTTTCGTCGTCGTAAACACCACCGTAAGCAGCAGGGTCACCGTCAGTGGTTCACTGATGTGAAGATCACTGGCATCAGCGCTTAATAGGAGATTTGACAAATGGCTCATAAAAAGGCTGGCGGCTCCACACGTAACGGTCGCGATTCCAATGCAAAACGTCTGGGCGTAAAACGTTTCGGCGGTGAAACTGTACTGGCTGGTAGCATCATCGTTCGTCAGCGCGGAACCAAGTTCCACGCAGGCGCTAACGTAGGTTGTGGTCGTGACCACACCCTGTTTGCTACTGCAAACGGTCAGATTAAATTCGAAGTTAAAGGTCCTGACAACCGTAAATACGTAAGCATCGTTGCTGAGTAATTATGGCAAGACCCGGACAGTCTGATGACTGTCTGACACAACGAATTAAAGCCCCGCAGCTTTTGCGGGGCTTTTTACATTCTGCTGTCATACCCGCAGAAATTCCGCGGTTTGCAGCAGAATGCTGTACACTTGACAGATACATACAGAATACTGATATCACTGGTTTGAATACCGGTATTATCCGCCGCCGGTCAGCAGAGTCGACCCTGGCGGGCCCGTCTGGCAGGCTATCGGCCTGACAGGCGCAAGAGTGACGGAGAAGAAAGATGAAGTTTGTTGATGAAGCGACAATCCTGGTCGTTGCCGGTGACGGCGGTAATGGTTGCGTCAGCTTCCGCCGGGAAAAATACATTCCCAAAGGTGGCCCTGATGGCGGTGATGGCGGAGACGGCGGTGACGTCTGGCTGCTGGCCGATGAAAACCTTAACACCCTGATTGATTACCGCTTTGAAAA
The DNA here is from genome assembly GCF_000735525.1 of Tatumella ptyseos ATCC 33301. Classification (GTDB taxonomy): domain Bacteria; phylum Pseudomonadota; class Gammaproteobacteria; order Enterobacterales; family Enterobacteriaceae; genus Tatumella; species Tatumella ptyseos. The sequence continues at coordinate 234,821 of NZ_JMPR01000004.1, read as the reverse complement.
GGCCTTCCGCGCCGAGCGTGGCCAGAATGGCCAGAGCCGTGACTGTACCGGTAAGCGTGGTAAAGATGTCATCATCAAGGTCCCGGTCGGTACCCGTATTATCGACCAGGATACCGGGGAAACCATGGGCGATATGACCCGTCACGAACAGCGCCTGATGGTGGCTAAAGGTGGCTGGCATGGCCTGGGTAACACCCGCTTCAAATCCTCCGTTAACCGTACACCTCGTCAGAAAACGATGGGGACACCGGGTGAAAAACGTGACCTGCAGCTGGAGCTGATGCTGCTGGCCGATGTCGGGATGCTGGGCTTGCCGAATGCCGGTAAATCGACCTTCATCCGTTCGGTCTCTGCGGCTAAGCCGAAAGTAGCCGATTACCCGTTTACCACCCTGGTACCGAGCCTGGGCGTGGTACGTATGGATCACGAGCAGAGCTTCGTTGTGGCCGATATCCCGGGTCTTATCGAAGGGGCTGCCGATGGTGCCGGATTAGGGATCCGCTTCCTGAAGCACCTGGAGCGTTGCCGCGTGCTGCTGCACCTGATTGATATCGCGCCTATCGATGAGTCCGATCCGGTAGAGAATGCCCGTATCATCCTCGGAGAGCTGGAAAAATACAGCGATAAACTGTACAGCAAACCACGCTGGCTGGTTTTCAATAAAACTGACCTGCTGGATAAGGAAGAGGCAGAAAGCCGCGCTAAAGCGATTGCAGACGCCCTGGGCTGGGACGATAAATATTATCTGATCTCTGCTGCCAGCCGTGACGGTGTGAATGCCCTGTGCTGGGATGTCATGAGCTTCATTAAAGCTAACCCGAAAGAGGCAGAGCTTGAAGAGAAGCAACCCGAGAAAGTGGAATTCATGTGGGATGACTATCACCGTGAAGCCCTGGAAAGCGGCGCGCAGGAAGTTGAAGAAGATGATGAAGACTGGGATGACTGGGACGAAGATGATGATGAAGGGGTAGAGATCATCTATCAGCGTTGATCTTCAACGATCGTCGCCTCTCTCAGGATCATAAAGCCGGGTTATCCCGGCTTTTTTATGTCTGCGGTTTAGCCCTGAACGGAGACTGTGAGTCGGGCGGTACAGCATAACTTTGCCCGATCGTTACGGATCTCTGTCTGCCAGACCTGTAATTGTCCGCCGATATGCAGCGGAAAGCACTTCGCGTGTACCCACCCCTGAGAGACCGCCCGGTGATGGCTGGCGTTGACTTCAATCCCGACCACACTCTGCCCGGCCTGAGTCGCCATGTAGCCAGCGACCGACCCCATGGATTCGGCCAGCACGACAGACGCCCCGCCATGCAGCAACCCGAAGGGCTGACGGGTGCGCTCATCGACCGGCATGCTGGCCTCCAGATGCTGTTCGCCTATCAGAGTAAAGACGATGCCCAAATGGCTGACCAGGTTTCCCTGGCCCAGCGCATTCAGTTCATCCAGCGTACAGACCCGCTTCCAGAGTTCGGCCATACTTCAGCTCCCCAGGGTTGCGCCGCCATCCACCACAATATCCTGCAGGACCACGTGGCTTGCACGGTCAGAGGCCAGGAACAGGATAGTATCGGCAATCTCCTGCGGCTTTGCGATCTTCTTCAGCGGAATACCCAGCTTAAACTGTTCCGGGAAGCCCTCAATCGTCTGCTGCTCTGCCTGTGGTGTTTTCCAGAGGCTGCGTTGCATTTCGGTATCGGTGGAGCCAGGCGAAACGATATTACAGCGAACCCCGTACGGGGCCATTTCCAGACCGACCGTCAGGCACAGGCTGCGTAAAGCCGCTTTCGAGGCGCCGTAAGCCGACATGCCCAGACGCGGCGCATGCGCGGCATTAGAGGCCACGGTGACGATCGCGCCGTGCTTCTGCCGGCGGAAGTGTGGCAGGGTTTGGCTGAACAGATTGAATGCGCCCCCGGCATTTACGTTCAGGCACTGTTGCCAGTCTTCAAAGCTCAGTTCATCGGTGGCACCGATACGCAGAATACCGGCGGCATTGACCAGCACATCCAGTTGCGGTTGACGGGAGAGCAACTGCTGGCAGACGTCTTTGACCTGAACGGGATCAGCGACATTCAGTAGCTGGCAGTGAAACGGGTACTCCTGCTCACCAAACTTAATATCAAACGCAGTGACAATGGCGCCCGCCTGATGAAAAGCTAATGCCGTATGATAGCCGATACCCTGGCCTGCGCCGGTCACCCACACATGTTTAGCGTGAAAGTCCTGCTGAACGGTCATTGTGTTTTTCCCTGTGACAGAAGTGCCCACCAGCCATCAATAGAGGCATTTTTGGCGAGGGCAACAAAATCAATCGCCGGGACGGCCTGACGCCAGCGGCCAGCCAGCGCCATCATCCGCACGGAGTCCAGCCCGTAGTCGATCAGGTTTTCATCATCTTCCGGAATATCATCATCTTCCAGCAGTGGTAACACCAACATGCGTAACGCCGCTTTACTTTCCGGCAGGATCAGCAAATCTTCACAGCGGACAACTTTACCGCAACGGCCGGCGGTATATTTCAGTGCCATCATGTGTTCTTCGCGGGTGAAATCTGCCAGCGCATCGGCCACCATAAAGGGCTTAATATCGCGCATAAAGGCATCCGTGGCCGTGGTCAGGCAACCGATGTGGGCATACACCCCGGTAATAATCAGCTGGTCACGCCCCATGTCATGTAACTGCTGCTCCAGCGGTGAACGCTGAAATGCACTATAACGCCATTTGGTCAGCACAATGTCATCGGCCTCCGGCGTTAATCCGTCAACCACCCGCTGCTGCTCCGGATGGCGGTTTAATCCGGGCCCCCACATATCGTTCAGCAGTGCACGATCTTTCTCGCTCTGCTCTGCAGGCTGCGCAGTATAAAACACCGGGATCCCCAATGCTTTGCATTGCGTCCGCAGACGGGCGATATTCCCGATCACTTCCCTGACCAGAGCACTGTCCTCCTCCCAAAAACGGAGAAAGTAATTTTGCATATCATGGATAAGCAGGGCGGCTCGCCCGGGTTCAAAGGCCCATTTCACCTTATTATCAGGAAGTTCATCTGCTGTCGGCAGGCGATAAGATTCAGGTTTAGGGATACTCATAAGGACTCCATTTGCCGGGTCTGAACCGGACTACTTTTGTTGTTCTGTCAGCCATTGACGTAAGGCTTTTTTATCGACTTTACCCACCGGGGTCAAAGGCAGGCTCTCCTGCTGAATGACCCGGTCAGGTAACTTAAATTCGGCGATACCTTGTTCACGTAAGTGGCGGCGAAGATGGGCAGGTTTAACGGGCTGGCTGGCCACGATAAACGCACAACTTTTTTCGCCCATCAGTTCATCATCCATCGAAACCAGTGCTGCATGGATAATGTCCGGATGGCGTTGCAGCAGGTTTTCTATCTCTTCTGCGGCAATTTTTTCTCCGCCACGGTTTATCTGATCTTTCTCGCGGCCCTCAACCCTGATATTCCCCTCAGCGGTGATCGAGATAAGATCCCCGGAGGCGTAGAACCCCTCTTCATCAAAGCAGGTAGCATTATGGGAGGGGTTACGATAATACCCGCGGAACGTATAGGGACCGCGGGTCATCAGGCGGCCGGTAGTTCCCGCAGGGACGGGCCGGTGATGCTCATCAACCACGCGGATTTCATCATCTTCAGAGATGGGGCGTCCCTGAGTGGTGGTGATCACCTCTATCGGGTCATCCGGGCGTGTGTAGTTCACCAGGCCTTCGGCCATGCCGAACACCTGCTGTAACTGACAGCCAATTTCTGAGAGCACCCGTCTGGCCAGCGACTCACTCAGTCGTGCCCCGCCGACCTGCAGTAAAGTCAGGGACGAGAGCTCGCGGGCGTGCCCGTTTTCTTTTATGGCTTGCAGCCACAGACTGACCGCCGGCGGTACCAGCGCGGTGACGGTGATCCGGTGGCGAGCTATCAGCGGGAAACAGAGCGTCGCACTCGGATCCCGCGCCATAACGACCTGCCCCCCGGTATAGAACACCCCCAGGCAACCCGGCGAACTCATCGGGTAATTGTGAGCAATGGGCAATGCACAAAGGTAGCGGGTCTGCCGGGTAAAGCCGCAGATATCCACGCTACCGCGAATGCTGTAGTAATAGTCGTTATGTGTTCTGGGGATCAGCTTCGGCGTGCCGGTGCTGCCGCCGGAAAGCTGGAAAAAAGCCACCTCATCGGCCGCCGACGGGGTGGGTGTAAAACCGGCCGCTGGTGTGTTGTACAAGCCGGAAAGACTGAGATCAGCCGGAGTCGCGTTATGCATGACCACGGTCCTGAGTGACGGGATTTGCGCTGAAAATGCCTGCAGAAACTGGTCATCGGTAAACAGATTATGCTGACGGTCGGCAATAAACAGGACCGGCTCTGTCTGGCTGGCGTAAGAAAGCAATTCGCTTTTCTGATGGCTGAACAGCGCATTGACCGGGGCGACACCGAGCTTCAGTAAGGCGAAGAACACCAGATAAAATTCGGTGCCGTTACCCAGTTGTACCAGTGCCGTGTCGCCCTGTTGCAGACCACGTTGTTGCAGTTGTGCGGCCAGTTGATCACTGAGGGTATCCAGTTGCTGATAGGTCAGCGTTCTTTCTCCGTCAAGGATAGCGATGGCCGGATTATCTTTCTGCCGCCCGCAGATATCACTGAGGGGCTTATCTATCCAATAGCCTTTACGACGATAGCGTTCTGCCAGCGCGTCCGGCCAGCGGGTATAAGGGAGCGTCATACAGTTACCTTTCTGTTCTTTCAAGGCCGAAAGCCCGCAGCATCGTATTCAGTTTGATGCCGGTTTCCCGCCATTCGGAATACGGGTCGGAGGCAGGAATGATCCCTGCGCCGGCGAACAGGGTGACCGTTTTCTCTTTCACCGTGGCACAGCGGATGGTCACTACCCATTCGCCATTACCCTGGTCGTCACACCAGCCCACCATGCCGCCGAACAGTTTCCGGTTAAACGGCTCCAGCGTTCTTATCAGATCCAGTGCCTGCCGGTGAGGGTAGCCACTCAGCGCCGGTGTCGGATGGAGCAGGGCCGCCAGCGATAAGGCTGACGTGTCAGTGTGTTGTAAAGTGCCCCGGATATCGGTCGCCAGATGCCAGAGTGTGGATGTCGTCAGCAGATGCGGTACGTCCGGCACCGAGAGCGTTTTACTGACCGGCTGCAGTGTCCTGCGCATATCATCCGTGACCAGCTGGTGTTCCCGGCGATCCTTTTCCGAGTTCATCAAATCCCGGCCCCGCAACGTATCTTCTGCCGGATCCGCTGAGCGTCCGGCAGACCCGGCTAACGGACAGGAATAAAAATTCGCCCCCTCTTTTCTGAGTAATAACTCAGGGCTGGCGCCCAGCAGGGTGGCTCCGCAGGATAACGGAAGGTGGAAGTGATAGTTATCCGGGTTCTGTCGCACAATCTGTGACATCAGTCCGGTCATATCGATAGCGTCACGACTGCAAATTTCCTGCAGGCGGGATAGCACAACTTTATCGGCCTCACCGCGCTCCATCGCTTCAATGGCTTGTGACACCATCGCCATAAACGCCGGTTGTTCCGGGATCAGGCGGGAGCCCGTGACCTCTCCGCCGGCAAAGTCCGGAGACGTTTTCGCCGCCCTTACCAGGTGATCGCGGTCAATAAACCGGTAGCTTTCAGGAATAAAGAGTTCTGAAGGTTGACAGGGATCAAAAGGGATCGCTCCGGCAATGACAGGATGCCGGATACCGGCAAGACGGGCTTCCCGCAAGGCTGCTTCTGCCTGCACCGAAAACCGCGCGCCTGGTGTGCCATCTTCAGTTAACGGGGATGTCAAACGTCGGAAACAGCCATCGGTTAACAGGCTTTTCCAGCGGGAGGTAAACAGGAAACGGTCTGACAGAGAAGGAAAATCATACACGGAGGGATTTTCAAACTGTTCCATTTCTACCATAATCTAATCCTGGAATGATAAGATAATTAATAATGATTATCATTTGTATTATTCGTGTAAACTAACCGGATCCCCGGAATGTGTCAATGGGATCGTCATTTGCAGAGGAAAATCCGCGCGCTATGCGACAGTTCATTTCCGGCAGGGCCATAAAAAGCACCTTAAAATCACAGCCGCAGGTTTACATTCTGCGGGCTGCGTTACTCCTGTTATTTATCGTTTTTCGTGCTGACGCCAGCGACGGGTGGCCACGGCAGATCCACAGTGAAACAGGTACCGTGACACTTCAGCAGCCTCCGCAGCGGATAGTCTCTACCAGTGTGACGCTGACCGGAGCCCTGCTGGCGATAGATGCACCGGTTGTCGGCAGTGGTGCCGGTGCTCCGGGAGGACGCTTTACGGATGCGGAAGGTTTTTTACGCCAATGGGGGGATATCGCCCGGCAGCGGCAGGTGAAACGACTCTATATCGGGGAGCCTAACGCCGAGAGCATTGCCGGCATGATGCCGGACCTCATTGTGGTCAGTGCGACGGGGAATGACAGTGCTATCCGTCTGGTGAGCCAGTTACAGGCGATCGCGCCGGTCCTGGTGGTCAATTATGACGATAAAAGCTGGCAACAGGTGATGACATTGCTCGGACGCGCTACCGGACATGAAGCGCTGGCCGGAAAGCGGGTTGCGGAGTTTGACCAGCGGGTTGCCGGCTTAAAACCACAGCTGAAGTTACCGCCGCAACCGGTCTCTGCCATGATCTGGAACGGCGGCGGCCGCGAAGTGAATCTCTGGACCGCGGCGTCTGCTCAGGGTGAACTGTTGCAGGCTCTGGGGTTTACGCTGGCGACGCCGCCGGCTCAGGTGAAAGGCAATATCAGTATGGGGCACCGTAAAGACATTATTCAGCTGTCAGGTGAAAATGTTGCCCGCGGGCTGAACGGGAAAAGCTGGCTGCTCTTTGCCGCCGCCGGAAACACCGTACCGGACGTCCTCAGCGATCGTTTTCTGTCGCAGTCGGATGCGGTACTGAATAAACAGGTTTATGCCCTGGGCAATGATAATTTCCGGCTGGATTACTACAGCGCCAGTCACCTGCTGGATACACTGCAGAAGTTATTTACTCACTGAGTTCTCCGGGACACCGGTTTCCTGCCGGTGCCCTGATTAATGGCGGGCTTTCCCGCCGTGTAAGGTCCGGAATGTTATGCGTCAATCCTGCTTACTGATCCTTCTGGTGATCTGCCTGCTGTTACTGGTTATGCTCAGCCTGAGTGCCGGGGCCGTGCCGGTCTCTTTTCGCGAAAGCTGGCAGGCCCTTTTTTCTCCTGATCCCTGTCTGTCGCAGAACTGTACCCTTATCCGTTATGCCCGGTTACCGCGAACCCTTGCCGGTATTGCGGCGGGGGCTTCTCTGGGACTTGCCGGCGCATTACTGCAGACACTGACGCGAAATCCTCTGGCCGATACCGGTATCCTTGGCATAAATTCAGGGGCATCATTTGCGATTGTCCTGGGGATGGCTTTTGCCGGTGCAGACACGCCTCTGGCCTGGCTCGGGTTTGCTTTTGCGGGCGCATTGATTGCATTGCTGATCATCTCTCTGGCCGGTGCCGCCGCCGGGGGAAACATTAATCCGTTACGCCTCACTCTGGCCGGGGTGGCGCTGGCCGCGGTACTGGAAGGCATGACGAACGGTCTGTCGCTGATGAACCCGGATATCTATGATCACCTTCGCTTCTGGCTCAGTGGTTCGCTGGATATTCGCCAGTTTACCTCGTTACTTATTCTCAGCCCGGCGATGATCACGGGGGGAGTGCTGGCTCTGCTGCTGGCCCGCTCTCTGAATAATATCAGCATGGGCGGGGAGGTTGCGGTAACACTCGGGACCCGGGTGGTACGGACGCGGATCCTCGGGCTGATCTCGGTGGCATTACTGGCCGGGGCAGCCACCGCATTAACCGGGCCTATCGCCTTTATCGGGCTGATGGCCCCTCATCTGAGCCGCTTCCTGGCGGGATCCGATCACCGGCGGATGTTACCGGTGACGCTGCTGCTGACTCCCTGCCTGTTACTGATGGCCGATATTGCCGGGCGTTTCCTGGCGGCCGGTGAACTGCGGGTTTCTATTGTTACCGGCTTTATTGGCGCACCGGTACTGATTTTTCTGGTCCGGAGACAGTCTCAGGGAGCGATATTATGAACCGGCAACTCACGGGCGGGCTGTTGTTAATCGCAGTGCTGGTGACGGTCAGTTTTCTTGCCCTGACGCAGGGGACGTTTACGCTCAGTGCCGGGCAATTCGGGCAAGTCCTGTTGGGGAAAGCGCCAAAGGCGATGACGATGGTGGTACTGGACTGGCGTTTACCGCGAGTGTGTGCCGCCATGGTGACCGGTGCGGCGCTGGCGCTGAGCGGCGCTATCTTCCAGTCACTCCTGCGTAACCCGCTGGGGAGTCCGGATGTGCTTGGTTTTAATACCGGCGCGTTTTCTGCGGTGTTACTGATGATGGTTTTCCTGCCGGGGGAACCCGCATTACTGGCGCTGGCAGCACTGGCCGGAGGGTTACTCACCGCGCTGATGGTCTGGTTATTTGCCTGGCGTAACGGCATTAATACCTTCCGGCTTATTCTGGTGGGGATCGGGATCCGTGCGTTACTGATGTCGCTGAATAGCTGGATAGTCACTACAACCTCGCTGGATACGGCGTTATCGGCCGGGTTATGGAGTGCCGGATCCCTGAATGGCGTCAGTTGGCAGGGGTTGCTGCCGGTGGCGGGGGTGCTGATCCCGGTTGCTGCGATTGCAGGGCTGATGGCCCGGAGAATGCGTCTGCTGGAGATGGGCGATGAGATGGCTATCGCGCTGGGCGTCCCCGCCGAACGCAGCCGGATGATTTTACTGGTGCTGGGCGTCATCCTGACGGCGGTTTGTACGGCGCTAATCGGTCCGGTGTCTTTTATTGCGCTGGTAGCACCGCAGATTGCGGCCCGCTTTACCCCGGGACGGCGCGATTCCCTGGCACTCAGCATGCTGTGTGGTGCCGCTCTGATGCTGACCGCGGATTATCTGGCGACTCACCTGTTTGGGGCCTATCAGTTACCGGTAGGTGTCGTTACTGTCAGCCTGGGGGGCATGTACTTAATGAGTTTACTGATCCGTGAGACGCGTTATCGATGAAGACATTGACTTCCCCCCTGGCAGGTGAACACCTGACGCTGGGGTACGACAAAAAAATAATTATCCGTGATCTGTCGGTTGCGATACCGGCCGGAGAAATTACGGTGATCATCGGGCCGAATGCCTGCGGAAAGTCCACGCTGCTGAAAACACTGAGCCGCCTGATCACACCTGTTGCCGGGAATGTGCTGCTGAACGGTAAAGATATCAAAACGTATCCGACGAAAGAGATCGCCCGTCAGTTGGGGTTATTACCTCAGTCACCCGCGGCGCCCGCCGGGATCACGGTACGCGAACTGGTGTTCCGCGGTCGTTATCCGTACCAGACGTTGTTTAACCGGGCAGGCGCGCAGGATAATGACGCTGTCATGCGTGCGATGCAGGCGACCCGGGTGGATCACCTGGCTTGCCAGGCGGTAGATACTCTTTCCGGCGGACAGCGTCAGCGGGTGTGGATTGCGATGGTGCTGGCGCAGGAAACACCGCTGTTACTTCTGGATGAGCCCACGACCTGGCTGGATATTACCCACCAGATCGAGCTGATGGAACTGATGCGTGACCTTAACCGCCAGCATGGCAGAACGCTGGTGGTGGTGTTGCATGAGCTGAACCATGCCTGCCGTTATGCCACTCATCTGATAGCAATGCGTGACGGGCAGATTGTGGCGCAGGGTAAACCATCGGAGATTGTGACCCCGGCACTGATTGAACAGGTCTATGGCCTGAAAGCGATGATTATCAGCGACCCGGTCGCCGGAACCCCGATGGTGATCCCCACCGGAAGAGAGTGATCATGGACGGCAGCGGTCACCGTCAGTGACCGCCGCCGTCACAGAACCGCTAGCGCAGAGCTGCCGACAATATTCTGTCGAGTTCCGGCCCTATCCGTGCAAACACATCTTCAGCAAATATTTCTGCATGTGCACACTGGACGGGGATAATTTCTGTCCGGCCGATATACGGTGCCCAGCACTGGTCAGCTTCCATCCCCGGCTGGCGGGTTTTCTCCGCGACAAACAACGTGGCTTTCCCCCCGAAACGGGCGCTGGTCGCGGTCCCCAGTAGCCTGACCGCACTGCTATAGTTAGCACTGATGATATCAAACATCACCGACATATCTTCGCCGGCCTGGTTCCGCTGGCTGGCCATAAAGGTTTCCCGCTCCCGATCCACTTCGGCCAGCACGGCCGGGTCCGGCAGATTTTCACCCTGTCGCTGATCCCAGCGCTGAGTTTCCGGCGGCCAGGTATCAAGTAACCCGAGGAATGCCACGTCTTCGCCGGCGGCTTCCAGGCGTGCCGCGATCCCCTGTGCCAGCGTTCCCCCAAGAGAGTAGCCGGTAAGGTAATAGGGGCCGTGGGGCTGATGCTCACGCAGTCGCTGCAGATGGTCATCGCAGAGTTCATTAATGTCCCGGCTCCGGTTGAGAATACCGTCGGCAGACGGGGACTGAACACCGATGACTGACCAGCGCGGGTCCAGATACCTGCGCAGTACACTGAACTGCCAGGCAAAGCCGGAGGCCGGATGGAAGCAGAATAAGGTCGGGCCGCTACTCTGACGCAGCGGCAGCAGAGGTTCATAACCGGCACGGCGGGCAGGATCCTCTGCGGGCTCACTGATCAGTGCAGCCAGTTTTTCCACGCTCGGAGCCACCATAATCTGACCGACCGTGACCTGACGTTGCAGTACCCGACGCAGCCGGGCAGCAAGGCGCATCGCCAGCAGGGAATGGCCGCCCAGCGCAAAGAAATCATCGCCGGCAGAGACAGAGTCACAGTTCAGCAGTGCAGCAAACTCTGCCGCCAGCTGGCTTTCCAGCCCGGGGGCAGGGGCGCGCCGGACCGTATCGCATTGTACAGAAGGCAGAGGCAGGGCTTTACGATCCAGCTTTCCGTTAGGACTCAGCGGGAAGGCATCGACCTGCATAATGGCGACCGGCACCATGGGCGGTGGCAGGCAGGCTTGCAGAGCTGTCATTATCTGCCCGCTGTTCACCGGCACCGGGCTTATCACATAGGCGATCAGCTGACGTGAGTCTTCCCATCCTTCGCTCTGTGGACCCAGGGTTCTTGCCAGCGTCACCGCCTGATCAATGCCCGGCAGTTGCAGTAGCTGGTGGTCTATTTCTGTCAGTTCAATGCGCTGGCCACGAATTTTCAGCTGATCGTCATTACGGCCCAGGTATTCAATGGCGCCGCTGGCCAGACGACGTACTACATCTCCGGTCCGGTACATCCGTTCACCCTCGCCACCGGGCAGTGCCACAAAGCGGGAGGCGGTCAGCCCCGGGCGACCCAGATAGCCTTTCGCCAGTTGCACTCCACTGAGCCAAAGCTCCCCGGCCACACCGGCAGGGAGCGATCTGAAACGGTTGTCGAGCACATGTAAACCGGTGTTCCAGACCGGATAACCAATCGGTACGCTGTTACCGGTGACGGCGGCTAACTCCGGCCCGAAGGCCGGATAACTGCTGACATCCACCGCGGCTTCGGTCGGTCCATAGAGATTATGCAGAGGGGCACCGCAGACAGACTCCCACTGACGTGCCAGTGCAGTCGGCAGGGCCTCACCGCTGCAAAATACCCGTTGTAACTGGTTTCCCAGGCGACGTGCACTTTCTGCACAGAGTGTGGTGATAAAGGCCGATAACATCGACGGAACAAAATGCAGCGTGGTGATACGGTAATCAAGCATCAGTTGCAGCAGAATATCCGGCTCACGATGGGCCTCCGGAGGGGCCATCATCAGGCGGGCCCCGGTGATCAGTGGCCAGAAAAACTCCCACACCGAGACATCAAAGCTGGCCGGTGTTTTCTGTAAGACCACATCCTGAGCCGTGAGCGGATAACTGTCCTGCATCCACAGCAAGCGGTTAACAATGGCCTGGTGTCCGACCAGCACTCCTTTCGGCCGACCGGTCGACCCTGAGGTATAGATCAGATACGCACCATCCTGCGGGGCCGGTGGCTCAAACGTGATATCCGGTGACGGTTCCGGAAGTAACGACTGATAGTAACAGGCCGGGACGGTGCTGAGTTTCCGGAATCGCTCAGCCAGAGCACTTCCGGTGATCAGCAAGGCCGGTGCGGCATCCTCCAGCATAAACTGCAAACGTTCATCCGGATAACCGGTATCCAGAGGCAGCCAGACGGCACCGACGCAGACGATCGCCTGCAATGCCAGCGAAAGGAAAACGGAGCGGGGCAAAGCCACCGCAACAATATCCCCGCGCCTGACTCCGGCATCGTTCAGTTGTTGTGCCAGAGCGAGTACCTGCCGGTGCATCTCATGGTAGGTCAGTGTGTGATGAATATCTGCCAGCGCCACGGCTTCCGGTGTACGTTCGGCCTGCCGGCGAAGCAGGCTGTACAACGTTTCCGGCACTAACGGGACCTGTGTCTGGTTGAGATCACGGATCTGACGGGCTTCATCCTCCGTCAGAAGTCCGGCATCGCCGCACTTCAGTCCGGGCCTTTCCCCGAAACGGGCCGCCAGCAGAGGCAGACGTTGCAGATAGCCTGCCAGTTGTTGCGGCGTATAACGTTCGGCGTTAGCCAGCAGTTCGATGGTCAGGTCCCCGTCTTCGCCGGGATACAGCGCAATTTCAAGATCACGCACCGGCCCCGATGCCAGATGCTCTGTTTCTGCGGTCACGCCGTCAAAATCCAGACGGTAGTCAAACATTTTGACGTTGATCACCGGTCCGTACAGGGGGTGATGATCTGCATTCAGACCGGCATCCCGCATAATTTGCTCAGCGTTGAAACGCTGGTGCCGGCGATTTTTTTTGATTTCCGCGGCAAGGCGGGATGCCAGCGCCGGCAGAGTCAGTTCCGGATCATAATCGACCGCCATCGGTAAGACGTTAATGACCGGTCCGGTGGCACACAGGGCTGCTGAGCCAAGACGGCGCATAAAGATAAACCCGGCGCTGAACGGTTGTTGTCCTGTCAGTCGGGCCAGCCACAGAGATACCAGAGCGATAGCGCCATCGGTCAGTGTTAACCCGTGAGCGGTAAATTGTTCACTGAGCGGTTGTAATCCGGCAGCGGGCAGCACCTGTTGCTGACGTATCAGTCGGATGCCCGGGACCTGCCCGGAGAGAGTCTGTTCCGATAACGTCACCGGAGACGGAAGTGTGGCCAGCTTTTCCTGCCAGTAGCGGCTGTCGCGTTGCCATGCGGGAGAATCCTGATACTGCAGGTATTCGTCGACGACGGCAGAGAACGGAATAAAAGGTGATGATGTTTCCGGCGTTTTCTGCATCCTTGCGGTATACAGCCCGGCGATATGCCGGGTCAGTGCGGCAAAACTGAAGCCATCCACGGCGATATGGTGATAACGCTGGTACCAGAGCCAGTGCGTATCGCCAATCTGTAATAACAGATGCCGGTACAGAGGTTTTCCGGAGGTGATACGCAGATCGCTATCGAGATCCCGGCGAATGTAGTCTTCAGCGACGGCCCGGGGGTTTGTTTCCTGCCGTAAATCATGATATTCCGGGACGATAGCCGGGAGCGGACCAGGAATTTGTACCGCTTCGCCGTCCTGCTCTTCATACCGCATCCGGAGAGTATCGGCGCTGGCCATAGCGCTGATAATGGCCGCACTGAGCACCGGCTGAGAAAGTTCGCCGGGAATATCTATCAGGTGGGCAACAGCGTAGGCATTGCGGTGGGGGGACAGCTGATCAGCCAGCCAGATCCCCGGCTGAGCGGCTACCAGCGGTAACGTATTTTGTTTCTCAGTCATGATGATTTTCCCGGGCGGTAAATGACGCGGGACGAAGCGTATCCCCGTTCTTTTCCAGCCAGAGCAGGCACTGTTCCAGTGTGTCCGGGCCCGCGACCTGTTCCCAGCCGGCCGGGATTTCCATCCGGTCAGGCCACACGCTGTACTGTTGCTGGTGGTTTTTTAAAACACAGGCCGTTGCCTCTGGCTGGTCAAAAGGATGCAGATGATCCACGTCAGGCTCCTTATTCGTCGCTTTCAGGGAAGGGGGATGACTCACCGGGGCCGAGCAACGCCTGTAACCCGCTCAGCAGCCCTCCGCGCCAGCATAGCGCATCGTGCCCGCCCTCAATCTGCGTCAGGGTTGCCTCGATATTCCGGCGTTGTAATGCCCGGAAAAGTTCATCACCGGCCTGCCAAACCACCGGTTCACGGCGGCCCGCCTCAAGATAGATTTTTCGCGGATGAGAGGAGAAATGGCCTTCGTCCAGTTCGCGGGTCAGAACACCCCGGGTGCCTCCGCGCTGAGGCCACCAGAACGACCCGGACAGGCTGATAGCATTGCCGAAAACGTCCGGCCAGGTTAGCGTGGCATAGACCGCGGCAAGGCCACCGAAACTCTCTCCGGCAACCAGAGTGCGGGCGGCGTTGTGCTGCCAGCCGGTCTGCCGGGAAATCAGCGGCAAAAGTTCCTGCTGCACCGCTAACCAGAAATCTTCATTACAGGGCAACTCATGACTGCGGTGCTGACGATCGATGGTATCTATCATGACGTAGATGGCAGGTGGTAGTTTTTGCCGATCTGTCAGGGACTGCAGGGGGGCTGCCACCGGCATCTGTTCAGCCCAGAACTGTCCGTCGAGCAGCAATACCAGGGGGCGGTTCGGGGCTTCAGGCCGGCCTGTCTCGCAGAGCCAGACAGTGCGTTGATTATTCAGTCGCTGACTGTGCCACTGTAACCGGCGGATGTTCAGGGGTAAGACGTGCCCCTGATCCAGCGGAGCCCAGTCGGCCTGGCAGGGTGCCTCCGGCATATGCAGCGGAGAGACTGACATGCCCCGTCCACCCTGCCAGGGGCGCAGCGGGTTCAGCGGGTCATGACCGGCGATGGCAAACTTTTCGCGCCACCAATCCTTGCGCTGACCAAGGTCGGTTAACCTCTCCGGCGATTCGGCAGACGTATCCGGGATCAGGCAATAGCTGCCGCGCCAGTCGGCCGGGAGTTCGGTCTGCCAGTACCAGACATCGCTGCCGGTGATCCGCTGTAAGGAGCGGGGGGGGGCCGGCTGATGATGATCCGTAATACCGGTGATATTAATCCAGACATGCCGGAAGGCTGACGTTTTTTCGCTACCCTGCGGGTCACGCCAGAGGAAGGTGACCCGGCAGAGCGCGTTTTCCAACCGCTCGATCAAGGGTAATCCTCGTTGTTGCTGTTGTTGCCACCAGAAGTCAGTTCCGGGAGAGATAAGCCATTCAGGGGTCACCATCGGCACCGTGTTCAGATCAATAAAGGGTAATAGTATTGATAATACTATTGATAACTATTTCCATTTGCAATAGTCTGTTTCACCGCCTGCCGTTGTCGCACTTAATCAACTGTTCGTTGCCTTTGAACCTTTTTCAGGCGCACAGAGCATAAGCAGTTGTCCGTCGCGGACTGCAGCTAAAACTTTTTAAAATAGTGGCTAAATAAGCGGTTCCTCGCCATCACATTCCCCATGGCAGAGGACCAGGATCCCCATAATGAAAAAATTATCCCGACTTTCAACTGCGATTTGTCTTGAGCTGGGCGTCAGCGCCTTTTTTTCTTTTCAGGTGATGGCGGCAGAGACCGCGGCTGTGACAGGGATGTCGGCCAGCCAGCAGCAAGTGACAACTCAGGCGCAAGACAGTAAGACGCAGGCCGGGAGTGGCACGCTTCTTGTGACCGCCAGACTACAAAATCTACAGGCACCCGGTGTGTCGACCATTACTGCGGATGAAATCCGTAAACATCCGCCAGCCCGTGATGTGTCAGAAATCATCCGCACCATGCCGGGCGTCAACCTGACCGGAAACTCCACCAGTGGTCAGCGCGGAAATAACCGGCAGATCGATATTCGTGGTATGGGGCCGGAAAATACCCTGATCCTGATCGATGGTAAACCGGTGTCCAGTCGCAATTCTGTCCGCTTTGGCTGGCGGGGCGAGCGTGATACCCGCGGTGACACCGGCTGGGTACCGCCGGAAATGATCGAACGTATCGAAGTCATCCGTGGCCCTGCGGCTGCCCGTTACGGTAATGGTGCGATGGGAGGGGTGGTCAATATCATTACCAAACAAGCGACCAGTCAGTGGCACGGTTCCTGGGATACCTATCTGAATGCCCCGCAGCACAAGTCTGAAGGTTCCACCAAACGGACTAACTTCAGCCTGATGGGGCCGGTATCTGACAGCCTGACATTCAGTCTCTGGGGCAACCTGGATAAGACGCAGGCAGATGCCTATGATATCAATGAAGACCATACCACTCCCCGCAGTGGTTCCTATGCAGGTAGCTACCCGGCAGGACGCGAAGGGGTTATTGATAAAGAATTGCACGGCAAACTGAACTGGGAATTTGCCCATAATCAGCACCTTGAATTTGAAGCTGGCACCAGCCGTCAGGGTAACCTCTATGCCGGCGATACGCAGAATACCAATACCTCGGCCTACGTGAAGTCTATGTACGGTAAAGAAACTAACCGTATTTACCGTCAGAACTATGCGCTGACATGGACAGGGGTCTGGGACAACGGTATCAGCACCAACACTTATGCCCAGTACGAAAGAACCCGTAACTCCAGGATCACCGAAGGGCTGGCCGGCGGTACGGAAGGTATTTTTAATACCAATGCCGGCTTCTCGGATATCGATTTAAGTGATGTTCTGCTGCACAGCGAAGTCAGCATTCCGTTTACCGCGCTGGTTAACCAGAACCTGACGCTGGGAACGGAATGGAACCAGCAAAAAATGAAAGACGGTATTTCCACCAGTCAGGCACTGACAGGGGACCGTACCGGGGGCGCTATTGACGGCGTGACTACCGGTACCCGTAACCCTTACTCCAGCGCCGATATTTTCTCGCTGTTCGCTGAAGATAATATGGATATTACCGACAGTACTGTGCTGACCCCGGCATTGCGTTTTGATCATCATACCATTTCAGGGACTAACTGGAGTCCGTCCCTGAACCTGTCGCAGAACCTGACAGATAATGTCACCCTGAAAATGGGGATTGCCCGGGCTTATAAAGCGCCGAATCTGTATCAGACGAACCGGAGTTATATCCTCTACAGTAACGGGCAGGGATGTAATGGATATGCCGGTTCGGGACCCGGATGTTATCTGATGGGTAACGATAACCTGAAAGCCGAAACCAGCGTCAATAAAGAAGTGGGGCTGGAGTACAAAGATGATGCCGGTTTGCAGGCGGGTATCACCTGGTTCCGTAATGACTATCGCAACAAGATTGAGGCGGGTACACATTCTATCGGAACCAGCAGTACCGGAACCTATATCTACCAATGGCAAAACGTCCCGAAAGCGCTGGTGGAAGGATTGGAAGGCACATTGAATATTCCGGTGACTGACACACTTAGCTGGAATAATAATATGACCTGGATGTTGCAGAGCAAAAACAAAACCACCGGTGATCGCTTATCTGTTATCCCGCAGTTTACGCTGAACTCCGGTCTGACCTGGCAGGCGCGCGAAGACCTGTCTTTAGCGACAACCCTGACCTGGTATGGTCGTCAGAAACCTAAACGGCTTGATTACCGCGGTAATGTGGTGAGTTATCCGGATACCCGCGAAGTCAGTCCGTACAGCATTATTGGTGCCAGCGCGACCTGGGATGCGACGAAAAATGTCAGCCTGACCGCCGGCATCGAAAATATCTTTGATAAACGCCACTTCCGTGAAGGAAATGCCCAGTCGACCGGCACTATCACCTCTACGGGCGTGGTCGATCCGATCACTATCTACGGTGCAGGTGCCAACACGTACAATGAATCAGGCAGAACCTTCTATATGAGTCTGAATACTCACTTCTGATCCTGTTCTGATAATGCATCACCCATAAAAAAGCCGCTTTCATGACTGAAAGCGGCTTTTTCTTTGCCCGTTAGTATTGCTGATATAAATCGCGATACAGACGACTTTCAAACCGTACCAGCGGGGCACGGCGGGTTCGCTGGTCCTGAGGCGGTACTGCGTAACCGGAAAGGTACTGCACAAAGGCAATCCGGGTACCGCTGGCCGTGGTCAGGAATCCGGCCAGGTTATAAACCCCTTGCAGTGAACCGGTTTTCGCAGACAGCTTACCGTCAACACCGGCTTCATGCAGTCCGCCACGATACTGCAGTGTGCCGTCATGGCCGGACAACGGCAGCATACTGATAAAGTCCAGAGTGCTGTCATTTTTACCGATATATTGCAGGGCCTGCATCATCGTTGCCGGAGAAACCAGGTCATGACGTGATAACCCTGACCCGTCCATCTGAACGGTATTGCCTAAATCAATACCCGCTTTTTCCCGCAGAATACGTCTGACCGCATCTGAACCGGCACGGTAGGTTCCCGGGACATTGAAATAGTAGTGGCCGATCGTCCGGAAAATGGTATCCGCATACATGTTATCGGACACCTTCAGCATATGGTGCAGCAAATCATGCAGAGGTGCCGAGTCATGGCTGGCCAGCAGCGTCGCCGGAGGCGTCGGCTGCGTGCGACGCAGAAGATGGCCGGTATAGTCGATATCCGCCTGACGTAATTCATCACGCAGGATCTCTCCTGCCCAGGCCGCGCCGTTCTGTACGGCAAACGCTAACGGTAACGGGTCTGCCCGTTTACGCAGACAGCCGGTCAGGGTGTAGCGGTTCAGTTCGCCCGGCACGACATCCAGCTCGCAATATTGCCCTTCACCGGAGTCAGGGGCAATCGTCCGTACTTCACTGAACATATGCGCAGGATAATAAGACGCGATACGGATATACGCATTTTTCCCCGGCGTATCAGCGCTGTACAGCGCCACTGAGAAACAGTTTTTATCGATAATTGCAGCCCCCGGTGGGGCATCAAAACATTGTGTCAGGTCATTCCAGGGCCAGCCCGGCGCCGCATCATGGCTGGCGAACACAGAGGTATCGATCACCAGGTTGCCATCAATATGGGTAATACCCTGTTTTTTGAGGCTGCTGACCATGGCCCGCAGATCCTGGCGGGTAAAGCTCGGGTCGCCGGCAAACCGGGCGACCAGATCCCCTTGTAATGTTCCGTTACTGATTTTCCCGGAGGTTTCAAACGTGGTACGGAATCTGAAATCTTTGCCCAGCTCCAGCAAAGCGCTCAGCGCCGTGAAAATTTTCATGGTACTGGCCGGCAGCGCCATTTGCTCACCATGATAGTTGACCAAAGGTTCCTGCGAGCCGACTTTTTCTGCCAGAAATGCCAGACTGGCCCCGGTCGGCAGATATTGTGTATATTGCTCTACAGGAATAGCTGCCTGGGCCTGCAGAGTAAAAGCGAGAGTCAATCCTGATATAAGTCGTAAAAATCGCATAATCTCGGGCTAAGTAACGGAGGAAGTCGCAATACTACGTCCCCTTATAGGGCAAAGTAAACGATGACCCATAGGGAACTCCGGGGTAAAATACGTATCAAAATGAAAAATTGATCCTTGTCTGTGGTGAATATTGCCCCGGACAGGGTTGTTTTATTCTGAAATTAACGCGTTGCAGAACGTTGTTTTCTGCAGTCATCAGTCAGGATGACACTTCTACACATAAGATAACGAGGAGTTTAAGATGAGTCAGGTTCCTATGACGCTGCGTGGGGCTGAGAAACTGCGTATAGAACTGGAAGAATTAAAAACAGTTAAACGTCCGCGGATCATTGCCTCAATCGCGGAAGCCCGTGAACACGGGGATTTAAAAGAGAATGCCGAATATCATGCAGCTCGTGAAGAGCAGGGTTTTTGTGAAGGGCGTATTCAGGAAATCGAAGCGAAATTATCAAACGCACAGATCATTGATGTGACTAAAATGCCAGCCACAGGACGGGTTATTTTTGGTTCAACTGTGACGGTTTATAACACCGCGACCGATGAAGAGTCGACTTACCGCATCGTGGGTGATGATGAAGCTGATTTTAAGCAAAATCTGATTTCTGTGAATTCACCTATGGCACGTGGTTTGATTGCAAAACAGGCAGATGATGTCGCCATTATCAAAACGCCGGGCGGCGATGTGGAATATGAGATCCTGCGGGTGGAATACCTGTAATCTCTTGCTACGCTTAAATTACTTGCGGTGAACCCTACAGACATCCCGGGCAGTCATTGCCATGAAATCTGAGCGTTAAAGCGACACCGGGACCTTGAGCGTGGTAACATAAGTTGTTCTGCAGGAATGTAAAGAACAGAAAAGGCCGCGGTGCGGCCTTTTCACCCACACCGGAGCGTGGCAATTTCTTTGGCGCCGGAATCAGCGTGGCAGAGAAATTTTGTTTTCTTTAGAACGGCGATACAGCACCAGTATTTTGCCGATAACCTGAACTTCACAGGCTTTGGTCTCACGGACGATTGCGCTAACAATTAAGTTTTTTGTTTCGCGATCTTCGCCGGCAATTTTCACCTTGATCAGCTCATGGTGTTCCAGTGCACTTTCGATTTCCGCCAGAACACCTTCAGTCAGGCCGTTGTTACCTAACATGACAACGGGTTTCAGGGGATGTGCCAGACCTTTGAGGTGCTGTTTTTGTTTGGTACTCAGATTCATCGTATTATTTACTTACTCAGGGATTGAAAACAGGTCATTGTACCGCCATCTCTGGGTTATCGCCAAATCAACGCGACATTTACGTGATGTTTTATCGCGAGGATGTGGAATTAGTTGGAAAAATTATGACCGGTAAGAAGCGTTCAGCCAGTTCAAGTCGCTGGCTACAGGAACACTTTAGCGATAAGTATGTGCAACAAGCACAAAAAAAAGGGTTGCGTTCGCGCGCCTGGTTTAAACTGGATGAAATTCAGCAGGGTGACAAATTATTTAAACCCGGCATGACTATTGTCGATCTGGGGGCAGCCCCCGGCGGTTGGTCCCAATATGCAGTACAGCAAATAGGATCGAAAGGACGCATTATTGCTTGCGACCTGCTACCGATGGACCCTATTGTAGGGGTAGACTTCCTTCAGGGGGATTTCCGTGATGAAGCTGTCCTTGCGGCATTGCTGGAACGGGTCGGTGATAATAAAGTTCAGGTCGTCATGTCTGATATGGCACCGAATATGAGTGGTACCCCGGCAGTGGATATTCCACGTTCGATGTATCTGGTAGAACTGGCGTTGGATATGTGTCGGGATATTCTGGCGCCGGGTGGTAGTTTTGTAGTGAAAGTGTTTCAGGGAGATGGCTTCGAGGAATACCTGCGGGAAATTCGCTCCCTGTTTACGAAAGTGAAAATTCGGAAGCCTGACGCTTCACGTTCACGTTCACGTGAAGTGTACATTGTAGCGACTGGGCGCAAACTATAGTACCCTACGCTGTCTGTTAACATCGTTGTAATATGAGGTTAATCCCTTGAGTGACATGGCGAAAAACCTGATTCTCTGGCTAGTCATCGCGGTCGTACTGATGTCGGTATTCCAGAGCTTTGGGCCCAGCGAGTCGAATGGCCGGCGGGTTGATTATTCAACTTTCCTGTCGGAAGTGAACCAGGATCAGGTCCGCGAGGCACGTATTAACGGGCGTGAAATTGACGTAATTAAAAAGGACAGTGGTAAATATACGACCTATATCCCTGTCAACGATCCCAAGTTGCTCGACAACCTGCTGACTAAAAATGTGAAAGTTGTCGGTGAGCCACCTGAAGAGCCAAGTCTGCTGACTTCAATCTTTATTTCGTGGTTCCCGATGCTGTTACTGATAGGCGTGTGGATCTTCTTTATGCGCCAGATGCAGGGCGGTGGCGGTAAAGGCGCTATGTCTTTCGGTAAAAGTAAAGCGCGTATGCTTACCGAAGACCAGATCAAAACGACGTTTGCTGATGTTGCCGGATGTGATGAGGCAAAAGAAGAAGTCAGTGAGTTGGTTGAATATCTGCGTGAACCCAGCCGTTTCCAGAAACTGGGCGGGAAAATTCCTAAAGGCGTACTGATGGTAGGTCCTCCGGGGACCGGTAAGACCCTGCTGGCAAAAGCGATTGCGGGTGAAGCCAAAGTACCTTTCTTTACTATTTCCGGGTCAGACTTCGTCGAAATGTTTGTGGGTGTGGGTGCGTCCCGTGTCCGTGATATGTTCGAGCAGGCGAAGAAAGCCGCACCTTGTATCATCTTTATCGATGAGATTGATGCTGTAGGCCGTCAGCGTGGTGCAGGTCTGGGTGGCGGACACGATGAACGTGAACAAACGCTGAACCAGATGCTGGTTGAGATGGATGGTTTTGAAGGTAACGAAGGTATTATCGTTATTGCCGCGACTAACCGTCCGGATGTTCTCGACCCTGCGTTACTGCGTCCGGGACGCTTTGACCGTCAGGTTGTCGTCGGTTTACCGGATGTCCGTGGCCGTGAGCAGATCCTGAAAGTTCATATGCGTCGTGTTCCTCTGGCAACAGATATTGATGCAGCAATCATTGCGCGCGGGACGCCTGGTTTCTCCGGGGCAGACCTGGCGAACCTGGTCAACGAAGCCGCACTGTTTGCAGCCCGTGGCAACAAACGTGTCGTCTCCATGGTTGAGTTTGAGAAAGCGAAAGACAAAATCATGATGGGAGCGGAACGTCGCTCAATGGTCATGACCGAAGCTCAGAAAGAGTCCACGGCATACCACGAAGCAGGCCATGCAATTATCGGTCGTCTGGTGCCGGAACACGACCCGGTACACAAAGTGACCATTATTCCGCGCGGACGCGCATTGGGTGTCACCTTCTTCCTGCCGGAAGGCGATGCTATCAGTGCCAGCCGTCAGAAACTCGAAAGTCAGATTTCGACCCTGTACGGTGGTCGTCTGGCTGAAGAGATTATCTATGGTGCTGAACGTGTTTCGACCGGTGCGTCTAACGATATTAAAGTGGCCACTAATCTGGCACGTAATATGGTAACGCAGTGGGGCTTCTCAGAAAAACTGGGGCCATTACTGTACGCAGAAGAAGACGGTGAAGTCTTCCTGGGCCGCTCAGTGGCTAAAGCGAAACATATGTCAGATGAGACAGCACGTATTATCGACCAGGAAGTGAAACATCTGATCGACAGCAACTATGATCGTGCCCGCACGCTTCTGAATGAAAACATGGACATCCTCCATGCCATGAAAGATGCGCTGATGAAGTACGAGACCATTGATGCTCCTCAGATTGATGATCTGATGGCCCGTCGTGATGTTCGTCCGCCAGCCGGTTGGGAAGAGCCGAAAAACAGCGGTTCTTCATCCGACGGTAACAGCGGTACGCCTGCACCTCAGCCTCCGCGTCCGGTTGATGAACCGCGCACTGAGGATCCAGGTAATACAATGTGTGAATCATTCGATAAATAAGATGATTTCGCGTTAAAATGAAACCCCGGCTTGTCCGGGGTTTTTTATTGCCGTTTTTTGCTGCAGGGAGAAGTTGCTCAATGAAGCTGTATGCCCGGGATTCCGAACTCGACCTCTCATTCCCCCATGTGATGGGAATACTCAATGTGACTCCGGACTCATTCTCAGACGGCGGAAGCCATGTCACCCTGTCTGACGCTATTACTCATACCAACGAAATGGTGATTGCCGGAGCCACTATCATCGATGTCGGCGGTGAGTCTACCCGGCCAGGCGCGGCAGAAGTCAGCGTTGAGCAGGAACTTGAGCGGGTGATCCCGGTCGTCACCGAAATTGCCCGTCGCTTTGAAGTCTGGATATCCGTGGATACGTCACGCCCGGAAGTGATCCGCGAAGCGGCCCGGGCGGGAGCGCATCTCATTAATGATGTGCGTGCCTTACAGGTGCCCGGGGCATTATCTGCGGCAGCAGAGACCGGGCTGCCGGTCTGTCTGATGCATATGCAGGGGCAACCGGAAACCATGCAAAACGCGCCAGGCTACACCGATGTGATTGCCGAGGTGGATCGTTTTTTTACGGAACATATTGCACGCTGTATTGAAGGCGGAATAAAAAAAGAGAATCTCCTGCTCGACCCGGGCTTTGGTTTCGGTAAAAATCTCGGGCATAACTATCAGCTACTGGCCAGTCTGCACCATTTCCATCATTTCGGTCTGCCCCTGCTGGTCGGAATGTCACGTAAATCGATGATTGGACAGTTGCTGAATGTCGGACCGAACCAGCGTCTGAGCGGGAGCCTGGCATGTGCGGTGATTGCTGCAATGCAGGGGGCACAAATCGTCCGTGTCCATGATGTTAAAGAAAGTGTTGAGGCGCTGCGGGTTGCGGAAGCCACATTAAGAGCGAAAGGATAACAGTATGAGTGAGCGCAAATATTTCGGCACCGATGGGATTCGCGGCAAGGTTGGTGAAGCGCCGATTACGCCAGACTTTGTACTCCGTTTAGGCTGGGCGGCCGGTAAGGTATTAGCTCGCCATGGTTCAAAGAAAATTATTATCGGTAAAGACACGCGGATTTCCGGCTATATGCTGGAATCTGCGCTGGAAGCGGGCCTTGCGGCTGCCGGACTGTCGGCGGCCTTTACCGGGCCAATGCCCACGCCGGCCATTGCCTACCTGACCCGTACCTTCCGCGCAGAAGCAGGTATTGTGATCTCAGCGTCCCATAATCCTTTCGATGATAATGGTATTAAGTTCTTTTCGACCGAAGGGACAAAACTGCCTGATGATGTCGAAACGGCTATCGAACAGGAAATGGAAAAAACGATCACTTGTGTGCCTTCCGCTGAACTGGGCAGAGCCAGTCGTATTGTGGATGCCGCAGGTCGTTACATTGAGTTCTGTAAGGGGACCTTCCCGAGTGAACTGAACCTGAATGGTCTGAAAATTGTGGTCGACTGTGCAAACGGGGCGACTTACCACATTGCTCCCAATGTATTGCTGGAACTGGGGGCGGAAGTCATTACCATTGCCGCACAGCCGGATGGGATGAATATTAATAAAGAGTGTGGTGCGACCGACCTGCGTTTATTGCAGCAGCGGGTACTGGCAGAAAAAGCCCATGCAGGGATCGCTTACGACGGTGACGGTGACCGTATTATGATGGTTGACCACGAGGGCAACCAGGTCGATGGTGACCAGATCCTTTATATTATCGCCCGCGAAAAACTGCGCCAGGGGAACCTGCGTGGCGGCGTCGTCGGCACGCTGATGAGTAATATCGGCCTGGAGCTGGCCCTTAAGCAGTTAGGGATCCCGTTTGCCCGAGCGAAAGTGGGCGACCGCTATGTGCTGGAAAAACTGCAGGAAAAGGGCTGGCAGCTGGGTGCTGAAAACTCAGGCCATGTTATTTTGCTGGATAAAACCACCACCGGAGACGGTATTGTGGCCGGTCTGCAGGTATTAACGGCAATGGTGCGTAATCACATGAGTTTGCATGACTTATGCAGCGGCATGAAATTATTGCCTCAGGTACTGGTGAATGTGCGCTTTAGCGGGGATTCTGATCCGCTTACGGCAGCCTCCGTGAAAGCGGTGACTGAAGAGGTCGAAAAGGAGCTGGGCAGCCGGGGCCGTGTACTGCTGCGTAAATCAGGCACAGAACCTCTGATTCGTGTCATGGTGGAAGGCGAAGATCGTCAGCAGGTCACCTTGCTGGCTAACCGGATTGCTGATGCGGTGAAAGCGGTATAATTCATTCTGCAAAAAGCCACTGCCGATAAAATCACCAGAGTGGTGTTTTTATCGGCAATCGGAATCTGCGAAGAAAATTGCTCTTGCAGAGAATCACGCCATTGGTTAGTATTCAGACCCGCTTCTGATAGGTAAGTATTTATTTATCGGCGCAAGGTGAAGCTTTAACTGTACGGTGGCGTACAAGGAAACAGGTCAATTATGTACGAAGCTCTTTTAGTTGTTTTCCTTCTGGTAGCACTTGGCCTTATCGGCATGGTAATGCTGCAGCAAGGTAAAGGCGCTGATATGGGAGCATCTTTTGGTGCTGGTGCGTCAGGTACACTGTTTGGTTCGAATGGGTCTGGTAACTTTATGACTCGTACAACCGGCATTCTGGCTGCGCTGTTCTTTATATTGAGTCTGCTCCTTGGCAACATGAACACCAACAAAAGCGCCAGAGGAAGTGAGTGGGAAAATCTGAGTGCCCCTGCGAAGTCTGAACAGACCCAGCAACCGGCTAAACCGGCAGCACCAGGTAGCGACATCCCGCAGTAAGTAGTAAAGCAGTAAACAAAGTAATATCAGCAGTACCCTTACTTTCGACGACTGGTTTCTCCGGCGTCTTAAGCAGTACCGAGGTGGTGGAATTGGTAGACACGCTACCTTGAGGTGGTAGTGCCCAATTGGGCTTACGGGTTCAAGTCCCGTCCTCGGTACCAATTCAGTTTAACTTGCAATTATTGCATGTTCGGCGTAATATTCGCCACGTTTCGGACGCGGGGTGGAGCAGCCTGGTAGCTCGTCGGGCTCATAACCCGAAGGTCGTCGGTTCAAATCCGGCCCCCGCAACCACTTTCCCTTAGAGTTGTTTTTCAAAAGACCAGCAGGTATCCTTTCTCACCTGATTTTGAAAAAAACTCTTTTGGTATGTGCTTTTTCGCATGGCGAAAAACACAGGGTCCAGTGATAAAAAGCCCCGAATATTCGGGGTTTTTTGTTATCAGGTAATCGTAATTTTGGGCTTCAGGCCCTTTTTTTATGTCTTGGGGGTGGGCTTGTCCACATTAGAACAAAAATTAACAGAATTAATCACTGCTCCGGTAGAAGCGCTCGGCTACGAACTGGTTGGTATTGAGTTCGTCCGCGGTCGTACCTCGACTCTGCGTATCTACATTGATAGTGAGGATGGCATCAATGTTGATGATTGTGCTGATGTCAGCCGCCAGGTAAGCGCTGTTATGGATGTCGAAGACCCGGTGACAGTCGCTTATAACCTTGAAGTTTCCTCACCAGGTCTTGAAAGACCACTGTTCACTGCCGCACACTACCAGCGTTTCATCGGCGATGAAGTCAGCCTGGTATTGCGTATCGCGGTGCAGAACCGCCGTAAATGGCAAGGTATCATTAAAGCCGTAGAAGGTGAAATGGTGACCGTGACCGTCGAGGGTAATGATGAAGTATTCGCGCTGAGCAATATTCAGAAAGCGAATCTGGTCCCCCATTTTTAAACGTCCGGATTGAGGCTAACCAGGATGAACAAAGAAATCTTAGCTGTTGTAGAAGCCGTTTCTAACGAGAAATCTCTGCCGCGCGAAAAAATTTTTGAAGCGCTGGAAAGTGCGCTTGCAACAGCCACAAAGAAAAAATACGAACAGGAAATTGATGTTCGTGTTTGTATTGATCGTAAAAGTGGTGACTTTGATACCTTCCGTCGTTGGCTTGTCGTTGAAGAAGTGACGCTGCCTACCCGTGAAATCACACTGGAAGCGGCGAAATTCGAAGACGAAAACCTCAATCCAGGCGATTTTGTTGAAGATCAAATCGAGTCAGTCACTTTTGACCGTATCACCACCCAGACCGCGAAACAGGTTATTGTTCAGAAAGTACGTGAAGCTGAACGTGCGATGGTCGTTGACCAGTTCCGTGAGCAGGAAGGTGAAATCATCACCGGTGTGGTGAAAAAAGTTAACCGTGACAATATCTCACTGGAAGTCCGCCCGACCGATGGTTCTATTACCAGCGCGGAAGCGGTGATTATCCGTGAAGATATGCTGCCACGTGAAAACTTCCGTCCGGGTGACCGTATTCGCGGTATTCTCTATGCCGTCCGTCCGGAAGCCCGCGGAGCGCAACTGTTCGTCAGCCGCTCTAAACCTGAAATGCTGAAAGAACTGTTCCGCATTGAGGTGCCGGAAATCGGCGAAGAAGTGATCGAAATTAAAGGCGCGGCCCGTGACCCGGGATCCCGTGCGAAAATCGCAGTAAAAACGAATGACAAACGTATCGATCCGGTGGGTGCCTGTGTAGGTATGCGCGGAGCTCGTGTGCAGGCCGTTTCCAGTGAACTGGGCGGTGAGCGTATCGATATCGTGCTGTGGGATGATAATCCGGCACAGTTTGTTATCAATGCCATGGCCCCTGCTGATGTCGCATCCATTGTTGTGGACGAAGATAATCACACCATGGATATCGCTGTTGAAGCCGGTAATCTGGCTCAGGCGATCGGCCGTAATGGCCAAAACGTACGTTTAGCTTCACAGCTGAGTGGCTGGGAACTGAACGTGATGACAGTTGATGACCTGCAGGCTAAGCATCAGGCAGAAGCTCATGCAGCCATCGATATGTTCACAAAACACCTCGATATCGACGAGGAATTTGCCACTGCACTGGTAGAAGAAGGGTTCTCTACTCTGGAAGAACTGGCCTATGTGCCGGTCGATGAGCTGCTGGAAATCGATGGGCTCGATGAAGAGATGGTAGAGGCTCTGCGTGAACGAGCTAAAAATGCGTTGACCACCCTGGCGTTAGCGAAAGAAGAGAGTTTAGGCAACCAGAAACCTGCGGATGACTTACTGGCACTGCAGGATATGGATAAAGACCTGGCCTATCGTCTGGCAGCTAAAGGCGTCTGCACTCTGGAAGATTTGGCTGAACAGGGTATCGACGACCTCGCAGATATTGAAGGGCTTTCCTCAGAGAAAGCCGGTGAGCTTATTATGGCTGCACGTAATATCTGCTGGTTTGGCGGCGACGCATAACAAACAGGAAGGAACAGCATGACTGATGTAACTGTAAAATCGTTAGCTGCAGAAATACAGACCCCTGTCGATCGTCTTGTACAGCAACTGGCTGATGCAGGGATTTCCAAGTCTGAAAATGACTCTGTGACAGAGCAGGAAAAACAACAGCTCCTGTCACATCTGAATCGGGAGCATGGTACTGCCGATTCAGGTAAACTGACTCTGCAACGCAAGACGCGTAGCACCTTGAATATTCCGGGCACCGGCGGTAAAAGTAAATCGGTGCAAATTGAAGTCCGCAAAAAGCGTACCTATGTGAAAGATGATGCCGAGGCAGAACGCCAGGCAGAAGCAGAAGCACAGGCACAGCGTGAAGCGGAAGAGGCGGCACGCCGTGAGGCTGAAGAAGCAGCCAAACGCGAGGCCGAAGAAAAAGCGAAACGTGAAGCTGAAGAAAAAGCGAAGCGTGAAGCCGAAGAAAAAGCTAAGCGTGAAGCTGCGGAAAAGACAAAAGTGACAAATCAACAAAACAACGATATGACCAAGGCAGCGCTGTCAGATAAAGCTCGCCGCGAAGCGGAAGCCGCTGAACTCAAGCGTAAGACCGAAGAAGAAGCCCGCCGTAAACTGGAAGAAGACGCGAAACGTATCGCGGAAGAAGCCCGTCGCCTGGCTGAAGAGAAAGGTGAAGAGTGGCAGAAGCCAGTTGAAACTGAAGATTCTTCTGACTACCACGTCACCACCTCGACGCATGCCCGTCAGGCAGAAGACGAGAACGACCGTCAGGTTGAAGGTGGCCGTGGCCGTACCCGTACCGCAACGAAGAGCCCGCGTGCCAAAAAAGGCAACAAGCACTCTGAAGCGAAAACTGACCGTGAAGAAGCCCGTGCCGCTATCCGTGGTGGTAAAGGTGGTAAGCATCGTAAAGGCAGCGCACTGCAGCAGGGCTTTAACAAGCCGGCACAGGTCGTTAACCGCGATGTTGTTATCGGCGAAACGGTAACTGTTGCTGAACTGGCGAACAAAATGGCCGTTAAAGGCTCTCAGGTCATCAAAGTGATGATGAAACTGGGTGCGATGGCCACCATTAACCAGGTGATTGATCAGGAAACTGCGCAGCTGGTTGCTGAAGAGATGGGTCATAAAGTTATCCTGCGTCGTGAGAACGAGCTGGAAGAAGCCGTAATGAGCGACCGTGATCTGGGGGGTAACACCGAAGCAGAATCACGTGCGCCGGTAGTGACCATCATGGGTCACGTTGACCACGGTAAAACCTCTCTGCTGGATTACATTCGCTCTGCGAAAATTGCCTCCGGTGAAGCGGGTGGTATTACCCAGCATATCGGTGCTTACCACGTTGAGACCGGTAACGGAATGATCACCTTCCTGGATACCCCGGGCCACGCCGCGTTTACCGCAATGCGTGCTCGTGGTGCTCAGGCGACCGATATCGTTATCCTGGTGGTGGCTGCAGACGATGGTGTGATGCCTCAGACTATCGAAGCTATCCAGCACGCCAAAGCGGCTAACGTACCTGTCGTGGTTGCGGTGAACAAGATTGATAAGCCGGAAGCCGATGCGGACCGTGTTAAGAACGAACTGACTCAGTACGGGATCATTCCGGAAGAGTGGGGCGGCGAAAACATGTTCGTCAATGTATCTGCGAAAGCCGGTACCGGTGTTGACGATCTGTTGCAGGCTATCCTGCTGCAGGCGGAAGTTCTGGAACTGAACGCAGTACGTAGTGGCATGGCAAGCGGTGTTGTTATTGAATCCTTCCTGGACAAAGGACGTGGCCCTGTGGCGACCATCCTGGTGCGTGAAGGGACTCTGAACAAAGGCGATATCGTCCTGTGTGGCTTTGAATATGGTCGTGTTCGTGCCATGCGTAACGAACTGGGCCAGGAAGTCCTGGAAGCCGGTCCGTCTATCCCTGTGGAAATCCTGGGTCTGTCAGGTGTTCCTGCCGCCGGTGATGAAGCGACAGTGGTTCGTGACGAGAAGAAAGCCCGTGAAGTTGCACTGTATCGTCAGGGTAAATTCCGTGAAGTTAAACTGGCTCGTCAGCAGAAATCTAAACTGGAAAACATGTTTGCGAACATGAGCGAAGGTGATGTTTCTGAACTGAACATCGTTCTGAAAGCGGACGTACAGGGTTCTGTGGAAGCTATCTCTGACTCTTTACTGAAACTGTCTACCGACGAAGTGAAAGTGAAGATTGTTGGTTCCGGTGTCGGTGGTATCACTGAGACGGATGCTACGCTGGCCGCAGCCTCTAACGCTATCGTACTGGGCTTCAACGTCCGTGCCGATGCGTCAGCGCGTCGTGTTATCGATACTGAAAGCCTGGATCTGCGTTACTACTCCGTCATCTATCACCTGATTGACGAAGTTAAAGCAGCGATGAGCGGTATGCTGGCACCTGAATACAAACAGCAGATTATCGGCCTGGCCGAAGTCCGTGATGTCTTCAAGTCACCGAAATTTGGTGCGATTGCTGGTTGTATGGTGACCGAAGGTATCGTGAAACGTCACAACCCAATCCGTGTTCTGCGTGACAACGTGGTTATCTACGAAGGTGAGCTGGAATCTCTGCGCCGCTTCAAAGATGACGTTAACGAAGTCCGTAACGGTATGGAATGTGGTATCGGTGTGAAGAACTATAATGATGTTCGCGCCGGCGATGCTATCGAAGTGTTTGAAATCATCGAGATCAAACGGACCATCGATTAATCGTTATCGGATTACGACGATTCGGGAGGCCGCTGGCCTCCCGAATTATTTGAGAGGAGCAAAATATTATGGCAAAAGAATTCGGTCGTTCTCAGCGTGTGGCTCAGGAACTGCAAAAAGAAATTGCCCTGATCATTCAGCGTGAAATCAAAGATCCACGTCTTGGAATGATGGTCACCGTCTCCAGTGTTGAAGTCTCCCGGGATCTGGCCTACGCCAAAGTCTTCGTGACCTTCCTGAATGACAAAGACGAAGACGCAGTAAAAACCGGTGTCAAAGCCCTGCAGGATGCTTCCGGGTTTATTCGTACTCTGCTGGGGAAAGCGATGCGTCTGCGTATCGTGCCTGAACTGACATTCTTCTATGATAATTCCCTGGTTGAGGGGATGCGGATGTCTAACCTGGTCTCAAGCGTGGTCAAAAACGACAACGAACGTCGTGGTCATACTGCAGAAGAGAACAAGGAGGACTGATGGGCCGTCCCCGTCGCCGTGGTCGTGATATACACGGGGTACTGTTGCTGGATAAGCCCACCGGTATTTCCTCAAATGACCTGCTGCAGAAAGTAAAACGTATTTATAACGCCAATCGTGCCGGGCACACCGGTGCGCTTGACCCTTTGGCGACGGGGATGTTACCCATCTGTCTGGGGGAAGCGACCAAGTTTTCCCGTTATCTGCTGGACTCTGATAAGCGTTACCGTGTTATTGCCCGATTGGGGCAACGGACAGATACGTCTGATGCCGATGGTAACGTCGTTGAAGAGCGTCCTGTGACCTTTTCTGCAGACGAACTTGCTCAGGCGCTGGAAAGCTTTCGCGGGGATACGCAGCAAGTCCCTTCGATGTTCTCTGCACTGAAGCATCAGGGACGCCCGCTGTACGAGTATGCCCGCCAGGGGATCACTGTCGAGCGCGAGCCGCGGCCGATCACGGTATACGAGTTACAGTTTATCCGTCATGAAGGTGATGAACTGGAGCTGGAAATCCATTGTTCGAAAGGGACATACATCCGGACCATTATCGATGATCTGGGTGAAAAGCTGGGCTGCGGAGCGCATGTCATTATGCTGCGTCGCGTACAGGTCGCCCGTTATCCGATGGATAATATGGTGACTCTGGAACAGTTACAGGCACTGGCCACCCCGGATGAGCAAGGGCAGGTGAATACCGCGCCGCTGGATGCGTTACTGATGCCTATGGATAGCCCGGCCGCGGATTATCCGTTAGTGAATCTGCCTGAATCGGTCAGTTACTGGTTTAAACTGGGACAGCCGGTACAGATAGCCGGAGCGCCTTCTGACGGGCTGGTGCGTGTCAGTGAAGGTGAGGCTAAAAAATTCATCGGCATGGCAGAAATTGATGATCAGGGCCGTGTTGCGCCGCGCCGACTGGTCGTTGAAAATTTCGACTGAGTTATTTGCACTCATCTCTGGCGCAGAGTAGAATGGCGCGGCTTTAAAGTGGGAAGCTGAATTAGAGATCGGCGACCTGAAATCAAACATATACTGGAGTTTATTATGTCTCTAAGCGTAGAAGCTAAAGCAGAGATCGTTGCTAAATACGGTCGTGGTACTAATGACAGCGGTTCAACTGAAGTTCAGGTTGCTCTGCTGACTGCTCAGATCAATCACCTGCAGGGTCACTTCTCTGAGCACAAAAAAGATCACCACAGCCGTCGCGGTCTGCTGCGCATGGTTTCCCAGCGTCGTAAGCTGCTGGACTACCTGAAGCGTAAAGATGTTGCACGTTACACCAGCCTGATCGAAAGCCTGGGTCTGCGTCGCTAAGTCTGACGAATTTTTTCCAGGGCCAGAATTGTGCCTCGGTATCATTCTGTTTCCGGCGAAAAAATTTGAGCGAGTTTCGCGAAAAGGGGGCCTTTACGGCCCCTTTTTTTGGGTGACTGGCAGTATTTCTGTTAAAACTCATGTATTGTTACTGTGAGTGATCTTTATTTGCACGATTCGCGCGGCTAATGAGAAACCTTATCCGCCCTGAGTATCGGGACGTGAGCTTTGTCATTAGTCGCGAGGATGCACAAAAGATCAAAACCAAAATTCAGGCAGCCCGAACGCGGCGTCTGATAAAATTAAAGGATCTAAATTTTGCTGAATCCGATTGTACGTAAATTCCAGTATGGCCAGCATACGGTCACTCTGGAAACCGGAATGATGGCTCGCCAGGCGAGCGGTGCCGTAATGGCAAGCATTGACGACACTTGTGTCTTTGTGACCGTCGTCGGTCAGAAAAAAGCGAAGCCAGGCCAGGACTTTTTCCCGTTAACCGTGAACTACCAGGAGCGTACTTACGCTGCCGGTCGTATCCCGGGAAGCTTCTTCCGCCGTGAAGGTCGTCCGAGTGAAGGTGAAACCCTGATCGCTCGTCTGATCGACCGTCCGGTACGTCCGCTGTTCCCTGAAGGTTTTGTTAACGAAGTCCAGGTCATTGCGACCGTGGTTTCCGTTAACCCACAGGTAAGCCCGGATATCGTTGCGATGATTGGTGCCTCTGCAGCACTGTCTCTGTCAGGTGTTCCTTTCAATGGCCCAATCGGTGCGGCACGTGTAGGTTATATCAATGACCAGTACGTTCTGAACCCGACCCGTGATGAGATGGCAGAATCCCGTCTGGATCTGGTGGTTGCCGGGACAGAAAATGCCGTACTGATGGTTGAATCAGAAGCGGATATCCTGAGCGAAGAGCAGATGCTGGGTGCAGTCGTGTTTGGTCACGAGCAGCAGCAGGTTGTTATCGAGAACATTAAATCTCTGGTGGCTGAAGCGGGTAAACCTCGCTGGGACTGGCAGCCAGAGCAGGCAAACGAAGCCCTGAATGCACGTATTGCTGCACTGGCTGAAAGCCGTCTGAGCGATGCTTACCGCATCACTGAGAAGCAGGAACGTTACGAGCAGGTTAACCTGATCAAGAGCGAAACGACTGCAGCATTACTGGCAGAAGACGAAACGCTGGACGAAGGCGAAATCAGTGATCTGCTGCATGCCATTGAGAAAGACGTTGTACGTGTTCGTATCCTGAACGGTGAACCACGTATCGATGGTCGTGAAAAAGATATGGTTCGTGGTCTGGATGTCCGTACCGGTGTTCTGCCACGTACTCACGGCTCTGCGCTGTTTACCCGTGGTGAAACTCAGGCGCTGGTTACCGCGACACTGGGTACTGCGCGTGATGCACAGAACCTGGACGAGCTGATGGGTGAGAAGACCGACAGCTTCCTGTTCCACTACAACTTCCCTCCATATTCTGTCGGTGAGACCGGAATGGTTGGTTCGCCTAAGCGTCGTGAAATCGGTCACGGTCGTCTGGCGAAACGTGGTGTGCTGGCAGTCATGCCAAAACAGGATGCGTTCCCGTACACCGTTCGTGTTGTTTCTGAAATCACAGAATCAAACGGCTCATCTTCAATGGCTTCTGTCTGTGGTGCTTCTCTGGCGCTGATGGATGCCGGTGTTCCTATCAAAGCTGCCGTTGCCGGTATTGCGATGGGTCTGGTAAAAGAAGGTGATCGTTACGTGGTACTGTCCGATATTCTGGGCGATGAAGATCACCTGGGCGATATGGACTTTAAAGTTGCCGGTAGCCGTGAGGGTGTCACTGCCCTGCAGATGGATATCAAGATTGAAGGTATCACTCGCGAAATTATGCAGGTTGCACTGAACCAGGCTAAGGGTGCGCGTCTGCACATCCTGGGCACCATGGAACAGGCTATCAGCACCGCACGTGTTGAAATTTCTGAATTCGCACCGCGTATTCACACTATCCGTATTAACCCGGATAAGATCAAAGACGTCATCGGTAAAGGTGGCTCTGTGATCCGTGCCCTGACCGAAGAAACCGGCACCACCATCGAAATCGAAGATGATGGTACCGTGAAAATCGCTGCAACCGACGGTGACAAAGCGAAAGAAGCCATTCGCCGTATCGAAGAAATCACCGCAGAAATCGAAGTGGGTCGTATCTATAACGGTAAAGTGACCCGTATCGTTGATTTCGGTGCTTTCGTTGCGATCGGTGGCGGTAAAGAAGGTCTGGTACATATTTCTCAGATCGCTGATAAGCGTGTAGAGAAAGTGACAGACTATCTGCAGATGGGTCAGGAAGTACCGGTTAAGGTACTGGAAGTCGACCGTCAGGGTCGTGTCCGCCTGAGCATCAAAGAAGCGGTTGAAAAGCCGCAGGCAGAAGAAAATACCGCGGCGAACCCGGCTGACGCTGGTTAATCGTCCGATGATTATCCTTCCCTCTGAGTATTCAGGGGGAAGGATTTATGTTATCGCGAGGGCAGGATTCCTTTGCACGGCAGGCGGATGAAAGGATATTCATCCTAATGTTTGTATTCGGGAGTGGGATAATGAAGCCTTATTTGCGTTGGGGTTTTGTTGCAGCAGCTTTAGTGCTTGCAGGATGCAGCAGCTCTGACAACTGGCGTCAGAATGAAGTTCTTGCTGTCCCTTTGCAACCCACATTGCAACAGGAAGTGATTCTGGCAAGGATGGAACAAATACTTGCCACTGGTGCCCTTACAGATGATGAACGCGCACAGCTTTTATATGAGCGCGGAGTGTTGTATGATAGTCTTGGTCTGCGGGCACTTGCACGGAACGATTTTTCCCATGCATTGTCTATAAGACCAGATATGCCGGAAGTGTTTAACTATCTTGGCATATATTTAACCGAGGCAGGTAATTTTGATTCTGCCTATGAAGCGTTTGATTCTGTACTAGAGCTTGATCCAACTTACAATTATGCGCATTTAAACCGAGGTATCGCCCTCTACTACGGTGGACGATACAAGTTAGCGCAAGATGATCTGCTGGCGTTTTATCAAGACGATCCTAATGATCCGTTTCGTGCGCTTTGGCTCTATCTCGCAGAACGTGAGATTGATGCGAAAAAAGCGAAAGTCGCGCTCAGACAGCGTTATGACTCTGCGAATAAAGATCAATGGGGATGGAATATTGTCGAGTTCTACCTGGGCGATATCAGTGAGAAAACACTGATGCAACGACTACAGGCAGATGCAACGGATAACACCTCGCTCGCTGAACATCTCAGTGAAACCAACTTCTATTTAGGTAAGTACTACCTAAGTCTGGGGGAGAAGGACAACGCAGAAGCGTTGTTCAAACTGGCGGTTGCCAACAATGTGAATAACTTTGTTGAACACCGATACGCATTGTTGGAACTGGCAGAACTCGGCCAGGCACAAGACGACCTATCAGAATCTGACCAGCAATAGCTGACGAAAATTGACACCCTTTTTTTTTCCTGTCATCCTTCGGGGTGAGGGGTGTTTTATTCGTCAAAAACTTCTAATTTGAGCCGGTTCACACTTTTCAATGAAAATAACTGAAAGTTTTCATGACGAGTTATGTAGACTGGCCGCCGTAATCTAAGAGGCACGTGTACTACATGACTGATATTCAAACCACTTTTTCCGATCTGGGCCTTAACGAATCCATCCTGTCTGCGCTGAATGACATGGGATACGTTAAACCATCACCAATCCAGGCTGCCTGTATTCCACACCTGCTTGCAGGTCGTGATGTCCTGGGTATGGCTCAGACCGGTAGTGGTAAAACAGCGGCATTTTCTCTGCCATTGCTGAACAACATTGATCCTGCCCTGAAAGCACCTCAGATCCTGGTGCTGGCGCCAACGCGTGAGCTGGCGGTACAGGTAGGCGAAGCCTGTAATGAATTCTCTAAACACATGCGCGGTGTAAACGTCCTGGCCCTGTACGGTGGTCAGCGTTACGACGTCCAGCTGCGCGCTCTGCGTCAGGGACCACAGATTGTTGTGGGTACACCTGGCCGTCTGCTGGATCACCTGAAACGCGGTACCCTGGATCTGTCCAACCTGCGTGGTCTGGTACTGGATGAAGCTGACGAAATGCTGCGCATGGGCTTTATCGAAGACGTAGAAACTATTATGGCCCAGATCCCTGAAGGCCATCAGACTGCGCTGTTCTCGGCGACTATGCCTGAAGCGATTCGTCGCATCACCCGTCGCTTTATGAAAGATCCGCAGGAAGTGCGTATCCAGTCAAGCGTGACTACGCGTCCTGACATCAGCCAGTCTTACTGGACTGCTTATGGCCGTAAGAGTGATGCGCTGGTGCGTTTCCTGGAAGCTGAAGATTTTGATGCTGCAATCATCTTCGTTCGTACCAAAAATGCAACGCTGGAAGTGGCTGAAACGCTGGAGCGTAACGGCTACAGCAGTGCTGCCCTGAACGGTGACATGAACCAGTCACTGCGTGAGCAGACTCTGGAGCGCCTGAAAGATGGTCGCCTGGATATCCTGATTGCAACCGATGTTGCTGCACGTGGTCTGGATGTTGAACGTATCAGCCTGGTCGTGAACTACGACATCCCGCTGGATGCTGAATCTTACGTTCACCGTATCGGCCGTACCGGTCGTGCGGGTCGTGCGGGTCGCGCTCTTCTGTTCGTAGAGAACCGTGAGCGTCGTCTGCTGCGTAACATTGAACGCACCATGAAGCTGACTATCCCTGAGGTAGAACTGCCGAATGCGGAACTGCTGAGTACCCGTCGTCAGGCGAAATTTGCTGAACGTGTTCAGCAGCAGCTGGAAAGCAGCGATCTGGATCAGTACCGTGCACTGCTGGAGAAATTATCTCCTCAGGAAGATCTGGATATGGAAACTCTGGCCGCAGCTCTGCTGAAAATGGCTCAGGGTGAACGTCCGCTGATCGTTCCTGCTGATGTCCCTCGTCCTGCGCGTCGTGAATTCCGTGACCGTGATGAGCGTAGTGATCGTGGTGGTCGTGACGACCGTCGTGGTAACCGTGAACGTGACGGTGGTGACCGTCCGCGTCGTGAACGCCGTGATGTGGGTGATATGCAGATGTACCGCATTGAAGTTGGCCGTGATGATGGTGTTGAAGTACGTCACATTGTTGGTGCTATTGCCAACGAAGGTGATATCAGCAGCCGTTACATTGGTAACATCAAACTGTTCGGTACTCACTCAACGATTGAGTTACCGAAAGGTATGCCGGGTGAAATCCTGCAGCACTTCACCAAGACGCGTATTCTGAACAAACCGATGAATATGCAACTGATTGGTGATGTACAGCCACAGTCCCGTGAACCACGTCGTGGTGGCGGTCGTGATGGTGGCCGTGAAGGTGGTCGTGAAGGCGGCGGACGTCGTTTCTCTGACCGTCGCGAAGGTGGTGGCCGTGGTTCTTTCAGCGGTAACCGTGAAGGCCGTGGCCCGCGTCGTGAAGACGGTGCAGCACCGGCTCCGCGTCGTCGCGAGTACTAATCCGCAGGACGGGCAGAGACAGATCATTCTCTGAATTTGCCTGCTATCCTGAATAAAAAAGCGAGGGGATTATCCCCTCGCTTTTTTTTTAACTGTCTCCGGAATACCTGTCTGCATTACTGCATCAGTGACTGTGCCGCCGCCATCGCCAGAGAGAAGGAATAAATTCTGGAATCAGGGTCAAAAATCTGACCGTTAACGATGATCTCATCAGCCTGATATTGCTGCTGTAAGGCAGCCATCCCCTGCGTGACCGAATGTTGATCACCGACCAGTGACATTCCTAATGCACGCTCCACCCCGTATTTTTCTGCCGGTGACCAGAGCGGCTCCATGGTTTCTACCGGTTCGGGCAGGGGGCCTGGCATACCGCGCCGCAGGTTAATAAACTGCTGTTGCTGTGACGTAAACAGGAAGCGCGCTCTGGCTTTACTTTCCGCCGCAATCACATTTACTCCGATAACCACATAGGGTTCCGCCAGCCGGGCGGAAGGTCTGAATTTTTCGCGGTAGAGCGTGAGTGCGTCGGCGAGCATATCCGGGGCGAAATGCGAGGCAAAAGCAAACGGCAAGCCCAGCTGCGCAGCAAGTTGTGCGCTATAGAGGCTGGAGCCTAATAACCATACCGGGATCTGTAACCCGACTCCGGGCACCGGCTGAACGTCAAAATGGCTGCCTGCCGGCGCATCAAACCAGCGGATCAGTTGTTCAATATCCTGCGGGAAATTCTCTTCATGACTGGCTGACATATGACGGCGTAAGGCCATCATCGTGCGCTGGTCTGACCCTGGCGCCCGGCCGATCCCGAGATCAATTCGTCCGGGATAAAGGGTTGCCAGCGTCCCGAACTGTTCAGCAATCACCAGCGGGGAATGGTTGGGGAGCATAACTCCGCCTGATCCCAGGCGCAGGTGTTTGGTATTGGCTGCCAGATAACCAATCAGTACTGACGTTGCTGCACTGGCAATGCCCGTCATATTATGGTGTTCGGCCAGCCAGTAGCGGTGATATCCCGCGGATTCCGCATATTTTGCTAACGCCAGTGAGTTGGCGAATGCAGCCTGTACAGAAGCGTGAGCCGGGACCGGAGAGAGATCTAATACAGAAAGCTTAAAGGGTTTGAGACGGGACATAAGTATACCTTTATCATACCGAAGCACCTGGCCGTCGCCAGCAGGGTGATGCTGAAAAGCATCCCCCTGAATGTAGCTTTTTTCAACGGCGAATACCTACGCGGATTGTGCCCCTAAGGTCGTGCCCAGTGCCATACCCTCGATATGATGCCAGTAGCCATTACAGTACGTTCGTTTATCCAGCGTAAAAGGTGTCTTTATGTGCAGATGGTTGCGGAATTCGCTGATTAAGGCGGGGGTATCCTGATCCTGCGGAGATAACCGCAGTACATCGACCAGGGACTGCATTGCCTGCTGTTCATTACCCAGATGGTAACAAGAGCTGCTCAGGGTCTGGATACCATTAAGCACAAAGACCGGTTGTCCTTCCTGTGACAATACCTGACGGCCCTGCGGGTAACGCAGGCAGCAGGTTTCACAGTGGTCTTTATCACGGTTTTCTGAACGTGCAGTGAAGCAGCGTGCTGAAAGCGCCAGCGGCAAATGACCGTAACCGAACACTTCCACTTCAAACTGATCCCGGAAGCCGTCCCGCTCACACGCTTCCAGCAGTGCTTTCAGCCAGTCGCGGGAAAGTTCTACCGGCATGCACCAGCGCACCATACCCTGTTTCAGCAGTATTTTCAGGCTGGCGGCATTATAGATGTTCAGCGCATAACCCGCGACGAAAGGTAACCTGTGGGTAGCCGCCAGATTAACGGTGCCCATATCATTCGCTTCCACCATAAATTCGCCGTTATCCACATAGCGTCTCAGCTCTTTCAATTCAGAAGGTGACTGTAATAAGGCCAGTGTACTGAGAACGACTTGTTTTCCGGCCGCCGCCAACGGCCTTGCCATCTCCATCCATTGAGAAAATGACGTCGCACGGCGTTTACTGCAGACGGTTTCCCCCAGATAGATAATGTCCGCGTCACTGCTGGCGGCCTGTTGGTAAAAGGTGTTCAGTTTTTCTGTCGGCCAGTACCACAACACCGGCCCGAGCGAATATTTCATGGTTGTTTCCTATTGCCATTGGCGGTGCAGAGCACCCAGTGTGGTTTGCGTACCTTCCGCCAGTTCACCCAGTTGCTGCATCCAGCGCGGGTCGACATTAAAGGTCGCCGGAGATTTCAGACAGTGGTCGATGGCTTGCCGCCAGACGGTCGCTATCTGCCTGACATAGGCGGGGCTGCGCTGTCGTCCTTCAATTTTTACCGAGACAATACCCATCTTTTGCAGTTCCGGCAGTAAGGCCAGCGTATTCAGGCTCGTGGGCTCTTCCAGCACGTGGTAGCACTGACCGTCAACCTGATAGCGTCCTTTACAGAGTGTGGGGTAACCTGCATTTTCGTGTGGCGGATAGCTATCGATAAGCACCTCGTTAAGCCTGGCCTCCATGCCTTGCCTGGTGGTTTGCCAGCGAACAAATCTGGCCGGTGAGCAGGCACCCGCGGTATTCGGGGATTCACCTGTCATCCAGGAAGAAAGATAGCAGCGTCCTTCGGCCATAATACACAGGCTGCCGAAGGCAAAGACTTCCAGCGGGACGGTGGTTTCCCGCGCCAGTTGCCGGACCTGGTGTAATGACAGGACGCGCGGCAGAACGACACGATGAACAGCGAACTCACGTTGATAAAAGAGAATGGCTTCGGTATTGGTGGCTGACGCCTGGACCGATAAGTGCCGCTCCACGGTCGGGTGGTGGGTACAGGCGTAATCCAGCAAGGCGGGGTCGGCGAGGATCAGTGCATCCGCGCCGCTGTCTGCGGCAATATCAATTGCCTGTTTCCAGCGATTGAACCCCTCCGGATGAGCGAACGTGTTGACCGCGACATGCAGCTTTTTCTTTCGCTGATGCAGATACCGGGCCGCTTCTTTCAGCCGGACAGGTGTGAAGTTAAGCCCCGTAAAATGGCGGGCATTGGTATCATCTTTCAGGCCGACATAGACAGCGTCAGCCCCGTTATCTGCGGCGACTTTCAGCGCGGGTAAATTTCCCGCCGGGCACAGCAGTTCCATAGCGTTCTCCCTGTAAAGACCAGGGAGAAAAGTGTAGGGAAATTTATCCACCGAAAAGTTGATACAGGGCAGTGTATGGCGGGTTAATCACAAAAATTGTCGCAGCGATAGTTAAAATAGCAGCCGTCTTCCTACTACCGATTTGAGGAAAAATATGCTGCAGCGATTACATCATCATCTGGTCAGTGAAATGCCGAACCTCCTGGCCGGGCCTCTAGGTCTGGTTCCTTTCTCCTGTAAAAAGGCCTTATTACGGCAACTGATAAACTGGCAATACCGGCAGCTGATCACGGCCGGTGACATTGACTTTCTGCATCAGCGCCGTCTGGGCATTGATATCCGTGACCTGCGGCTGAAGTGGGTGATGACGCTGGAAAACAACCGGATTATGATCACTGACGGGCAGGACGCGGATGTCTGGTTTCGTGCGGATACTAATGATTTGATTTTACTCGCGGCAGGCCGGAAAGACCCGGATATGTTATTCTTTCAGCGTCGGCTGGTTGTGGAAGGCGATACAGAATTAGGACTGGCAGTAAAAAACCTGATGGATGCTATCGAGCCCGAATCTATGCCGGCAATATTACTTAAGGGGTTGCAGCATCTGGCTGCATTTACAGAAGCAGGAATGACACAGGACGCCAGCGTAATAACGGTGCGCGAAGAGAACTCATGCTAATTCGGACTGAAATTGGTATTGATGCGCCAGGCATCGACCGTTTATTGAAAAACTGCTTCGGCTCAGAGCAGGAAGCGGAACGGGTCAGACAGCTACGTGAGCAGGGGTTACTGACCCTGGGGATGGTGGCTACCGATGACGAAGGCCAGATTCTGGGATATGCAGCCTTCAGCCCGGTCACTCTGGCGGGAGAAGACAAAGGCTGGGTGCTACTGTCTCCTCTGGCTATCGATGCCGCCTGCCGGTCACTTGCGCTTGATGAACAGCTGGTCCGGGAAGCCCTGGATACCCTGAATGAGTTTGGCTATGGGGCTGTGGTTGCCAGAGAAAACCTGCCCTGCCTGACACAGGTCGGGTTCCGGCCGGGTGAAAAACTGCATTATCAGTTACCGGCCGATAACCGGCAGCAGACGTTGCTTATTTATCCGCTGGCGAACGATCCGGTCGGGGATGAAGCCGGCGAGTTACAGCTTTCCGCGCCGTTTTACGGGT
Organism: Tatumella ptyseos ATCC 33301; assembly: GCF_000735525.1. Taxonomy (GTDB): domain Bacteria; phylum Pseudomonadota; class Gammaproteobacteria; order Enterobacterales; family Enterobacteriaceae; genus Tatumella; species Tatumella ptyseos. The sequence continues at coordinate 191,823 of NZ_JMPR01000004.1, read as the reverse complement.
GATCGATAAGCCAGGGTGACAGGTCGGCGGGCTGGTCGCTGACCAGTAACAGCTTATCCGCCCGGGTCCGTTGCTTTACCTGGTATTCCAGTCGTGATGCCTGTGACCGGTCACCGGCAGGGCACTGAAATACCAGCGTCAGCGGACCTTTACCCCGTAACGCCCTCGCACCTGTACCGCGCTGATGTTGTAAAAATCGCCGTGCGACATCGGTAGTAATCCCGGTATACAACGCACCGGTGGCTGTACGCACCATATAAAGAAACCAGCGATTTTCCATCCTGATAATTATCCTGTTCAGTTCAGAGCGGGCAGTGTAGCGCGCAATGTCTGCGAATGTCATGATTTCATCACCCGGGGATGCCTATGTCGGATCTGCACCATTGCCTTAACTATCTGAAAAAAAACCATGTGCTGACACTCTGTACCGGTAGCGGTGACACCTTATGGGCAGCCAACTGCTTTTATGTGCTGGATGAAACCGGCATTGCGTTCTGGCTGATGACGGAGGAGACCACCCGGCACGGTGAATTAATGCGCCTCAACCCCCGTGTCGCAGGTACGGTGACCACACCCACCCGTTCTGTCATGAAGATTCAGGGCATCCAGTATGCGGGAGAGATATTCCGTCCTGAAGGTGAAAGGGAAAAGCAGGCGCTGGCCTGTTATCAGCAACATTTTCCGATTGCCCGGGCGATGAAAGCCCCGTTATGGGAGATACGGCTGGATGAACTGAAGATGACCGATAACACTCTGGGTTTCGGAAAAAAAGTCCACTGGTCCCGTTCTTCCTGAGTACCATTCATGGCGTCTGCAGGACGCCATTCCCTTCCGCTATTCTGATCCTTTTTGTGCTGATTCCGGCTATCCCCCGGCGTTAATTTTCGGATATCTGAATACCCGTTGCGGGTGATAAATTAAAAACACTGACAAGAAATGTTAATTTCTTTAATCATTTTTGCTTGCAATTAACAGGGCTGGCGAACCATAGTGAAGGCCGGCAGTATGAAAGTGAATACCCGTTCTGCACTTAATGCTTCAGAGCCATCATAAGGAATTACTGTCAGATAAGCGCGTTAAAGCTCCTCACTTGCATGAGACAACCAGTCCATATTATACGTTAATTTAATTTATTAAAATTAACGTGTTATCTAACGGTTTCTGTTTTACCCGGGGGATATATGCACAATGAGACATTGCCGATACACTCATCTCAGCCATCTACTGCACACCATATTGTTCAGCGTAACGAAAAGGGCATGTTGCCCAACCTGACCTCCCTGAACGGTATCCGCTTTATTGCAGCCATCGGAGTATTCTTTTTCCACTCTTCACTCAACGCCATACTGGCACCCTTTGCCAGCCCACGTGTCAGTGACGTATATTCCTTTATCTTTAGCATTTCAGGCTGGGTCAGCGTTTCCCTGTTTTTTATTCTCAGCGGTTTTGTGATGGGCTGGTCATCCCGTCCGGTCGATCACCCTTTGCGTTTTTACCGGCGGCGCCTGGCGAAAATCTATCCGATGAATGTGGTCGTCATGCTGATAGCGCTACTTTGTGGTGTAGTCAGCATCCATCGTCCGGATATCTGGGTGCCTAACGTCCTGCTGGTGCAGGCCTGGATCCCGAGGGTAGAAAATTATATCGGCGGGAACACCCCCAGCTGGTTTCTCGGTGCCATTGTGCTGTTTTATCTCCTCTTCCCGGTTGTGTTCCGCTGGGTAAAAGCACTACCGGCAGACAAACTCTGGACCACCGTTTTTCTCTGCTATGCCGGGATGATTATCAGCCAGTCCGTCATCTACTACTTTACGCATAATGAACCGCTGCTCTCCGGCTGGCCTTTTCCGATCGGTGAAATTCAGTTCTGGCTTTCTTATACATTGCCGATCACCCGGATTTTCGAATTTGTGATCGGCCTGGTACTGTCCCGAATTATTCTGGAAGGGTATTTTATCCGCATCAGTACCGGCGTGAGTTTTTCGCTGGTGGTGCTGAGTTATATTATTGATTTATATGTTCCTTTCCAGTTCAGCTTTAATCTCGTGATGTTACTGCCGCTGGTTTTATTGCTGGGCTCGCTGGCGGTCAGCGATATTCAGGGGAAGACCTCATTCCTGAACTGGCCGGTGATGCAATGGCTGGGCGATATTTCCTTCGGGTTTTATATGATCCACTTTACCCTCCTGATGCTGCTTAACCGCTGGATCGGCGGAGAGAAATACACTACGCCGGAAGCTGTACTGTTACTGGTGCTGGCGATCATTGTCAGTGTGTTCTGTGGCTGGCTTCTGCATAAATATGTCGAAATTCCGTGCGGTAATTACCTTAATTCCCGTTCCAACGCCGCAAAACCGCTATCCCGCAGGGAAGGTGTGCGCTGAAAGCTCTGCTGACGGCCCGGGCAATCAGGGCTCCCGGGCCTGACGCAGATACCAGATCCGTTGATTCCGGCTACCGCGCCATTTGAGTGACAGATCCTTTTCAGATTCGATGAAGGGACCATCCACCAGCACGTGAATGTGCCGCGTGACTTCGCGCTGGGCAGCGGTCAGCCATTGAAAATGGTATCCGGTCCACAGCCAGATATCCTTTTCCGGACATTCACTGACGACGCGCTTCACCAGTTGTAACACGGCAGTGACATTGGCCGGGTGGAGCGGATCGCCGCCGGATAAGGATAATCCCTGGCGTGGGATGCGTATGTCGTTAAGATCCGCGATGATCCTGTCTTCCTCCTGACGGGTAAACGGCTGGCCGGAATCCACCCGCCATGTGGACTGGTTATAGCATCCCCGGCAATGATGTTCACAGCCCGCGACAAACAGAGTACAGCGGGTCCCCGGTCCGTTGACCACATCCAGCGGATAGTAGCGATGATAATTCATGGCATGATCAGGCCAGCCCGTCGGGCATATGTTTTACCCGGCGTCTGACTTCTTCCTGTTTTCCGTGATTAAAGGGGCGGGCATCGGGACTGCCCAGGTAACCGCACACTCGCCGGGTCACAGAGACTCTGGCCGGCTCATGATTGCCGCATTGCGGGCAGGTAAATCCTTTGCTGGTACAGTTAAACTCGCCTTTAAAACCACAGTCATAGCACTCATCGATCGGGGTATTGGTGCCGTAATAAGGGATACGGGAATAGCTGTAGTCCCAGACATCTTCCAGGGCTTTCAGATTATGGCGCAGGTTCGGATACTCACCATAGCAGATGAAACCACCGTCAGAGAGAGCCGGATAGGGAGATTCAAAATCAATTTTATCGTAAGGATTGGCGGCCTTTTCCACATCCAGATGGAAACTGTTGGTGTAATAGCCCTTATCGGTGACTCCCGGAACCACACCAAATTCAGCAGCATCCAGCCGGCAGAAACGATCGCACAGGTTCTCACTCGGCGTGCTGTAAAGACTGAACCCGTAACCGGTCTCTGCCTTCCATAAGTCGGTCGCCGCGCGTAACCGGCTGACAATCGCCAGGGCTGTCTGCTGCAACTCTGCGGAGTCAAACAGATGCTGCTGCTGACCTTTCAGCGCGTTAATCGTTTCATGCAGGCCGATAAAGCCCAGTGAGATCGAGGCCCGGCCGTTCCGGAATATCTTGCCGACGTTGTCATCCGCATTGAGGCGGACACCACAGGCCCCTTCCATATACAGGATCGGCGCAACTCTGGCACAGGTATTCTCCAGCCGGTGGATACGGGTCAGTAACGCCTGCCGGGCGATCTCCAGGCGTTCATCGAGCAATGACCAAAAGCGCGTCTCATCGCCTGCCGCTTCCAGAGCGATCCGCGGGAGGTTCAGACTGACCACACCGATATTGTTCCGTCCTTCGTGGATCTGCCGGCCTTCTTCCTCATAAACGCCCAGAAAACTGCGGCAGCCCATCGGGGTCTTAAAGGACCCGGTAATTTTTACTACCTGGTCGTAATTCAGAATATCCGGGTACATCCGCTGGCTGGCACATTCCAGCGCCAGTTGTTTAATATCGTAGTTACAGTCTCCGGGCCGGTGGTTGATCCCGTCGCGGATGGCGAATACCAGTTTCGGGAACACCGCCGTTTTATGGTTTTTACCCAGCCCGGCGATGCGGTTTTGCAGAATCGAGGTCTGGATCATGCGGGAGGCAGCAGATGTCCCCAGTCCGAAACCGAAAGTCACAAACGGCGTCTGGCCGTTCGCGGTGTGCAGGGTATTCACTTCATATTCCAGTGCCTGAAACGCGTCATAACACTCTTTACGTGTCCGGGCCTCGGCATAGGCTTCAACATCGGCAACCTGCCATTCCCGGCCCGTATCACGGTGACGTTGCAGGCTGGCTTCCACATAGGGCGCGAGGACTTCATCAATACGATTAATCGTGGTACCGCCATAAATATGGCTGGCGACCTGAGCGATGATTTGTGCGGTCACTGCGGTTGCCGTGGCAATGGATTTGGGCGGCGCAATTTCGGCATTACCCATTTTAAATCCCCGGGTCAGCATTCCTTCCAGGTCAATCAGCATGCAATTGAACATCGGGAAGAACGGAGAGTAGTCCAGGTCGTGAAAATGGATTTCTCCGCGGTCATGCGCCTTCATCACCCGGGCCGGTAAAATATGCTGCCGCGCATAATGTCTGGCGACGATCCCTGCCAGTAAATCCCGCTGCGTCGGGATCACTTTACTGTCTTTATTCGCATTTTCGTTCAGCAGAGACGTATTCGTCTGTTCAATTAGCCCGCGGATCTCCCGGTAGAGCTGGCTGCGCTGTTCGCGACGGGTATCCCTGTCATGACGATATTCAATATAGCAGCGGGCCACATCCGGCCACGGACCTGTCATCAGCGTATCTTCTACCACCTGCTGGATCCGGCTGATATCCAGCTCCGGGTTTTGCAGTAACTCTGCACAGACCTGGTCGGCCATCTGCTCACAATACGCGGGATCGGTCACTCCGGCGGCACTGGCTGCGGCCCGGATGGCATCCACGATGCGCTGCCGGCAGAAGGGTACTTTGCAACCATCCCGTTTTACAACGATAGTATCCATCAAGATCACCTATATATAGTGTTAGATATAATTCTAAACACTATATGTGGTATTTTCAGTGAAATAAGTGATTGGAGTTTGATTCAGAACAAAGAAGCTTAAAAAGGCAAATGAAGGTGTCAGGACGGTAGTGAAGGCAGCACAGGGGAGAAATAAAGTGCGGAAGCGGCTCCCGGAGGAGCCGCTATCGGTATCAGCGACGGACGGCAATCGCTTCAATTTCAATTTTTACGTCTTTTGGCAGACGAGCGACTTCCACGCAAGAGCGCGCAGGAAAGCCGGACTGATTTTCAGTAAAGAAGGCTTCATACGCGGCATTGACGGTGGTGAAATCGTTTAAGTCTTTGACGAAGACGGTGGTTTTTACGATATCGCCAACGGTCAGTCCGGCTTCTTCGATAATAGCTTTGACGTTTGCCAGAGACTGGCGGGTCTGAGCAGTAACATCCTCAGGAACATCACCGGTTTTTGGATCAACCGGGATCTGGCCGGAAGTAATGATCATATTGCCGAGATCGACAGCCTGTACATACGGGCCGATAGCAGCCGGTGCATTTTCGGTACTGATGACGCGGGACATAACTTCTCCTTAATGAATATACGAGGACGACTCAGCCCTCAGGCGGATGCATCCCCATTATAAAAGGGTGAGTGATGATTACCAGTGCCCCATGACGACATGACGGGCAAATTCTTTTTCACAGTATTTGCAGGTCAGCATAATGTCCTGTGGCCGCTGACGCACCGTAAATGATGAGCTGACCGGTTCGTTATGGCTGATGCAGTTACTGTTCGGGCAACTCAGTACCCGCTCTATTCTGTCAGGTAATTCCGGCACTCTTTTGGCGACGACATCATAGTTGTCGATACGGTTGACGGTGGCATGAGGAGCATAAAGCGCCAGCTGGTTGATCTGTTCCTCTGTCAGAAAGGTATTTTCGATTTTAATCAGATCTTTCTGCTGCATTTCACCGGAAGGCAGGTTAAGACCAATGGTAATCCGCTGATCGGTTTCTGTCAGGCGGAACAATGAAAGTAACCGGAAGCCGACACGGGCCGGAATATGGTCAATGACAGTACCGCATTTGATGGCTTCAACCTGTAATTTATTATCCTGAGTCATCTTTCTGTTCCCCCGTTATGCAGTGAGTTCTTTATTTAACACCAGAGCCAGTAATGCCTGGCGGGCATAGATACCATTCCCGGCCTGGCGGAAGTACCAGGCATAGGGCGTCGAATCGACATCGGTATCAATTTCATCCACGCGGGGCAAAGGATGCAGCACCTTCATCGTCTCACGGGCACCGGTCAGGTCGGCCGCCCGCAGGATAAACTGGGCTTTTACGTTGGCATATTCGGAAGGGTCCAGGCGCTCTTTCTGGACACGGGTCATATATAAAATATCCGTCTGCGGGATCACTTCCTCAATAGAAGCGTGGCGCGACCAGGTAATGCCCTTTTCGTCGAGCAGATCCGTAATATACGCAGGCATGGTCAGGGCTTCCGGCGCAATAAAGAAGAAACGGTTATTGTCGAATTTAGAGAGGGCCTGAGTCAGGGAATGGACGGTCCGGCCATATTTCAGGTCGCCCACCATGGCAATATTCAGATTATCCAGCCGTTGCTGTGTTTCACTGATGGTGAACAGATCGAGCAGGGTCTGAGTCGGGTGCTGGTTTGCACCATCGCCGGCATTCAGTACCGGGATATCACCGGCGAATTCGGTGGCCAGCCTGGCGGCACCTTCCTGCGGGTGGCGCATCACGATGGCATCCACATAGGTGCTGATGACGGAAATCGTATCGGCCAGCGTTTCTCCTTTTTTGCCCAGTGAAGTATTACCGCCGTCAGAAAAACCGACCACGGAAGCCCCCAGCCGGTGGATAGCCGTTTCAAAAGAGAGGCGGGTACGTGTCGATGCCTCAAAAAAACAGCTGGCAATCACCTTATGCTTCAGCAGCTCTGGTTGCGGCGATGCCTTCAGCCGTGCAGCGGTCTCTAAAACCAGCTCCAGCTCATCACGGTTCAGGTCATTAATGGAGATAATATTTTTTCGATAGAGGGGGTTAGCCATAAGTAATATCCTCGGCACGAGCAGATGACAGGCAAAAAAAAGCCCCTGAAACAGGGGCTTTTTTTATGAAATAGACATTGATGCGGGAAAAAAACGGGCTGCCACCTGCGTTCGGGCAGGTACGGATCTCATGTTGTGTCATGATCTGTGGCATGCGATTTCCCGGAAAATTTTCGCGCATTATACCGGCCACAGAATTCCTGACAAGAGAAGCCGGCATAAAATGCAGGGCCGGTAGCGATGATTCAGGGAACCTTCAGCAGAGTACAGATTTCCTCATAAAGCGCAGAAATCTGCCTGCACTGTCGGGGCGCAATCCAGACATTATCGCTGCCGGCGACCACGCCCATTACCGGGGCCAGGTCCTGACAATCAAGGATCCGTGCGACTGCACGGCCATAACCTGCGGCCGTATGGATCAGAATAAATTCATTGTTGCAGACAATATCGATCACCATCTCTGCAATGGTTCTGCTGGCGCGCGGCGCTAACTGCAACAGGGGGTTAAGGGTATAGATCCGTTGCCCCCGGCCATTACGGATTTTGATAGCACCGAGCATTTTCAGTAAACGCGACACGGTTGACTGGCTTATCAGGGCATAGCCGTTACGTTTCAGATCACGGCGCAAGGCTTCCTGGGAAAGATAACTGTTTTGCATAATCAACCGCTGGCAGAGGGCCAGCTGTCTGAGTTCTTTCTGACTGGCGGGGGTGAGAACAGGCATAATGACATCTCCATTGTCAGCCGGGGATGGCCCCGGACCGGACGTCGGCGGCAGTGACAGCGCCCTGGCTGGCGTCCACTGAGTCAGGGGCCTTTGTCAGTTATAGTAACGCAGAGACACTGAGCAGGACTATATTCAGTATCACAAGGATCACCATCAACGGTGCGACCCATTTCAGGTAACGGACATAAGGTACTCTGGCAATCGCCAGCCCGCCCATGACCACCGCTGACGTCGGTGTTATCAGGTTAACCAGCCCGGAAGCTGACTGATAGGCACTGACGACTATCTCGCGCCCGGTGCCTGTGAAGTCGGCCAGAGGAGCCAGTACCGGCATACTCAGTACCGCCAGTCCGGAAGACGATGGCACCAGGAAGGACAGCACCACTTCAATAAGCCAGGTGACGTTGATAAAGATGACCGCCGGTAAGCCGCTGACCATATGCTCTGCAGCGTTCAGCAGAGTATGGGTGATCATGCCATTATCCATGATCACGACAATGCCGCGGGCGATACCGATAATCAGCGCGACTCCCAGCAGATCGCGAGCCCCGTCGATAAAGGTGGTAGTGAAGGTTTCTTCACTCATACCTGCCACCAGAGCCACAAGAATGGCCGCCGCGAGGAACATGGCGGAAATTTCTCCCATCCACCAGCCCTGTACCGCGACACCGTAAATCATAATGACAAACGCCACCGCGAACAGCACCAGAATGATCTTCCGTTTCAGAGTGAATTCCAGACTCTCTCCGGTCTGCTGAGACAGAAAGTAGCGGCGGTTTTCGTCAGCCTGGTCGGCAACGATGGAGAGCCCGGGGTCTTTGCGGATCCTGAGTGCATAGCGGCGTACCCACCACACACACAGCAACCAGCCGCTGACCAGCATCGCCACCCGCAGCATAATCCCGTCAGTGAACGGTATTCCTGCGGCGTTAGAGGCAATCACGGTAGCAAACGGGTTGATGGTGGACCCCAGCGTGCCGATACCGGCCCCCAGCAATACGGTAGATGCGGCGACCAGCGGATCAAAACCGGCGGCCATCATGACCGGGACCAGCAGAGAGTAAAATGGCAGGGATTCTTCTGCCATCCCGTAGATAGTGCCGCCCAGCGCGAACAGCCCCATCAGAATTGGGATCATCCACTCTTCTTTTCCCTTCAGTCGTAACATGACTCGCTGGATCCCGGCATCGATCGCCCCGGTTTTATTGGTGACTCCCAGAAAGCCACCAATGATGAGAATAAAGAGTGCAACATCAATGGCACCGGCTTCCCCTGTCTTGTGATCCCAAAGCCCGTCTATCGGTGCCAGAAAAATATCGGTGATCCCCTGAGGGTTGGAGGCGACGGTATGATAGGTTCCGGCGACAGGGACTTCCTGCTCCAGACGGGGATTCATCTCCATCCGGTACTGACCGGCGGGAATTATCCAGCTCAGTCCGGCCACCAGAATAATCAGCCCGAACAGAATGGTATATGCAGAAGGGAATTTAAGTTTTTTCATGTCACTCTCCCTGCAGGTACGCCGGACAAGCCGTACCTGCGTTCGGTCAGTTAATCGGCCAGGGTTGCCACCATCACGGCTTTAATCGTGTGCATACGGTTTTCTGCTTCATCGAAAACAATCGACCGGGCAGACTCAAAAACCTCCTCACTGACTTCCAGCCCTTTCAGCCCGAAAGTCTCTTCGATTTCCCGCCCGACCGTCGTTTGTTCGTTATGGAACGCGGGCAGACAGTGCATAAATTTCACCTGCGGATTGCCGGTAGCTTCAACCACCTGCTGATTGACCTGGTAGGGAGTCATCAGGCTGACACGCTCCGCCCAGGCCTCTTTCGGTTCACCCATCGATACCCAGACATCGGTGTAGAGAAAGTCGACATCTTTCACACCCTCAGCCACCGATTCGGTAAGAGTGATACGGGCTCCGCTGGTGGCTGCAATGTGACGACACCGGCTGACCAGTGCTTCGTCCGGCCAGAAAGCCCGCGGAGCGACCAGACGAATATCCATACCCATAATGGCCGCGCCGGCCATCAGGGAATTCCCCATGTTGTTGCGGGCATCGCCCAGATAAGCAAACCGTAACGAGTTAAGCGACCGGCCGGGCGCATGTTCCAGCATGGTCATTAAATCCGCCAGGATCTGGGTGGGATGGAACTCATCGGTCAGGCCGTTCCAGACCGGTACGCCGGCATTATCTGCCAGTTCTTCGACTATCTTCTGCCCAAACCCACGGTACTCGATACCGTCATACATACGCCCCAGAACCCGGGCCGTGTCTTTCATCGATTCTTTGTGGCCAATCTGGGAACCGGAAGGCCCCAGATAAGTGACCTGTGCTCCCTGGTCGAAAGCCGCGACTTCAAACGCACAGCGGGTGCGGGTGGAACTCTTTTCGAAGATCAGCGCGATATTTTTACCGGTCAGTCGGGGACGTTCCTGACCACAACGTTTGTCATGTTTAAGCTGACGGGCCAGCGTCAGCAGGTAATGAATTTCATCGGCGCTATAATCCAGCAGTTTCAGGAAGTGACGGTTTTTCAATGTGACTGACATAGTGAATATCCTTATTTTCAGGGGAAGACTGTCTGCCGGATGAAGGCAGACAGCAGGGAGTAAAGCGGGGCATCAGCCCGGAATGATCAGCGTTCCTTTCTGTCCGCTGAGGATCCTGCCGCCGTCCTGCAGAGAACCGATACCGGCATACCCGCCACAGGTTCTGACAAACTGACAGCAGGCATCCACTTTCGGCCCCATGGAACCGGCATCAAACCGGGTGCCTGCCAGCGAACTGACGGTGACCTGCCCGATAGCCTCCTGAGAGGGTGTTCCCCAGTCCCGGTAGACGGCATCTGCATCGGTCAGGATCAACAGTGCATCGGCCTGTAGTTGAGTGGCGAGCAGGGCAGCAGAAAGATCTTTATCGATCACCGCTTCGCAGCCCGCCATTGTCTGCCCTGTCTGCACCACAGGGATCCCTCCGCCGCCATTGCAGATGACCAGATGATCATGCTGCAATAGAGTATGGATGGCCGCGCTTTCCGAAATAGCCAGAGGGGCAGGCGAGGGTACGACGCGGCGAAAACCTGTCCCGTCCTGCTTGATACGCCATCCCTTTTCAGCGGCCAGGTCAGCGGCCTGCACGGAGGTATAGACCGGGCCTATATATTTACACGGGTCCTGAAACGCCGGATCAGCGGGATCCACGGTCACCCGGGTCAGCAAGGTCGTGACTTCCTGAGAGGGCAGTGCATTCCGCAATGCCTGTTGCAGCATATACCCCACCATTCCCTGACTTTCTGCGACCAGAATATCCAGCGGATAGGGTGCGACGTCAGAATACGCCGCATTCTGTAAGGCAAGCAGGCCGACCTGCGGGCCGTTGCCGTGCACCAGAACCACCCGCCACTCATCGGTCAGACGAGCAATGACACCGGCAGCAATAAGAATATTTTGCTGCTGAATACCGGCTTCCAGTGGTTCACCCCGTTTAAGGAGTGCATTACCACCAAGCGCTACGACCAGAACAGGTTTTTTCTCCATCTGTTTTTCTCCTTGTTATTCAGATCCCGTCTCTTTCCAGCGGGCAGCTCATACACCTTGCTCCGCCACGGCCACGTCCGAGTTCATCACCGGCAATTGGCAGTACAGTGATCCCGGCCTGGTCATACTTTTCATTGGTCCGTAAATTACGCTCGTAGCTGACGACGACGCCCGGACGCAGGGTGAGGACATTGTTGGCATCGTTCCATTGCTCCCGTTCTGCTTCAAAACGGTCGCCGCCGGTAGTGATCACCCGTACCTGATCGATCTCCAGGGCTTTTTCCAGCGCGATAAGGTAATTCGCTTCTGCTGTACGGATTAAGCCGCCTTTACCGTCAGGCGTTAAGATCCAGCAAGGCATGCCGGTATTAATGATTTGCGGATAGACGGAGAAAGTGTCCATATCCAGGTGGGTCATCACGGTGTCGAGATGCATACAGGAGCGTTGTTTCGGTAGCTCCATAACGACCACGCGTTTTGCCTGATGGTGACGGAAGAGGGAGAGAGCCAGAAATTCGATTCCCTGAGCCGTGGTACGTTCTGAAAGACCGATAAGGACACTGCCACGACCTGCCACCAGCACATCGCCACCTTCCAGTGTGGCATGGTCATAGTGACGATCTTCATCACCGTAATATTTAATAAAGTCACCACCCGCAAAGGCCGGGTGCCAGCGATAGATAGCCCGCAGATTATAGGTTTCACGCTGTCTGGCAATTTTTGCCATCGGATTAATGCTGACCCCCTGATAAATCCAGCATGAGGTATCGCGGGTAAATAAATGGTTGGGCAAAGGGCGGGTAATAAAGTCATCCGTCGTGCTACTGCGACCGGTAATACTGCAGATTTCCTGAGGGACTTCATCCCGGGTCAGTCCCCCGGTCAGATGACGGGCAAGCTCCCGGTGAGACATCTGACCCAGCCAGTTGCGGATCTCTTCAGCAAAGCCCGGGCCTAAGCGGTAGTCGGAAATCTGTTGCTGCAATAACCAGCGTTTTGCTTCAGGAACATCCAGTGTCCGGGTCAGTAAATCGGTCAATAATAATACTTCCACCCCCTGTGCCCGCAGGACTGCGGCAAAGCGGTCATGTTCTTTTCCGGCCCGTTCGACGTCTAATACATCATCAAATAATAAATCCTGACAATTTTCCGGAGTCAGCCGTTGCAGGCTAAGGTTCGGACGATGCAGCAGAACGCTGCGTAATGTGCCAATCTCTGAACCGACATAATGCCTTTCCATAGATACTCCTTATCGGTGGAAATACCCAGCGTAACCGGAAAAATTATCCGGTGCTGATACTGAAAACATCCAGAAAATAATCAAACAGAGAGGGGGGAGATGTGATGAAAATCAAATAAAAACAGCGAACCGTCACTGGTTAACCTGTTTATGATTCACGTCATTAATTAGTGTTTTTTCTGTTTTTATAAAATGAAAATATATTCATTAAACAGGAGTAAATATTGATATGGGTATGAATAAGGGGATGTGTTTTAAAGCTTATTTATTCTATCTGTTTGAATAATAATGACTTAATTTTGTGGGGTGAATAATAATGCATTTTTCAGAGTGATTATTTTTTCTCGCGGGACGTCAGTGGAATAGTTATTCGTTCTTTTCCGGAAGAATTGTTTTTTATATTTATGATCAGAAGAGGATATTTAAAATTATGTTTTAATAAACAACTCGTTATCCACCCTGGATAAGTCTGTAATGTTCAGGTTATGCAGGAGTAATGAATAGTATTCACGAAATGTTGAGAAAGAAACAGGGAGGAAAAAAATAATTATGCGTTGATCAACTCAGAAGATCATAAAAAAGAACGGACCACGGTAAATCCCGTCGCCCGTCTGTTCAGCGGGTTATTGCTGGCCCAGCGTAGCTACCATCACCGCTTTAATGGTATGCATCCGGTTTTCGGCCTGATCAAAGACAACACTGTGCTCTGATTCAAACACATCGTTAGTGACTTCAATCCCTGAGCTGAAACCGTATTGCTCAGCCATTTGTTTACCCATGCTGGTCTGATCATCATGGAACGCAGGCAGACAGTGCAGGAATTTGACGTCAGGGTTGCCGGTCAGTGACAGCATCTGTGCGTTCACCTGATAAGGGCGGAGCAGAGCAATCCGTTCGGCCCAGGTTTCTTTGGGTTCGCCCATCGACACCCAGACATCCGTATAGATAAAGTCAGCGCCTTTGACGCCGTCTTCGATAGATTCTGTCAGCGTGATTTTACCGCCGGTCTTTTGTGCTGCGTGGCGACACTCTTCGACCAGGGCCTCTTCCGGCCAGCAGGCTTTTGGTGCCACCAGGCGTAAATCCAGACCGGTCAGTGCTGCCGCTTCCAGCATACTGTTGCCCATATTGTTACGGGCATCACCGACGTACACCAGCGTCATGTCTGTCCAGGCTTTGCCTGGCAGATGCTCCTGCATCGTCAGCAGATCGGCCAGCAGCTGGGTCGGGTGAAATTCAGTGGTCAGTCCGTTCCATACCGGGACACCGGCATATTCTGCCAGTGTTTCAACAATTTCCTGCTCATATCCACGGTACTGGATGCCGTCATACATGCGGCCCAGTACACGGGCAGTATCTTTAATCGATTCTTTATGGCCAATCTGGTTGCCGCTGGCACCCAGCCAGGTAACTCTGGCTCCCTGATCGTAAGCGGCAACTTCGAAAGAGCAACGGGTACGGGTCGAATCTTTTTCGAAGATGAGCGCGATGTTCTTACCTTGCAGAGACGGGGACTCTTTGCCCTGCTTCTTATCCTGCTTTAGCCGGGCGGCCAGTTGCACCAGTTCATTCAGTTCGGCAGGGGTAAAATCTAACAGTCTCAGGAAATGGCGCTGATACAGCTTACTCATACATCACTCCGGGTAGCGATAAATTATCTGAATTAATATTCAATCTATATGTATGAATATTCATTTTCAACCTTATTTTCAGGGATCGTGTGCTTTAGTGTAGTGCCACGCGTAATGCTGTGGGAAAATACCCTTCTATCCGGGGAATATTACCCCTGAACGTACTGAGGAATTTCCCTATGACATTCGAAGCATTTATGGAAGAACAGCGTGAAGAGACACGCGAAATCATTGAAGAATTACTGGAAGACGGTAGCGATCCGGATGCGCTCTATACCGTAGAACATCATTTATCCTGCGACAGCTTTGACGCACTGGAAAAAGCCGCCGTTGATGCATTCAAACTGGGCTACGAAGTCACTGACCCGGAAGAGCTGGAACTGGAAGATGGCACCACCGTGATGTGTGTGGATATCATCAGTGAAATTGCACTGAAAGATGAGCTGATCAATGCCCAGATCGAACAGCTGGTCAAAGTCGCCGGAAAATATAACGTTGACTACGATGGCTGGGGCACCTACTTCGAAGATCCGGATGCTGAAGACGAAGATGAAGAAGGCGATGACGAAGATACCTCCGCAGAGGATGCCCCCGTCCGCCACTGACCGGTCTCTTCTGACGGTATTTTTCCCCTGGTCTGACGGTATCGTGAGGCCAGGGCGTTTTATCTGCCCTGATTTTCAAAGTCACTGAACCATGAATTACGCCGCTCTCGTTGCTCCCCTGTTACAGTTTTTACATTGCCGGACGCCACAGGCCTGGATTGATGAAGCATCCAGACCGGAAAACCTGCCGCTATTATTAACCGATCACCTGACCTGTGAACTGAAAGCGGCCCAGACTGCGGCGTGGCTTATCCGTAAATACGTTGCCGATAAACCCGGCGCGGAAACCCTGATGCGCTGGCTGGCACCGTACGAAAATTTTGTCTACCGTGAGCATCCGGACAGTGATTTTATTCATGCCCATCGCCATCTGGGGAAAAACATTACCCGGCATGACGCTTTTCCCGGCGCAGATGACCTGATTGATAAAATGGTGTTGTTAATTAAAGAAGAATTACATCACTTTTATCAGGTACTGGAGATCATGCAGTCCCGTGGCATTGAGTATCATAAAATCACCGCCAGCCGTTATGCGAAGGGATTATTGCGTGAAGTGACAACGCATGAACCAGACACGCTAATCGATAAGCTTATCTGTGGTGCCTATATTGAAGCACGCTCCTGCGAACGCTTTTATGCGCTGGCTCCTTATCTGGAACCCGGGCTGGCCAGCTTTTATCGGTCGCTGCTGCGTTCCGAAGCCCGCCATTATCAGGATTACCTCGCACTGGCCTGGCAGATTTCGCCTTATGATATTACGGCCCGGATACAAACGATTGGTGAAGCGGAAGCCCGGCTGATCACTGACGCTGACAGTGAATTACGTTTCCATAGCGGCCCCGTGATCACGGCCTGAAGCGTTCTCTGTTCCCGGGAACGCCCTCTGGCTGCAGATCTTGCCCGTGATAGCACAGAGACATTCATTTTATTTGAATAAGATCAGCAAATCGTTCAGCTTTTAAGCGTACCTTTGCCGGTCTATCATGCAGCGCATCGGGGCCATACCGGCCCTTATCGTGAAAATGAATAAAGGTAATCCTTATGAACTCTGTCAAAACTTTCGTTGCAGTTGCCGCCCTTTCTCTGATTTCTTTCGGCACCTTTGCTCAGACTATCACCACCACCGCCGGGACACTGGATGATGCTGAAGCACAAATCGCGGCGCAGGCGCATAAGAGCGGTGACTCTTACAGAATTACCGAAGCGACCGTGAAAAACTGTGTGCATATGACGGCTGAACTGAATAAATAAGTTTCTTTCCTGCCAGTGAGTTAACCACGGGCTGCCTGCCGGCAGCCTGGTAGCAGACCCACTCTCCCTGCGAACTCAATGTCTTTCACTCTGTATTTTTTCCTTAAACCACCGGTGATGCACTCACGCCAGGCAGAGCCATGGCCGACTGAGGGTGATCTTTATCCGGTATTCAGAAAGTCAGTATGCATACCGGCAAGGGATAACTGCGGAGTTGCGGGTGGCCCGGGCACAATAAAAAAGGCTGCGATAGCAGCCTCTGACAAAATACCCGGGGTTCAGATCGTCGCTGAGCCGCGTAAGATGTTACCTTCCAGTACCGGTTGCTGGCGATCCTTACCATAGACTGACCAGCTGACGCCCTCATCACTGAGTTCAAACAACGCTGTCGCCAGGGTATTTTCCTGATCCGGGTCATCTGCCGCCAGGCGGTAAACCGGAAGTGCCTCCTGACTCTGGTCAGAAAGGATCATCAGGCTACGCTTAGCCGACAGTGTCTCGTCTGTAGCCAGCAATGCTTCAATCACCTGCTGACGCGCCGCAGAACTGTCGGTGATCACCTGTTCCGTCGCCTGCTGTTGCGGATGGACCAGATGATTCGCGTGTCCGGTACTGACTTTTAACGGCAGAATACTGCAGCCAGTGCCGGTCGCTTCAATACTGAAGATCCGCGAATCACCGGCACTGGCCAGCATGTGATGGAATGCGCCTGCCCGGTCCGGAGAGGTAAGAACTGCTACCGCCTGGTCCAGGCTCACAGCATTCAGCGCCGCTCTGGCCAGCACCTGACGAGGCAGTCCCTCAGGGCGTTCAATCGCACGGATATTATTGACGGTATTGACAATGCCGTACTGATTTACAGAAAACGTATGTCCGCACAGAGAGCCAGGGTAGGCGAAACTCAGGTAAGACACGCCCTGATCCGGTATCACCTCTGCCAGGAAACACGCATCACGTAACTGCGGGAAGCCATCTTCATTATGTGCAATGACGATGTCATCATGTTCATTACGCCCGGCCAGGGTGGTACAACCATCGGACGTGGAACGTACCAGATCCCCGCGACAGTTCCAGGCAAACACTTCATCAGTATCCGCCTCCAGCCCGCAAGCCAGGCCCTCAATTTCAAGCCAGATGTCCGGATAGTGCTGCTTTACTGCCGCCGCCATGACCTGTGCCTGTGCGGAATCTTTAAGGGCGGTGACAGTCTGCCACAGAGGCGTCAGCGTAAGCTCCTGGTGCCAGGCAGTGTGCCCCGCCTGGCCCAGTTGTTTTCCGATAGTGAAGGTATCGCCACGGAATGTGAGTTTTTTCATAAACGGGTGCCTGTCCGGAAAGATTACGATACGTGCTGCAGGAATTCCTGCAAACGCGCGCAGCCTTTACCGCTCTCGATCAGTTCTGCCGGCTCGCCGTCTTCTGCAATCGTTCCGCCATCAATAAAGATCAGGCGAGAGGCAACATCGCGGGCAAAGCCGATTTCATGGGTAACAATCACCATGGTCATGCCTTCTTCGGCCAGAGAGCGCATCACCTGCAGCACTTCATGGCGTAATTCAGGGTCCAGTGCAGAGGTTGGTTCATCAAACAGCATCATCTGGGGTTTCACCGCCAGGGCTCTGGCGATGGCAACACGTTGCTGCTGGCCGCCGGAAAGCTCTGAAGGGTAGTGATCGGCCCGGCTTGCCAGACCGACACGTGTCAGCAGTGCCATCGCCTGCTCACGGGCTTCCGCTTTGCTGGTATGGCGGACACGAAGAGGGCCAAACATCACGTTTTCCAGCGCCGTCAGATGCGGGAACAGGTGAAACTGCTGGAAGACCATGCCGGCTTCACGACGAATATCACATTCATTCACGTGCGGGTCGGTCATATGCATTCCGGCGACGATAAGTGCGCCGGAAGAGATCTCTTCCAGTTTGTTGATACAGCGTAATAACGTTGATTTACCGGACCCGGACGGGCCAATGATCACCACGACTTCGCCGGCATCAATCTTCAGATTGATATCATGCAGCACCTGTGTTGAGCCAAAATTTTTCGAGACATTTTGAAATTCAACCATACTCATAAGATATGCATCCTTTTTTCCAGTCTTTTAAGCAGGAAGCTCAGACACAGAGTCACAATCAGATAAAGTGCTGCTACCGCTGTCCATACTTCGAGTGCGCGGAAGTTTCCGGCAATAATTTCCTGGCCCTGACGGGTCAGTTCAGCCACCCCAATCACGATAAACAGTGAGGTGTCTTTAATACTGATGATCCACTGATTACCGAGCGCCGGGATCATACGACGCAGAGCCAGGGGCATGATGATATGCCATGTGGTGGCGCGGGAAGATAATCCCATGGCCAGTCCGGCTTCTTTAAAACCTTTATTAATCGATAAAATCGCGCCACGGGTGATCTCAGCAATATAAGCGCCGGAGTTAATCATAATCGTGACGACAGCGGCGGTGATCGGTTCAATGTGAACCGGCAGCGCTAACGGCAGGGCGAAGTAAATAAACATCACCTGCACCATAATCGGGGTGCCGCGGATAAGTTCGACAAAAACCAGTGATAACGCTTTTGACACCCTGCCGCCCAGTGCGCGACAAACACCGGCAGCCAGGCCGATAACAAAGCCGCCCATCAGGCCGACAATAGAAATAAAGAGGGTCAGCTTTAACCCTTGCAAGAGTATTGGCACGGCTTGCCAGACATAACTGATGTCAAAATTCATAGTATTACCCGTACAGTGTAAAAAAACGGGGCCAGCCATCGCTGGCCCAAAAACTTACTTAGGTTCTTTATCGAACCATTTCAGATAAATTTTGTTATAGGTACCGTCAGCACGTAATGCTTTCAGTGCAGCATCGACACGGGCGGTGTAAGGGCTGTTTTTCTGCAGGGCAAAACCATACTGCTGCGGCAGCACGCTGTCGGTTTCACCGGTGGCTTTAATTTTTCCGTCACCGGCTGTTTTCACGTAGTAAAGAACGTTTGGTGAGTCGTGAACAACGGCATCAATATTACCGGCCTGCAGATCGAGGTAAGCATTGTCGATGTTCGGGAACTCAACGTAATCGGCTTTTACGTGTGCTTTCATAAAGCTGGCTGCCGCAGTCCCTTGTTTCAGACCAACACGTTTACCGGCCAGATCACTGAACTTAGTGATGCCGGTCGCTAAGCTTTTCACTGCCATCAGCAGGTCAGCGTTATAGTATGGGGAGCTGAAATCCACGACCTGAGCGCGAACCGGTGTAATGGTGATACCCGCCATGGCAACATCGATATTACGCGACTGCAGACCCGGGATCAGACCACTGAAATCCATCGGTTGCAGGGTGTAATCGACGTCCATTTTTTTCGCAATGGCATTCCACAAATCGATATCAAATCCGACGTACTTATCGCCTTGTTTAAATTCAAACGGAACAAACGCAGTATCCACGCCGACGGTTAACTTATCTTTTGCCATCGCATTAAAACTGAATGCTCCGGCCAGTAAAGCTAATGAAATCCCGACAGTATTTATTGTTTTCAGCATAGCGATTCCTTTGTATAGATCGGATGATGTGTGTCAGTCATAGTGATAAAAGCAATATATGTGCCACTATTTTTCCTTTCTGATAAGAAAGGAGAGTGAAAAGTAATATTATGATTTTTAATGTTTTTTAATATTACCCGGCGACTCACGGCTGACAGATTTCAGAAAAAAGGGGCAATAACTTTTACTTATAGGGTGATATGTTCAGGGGGCACTTTTTTGGTGCCCCATTTTGGAAGCGGGAGGATCTTTTTGGTGCCTCCCGGCGGTTGACTAAAAACCGTCAGGCATTGACGAGGGGGGCGTTCCGGCACAGTTCATGACCATAGCGAGCAGAGAGTAATAGCCATTGACGCCAATCAGATCCATCACGGCAGTTTCACCAAAATGGCTCACTGCTTCATGCCACAGGCTATCGCTGACTTCCTGCTGTCGGTGTAGCTGCTGACAGAAGTGGTACACCAGCCATTCATCTGCGGCTAAGTCATCCGGGGCAGGTTGTTGCTGATTGCGGATCGCCAGAATAGCGGCGGCAGAAATCCCCTGTTGCTGTGCCACCGGCGCATGGATCTCCCACTCCACCGGCTGAGACCAGTGCCTGGCGGTGAGCAGAATCGCCAGCTCGGAAAGCCTTTGTCCGATGGCACTCCGGTAGCGCAGATACTCGCCCAAACGCTGGACATGTGACATCAGCTCGGGACTGCGCAGCAATGCCTGAAACGGGGGCAGCAGTGCCCCCCGCGGGCCATTGATCACCTCTTCTGCTAAGAGACGTTGTCCGGGCGTCCACGCTTCCGGGGCCAGGTCAGGCAGGCGGTGAGTTCGTGCCATCATGACTGTCCCGCCGCTTTAGCGGTTTCCCGGATAATGACCTGTTTCAGTGTGCCCACCACAAAATCGAGCTGCGACTGTTCAATAATAAAAGGCGGAGCAATAAGGATGTGATCCCCTTGCTGTCCGTCAATCGTACCGCCCATCGGGTAGACCATCAGTCCTTTTTCCAGGCAGGCACTTTTGATGGCAGCATGCAATTTGTGTGCAGGATCGAATGCCGTTTTTGTTGTTTTATCCCTGACCAGTTCGACGCCGGCGAATAATCCGCGTCCGCGGGTATCTCCGACAAAATCCAGACCGGCCAGTTCGGCATGTAATTGCTGTAGCAGATAATTTCCCTGGTGTTGCACGCGATTCAATAAGTTTTCCCGCTCGATCACCTGCTGGACGGCCAGCGCTGCCGCGGCGGCGGTAGGATGGCAGATATAGGTATGACCATGCTGGAACATTCCGCTACCGTTACGCAGCGGTTCCATAACTTTATCGCTGACCAGTACGGCGCCAATCGGTTGATATCCGCCGCCCAGTCCTTTCGCCACTGTTACGATATCCGGGACCACATTGTCCTGTTCAAAAGCATGCAGTGTTCCGGTCCGGCCCATACCGCACATCACTTCATCAGCGATGTACAACAGGCCATATTTGTCACAAAGTTTCCTTACCCCCGCGAAATACCCCGGGGTCGGCGGTACAGCACCGGTCGTGGCGCCGCTGACGGTTTCGGCGATAAAACCGATAATTTTGTCCGCACCGGTATCAAGAATGGTCTGTTCCAGTTCGTTCAGCAGACGTTGGGTATACTGTTGTTCGCTTTCTTCCGGCAGGCGATCACGGTAGGCATTACAGGCAGAGACCCGCGCCACATCCATCAGCAGAGGGGCAAATTGCTTACGACGCCACTCATTGCCTCCGACGGCGAGGGCACCCAGCGTATTCCCGTGGTAGCTCTGACGGCGGCCGATAAAGGTGGTTTTTTCAGGTTGCCCGGTTTCCACGCAATACTGCCTGGCCAGTTTCAGTGCCGTTTCTACCGCTTCAGAACCCCCGGAAACGAAATAAACAGAATTCAGATCCCCGGGAGCCGTACGTACCAACTGGTCGGCCAGTTGCTCCGCGGCATCACTGGTAAAAAATCCGGTATGTGCATAAGCCAGCGTATCAATCTGCTGATGCAGGGCCGCCAGCACATCAGGATGACCATGACCCAGGCAGGAAACGGCTGCTCCGCCGCAGGCATCAAGGTAACGTTTTCCGGAACGATCGGTGATCCACACCCCTTGTGCAGAGGCGGCAACAGGGGGGGTAACCTTCAGACTGCGGTGAATAATATGGCTCATAGTGATCCTGTGGCGGCGATAAGCAGGGGAACTCCCCCCCGGACAGGGATCATACTCTCAGATCCATTTGAATCATTCAATCAATTAATGATTCAAATGGATCATTTTTAGGAGCTCTGTTTCCCGGGGAGGATATAGGTCCCGGAATCAATCAGATAGCGTTCAGCACTTTCTATGCGACGGATAGCGTCTTCGCCATGTCTGGCGACCAGCGCAGCCATAAGACATTCGGCAAGTCCCATCGCAGAAACAACAGAGGGGAAAAATGACGGGCTATGGGTGGAAAAAAGCAGGGTACAGGCAGCCGCCTGTGCCAGCGGGGACACTGCCGAATCTGTCACTGCAATCAGCGTCGCCCCGGCAGCTTGTGCATACGCGATGATTTGCAGCGTTTCGCGGGAGTAAGGCGCGAAACCGCTGATCATCACCACATCATCGGCACTGATCTCCCGGGTAAAAATCTCCTGATTATTGGCCAGCCCGTCAATCAGCGAGACGTGCCGGTGAAAGAGACGATAAATATAATGCAGTGACCAGGCGACAGAGAAGCTGGCGCGGAATCCGCAGATATAGACATGTGAGGCATTATCCAGCAGGGTAACGGCTTGCTCCAGGGCTTCCCGGTTATTATCCCTGGTCTGTTGCAGGTTAGTACCGAAGGCAGAAAAGACTTCATCATACAACGCCGGGTGCTGTTCTTTATCCTGCAATCCGTAGGCCCGTGAAGCATAGCTATCATCCGCCAGTCCCAGGGATTGTATAAAGGCCGATTTGAGTTCCCCCCAGCCCTGATACCCCAGGCGTTGAGCCAGCCGCAGCAGAGTGGCAGGTTTAACGCCTGCACTCCCGGCAAAGGCGCGCATTGACAGCACCACCAGCTCGCTGCTGTGTTCCAGGACAAACTCCGCGGCTTTTTGCAGTTCCGGGGTCAGCGCGGGGTAGAGTTCAACAATAATTTTTCGCGGGTCCATGTCGGCCTTTCTCCGGGTTTCGGGGTCGGCAGGGATGATACCTTGCCCCGGAGGGTAAGGGAAAGTGGCTGATTGGGGAGCCGGGGAAAACCGGATCAGGTTTTTTAATGATCAGACCGTGAGTGTTCCGTTCGCTTTGTGATAAGGCATGCTGTCTTAGCCCCGCCGTGGGCGATCGGGCAAAGGGCGCCAGGCCGCGCCCTCTGCACTCCGGGCCTTGCGACAAGCCTGCCCGCCGCTGGCGCGGTACCTTCGCTCACTCATTTGTCCTTGACGGACCGGTCACGATTCGCTCCTGCTCAGCGTGACCTCTCGCCGCGTCCCTGCGGCTCGTCCTGGACATATTCGCTCGCTCAGCGGTGCGATGTCGCCCGACCAACGGTGTTGGCATCCGCGGAAAAGCGGATAAAATTTTTGTCTCTGGTTTGTGGGTAAAGAGTTCGTCCGTTGTTTTTTCTTATCAGCACGATGAGTATTCCGTTCGCTTTATAATAAGGCATGCTGCCTTAGCCCCACCGGGGGCGACCGGGCAAAGGGCGCATGGCCGCGCCCTCTGCACTCCCGGCCTTGCGACAAGCCTGCCCGCCGCTACGCGGTACCTTCACTTACTCATATGTCCTTTACGGACCGGTCATGATTCGCTCCTGCTCAGCATGACCTCTCGCCGCGTCCCTGCGGCTCGCCCTGGCCACATTCACTCGCTCAGCGGTGCGATGTCGCGGTAAGTCACCGGGTGGGTGGCCCGGAGAAAACCGGGGGATTTTTGTCTCAGGTTTGTGAGTGTTCGGTTTATCTGTGTGTTTTTTGATCAGTGCGGTGAGTGTTCCGTTCACTTTGTAATAAGGCTTGCTGTCTGAGTCCCGCCGCAGGCGACCGGGCAAAGGGCGCATGGCCGCGCCCTCTGCACTCCCGGCCTTGCGACAAGCCTGCCCGCCGCTGCGCGGTACCTTCACTTACTCATATGTCCTTTACGGACCGGTCATGATTCGCTCCTGCTCAGCATGACCTCTCGCCGCGTCCCTGCGGCTCGTCCTGGCCATATTCGCTCGCTCAGCGGTGCGATGTCGCCCGACCACCGGTGCAAACATCCGAGGAAAAGCGAATTATGGTTTTGTTTTAAAATCGGGAAACAGTGGCGATGCTCCGGTGGAAGGTTTTGGGGCGCTATCCGCAGCGCCGAACGCAGAGTGACGGCCAGGCAGAGCCGGCATGGACGCCGGCGAAAGCACGGTTGAGCCAGGACGGCGAATCCGGGCGGGCCGTCAGGCCGGAGCGATAAGTGAGGGGACAGCGAGGACCTGCGCCAGGCGGGGATTGTTAAGGCCCGCGCCTTCGGGCCTTAATCCGTCCGCTGCCACGCGGCAACTGAAACTACTGTACGTATGACGGGCGGAATCTGCTCAGAGCGGATAACCGGGGAACCGGATAATTTGTTTGTGTCAGCACGGTGAATATTCCGTTCGCTTTGTAATAAGGCATGCTGCCTGTAATCCGCTGCGGGCGACCGGGCAAAGGGTGCATGGCCTTGCAACGAATGTTGACCCAGCCTTATGTTATCCTCTGGCATATCTTTGTCGTGGGGAATTTTTTTATTTTCTTATCGTGGTGATCTTACTTCCGGATATTCTGAGCTAATTATTTTTTCCGCTCGACCGCGAGTTAAAAAAACACACCTTACACATGGCTCCCGGGGGGCAGAACAGCCCGATATCCGGGGTAATAGAGAAACAACTATCAGTTTTTTCGTTTTTTCATTAAGAGAATATTTGTTGTTTCGTACAGCATCCTGAGTTTCACGCCTGAAGCCCTGAGCCTGTTGAACATACCTATGACTATTCACCTTCTCAATGTTCACCAGCGCAATTCAGGGGAGTTATAGTTTCAGCCTCAGAATCGCTCTGAGGGCGTTCGGGATGTGCGTGCAAAAGGGCTTATGTTGAATGTGATGTCTAAAAATAGAGATGGGGTGTTTAATGGATATCGTAATACGAGCTGTTGAGTTGAAAGATGCAGAGCAGCTAAAAAGTATATATAGCCAAAAAAATGTTCAGGAAAATATGTTGCAACTCCCTGCTCCATCGCTGAGTTATTGGGAAAGTCGAATTCAAAACTATACCGAAAAGGGATGGATTGGTTTTGTCGCTGAGATCGAAGGCGTTGTCGTCGGTGAGCTGGTAATTTTTACTCAACAGCATGTAAGACTCAGGCATGTTGTTTCTTTTGGTGTTGCCGTTGATATAAATCATTCAGGGAAAGGTATAGGAAAGCAGTTGATTCTTTTCTGTCAGGAGTATGCATTTCAATGGCTGGCAGCTAAGCGTCTTGAGTTAGAAGTATTTGCTAGCAATGATTCAGCAATCAGGCTTTATGAAAACTTAGGTTTCGAGATTGAAGGTAAGAAGAGAAATGCTGCATTGAAAAATGGTGAGTATCCAGGATGTTTTCCTTATGTCAAAATTAGCCATTTAACATCAGGGCCCGGAGTTTGATAGCTCCGGGTTTACGACCATTTACAATGCATCTTTATCCGAAGTGATCATGAAGGGCTTTCTGTCATCCTCCGGATGGGCCATAAATGCTTTATCGTCTTTGGATGCATCATACAATAGAAGCGATATGAGAATGCTGTAGTGGTTCCTGCGCTGGCTTCAGTGATGTATAGGTTTACCCGGTGGTTAATTTTCACTTTCCTGATTATCTTTTGTTCGAATGGTGGAAGGTTCAGCACCTTATTAATCCCGAAGGAGACAACCGTCAGCAGGATCAGGTAGCAGCTGTGTTTTGCATAGTCTATACCCATTCTGATCTACGCATGGTCGTCCGGGCAGGGGGCGCATGGTCGCGCCCTCTGCACTCCGGGCTGTGTATTCAGTGCCGGTGCCTGTTATCGCTATTTATAAATCAATCAGATCCCCGACGATGTGAATCGCATAGCTCTGCAGGAGAGAAAATGGATTTCGCGATAAGGCAATTCACCTGTTCTGACGGCATCAAAAATATGCTGAGTAGTGATAGTATCGACCGGAAGGATAACATCACAGTGGCCACCGGGGCGGGGAGTACATGCACGTCCTACCGCCATATCGGCTCGCAGCATGTAGTTTTTTACTACACTTCTCCCTGAATAATCTTTTATCGGTGAAGGTGAATCGTTCCTCTGTAACTGCTCATACAGGCCCATGACCTGACGGTTTGAGATAGTTTCGCCATGCCTGACATACCAGTTAGCCGTCACATTGGGCGGTATATGTGTCATCATCGTCATGCTGCCGAAAATAAAATATGAAGGTACAAATCTCCCGTGACTAATCACAGCGACCCGGCGGGCAGGGTAGGGGTTGCACCTGCGTACTATTATACGTTTTCCATTAATAAACTGAGTCAATTCCATTTGAAATACCTTTTCGGGATGGTTTTATGATAAGGCTTTGCCGTTGTCAGGATTTTACCGGCAGATGAGCAAATAATGCCGGGCTGTCGCCGTTTCCCTGATCCCCGGGAGACGGCTGACGGATGAATAGCCGTACGTACTCAAGAGTCGCATAGACATATCTCTTGCGTCAGATACCGGACAACGGATGTCTGTTATAACAAAAACCGATTGAACGGACACATAAATAATGCCGGTTTCGTGTATCTGATAATTTAAAATACTTCAGGCGATGGCGGAGTTGTTAATCAATGCCTCTCAGGCAGAGCGGCCACTATATCCGCCGGTTTTCAGACCACGGAGACAAAAAAGCCGGGACATGCCCGGCTTTCTCTTTTACTCAACCTCACTTACAGTGCAGCAATTACTGCCTGCTGTTCGGTCAGTTTGGTTTTGGCCTGCTGCAGGTCGGCTAAGCGCTCACGCTCTTTTTCAACAACCGCCGCCGGGGCACGGGCAACAAAACCTTCGTTGGACAGCTTCGCATTGATTTTTTCAATCTCTACGTCCACTTTGGTCTGCTCTTTTGCCAGACGCTCCAGCTCCGCTTCCTTGTTGACCAGACCGGCCATCGGGATCAGCAACTCAGCACCTTCCACCAGCTTGGTGACCGAGACCGGTCCTTTATCATCGGCTGACAGCAGAGTCAGGCTCTCCAGACGGGCCAGACGCTTCAGGAAGTTACGGTTTTCACCCACGCGGCGAATAACGTCTTCCGTTGCACCGCGTAATAACAGATCCAGAGGCTTGCTCAGGGCAATATTCATCTCTGCACGAATATTACGGACGGCGATGATGGCCTGCTTGATCCACTCGATATCTGCCTGTGCCTGCGCATCTTCTTTATCCGCTTCCCAGGCCGGGAACGGCTGCAGCATGATGGTGTCATCGCTGTTACCGGTCAGCACCTTCACACGTTGCCAGATGGTCTCGGTGATAAACGGAATGATCGGATGTGCCAGACGCAGTAATTCTTCCAGTACGGTGACCAGCGTATGACGAGTACCACGAAGCTCGGCTTCGCTGCCATTGTTCATCACCGGCTTGGTCAGTTCCAG
Source organism: Tatumella ptyseos ATCC 33301 (assembly GCF_000735525.1). Lineage (GTDB taxonomy): Bacteria > Pseudomonadota > Gammaproteobacteria > Enterobacterales > Enterobacteriaceae > Tatumella > Tatumella ptyseos. The sequence goes on along the minus strand of NZ_JMPR01000004.1, from coordinate 164,559 downwards.
GTACCAGTCGCAGAATTGGTTCCAGGTAAAGTCATACAGCAGGCTGGCCGCGATATCGAAACGATAGCTGTCCAGTGCCTCGCGGTAGGCTTTTACGGTGCGGTTAAATTCGCTCAGGATCCAGCGGTCAGCCAGTGACAGAACTTTCTCGCCACCGTTAAAGCCGCAATCCTGGTCTTCCGTATTCATCAGCACGAAACGGCTGGCGTTCCACAGCTTGTTACAGAAGTTACGGTAGCCTTCAAGACGCTTCATATCCCAGTTGATATCACGACCGGTCGACGCCAGTGCCGCCAGGGTGAAACGCAGGGCATCTGTCCCTGAAGGCTCAATGCCATCCGGGAACTGCTTCTCGGTACGCTTGCGGATTTTTTCCGCCAGCTGAGGCTGCATCATGTTGCCGGTACGTTTTTCGATCAGCTCCGGCAGGGAAATCCCGTCCACCATATCCAGCGGATCGATAACGTTACCCTTCGACTTGGACATTTTCTGTCCTTCGTCATCACGGATAAGCCCGGTCATATAGACCGTTTTAAACGGAACCTGAGGCTTGCCGTTTTCATCTTTCATAAAGTGCATGGTCAGCATGATCATGCGCGCAATCCAGAAGAAAATAATGTCGAAGCCACTGACCACGACGCTGGTCGGGTGGAATGTCCGCAGTGCTTCCGTATTTTCCGGCCAGCCCAGGGTAGAGAAAGTCCACAGACCTGAAGAGAACCAGGTGTCCAGCACATCTTCGTCCTGACGCAGTTCCGCATCTTCCGGCAGATTGTTTTCGGCACGAACTTCCGCTTCAGTACGACCGACATAGACATTACCGTCGTTATCGTACCAGGCCGGAATACGGTGACCCCACCATAACTGACGCGAGATACACCAGTCCTGGATATCACGCATCCATGAGAAATACATATTCTCGTACTGCTTAGGAACGAACTGGATCTCACCGTTTTCTACGGCTTCTACTGCAACCTTCGCCAGCGGAGCGGTACGGACATACCACTGATCGGTCAGCATCGGTTCGATAACGACACCACCACGGTCACCGTAAGGTACGGTCAGATCATGAGGCTTAATTTCTTCCAGCAGACCGGCAACTTCCACTGCGGCCACGATGGCTTTACGGGCCGCAAAACGTTCCAGGCCGGCAAATTCCGCAGGGATAGCGCCATCATAAACGTCGCTCTCTTCGCCGTTCGTATCATACACCTGTGCCTGAGTGCGGATATCGCCATCAAAGGTCAGAATATTGATCATTGGCAGCTGGTGGCGACGCCCGACTTCGTAGTCATTGAAATCGTGTGCCGGAGTGATTTTTACGCAACCGGTACCTTTTTCCATATCGGCATGTTCATCACCGACAATCGGAATACGACGGTTGATTAGCGGTAATACCAGGTATTTGCCAATCAGGTCTTTATAGCGTGGATCTTCAGGGTTAACGGCAACCCCGGTATCCCCCAGCAGGGTTTCCGGACGCGTGGTCGCCACCACCAGGTAATCTTTACCTTCGGCGGTAGTGGCTCCGTCGGCCAGCGGGTAACGGATATGCCACATTGAGCCTTTTGACTCGCGGTTTTCCACTTCCAGGTCTGAAATCGCGGTACGCAGTTTCGGATCCCAGTTCACCAGACGCTTGCCACGATAAATCAGATTTTCTTTATACAGACGGACAAAGACTTCTTTTACCGCATTCGATAACCCGTCATCCATGGTGAAGCGCTCACGCTCCCAGTCCACGGAATTACCCAGCCGGCGCATCTGACGGGTGATGGTTCCGCCGGATTCGGCTTTCCACTGCCAGATTTTATCGATAAACGCATCACGGCCGTAATCCTGACGGGTTTTACCTTCTTCAGCGGCAATCTTACGCTCAACGACCATCTGGGTAGCGATACCGGCGTGGTCAGTACCTGCCTGCCACAGGGTATTTTTCCCCTGCATCCGCTGATAGCGGATCATGGTATCCATGATAGTCTGCTGGAATGCGTGACCCATATGCAGGCTGCCGGTAACATTCGGCGGCGGGATCATGATGCAATAGCTTTCCTGGCTCTCATCACCATTCGGTTTGAAGTAGCCTTGCTTTTCCCAGTGCTCGTAAAGCGGCTGTTCTATCTCTTGCGGATTATATGTTTTTTCCATTTCTGCTATGTCGTTTTTGGCGCCGGTAGGGTTGCCGTATTCAATTGGAAACCGACGCTGCGATACGCTTTATAGCGGTCACGCGCCAGCTGCTTCAAAGATTCTTCATCAGGGACAAAGTCTATCACTTCATGGAAAGCGGTAGCAAAATCTGCAAACCACGGGAGCAGGGTGATCAGCAGGTCGCGGGAGGCATTCCCCCGTTTTTCCGGCCACGCCAGTTCAACCGGTGCGCCATAACGTGGCCCTTCACCGGCCAGATTATGGGGCACAAAGGAATCCGCCGGTCGCTGCCAGAGCGCTTCGTCCAGACGGACGGCCTGCGCTTCGTTTTCACAGGCCACCAGAATACGCTTACCCTCACGCCAGCGCGCCGCGGCCAGTTCACAGGCCATGGCTTCAACTGCAGACAGGGGCTCGTGTGGTGTATCGGGGCCGGGAAGGTAAAAGGTGGCATTTTTCATGCGATTGCCTGTATTCCATGAAGTAAAAAGAGTGACCAGGGTCACTCAGGGTAATCCGGTTTCTGCCGTGAAGATACCGGCAGGACAGCCCCCGGCTCAGCAGGGGACTGCCGGTACAACCTTACTCGTCGGTGCCCAGACCGGCACGGTTCAGCAGGAACTGTGACAGCAGAGGAACCGCACGACCGGTTGCGCCTTTGGCTTTACCTGAACGCCATGCAGTACCTGCAATATCCAGGTGCGCCCAGTTATATTTGCGGGTAAAGCGGGACAGATAACATCCGGCAGTGATAGCACCGCCAGGCCGGCCGCCGATGTTTGCCATATCCGCGAAGTTGGATTCCAGCTGATCCTGATACTCATCGCTCATCGGCAGACGCCATGCGCGGTCACCGGACTGCTCAGAAGCACTGATCAGCTCGTGCGCCAGCGGGTTATGGTTAGACAACAGTCCGCTGATATGATGGCCCAATGCTATCACACATGCGCCGGTCAGGGTGGCAACATCCACCACGACTTCCGGATCAAAACGCTCGACATAAGTCAGAGTATCGCACAGCACCAGACGCCCTTCGGCATCGGTATTCAGCACTTCAACCGTTTGCCCGGACATAGTGGTCAGGACATCGCCCGGACGTAATGCACGGCCGTCAGGCATGTTTTCACACCCGGCCAGCACGCCGACCACGTTCAGTGGCAGTTTAAGCTCGGCGACCATGCGCATCACACCGTAGACGGTGGCCGCGCCGCACATATCATACTTCATTTCGTCCATGCCTTCCGCAGGCTTGAGCGAGATGCCGCCGGCATCGAAGGTCAGCCCTTTACCGACCAGAACAATCGGCCGCGCATCGGCGTCAGGATGTCCTTTATATTCGATAACCGACATCAGCGATTCATTCTGCGAACCGGCACCGACCGCCAGATAAGCATTCATCCCCAGCTCTTTCATCTGCTGTTCGCCGATGACGCGGGTGGTGATGTTCTGGCTATAGGCATCCGCCAGTTGTCGTGCCTGAGACGCCAGGTACGCCGGATTACAGATGTTTGGCGGCATGTTGCCGAGATCTTTTGCTGCTTTCACCCCGGCGGATACTGCCAGACCATGCTGAATAGCACGCTCACCGCTGGTCAGTTCACGACGGGTAGGGACGTTGAAGACCATTTTACGTAACGGACGACGAGGCTCGGCTTTGTTGCTTTTCAGCTGATCAAAGCTGTACAGAGACTCTTTTGCTGTCTCAACCGCCTGGCGGACTTTCCAGTAATTGTTACGGCTTTTGACATGCAGTTCGGTCAGGAAGCACACAGCCTCCATTGAACCGGTGTCATTCAGCGTATTAATGGTCTTCTGAATAATCTGTTTATATTGACGCTCATCCAGTTCCCGCTCTTTACCACAACCAATCAGCAGGATGCGTTCAGAAAGAATGTTAGGCACATGGTGCAGCAACAGGGTCTGGCCAACTTTGCCTTCCAGTTCACCGCGACGTAGCAATGCGCTGATATAGCCATCGCTGATTTTATCCAGTTGCTCGGCAATTGGCGACAAACGACGAGGTTCAAACACCCCGACGACTATACAGGCGCTGCGTTGTTTTTCCGGGCTACCGCTTTTTACACTGAACTCCATGTATTCTCCTGAATCTTAAAGACAACAGCGTTTGCTATCGTTAGAATGTATAACTCTTATTCTTATTATGAAACAGTTATGCCATGACAAACAGTGGATTGGCGTCATAATAAGCTAAGATTCTGAGGACGATGCCTCAGTATCCTGAGAAGGTGGTCATACAATTTTAGCCACGATAGCAGCCATTGATGAAGTAAAATGGCTAATAAGCGTTGAAACTATCGACTTTCCTGCAAAAAGACAAGTTTTCACAGGCGTATTTAGCGTGATTATCATTAGATATCTGGTTCGGGAGACGCTCAAAAGTCAATTCGCCATTCTGTTTGTCCTGTTACTGATCTTCTTCTGTCAGAAGCTGGTCAGGATCCTCGGAGCGGCAGTCGACGGTGATATCCCGACAAATTTAGTACTTACTCTGCTGGGGCTAGGCGTGCCCGAGATGGCGGAGCTTATCTTACCATTAAGTTTATTCCTGGCTATCCTGATGACGCTGGGAAGGCTCTACACGGAAAGTGAAATCACGGTCATGCATGCCTGTGGTCTGGGCAAAGATGTGCTGGTCAAAGCGGCTCTGATCCTGATGTTGATCACCTCGGCCATGGCCGCGGTAAACGTCATCTGGCTCGGCCCCTGGTCGGCGAGATACCAGGATCAGGTCACACAAAATGCCCGGGCTAACCCGGGGGCCGCGGCGCTTGCCGCAGGGCAGTTCCGCACCTCAAACGACGGCAATATGGTGCTGTTTATCGAAAACGTGAAGGGGAATCAGTTCGGTAACGTGTTCCTGGCCCAATTGCGTCCGAAGGGGAATGCCCGGCCTTCCGTTGTGCTGGCTGATCACGGACATATGGAACAACAGGCAGACGGCTCTCAGACGGTGGTTCTGGATAAAGGCACCCGGTTTGAAGGTACAGCGATGCTTCGCGATTTCCGTATCACTGACTTTACTCAGTATCAGGCCGTTATGGGGTATAAAGAAGCGACCCTGGACCCGAACGACTCTGACCAGGCCTCCCTGTCTACGCTCTGGCATAACCATACTCCGGCATTCCGGGCAGAGCTGAACTGGCGTCTGACACTGATTTTCTCGGTGCTGGTTATGGCGCTGATGGTGGTGCCGCTCAGCGTGGTTAATCCTCGCCAGGGCCGTGTCCTTTCCATGCTGCCAGCGATGCTGCTGTACCTGATTTTCTTCCTGGTTCAAAGCTCTTTCCGTTCGAATGCGACCAAAGGCCGCCTCGACCCGGCCGTCTGGATGTGGTCAGTGAACGCAGGGTATTTCGTGCTGGCGATTGTGCTGAATCTGTGGGATACGCTGCCAATGCGGCGGTTCAGAGCGCGTTTCAGTCGCAGTGAGGTAGCCTGATGTTTGGAGTTCTTGACCGCTATATTGGTAAAACGATTTTCAACACCATCATGATGACACTGTTTATGCTGGTGTCATTATCGGGCATTATCAAGTTTGTTGAACAGCTACGAAAAACCGGCCAGGGTGCTTATACCGCACTCGATGCCGGTTACTTCACCTTACTGGGTGTTCCTACCGATCTGGAATTGTTTTTCCCGATGGCGGCCCTGCTGGGGGCCTTGCTGGGGCTGGGGAACCTGGCTCAGCGCAGTGAACTGGTGGTGATGCAGGCCGCCGGATTCACCCGGCTACAGATTGCGTACTCGGTGATGAAGACGGCGATCCCGCTGGTATTTCTGGCGATGGCTATCGGTGAGTTTGTTGCACCTGCCGGTGACCAGATGGCGCACAATTACCGTGCACAGCGAATGCTGGGCGGGTCGCTGTTGTCGACTCAGGGCGGGCTGTGGGCCAAAGACGGTAATAACTTCATCTTTATTTCTCACATCAGTAACGAAAACGAACTCAGTGGCGTCAGTATTTATCGCTTTAATGACCAGCGCCGTCTGACCGATGTCCGCTATGCGGCCAGTGCCGTCTGGGATAAGGCTGCCCGCCAGTGGGACCTGACTCAGGTGGATGAATCTAATCTTACCGATCCGAAACAAATTACCGGTTCTCAGCGGGTCAGTGATATCTGGAAAACGACACTGACGCCGGAAAAACTGGGTGTGGTCGCGCTGGACCCGGATTCCTTATCGATCCGTGGCCTGAATGATTACATTAAGTACCTGAAACAGAGTGGGCAGAAAGCCGGACGTTATCAGCTTAATCTGTGGAGTAAAGCGATTCAGCCTCTGTCGGTCGCGGTCATGATGCTGATGGCGTTATCCTTTATCTTTGGGCCGCTGCGTAGCGTATCGATGGGGACGCGGGTGGTCACCGGGATAAGTTTTGGTTTTCTGTTCTATGTCCTGGATAAGATTTTCGGTCCGTTAAGCCTGGTCTACGGCTTGCCTCCGTTCCTCGGGGCTATTCTGCCGAGTGCTGCTTTCTTATCTGTCAGTCTGTATCTGCTGATTAAACGACGCTGATTCAGGCAAAAAAAAAGGGGTCACCGGCAGGTGACCCCTTTTTTATTGAGCCGGATATCAGAACGTGAACTCCATCCCGCTAAGGATGTTCCAGTCATCGATACCCTCTCTTTCCAGCCGTTTCTGATACTGTACCCGCGTTGTCATTCGCAGATTATCGGTAATACTGATGGCCGCATCGGTATTCAGTTGCAGGCTATTTCCGCCACGACCGGCGCTGAACAGGCTTTGTGTCTGCCCGTCACTAATGACGACCTGACGGGCCGCCCCCGGGCGCAGTATAACGCGGGCATCCGCTCCCAGGCTCACACGCCCCAGCGTCATCCGGTAATTCACCCCGACCCTGAAATCAGGCGTATGCTGCATTTCATAGCTGACCCTGGCATTGTCCTCATCAGTAAAGGAACGGATCCGCAGTTGCTGCCAGTGCATGCCCAGTTGCGGAGTCAGACGATGATGACCGTATTGCCAGCCTTTCCCGGCCTCTATCCCTGTCAGCCAGCTACTGGCTACCGGTGTTGCGACTTCTCCCCGTAAGCCGGTGCTGACATGGCTACGAAAGCGGGTATAAGCGAGAGGGATTTCCAGTTGCCAGCCATTATCGTTCTGCCAGCGTAACAGGGTATTAATGCTGAGAGTATCCGCACTGCTGCGGCTGTCGCCATCTGCGGCAGAGGGCTTGACTGAAAGTGAGCCTTTACTTACTGCCAGACCGAATGTGAGTTGCTGTTCCCGGGCTTCGGGAGAGCTCCAGCGACTGCCCATCATCCAGCCATTGGATTTCGCGGTGGAATCATACCCGTAATTTGTGAAATTTCCGGCAGAATGATAGCGCTCATTACTGTGATATCCGTAGACAAAAAATGCAGAGCGGGGATCACGTACGCTGTCAGAAAACATTTGCTGTAAATCTTCACTCAGGCGGGAAAAGGCCCCGGGCAGAGAAATATAGGCGGGGACCTGAGGCGTTGTGGCTGGTCTGACCGGCAGAGGTTCCTGCTCTTGTTCCTGTTCCTGGCCTTGTTCCTGCTCAGGCTCCGGGTCGACCGGAATGGTGTTTCCCTCACTGTCGAGCAGGATGTTTTGTAAACGATAATCCCAGAACTGATTGCCTTCACCGTCAAGTAAGCGTTCACTTGCACTGGATTTCCCGGGAGCAAACGCATACAAACCGTAGGCCCAGGCACCCCGGGCCACATATTCGCCGGCCAGTTTGACGCGTTTTTCATCGGATTCGCCACCGACCTGTAATACCGAGATCCCCTCATTATTATCAGCCCGCTGATTACCATTACTGTCTGTATCCTGCCAGTCGGCCTGTGAGAGGATGCTGATAAGCAGCGGCGAACTTTCTGTGGTATTCAGGTCACCGGAAATAAGTAAGTGGTCACTGGCATCAGGAGAATACCCGGCCCTGAGGATCACACTGTTATTTTCACCGGCCGTCAGGGAGTTCATTTTCATCACCGAACTTTCGCCAGCAGAATAATGCAGCCCGGGATAATAAGTGACATCTGCATCCCCGGAGACGTCTGAGAAACTGCCGGCCCCGGTGAGCAGCGTACCTGACTGCAGTGTCAGTGCCCCGGTCACCCCGGAAAGGACTTCCAGCTCTCCCTGACTGACGGTGATACCGCCACTATTCTGGCTATATCCGGCCAGTGTCAGGCGACCTTCTCCGGTTTTCAGTAAAGACCCCTCACCACTGAGATTGGCATCAATCCGCGAAGCCAGTTCACCGGCAGTACTGATATTCTGGCTGATATCTGCAAGCAGTTGCGCGTCTGCCCCGTCCAGTACGGTCGTGCCTTTGAGTGTACTGCGGGCTAATAAGCGGAGCGTGGCGTTATCCGCTACCCGGAGGTCGGTCTCTACAGTGGCGTGCTCTGCCAGCGTCAGTGAACTGTTCTCTGCCACAAAGGCTGTTCCGGCAGTGTACTCTTGCGGCAGCCAGTCATCGTCATAGAGGACATTAGCGGCATGTAACACCTGCTGTCCGGATAACTGCAGGTCACCGGTACTGACCTGTAGCGTCCCCAGAGTTGCTCCGCCGCTGAGTAACCAGCTCCCCTCGGTGGTCAGATTGAGTGTCCCCCCGGCGTCTTCGGACCCCAGTGATCCGGCAAAGGTCTGCTGATCACCTGACAGGATAAGTTCGGAGGCCTGCGCTGCATTATTATTCAGCAGGCGGGCACCATCATCATTATGTTTTATCTCGCTGAATGTCAGCGACTGTCCGTTCATATCCAGTGTACCGCCACGGTAGCCGAACTGAATATTTTCGCTGTTGATCTGCCCGGCGCTGCCGAGCACGACGACCGGCCGGCCACTGACCAGTGTGATGACGGAAAAAGCCTGGCGTTGCCCGTCACTGTCAGCCTGCTGATTCAGAATAACTGTGCCGTCCCCGGTATTTAATGCTCCGGGATTAACGCCTGTTGCATTCACCAGTAATGTACCGGCCCCGATTTTATGAAGTGCATCGTCCGCCTGCCCGTTCACCTGCCAGTCGACAGTCATACCTTCATCGACTTCAATACCGCCGCCGACCCAGCGGGAATCCTCGTCCTGCTGACTGACCACCTGGTAATTCCCGGAAAACTGCAGTTTTGCCGCACCGTGATTGACAGACTGCTGCAAGACAATGGTGCCGCCGTCACCCTCAAACCGGAGATCTTTTGAGGCATCCAGTTCATCATTACTGGCTTGGGACGGAATCAGACTGTCCGCCACTCCGTGCCATGACCATTCATTCTCTCCCTGGCGAATGGCATCGGCAGACCAGACGATATCCCCGTCACCTGCCGTATCGGTAACGGAAGGATCGGTATTCTTCGCCAGGACGTCGGCGATTTCCTGGTCCCGGAGGTACAGAATATATCCGCGCAGGTTATAGGGGGCTGTACCGGCACCACTGGTCAGAACACCCGCCAGACGCCAGATTTTATCGACATTATCGTAAACCAGCATCGGGCTACCGCTGTCTCCGGACCTGGACATGGAATCCAGAGGCTGTACCGCCGGGTTATCGGGCGAGTAGTTGTACCAGCGTAGCCGCCAGCTTTCAAAGGTCGGGTTCAGGATAGTCCCGCCGGTTTTCCACTTGTATGCGCCGCTCAGCTTGGTCAGGGTTTGCGTTTCAGCATCGACCTGATATTGCGTACCGGAACCTACCCGGGTGTACCAGGTATAACGGTCTTTATTCGCCGCCAGCGTAGAACCTTTTACGGTTTCCAGCGGGGCGGCTTCGGTCACCACTTTATTTAATCGCGGGACATGGAAGTCATGGGTTGTCGAATTATTCCTATTAATTAATTTATAGCTTGTTTTAAATTTCGCATTATTTCCGAAAGAAACGGTCTTATATCCGCCATTATGTCGCACGCCGACAACATAAGAAGGGGAAATCAGGGTGGCATAGCCGGAAGAATTAACCGCAGAAAAATCCGGCATCGGATAGGATAAAATACCCGCCACACTGCCATCGGTTTTAAAAACAGAAATATTTTCAACGCCGGGACGGTATTTCCCCAAATTTTCCGCAAAGTCCCGATATTCCTGTACAGGAACATCTTCACGCATAACACCGGCGTTTCCGGGGAATGGGCTGAGAGAAAAACAACAGAAGAGAGTCACTGAAAGGGGTCTGTTCAATGTGTATAATCCTTATTTTATTGACAGGGTCTTCCTGACCCTTTCGTGTTTATAACGGATTAATGTAACCTTGTCCAGAGGCGGCAGGTGAGAATATATTCATTATGAGTGATGGTCTGTGAAATATATCCCGGAGTGATAAAGTCCGGGAATTTAACTGCAGGGACATCCTGTTTCGGAAATATTTAACTTCAGGTCAGGTAAATGAGTGGCCTATTATCCGGATAAACAGAGGGAGCTGTGATAATAAAAAAAGTAATAATCCTAATACTCCGCCGACCAGCGTACCGTTAATCCGGATAAACTGTAAATCACGGCCGATATTTTGTTCTATCTGGGCCGACAACTGGTGATCATCCCAGCTTTTTATCGTATCGCTGATATGGCGGGTAAGAAATCGTGCGACGTCCGGGCCTGCCTGAATAATGGCCTGCTCCAGATGATGCGTAAATGAGGCACGTAGTTGCGGGTCATCGCCCAGGGTACGACCGAACCATAGCGTGGCCCGGGTCAGATGTGCACCGGTCACTGAGTCCTCACGGGACAGATCCTGCTGCAGCCAGTCACGCAGGTCATCCCAAAGCCCTGTCGTATAGCGGTTGAAGGTTTCGTCTTCTTTCAGCCAGGTTTTAAGCCTTTCTGCACGGTCCTGCATGTGCGGATCCGTCTTCAGTGACTAAATAAAACGCAGCACCATCCGGTTAGCGCTGTCACGAAGCTGGTGGTGCTGATCCTGTGCCACATCCAGCAATAACGTATCTATTATTGCGGTCACCTTTCCGGCCCCTTTCTCGCCCAGCCACTCTGCCGGAACCAGCCTGGCCATCGTCGGATACTCTTTGCTGAACCACTGACTGATTTGTCCGGCAATAAATTGTCGTGACTCCGGGTTCGCCAGCATTTCTGTGATCTTTTTGATCAGGGTATCCAGCAGTTCCTGATGGCGATTTTCCCGCGTCAGACTCTCCAGCAATAAAATCGCGGCCTGACGGAAATCGACAGTTTCAATGGCCCGGTGGATCCCCTGCTGCATAAAGCGGCGGATGTTCTGATCATTCCCCGCCCGCAGAAAACCGGCAATCAGCTGGCGAATAAGTGCGCTGAGTCTGGCGGCATTTTCCGGTGCACTGAGCCACTGTGCCATTTTTTGCGCCGGATCGTGGCGTCGGATCAGTGCGATCATACTGTCGGTAGAGAGGAATTTTTCTTCGACAAACCGGCCCAGATTATCGGCAATTCGTTGTTTATTGCGCGGAATAATCGCGGTATGGCGACCGATAAACGGCAACGGGATGCGGCGGAACAGGGCGGTCACGGCAAACCAGTCGGCGAGTGCACCCACCATGGCCGCTTCTGACACCGATTTTATTGCCTGAATGGCCAGCGTTTGCGGCAGAAAGAGGGTCGCTACAAATACGCAGGTCACCACGGTTAACAGGCAGAGCGCCAGCCGTTTGGTTCTGGTCAGAGCGGAAATTTTATCCATACAGTCGCCTGAAAAGTAAACAAAAGAAAGAGCCAGTCAGTGACGGCTGCCGGCCTTCAGCATAGCAAGCGGATCAGAATTTTTCCTGCCGGGATCGCGTCGCGGGTTTATGCCGCGTCACCGGAATGGTCACTGCGTTGCTGTAACCGGGTGGTCAGGAACTCCAGAAACAGGGTGATCGCGGCGGACTGCTGACGTCCCGGTAGCAGATGGATCTGCAGGGTGCGCCGGGTAAGATGATTAATATCCAGATTGCGTAACACCAGCGGATGATCATGGTGATCATAAGGGACGGTAAAACGACTGCACAGGGTGACGGCCAGCGGCGTCTGGCGCAGAAAGTGGTACAGGGTCGCAAAGCTGTTACAGGTCAGCGTCGGTTCAATAAAGACGCCGTTCATCTGACAGGAGAGATCAAACAACTGGCGTACGGTGGTGCTTTGATCCGTCAGTGCCACCGGATAGCTGCTCAGATCCTGCAAATGAAAACTCTGGCTGGCCAGCGGATGCCGGGCGGACATCACGACAAGTACCGGGGCGGGCCAGCTACCGGCGATCTGTACTCCGCGCTCGGGGTGCAGGCAAAACTGCAGGGCTAGGTCACACTCACCGCGATGCAGACTTTCCGACACCTGTCGGGTATTCCCGGTTTGCAGATAGAAACTGACCGAAGGGTATTGCTCGCGGAACCGTGAACAAATCGCCGGCAGCAGGTCATAGGCGACGCCTTCCGTACAGGCGATGCGGATAGCCGTACGACGGATGGCGGTCAGCCCTTTTATCTCTGACAGGGTGACTTCCATATCACGCTGGCTTTGTCGCAGGCGGTGTTCGAAGAGTTTCCCGGCATCATTCAGCACCATTCCCCGGGCATGCCTGTCAAATAAAGTGACGCCGGCGTCCCGTTCCAGACGCCGTATCTGCCGGCTGATGGCGGAGGTGGCCACAAACAATTGCCGGCTGGCGGCACTTAATGAACCACTCTCGGCCACGGCCAGAAAATAACGAAGTTCGGTACTCAGCATCAGCTTGCCTTATAACGGTGCATGCCGTCTTTTTGTGCAGTTCAGCGTTGCTTTTAAAGCAAGGCTTATTTGATATTTTGATAATTGTGGCAAAGGTGGAGAGTAGCTTAGATTGTCTGAACAATAAAATAATTCTCATAATAAACGCGGACAGACAAATGACAGCAGAAAAAGCAGTAGCCAGCGCCAGTGCCTGGTTTGACAGCGGGGAGTTTAAACGAGTTCTGGCGCGCCGGGTGGCGATCCGTTCCGAAAGCCAGCGCGATGATCGTGATGAGGCCATCCACGCTTACCTGACGCAGGAAATTACCCCCGCGATGGAAGCGATGGGCTTTACCCTGACGCCACTGGCGAACCCGCAGGCCCCTGAACGGCCGATGCTGCTGGCCACGCGCATTGAGGATCCCGCTCTGCCGGTGGTTCTGTGCTACGGGCATGGCGATGTCGTGTTCGGTGACGATGAAAACTGGCGCAGCGGTTTAGACCCCTGGTCGCTGACCGAAGAGGGTGACCGCTGGTATGGCCGGGGCAGTGCGGATAATAAAGGCCAGCACTCGGTGAATATCGCGGCGCTGGAACAGATTTTTGCGCTGCGTGGCGGCAGCCTGGGGTTTAACTGCAAATTCCTGTTTGAGATGGGGGAAGAGATCAGTTCACCGGGTCTGGCAGAAGTGTGTGAACAGCACCGCGAACTGTTACAGGCCGACGTCTTTATTGCGTCTGACGGGCCAAGGCTGGATGCGGAAAGCCCGACGCTGTTTCTCGGATCCCGCGGGGCAGTAAATGTCCGTCTTACGCTGCATGCCCGTGATCGCGACTACCATTCCGGTAACTGGGGGGGCTTGCTGACTAACCCTGCTACCCGCCTTTGTAATGCCATTAGCAGCCTGGTCAATCAGCACGGGCAGTTACAGGTCGCGGCGCTGAAACCCCCGGCCATTACGGACAGTGTCCGTAAAATATTAAGTGAAATTGAACTCCGGCCGGGTGCGGACAGCCCGCAGATCGACCCTGAATGGGGTGAAGCCGGTCTGACCCCGGTTGAGCGGTTGTACGGCTGGAACACGCTGGAAGTGCTGGCGATGACCAGCGGTAATCCGCAGCGACCAATGAACGCCATTCCCGGAAAGGCCACGGCGGTCTGCCAGCTTCGCTTTGTGGTGGGCACTGACTGGGAAAATATTGCGCAGCATCTGGAAAATCACCTGGCTGCCGCTGGCTTTGCGGATGTAAAAGCAGAACTGTTACGGGGCAGCCCGGCGACCCGGCTGGATCCTGAAGATCCGCTGGTGGGCTGGGCGCTGGCATCGATGCAGAAAAGCAGCGGCAAAAAGCCGGCGTTACTGCCTAACCTGGGCGGATCCTTACCGAACGATGTGTTTGCCAATATCCTGCAACTGCCGACGCTGTGGATGCCACACTCGTATCCGGCCTGCGGTCAGCACGCGGCGGATGAACATATGCTCAAATCTATTGCCCGTGAAGGCCTGATCATGATGACCCACCTGTTGTGGGAATTCGGTGAAAAAGGTGAGCAGTTAGTGGCAGAGCATAAGGCATACCAGCAGCAGGGGCAGGGATCATGAGCACTCATCCGGCCCGTCAGGCTCCGAACCTGTACAAAACGCTGTTTTCCACCTGTGTCGGTAATGCGCTGGAATGGTTTGATATCGCGGTCTATGGCTTTTTTGCCCGGTATATTGCCCATGCGTTTTTCCCGACCGAAAATCCGTCCGTGTCATTGTTGCTGACCTTTGGCAGCTTCGGTGTCTCGTTCCTGATCCGCCCGCTGGGGGCGATTGTGCTCGGTGCGTATGCGGACCGTCATGGCCGGAAAAAAGCCCTGATGCTCTCGATAACGCTGATGACGTTCGGCGGCGCGATGATTGTCTTTATGCCGGGCTATGCCACTATCGGACTGGCGGCCCCGGTACTGATCCTGCTGGCGCGGCTGATCCAGGGGTTTTCCGCCGGCGGGGAGTTCGGCAGTTCGACCGCGTTTCTGGTAGAGCATTTTCCGCATCGTAAAGCCTTTATTGCCAGCTGGCAGTTCGCGACCCAGGGGGCCAGTACGCTGCTGGCCTCGGCGTTCGGACTGGGGCTGACCCAGTGGCTCAGTGAAACAGAAATTCAGCAATGGGGCTGGCGCATCCCGTTTATCTTCGGTCTGCTGATAGGGCCGGTCGGCTGGTATATTCGTCGTCATGTACATGAGCCGGAGAGCTTTGTCAGTCAGCAGCACGACCATTCGCCGCTGAAGCAACTGATGGGCAGCCAGCGTCATCTGTTAGTGCTGGCGATTGGCCTGATGGTGATCTCAACCGGGATCAACTACATGCTGAACTATGTACCGACCTACGCCACGAAAAACCTGCACCTGGCCGGTAAAACGGCCTTTACCGCCACCCTGCTGGCCGGGGTGATCCTGACGGTTGTGACTCCGCTGGCCGGGCTGTGGGCTGAGAAAGCAGGGCGCCGTCCGCTGATGTGGACATCGCTGGTATTACTGCTGATCACCATTTATCCGGCCTTCAGTCTGGTGGTGAACCATCCGGATGCCAATATGCTGATCCTGCTGGTGGGCTGGCTGGCACTGCTGAAGTCGGTCTATTTTGCGACCGTGCCTTCGATGATGGCCGACCTGTTCCCGGTCAGTACCCGTGCCAGTGGTATGGCAATCAGCTATAACATTGCGGTGACGGTGTTCGGGGGCTTTGCGCCGCTGATCTGTAGTCTGCTGATCAGTGCTACCGGGACCAGTCTGGCTCCGGGATACTATCTGATGGTGCTGGCGGTCATGAGCAGTGTTGCACTGGCGTACACCCGGCGTTATCAGCATGCCTGAGATGTAAAAAAGCAGAGGGGGCCATTGATGGCCCCCTTTTTGTGAACGGGATTTGCGGATTACTTCCTGCCACCAAACAGACTGCCGAGCACGCCACGCAGGATCTGGTTAGTGACCTGCCGGGTGGCGGTTTTTGCCATGGTCTGAACCACACCATCGTGCCGGCCGCCCCGTGGCCCGGTATAGCCGAACAGAATTTTCTTCAGGCCGTCGATGACCGGATTTTCCTCACCTGCGGCACTGCCTTTTGCCGCAGGCGCATGGCTCTGATCACCTGCCGACTGTATCCCTTTTTGCAGCAATTCATAGGCGGATTCTCTGTCCACGACTTCATCGTATTTACCATACAGGGGAGAGTGGTTGATCAGGCCGTTACGTTCGTCGGCGGTCAGCGGGCCCATACGGGAGCCGGGCGCAATCACCATCGCCCGTTCGGTGACGGACGGGCTGCCTTTTTCATCCAGAAAAGAGATCAGGGCTTCGCCGGTGCCCAGGTTACGGATGGCTTCTTCCGTATCAAAGGCCGGGTTAGGGCGCATTGTCGTGGCCGCCGCTTTTACCGCCTTCTGATCTTTCGGGGTAAAGGCCCGCAGGGCATGCTGTACACGGTTACCGAGCTGCCCCAGTACCGTTTCCGGGATATCCGACGGGTTCTGGGTCACAAACCAGACACCGACCCCTTTGGAGCGGATAAGACGCATCACCTGCTGGATTTTTTCCAGCAGCACGGCCGGGACATCATCAAACAGCAGATGGGCTTCGTCGAAGAAAAACACCAGCTTCGGTTTCTCTGCATCCCCGACTTCCGGTAACTGCTCATACAGTTCAGACAGCATCCACAGCAGGCTGGTGGCATACAGTTTTGGCATCCGGTAGAGCTTTTCGGCGCTGAGGATATTAATGATGCCGCGTCCCTCTGCATCGGTACGCATCCAGTCACGGATATCCAGCATCGGCTCACCAAAGAAATACTCTGCCCCCTGTTGTTCGAGAGCCAGCAGGCCACGCTGGATGGCACCGACCGATGCTGTACTGATATTGCCGTATTCGGTAGTGAAGGATTTTGCGTTATCACCGATGTATTGCACCATCGAACGCAGATCTTTGAAATCCAGCAATAACATGCCGCGATCGTCGGCAATCCGGAAGATTATCTGTAACACGCCGGACTGAATATCATTCAGGTTCAGCAGCCGGGCGAGTAACAACGGCCCGAGGTCCGACACTGTGGCACGGACCGGATGCCCTTGTTCACCGAAGATATCCCACAGCACGACCGGGTTGTCCTGCGGCTGCCAGTCGGTGACGCCGATGTTATCCAGCCGGGCCTGTAGCTTTTCGCTGCTGACTCCGGCTTTCGCAATCCCACTGAGGTCACCTTTTACATCGGCCATAAAGACCGGGACGCCGATGGCAGAAAAAGATTCCGCCATTTTTTGCAGGGTGACCGTTTTCCCGGTGCCTGTCGCGCCGGTGATCAGTCCGTGGCGGTTGGCAAGGGCCGGAAGCAGGTTCAGGGTCAGTTCCCGGGTGCGGGCGATGAGTAAAGGTGCAGTCATTCGATGTTAATCTCTGGGGTTAGCGTGAGTCTTTTTATCATCTCACTGTCGGTGGTGATGATCCAATCGGTGTTATCTTTTACACCGTCGGCCCCGGAAGGACGGCCTTCACAAGGCTCTCCGGCCGGTGTTTCTCAAACTATAGTCAGAGACACCTGAAAAATATACCCGGTTTCCTGCAGGGAATTGACGGGGGCTATCACGATCTGCACTTTATCAATGCAGCCGTCCCGCGGCCGGAGCAGGAAGCAGCAGGCGTTAAAGGAATGGGATTTCTGTCAGCAGGATGGCTCAGCGGGAGCCATAATATCCCTGTCGATCCGCGACACTAAGCACGCGGGTACCGTATGAAGGCCCCGCGATGCCGGGGACCGGATTCAGCTCAGATGAGTGGCAACGTCCAGCACACCGTTAATCACAAACTGTACGCCCATACACACCAGCAGGAAGCCCATCAGACGCGAAATCGCTTCAATACCGCCTTTGCCGACCAGACGCATAATCGCTCCGGAGCTGCGCAGGCATAACCACAGAAGGAGGGCCACCAGCAGGAAGGTGATCACCGGAGCGACATGTAACACCCAGACCGGAAAATCCCCGCTTTTTACGGTGGACGCGGTACTGATAATCATCGCGATGGTGCCAGGCCCGGCGGTACCCGGCATCGCAATCGGCACAAAGGCGATATTGACCTGCGAGTCATTAGGCTCAGCGGCTTTTATCTCTTCCTGCTTATGCTGTACCTCCAGGGTATCGTGAAGTTTCTGCACCGGGAAAAGCATCCGGAAGCCGATAAATGCCACAATCAACCCTCCGGCAATACGCAGCCCGGGGATAGAGATACCGAAGGTATCCAGCACTGCATTTCCTGCATACCACGCCATCATCATAATC
This sequence comes from Tatumella ptyseos ATCC 33301, assembly GCF_000735525.1. Lineage (GTDB taxonomy): Bacteria > Pseudomonadota > Gammaproteobacteria > Enterobacterales > Enterobacteriaceae > Tatumella > Tatumella ptyseos. The sequence goes on along the minus strand of NZ_JMPR01000004.1, from coordinate 146,409 downwards.
AGAAAAACATAGACTGAGGCCTGGAATGCCTGACGGTTGCGCTCGCTGAAATTCATCCCGCCGGACAGGCCGAGGAACAATGCCACGCTGGTTAACGGATTGGCCAGCGGTAATAATACCACCAGCCCCAGCCCGATAGCCTTAATAAGTTCCTGCATAAAACCCTCGAATGTTCAGAACACCGGGGACCGCTGTTTTCCGGTTACCGGCAAGGAGACTCAATAAGTCATTTTTTCGCCTGCGCGGGGCACAGTATAGTGTGATGCACAGTGCGGGCAGGAGCGAAAGTTGCTTCGACACCTAATGCAAAACGGTAACAGAAAAGCGTGAACAGAGCAGCAAAGGGATAAAACAGGGGGAATAAACTCAGTGCAGGCAGGGCCTGCACTGACGAGGGATCACATGCCGAGGTATTTTTTACCCTGATCGAGAACCACGTTACAGGCTTTGGTTTTCAGTTTTTCACCCATCGCGGTATTGCTCAGGTTTTTCAGGCTGATTTGCTGATTATTACCGGTATTCAGCAGACCCTGAAGCCCTTCCAGATAACCGGTCTGCTTCTGTTGTGCGCTGGTATCCGTCAGGCCCAGTTTGCTTTTCAGCTGGTCGGTGACTGAAGAAACATTATTTTTTACCAGGTTGTTCTCTGCACAGTACTGCAGGATCCCGGTGGCGTTGCTCATACTGTTGGAACTCACTGCTTTATTACCGCCAGCCAGTAAACCGGTGATAGAGGATAAGGATAAGCCGCTTTCAGCGCCGGTACTTTTACCGCTGGTGGCTGAAGAGGAATCCATGAGATCCGACGCTGTGCTGCTCAGTTTATCCTGCCAGCTTGAAGCACAGGCGGAAGCACTCACCAGAGCGGTAATCAGGCCCATAGCCAGTAAAGGGGTGCGTGTCGATTTATTCATTAATACAGCCTCATTTTGCTTATCTTTTATTTCCGGTACTCAGTTTAGTCTGTTATTGCTTCGGATTAGTTCCTTTTTTCTGTTCCCCTGGCTATCGCGCGGCAAAATAGGATTTCTTCCCGGGCATTACCGCCGGGCCCGCCAGGGATTACCCGCCGGCAAACACAAACCACCCGGACGTACTCCCGGGGCTGATCACCGGCCACTGCTCGCTAAACGGCTGAAGCCCTTCGGGCCCCGTATTGCGGGACGGAATGCCCAAAAACCGGGACGTAAAGACCAAAGACCCCGGACATATCAGAGATTATTGCTATTCCGGCAGGACAAAAAGGGTGATAAAAGGGGGAGAGCGATGCCCATCCGGGCCTGTAACGAAAGCCGGAGTGTTTGTTTTTCCAGCGATTAACGCGTTACCTAATGGAATCATCTTGCACCCGCCACCACTCAGGGTATAATCCCGTTGTTTTCCGCATACCCTTCAGTGCCGAAGTGGCGAAATCGGTAGACGCAGTTGATTCAAAATCAACCATCGAAAGATGTGCCGGTTCGAGTCCGGCCTTCGGCACCATCGGAACATCAATAGACGTCAATGGACGTCTTTTTTTGTGCCTGAAATCCGCGATACACAAGGCTTTACGCGATTTTCCTTTCAACAGAAGTCAATCTGAGTCAACCCACATCAAGTCGCTTGTGAGTATAGAACCGAGTATATATGCTGGTTCGATAATGGTTGTATACTCACAGCGGCACATGGAAGGAGAACTTTTATGGCTCTGACAGATATCAAAGTGCGTTCTGCAAAACCGCAGGAAAAGGAATACACCCTTGTCGATGGGGATGGCATGTTTTTGCTTATTCATCTTAACGGTTCAAAATACTGGCGGTTCCGCTTTCGTTTTGGTGGTAAGCAGCACCTAATGGCGTTTGGAGTTTATCCTGAAACGTCATTAGCTGATGCTCGTCAAAAGAGGGAAGAGGCCAGAAGGCTTGTTGCTGCTGGAATCGATCCTCGCGAACACAAACGTGCGGTGAAAGAAGAACAGGCGAAAGAAAATATTACCTTTGAGTCCGTTGCCAGAGAGTGGCATGCCGCAAATAAAAAATGGTCAGAAGAACATAGCCGACGGGTGCTGAAGAGTCTGGAAGACAATCTGTTCTCTGCAATTGGCAAGCGCAGTATCGAAGAGCTAAAGACTCGCGACCTGCTTGCCCCCATTAAAGTCGTTGAGGCTACAGGTCGCTTTGAAGTCGCTTCTCGTCTTCAGCAACGAACAACTGCCATCATGCGTTATGCCGTCCAAAGTGGCTTGATTGATTACAACCCGGCTCAAGAGATGGCTGGGGCAGTTGCTTCCAGCAACCGTATCCATCGACCTGCACTTGAGCTGAAACGCCTACCTGAACTACTCCACCGAATTGACTGTTACACGGGACGCCTGTTGACCCGCCTGGCCGTTGAACTCACCTTGTTGATATTCATTCGCTCTAGCGAATTGCGCTTTGCTCGTTGGTCTGAAATAGATTTTGAAACGGCAATGTGGACGATACCGGCTGAACGAGAAGCTATCGAAGGGGTAAAGCACTCACACCGGGGTTCAAAGATGCGCACACCTCATTTGGTGCCATTATCTCATCAGGCTTTAGCAATCCTCAGACAGGTTCACAAGATTAGCGGCGAGCGCGATTTTGTTTTCGTTGGAGATCACAACCCTCGTAAACCGATAAGTGAAAACACGTTGAACAAGGCACTTCGTGTTATGGGTTATGACACAAAAGTAGAGGTTTGTGGGCATGGTTTCAGGACAATGGCCTGTAGTTCGCTGATTGAGTCAGGATTATGGTCTAGGGATGCGGTTGAGCGGCAGATGAGCCATATGGAGCGTAACTCTGTGCGAGCTGCGTATATTCATAAGGCTGAGCATTTGGACGAGCGTAGATTGATGCTTCAGTGGTGGGCGGATTATCTTGATGCAAATCGGGAGAAAGGAGTCAGTGCATTTGATTTTAAAAACATAAGGAACAGTTAAATATTCAATTAAAACAATGCATTAGAATAATTAAGCCATTAACGATCACAGCTTCTTAGGGGATAACGTTCTTCTGTAGAGCTGCTACTGTACATAAAAAACTTGTTGACTTTGATATCAGCCTGAGCAAATATAAGTGCATCAACTCACTTTTATTACAGTAGCGGTCGTACAGAGAAGAGTGATTTGTGCGATTGGTTCCAGCCTTTCGCGAACCTCAAACCCGAAGCGTCTAAACTAGGATAGGAGATCGAATCCATGGCATTTTATCAAGTTTCTTACGATTTGCAAAAGCAGATTATTACACTTAGCGTAACAACAGAAGTAAATCCGGCAGCGTCTGATGCTAACATTATGGCTTTACAAGGTTCATTATCGCTCACTAAGTTGCTGCGTAAATTCATTGGGCTGTTCTGGTTTTGGTAATATTACTCTCGCTTCACATATAAAGTTATGCAGGCGTGAATTATCAAAATAAGGGCTTCATGAGCTCATAGCTAAGCCCTTTTTATCCTCTTTAAGATTAGTGCATCAGTGATGATGCACTTAACTGAGGCCATTATGCCAACAAAGTTATACAAGATAGGTGATTTGGCTGATATTCGCTCAGGCTATACGTTCCGGGGGGCTGTCGAACCGGTGGCTGATGGAAATGTACGCATATTACAGATTAAGGACCTTGAGCTGGATTGGCAGAGAGATTATGACGCTTTACCGGCGATTAGTTGGGAGCAACGTGTTGAACCACCTTTCCTAAGACAAGGTGAAATCGTCGTTGCCGCCAGGGGGAACCGGAACGTTGCGGTTGTCTATAGCAGTGATATCCCAGTAGTAGCTACCAGCCAGTTTCTGATCATTACCCTTCGAAGGGAAGAGCGCGAGATAGCTCCTGAATATCTGTGTTGGGTACTTAACCATCCCGTGACACAGCAAATGTTTAATCGCAGTGGTACCAACATCCAGCTTATTACTAAAGCGGCATTGCTGGATGTGGAGATTCCTATACCACCGGTGCATACCCAACGACAACTTATTGAGCTCCAACGAGTCTGGCAGGAAGAAGATAAATTTATCAGCAAGTTACAAAAAAACCGCCACCAACTTGAGCTTGGTATTTTGCAAAAATTACTTAAGGATAAATAGGTTATGAGCAACAAAATCGATCAAGACCGTATTAACCGGGTGCTGTGGGGCGTATGCGATATCTTCCGTGGCACCATCAGTCCTGATACCTATAAAGACTTTATCCTTACCATGTTGTTCCTGAAGTATATTTCTGATGTATGGCAGGATCACTATGATGGATACAAAGAAGAGTATGGCGATGAGCCGGAACTGATCGAAGAGATGATGAAGAACGAACGGTTCGTTCTGCCAAAAGAGGCCAGTTTTTATGCGCTTTACAAACGCCGTAATGAACCTGGCAACGGCGAGCGTATCGACGAGGCGCTTCACGCCATTGAAGAAGCTAACGGCACCAAGCTGAAAGATGCCGGGAAAAGCGTTTTCCAGGACATTACTTTCAACACCGATAAACTTGGCGAAGAGAAACAAAAGAACGGGATCCTCAAAGAGCTTTTGGTGGAGTTCGCTAATCCAGAGCTGAATCTTAAGCCTAGCCGCGTGGGCGGGTTGGACGTAATCGGTAATGCGTATGAATACCTGATCGGTAAGTTTGCCGCCAACAGTGGTCAGAAGGCGGGTGAGTACTATACCCCACCGGAAGTGTCTGAACTGATGGCGGAACTGTTGGATCCTCAAACTGGCGACACTATTTGCGATCCAGCCTGTGGTTCTGCATCCTTGTTGATGAAATGTGGCCGTAAGGTAGTACAGCATCATGATTCTAAACAGTATGAGCTCTATGGCCAAGAAGCCATCGGCTCAACCTGGTCGCTGGCGAAAATGAACATGTTCCTGCATGGTGAGGATAACCACAAAATTGAGTGGGGCGACACCATTCGTAACCCCAAACTGCTGGATAAAAATGGCGATTTAATGCTGTTTGATGTGGTTACCGCTAACCCACCGTTCTCGCTCGATAAGTGGGGGCACGATGACGTGGAAAACGATAAGTTTGGTCGTTTCCGTCGAGGCATGCCACCAAAGACTAAGGGTGATTACGCCTTTATTCTGCATATGATCGAAACCATGAAGCCTAAAACTGGGCGTATGGGGGTTGTAGTCCCTCATGGCGTGCTGTTCCGTGGTTCAAGCGAAGGCAAAATCCGTCAGAAGCTGATTGAAGAAAACCTGCTGGATGCAGTGATTGGGTTACCCGAAAAACTATTTTTTGGTACCGGTATTCCTGCAGCTATTCTGATTTTCAAAAAGCAGAAAGTTGACGATAAAGTGCTATTTATCGATGCCAGTCGTGAGTATGAGCCGGGTAAAAATCAGAATAAGTTGAGTGCGGATAATATTGCCAAAATAGTTAAAACCTATCGTGATGGCGATAACGTCGATAAATATGCTTATCTTGCCAGCCAGCAGGAGATCCGCGACAACGACTACAACCTGAATATTCCCCGCTATGTCGATACCTTTGAAGAAGAACAGGAAATTAACCTGATGGCAGTCCGCGCCGAGCGCAAGCAACTGCAAGCGCAGCTGGCTGAGCTGGAAGTGGAAATGGCGGAGTATCTGGAGGAATTGGGCTATGGTGCCTAATGGATGGAAAATAATACCTATCAAAGATGCTTGTGAAGCTATCATCGACTGTGTAAACAAAACTGCGCCTGTTGTGGATTATAAAACCAATTTTAAGATGTTGCGAACTACCAATGTCCGTAATGGGCGGGTAAATACCCAGGATGTGCGTTATGTAACAGAAGAAACCTACTTACAATGGGTAAAAAGGGGAAAGCCTAAAAGAGGAGATATCATTTTTACACGGGAAGCGCCTGTTGGTGAAGCCGGCATTCTTGAGGAAGATAATGGGGTATTCCTAGGTCAAAGAACCATGATGTACAGAGCAAACAATGATCTAGCTGATAATTACTATCTTTTTTACTCATTATCAAGTGAGTATTGTCAAAAGCAGATTGATAATTTTAGTAACGGGGGGACCGTAGCACACATGCGTGTGCCCGATTGTGGAGAAATATTGATTAATCTCCCACCTCTTATCGAACAGAAAAAAATCGCCCAAATCCTTTCTACATGGGATAAGGCGATCGCTACCACTGAACAACTGCTCACCATAAGCCAGCAGCAAAAAAAAGCACTGATGCAAAAATTGCTTACGGGAAAGAGGCGTTTCTCGGAATTTAAGGGGGATTGGAAGAGCGTAGAGTTAGGTTCTCTTCTGGAATATAAGCAACCTACCCCCTATTTGGTAAAGTCAACTGATTACAACAATGATTATGAAACCCCAGTTCTTACGGCTGGGAAAACATTTATTCTTGGTTATACCAATGAACCAGAGGGTATATATAAAGATAAATTACCCGTGATTATTTTTGATGACTTCACAACAGATAGTAAGTTTGTTGATTTCCCTTTTAAAGCTAAATCAAGTGCAATGAAGATACTTACGGCAAGAGAGGGTATTTCTATCAAATATGTATTTGAGGCTATGCAGATGCTTGATTTCACAATTGGGGGGCATCAACGTCACTGGATATCTATCTTTTCTAATCTAAAAATAGCTATCCCTGAGATAGCTGAACAGCAAAAGATTGCTTCTGTTCTCTCAACTGCTGATTCTGAGATCAAAACTCTAAAACAACAACTCAATCGCTTGGAACAAGAAAAAAAAGCCCTGATGCAGCAACTGCTCACCGGTAAACGCCGGGTGAGAATGGAGGCGGAATAACGGGTAAGCATCTACCGCAAGCTTCGGTGGGTGAGTTCCTGTTGTTTCAAATCGACGATGGCCGTGCGCGTGTTGAGTGTCGCTTTCAGTTAGATATGCAGTGGCTTACTCAGGCATCCATGGCTGAGCTATATGATAAGGATGTTAGTACAATTAAGGAAGATCTGATCAACATCATTGCTAAAGTCGAGCTTGCTCGAAGTTTAACCACCCGGAAATTCCGGATAGTTCGTCAGGAAGGAAAGCGTCAGGTTTCCAGAGAGATAGAGCACTATAAGGGAGTATAATGAACACCCAATATGCCCCAAAATTTCAGGAAGAATACAGTGCTAAGCTTCCGGCTTTGGCGCTGCTGAATAACCTTGGCTGGTCTTACCTTTCTCCTGAAGAGGCTTTGGCTACCCGGGCAGGTAAACCCGATCAGGTTGTGTTGACCCACCTGCTCAGGGAGCAACTGGCAAAGCGTACTTTTACGTTTGGTGGGCAGGAATATTCTCTTTCTGACAAGGCTATTGATAATCTGATTGCTGAAGTCAACAGCCCGGCCTTGAATCAGGGCTTACTCGCTGCCAATGAGCGTCTCTATAACCACTTGATGTATGGGATTTCCGTTACCGAGTTTATTGATGGTAAAAAGGCGAACCCAACTATTGCCTTAATCGATTGGCATCATCCAAAGAATAACAGCTTTGTCTTTACCGAAGAGTTCACAGTAACGCGCGCTAACGGTGTTGGATCCCGTAGGCCTGATATTGTCTGTTTTGTGAACGGTATTCCATTGGTGGTCATTGAGGCAAAACGTCCGGATGGTAATGCTAAAAAAACCCCAACCATTGGTGAAGGAATATCACAAACTCTGCGCAATCAGCGGCACGATGAAATTCCGCGCTTGTTTGTTTACAGCCAGTTGCTGTTATCGATTAATGGTCATGATGGTCGGTATGGTACTTGTGGAACATCGGCTAAATTTTGGGCCACCTGGCGTGAAGAGGACCTCTCTGATGCTGAAATGTACGTCATCAAGAACCAAAAACTTCTACCTGAACAGCTAGATAAGCTTTTTGGTCACAGACCGGTAGCAGCCAGAGAATGGTACCAAGGTTTGGTAGCTGCGGGAGAATTGGCAGTGACCGGGCAAGATAAGCTGTTAATCAGCCTATTGTTGCCTGAACGTCTCCTAGATATGGTTCGCTTTTATACACTGTTTGATAAAAAGGTCGGCAAGGTTGTTGCTCGTTATCAGCAAGTTTTTGGTATCAAACGCTTGATTGAGCGTATCAATACCAAAAGACCTGATGGTAGCCGTGAGGGTGGCGTTATTTGGCATACCACTGGTTCGGGTAAATCGTTGACGATGGTATTTCTGAGTAAAGCGCTTATCTTGCATGAAAGTTTAAAGCAATGCCGCATTGTGGTAGTTACCGACCGCGTCGATTTGGAAAACCAGCTTAGCCGTACCTTTATCTCTAGTGGAGAGCTCTCTGGGAAGAGGGACAAGTCAGCGGCGATCGCGACATCCGGTAGGCGTTTGGCAGAGCAGATTGGTAAGGGCACTGAGCGTATTATCTTCTCGTTGATCCAGAAGTTTAATACGGCCATCAGGCAGCCTGAATGCATCAATACCAGTTCAGATATTATTGTGTTGATTGATGAAGGCCACCGTAGCCAGGGTGGTGAAAACCATATCCGCATGATGCAGGCGTTGCCGAAAGCCGCATTCGTTGCTTTTACTGGTACTCCATTGCTGAAAGATGATAAAACGACCAATAAATTTGGTTCTATCATCCATGCTTATACGATGCAGCGAGCAACGGATGATAAAGCCGTAACACCACTACTTTATGAAGAGCGCATTCCCGATCTGGATGTGAATGAACGTGCTCTCGATAGCTGGTTTGAGCGAATCACCGAAGGATTAAGCGACCAGCAAAAAACCGATCTTAAACGCAAATATGCCAGTAAAGGGCAGATCTACACCGCAGACGATCGTATTCGTCTGATTGCATTAGATATTGCCAATCACTTCGTGAAAAACATCGACGAAGGTTTAAAAGGTCAGCTTGCTTGTGACAGTAAAGCCGCTGCCATCAAGTACAAGAAATATCTGGATGAGGTCGGGCTGTTTGAATCCGCGGTGGTGATCAGCGCCCCTGACACGCGTGAAGGTAACACCGAGGTTGATGAATCTACCGCACCTGAAGTTGTTAAATGGTGGAAAGAGAATGTCGGTCAACAGGATGAACAATCCTACACCAGAAATGTGATATACCGCTTTGATAAAGACGATTCGCTGAAATTGCTGATTGTGGTCGATAAGCTGCTAACCGGCTTTGATGAGCCCAAGAACGCTGTGCTTTACATCGATAAGCAGCTCAAAGGACACAACCTGATTCAGGCGATAGCTCGAGTAAACCGTTTACACCCTAAGAAGAAATTCGGTCTGCTCATAGACTATCGTGGCATTCTTAAAGAGCTGGATACCACCATAGAGAAGTACCAGAAACTTGCATCCCGCACTCAGGGTGGTTATGAGATTGACGATCTCGCTGGGCTCTATAATCAGATGAGCACCGAATACAAACGTTTACCGCAGCTTTATAAAAACCTGTGGGCGATTTTTGACGGTGTGAAGAACAGGCAAGATACCGAGCAACTGCGTCAGGTATTGGTGCCACGCATTGAAGAAAAAAATGGCGAATTGGTCGATGTGCACCTGAAAATACGTGAAGACTTCTACGAGGCATTGACTGAATTTGCCAGTTGTTTAAAAGTTGCATTGCAATCAGCCACCTTCTTTGAAGACAAGAGCTTCAGTGAAGATGATCGCCGTCATTACAAAGAGACGGTGAAGCAGTTCTCCAGTTTACGCCAGTTAGTGCAGCAAGATGCCGGTGAGCGTATCGACTATGATGAGTATGCCGAGCAGGTCAAAAAGTTACTCGATAAGCATGTTGTTGGCGTAGCAGTTCGGGAGCCTGATGGTGTTTACGAAGTAAACAAGATGGGGCAAGCGCAGCCAGAGGAGTGGAGCGAAGATAAAACCCGTAACGAAACCGACATCATAAAAACGCGTGTTACTCGTATGATCGAGCAAGAACTGCGTGATGATCCCTATGCGCAGGAGGCATTCTCTAAGCTATTACGGCAAGCTATCGAAGAAGCTGAGAAGTTATTCGAGCATCCGCTCAAGCAATATATGCTTTTCCGGGAGTTTGAAGAGCAGGTGCAGGAACGCCGTTTGAATGATATTCCAGATGCATTCGCCGGCAACCATCATGCTCAGGCTTACTTTGGCGTATTCAAGAAAATGCTGCCTGAGGTTTTCTCGATTACCGATTCACAAGTTCAGGATAAGTGGATAAAACTGGCGTTTGATGTGGATCGTTCAGTTGAAACCTCGGTGGCAGAAAACTCGATAAACCCGCAGAACATTGAAGCAGATATCAGGAAAAAGTTGCTGCCATTGATGTTTAAAGAATGTAAAGCCATTGGCGGCGGTATGGACCAGGCGAAGAAGATCGTCGAGATGATTGTACAAATTACCCGTGTCGGATTGAGTGGAGTGTAAGCTGTGCCCATTCACACGCAAACGCAGGCTATGAGCTTTATCTACGGAGACGAGTGGATCAACTTTGATCGTGAGTCTCGTCCCTATGCAACAAGCCGCGTGTTGATTAAGGTGCACCCTGATTGCCGGGTGGTGGTTTCTGCGCCTGAAGAGGCTGATGACCTGGCCGTTCTGACGGCAGTAAAGAAGCGTGGGCGCTGGATTTATCAGCAGCTTAGGGATTTCCGCAGACAGCTTGAATACATTACTCCGCGTAAGTATATCAGCGGCGAGAGCCATTATTACCTTGGCAAACAATACTTGTTGAAGGTGATTGAAGAACCTGCGGGGGTACAACGCGTAAAAATGTTGCGCGGAAAGCTGGAAGTTACCTTGCGTCAGAAGAGCCCTGAAAAGGTCCGGCAGCTTCTTATTGATTGGTATAAAACTCGTGCCAAAAATGTTTTCGCCAAACGGCTCGAAGCCATGCTCGAGCAGGCTCTGTGGGTAAATGCTCCGCCCCCATTGCGTGTTCTAACCATGCAAACACAGTGGGGGAGTTGTTCTCCTGGCGGTCGGCTCACCCTTAACACAAACTTGGTTAAAGCTCCCCGAGAATGCATCGACTATGTAATTTTGCATGAGCTATGTCATCTAGCTGAGCACAATCATAGCGAGCGTTTTTACCGTCTGATGGGACAAGTTATGCCGGAGTGGGAAGTTGTCAAAACGCGGTTGGATGAGATGGCTGGGGTGATATTTTCTGATTTATGACGTGGAGATGAGACTTGATCTTGGTTAGTAAAATCAGTGAGGTATATGTTCATACCCTCACCAGTTGGAAGTGCGCTCAATTGCTAAGTAACTAAACAGACTTTAGTTGATTGTTTTGACGCAACAGATCTAATAAAAACATTATCAGGGATGTATATATGGCCGTTCCTACCTACGATAAATTTATTGAACCAGTTCTCCGTTTTCTGGCAGGTAAACCTGATGGCGTACCTGCTCGTGATGCGCATGAAGCTGCGGCAGATGCACTTAATCTTGATGATAATCAGCGAGCAGAAGTGATAGCCAGCGGTCAGTTGGTTTATAAAAACCGGGCAGGCTGGGCACATGACCGTCTGAAGCGAGCTGGATTATCGCAAAGTTTATCTAGAGGAAAATGGTGCTTAACCCCAGAAGGGATTAAATGGGTACAGGTCCATACCCAGCCACTTACCGAAGAGCAAGTGAACCACTTAGCTTTTGATTTCATGAACGTGAAGTTAAAACAGCAGCCAGATGCTGTCGATCTTGATCCAAGACCAGCTGCACTGAACCAGGAAGAGTTAGCAAAAAGCAGCCCGGACGATCGTCTTGATCAAGCGTTAAAAGAGCTACGGGATGCTGTTGCTGATGAGTTACTGGAAAACTTGTTGCAGGTATCCCCAGCGCGTTTTGAGGTTATCGTCCTGGATGTTCTTCATCGTCTGGGATATGGCGGACATCGGGATGATCTTCAGCGCGTAGGTGGTACTGGAGATGGTGGTATCGACGGAATTATTTCACTTGATAAATTGGGGCTGGAAAAAGTTTACGTGCAGGCTAAGCGCTGGCAGAACACTGTTGGTCGCCCTGAACTTCAGGCGTTCTATGGTGCGCTGGCCGGACAGAAGGCCAAACGAGGAGTATTTATTACTACTTCCGGCTTTACTTCTCAGGCGCGAGATTTTGCCCATTCCGTTGAGGGAATGGTACTGGTTGATGGTGAACGTTTAGTTCATTTGATGATTGAAAACGAGGTTGGCGTTTCCTCTCGTTTGGTTAAAGTGCCCAAACTGGACATGGATTACTTTGAGTAACGTGTGAATCCGAGCCGGAGCGACAGCTCCCCCGTGAATCCTCAATGCGTTGCTGCATCCAGCTCTCCACTTCGCTTTTAAACCAACGTGAGCTACGTCCCAGCTTGATGGGTTTTGGGAAAACTCCGTCCTGAATAAGTTTATAAAACCACTTGTCGGTCATGCCGGTATATGTAGTGATAAAAGTCATGTCTATAAGCGGGTCTTCAGCACTAAGAATGGGGTTATTGATAGTAGCCATGGAATCTCTCCCTCTGAAAATTAATGATGGGAGGAGTCCGGCGTGGTTGAGTTCTATTGCACGCCAGTACTCCTTCAGAAGATAGGGATTGCCAGTAAAAAAATATCTGAGCGCCTTATCGGCCTCGATAGGCTGGGGCGAATCTTGACGGGAAAATCAGCGTTGGCTGCATCCAAAATTACGTTCGCCATCACCGGTAACTTTGGTATGGTCTTTTGCAAGATATGAAGCCCGTACTAATGCCTCCTGTAGTTGCTCTTTATTCCCGCGGTCAATCCAGTACACCGGGCTTTCCGGAAAGTGTGCCAGCGTTGCATACTCCTGAGTACCCACCCGTAAGGCGCTACACCACGCCTGTTTGATTAAACCTGCTAGTGAAGCCGGATCGTTATAGTTGCCTGCGGAACACCAGACTTCGCGATTAAGCAACAACACCATGTGATAGTGCTTTTTACCGTTGCGTTCTCCATATTCCTTTGCCCAGATATAACGCAGGTCGGTCATGCGTTTTCGGTTGCCCTCGCGGTGTTTACGAAGCAGGTACATTGCAATCTTTACTTTCAGAGAGTCTATAAATCGGGAGATGACAGCAGCATCTGTAGCTGCTGGAACATTGGGTAGTCGTAGATCAACCCTCAGCATTAATACTCGCGGATAAGCCTTAAGGGCGTTCAGTAAGGTGTCGGTAATACGTTGTTGCCAGAAAGGATTAAAGGTTTTGTTCATTGTTGAAATCTCCAGTGGTTTGTTTTTCACATCAATGACTGGAGCTGTAAAAAAATACTCTTAAAAATAATACGTCAGGTAATTAAAACTGAGATTTGATGTTTCAACCTATCTTGATTAAATCATTTCTGATTACAGAAGGGTTATGAAGATAACCCATAGCTTTAAGCGTAACAGAGAGAAAGGATGTATCAGGTATATATTACCAATCCGACAGTTTGTGCTATGTAAAGTGTGTACATTCGGTGGCCATGCACCATCAACCTGCTCCTGGCTAGTCCTTCAGTCACTCTGGAGTTAACGTTGTATGGGGAAGTTGATTGACTATGCCATTAAAGTGCCATCAGTCCCAGTATTTAAAGGAATTTTGTGCTATGAATGGAACGTTTTTTCCTTGTTTTTTCCTCTATTAGGCATCATTTTTAACACGAAAAATCTTCATTAACACTTTGGCTTAAGTTATCCTAAAAGGAGGCTTGAGAGAAGGAACTGGACATGAGTGATGAGCGTATAAAAAGGATGAGAATCAAATCTGCGCAGGAATTGTCAGGAGATGAACCAATGCTGATAAGGGAATATCTTTCAACCTTTCCATTGTCTATGCTCGGGCGCATATTAATATCGCTAAATATAACGATAGCAAACTCAAATTTCCCTCAGATAGCCAATAACGCCCCGGCATTAATATATTTTATTTGTTCGGGTGTCGCTTCTGACAAAATAAAATCTCCTTTTTATAAGATAAATAAACTTGTAAAAGATGTAGAAAGTGACGCTTTCTCCGATGGTTGTATTGTATGGCTTAAAAATGATATCGAGGCATGCCACTATTTCTGGTGGAAACTGATGCAGCTCGAATGGAAAGGTGTGTTTAAACTGCTCAGAGCGGATAATATACATCTCTACAGTGATGTGGGGAGTAAGCAGCAAGCTCAATGCATTTCTGATACATTTTGTTTGCCCAGAGTCGTAGGCGGACATAAAGAACGCTATAAATCCATTTTTACCTTATTAAGTTTGTTGCCATTCAAAAATACTGAAATAAATCTTCTGATTTCACATTTATCCTGTAACTACAAGAGAGATAAAGAGATATGCAGGCATGAGGTCAATGTCACCTCTTTGATGAAAAGCAAAGAGTCGGTTTCTTTTTCAGTTTGTTACTTAAAGAAAAAAAATATGTTCCTGGCTGATTTAGAACCTCTCACGGAGAGTGATAGTAAATACGCATTAATCACACAGCTTTATATGCTTACAAGAGAAGACAATTTTAAAGAGTTAGTCACCTCGTTGACTAAAGCCTGGTCACAAAAGAAGGTACGTGAAAAAAGAAAAGAGACGGATAAAAAACAGACTGCCGAACTTCTCGGCTTGAGCAAAGAAAGCATCAGGATGCTTAAGGAATTATCAAAAAAACACAGTATGGGCCAATCAGAACTGATGGATCTGGCTATACAGTCTTTGTTCGAACAAATGCAATAATTCATTATAAAATCAGACATATATCATCATAATGGATGACGGTAGCTTCCGATCTCAGTGTGTATGTTTTAGTCGTAGTTGTCACGGGACTATGACACTCAGTGTCGCATTCAACTCCATCCGCGTAAAAACTCACCATTTCAGAAGACATATCCGTGCCACAGCCCCCCTTAAAGTGTGAACTCTCACTACACTGACTGAGGAAGATCAATGGCTGTCTACCGTAACGACCCCGATTTAAACCTGCTGGGCCAGTGCAGCAATGAAGAGCTGCAACTACTGGTTTCTATTCTGACCACTGACCCTCGTGACGGCGACATCCGCTGGACAGAGAGCCTGACCAGCACCCCGGAATACCGTCTGCTGGCACCGGAACACCGCCGCTACTGGCAACTGATAGCGGCTGAACTTCAGCGTTACGGGGCCAATACGCTGGTAAGTTTGATTAGGCTGGGGCAGGGCGTGACCTATCGAGAAATCCTTGGTGATGTTTGCGACAAACTTGATGTGAACTTCAACCTGAAAAGCACCACCGAGACCATTGAGTTGTGCCTGCTGATGAAGGTGCTGGAGAAAAGCCTGGACCAGATGACATCCGAAGAACTGGCTACCTTTTCCCGCAATATGCAACTCGACCTAACCACCCCCACCCCTCAGCTCATTTTGATGGCAGTTCAGGCAGCCATACGTACCTCCTCGCTGGCTGCACTGGAGCTTGCCACCGTACTGTCTGCAAGCGTCATTACCTCACTGGGAGGCGTCGCCACTTGGGGCACGGTGGTGGTGGCATCCAGAGCATTGTGCGTTATTGCCGGTCCCGTCGCCATTGCGCTCAGTTCGGCGTGGATGATTTCCGACATTGCGGGTCCGGCTTACCGGGTCACCATACCGGCCTGCATCATCGTAGCCTGGCTCCGGCAGCAACGTCTTTCCCGCTAATCCATTTTTCACTGCCAGCAGATGACTGGTACCAATATTTTCTGCTGGGAGCACATAACATGTCTGAACAGGGACACCGCTATGATCGGTTGGCCAGCCGTCTCGCCATCCTGGTCAGTCGCCTCTTTATGGGCGAATCACTCAGCGTCAGACAATTGGCTCAGGAGTTTGGCGTTTCTGAGCGCACCGTTCAGCGCGACTTGCGTGAGCGTCTGCGTTATCTCGACATCGAATATTCCCGTGGAAGCTTCCGGCTCCTGGATGCCCGGGGTCCCTTTCGCACCAACAGCGACATTCTCCGCTTTGCCCGGATAACCAGCGTGGCGCATTACTTTCCTACTCTGGATCCCAGGCTGCTGTCGGTGTTGCTCGACAGTGGTCAGGATTCCCCCTGCCTTATCTGGAATGCCCCGCCACGTCAGGCACCTGCGTTGTTTGGTGGTTTCCAGGCCATCGTTCAGGCCATCATCCGTAATCGCCGTGTTCACTTTCTGCATCAAGGTCATCAGCAGTCTGCAGTGGCCCCTTACCGGCTTATCTGTCTGGACGGGGAGTGGTACTTGGTGGCCGTATCGAAAGATCGCATTCAGGTGTTCACTCTTTCAGCCATCACTGATGTGGTGATGACCCTCAGCGGTTTTGTGCGAAACAGCCATATCACTCGCATTTGTCAGGACCCGAGATTTATTCAGGCCCTGCCGCATTATCAATATATCAGCGGGCTCATCAGGGAATGAGCCCGTATTCCCGTCCGTCAGGACAATTTGCTTTACTCACAAAAGGATACATTCATGAAAAATTCATCACTCAGCGCGTTGATGCTGGTCTGTGGCCTTGTTCCGGTCATAGCGCAGGCTTTTGGAAATAAGGACACTTGGTCCAGTGGTTGGGGCCAAGGCGTATCAGAGTTTGTTATCAAGGGGAAAGGTCAGTCACAGTTATATTTATCCTGTGAGGATTATGGCTCACAGCCGGCTACGGTCATATTTACGGACGCCAGTGGGCATGAAGTCAGTATGGATGAAGATAAAAACCTTCAGGTCAGCATTGACGGTGGAGAGGCCATTGATATCAGTGAGTCTGGCAGTCGTCTCGGCAGCAATAACCTGGTGCTGGCCTGGACACAGTTGCGTAACGGCAAACAAGTCTCGGTATCCGGCGAAGGTATTAAGCCAGCTACCTTCACGCTAGCTGGGGCTGCGAAGGTGCTGCCAGAGTTTGGCACACACGGCTGTGTGGCAAAGGCCTCACTCTGATTTGTACCTGTTTTTACCTTCTGTTGCTGGTAATGAATGATGATATTCGTGTTCCGGCGATACGTTACTCTTAAAAGGAATACGCTGTGAAAATCAAACAATGGTTGATACCCGCACTGCTTTTATTGTCTGCTTCGGCGCTGGCCGAGCCAACGTCTCCAATAAAAGTGGAGACCAGTGATTATGTTCATCCTGCCGGAACACGCTACGCCACTGTAGTGGTCACCTCGCTGGATGACAGTGTGAAAGTTGAAAACATTGACGTTAATCGGGGCAACTGCCGCATCGACAACAAAAAGTTTATGTCCTCCGTTAACAAGGAAACCATTCTGCCGATCACTCTGCGCTACGGGCAGTCCGTCAAAGTGAATTTTTATAATGAGTGCGTGGCTTCGGAAGTGGTAGTCACCACCGACAAAGGGGCGTGGCGCTACACCTATAACTGAGTAGTCTCTCCGTTTCATCTCCCTCCATAAAAGACGTCACATCACCAACGGACTGCCGTCAGGCAGTCCGGAGCAAACCTTATGATTTTTCTAAAAATGCTGGTGACCGCTTTGGGTCAGGTTCTGACCTGGTACGGCGGTCAGCAGGCCCGACAGTTTATTGAAATCCGCTTTCGTCAGGCCGGTCACGATGACGACAGCATAGATGCAGCCAGAGAAGCAGCCACGCTGCTGGTGACCGCGCTGATAACGGCCCTGATGGCGCAGATATTACGGATCCTGGACAACTTCTGAGCCGCCTTCTGCTGCAACGATCACTGAACCTGCATATCGCCCCTGCCTCCTCACTGAGCAGGGGCTTTTGTTTTTTTGCCCCAAAATCTAAGGAAATTATCATGAAATTAGCTAGCCGCTTCGGAGCTGTAAACCTCGTTCGCCGCGACCGCCCTCTAACCCGTGATGAACTGGCGCATTACGTACCGAGTGTCTTTAGTGAAGAAAAGCATGAGTCACGTAGTGACCGATACACCTACATCCCGACCATAACCCTTCTCGATAACCTGCAGCATGAAGGCTTCCTTCCGTTCTTTGCCTGCCAGACCCGTGTACGGGACCAGAGCAAGCTAGAACACACCAAACACATGCTGCGCCTGCGCCGCGAAGGCCAAATCACTGGCAAACAAGTGCCGGAAATTATTCTGCTTAACAGCCATGACGGCTCCAGCTCATACCAGATGTTACCGGGGCTATTTAGATCGGTTTGCCAAAATGGGCTGATTTGCGGTGAGAGTTTTGGTGAAGTGCGTGTTCCTCATAAGGGTAACGTAGTGGAGAAAGTCATTGAAGGGGCTTACGAGGTACTGGGGATATTTGACCGAGTGGAAGAGAAACGTGATGCCATGCAGTCGCTGCTGTTACCACTACCCGCTCAACAGGCGATGGCAAAAGCCGCATTAACCTATCGCTTTGGTGAAGAGCATCAGCCGGTAACGGAATCGCAGATCCTTTTCCCGCGTCGTTGGCAGGATGAGAGCAACGATCTCTGGACCACCTACCAGCGAATTCAGGAAAACCTGATTAAAGGCGGGTTATTGGGGCGAACGACCAAAGGTAAGCGTGCTCATACTCGTGCCGTCAAAGGTATCGACGGTGATGTGAAGCTCAATCGCGCCCTGTGGGTGATGGCCGAGAATATGCTGCAGCTTGCCTCATGAACCTTTTTATAATCCCTTCCCTCAGGCCTTGCCAATAAACCGGCGAGGCTTTTTATTTTAAGGAGACAAATATGTCTGTATTCAATTTATCGCCGGTATTTCCTGCAAACGAGCAACGCGTCATTCGTCGGGCGTTACGCCTGCTGGAGAAATACCAGCGTCAACCGAGTGAGCCATTTACTTCCACCAGCTTCACTAAAACCTGGCTGCAATTACAGATGGCTCATCAGGAGCGTGAAGTTTTTATCGTGATGTATCTCGACAATCAGCACTGCCTGCTGGGATGCGAAACACTGTTTACCGGCACACTTAGCCATACCGAAGTGCATCCCCGCGAAGTGGTTAAATTGGCTCTGAAACACAATGCCGCTGCGGTAATTCTGGCTCATAACCATCCGTCAGGTACGACAGAAATCAGTCAGCAGGATAAACACATCACTCAGCGGATAGTGAAAGCGTTAGCACTAGTAGAAGTGCGAGTGCTGGATCATTTGGTTGTTGGGAATGAAGTGGTTTCTTTTGCTGAGCAGGGTTTGCTTTAAACGAGTGTTTTCATGTCATTCACACCACCTCATGAATGGGGGCTACAAAGCGATATCACCCCACGATTTGTCGCAAGATTAGTTCAGGAAGGCAACCGGCTGTATTACCTGGCTGACAGGGCTGGATTGACGGGAAGCTTTAGCCCAGAGCAGCTACAAAGCCTGGAAAATGCTTTCCCACTGTTTATAGAGCAGTTAGAAAATATGTTTAAATCCACAGCAGCAACATCAGATGACCATTCAGCTTACAGGTCTAACTTGTATAGCTGATACCCTTAGTAGCTGCGGCTACGTTTACCTCACTGTTTATCCCGCCCAATAACGTCTTCTCTCTTCTTTTATCAGGACCCAAATTATGCACATTTCATCTGTACCGGCCATGGTGCCGGTTTCGTCACGTCTGTCGCCTGTGCAGGTGTGGCAGCAACTGTTAACGTATCTGCTGGAGCATCATTACGGTCTGACACTTAACGACACGCCATTCCACGACGACGCGGCCATCCAAGAGCATATTGAAGCAGGTATTACACTGGCTGATGCAATGAATTTCCTGGTGGAACGCTATGAACTGGTACGCATCGACCGCAAAGAATTTACATGGCAGGAGCAGACACCATTTCTGACCGCGACCGATATTCTCAGAGCCCGTCGAGCTACCGGATTAATAAATACCTGAATTCTTCGAGCCCAATTCCTGATTTTTACCTCTGAACTTCCCACCTTTTTTATTCATCGCATAATGCGCCTGCCACTCCCGGCAGGCGTGTTTGCTTTTATGGACGGTTAACGATGCAAACAGAACCCGACGTGTTGACGGAACACAATGAGCTCATTCTTTCGACCAGTATCGAACGTGTAGTCGCTGGACGCGATTCCGCGCTAAAACAGATAGAACAACTCATTGAACAGCTTGATGCCATTTCACGGTTAACCTCAGAAATTGGCGGTGGTACAGCGCAAGATTGGGCGATGAAGCCAGGGCACCGCTACGATAGTTGGCTGACTGAGAAGGCAGATAAAGCGATGCCTGCCGTCACTCGCAATATCGACAGTAGTATCTGGCGCGATTTGATGCTGAAGTCCGGCATGATGGCCTTAATGGATGCACAGGCTCGCGACCAGTGGCACAAGAACCTGGAGGAGGGCGATCTTCCTGCTATCAGTGAGGCGAACATTCTCAGTACTTTTGAACAGTTACATCTGAACAAAATGGAAGTCTTTGAGCGCGGGATCATTAACGTCTTCAAAGGCCTTTCATGGGATTATAAAACCAATAGCCCCTGCAGCTTTGGTAAGAAGATAATCATTAACAATTTGGTAACTCATAACCGCTGGGGCTTTAGCCTTAACTGGGGTTGGCGGAGGGATCAGTTGGCTGACCTTGAGCGGATGCTGTTTTTACTTGATGGCAAATCAATACCTGACAACCGTGGTGATATATCTATCCGATTGATGGAACATATTCGGGATAACCCGGCTAAGAATGCTTACGAGGATGAATACTTCAGCATCCGCTACTTTCAGAAGGGAACAGCCCATCTGACATTCAAGCGTTTGGAGCTGATAGAAATGATGAATGACATTATTGCGAAACACTATCCTGGGGTATTAGCTAAGACCAATTGAAGTAGAGAGTTTCAGTTGCTCCCTGCTGAAGAAATTGTCTAAAAATGGGAGTGCATGCATTTTTTTACTCATTGATTTTAAATGATTGCTAACTAAAATTGATTGAGTATACAAGTGAGTATATAGACTAATGTTAGATGTTTTTATATTTAATTAATTCAGTGGATTAGATTGATTTGGCGAGTCCGGACTTCGCACCAATAGTATGCAAAATCAAGTCACCCAAGGGTGGCTTTTTTGTGTCTGAAATCCAGTAGCCGCAAGGCTTCGCAGTGTGCTGAGGTATTTTAACGTCCATTGCAACCCTCACCCACAAGGGGGGCACAATCGGAAGCTGAGGGAGCATTTACCTTTGAGACTATCGCCCGCCAGTGGCACGCCAGTAATCTGACATGGAGCGATGACCACCGCCAACGAGTTTTAACTGCTCCGGAAAGCGACATCTTCCCTGCTATTGGTACCCTTGATGCCCGGACATTGAGAACCAGCCAGCTTCTGGCACCGATTAAAGTTGTTGATGCTGCCGGGAAACATGACACCGCCCGGTGTCTGTAACTGCGGGTAGCAGCAATTATACGTTACGGTACTCAGAAGATAGTAATGGCCCAATCCGGCTAACGTTATGGCGGGGGTCTCGCTAATTGTATAACTATGTACTGCCCGGTGCAGCTTTCTGCAGGAATCTGAAAATCACAAACAAGTGACACTGCAGGATTTACACTACCGTATGTCGCGGCATATTATTCACTGCGAAAACCCTGCCGGACGATAACACAAGGAGTGTGTCACGATGGTTGCACTACAGTTTCCCTTCACCTTGTTCAGAACCCAAAAATGGATGGACGACTACGGTGCGAGTGATATGCGCTGCGGCGATCTGACCGAAGCACAGTTAATATCCCAGTACCGGCTGGATTATATCTCTGACCGGGTTGATCCCTGGACGCTTACCCGGCGTTCCTCAATGGATCGTCCTCAGTCCATGTTCTGCTGCAATTTGCGCGGCCAGGGTGAAAAGATTACCCGCCAGCAATGTGCCGCAATGCTGTTTGATGAATTTCGCTCGTTATCCCGCAAATTTTCCCTTTACGGGCCCTACAGCCACCTGATCGAAAAGATGATCACCCACATGCAGCACGGCAACGGTACACCCTTCCGTGATATCTCGCTGGACCGGGCATTGAAAGAGCAGGTGCTTAAAGATAATTCTAAGGAAAATAGTACGCGATTATTCTTGAAAGAAGCATTCAGAAACAATATAGATTGGGAAAATCAATACTTCCCAATACATAAAAAAGATGAGTTAAGAACGGCTATCCTGAAAGGGAAACTTCCAAAATTCGACAGATTCCAGGATAGTTTTAACGGGATGGGAATTACCGTTCATGATATATGGGCGGCGCATATTACAATTAAATCATTACAGATTGATAATGACCGTTACCGGGCAGTGGTGAATTATAAAGTTCAGGATCATTTTGGCCTGGATAGCGACGACATACTGAAAACAAAATTCGGCCAGTTCCATTTCTTCCGTATCTGGTTTGTGCTCCAGCGATACAATCAGTTTGGCTTCAGGCCATTCATGACCAATATGGAAGCCTCTGTAGAGATGACTGGTGAGCGCAATGAAAGCAAAAAGTAAAAAGATACTATTTATGCTATTACTGATTGGCTTTGGCGGGATTGGCTACGTTACCTGGTTGCAGTTGCGCCCAATAGTCATTGTTGCAGTACATGAAGATCGTCATTTTAGTGATATTTTAGTTAAAAACTTCCCTTTAACAGACAAAGGAAAAATAAACTGGTGGCTGGAAAATAAGGATATGCTTAAAGAAAAATATGGCATTCCTAAACCAGAATCAGATGGTTCCTTTACTATCGTTTTCTGGTTGTTCGGTGACGGATATAAAGAAACGGATGGTTATGATCGGCTTTGTTTTGACGATATGAAGACAAAAACAAACTGCATTGATAAAAATAGAGCTTTTTCGGTTAGCAACAGCAAAAATATGGGAATTTCGTTTATTGCCCATAATGGAATATATCGTATGAGGGGAAGCGGAGATATAATAAAAGATAAAGACGATTAGAACCGCTTCCCTCGCGTAATGACAGCAATAAAATCATCCGTCTTCCCAACCTTGCACCAGCCATGAGGAAGTAGCAAAATGCTAAGGAGGCTATCCCGGCAGGGAGAAAAGCGGCAACGCCTTACCGCCAAACTTTGAACGCCATTTATAAAAACTGGCACTGCTGATGCCATGTTCCCGGCACAGTTCAGAAACCGGAGTACCCGCTTCCGCCTGCTTAAGAATGGCGATGATCTGGCTGTCAGTAAAACGTGATCGCTTCATAGAAATCCCCCTGAATTCAGGTTAGTAGAACATTCTACTTATGAACACACCGATTTTTCGGGGGGATTACCCTACCGCCACGCCCTGGCATCACGCCTGGCACCCGCGCATTTTAACAACAGTTACAGCCCATCTGAAGTAACTGGCTGGTTATAAAGTAAAATCCCAGCCTTTGGGCTGGGATATACAAAGACTCATCGATAATAGAAATACCAAAACATAAAACCAGCAGGGGGACCCATCCAGGTTAATTTGAGACAAGTAAATAAATCTTCCGATGAAAATGGAAAATTATCATTCATATCCCAAGCCAACCATGCTCCTAATAGACGGCCAAACATTGTCAGAACAAACAACACCAGACTCATTGAGCTGCATAAATATAAAAGGTTAATTAATGACTTGGTGCTATTTCTCATCACTCACCTCCGCTATCTTTCAGCTTATCCTGAATCATACCTGATACAGCAGAGTCGCCAATATTACCTATTATTGATGGCAGTGGATGTTGGGGAGCTGGTTTAGTTATTGTCCAGACTCCTGTTGGGACCCACTCATATTGCTTTGATATTGGATTCAATTTTTTATCAAACGGCACTTTTAGAACATTACCCGCAGCATAACCAGCGGAAGCACCGGCCTTACTCACTAATGCCGCCATAAACGGATCGTTACCGCTGATCTCTGCCTGGTAATAACCACCTGCGGCATTCCATGTGACCGTTGGATTATAACCTTTACCTGCAGTGATTCCTCCAACAACTACGGACCCGATTAGGTCTGAAAGTTTCACTTCACCTGTTGTGCCGTATTGAATACCTGCCCCCAATCCAGCACCAACTCCAACCGCAATAAGCTGCTCTTTGGTATTATTCACCGCATTGGTTATGATTGCCTTACCATCCATTATCGCGACAGGCCAGGAAATCGGATCCATAACCCGATCACCGGTCGTGATATTGTCTTGCAGAAATTGAAGGTCCGTCCCATTCAGATAATTCACCAGGGCTGCTGCTGTCGGATCTTTAAGTTTTTCATCCAGCCGGATTTGTGACGGGTCCGCATCATTCGCTACATTGGTCGCGCCCTGAATCAGTTCCTGCCAGGTTATGCAGGCAACACCGCCGCCGGTACAGGCTTCCTGTAGCTCTTTACTGTTTTTGTTGCTGATTTCGATATATTTCTCAGCAACTTTAACGCAATCGCCCCCGGATGCCTTACAGTCCTGCATTTCTTTATCAAGCTGACGCGCCTCTGTTGAGCTTAGATAATTATTCTCCACCATAACTCAATCCCGACCTGACGATGAGGTCGGGATTGGTAGTTTACTTATTTGTAAATTTTTTATTCTTTCGTTCGAGTAGCCATGATTTTAACCAGAGGCCGCTCCCGAGAATGAGTCCTCCGGGTAATGCCCTACGTAGTGCATAAATCGACTCTTGTAAGAAATGAAAATTAAACTCATTACCAGTTTTCAAGTAGAAAATAACAGTAATACTTAGACTCAATAAAAAAATTATTAAAAAAATTGCAGCTACCCAATAAATAATGAGAAAAATAAAAAAACGGGAGATTAATTTTTTTGAATCTCATTATTTATTCCTTCTTGTTGATCTAACTGATCTTTAACTTTATTACCAGCCACTTCAGATGTAAGGGAACCGATAGCAGCTTCAGCTACGTCAGAAACCGTTTCTTTAACCGCTGGCTTCATTATTTCTGATACAATTTTTCCAGCGACACCTCCTGATACACTACCAAAACCTGCGCCAAGAGTAGAATTAGTAGGATCTTCCCCCTTAATTCCACTCCCTATCGCAGCACCGCCCATATTGATTGCAGCAGATGTTCCTATACCTTTTCCGGTCGTTGCTGCTGAGGTTATCCCGGCCATAATCACATCGACATAACTGAAAGGATCATTTCCGGTAAGCTGAACACCGGCATTCACCCCCGCACCTATGGCCGCATTAAGCGCCATTCCCTCTTTTATCGTGGTGCCCAACACGCTACTCCCAAACATCAGCGGCGCATCTCCGATACTGGCATTGGATTTATGATATCCCCAGGTGTTCATAATGGTCTGAGCTTTAGACATCGCCTCAGAGTCGGGATTACGTTTCACATAATCCTGACCGGATAACAGATCTTTAACCAGCTCCTGTGATACCGCCGTGCCATATTCCTTCTCCATCTCAGCAGCATACACTCGCAGATAACCCTGCTCAGCACTACTCATTTGTGAAGGGTCTCTGGTAAATTTATCAACCAGGGCATCACTACGTTTATCGGCGTTTTCCAGCTTAATGAGTTCGTTGGCTGCGGCGAGAGATTTATCGCCTTGTTGTATTTTTTGCACGGCCTGATTCAGTTTGTCGGACGATGTGGCCCCCGGGAAGTTATTCTCCACAACAATCCCAACCACAAGGGTTGGGATATGCCGGACTAATTATGCTGCTTGTAATTATAATAATAAATAAGCCAACAACCTATAGCACCTATTCCCCCTCCGCCAATGCCTATTTTCACACATTGCATAAAATCAATATTGTTAAAATTTAACACTCTATCAGAATAGATTGATAAACTTATTTCAATTACAGCTTCTATCAGGATGAATCCCAAAGATGTAGCTGAGATAAAGGATGTGACGAGATATAAAAAGAGTAAAAACCATTTTTTTTGGAGATACTCATTTTTTATCTCCTTGTTTATTTAATTCTTTTCCTATCCTGTCATTAACTACTTCGGTAGCTCCTGAGCCAAATATATTACCTATGACTCCTGGTGCTGGATTCAATGGCAACGGCTTACTGATCCCCATCCCAACGTCAACCCATTCCCAGTTTTTCCAGTTCGGATTGATAACTTTATCCAGCGGCCCCTGGATAACCTTACCCAATCCATATCCTAATCCCGATGCTGCACTACTACTGATAGCACCAGTAAGTGGATCATCACCTTTAATATAGTTTGATGTTGCGCCTCCCGCTGCATTCCAGCCGACTGTTCCTAATAACCCGGTATTCGATGTGGCCGCGCCAACCCAGCTGGCTATTAACACATCGGTATAATTTACTTCACCATTTACCACATACTGGATAATAGTATTAGCGCCACCACCGATTACCGCTGTAATTTGCGCTTTTTTTGGCAACACACCCAATCCAACTGTCCCGGCCAGTTCTGCGGAGACAACTGCATTACCCTTCGCTATATCACCAGCCAGTTTCGCTTTATCTTCCGTCGTAGCATCTGGTGTTTTACCCAACCAGAACCCAAGATCTGAGCCAGCCATTGCACTCAGCGAGTTATTCTCAACCGCATTTTTACCCGCCTGAGCACCGGAAACCGCGTCGGCGGTGCTGTTGCCGGTCAGGCCGCCGGCGAGGCCTGCGGCCAGTGTGCCGAGTGCGGATATCGTCTGTTTCTCTGTTTCCGTGAGTTCACTGATCGTTTTACCCGGATATAACTGAGCCATTACCTGTTTTGCCATCAGCTCTCCGCTGACTGCGCCTGCGGCACCGGCCAGTGCATTGTTACCGGCCGCATACGAGGTGACGGCTCCGACAACTGCATGGGCTATCGCTTGCGCCTGCGGATTGCCGTCGGTCAGTTTATGGATCTGTTCAGCCAGATACGGCGATGCCGCGCCACTGACAGCTTGCCCGATATTACCTCCGGCCAGCCCCCGGACCGCGGCGGTGGCGGCCTGAATTCCCTGCTGCAGGGCGCTGCCGGTGCCGTAGGATGACATCGCGGTGTTAAACGCCTGATCGGCTATCTGTTTTTCGGTAGGGGAGAGATTGCCCTGACCGGCCAGTTGTTCTCTGGCGGCCTGAAGGGCTGCCGGGTCTTTTTTCGCTTTCTCCCCGGCTATCTGACCCTGCGTCCGCGCAATGTCCGCCGCCTGATTGCCAATCTCGCCAATCAGTCGCGCTTCTTTCAGCCGATTCTGCTCTTTCTCTTTATCAAAGATGGGGGAGAGTGTCTGGCTGGCATGTGCGACATCGCGGCTTAGTTCCTCCGTATCCTGCGTCTGATGGTCCTTATTCCGCAGGGTGAGGGTACCTTCTGATACCGCCGACCGGGTAGTGGAACTGTCGTTGCCACGGCTGTTAACGCCTGTCAGCAGGCCGTTTGCCAGGTTGCCTGCGAACTGGCCGCCCACACTACCGCCCGTGTTTACCCCCATGCTCTGGTGCTCAACGCTGTAACCGGCACTGTTTTTGATATCAGTGAAGCCTAACGTGCCGGTGTCGAGACTGTTACGGCTGGCATCGGCCGTCGAGCCGATCACCGCGCCGTTAAGTTGCGTATGGTCACCGACGGTGACAGCAAAGCCCCCCTTACCGGCGAAGATCCCCGTCTGTTCCTGCACGCTTTGGTAAGTACTGTGCATATTATCGCGGCTCAGGTTGACCGAAATAGCGGGGCCGTTGGTGCTTACGCTGCCGCCGGCACTGGCATTCTGCTGTTTCGAATCGTAGTTATCGGTATCCTGCTCGCTGGTCAGGGTCAGGTGACGCCCTGCGTCCAGCGTCACTTTTTCACCGCCGATCTGCGCTCCGGTAAGGGTCGTGTCACGGCCGCTGCGCAGGGTCAGCTGATTGCCGGCATTGATAACGGTTTCATTATGGCGGGTGCCGTTGCCGCTTTCACTGCCTTTGCCCTTATTGACGCTGGCATTAAGCGATAATCCGATACCGCCCTGACCGGCATCGATCCCCACGCCCACAGACGTGCCGTGGCTCTCATTTTTGCCTTCGAGCGTCTGGCTTTCCAGCGCAGAAAAGAGGTTAACGTCCCTCGCCGCCCCCAGGTTCATATCCTTGCCGGCCTGCAACCGGCTGCCCTGAACGTTAATATCGGTGCCGGTCGCGTTTATCGTCAGGTTGTTCCCTGCGGTCAGCGTACTGCCCTGGCTCCGGTTCTGCGTGCTGGTCTGTGTGGATGTTGATGACTGACGGCCATACGACAGGTTAACGCCTGCCATGCTGCCGGGACGGCTGCCCGTCGCATCAGCCAGCGAAACGGCCTGCGCCGCCTGTACGCCGCTCAGAGCCGCCTTCATTCCCTGCAGGGCGGCCAGCCTGCCACTGCTCTCTGTACCGGCATCACTGGCGGCAGACACTGCAGTATTTATCGCGCTGCCGACTGTCCCGGAAAGTGCCAGCGTCAGGCCACTCTGTTTCTGTTCTGTGGTGTGCGTTTGCGAGCTCTGGTGATCTGCCGCCAGCAGGCTGACGTGTTTACCGGTCAGATTCACATCGCTGGCTGCCAGCACGTCTGAACCTTGCGTGGTCAGCCCGCTTCCTGCCGTCAGAGTAACGCTGCCCCGGGTACTGCCGACGGTACTGCCCGTGCTGCTCAGGGTGTTGCCGTCATCGGTGGTTTTCAGGCTGCGGGTGCCGAGGCTTACGCCGATGCCGCCCGTGCCGGAAAGGCCAGATTTTTTCTCGCTGTAGAAATGCGATTCCTGGTGCTCTGTGGCTGCCGCCAGAATATTCAGATCATTCCCTGCAGTCAGACTGACGTCCTGCGTACCCGCCACACTGCTGCCGGTGACCGTCAGGTCATGCCCGGCGCTCAGGCTGATACGCCCACCCTCCAGCTGGCTGCCCCCGACGGTCTGGTTGCTGAAACTGTCCCGCACTTCGGTGGTGGTTTTGGACATCAGGCCGCGGTTACCGGTGGCTTTAAAGTGCTGATCAAACGTTTCGGTATCGGTGCCGTGGCGGAGGCTGATGTCATCACCGGCCGTCAGGCTGAGCTGTTGCCCGGCGGATAATTTCCCGGCGGTCACATCGATATTCCTGCCGGCATCCATGCGGATATCCCCGCTACCGGCTACCTCACTGCCTGTCTGCTGACTGGCGGACTGGTGCAGCCAGTTCTCCCCCCACTGAAGGTTATCTGTGCTGCCGGTGGTCACCGTGTTCAGACTAATGTCCCGACCGGCGATAATCGACGTACTACCGCCATCCCCCTGGTGACTCACCTGCGCGGCGGTCAGGCTGACATCTCGACCGGCTTGTAATACCATCGCCCCCTCCGGATGCTGAACACTGAAACCGGCCACCCGGTCAATCGTGGTCCGGACAAAATCACCCCCGGCACTTTCTGCGCTGCGCGTGGTGGTAAGGGCGTTAATGTCCCGCCCGGCAAGCAGAGAGAGGGTCTGGTTGCCCGAGAACAGGCCGCCCGTATTGCTGATATCGGTACGGGCCTGCACCGCGACAGCATTCCCCTGAATCAGCCCGCCCTGTTGAATGATATTCTCCGCCAGCATTCGGGTATTTTGCTGAGCGGTGATCTGTCCGCTGTTGTTCAGGTCACCGCTCAGCGTCAGGCTGACGTTTTGACCGGCCAGCAGTGCGCCACTGCCGTCCAGGTCACCCGCCTGCAGCCGTGCATACACCTGCGGCACCAGCACCTGCTGCGTACTGCCATCGGCAAGCTGAACGGTTTGCGTCACCAGCCAGACCATATTGCCGGTTATCAGCTTCATCTGCTCTGCGGACAGGGCAACGCCGGGGGTCAGGTGATACTTCTGACCGAAGGCGATACCTTCGTTCATCAGCGCTTTGTACTGCTCTTCATCATTTTTCGCCCCCTGAAGATAGCGCTGTCCCGTCAGGGCAAGGATCTGCTCACGGATAAGCCGCTGTTCATAATAACCATCGCCCAGGCGTTTCAGCACATTGTCAGGGTTGCGGGTGAAGGCATCCATCATGTAATCGGAACCCAGCCATTTTTTCTTATCGGTAAAGCGCGGATCGGTTTCCACCAGAAACGGGCTGTTATTTTCAGGATGGGTGCGGAACAGGCTGTTATCCGGCAGGCGGGTGTCGGGACCGACCCCGCGGATCACGCTGCCCGGTGATTCTGTCGTCACCTCGAACGTTTTACCGGCGGGCAGGGGCACTGCACCCGGTACCCCGGGATTGACACTGTCTGCCCCGGGCAGGGGAGTCAGCTCATCTGCCTGCCGGAGTTCGCCGCTGATCTCGCTGCCCTGATGGTCAGTCACATTCAGGCCGCTGCCTTGCCCGTGGGTATATTCCTCTACCGTACCGGGTTTCAGGGTAATGGCCTGAATGATCGCCGGGGGCAGATAATCCGAGACATCCACCCTGGAGGAATCACCGTGTTTTTGCTGATGGCGGTAGTAAAAAATGGCTTTACCGGCATCGGTTATCTCCCGGTGGCCTTCGGCGTCCACGTTATTGAGAGTACTTCCCTGCAGTGCCAGCGCGCCACCGGCGACAATCCGGCTCTTGTCATTGAGTACCTGTCCGGCATTGATGCTGAGGTTCCCCCCGGAGAGGATGTTCGCCGGGTCGCTCTCTTTGATCCGGTCTTCCGTAATGGTGCGGGTGTAAGTGAAATGGGTAAAGCGGTCCCCGTCGGTGGTGTTACAGATAACCCCTTCAATACAAAGAGTATTAACCTCATCCTGATAAATATAGATGGTGTAATCTTTATCGTTATAGCGAACGCCATTGTGCAGGCGTGAGACCTCGTACTCAGAAATCGCTTCCTGAGAAACCAGTACTTTTTCCAGCGTCAGGTGGTCGTTGATATTGTTGATGCCGGCAATGTTCAGGGTCATATCCCCGGCAGATTCGATCGTCGCACTGTGGTTATTCAGCACCGCAGCCTGGCCGGTCGCCTGTCCGTCGGCATTGAGGGCACCGCCGATGGCCATCTCCCCGTCGCTGTAGATCAGGGAATGATCGCGGTTATTAATGGTGGTGGCTCCGATATCCAGCCGTTGCCGCGCCGCGAGGGTGGCCGCCTGTCCCTTCTGCCCAAGGTTGTTGAGCGTACCGGCACCGATGGCCAGCACATCCCCGTAGAGTCGACCGCTGCCGGTATTACTGACGGTCTGTCCGTTGATCCGGGTGTAAACCCCGTCAATCAGACCATAGTTTGTCAGGCTCTGCTTTGCATTCAGTTGCGTGGTACCGGCGTTGATTTCCGCCGCTGCATCATTGACGATATCGTTCGCCGTCAGCGTCAGGGCATTACCCGCCCGCATCAGCGACGCATTCGTCAGGTTCCCCCCGGTGGTCAGGTTAAGGTCACCACTTGCCTCGACGGTACCGGTATTCATAAAGGTCTGCGTCAGGTTAAGTGTCAGGTCACCCAGCGAGAGCAGGTGGCCGTCGCCGGTCAGGGTATCGGCGGTCATCGTCAGCTGTTTGCCCGCCTCAGCCTCACCGTCGCGGTTGATGATTTGCCGGGCCTGCGCGCTGAGGCTCTGTTGTGCACTCAGCAGACCGGCGTGGTTATTCAGCACGTTGCTAAGCGTCAGCCCCATAGCATCGCGGGTCAGGATCTGCCCGTTGCTGTTATCCAGGTCGCCGGCCTTAAGGGTCAGTGTCTCCGCGCGGATCCCCAGCCCGGCCTCCCGGGTATTCTGATTAAGCACCTGCAAGGCATTAAGGGTGACATTAACCGCTCCCTGTATCAGCCCCGCACTATTATCCAGCACCGATTGCGCCACACTGAGCACCATATCCCCCAGTGAGCGAATTTGCCCCTGACGGTTATCGAGTGACGAAAGCGTCAACTCCGGTGACGCCTGACCGGCAGGCAGGCCCTGCGGTGGGTTACCGGCTACGCCGGTGATGACTGTCATCGCTTCACCGGAGGCCAGTAATCCCTGCTGATTATCCACGGTCGCGGTAGTCAGCGTCATGTCACGGCTGCTGATGGTTGTGCCTTTCGTATTTTCCAGCGCACCGGTATTCAGAGTCAGGTTCCCCTGGCTGATGATACCGCCAGTGTCACCGCTGCGCTGATTACTCAGTAATGCCCCGTGGGTATCAATCAGCAGGTCCTTAGCACTGCGGATCAGGCCGCCGTCATTGTTTTGTATGCTCCGCCCGGAGAGCGAAAGGTGGCCCTGTGCTGAGAGCTGGCCATCGTTATTATTGAGCGAAGAGGTTTGCAGGGAGGCATCGCCGCCACTCAGGATGTTACCGTGGCGGTTGTCCAGCTCACCACTATGAATAGCCAGTTCCCCGGTCGCAATCATCTGCCCGGCAGAGTGATTATCGACAGGCTGGTTATGGGTCGTCAGATTCAGATTTCCACCGGATTGCAGCAGGCCGCCCTGATTGTTCAGGGCACCGCTGTTCAGCGACAACGCCTGTTGGGTCAGCCATTTTCCGGCCTGATTGTTAACAGCCCCGCTGGTGGCGGTCAGTGATTTCGCCGCAATAAGGCCGTTATGGTTATCGATATCTCCGGTGATGAGTTTTATGCTGGCGTCACTGATAATACCCCCCTGATCCCCGCTGTCAGCATTGAGCAGGGCGTGGCCCCGGCTGTTAAGCGTTAATGCTGCGCCTGACTGGATCAGGCCGCCGCGGTTATCCACCGCATCGCTCAGTGAGGTTAACTCTCTCCCGGCGGCGATAATACCGGCACGGTTATTCAGTTCTCCGCCGGGGAGCAGTTGCAGAGTCGTGTCACTGGTGGCGATCAGTTGTCCCTGCCGGTTATCCAGTGCTGCCGCGGTCAGCGACAGAGCGCCTTTTGAAAACACTTCACCATGCTGGTTATCGAACCGGCCGGTGATCTCCAGGCGCATCAGCCCGTTACCACTTTGTATCATCCGGCCTGAATGGTGTGATAGCGCATCGGCACTGAGCGTAATCCCCGCCGCCCGGGTCAGCGCGTTATCCAGGCCGAGTACCGACCCGCTCAGACTCAATGCCCCGTTACTGATGATCTTCCCATGTTCGCCGTCTGTCCGGCCGGTGGTGATCATCAGCTGGCCGTCACCGGCATGTAAAATCGTCCCCTGCTGATTGTCCAGCGTCCCGCTGGTTAAGATCAGGTTGCGGCTGTTAGTGGCGAGGTTGCCTTCGCGGTTATCAATGCCTCCGGCATGTACCAGCTGCAGATCCCCGGTTCCCGTTTGCTGCACAGTCCCTTTCCGGTTGGATAGCCGGTTGGCTGTCAGGTGAAGCTGACCCGCGGCGAGCGTACCACCGTCGTTGTTAAGCGTTCCCCGGGTGCTGGCCGTCAGCTGATGGGTGGCGGAAAGACGGGCGTCAGTGGTAAGGATATCTCCCTCACTGGCCTGCAATAACAGGCTGTCGCCATAGGTCTGGCTGCCTGCGATATCGAGTGATGTGGCACTGGCGGTCAGTTTGCCGGCAGCTATATTCTGTCCGCTGGCCTGTAATTCGCCGTGGCTGGTCAGCGTTAACTCTCCGGAGGAACCGAGGGTACCGTCACCGGCGATCCCGGCGGCGAGTACGCTTTTCTTCCCGCTGTGGATCCCGGCAGCCACAATGCGGGTATCCGCCCCTGCGGCGATAATGCCGGTATTACTCAGGCTGGCCTGACTGGTGATGTCCGTCCGGCCTGCGGCATAGACGGTTCCCTGATTCATCAGCGTCGCCGATGATGCCAGTTGCACATTCTGCGACGCGTTGATGGAGCCGCTGTTAGTCAGGGTGCCATCGGCATTGATGACAACATCACCGGCTGCCGCACCCAGTGCCCCCGCATTATGCACACCCACGCCGGATTCGGTGCCCAGCAGGCGAATTTTTTGGGCATACATCCCGCCCAGCTGTGAAACATCCACCGCCAGCAGTGGCCGGAGGCTGCCGTCATCGGTTTTTTTATCAATGCGCTGGTGTGCGGCATCGACCTGATTACGCCCGGTCGTCACGTTCAGTGCCTTCGCCCAAATCCCGGCGTTCACTTTTACGGCGCGGGAGATCAGGTCAGTGCTATCCTGACGGCTGCTGTCCAGCCCGTAGCCCTGAATAACAATCTCGCCCCGGTTAACGTCATACCCCGTCAGCTGCCCTTTCTCCATCAGCACCTGACCGGTGGTCAGGGTGGCGCGGTTAGCGTTAATAAAGCCGCACCCGTCACAGGTGATCCCCGCAGGGTTGGCGATGACCACCTGCGCCTTACGCCCGGCGACTTCAATAAACCCGTTGAGCTGACTGGGGTCGCGCGCATTCACTTCATTGAGGATGATCTTCGCTTCGCCTCTTGCCAGCCACGGATTGCCGTTAACCATGCCGGCTATTTGCGTTTGGGTGCTGGCGTGTGAGTTATTGAGCACCACGCCTTTACTGTCCACATCAAACTGACGATAAACGTTGCGTGATACACCGCCTGCACCCGGGGTCTGTATATTGACCTGCGGTGTACCGTTAGCGGTGTTGATTATGGTCGGCTGCTGACTGCCCGGGGCATGGCCATCCGCGACGATCCCCGCCTGAACGGGCTGGACCGCCCCCTGAGCCAGCAGCAAGGCAAAACACAGGCGGTGCAGTTTTCCTGTTATCTGCCTGAGGGCAGGGCGGGGGCGGGCGGAAGGCGACGACGTTCCTGCGCGGCCTGAACCTGCAATATCCGGCACAACCATCAGCAAACCGCGTGCTTTGTTGAAAACAATACGGTAGAGATTCTTATTCATGACAGCATCCTTGCTATAAAATAACTGTGTGCAGCGTAATGACTATTTTCTTATTCCCTGATACCGCCAGCGCACGGTGTTGCCAGGGAATAAGAAAATACAACGCAACATCCCGGCATCCACCGGGATGCCTCAGGTCAGAAGCGGTAGCCTATGCCGATATTGAAACCGTTAATGGCATGGTTTTTATAATCGTCATTGATGCTGGTACCTTCGTAGCCAATATCAATCGCAACGTTGTTAACCGGGTTAATCTGTATGCCAGCCCCATACATAAAGGCGGCTTTAGTCTTCCGGCCATATTCTGTGCCCATATCACGGTAAGAACCGGATTCATAATTCAGCCAGGAAGACGAGTATTTGGCCCGGTCGACATTGATACCCAGCAGGCCATAAACACTCACCAGCGCGTTAAACCGGTAAGCAGGGCCGGCAGACAGAGAAAAGTAATTAATATCTGCTTTGTTATGAATAATATCTTTGGACCCGGAGGGAGAATATTCAGCCTTGCTGGTCATATAAGTAAATGAGCCGATAACACTCAGCGGTGAATTCCACTCATAGCGGTATTTTATATTCACCCCGTTCAGGCCTTTTGCATCCTGTATTTTACTGTGCGCATAGCCCAGAGATACGGTCTGCTCATTTGCCAGCACTGGCATACTCAGGCCCAGACAGGCAGCGAGTATGGAAGCAGTTAATAATACTTTCATCGTTAAGTCCTTTTATTGTTGAGGGTTAGTCCCGGGTGACGGCCTTGTCAGGCTGAAACCCGCGGGTAAGGTATTCCCGTTGACCGTTCGGGAATTCAGGAAGAGGGACCATTAACGGGTTCGCCTCACGCCAGGCGATGGCCTGCTGGTGGCTGACCTGGTCTCCTTTAAAATTGATCACCCGCGGGCCTTTTTCGGCTCCGCGGTGATAAAGCGCGCGTGCGCAGCGTTCAGGAAAAAGTATCCTGCCGAACAGATCGCGCATGGACAGGGTGTCGCCAAAAGGGGCTATCCAGTCGCGGATCCACATTCTTTCGCCGCTGGCCCAGTCCCGCTCCTGCACCATGATCGCCGGTTGTGACAGATAGCGCCGTTCGGCGATATCGTCCAGCCACATCCAGCTCATAAACACCCGTGGCGTTGTGCCGCGACTGACCAGTACATACTGCTGGCGATTAATTAGCGGCAGCAGCACCGTCGGTAGTGCATGGATCGGCAGATCCCGATGCTGCGGTGAGTGCATCCACAGCCAGACGGCAGCGCCGAAAGCTTCTGCCTCGCTCATTTCCCCGCCGATGATCATCGGTGAATGCACATCATAAGGACCGGTCTTCATCTCTGCCTCTCAGTACTGCCAGTTAAGGTTAAAACCGAGCGATACCGGGCTGGTTTTGAAACCTTCAGGTTTGGAGAACGGCACGGCGGCAAACAGGTCATAACCGGTGTTAAATGCCGAGCCGCGGATACCGAGGGCGCCCCCGGCCAGATGGTTACCTACCAGATTTTGCGTGCCATTGCCCCCCGTTTCACCGTAATCAACGCCCAGATAGAGTTCCTGCAGCGGGACCGGTGTCGCCAGGGCGATTT
This sequence comes from Tatumella ptyseos ATCC 33301, assembly GCF_000735525.1. Taxonomy (GTDB): domain Bacteria; phylum Pseudomonadota; class Gammaproteobacteria; order Enterobacterales; family Enterobacteriaceae; genus Tatumella; species Tatumella ptyseos. The sequence goes on along the minus strand of NZ_JMPR01000004.1, from coordinate 110,387 downwards.
CATTGCGCACGAACCAGCCGCGATCGGCATTCAGCGAACGCTCACCGTCAAAACCGCGCACTGTCCAGCGGTTACCGATAGCAAACTGATCCTGTGGCGTCAGCGGGGTGGTGCTGAACTGGCGCTGGTATTGTAGGTTATAACGGAGTTTCTGCTTCGCCAGTGTGAAGGGGAGATCGAGCTGAGACGATATGCGGATAATTTTGCTCAATGCCGTGGCATCCCCGAAATTTTCTTCCGGAGCAGGCAGGGCGCCGAACCAGCGGGTACCTCGCTGATAACTGATACCTGCATCCAGCGTGGCCCGGGCAATATAATGGCGATGTTGCAGCCCGATACGCCAGGCGGCGGTATACCGCCGCTGCACTTCAACTTCGGTATCGTTGATATAGTTTTTCGATTCGCGGGCCAGCACATCGTAAGTCAGGGTGGTTTTCTGACTGCCGTTACGATGCAGCACACGGCTGACCCGGAAATCGATATTGCTGCTTATTCCGCTGTAACGATAATCACTGTTCAGGCCGGCGACCGTCTGGTGATAGCGATAACGGTTGGCGGTGATGCCCGACATCCAGTAACCGGCAGGAACCGAATAGTGGCCGGTGATATTCCCCGAACCTTTTCCGCGTTGACTGTCCAGACTGCTGCTGGCGGAAATATAGGCTAAATCGCTGAGCGAAAAGGGGTTATCCAGAAACAGTGTCAGCCCCCCCTGATAACGGCCGGTACTACGGGTTCCGGAGTCATCCAGCGAAGCGGCAACCCGCCACAGACGCCGTTGCTGCCAGTGCAGGGCAATATCACTCTCACCTGGCTGACCGCCAGGCAGGATTTCCATGCTGGCCTGCACCGAAGGCAACCGCTGTAAATTCTCCAGCCCCTGTTCGATGTCGCGCAGATCCAGAAGAGTACCGTTGCGGACGGGGAATGCGTTATACAGCGTAACGTAGTGGCCGCTGTCCGGTGTCAGTGTGAGCTGGCGGATAGCCCCCGGGATCACTCTTAGCTTCAGTTCGCCGCCGGTGAGATCCTGCGGCGGGGCCAGCACGCGGGTCGTGATATAGCCGTGATCCACCAGACGGTTTTGCAATGTGCTCATCAGCAGGTTGATGCCTTTTGCGCCCAGACAGTGACCGATCGCCTGGTGGCTGAGACGTTGCAACGGTAACCAGTGCAGCAGGGTATCAGTGCCCGAAAGAGTGACCCGGGAAAGAGTAAAACACGGGGTTTCCTGCGGAAAAATTATCCGCCCGTGACGGCCGGCAGACGGAGACAGGCGAACATCGGGGACCGTCGGGGTCAGACGCTGCTCTAATGCCCGCTGTTGCTCCTGCTGATGGATCCATTGTCTGTCACCCGTGTTCAATGCGGGCGGTGACCCGGGGACGGGCGGCTGAAGAACCGGTGCGGGTAATACCGGCAAGGCCAGTAACGGCAGCGGTAAGAGGATCAGCAGAATAAGATAAGCGCGGCATCGTGCCGCATTTAGCGTAAAAATCATGACATATCCTTGTCAATGAAGCGTAAATATCCATTTATGCTTTAAATACATTCATAAAATGGCACTTATTGCAGAAGTTAGCAATGAGCAGTTTTTTTAATATACAGGGCGCTTCACATAATTAATTGATATATGCCTGACCTGTAATGGTTCAGAGAGGGAACAGAAAAGAGTATTTTTTCATCGGGCTGCTTATTTCTGTTTCCTGCCGCTGTACGTGCTGCTTCTTCTGTTTACCGGATGTTGTGGGCCGGGGGCGCGTCTTCCGGGGATCAGCAATGCTCAATCTGAGTGGAAAACAGCCCTGTATTACCTGAATAGCTGCGGCTGATATCGCTTCACATTTGCCAGCCCATGTTTGCCTCCGGGGAATGGACTGACAATTTCCACAAAATGGTGAACCTTTCTCAGCAACTACCACATTGGACGGCACTGATGATACCGGGTTATCGTGTCGTGCAAAGCCTGCTATAACCGTTTAACGTGATCCACCCACGGCGGGTTAACGGGCTGATAAATTACCCTGAATTTCGGGTTTACTGTCAGCCAGTGCTGTGTTCCACGGCTCTTATGGATGATGTAGTTATCGACATTAAGGGTGACCGTTTTAGCACGAGGGTAACCTGCCTTGAAGTTTTTAAGCATACTGATAAAAAACACCGAACTTTTGCAGCTACCTCCAACGTAGCTGGCTTTGCCAGTACCGCGGTGCAGCGCCCTGGCCTGGGCGTATTTTTCCTTCAGCCCCGGTGTGATCACACGCTTTTGCTGTCCGCGCAGTTGTCAGTCTGCCCCGGTTTTGGGATGAAGGTGGATACCCACTTATGATCGGCATCGTTCAGTCCGGTTGATGATTATGGCTGGTTTGGCGATTTATTCAGATCGCACAATCAGGGCTGAGTTCCCTTTAAGTGATCGACTATACCGCGCAGCTATTTAGCCGTGAGGCAGGGAGAAAATATTTTTTCGGTTCAGATTGCCATTGGCTCCGGCGAAGGGAATATTCTTTTCAGGTTTTATGGAAGACCCGATTTTTCCTAAAAACGACCCGTGTCTGCTTATTATTAAGTATCATTTCATTCCCGGGGTAAAATGTGTCTTTCATTATGGGATTGATAATATCAATAGTCCGTAAACCATAGGTATTAAGAGAAAATTATCATTTCATAACCTGAGTGGTTATTTTAGTCAGTGCTGTCCGGCATCGGTGGGGTTTTTATAGGAGGGTATTCCCTGATCCCGCTATCAGGCGGTTATAAAATCAGGGAATAAAAAAATCAACATCCCGGCAGTGACCGGGATGTATCAAATCAGAACCGATAGCCTACGCCAATATTGAAACCATTAGTCGTGAATTTTTTATCGCTAATATTAACGGAGGAAGCTTCGTAGCCAATATCAATGGCAATGTTGTCAATCGGGTTTATTTGCACACCAGCACCATACATGAGGAACGTTTTGGTTGACTGTAGATCTTGATCGGTACTGCGATTCGAGCCGGTAATACTTTCCCAGGTAGAAGTTGCGTGGGATTTATTATAATTAATCCCGAGCAGACCATAGACACTCAGCCAGGAGTTTAACCGGTATGCGGGGCCGGCAGACAGAGAAAAATATTTAACATCCATATTTATATTAACAATATCGCCCATATCAAAAGATTTTTTAGTATTGCTGTTCAGGTACGTGAATGAACTTATCACACTCAGTGGTGAACCCCAGTCATAACGGTATTTTACATTCACTCCGTTAAGGTTTTTTATACCCTCCATGCCCATGTCTATGCCCATGTTAATGTTACTGTGCGCATAACCCAAAGAAACCGTCTGATCACTTGCCAGTACTTGCGTACTCATTCCCAGACAGGCGGTTAATACAGAAGCCATGAACAATACTTTCATAGATAAGTCCTTTTATTTTTTGTGGGTTAATATTGGGTTCATACCGTTTCAGGTTGAAACCCATGGGTGAAGCATTCCCGTATCCCCTCCGGGGTATTCAGGAAGAAAAACCATTAATCAGGGTCTGATTTGCATCTCTGCCTTAGTCTTACAGGTTGAAGTCAGCACTGAGTGACATAGGGTTAGTTTCGAAACCCTCAGGTCCGTAGAATGGCACCGCGGAAAAAAGGTCATCGCCTTTTTTAAATGCCGAACCGTGAATACCAATCGCGCCACCGGCCAGGGGATTACCTGCCAGATATTGTGTGCCATTATTACCCATTTCGCCGTAATCAACGCTCAGATAGCGTTGCTGTGCAGCAACCGGCATAGCCCGGAGGATATCATTATGTATCCACCCGCTTCGATCGGCGTTCAGCGTGCGCTCACCGTTAAAACTGCGTACCGCCCGGCGTGGGCTGATAGCAAACGGATCCTGAGAGAAAATCATATGGCTAACTCTGCCGGGAGGCGGAGAAAGGCGAATGTCGGGTGCATTCGGAGTCAGGGACTGCTCAGATGGAGGCAGCACCTGCTGATGAGTCAATGACTTGTCACCCGCATTCAGGGCTTGCAGAGAGCCGGGAACGGGTGTCTTCAAAGACACAGGGTGTACCGGGGCTGCAAACACAAACAGCGGTAGTAATGTCAGCAGAGTAAGATATGCGCGGTATCGCGCCAGATTCGCACCAAAAATCATGACATATCCTTGTCAATGAAGCGTAAATATCCATTTTATGCTTTAAATGCATTTATAAAATGACACTTTTTTTATAATTTAGCAATATGTTGTTTGCTAACTGAGCATGCGATGCCGGCTGCCTGACAACATGGCGCAGAGCCAGTAACGGTTTTCCCGTGGAGTCAGAAAAGGTAATTTTTTCACAGAACCGTGCGTAGCGGTTGCCTGGCGCCGGGCCTATCGTCTGAATAATACTTTTCTCTAAGGGGTCTGATGAGGTCACTCATACTCACTGGCGGGGAAAGCGATGCCGCCGACCTGTCTCCGGGAAGCTGCCCTTAAAATCCGGGGAAGGGGATCTGAAAGGCTACGTCAGAACAATCATTCATTGGCCTTAAAATGACGCAAACATCAGTGAATTCGGCGGATAATTGTCGTGTGCGGAGTCAAGGTCCGGATTAAATCATATCTGTTCCAATGCCGGGTCTGTATATCATTCCTCGCAGCAGGGACAGCCACCTGGCAGGCCATCGAGCTTCGCCGTATTTTTAAAAAGTGTCACCGAAATTGTCATGATGGCGACTTAAAAAGACGTTTAACATATCGGTTTATATTGCTTAATACCGGCTATTTCTTATCGGGGGATCATCTGCTCCATGGATAAGATGTGAGAATATAATAAGGCTTCCGGATATTAGTTTTCCCAGCTATTTCATAGAGATAATGTAACAGGTACCTTTTACCGCTTTTCTCTGTCTGAATCCATCATCTGTCGTGGGGTTGTTTAAACGCCGTAAGCCAGCCTCTTTGCCGGGACAGAGAGCAATCTCCCGGTTCAGGGATAGCGCAGGGACAGGATGGGAGGGGATTGCTACAGTACCGTTTTTGCGGTCAGCGGGTAAAATATGACTTCACTGAAAGATGTTTGCGCGTCTTGCGGGCGTCTCAATGATGACCGTTTCCCGGGTGATGAATAACTCTGTTTCTGTCCGGGCGGACACCCGGGACCGCGTGTTACAGGTGCTGCTGGCGAAAGGGATCCGTATCCCTCAGGACGTAGCGAGGGCAGCCGCAAGCGCCTTCATTGCCCGCAGCTGCTCCGCTATTCCGCCTGAGGAGGGTTAACGCAGTGACCAGAGAGCGCCCGTCATCAGCCCGGCCTTACCACCGGCAGCGTAGAGGGTAAGTTGTCGCTCTCCGGGCCGCGGATAGATCCGGCTACTGAGCACTGCTTCGCCATCATTGACGAAGACTTCTGCGGAAGACATGTCCAGAAAAATCCTCAGGGACAGCGACTCCTCCGGAGGTAACGCAATACTGCGATACCCATCAATATGCTCTTCCGGGCTGTGACGCCAGAGTATCAGCCGGCCCGCCTGATTATCGACATATAACTGCAGGCTGCTCCCGAGCCTGAGTCCGTAATGTTCGGCATCGCTTTTCCGCAGATCCCACTCCAGCGTGACTTCCACCGCCTGTGCGTTCTCATGTAATACGCACGTTTCGGTGATTTCCCCGGCGGCGATCCCCTGATGTGGCCCGCGCAGCGTTTCGGCTTCCCGCACCGGGCGCTGGATCAGTTTACCTTCACGTTCGGAGAGTTCACGGGCCAGCGTCAGGCAGCCGGACCAGCCTTCCTTTTTGGAAGGCATAACAGCTCCCCACATATCCATCCAGCCAATAATTACACGTCTGCCGTCACTGGCCGTAAAGCTTTGCGGGGCGTAAAAATCATGGCCATTATCAAGTTCGGTAAAAGGGCCTGAGGGGATAAAATCACTCCCCGGAGACCATTGACCCGGGATGATCCCGCTCTGGAACAGGTTACGTTTCTGGTAACCTTCCGGCGACATCCCCTGGGGGGAAAACATCATATAATGGTGTTTTCCGAGTCCGAAAAGATCCGGACATTCCCACATATAGGTTTCACCGTCACCGGCCTGACCGAGCACGCGATCAAAGGTCCATTCACGTAACGAACGGCCACGGTAAAGCAGGATCTGCCCGGTATTGTCCGGGGTTTTTGCCCCGACCACCATCCACCAGTTGCCGTCCTGCTGCCATACTTTCGGGTCCCGAAAATGCATAATGCCTTCCGGAGGCATTAACACAACCCCCTGTTTCTCGAAATGCACGCCGTCCCGGCTGGTGGCCAGGCATTGTACCTGACGGATTTCAGCATCATTGCCTTCCCCTGCCAGCCAGACATGGCCGGTATAGATCAGCGACAGAACGCCATTATCGTTGACGGCACTGCCGGAAAAACAGCCGTCCTTATCTTCATTGTCGCCCGGCGCCAGGGCGATAGGTTCATGATGCCAGTGCACCATATCTTTGCTGGTCGCATGTCCCCAGTGGATAGTTCCCCAGTTCTCATTTAACGGATTATGCTGATAAAACGCGTGGTAGCGGTCGTTAAACCAGATCAGTCCGTTGGGGTCATTCATCCATCCCGCCCGGGGGGCGAGGTGGTAATGCGGGTAAAAGGTGTCACCGCGACGGCAGCAAAGCTCTTCAAGCGCCTTCTGCGCCTTATCCGGACGGGATTGAGTCATATTCATTATCCTGATTCAGTAAATTCACCTGATTGTTAACGTTAACCATGACAAAGATAAAGCCGCTGAGTGTGCTTTTTGTGATGTTATTCGCAAATGTTAACGTTAACCACCCGGATTTGTGATCGAATATGCATATTGCCGATAATTCGCAACGTATTTCGGATAAAGCAGTTTATCAATGTGCTTATGCAGGATAAGCACAGGATAAAAACATGTCAGTTAATGTGTGGGTGTTAGGGGATGCGGTGGTGGATCTGTTACCGGAGGCCGATGGCCGGCTACTGCCGTGCCCCGGAGGAGCACCGGCCAATGTGGCTGTCGGTATCGCCAGGCTGGGTGGCCGCAGTGGCTTTATCGGCCGGGTGGGGAGTGATCCTTTTGGTGCGCTGATGCAAAGGACACTGATGGCAGAGGGCGTGGATACCGCTTACCTGACTAAGGATAAATGGCACCGGACGTCGACCGTACTGGTGTCGCTTGAACAGGGTGAACGGTCATTCACCTTTATGGTTCGTCCGTCCGCTGATCTGATGCTGGAAAAAACCGATCTGCCCCGATGGCATCGCGGTGAATGGTTACATCTCTGTTCGATTGCCTTATCGGCTGAACCCTCGCGGAGTAGTGCATTGGCCGCGATGTCAGCACAACGGCATGCCGGCGGCTTTGTCAGTTTTGACCCGAATATTCGCCAGGATCTCTGGCCGGATACCCGACGATTACACCAGTGCCTGCAACAGGCGCTGCAGCTTGCCGATGTCGTCAAACTTTCAGAAGAAGAACTCACCTTTATCACCGGAGAGCCGCTCAGCGATCAGGTTATCCGCACGCTGGCGACCGGAAATGATATCCGCTTGTTACTGGTCACCCGGGGAGGCGAAGGGGTTGAGGTTTTCTGCCGGGGGAACGTCCGTCATTTCCCGGGCATGCCGGTGACCTGTATCGACAGTACCGGTGCAGGGGATGCCTTTGTGGCCGGCTTACTGGCCTGGCTGGCGGCAAAAGGCTTTCCGGAGAATGAAGAAGAATTACAACAAATGATCGACCAGGCCCAGTGGTGTGGTGCGCTGGCGGTAACAGCAAAGGGGGCGATGACGGCACTGCCCCGCCGACAGGCATTGGCTCAGGGAAAGTAACAGGAAAACCGCGCTTCCCATGGACAGGATTTCCATTTCATTAACGACAGGCAGGTGATTATGACGCTGAATATTCCCTTCAGAAATGCATACTACCGTGTTGCTTCCGGTTACTCATTTCTCTTTTTTATTTCCTGGTCATTATGGTGGTCGCTGTATGCCATCTGGCTGAAAGGTCACCTGGGGCTGACAGGCACTGAATTAGGGACGCTGTACTCCGTTAATCAGTTCACCAGTATGCTGTTTATGGTGGTCTACGGCATTATTCAGGACAAACTCGGCCTGAAGAAAACGCTGATCTGGTGTATGGGGATCGTGCTGATCCTGACCGGGCCGTTTATGATTTATATTTATGAGCCGCTGCTGCGTAGCCACTTTTCGGCGGGCCTGATGCTGGGGTCACTCTTTTTCGGGCTGGGGTATCTGGCCGGTAGTGGTCTGCTGGACAGCTTCACCGAGAAAATGGCCCGCAGTTTTCACTTCGAATACGGGACTGCCCGTGCCTGGGGGTCTTTCGGTTATGCCGTCGGGGCATTTTTTGCCGGTATCTTTTTCAGTATTAATCCTCATATCAATTTCTGGCTGGTGTCGTTATTCGGTCTCGCGTTTATAGCGATCAATTCCCGGGCGAAATTTCAGCCTCAGCATTGTGTGACGACCGGGGAAGGCCGCGTAAAAAAAGAGGATTTCCTCGCGGTGTTTAAAGATCGTAATTTCTGGATCTTCGTGCTGTTTATTGTCGGGACCTGGTCTTTTTATAATATCTATGACCAGCAACTGTTCCCGGTCTTTTATGCCGGCCTGTTTGAATCTCATGATGTCGGCACACGTGTTTACGGCTATCTCAACTCGTTCCAGGTCATTCTGGAAGCACTTTGTATGCTGGTGGTCCCCTTCTTTGTGAACCGCGTTGGCCCTAAGAATGCGTTACTGCTGGGGGTGGTGATTATGATGCTGCGGATCCTGTCCTGCGCGCTGTTTGTTAACCCTTATATTATTTCGCTGGTGAAGTTATTGCATGCGATAGAAGTGCCGCTGTGTGTGATTGCTGTGTTCAAATACAGCGTCGCCAATTTTGATAAACGGCTCTCTTCGACGATCTTTCTGGTGGGATTCCAGATTGCCAGTTCCATAGGGATTATTTTCCTGTCTGCGCCGATCGGGATCCTGTTTGATAACGCAGGTTACCGGACCGTGTTTTTCGCCATCTCCGGTATTGTGTTTCTGATGTTACTGTTCGGAATGGTGTTACTCAGTAAAAAACGGGAGCGTCCTCAACCTGTGCCTGCGGCAGACACTGCGGCCGGGGCAATATAGAACCGCAATAGCCGCGGGGGGAGATATTCATCCCGATGTATTTGCCGGTAATAACGACCATGGAGGTCATTTATTACCGGCATTCGGAAGTGAGTTCCGATGGCCTCTTTGCCGTAAGTTGCCTCCCGCATAAGCGTGCAATTGCGGGAATGTGATGAGGCACCTTATGAGAGGACACTGTAACTGTTAGTGACTGCTGGCTCTCTGTGTTATCTCTCTGTGAAGAGCAGGCTGACGATTATAGCCAAATAAATAATAGAAAAGAGTTAGCATACCGATCCATCCCAACCCGACAACGACTGCCCCGCGTAATTCAGGTTGCATTAACATGATAATTAATACACCAAACATAAACAGCAGTGCCAGTATGGAGCTAAGTGGATATAAAGGAACCAGTAGAAGAGTTTTTGCCTTATCCTGAGCGGAAAGTCCGGCACGAAACCTGAGCTGAGAGAACAGGATGATGATCCAGGTCCAGATAGAGGCAAAGGTAGATACCGCGCTTAACCAGACAAAGACTTCCCTGGGGGCGAGGTAATTGAGTGCTACTCCGATAAGCAGCATGATTACAGAAAAAGTAATCGCAGGCACCGGGATACCTCGCTTGTTAATCTTTTTGAATACTGCTAGTGCATGACCTTGTTCTGAAAGATTTAACAGCATACGACCTGTGCTGAAAATACCGCTATTACAGGACGAGAGCGCAGCAGTAATCACGACAAAATTAATGATTCCGGCAGCTGAAGGTATACCCATTTTTTCAAAAGTCATCACAAAAGGACTGCCCTGAGTACCAAGTTCATTCCAGGGATAAATAGACATTATGATAAATAAAGCGCCGACATAGAAAATAAGGATACGCCAGAAAACGGTATTAACAGCTTTACTTATTGATTTCTCGGGTTCTTTAGCCTCTCCTGCTGCAATTCCTAACATCTCAATACCGCCGTATGAGAACAGGACGAGCGGCAGGGCCATCAGGAGGCCACTCACTCCTGCCGGAAAAATGCCACCGTGAAGCCATAAGTTATGGATACCGGTAGCAATACCATGATTTCCTAATCCGAAAATAATCGCACCCAGACCAGAAATGATCATTAATACAATGGTGACAATTTTTATCATGGCGAACCAGAATTCAAATTCGCCGTAAAATTTTACTGAGAAATAGTTAACGCTGGCCATAATAATGAGAGCCGAACATGCCCAAATCCAGTTAGCCACATCGGGAAACCATACATGCATATAAATCCCGACAGCAGTAATTTCCGCCATACAGGTGACTATCCACATAAACCAGTATGTCCAGCCGGTAAGGTAACCCGTCAGTGGACCCAGGAAATTCCTGGCGTAGCGGCTAAAAGAACCTGATACAGGGTTAGTGATTGCCATTTCACCGAGAGCCCGCATGACAATAAAAATAGCCAGGCCGCCAACCAGGTAGCCGATCAGTATTGAAGGGCCTGCTATTTTTATCGCAGTGGCAGATCCAAGAAACAATCCGACACCAATGGCTGCCCCCAAAGCCATAAGACTAAGGTGACGCCCTTTTAGTCCGCGTTTTAGTTCACCTTGTTGCATAGAAATACATCTCCTGCTTATCGGTTATTGAGTCAATGTGTTTTATATAAGTAAGGTATCAGTTACTGACAGGGGGTTTCTAAAGCAAGATATAAGCCAGGTATGATTAATTGGTTAGTAATATAAGTAATTAACGCCAAGGTGGTTGTGTTATTTTGTGTCTACTTATTGAGTTCTAAGGTTTTTTGTTTTTCTTAAAGTTTAACTGAGGGTGGTTTATTTGTTTTCTTTGGTTTTGTTTTATGTCTGATAACTTTTTATATTGCACTTAAATGGTGATTTATAGTTTATTTTGGTGCATCATCTTTATATTTTTTATTTTATTTAAACGCATTCGCACCCTTTATTTTAAATAGAGGGTGTTTATATTTAATTATAATGTAAGTGAAGGATACCATGTGTTCGGATATTCCGTGATAGTTTCTATTCAGATTATTGTTGCTATAATCAGAACGCACCTTACCCCTTGGCCTGGCATGGGTAAGAGTCATCCCTTGAACAGCGTGCTGAGTATCTGTTGCAGTAATTTGTTTACACCACTCCCCAACTGTCGTCCGAGTCGCGTGACAATGTGGGTTTCCGTTGCGGAGAAAAAGTTATGATGTAATGGCAATGCAACAAGTTGTTTATCCGCCACTTCTTTTTCGACCATAAAGCTGGGTAACAGGGTGAGCCCGCCATCTCTGGCATAGGTTTTCAGCAACATAAGGTTATTACATACCAGGGTCGGATCAAGACTAATACCAGTGTCTTCCTCAACGACAGTGACTATCTGCCGGATACCATGTGAAACCCTTGTCAGTGCAATTCTGTATTGTGTCAGGGTATGCATTTCAATCCGTTCATTTACAGATGCTATCGGATGTTCAGGATGCGCGATAACGCATAACGGATGGATAAATGATTGGTGAGAGCGGAGCTTTGTATCGCGAGCGGGGTTAAAGAGAATACCGATATGGGCTTCATCTTCTGCGATAGCCCGGATAACCTCATTACTTCCGCAGACTTCAACCTGAATACGTATACCAGGATAGCGGCACGAAAATGCAGAGATTATGGTAGATACACTGTCGATATATCCCTCTCCAATCGCCAGTGTAATGCTTCCGGAGTGTAGCCCGCGCAATGATTGTAATGAATCCAGTAGCAATTCCTGCTGTGCAACATGCTGATGATGATATTCTAATAGCCTTTCTCCCGCCTCTGTCGGGTTTATTCCTCTGCGATGTCGTTCGATTAATGGTGTAAATAACTCCTGTTCCAATTGTGAGATTTGGCGGCTAACTGCCGATGGCGCTACGTTCAGATAGTCAGCCGCTGCTCTCACACTTTTAAGCCTGACAGCTTCGAACAAGTATTTAATTCTGTGGTCATTGATTCCGCTCATAACACCCCTTATCTGTGTTGCCTTAAACGCAACAAATTATAGAATTTGTGAATATTGTATGAAATTAACACTGAAGTCTATAGTGTGGTTAACTTTTATCTGAGAGGTTTGATGATATGTTATGGGATTTAATTCGGGAACAAGCTGTAGGAATGTTAAGCATTAATCCACGACTGTCTGATTACCTCAATTCTTACATTCTCGATTTTGACGATTTCAATGATGCTCTGGCATTCCATGTAGCAGAAAATTTGGGTAAACAAGTTCGTCAGATTGATATTGAAAGCTGGTTCTCAGAAGTTCTCGCTGCAAACCCTTCAATTTACCAGGCCACTGAAAAAGATATTTTAAAATTAGTTACCGTTAATCCTGCATGTCCGGATGAATTAACCGGGTTATTAACTTCCCGTGGAATAATCGCAGCGGCAGCACAACGTATTTCTCACTGTATTTATCTGACAGGGGATATTCGTAGCGCAGCTTTGGTACAGAGTTGGATTGCCTTGCAAATGAATATTGATATTCATCCTGCCGCAGTCTTAGGCGCCGGGTTATTTATTGACCATGGGATAGGGATTGTGATCGGTGAAACGGCCATCGTCGAAGATGATGTCAGCATCTGGCATGGTGTTACTTTGGGCAGCACGCTCAGAGAAGCAGGTGACAGGCATCCAAAAATAAGAAGGGGCGCTTTGCTATGTGCTGGCGCGTCGGTGCTGGGCAACATTGAAATCGGAGAAGGCGCGATAGTTGCTGCAAATGCAGTCGTCACGAAAACGGTTCCCGCAAAAGTTATTGTCGCCGGGTGTCCCGGTAAAGTGCTGGGAGCAGTCCCGGATGAGCTGAATACTCTTACATCAAAGACAGTTAAAAATAAGGAATTCTCATGACAGCCCCGAACCAGAAACGTTTCGGTATCGATCATCCTTTGGTTACCGTCAAAGACCATGCGAGTGCGCTTGAAGGGTATATGAAAATGGGATTTGCACCTTCTCCCGTCAGTTATCACCCATGGGGTACGGTGACATCGCTTATGATGTTTCCGGATAATTTTATTGAACTTATCGGTGTTGATGACCCTGCTAAATTCGGAACGAATGCGGTTGATGGATTTTGTTTCGGACGCCAGCTGGACTCTTTCCTCTCCCGGGATCAGGAAGGAATTTATCTTGTTGCTCTACATAGTAAAAATGCCAACGCCGATGATGAATTTCTCCGCAATCAGGGATTAAAAGGGCAAGGGAGGATCGATTTTCGACGCAAAATGACTCTTCCGGACGGGACTCCTGATGAAGCAGTGGTTTCGCTGGGACTGTTTGTCGATCCAGAGTTGCCGGATGCCTCAAACTTTATCTGTCAGCAACATAGACCTGAACTTATATGGGTACCTGGCTGGCAGAACCACCCGAATGGCGTCAATGGCATCACGGCAGTGACCTACCTGGCAGAACCTTCCGAGCTGTCCGGGCGGTGGCGGGCTATTTACGGAGACCGCGTCACTTTAGATGACGGGGTTCTGACTGCTGATACCGGATGCGGAATTCTTCGTGCGATGAATGCAGCGACAGTAGAACATTACTACCCGGGCATTCCCTTACCTTCCGGAAAATCTAATGAGCCTCACGGGATAGCTATCTCTATGAGCACGAAAACACCCGATGTGCTTAAGGAGATATTGACGTTACAAAATATACCCTTCGCGACGGTTAATGGCAGCATCGTGGTTGCTCCGGAATGGACAGGTAATGTCATTTTCGAATTTCATGAATATTTATAAACAGGGGGAATTATGTCCGAAAATACCGGCGTCATTGGATTAGGTAATATGGGTGCAGGTATGGCATCCACACTGCATAAAAAAGGTTTTTCTGTCATTGGTTACGATCTATCTGAACAGGCAAGAGGCCGTCTGCAGGAGAAGGGGGTTTCTTGTGTTGATAGCTGTGAAACATTATTAAAACAAGTCAGTATTGTCATCCTTTCCTTACCTAAATCTGAGCATGTTGAAGCTGTTTGTCTGAAGGATGGCGGGATTGGCACTTATGGTCAGCCAGGCTTAATTGTCATCGACACAACGACTTCTACCCCGGAAGTCAGTCGGCGGGTAGCCTCCTGCCTCAAAGAAAAAGGGATAGGGTTCGTTGATGCGCCTGTCTCCGGCGGTCCGGCAGGTGCGGCCGCCGGAACGATGGCAATGGTTATTGGGGCAGAAGAAGAACAACTGACTAAAATTATGCCGGTTTTAAAGGCAATGAGCAGTACTCAAATTCATATTGGCAGTTGCGGGGCAGGTAATGTTGCAAAAATTGCCAATAATTTGCTTTGTGCGACTCATCTTATTGCTACGGCAGAAGCCCTCTCGATGGCAGCAAAAGCCGGGGTCGATCCGCAAAAAGTGTTGAACGGTATCAATGCCGGTTCGGGGAGTAGTTCGGTCAGCAAAGTATCGTTTGAAAAATGGATCCTGAATAAAGCTTATAATTCAGGATTCACAATGGCGTTGATGCGTAAAGATGTCGGGCTGGCAAACACGCTGGCTGAACAGTTAGACCTTCATTTACCGCTATCTTCTTTTGTCGGTCAGCAATGGCATAAAAGTATTGCCACTATTCCGGATAATGAAGACTTCAATTATATCGTCACCCAAACAGACGAAAGTCTATTTTCCCGTGGAGAATAACCTAATGAATAATGAAAGACTTCAGAAACTACTTGCCTATTACTTACCAGCAGAATGCGGTGTTGCCAGTTTAGTGGGTGGTCAATTTATTCGTGGTAACGGTGAAATAATCAGAGTCCGGAAAGCGCATGATGGTAGTGAACTTTACTCATACCGTGATGCAGATGAAGCATTAATCCCTCAACTCGCTGATGCCACAAAAAATGCCGGTACCGCCTGGTGGGCGCTGACCGCTCAGGCCCGGGGGCGGATAATGTATCAGATTGGAGCGGAGGTTCGTAAGGAAGCTGCCAATATCGCTGAAATTGAAGCCATTGCTTCAAACAAGCCGGTCAGGGATGCTATCGGTGAAGTACAGAAAGTCGCAGAGATGTTTGAATATTATGCCGGCTGGACAGATAAACTCCATGGAGAAGTGATTCCTGTACCTACCACACATCTTAATTATGTCACTTATGAACCTCTGGGGACGGTTCTGCAAATCACTCCCTGGAACGCTCCTGTGTTTACAGCGGGCTGGCAGATAGCACCTGCAATTGCTGCAGGGAATGCGGTGATCCTTAAGCCGTCAGAGCTCACATGTTTAACCTCTTTGGTACTGGGCATTCTGATCGAAAGGGCTGGCGCACCAAAAGGCCTGGTCAATATTGTTGCAGGATATGGACATACTATAGGCCAGTCACTCATTGCAAAAGCGCCTATCCGTAAGGTTGTCTTTGTCGGTTCTCCTGCTACCGGACGTCATATTGCTGTAGCCGCAGCGCAACGCTGTATTCCTGCGGTGCTCGAACTAGGGGGGAAATCGGCCAATATTATTTTTGATGATGCAGATTGGGATAAAGCATTGCGCGGAGCCCAGGGAGCCATTTTTGGTGGGGCAGGACAGAGTTGTGTTTCCGGCTCCCGGTTACTTATCCAGGAAAATATTTATCATATGTTTGTAGCAGATATGGCGACAGCCTCTGCAAAATTTAAAGTCGGTAATCCGGAAGACTCTGAGACTCAGATTGGCCCGATTAATAACGAAAAGCAATATAAGCATGTCTGTAATATGCTTAATAAAGCCAAAAATGAAGGCGCTGTAGTTGCCGGAGAATTTACTGTTCCGGTACCGGACTCTGAGGGATTCTATATTAATCCAACGATTCTGACAGGGCACAATGACATGTATGTCGCACAGGAAGAAATTTTTGGGCCAGTCGTTGTTGCAATCCCTTTTAAGGATGAAGCCGATGCTATCCGAATCGCTAACGAAAGCCGTTTTGGTCTGGCCGGGGCTGTATGGACGAAGGATGTCGGTCGGGCTCATCGTGTTGCGAAGCAAATTAAAGCAGGGACTTTCTGGATTAACGGTTATAAAACTATCAATGTCAGTTCACCTTTCGGAGGATACGGCGAGAGTGGATACGGGCGTTCTTCCGGGCTTGAAGCCTTACGGGAGTATAGTGAGGTTAAAAGTGTTTGGGTAGAAACTGCCGAAAACCCACTGGTTAATTTCGGCTACGGGGCACAGGAGAAATAAACCCATGACAATCCCCACAGAACTTATTGCCGAGGCAATTTCCTGGAGACATGAATTTCATGCTAACCCTGAACTTGCCTATGAGGAATACCGGACATCAGCAAGAATTGCTGAGTTACTGAAAAGTTTTGGTCTGGAAGTGAAGGTCGGGATAGGGGGGACCGGTGTTGTAGGTACGCTTCGTCATGGTCAGGGGCCATCCGTGGGTCTCAGGGCTGATATTGATGCCCTGCCCCTTGACGAGTTAGGGAGTATTTCTCATCGCTCCCTGACGCCAGGATGTATGCATGCGTGTGGTCATGATGGACATACGGCCATATTACTGGCTACCGCAAAATTGTTGAGTGAAACGCTGGATTTTCATGGCACGCTATATTTTATTTTCCAGCCAGCGGAAGAAGGGCTTGCCGGGGCGAAAGCGATGATTGACGATGGTCTGTTTACTGACTTCCCGATGGACAGCATCTATAGTTTGCATAACTGGCCAGGTCTCGATGTCGGTTATGCCGGCATCAATGAAGGCGCGATGATGGCTTCGCTGGATACCTTCGATATAACAATCACAGGTAAGGGATGCCATGCAGCGATGCCTGAGTGCGGGACAGATAGCATATTGGTTGCAGCTGAGCTGGTTCTGCGGTTGAATACGATTGTTTCGCGCCAGTTATCGCCGTTATCAAATGCCGTGCTGAGTATTACTCAGATACATGCCGGGGATGCATACAATATATTACCTGAGAAGGTTGTCCTCCGTGGCACGGTACGATGCCTGCAACCAGAAACGCGTGAAGTGATTGAAAATTTAATAAGTAAAACAGTAGCTTCAGTAGAAAAACAAGGAGAGGTCAGTACGCATTTCTGTTTTACCCGGGGGTATCCCGTAACACTTAATCACAGCAAAGAAGCAGATAACGTCCGTAAAGCGGTGATCATGGCGCGTGGTGAGTCTCGGGTTCGCTGGAATATACATCCATCTATGGCCTCTGAAGATTTCTCTTACATGCTGGAGAGCTGTAAAGGGGCTTATTTTTGGTTAGGAGCCCGGGAAGAAGATGCGAGCACTCATCATCCATTGCACAGCCCGTATTATGATTTTAACGATAATATTATAGAAGATGGTATTGCTATCTGGCAGGCACTGGTAAGTAATCTTCTCAGTAAATTATAAGACTTTATTCTTATGTATGAGTGTTTATGTCTTTAATAAATGCCATGCTAAAACATAAAAACAAAATTAACTCCGTTCATTTTTGTATTTCTGCGTAAGAAAGGTGATTTGGTCAGGGATGGAACCCTCTTTTTTATTTTATTTATAATATTACCTTATGGTTTTACTTGTGTTCTGATTTTGGCAACAAACGAATTTCCTGGTTTGATTGTTATTTATTATCCTCTCACGTAGCTTTTATAAACGTTAAATCTTATTAACGTACGCTACGAATATAACGCGACGACCTAGGTCGGGGGGGAGTAAATGACTCATTTGGTTTGTGGTGGATTAAATTCTTCTAAGCATTTTTCAACTTCACTTGTTCTTTTTTGTTGGGCAGTTGTGGTTCTTGTTATCTCTGAATTCATAGGTCCTGTTGTTTTTAATATTCTTAGTATTAAATTCATGCTCCTCCCTATGATTTGGGCTCTGATCGCAGGTGCATTGATTGGAATTGCAGGTAACAAATTTAAATATCCTTTATTTATCAGAACAGAGCACCAAAATCTGGCATCTGAATTATTACAGCCAGCATTACTTTTTTTTACGGCCAAACTCGGATTGGTAGTAGGGCAGGAAATTCCTGTGATCATTTCAGCAGGATGGGCTCTTTTATTTCAGGAAGTTGGTCATTTTCTGGGGACTATCATACTTGGGATGCCATTAGCTTTATTGTTGGGTATCAAACGGGAGGCAATTGGAGCAACCTTCTCTGTCGGGCGTGAACCTAATTTAGCAATTATTAGTGAAAGATATGGGATGAACTCTCCTGAAGGTAGAGGAGTGATGGCTGAATATATTACAGGCACTTTACTAGGTTCTGTTTTTATTTCAATTGTGGCAGGTGTTATGACCGGCCTGCACTTATTCGACCCCCGATCCCTTGCCATGGCGTCCGGAGTGGGTTCAGGAAGTATGATGGCTGCTGCTTCAGGAACAATTGCAGCACAATTAGATGCGAAAAGTGCTCAAGATATTATGGCACTGGCTGCAGCATCTAATCTCATAACCAGTACTTTCGGGACATATTTTACTCTATTTATTTCATTGCCGCTCGCTATTTTCACCTATAAATTTCTTGAGCCTATATTAGGGCGGACTAGCCGTATAGATGAAAAGAGTAGCCAGTTAAGTGATAATCTCCTGCAGGGAAACACTAAACTGCCATGGAGATGGAAAATACTGGCCTGGGGCATGACAGCGGTTCTGTCCTTACTTTCAGGGTTTATCGGATCACATCAGGTATCATTGACAATGGTTGTGGGGTGTTTACTTCTGGTAATTATTTCAATGATCGGGGATTGTATGTATTTCTTATTAAGAGGAAAAATCCCATCTGTTTGCATAGTTTCTTTAATTGCAATGTTGATTACTTCGCCATGGTGCCCATGGGAAAAATATATTTTATCATTTACCGGAAGTATAAGTACATTGTTTATCATAACACCAATGTTAACTTTGGCCGGTTTATCAATAGCACGAGATTTAGCTGAGTTCAGGAAGCTTGGTTGGCGGATAATTTTAGTATCCTTAATGTCTAACCTGGGTACTTTCGTTGGTTCTGCTGTCATTGCTGAAATTTTTCTCTAGTTACTGTGGAAAGTGAATGACTCAGAATGAGATACCCTCGATATATTTTTAGGGTATCTCATTAATTTATTCAGCTAAATCCCAAAAAAGTCCGGTCATTATCTGTAAACCCTCCTGAATTATTGTTGTTAGTAAATGCTCATCCGGAGCATGTTGTGCACAGGATGGGTAGGAATGAGGGATCCATAATGTGGGTAAACTCAGTACGTCAGAAAACGCAGCATTAGGTATTGAACCCCCAAGGTTTGGCAGGATTGTGATTTTTTTGCCCAGGCTGTCTTCCATAGATTTTTTTGCCCGTATCACCCAGGAGTTATTTTGATTCAATCGGGTTGCCTGCATAAAGTGTGACTTATCTTCATACAGGGTGATATCATTAATCCCCTCTTTTTTAAGTGTATTTCGGATGGCGGTGAGAAATTTTAGTGGATCACTTTCTGTAACATACCGGATATGGCAGTAGGCTTTAGCTGATCCTGATATTGCATGTGTGGGGGTAACCGGATTACCTGAATCCAGTGCCAGAACACTGAATGAGTTCCAGCCATAGAGTTTTTCACTCAGACTGAGTCCAGGTTCTCCCCATTGTTCAAAAATGTCGGGTGAACTGTTTGAAATTGATGGGCGTATTTCTATGCTACTCAAAGAATTCTTCACGTCTTCAGGTATTTCTTTAGGTTTTAACTCCTGTATTTTTATTCGACCATTATGATCCACGATACATGAAATAGCATTTGATAATATAATCCCCGGGTCTTTAATAATTCCGCCCCAATTCCCGGAGTGGAAGTCCTTATCTCTTAACTTTACTTCCATACAAAAATTGAAAACACCACGAGACCCTAAGTATAGTGTAGGAATGTTATCGGCTATCCGAGGTCCATCAGAAGCAATAAAAACATCTGCTGCAAGCAGTTTTTTGTTTTCGGAGCAAAAGTCGATAATTCCAGGAGAGCCATTTTCCTCTCCCATTTCTAATAGTATTTTTATGTTTAATCCTATGTTACCTTTTTTTAATTCAATGATGGATTTAAGGGATAATATATTTATAAGGTGTTGACCTTTATTATCTGCAGTGCCGCGGCCATAGATTTTATTATCTTCTGATGAAATATGCCATGGCGAGCGCCCATCCCCCCAGCGTTCATCCATTCCATATATGACATCGCCATGTCCGTACAGTAGTATTGTGGGAAGTTTTTCATCTTCGAAACGATGCCCTACCATAAATGGAGGTTTACCACTGACAGGGTTTTCATAAGATTTGCATACAAAATCCATATCAGTAAGCAGTGGCATCATGAATTCATGAATATAGGCATATAAATCTGTTTGGTTTTCTTCTGCCTGACTGAGCGTTCTCATATTGACTGCCTGAGAAAGTATTTTTAGGAATGTTCCACTTTCATAGTATTCCATAATGGAATTAATAGCGTCGTGTTTTTTCATTTTATTGACATCCAAATGTTGATGTTAATTTCTATTTTATATTCTTTAAAATGTTGAACGTCATATTATTTTTTTATGGGCTGGTTTTTAAATGATTTTCACTTAATGTTATTGAAGGCGAATGAATTTTACACGCCATATAAGTTATTTTATTCTTTTTTACCTCTCCCAGTGATACCTTTCATTGTTTTTAACGGATATTTTAAAACCTCTGTTATATGTGAGAGAAAGCATCAGATAAGGGTATTCGCGGATAGATGATATAGTTAAGAGAAGAATTAATTTAGTGTTTTTCTGCCTCTGTAAGCTCCGTGTCTGCCTGGTATTAACCATGTCCGGTTTTCCTCAAATTGAAAATATAGAATTTTTTCTGTATTTTTACTATACTGGGGCGGACAGATATTCAGAAACTCCGCTGTATTTTTGTTGATTTTATGTTTCATTTTTGTTTTGTGTTTGGGTTGTTTATTGTCAGGGTGATTATAGGCTGTTTTCACTACGGGATGTGACTATGGAATATTATGCAATTGTTCTGTTGAAATTCGTGATCGGTTTTGTGGTAGTGATTTCACACCTTAACTTTTCAGGGAAAACGCAACTGTCCCAAATGACGCCGGTAGATTTTATCGGTAACTTTGTGCTGGGGGGGATCATCGGGGGGGTGATCTACAGTGATGCTATCCCGATGCATCAATATATTCTGGTGCTGTTGATCGGCGTGATGCTGATTTCACTGCTGAACTGGGTGAGTAAGCATATCTGGTTTTTCCGGACGTTTACTATCGGAGAGCCGATCCCTATCATCAAAAATGGTAAGTTCCTGATGGATAATATCCTGCGCAGACGCAATAAAATCGATATTATCAATGTGGCTTCGCAACTGCATTCCCAGGGGATCCACTCCTTCCAGGAGATACGTTACGCACAGATCGAGCCGAGCGGTTCACTGTCTGTGGTGTGTGAGGGCAGCAAGATGCCGTCAATTATCGTGATGAAAGATGGCCGGCCAAGAACGTCAGAACTGAATATTATTAATAAAGATGAAGAGTGGCTGGATGCCAAACTCGAAAACCTGAATATCCAGCGCAGCGATGTATTTATCGTTGAGTTCTGGGATGGCAGTCTGAACGTTGTCCTGCATGACGGGCAGGTGACACGGGACGTCGCCTGACGCGACTGCCCGGGCGGTAGTCGCCTACGCAGAAAGTGATAAAGAAGAATACTGATATTTGTCTGCGACTCTGTACGGGTATCACTGACTTGCTGTCCATGGCAGCGGTGTATCTGCACCGGCAACGGGCACGGTGCTTGTCAAAGGCCCTCTTTTCAGGCAGTTGTACAACGAGGGCCTTTTCTGTGCGGATTACAGTGTCTGCAGAAACGCCAGCAGATCATCATTCAGCTGTTGTGCGTGGGTCACGACAAAGCCATGAGGCGCATTATCATAAATCTTTAGTGAAGAATTTTTAATCATTTCAGCCGCCAGTTTACCGGTCGTTTCAAAGGGAACGACCTGGTCATTGTTGCCGTGGATCACCAGTGCCGGCACATCAATTTTTGCCATATCAGGGCGAAAATCGGTCTCAGAAAATGCCGTGACACACTCAACCGTTGCCTTCAATGATGCCAGTAAGGCGATATTTAGTGTCTGTGCCCGTATGCCATCAGACACTGTCTGCCCGGCATTTGCCCCGTAAAACGGAGTCGCAAAATCACTGATAAACTGCGCTCTGTCTTTCAGCAAGCCCTGGCGGATATTCCCGAAGACGGATGCGTCCACGCCTTCAGGGAAATCAGGTTTAGCCCCCAGTAACGGAGTCACTGCGCCCAGCAGAACCAGACCATCAATACGTGAGCTTCCGTAATGGCTGATATAGCGGGCAACATCCCCCCCGCCCATGGAAAAGCCGACCAGAGTGACGTCCTGCAGATCCAGATGAGTCAGTAAGTCATGAATATCGGAGGCCAGGGTATCGTAGTGATAACCCTGCCAGGGTTGTCCGGAACGTCCGAATCCCCGACGGTCAAAGGCGATGGCACGATAGCCGTTATCTGCCAGAAAATTGAGTTGCGTATCCCACATATCGCTGTCCAGAGGCCAGCCATGGCTGAATACGACCGGTTTCCCGGTCCCCCAGTCTTTAAAGTAGATCTGCGTGCCATCCTGAGTTTTAAAAGTACACATAGGTATCCTTTTCGCTAAGAGAGGGTTGCAGCAGGGCTGTGTTTCCGGGCCTGCCTGCCGGGGGGCGGGAAAAGCAGGTGATTTCCCGGCCAGTGAATAAAGTATAGCGTTTGCGGAATAACCCGCGTCAGGCGGCATCTTTTATTCTACGGAGAAAGCATCGGGGGGGAGGGATGAAACAGGATAAGACGGGATGAGAGTATGATCACTGGCATAAAAAAGCCCCGGAGCTGGCCGGGGCGCGTAGATGGCAACTCGCTTAAGACTCCATACCGGCTACCAGTAACTGTTGTTTATTTATGACCAGGTAACCCCCGACTAACGCCAGAACCGGGATCACGGCCAGCAGGGCACTGACCAGTATGCTGCCCCCGGTCAGGGTGGTGAAGTTAGAAAGCACCATGATCAGTGAAGCTGAAAGTGTCAGTACGGAAACCCCTGGCAGGACACGGGTTTTCCAGTGTCTTCCCTGAACCAGCGATTTGTTTTTATTGAAGAACACCACCACGGAAAGGCTGGTCAGTAGCATCAGTAAAACAATACCGACGGTGGCAATACCTGCCATATAACCGAATACCTGAGTCAGCGGCTGCAGTTTGCATAATGCACAGATAACAATCAGTACCAGCGCGGTGGCAGACTGAACCAGTGAGGCATTAGAGGGGGATTTATGCTGATGGTGAACCTCAGACAGGAACTTAGGCATATAGCCCTGACCGGACAGCACATATTTGTAGCGGGCTAACACATTATGGAAGCTCAGAACACAGGCAAAAATACTGCTGATCAGCAGCACCTGGATGATGTTACTTAACAGTGCGCCGTTATACTGACGGGCAATATCCAGCAGCATATTTCCGTTACCATTCAGCGTATTGTTAGCGACAGTCACCGCGTGGGAGGCACCGGTCGCTTCAACCATGGCCCAGGTAGAGAAGGTATAAAATACACCGATAATCACTACTGCCAGATAGGTGGCACGGGGAATGGTCTTACCGGGGTTACGGGATTCATCGCGGAAAATAGCCGTTGATTCGAAACCGATAAATCCGGTCAGGGCAAACAGTACCGCCATCCCTAAACCATGAGAAAAGGCCGTGGAAGGTTCGAATGAATCCAGGTTGATACCGCTGGCACCCCCTTTCGACAGAACGGAGAAGTTCATGATTAAAACCACTCCAATCTCCAGCACCAGCGCAATTCCCAGGATCTTTGAGCTGAGCTCAATATGACGGTAACCCAGAATAGCGACGGCGGCAATCGCCAGCACAGAGTACAACCACCATGGATGCGCGGTCCCTCCGTAATGTACCACCAGGTCATTAACGGCCCAGCCCATATAGCCATACACCCCGGCCTGAATGGTGGTGTACGTCACCAGTGCCAGCCAGGCGGCACCCATTCCTGCACGGAGGCCCAGACCCTGGGTAATGTAAGAATAAAAGGCACCGGCATCTTTCACATAGGGTGTCATTGAGACAAAACCGACCGCAAATACCAGCAGGATCAGCGAGGCGATAAGAAAGCCAAAGGGTGCTCCGGCGCCGTTACCGATGCCGATAGCCAGCGGCACATTGCCGCCGATCACTGTCAAAGGTGCTGCCGCGGCAATGACCATAAAGACGATGCTGCCAACGCCCAGATTCCCGCTGAGTCCGGCGGATTTTAGTGTCGATTTACTGTCACTCATACTGGTATCCTCTGAGTTTTGTATTATTCACAATATGTCGGTTCGCAGATCGGTCAGGTAAGGGTTATCCCGCTGTGCCTGAATCACCTGAGATGGATCTATCTGTGCGTAAAGCAGTTGTTCCTGAGTTTCTGAAGCCTGAGCTATCACCTGTCCGTCCGGGCCAGCCACCAGGCTTAACCCCACGTATTCCAGGTGTTCTTCCTGGCCTGTCTGATTAACGTAAGCCACATAGAGCTGGTTTTCCCAGGCCCGGGTGGCTATCAGATGTTTATTAACGAAGTCGAAAGGCTTCATCTGTGCGGTGGCGACGGCAACCAGATGTGCGCCTGCATTGGCAGCGGCACGAACGGTTTCCGGAAACTCGACGTCGTAGCAGATAAGTAATGCGATATTTACCCCGTTACAGGGAATGATGCAGACCGGTTGATCACCGGCGGTGAACTGACTTTTATCCAGCTCACCGAAGAGGTGTGTTTTGCGGTAAATCCCGGAAATTTCCCCCAGCGACGAAATAAAGTAACTGGCATTAAAGACCTTACCGTCCGCAGCCAGCGGGCCGCCTGCGATAATGGCTATCTGCCATTTACCGGCCAGCGCCTGCAGTGCTGCGAGGGGAAATGTCTCTGCCATCTCACGGGTACGTTCGTTAAGGACATATCCGGAAAGAAACATCTCGGGGGTGATGAGTAATGACGCGCCCTGACCTGCAGCTTCCTGTAACGCAGAATCCAGTCTGGCCAGATTCGCGGTGTAATCACAGTGGCTGCTCTGTGTTTGCCAGATAGCGATTTTCATTATTTCCCCTTTGAGCGTTGACAGAATTAATAAGCAATTAGCGTGCCAGTCATTCCGTCCCGGAGATTTTGTGTTAATACATAAGAAATTATTGAGAATACGGTGATATGAAGTGCAGGAGACGCTGCAAAATAAAAAAGGGAGAGAAATATGAGCAGGCCGGATGCCCCGGGTTGGTGCAGTCAGGCCGAATGCTCAATAACTGTGCACCAGGGGAGGGCAATGAAAAATATCCACTCCAGATCTGCCGGAGGGCTGCATCAGCTATTTCCGGGGGCAGAGGGCCTAAATAAATTTCCATCGCTCTGTACTTAATAAGAATAAGATAACTGATTAACTGATTAACTGATTAACTGATTAACTGATTAACTGATTAACTGATTAACTGATTAACTGATTAACTGATTAACTGATTAACTGATTAACTGATTTCGTTGCGGGATATTTTTATAGCATTGGTGATTTTCCTCACATTAAAAATATATCAGTCTGCTACTGTCTGAACCACCTGAATTGAGTCAGGCAGATTATTAAGATCAACGCGAATTCATCGCGCTCTCTTCTATGAGTAATAAAAATAAATCAGGAATATTTCAGCCAGGGTATTGGCTAATTATAACCTGTATTCATTCAATGAATACGGGTAATTGATAAAGGACGCTATCAATGATGAAACCTCTTTTATTGTCATCGATGATTACCGGAATGCTTATTGCCCCGTCAGTCAATGCAGTAAATACTCACTTCCAGCCACAAATTAGCAGTGACCGTCCCAATATTATCCTTATTGCTACCGAGGATATGAATGCCAGAATCGGAGCCTTTGGCGATAAGGTGGCCAATACGCCTAATCTGGATGCGCTGGCGAAAGAATCGGTCCGGTTTACCAATGCATTTACGATGGCGGGGGTGTCTGCACCTTCACGTGCAGGGCTGATTACGGGGGTATTTTCTCATACCATCGGGTTACAACATATGCGCACCGCAACAAGGCCGGAAGGGGCCTATGTCGGCGTGCCTCCCTCCTGGGTCAAAGGCTACCCTGAGTTACTGCGGCGCAGTGGCTACTTTACCTATAACGATACCAAGACCGATTACCAGTTTACCCGCGGGCATGCCGATGTGGGGCCGTTCTCATTATGGAGCGAGCACGGGGACTACGGCAATATGGACGATTTAAGGGTGCCGGTGGCCTGGCGTAACTACGATCTGCAGGGTAAGCCGTTCTTTATGAACTTTAACCCGCAAATTACCCACGAGTCGGCGCTCTTTAGCGACAATAATACGCCGCAAGGGTTTGAGTATATTACGAAAGTATGGAATGAACTCCGCTCACATTACCGGTATACACCGACTGACCCGGCCAATGTGGTCATTGAACCCTGGCTGGTCGATACCCCGGATACCCGCCAGGAACTGGCTCAGCTCTATGACAATGTTCAGGTGATGGATCAGCAGGTCGGTAATCTGATCCGGGCGCTGAAGAAAGATAAGCTCTGGGACAATACGATTGTTATCTTCACCGCCGATAACGGCGATGGTCTGCCGCGTAAAAAGCGGGAAGGTTATGATTCCGGAACCCATGTTCCGATGATGATCCATATCCCGGCGAAATACCGGCCGGCAGGCTGGCCTGCGGATGGTAGCAGCGATGACCGGCTGATTTCCTTTGAAGATCTCGCGCCGACCCTGCTTGGCTATGCCGGTGTGCAGGTACCTGACTATATGAAAGGTATTGATCTGTCGAAGGATAATGCGCCGCGACGTGAATATGTCTACGGTTCGAGAGGGCGGATGGATAATCTGAAAATGCGTTCGCTGTTTGTCAGAGATAAAAACTTCCAGTATGTGCGTAATCTGGATAGCACGCCGGGCGGTGCCAGTATCCCTTTCCGTAACGCATTACGCAGTATGCATGACCTGGTGAATGCGCAACAGAATAAGCAACTGAATCCGGCACAACAGGCCTGGTTTGAACCGCGTCCGGCCGAAGAGTTTTACGACCTCAGAAAGGATCCGGCGCAGTTAAAAAATGTCATTACCGACAGCGCCTATCGTGCAGAAATTGCCCGTTTTCGTCAGGCGATGGATGACTGGCGTGATCAGGGAAATGATACCAACCTGATCGATGAAGGACAGATGGTTACAGATCTGCTGGATACTCAGGGCCGGCAGCATGTCACCTTATCTCCGGTCGTTATGCAGGATGAGGTCAATCATAAGATCTACCTGAGTAACCGGACCGAAAATGCCTCTATCGGTTACAGCTGGGATGGTAAAACCTGGCAGCTTTATACCGGCGCGATCACACCGCGTTCAGATAAGTCAGTCCTTCATTTTAAAGCAGTGCGTTACGGCTGGCAGGAAAGTCCGTCAGAGCAATGGACGCCGGCACATTAATCCCCGCAGTGATGCAGTGTTGCCTGTACGGGCAGCACTGCCCGTAGACGGAAGCTGATCATGAATCGTCCTTTTGAGCATTTCCAGGTGATTGCCAAACCCTCCGGGTCGGTCTGTAACCTTGACTGTACTTACTGTTTTTACCTGGAAAAAGAGCGGTTATATCCGGACAGAAAAAACCACTGGAAAATGGATGACACCACGCTGGAAGCGTTTGTCCGGCAGAATATTGAGGCAGGGACCTCAGAGGTGGCGGAGTTTATCTGGCAGGGCGGTGAACCGACATTGATGGGCATTGACTACTTTGAAAAGGCCTTGGATCTGCAACAGCGTTATCGCGGCAACCGGCAAATTAATAACTATCTCCAGACGAACGGTATGTTACTGGACGATAGCTGGGCCCGTTTTCTGAAAAAACACCACTTTCTGGTGGGGATTTCTCTGGACGGTGACCGTGTCAGTAATGACCGCTGGCGTCAGACCCGCGCAGGAAAGAGCAGCTATGAGAGCGTGCTGGCCGGCATCCGCGTACTGAGGCAGCACGGCGTGGCGTTCAATACATTAACGGTGGTTAATGCAGAGAATGTCAGGCGTCCGCTGGAAACGTACCAGGCGCTGAAACGGGCCGGCAGCCGTTATATTCAGTTTATCCCGCTGGTGGAAAGAGCCGCGAATAAGCCAGGCCCGGACGGACTGACGCTGATATCACCGGATTTCACCGGACAGAGCGAGGTGACTCCCTGGTCGGTTCCGGCACAGGCATATGGCCGGTTTCTGAACAAAATTTTTGATCACTGGCTGCTGAATGACACGGGCAGTGTGTTTGTGATGAATTTTGAACAGACGATGACACAACTGGCCGGGGGACAGGGATCCTGCGTCACTGCGCCGACCTGTGGTGCGAACCCGGTGATGGAAGCGAACGGGGATGTCTATTCCTGCGATCACTTCGTCTACCCGCAACACCGGCTGGGAAACATACATCATTCGGATCTCCGGGATCTGATCAACTCTGAACAGAATATCCGCTTCGGCCAGCATAAACTCCGTCACCTCGACCCTGACTGTCTCCGTTGTACGTTCCGGCCACTCTGCCATGGAGGGTGCCCGAAACACCGGTTTGAACAGACGAATAAAAACTATTTATGTGCCGGTTATAAAGAATATCTGCGGCATTGTTTACCTTCAATGGACATTATTCTTTCACTACTTAAATCAGGGAGGTCTCCGCAAAAAATAAAACGCTATTTCAGACACCACACCGCATAACAATAAAATTAACGCAACAGGATAGGTTGCAAAATAACATAAATAAATATTATTTCAGGATGAATTAATATGATGACGATTAAAAATACTTTCGGGGTAATGCTGTTAGCCGGACTGTCCTCTTTTCAGATGAATGCTCATGCTGTACCGATTTATGATCAGGGCGGAAACCGGGTGCATCTTGACGGACGTGTACTGGGGCGTCACTTCTTCAGTCAGAATAAGGCGATGAGTGGCGATGCGGTCATAGCCCGTATTAATTTATGGGCAGAAACCGACATCAATGATCAGATGTACGGTTACAGCCGTTTCGAACATGATTTCCGGGCAAATAAGGCCGAAAGTGAGCCTGGGGAAGATTATACCCGTTATGCCTATGTCGGTATCTCGGCCGGAGAATATGGGTATTTCGATTACGGAAGGAATGACAGTGTTTTTTATGATGTTGTACGCTGGACGGATATTTTCCCTGTCTGGGGTGCGGGTTCTTTTTCTATTGATAACTTCCTGTCACGCCGCAGTTCCGGCTCTTTTTCCTACCATAACCGGGATCTTTTTACTCTGGTGAAAGGGCTGGAAGCCGGTTTCCAGTTTCAGGGGAAAAAAGAAGGTAATACCCCGGCGCTGAAACAGAATGGCAACGGTTATGGTATGTCTTTGACGTATAAAATCCCGGATACCGGTATTTCTCTTGGCGGGTCCTATATCCGTTCGTCGCGGACGGATGCACAGAAAAAACTGGCGCTCGGTAGCGGGGACAATATGGAAGCGTGGGTGGCCGGGACAAACCTGGAACACGCCCCTTTTTATGCGGCCGTATTGTATTCAGAAAGCCGTAATTTGAACCCGGTCCGTAGCAGCGCGCTAAATATTTCCGGGTTTGCGAACAAAGCCAAAAGTTTTGAAGCGGTAGCCTCCTGGAATACACCTCTGAGCATTACGGCATCTGCCGGATATATACAATCGCGGGGGGAAGGTCTTGAATCCATCGGTAATGCCTGGCTGGATAAAGCATTGGTATTTTTCGCCGCCTATCCGTTTAATGATAACTTCCGGATCACCACGGAATATAAAAAGAGCCTGCTGAAGAAAGATAATGCGCTTCGTCTGGCAAATCAGGATGCGGTAGCCGTTACCATGATCTATGTCTTCTGAGGCCCGTCCCGGAAATCATACCGACAGGCACGGGTCCTGAGCAGGCATTTGACGGAAATGCGGCGATATGGACCCGTTCAGGGCTAAGGTGTTGCATACAGGCTCCGGTTAATGAAACAAGAGATCAATGGTGCAGATTTCTGCGGTGACAGAGGGCAATCCTCAGCGCTGTCACATAAATCTTTTGCGGTACTGACTGACGAAAAGCCGTGGTAAATTTCGGCGCTGGCGCAAAGAAAGGCCTGTCCGGAAACGCTATGCTCGCAATTTGTCAGAGACAGGGCGATTGCAGATGCATGAAATACGTTTGATATTACTGTTGTTACAGCAAATGTGTGTCTTTCTGGTCATCGCCTGGCTGATGAGTAAGACGCGCCTGTTTATTCCGCTGATGCAGGTGACGGTGAGGTTTCGCCATAAGCTGCTCTGCTATATCACTTTTTCTTTCTTCTGTATTGCCGGAACCTATTTCGGCCTGCATATCGATGATTCCATTGCCAATACGCGGGCTATCGGTGCGGTGATGGGGGGGCTGCTCGGGGGGCCTTCGGTGGGGATCCTGGTCGGACTGACCGGTGGTCTGCATCGCTATTCTCTGGGAGGAATGACTGCCGTCAGTTGCATGATCTCAACGGTGATCGAGGGGCTGCTGGGTGGCCTGCTGCATCGGTATCTGGTTCGCCGTGAGCGGGCAGATAAAATCTTCAGCCCGCTGACCGCCGGGCTCATTACTCTGCTGGCTGAGCTGGTACAGATGCTGATTATTTTGCTGATTTCGCGGCCTTATACGGAAGCGCTCTCATTGGTCAGCGATATTGCCGCCCCGATGGTTATCACAAATACGGCGGGTGCGGCGCTATTTATGCGTATCCTTTTGGATAAACGTGAGATGTTTGAACGATACACCTCCGTATTTTCTGCGACGGCATTACGGGTTGCCGCTGCCACTGAAGGGATATTACGGCAGGGATTTAATCAGGAAAATAGCCTGAAAGTCGCTCAGGTCCTGCACCGGGAGCTGGATATCGGTGCCGTAGCGATAACCGACTGTGAGAAGCTACTGGCCTTCACCGGGATCGGCGATGATCATCATCTGGCCGGGCGGCCGGTATCGTCTGATCATAGCCGCCGTGCCATTGAAACCGGTA
This sequence comes from Tatumella ptyseos ATCC 33301, assembly GCF_000735525.1. Taxonomy (GTDB): domain Bacteria; phylum Pseudomonadota; class Gammaproteobacteria; order Enterobacterales; family Enterobacteriaceae; genus Tatumella; species Tatumella ptyseos. Next base: position 79,192 of record NZ_JMPR01000004.1, on the reverse strand, counting down.
ACGTCGTCTATGCTGACGGTAATGAGGTGCCTTACCGTTGCCGGATCAGCCCGCAATGCCGGCTCGGATCCTCACTGGTGATCCCGTTACAGGGAGAAAACCAGCGGATCATCGGCACCATTAAGCTGTATGAAGCGAAAAACCGCTTATTCAGCTCGATCAATCGCACTCTGGGAGAAGGGATCGCCCGGCTATTATCCGCACAGATCCTTGCCGGTCAGTATGAACGCCAGAAAGCTCTGCTGGCGCGCTCAGAGATTAAACTGCTGCATGCCCAGGTCAACCCTCACTTTCTGTTTAATGCGCTGAATACCTTACAGGCGGTGATCCGCCAGGACAGTCAGCGGGCCGGTTTACTGGTGCAGGATCTGTCGACCTTCTTTCGTAAAAACTTAAAACGCTCGTCAGAAATTGCAACTCTGGGCGATGAGCTGGAACATGTGCAGGCTTATCTGCAAATTGAGCAGGCGCGTTTTCAGTCAAAACTGAAAGTGACCCTGCAGATCCCGGAGGAATTACGTCATTACCGGTTGCCGGCATTTATTCTGCAGCCGCTGGTGGAAAATGCGATCAAACACGGGACATCACGGCTGTTCGGGGTCGGGGAAATTACTATCTTTGCCCGCCGTCAGCCACTGTGTGTGGAAGTGACCGTGCAGGATAATGCCGGTCTTTATCTGCCGGATAATCATCACGGGCAGGGGATGGGTATGGGGCTGGCTGATAAACGACTGAAAGCAAAATTCGGCAATGATTACGGGATTACGGTGACAGTGGACAGTGAACGCTATACCCGCGTCACGCTTCGCTTACCGGCGGAGACCGGGCCATGCTGACGGTATTGATCGTGGATGATGAACCCCTGGCACGGGAAAATCTGCGGGTGTTACTGCAATCATTCCCGGATATTGAGATTGCCGGCGAAGCGGAAAATGCGATAGAGGCAATGGCGGCAATTAACCGTCTGCAGCCGCGGGTGGTTTTTCTGGATATTCATATGCCCCGTATCAGCGGGCTGGAAATGGCCGGGATGCTGGATACCCGGCAACGGCCCCATATTGTTTTTCTTACAGCCTATGATGAATACGCATTACAGGCCTTTGATGAGAATGCCGTTGATTACCTGTTAAAACCACTCCGGGCTGACAGACTCGAAAAAACACTACAACGCCTGCGGCAGGCAGAGGAGCCGCAGGATCTCAGCCGGATAGAGGTGACCCAGAGGCCGCTGAAATATATTCCCTGTAACGGTCTGAACCGTATTTATCTGCTGCCGATGGAAGACGTTGCCTGTGTCAGCAGCCGCATAGGGGGTATCTATGTGACCGGGCGGGATGGAAAAACCGGGACGACGGAGTTGACCCTGAGGACGCTGGAACGGCGGACCCCGTTGATCCGCTGCCACCGGCAACATTTGATCAACCTGGATCTGCTGAGTGAGATCCGCATGCATGAAAATCATCAGGGGGAGCTGGTGATGAAAAACGGACAGATCGTTCCGGTCAGCCGCCGTTATCTGAAGGTGCTGAAGGCGATCCTCGGGTTATCATCCCCGTGACGACCGGGCTGTCATACGGCCCGGTCATGACTTCTCTGCCCCGCCAGTTATGCGGGGACCGTCAGGCCGGGGAGGGTGATGCAGTCATTCGCGGGGAGCTCCTGGCGCTGGCCCCGCGGGGCAACCATGCCTGACAGTCGGTATTGATATTACCGCTTCAGCAGCAGCGCATTCCCCCCTTACCATTACCGCCATAGCGGGCCTGCTGACGTTCGCGGAAAAATTCTTTATAACTCATCACCGGCTGATCAGGATGTCTGAGCTGCATATGCGCCACATAGGTTTCATAATCTGGAATACCCACCAGCATTCTGGCGGCATGTCCGAGGTGTCTGGCTACCGAAGCTGCTTTACTCATCACTTCTCCTCCGTCACCGGCCCGGCAAACGCGGGCCGTGACCTTGCGTAATTTAATGGCCGGAGGTGGTTTTAACACCGCCTTCAGGGATCGGGACATAAGGGGTTTCTTTGTCGGTACGTTTCGGTATCCGGCTTGCCTGACGCCATATTTTCAGGCCGTAAATCATAATGCTGTAGACCACTACCAGGAACAGGATGCTCAGCCCGGCATTGGTGTAATTATTAATCACGATATGTTGCATATTGCTGACCTGTTCCGGCGTCAGGGAACTGCCCGCTACACGTAAACGTGACTGGTACTCCCGGGCCATATAGAAAAAGCCTTCCAGTTGCGGATTATTGCTGAACAGCTTCAGACCTAAGGCCCGGGTGGTACAGATCAGTAACCAGATGGCCGGCAGCAAGGGAACCCAGACATACCGTTGCCGTTTCATTTTGATAAGAATGACACAGCCCAGCATCAGTGCGACGGCGGCCAGCATCTGATTGGAGATACCGAACAACGGCCACAGACTCTTCACGCCACCCAGCGGGTCCACGACGCCCTGATACAGTAAATAGCCCCATAATCCGACGCAGCCGGCTGTACCGATAATACCGGCGGGCAGTGACTGTGTTTTTTTAAGGAAAGGAATAAAGTTACCGAGCAGATCCTGCAACATATAACGCCCGGAGCGGGTACCGGCGTCCAGAGCGGTCAGGATAAATAACGCCTCGAACAGGATCCCGAAGTGATACCAGAATCCCATATCCGCCATTGGCATAATTTTATGGAAAACTTCGGCAATTCCCACGGCCAGCGTCGGTGCTCCGCCGGCCCGGTTCAGTACCGACGGTTCCCCGATATTTTGGGCTGTTTGCAGGATCTGTTCCGGGGTGATCACAAATCCCCAGGAACTGACCGTGGCGGCTGCCCGGGCAGTCACCTCCTGTAGTTGTGCCATGATCAGCGGGGCATTATCGCCTCCCATCTGATGCAGATCAGGCATGGTGATCCCAAGGGTAGCGGGCGGGCTGTTCATCGCAAAATACAGACCGGGTTCGATCACCGAGGCCGCGACCAGAGCCATCATGGCCACAAAGGATTCCATCAGCATGGCACCGTAACCAATAAAACGGGCATCGTTTTCGTTGGCCAGTAGTTTCGGGGTCGTCCCGGAGGCTATCAGTGCGTGAAACCCTGACACCGCGCCACAGGCGATAGTGATAAATAAAAACGGGAACAGAGCGCCTTTCCACAGCGGGCCGGAACCATCGATAAACGGCGTGACTGCCGGCATTTTCAGATCCGGGTTCAGGATCACAATCCCGGCAGCCAGACCGACAATCACCCCGATTTTCAGGAAGGTGGCCAGGTAATCTCTGGGGGCCAGGATCAGCCAGACCGGTAACAGTGCAGAGACAAAGGCATAGCCAATCAGGGTAAACGTGATGGTGGTATCTTTAAAGGTCAGTGCCGGGCCCCAGTAAGGATCATGGGCGATCACACCACCGAACCAGATAGAAAGCAGCAGCAATACCAGACCGATCACCGACACTTCACCCACACGACCCGGCCGTAAAAAACGCATATAAATCCCCATAAACAGGGCAATAGGCACGGTAGAGCATACCGTGAAAACGCCCCAGGGACTTTCGGCCAGTGCTTTCACCACAATCAGTGCCAGTACCGCCAGAATAATAATCATGATCAAAAAACAGCCGAACAACGCAATGGTCCCGGGGACCGGGCCCATCTCTTGTTTAATGATCTCTCCGAGGGATGCCCCGTTCCGGCGTGAGGAAATAAACAGCACCATAAAGTCCTGTACCGCCCCGGCCAGGACGACCCCGGAGAGCAGCCACAGCGTTCCGGGCAGGTAGCCCATTTGTGCGGCCAGCACCGGCCCGACCAGCGGCCCCGCTCCGGCGATGGCGGCAAAGTGGTGGCCGAACAGGACATAGCGGTTGGTCGGGACGTAGTTCAGACCGTCATTATTGAGTACGGCCGGGGTTGCCCGTGTCGGGTCCAGTTGCATGACTTTGCGGGCAATATAGAGACTGTAATAGCGATAAGCCACCAGATAGACAGACACCGAGGCGACGACCAGCCACAGGGCGCTGATAGTTTCACCGCGCCGTAATGCCACGATGGCAAGGCATCCGGCCCCGAGTATCCCTAAAAAAACCCAGGGAAGATGCCTGAGAAATTTATGTTTATCCATAAGTTATCCATACAGTTAGCTGATAAAGAAGTTAACGGTTCTGAGGTCTCCGGTCTGAGCCGGGGAGAGTGCCAGCCCGGTCAGTGGCGGCACTCCCATCCTGTCGGTTTTTGTTCGCAGGCGGGAAGAAAAGCGGGTCAGTGGCGATATAGCGGAAAAAGCGGTTACCGGGGGATATGAGTGGTTTTCTCCGGCGCGGAGAGCCAATAGATTTGTGATGAACGTCGCATCCGGTGGCAGACTTTCGGGTCAGGAAGAGGCTGCGGACCTGAAATATTAAGTATGATTTTCTGATTAAAAGAAAAACCGTGAGGGAGTTCACCCGGTGTGAACGGCAGGCTCCTGCGGAATAAAAGCCAGCACTATGCCGGGGGAACTAACTAACGCAAGGGCTGGCTCAAATATTGTTATGTTACTGACAGGTCATTATGTCAGCGAATTTGTCACTCTCTTACTGGTCTGTCGGGGGGCTGTCTGCCCGACCTGTCTCTTCGGTTTTTCCCTGTCTTTTTGAGTAACCGGCGGATCCGTGTCTACACTTAAGGGGATATTTTATTCTGCAGACACAGGAGTAATGGATGATTTTATCTCTGAAAAACCAGGTGGCGTTAATTACCGGTGCCAGTTCAGGTATTGGCTACGGATGTGCCGAAGCCCTGGCGGCTGCCGGTGCCAGCGTGGTGATTAATTACCGCAGCCAGCCTGAGCCGGCAGAAAAACTTGCCAGCAGCATTCGTGAAAAGGGCGGTCAGGCCATTACGGTGCAGGGGGATGTGTCAAAAGAAGAGGATGTCGAAAACCTGTTTGCGAAAACCCTCGAAGCCTTTGGTGCCCTGGATATTCTGGTGGCTAACTCCGGCCTGCAGCGGGATGCCATGATAGCCGATATGAGCCTCGCCGAGTGGCAACAGGTCCTGGATGTGAACCTGACCGGACAGTTTCTGTGCGCCCGGGCGGCCGTCCGGCAGTTCCGTCAACAGGATCGCGCGTCTGTCAGCCGGGCAAAAGGTAAAATTATTCATATGAGCTCGGTGCATCAGTTGATCCCCTGGGCCGGTCATGCCAACTACGCCGCCTCAAAAGGCGGGCTGGATTTGCTGATGCGTTCGCTGGCACAGGAGCTGGGTGAGGAGAAAATCCGTATTAATGCCGTTGCCCCGGGTGCCATCGCCACGGCGATTAATAAGGAAGCGACGCAGGGAGAGGCGGCCGAAAAACTGCTGGAATTGATCCCTTACGGACGTATCGGGGTGACCGAAGATATTGCCAACGCTGTCGTCTGGCTGGCCAGTGACCTGGCGGATTATGTGCACGGCACCACATTATTTGTGGATGGCGGGATGAGTCTTTATCCGGAATTCCGCGGTAACGGCTAACGACCTGCGGCCCCGTGGCTTACCGGGGCCGCAGGATCTGAAGGGCCGTGCGTGATCTCTGGGTGTGTGGCCTATGCCCGCAAGCCGTTACCGGCAAGCGGGCGCGATTTTGACCGCCGGGCGTAGCGCAGATGGGCGATCAACGCCAGACTCCAGACCAGCACCATCGCAATATACCAGCCTTGCTGTAAGTGCCCGCTCACCAGTCCGAGCGGGGAGAACGTCAGATACAGACTGACCAGTGCCGCAATCAGCGCGATACTCACCGGCACCGCATAGCGCCAGCCTACCAGTTCACTTCCGCTGTCAGGCAGGCGGCCTTTATTGCCCGAGGGCAGATAATGGTTCAGAGCAAACAGCAGTAACATTTCACAGGCAAATAATATCCCCATCAGATGAATAAAGCTGATCCCCCAGCGGGCATCCACGTTCAGTCCCAGAATAAAAATACCGTACAGCAGGGCATGAAACACCAGCACCACTTTTGCGGCGATGGCGGGCGGCCGGGAGACGAGAAAGGCAAACAGCACTATCGCAATGACCGGCATATTAAAGAACCCGGTGAAACGGCGTAACAGGGTGTAGATACCGTCCGGGGCATGGATTAACAACGGGGCACAGGCAATAGAGATAATGGCGACCAGCAGGGTCATTTGCTTACCGAAACGGATCTGTTGGCGGTCTGTGGCTCCGGGGCGGCGGTGCAGATAGAAGTCATAAGTCAGCAGCGTAGCAGACGCATTCAGTATGGCATTAAAGTGACTCATTACCGCACCGAGGATGATGGCGACAAAGAACCCTTTCAGCCACCAGGGCAACAGAGCAGCAATCAGGGCCGGATACGCCAGGTCCGACGAGACCAGCGGATGCCCGCGGAAATAGTGCCAGGCAATAATGCCGGGCAGCATCATCAGTAATGGCAGGATCAGCTTAAACGCCCCGGTGAGCAGAATACCTTTCTGTGCTTCCTCCAGTGAACGGGCGGCCAGGCTTTTTTGCATAATGGCCTGGTTGGTACACCAGTAAAACAGGTTGGCAAAAATCATCCCGGTAAACAGGGTGCTGAACGGCACACTGTCGTGGGCATTGCCGATCATATTCAGTTTTTGCGGATTCTGACGCAGAAGCTCGTGTACCCCTTCCTGAAAATGGCCGTGTCCCAGCGCGATAAAGCCGAGCACCGGGACCAGGAAAATGATCGCCAGCAGAAACACACCATTGATAGTATCGGAAACCGCAATCGCCCGCAGCCCGCCGAACACGGCATAGGCCGTCCCGATGGCTCCGGTCAGACAGATCATGGCGACCAGGCTGCTCTGATAACTGATCCCCAGCAGTTGCTGAACATTAAAGATTTTCTCCAGCGTCAGCGCCCCGAGGTAGAGTGATGAAGGGCATAACACCAGGGTATACGTCATCAGCAGCAGAATACTGACAATTTTGCGGGCGGTCCGGTCATAACGGGATTCAATAAACCCGGTCAGGGTGGTAAAGCCGCTTTGCATATAGCGGGGAAGGAAGAACAACGCCAGCGCGATAATGGCAATAATGGCCGTGGCTTCCCATGCGATGGCACTGAGATTATGCAGGTAGGCATCGCCGTTCAGGCCGATCAGTTGATCAACGGACACATTCGTCAGCATCATGGAACCGGCGATAAAACCGAAGCTCAGCTTGCCGCTGGCCATAAAATACTCCCTGGCACTGGTATTTTTGATCCGCCGTGTCAGCCAGGAAGAGATCAGAATGATCAGCAACAGCGTTGCCAGGGTAGTTATCAGTGTAAACATCAGGCCTCCGGTCGGGGGTCGTTGATCCTGCCAAACAGGCTGCTGCCATCGATGGCATAGTGGTCGATGGCCTGCAGTTCACGGGGGGTAAAGTCGGTATTTTCCAGCGCCTGCAGATTGTGCTGCAGTTGCGCCACCGAGCTGACACCGGTCAGCGCGGAAGTCACTTCCGGTAAGCGGAGAACCCAGGCCAGCGCCATCTGTGGCAGGGATTGTCCACGCTGTCGGGCGATGGCCTCCAGCCCCGCAATCCGGGTGTAATTCTGCTCACTCAGTTCACGCTGATCGATACTGGCGCGTGGCTTATCCGCCGGAGTGGCGGCGGTGTATTTACCGCTCAGTAATCCCTGGGCGAGGGTACTGAAGGCAATGATCCCGGTGCCCTGTGCGGCACAGGTTTCCAGCAGGTTTTGCTCAATCCAGCGGTTGAACAGGTTATAGGCCGGCTGATGAACAATCAGTGGCACATGCCACTGACGTAACAGGCGTGTGATTTCCCGCGTCTGTGCAGAGGGGTAAGAGGAGATCCCGACATACAGGGCTTTCCCCTGGCTGACCGCGGTGGCTAATGCCGAGGCGGTCTCTTCCAGCGTTGTGTCCGGGTCATAACAGTGAGAGTAGAAGATATCCAGGTAGTCCAGGCCCAGTCGCTGCAGGCTCTGGTCAAGGCTGGCCAGCAGGTATTTGCGTGAACTGCCGCCTTGTCCGTAAGGCCCGGGCCACATGTCATACCCGGCTTTACTGGAGATGATCAGTTCATCGCGGAACGGGCGGAGATCTCTGCGGAAAACCTCACCGAAATTCTGTTCGGCGCTGCCATAAGGGGTTCCGTAATTATTCGCTAAATCAAAATGGGTTATCCCGGCATCGAATGCGCTGTGCAGCAGGGCACGCTGTTGTTCCCGGGTGGTGTTATCACCGAAGTGTTGCCATAAACCGAGGGAGATCCGCGGCAGTTTCAGGCCACTCTGACCACAATACCGGTAAGGCATGTCCTGATAACGCTGTTTTGCAGGCTGGTAATGCATATTAATTTCTCGCAGATGACGGGGAAAACGCGGGGACGGATAAACCAAGATGGCTGCGTAGGGTATTACCCTGATACTGTTTGCGGAACAGGCCGCGCCGTTGCAACTCCGGGACGACCTGCAGTACAACCTCTTCCAGCCCCAGCGGCAGGTGCGGCACCATAATATTGAAACCGTCCGCGGCATACTCTTCGAACCAGCACTGCAGTTCGTCGGCAATCTGCCGGGGAGTACCTTTCAGGGTCCGGTGCCCACGGCCTCCGGCAATGCGTAACCCCAGCTCTGCCAGCGTCAGGTTTTCTTCGGCGGCCAGCGCCAGTAACAGGGCCTGACGGCTTTGCTGGCCGGAGTCTGACAAGGGAAGTTCGGGAAGGGGTTCATCCGGTGGATAGCCGGACAAATCAAAATTCCCCAGCATTCTGCCCAGCAGTGCGATCCCCACGTCCGGCTCGACCAGTTGCTGGAACTGCTCATATTTTTCTTCGGCCTCAGACTGAGACTGTCCGGTGATCAGCAGCACGCCAGGCATGATTTTCAGGCTGTCTTCGGTCCGGCCGGAGAGGCTCAGGCGCTGTTTCACATCCCGGTAAAACGCTTTGGCTTTGTCGAGTGTTGGCTGGGCGGTAAATACGACATCCGCCGTGGCTGCGGCCAGTGCTTTGCCGTCTTCGGACGAGCCGGCCTGTACAACGACGGGTTTACCCTGCGGTGAACGGGCAATGTTTAATGGCCCCCGTACCCGGAAGTAATCGCCGTGATGGTGAAGCGGATGCATTTTTTCCGGGCGATAGACCTCGCCGCCTGGTTTGTCATACACAAACGCATCGTCTTCCCAGCTATTCCAGAGCCCTTCAACCACACGGTAAAACTCACGGGCGCGTAAATAACGTTCCTGATGACTGAAGTGCTGTTCCCGGTTGAAATTAGCGGCTTCGTTGGCGGCATCAGACGTCACCAGGTTCCAGCCCGCACGCCCGCCGGACAGGTGGTCCAGTGACGCGAACTGACGCGCAATATGGTATGGCTGATTGTAGCTGGTGGTCGCGGTCGCAATTAAACCGATATGCTGTGTCACCGCTGAGAGGGTCGCCAGCAGTGTTACCGGTTCAAAGTAATTAGAGCGCGCCATTTTGTGGGCCACCGGCGAGTCAAAGACCGCCAGGCTGTCGGCAATAAATAAGGTGTCCAGGCAGGCGCGTTCGGCAAGCTGAGCTATCCGGATATATTGCTGAATATTCAGCGGGTCGGGTGCAACATCAGGGTGCCGCCAGGCGGCCACGTGGTGTCCTGCCGGATGGATAAATGCACCTAATGAGAGTTGTTCATTTCTGGCCATAAGCACTCTTAACTGATTAATATTATTGCTTAAACTATATCCACGCTTTTTCGTTTTATTTAATATCAATTCGTGCACAGATTATCCGGAAATTAGCTAAGCCCTCGTCGTTGCGGCTTATGAGACAGGTCCGGCAGACGCGGGAGCTGACGGATACGGGGCGTTAATAGCGGGGGACTTTCCGGTAAGGTATTCGGTTTTCTTTTTATTCCGGTGCACGCGGACCGGTCATACTCTCACCGGAAGCACAGGTTTCAGGGCAGGGGAACGGCACGGCGGAGAGGGTAAAAGACTTGCGGTTTTTCAGGAAATATGGAAATCTGGACATTGAGACGTCCAAACGTCTAAACAACCTTTCTTCTCATAAAATATCACTGATAAACATCGCAAACTATGACTCAACATTTAGCTGACGGATCGTCAGGTAGCTCCACACCAGAGAATAATTACACTCTTCGTAGCGCGGCAGATGTCAGCCGGCTGGTCAATAACTCAACGCATGCCAGAAGCAATGCCCGGATCATCGTGGCCATCGCACTCGGTGGTGTCTTCCTGGATGCCTATGATTTAGGTGCGCTGGCATTCGGCGTGAAAGACATTACCCGGCAGTTCGGACTGAGTCCGGAAGGTATCGGGATGGTGGTTTCTGCCATTACTCTCGGGGCCATCGTCGGCGCCGTCATCGGGGGTTATCTCACCGATAAAATCGGCCGTTACCGTGTGTTTATGGCCGATATGTTTTTCTTTGTGTTTGCCGCCCTGCTGGGAGCGCTGGCACCGAATGCCGAAGTCCTTGGCGTCAGCCGCTTTATTATGGGGCTGGGGATTGGTATCGACTTACCGGTCGCTATGGCCTTTCTGGCCGAATTCTCGCGGCTGAAGGGACGGGGAAATAAGGCTTCCAGCATTGCGATGTGGTGTCCGACCTGGTATGCGGCCATCTCGGTCTCGTATCTGCTGGTGCTCGGGCTATTCTATTCATTGCCCGCCAGTCAGAGCGAATACCTGTGGCGGTATATCGTGGGCTTCGGGGCGGTACCGGCGCTGGTGATCCTGACGGTGCGTAAACGTTACATGACCGAATCGCCGGTCTGGGCGGCGCAACAGGGGGATTTAACCTCTGCGGCGAGGATCCTGCAGACGGCCTATAATATCCCGGCCACCGTCGGAAAAGAGGCGGCGTTACACCCGGAAAGTGGTCTGAAACGGCGTACCACCGGCTGGAAAAGCTACGGTGTATTACTGCAGGGCGACTATCTGAAACGTACAGTGCTGAACAGCGTGATGTCTTTTGTTTCGCCGTTTGCTTATGCGGCTATCGCGTTCGGACTGCCGATTATTATCTCGACCCTGTTTAAACAATCGATGCTGACCACTATCCTGGTCTCTCTGGCACTGAACCTGCTGTTTGCCTTTACCGGCGGACTGGCCGCTGTTCGTCTGGTTCCGAAACTGGGGTCGCGCAGTATGACGATTGCCGGGTATACCTGCCAACTGGTCGCGCTGCTGGGTCTGGCGCTGTCCGGACGTCCGGAAGATACCGCACAGGCCGTTGCCTGCTGTGCTTTCCTGGCACTTTTTCTGCTGGGGCAGGGCTTCGGGCCGGGCGCGCATACCATGGTGTACGCATCGCTCAGTTATCCGGCGTCGATTCGTGGGGTGGGTGTCGGTTTCAACCAGACGATCACGCGTTTCAGCTCGACGCTGGCACTGTTTCTGTTCCCTATCCTGACCGCGACCCTGGACACCGGGTTGTTTTGGGTTATCGCATTATCACCGGTCATCGGCCTGCTGGCGTTGTTGATCATTCGCTGGGAGCCGTCAGGGTATGATGTGGATGCCGAAGATTATTCATCTGTAAAACATGAAAATACACAGCCTGTCGGGGGAGTCTGAGATGCCATTTACCGAAATACAGGTCGTACCGGGACCGGCCAATTATTACTGCTTCCCGGGGGCATTGCGCGAGCTGGAAAATTTTTATTCCGCCGCAGACCTGGAGCAGGCGTTCTGGATCTATGGTGAACGGGCGATTGCGGCGACAGAGTCTTTTCTTCCGGCCGCCTGGTCTCTGCCTTCGGCCGGAAAGCACTGCATACGTGAACATTGCAGTGAACCTTTAATCAGCCAGTTACTGGCGCAGGCCGGGGACCACCGGAAAGTGATTATCGGTATCGGGGGCGGCTCCGTGATGGACAGTGCAAAAGCACTGGCGGATCGTCTGAAATTACCGGTGGTACTTATTCCCACCATTGCAGCCACCTGTGCTGCCTGGACGCCGCTCTCGGTGTGGTACAACGCCCACGGAGAGAACATTGGTTATGAAATCTTTAAACAGTCTAACCATCTGGTGCTGGTGGAGCCGGAAATTATTCTGAACGCGCCGGCCGACTACCTGCTGGCCGGTATCGGCGATACCCTGGCGAAATGGTATGAAGCCCGGGTGCTGCTGCCGGATGAAACCGCCAGCAGTGTCCCTTACCTGGCAAAGACGGCATTGAAAATGGCAGAAGGTCTGCGTGACCTGCTGTTCAGTGACAGTGCTGCTGCCCTGCGGGATCAGCAACAGGGTACACTGACCCCGCGTTTTATCTCGGTGGTGGATGCGATTATTGCCGGTGGCGGGCTGATAGGCGGGCTGGGTGAACGTTTCACCCGTGTCGCTGCTGCACATGCTGTGCACAACGGGCTGACCGTATTGCCGCAAACCCACCGTATTCTGCACGGTATTAAGGTGGCTTATGGCATTCTGGTCCAGTCGGCCTTACTGAATCAGCAGCAGGATATCCGTAAGCTGTTGCACTTTTATCACCAACTGAAATTGCCGGTCACGCTGGCGGAGTTGGGTGTCTGTCTGTCAGATCGTGAAGAGATGGATAAAGTGATCGCGCATACCTTACGCCCGCGGGAGACCATTCATCTGTTGCCGGTGGAAGTGACGGCAGAAACGCTGTATCAGGCGATGGCAGCCATCGAACGGGCAGGAAAGTCAGCAGAATAATGCGAAAGGCCCGGCAGGATGCCGGGCCGGGTCGCGGTCAGAAATCCGCTTTCAGTACCGCACGGTAACGGGCTTTACCGTCACGTACATACTGCAGAGCTTCATTGATTTTTGACATCGGGAACAGCTCGGTCTGAGGCTTCACACCGGAGCGGGCAGCCAGTTTTACCAGGCTGCGTAACTCATGCGGAGAGCCGGTCGATGACCCGGAAATGCTCCGGTCACCGGCAATCAGCGTAAAGGCCGGCACTTCAAACGGTTTCATCACGGCACCCACGGTATGGAAGCTTCCGTTGTAGGTCAGTGCCTGGAAGTACGGCATCCAGTCCAGATCAACATTAATGGTGTTGATAATCAGGTCGAACTGTCCTGCCAGGGCTTTCAGGGCTTCCGGATCGCGGCTGTTAACCACTTTATCGGCACCCATTCCCAGAATTTCCTGCTCTTTAGACGGCGATGAGCTGAAAGCGGTAACTTCACAGCCCATGGCATGCAACAGTTTAATGGCGATATGGCCCAGGCCACCGATACCAATCACACCGACACGACTGGTTGCCGTGATGTGATGTTGCAGCAGGGGTTTAAATACCGTGATCCCGCCGCACAGCAGCGGACCGGCAGATTCGATATCCAGCGCTTCCGGAAGCGGGATCACCCACTGCCAGTCGGCACGAATTTTTTCAGCGAAGCCACCACGGTTCAGGATAGTCGGCACACTGCCTTGTTTACAGTTACTGTGACTGCCGCTGATACAGGCATCACAATATCCGCAGCTGCGTGCTGTCCAGCCAATCCCGACGCGCTGGCCGACTTTCAGGCCTTTGTTCTCTGCAGCACTCCCCAGGGCACTGACGCGGCCAACCACTTCGTGACCGGCAACCAGAGGGTACTGAGATATGCCCCATTCATTGTCAATCATCGACAGATCGGAATGACAAATACCACAGTACTCAACCGTGACTTCAACATCTTCGGCAGCAAGTTCACCGGCATCAAATTCCTGCAGTTCCAGTGCTGCGCCAGCTTCGGCGGCGGCGTAGCTTTTAATCTTGCTCATGAAGGTCTCCTTTCGGTGATGTGGTTATCACTTTAAAGCATGGCAGATGACAGCCATTAAAAAAAGCGATGCAGAGAATAATATGATGCGGAGGAAAATAGTTATCCGATATTGCGATAACGGCCGGTGATACCCACCGGCCGCAGGAGATCAGGCAGACTTTGCACATCCGCCACATTGATTTTGCAGAATTTGGGTAAAGAAATCATTACCCTTATCATCCACCAGGATAAAAGCAGGAAAATTCTCAACTTCAATTTTCCATATCGCTTCCATACCCAGTTCCGGATACTCGACACATTCCAGGTTCTTAATACTTTGTTGTGCCAGCACCGCTGCCGGTCCCCCGATACTGCCCAGATAAAATCCGCCATGTTTTTTACAGGCATCTGTCACCTGCTGGCTGCGGTTCCCTTTGGCCAGCATAATCATGCTGCCGCCGTGGGACTGCAGTAAATCCACATAAGAGTCCATTCGTCCGGCAGTGGTTGGCCCGAGTGAACCGGAGGCATAACCGACCGGTGTTTTCGCCGGGCCGGCGTAATAGACCGGGTGATCTTTGATGTACTGCGGGAGTTCTTCCCCGTTATCCAGGCGTTCTTTCAGTTTTGCATGGGCGATATCCCGTGCGACGATAATCGTCCCGTTCAGCGAAAGACGGGTCGATGCCGGATACTGGCTGAGCTGAGCCAGGATTTCCTTCATCGGCCGGTTCAGGTCGACGCTGACGACTGTGCTTTCCTCAGCATTCTGCAGGGCCTGAGGAATAAGGCGTGCCGGGTTGTGTTCCAGCTTTTCTATCCACAGTCCTTTACGGTTAATTTTGGCTTTAATATTACGGTCAGCCGAGCAGGAGACGCCCATACCGATCGGGCAGGAAGCACCGTGGCGAGGCAGACGGATCACACGGATATCGTGGGCAAAATATTTGCCGCCGAACTGTGCCCCCAGACCGAGATTCTGTGCTTCTTCCAACAGTTCCTGTTCCAGCGCAACATCGCGGAACGCCTGACCATATTTATTGCCTTCGGTCGGCAGGCCATCATAGTAATGGGCGGAAGCCAGTTTAACGGTTTTCAGGGTGCTCTCTGCGGATGTCCCGCCGATCACAAAGGCAATGTGGTAAGGCGGACAGGCTGCGGTACCCAGGGTACGCATTTTCCCGACCAGATAATCCTTGAGTTTACCCGGGCTGAGCAGGGCTTTGGTTTCCTGGTACAGATAGGTTTTATTGGCAGAACCGCCCCCCTTGGCAATACACAGGAACTTATATTCGTCGCCATCCACACTATAGAGATCAATCTGTGCCGGCAGGTTGGTGCCGGTATTCACTTCCTGGTACATATCCAGCGCAGCATTCTGGGAATAACGCAGGTTATCCTGCTGGTAAGTATTGAACACGCCCTGGCTGAGAAAGACTTCATCCCCGCCACCGGTCCATACCCGCTGACCTTTTTTACCGACGATGATCGCGGTCCCGGTGTCCTGACAGGAAGGCAGGATACCTTTGGCAGCAATTTCGGAGTTACGCAGAAACTGCAGCGCAACATATTTATCATTTTCGCTGGCTTCCGGGTCATCAAGGATATCGGCCACCTGTTGCTGATGGGCGGTGCGCAACATAAACGAAGTATCATGGAATGCCTGCTGAGCGAGCAGAGTCAGTGCTTCCGGGGCGACTTTCAGGATCTCCTGCCCTTCAAATTCAGCGACTGATACATAATCGCTGCTGAGCAGGTAATAGTCGGAGTCATCTTTGGAGACAGGAAACGGGTCCTGATAATGAAAAGGGATAGTTGACATGTTTTCTCACTTAAAGAGCAGCCGACGGGCTGCTGCTATGTTTCGCAAAATACCGATGGTAATGGAAATTCTCTCCCGGTCCCCGATACGTTGCCGGGGCCGGGAGAGGCTCATTGACATAAATACCTGCAGCGATAAAAACGACGCTGTTATCCGAAGATCATCATCATCCAGGGGTAGCCGATGACAAGTAATGCGACCAGGAAGATAGCACCAAAAATGGTGCCCAGACGCCAGTAGTCTACGGTAGGCAAATAGCCACTTCCGTAGTATATCGGGCTAGGCCCGGTCCCGTAAGGGGTGATAATGCCCATCACACCCAACGAAGTGACCATCATCAGACAAAAGACCTGCATATTCATGCCCGGAATGGTGGCGGCGATGGTCAGCATAGCCGGTAATAATGCAGTGGTATGTGCGGTGGTACTGGCAAACAGGTAATGCAGCAGATAAAAGGCAATCACCAGTACAATCAGCGCCACGCCCGGCGAGATACCGCCCATCAGTGCACCGCCTTCTTTCCCCAGCCAGCCAATAAAGCCGGTGGAAGAAAGACCATCCGCCAGAGCAACCAGCGTTGCAAACCAGGTAAATGTATTCCAGGCGGCTTTATTACCTGTGATATCGCTCCAGTTAAGTACCCCGGTCCATAACATCAGGGTGATCACCAGCAGAGCCGCCATGGCAGGTTCAATCCAGCTGGCGGCAAAAATCCACATGGCCAGTGCGCAGCACACAAAAACCAGCAGCAGAATTTCGTTACGTGAAAGCTTACCCAGTTTTTCCAGCTCACGGGTGGCCCAGCGGGGCACCTCATCGTTAATCTTCACCTCCGGCGGATAAAACAGATAGGCCAGCAGGGGCATCGCCAGGATCAGGATAATACCGAGCGGCAGGAAGGCCAGAAACCAGTTCCCCCAGGAGATAGTAATTCCGGTAATACTTTTCACCAGCGCCAGCGCCAGCAGGTTGGGAGCCAGTGCGGAAAGGAACATTGAGCTGGTGATACAGGCGGCAGTAATGGCAACCCACATCAGATATGAACCGATACGTCTTGCACTGGGGTCATTCGGTTTGGACCCATACAGCGGAGGCAGGTTGGCAATGATCGGGTAGATAGTCCCGCCGCTACGCGCCGTATTGGAGGGCGTAAACGGTGCCAGTAACAAATCGGCGAAGGTAATGGCATAACCCAGAGTCAGGCTACGACGTCCCAGATATTTGACCAGTATCAGTGCCAGTCGACGGCCGAACTGCGTTTTATCGTAACCGGCAGCAAACATAAAGGCCCCGAAAATCAGCCAGACGGTTGAGTTACCAAATCCGCTGACGGCCCATTTAAATGACTGGCCTGCCAGTTTGAAACCTGGTGCCGCTTGCTGTTCCGGGCTGAACAAGAGCCAGTGGCTGAAGAGGGCGATAACCACCACTCCGGTCAGGCCGATAACGGCACCGGGCAACGGTTCAAAAATCAGCCCGACGATGACCCCTACAAACACCGCGAAGAAATGCCAGGCATAAGGCGGCAGACCGGCAGGCACGGGGACGAGTAAAAGCAGAAGGGAGACGACGATGGGAAGGAGCAATAATATCAGACGATTTTTTTTGCCGGTGGCGGGGGGAACTCCCGTCGCGGGCTGAGTTGCATTTGATTTTACGTTCATAGTCAGTTTCTGTATGGAGTTAGAATAGTCATGGAAGTAGCGTGCAGATATATTGCGTTTCCGGTGTCAGAACGTATCTGTGGTTCAGAATAGCCTTTACGCAAAATTATTATTATGCAGAGCATGTTACATCATCTGCGTAACGGATAAAGTTTTTATATGATCTATTATCTCTTTTTTTTACCGTTGATCCTGATCAATGAAATATAACTATTTTTTTATTTTTAAATTATTTTTTGTAATTGCCTTTTATATCAGTTACCTGCTTATTTACCGTCAGCCGGATGCCCTTCCTGCCCGGAGGGATGGCCGGAGTAAACACGGTTTCATGATGATTTTAATGGTTTTTCAGTCTTTTAATGATAACTGTCCCCCTATATTATTCTGTAATAAAAGAGAGTGAAAACTGTTAACAGAAAAATATTTTATCATTCCTTTTTGTTGCCTTTGCACTTTAATTAATTTATGTCATAACTTGTGTCTTCTGTTTTTGCTTGAATACGGATATCGGACATGACCTGAATAACGGGGTTCCGATAACGGCCTTAAGAAAATAGTCCTGAACATCCGGAGCAGATAATGACGAATTGTAACCCGCAGCTATTAGATCCCCTGACGCTTCCTTGTGGTACGACCTTAAAAAACCGGCTGGTAATGGCCCCGATGACAACCTGTGCCGGTTTTCATGAAGGCAGCGTGACCCGGGAGCTGGTGGAATACTATCGACAGCGTGCGGGTGATGCTGCAGCCATTATTGTTGAATGCGCCTTTGTGGAAGATAACGGCCCGGCATTCCCCGGGGCGATCGGTATCGATAAAGACAGTAAAATCGACGGTCTGGCAAACATCGCCAGTGCTATCAAAGAGCGCGGTTCAAAAGCAATTCTGCAAATTTATCATGGCGGTCGAATGAGCGAACCGATGCTGATTGGCGGCCGGCAGCCGGTGGCCCCGGATGCTATCGCCATGCCAAGGGAAGGCGCTGTCACCCCCCGCGCGCTTAAAGCGCAGGAAGTGGCGGACATGGTGGAAAAATTCGGGCAGGCGGTCCACCGGGCCATCCTGGCCGGCTTTGATGGCGTTGAAATCCACGGAGCGAATACTTACCTTATTCAGCAGTTCTTCTCACCGCATGCTAACCGGCGAAATGATGAATGGGGGGGGAGTCGTGAAAAACGGGCCCGTTTCCCGCTGGAAGTGCTGAAAACGGCCCAAAAGATGGCAAAACAGTATGCGCCGCCAGGGTTTATTATCGGCTACCGTTTTTCTCCTGAAGAGATCGAAGAACCGGGGATCCGTTTTGACGATACGCTCTTTCTGCTGGATAAGCTGGCTGTCCAGGGGCTGGATTATCTGCACTTCTCAATGAACCATATTTTGCGCAGTTCGCTGGTCGATACCGCAGACAGTGAGCCGTTAATCGATAAATACATGGCAAAGCGAACCGCGGCACTGGCTCGTGTCCCGGTGATTGGTGTCGGCAGTGTGCTGAGCCAGCAGGAAACCACGCAGGCACTGACTCATGGTTACTCGCTGGTCGCCGTCGGGAAAGGCAGTATTGCTTACACTGACTGGGCCACAAGGATCATAGAGGGGCAGACTCTTTCGCTGGCCATCGACAGTACTCAGCGTGAAGCCTTATTTATTCCCGAGCCTTTGTGGTACTTCCCCCAGGTCGCGGCGATGGTCCGCGATGTGAGTCTGGCGGGCGGGAAGTTTATGCCCGGCCACTACAGTGAAACCTTACATGATGAGCAGGGAGAATGCCGCATCACGGTCACTCTGGCGGAGGATCGCATCACAGATCTCGAACTGTCTACCACAGAACCGGCTGAGATCGAATTTACCACCCATTTTAATGAGCTACGCGCGCGGATCCTGGACGCTAACAGCCCTTATGTGGATGCGGTGACCGGAGCCACGACACAATGCGAAGCCGTGAAAAAAGTGGTCGCCAAAGTGCTGATGTCATCCGCAAGAGAGCGTTTACAGCAGGCTGGCGGTGATGGCGGGGCCGTCGCACACTATGATGTCGTGGTGGTGGGCAGTGGCGGTGCCGGGCTGACGGCCGCGATACAGGCCAGCGAGTCGGGAGCCAGCGTGCTGATTGTCGAAAAAATGCCGATACCTGGCGGCAATACGCTGAAAGCCTCGGTAGGGATGAACGCGGCCGAAACCCGCTATCAGGCACTGAAAGGTATCAGTGACAGTAAATCTCTGTTTTATGAGGAAACCCTGAAGGGCGGCCACGGAAAAAATAACACCGTGTTGTTGCATGAATTTGTGGAACAGGCACCTCAGGCGGTGGACTGGCTGGCGAAGCATGACATTGTTCTGAGTGATATCACTATTACAGGGGGAATGAGTATCGATCGTACTCATCGCCCGGCAGATGCTTCAGCCGTCGGGGGCTATCTGATCAGCGGCTTATTAAAAAACATTCAGCAGCGCACGGACATTGAAATGATGACGGATACCACCGTCAGTGCGATTGACTCTGCAGATGGCCGGGTTACCGGGGTGACTTTACTGAATGAGCAGCAGGAAAGTTTCCGGGTGCAGTGCCAGAGTGTGATCGTGGCGACCGGCGGGTTCAGTGCCAATCAGGAGATGGTGGTCAGTTACCGCCCGGATCTGGCCGGATTTGTGACCACCAACCATCCCGGCGCGACCGGCAGCGGGATCGCGTTGTTACAGTCCATCGGTGCCGGTACAGTGGATATGGGCGAGATACAGATCCATCCCACCGTAGAACAAACCACCTCTTACCTGATTTCTGAATCTGTCCGTGGCGGCGGGGCTATTCTGGTCAGTCAGAAAGGCGAACGATTTATCAATGAGATGGACACCCGGGATAAGGTTTCTGCAAAGATCATCGGCCTGCCGGAAAAATCAGCCTGGATTGTTTTTGATCAGCAAATCCGTGAACAGAATAAGGCTATTGAGACCTATCTCTCGCGGGGGTTTGTGGTGAGCGCCGACACCCCGGAAGCACTGGCCGAAAAGACGGGGATGGATGCCGCACGGTTGCAGGCGACGTTAACCTGTTTTAATCAGGTCGTTGAAAAGAAACAGCCGGATCCTTTTGGTCGCACCACAGCCCTGCGCCAGCCCGTCAGCCAGGGGCCTTTCTATGCTATTCGTATTGCTCCGGGCGTACACCACACGATGGGCGGCGTAACGATTAATACCCATACTGAGGTATTGGATGAAAAACAGCAGCCACTGGCCGGTATTTTTGCGGCGGGTGAAGTTGTCGGGGGGATCCATGGCGGCAACCGTATCGGCGGTAATGCCGTGGCAGATATTGTGATCTTTGGCCGGATTGCAGGTGAAAACGCCGCGGAATATGCCCTGGTACACCGGAACTCACCGGCCGTCACCTCAGCCTGACAGGGCACGGGCGCTAGCTTTCAGGAGAATGTATGCCGGAGATCCCGGGCCGATACCATTATTCGGCGGTGATGATGGGGACACGCGTTGAACTGCAGCTGGCGGCACATCAGCCGGATCTGGCGCGTCAGGTCTTCCACCGGATTAAGCAGATGGAAGACCTGCTGACCGTGAACCGGCCGGACTCCGCACTGATGTCTGTTAATCGTGCCGCCGGGTCTCACCCGGTGGTGGTGCCACCGCAGGTATTTGCACTGCTCTGGCGGGCCAGGGAGGTCAGTTTTAGTGGCGGATGTTTTAACCTGGCGATTGGCCCGCTTGTGCGGCGCTGGAAGATCGGGTTCAGCGGAGATTCCGTACCTCCGGCGGCGGATATTGCTGAATTATTACCGCTGACCGATCCGCATGCGATCCGTATGGATCCGCAAGCCGGTTCAGTCTTTCTGACACGGCCCGGGATGTCTGTCGATGCCGGTGCGATTGCCAAGGGGTACATGGCTGATCAGATCTGTGATTTCTTGCAGGAGCAGGCTGTTGATCACGCGCTGATCAATCTGGGGGGGAATATCCGGGCCATCAGCCCGCCCGGCTCTGATGGCTGGTCGGTCGGGCTACAGGTACCTTTTGCCGGCCCTGAGGCATTACTGGGGAGCATCAGATTATCACAAGGCTCGGTGGTCACCTCCGGAGTGTATGAACGGTACTTCGTCCATCAGGGGATCCATTACCATCATATTCTGGATCCGCGCAGTGGCTATCCGCTGGATAACGATTTACTGAGCGTAACCGTGATTTCACCGTACTCCATCGATGGCGAAATATACTCAACGCAGTTATATGGTATGGGGCTGGAAAAGGGTTGTGAGTGGCTTGCGACACAGACGGATATTGAGGCCATTTTCGTGACCCGTGACGGGCATTTAATTTGCCCGTCACAACGACAGTTTCGCTTTCAGACAACTTACTCAAAGTATCCAGGCTTGTCATCCCTGTAAATCATCTGATGAAATCTGACTACTGCCGGATGATCATTATCTATTCTGCAGTCAGCAATTCACCTTTTTTCGCTTTATAGCAGCGTACGAAATGCTCCCCGGTTAACGGTAGTAGCGACTGTGGTTTAAAACACTCATGCGTAGCATAGGGGCACCGCTGACGAAAATAGCAACCTTCAGGAAGCTGGCGATTACCAGGTAACTCGCTGTTATCAGGTTCACCTTCCAGTGGACCACCGATACGTGGTACTGAGTCCATTAGCAGCCTGGTATATGGATGTTTTGGACTATCCAGCACCTGTTTTGCATCGCCGATTTCTACAATTTGTCCGAGGTACATGACTGCAACACGGTCACTCATATGACGAACGACGGATACATTATGGGAAATAAGTACATAGGTGAGTCTGTGCTGTTTTTGTAATTCTCCCAGAAGATTAAGTATCTGTGCCTGAACTGAAATATCTAATGCTGAAGTGGGTTCGTCCAGAACCATAATATCAGGATGTCCTGAAAGTGCCCGTGCAATAGCAATCCTTTGCCGCTGACCCCCGGAAAAAGCATGAGGCAGACGGTCAAGGTATTCTGGCCGTATCCCGACTTTTTCTGCGAGTGATGCAGCCAGAGAACGTCGATCACTATCTGAAGGATGAGACTGAATCCAGACCGGTTCAGTGATCGTTCTCCAGACAGGTAACCGGGGGTCTAAGGAGGAAAGAGGATCCTGGAAAACCATTTGCATTCCCCTTCCTAACCAGGAGTTTGGGGAACGAGTGAGTTCCAGTGAACCGGTGGTTGGTTTTATCATCCCCATCAATAATTTCGCCAGCGTACTTTTTCCACAACCTGATTCACCGACAATTCCCAGAGTTTCTCCGCGTCGAATCCCGACATCCAAACCGTTTAATGCATGTACAAACTCAGTGGGTTTACCCCGCCAGTTTGTCTTTACTGGAAAATGTACATGTACTTCATTGAGTGCTAATAGGGTCTCAGACATAAGGATGCTCCTGTTGAGGGTTCCAGCAAGCAATCTGTCGCTCATTATCCATCGTTTGCCGAAGTTTCGGGACGTTCTGGCAGGCATCACTGGCCGCAAAGCAGCGTTCTCTGAATGAGCAACCTGAAGGAAGTTTGGAAAGGTTAGGGACAGTTCCTGGTATAGAGGTTAGCTTCGTGCCTGGCTCACAGCCTTCCGGCGAACAACGGAGCAAACCGGTAGAGTAGGGGTGATAAGGTGTACTGAGTACTTTCCTGGTATTTCCGCTTTCTATCACTGAACCCGCATACATTACATAAAGTCGGTCACAGACCTGGGAAACAACCGCCATATCATGACTTATAAACAGAACTGCTGTGCCGGTTGATTTCGCTTTCTGCTTTAGCAGACGTAAAACCTGACGTTGTACCGTCACATCCAGTGCTGTCGTTGGCTCATCAGCAATGAGTAAGTCGGGGTTACAGGAAAATGCCAGGGCAATCATAACTCGCTGGCGCATGCCTCCTGATAACTCAAAAGGGTAGCTATTCATTATTGTGGCAGGATCGGATATCTGCATATCATTGAGTAATTCTATCGCTCTTTCCCGGGACTCCTGTTTATTGAGATGCCGGTGCTTACGAATGACATCCATCATCTGCTTACCGATACGCCTTGTAGGATTTAGTGCAGTCATAGGTTCCTGGAAAATCATGGCGACTTTATTACCACGAATATTGGTCATACTCGCTTCGCTGGCCTGCAGTATATCGGTGCCGAGCAAATCAATTCTGCCACTATGAATCTTGTAAATACTCTGTGGTATTAACCGCATAGATAACATGGCAGTCACAGATTTCCCTGAGCCTGATTCACCTACGACTCCGACGATTTCACCAGCATTAATATGCATAGAAATATCGTTCAGAACACTCACTTCTCCCTGATAAACGGGGAAACTTAGCCGCAGATTTTCTATTGTGAGAACTCGTTCGCCCATTAGTGACGCCCTCCAGCCTTCGGATCCAGCAGATCCTGAATCCCATCGCCAAAAAGATTAAACCCGATAGCTGTAATGAGTATTGCAGCGCCAGGAAAAGTGCAATACCACCACTGGTCAAGAACATAATTACGACCTACAGCAACCATGGCACCCCATTCTGCGGTTGGTTGCTGTGCTCCGAGACCGATAAAACCTAAAGTTGCGGCCATCAGGATGGCATTACCGATGTCCAGAGATGCCTGCACAACCAGCGGGGGCATCGCATTCCTCAATATATGCCAACTGATAAGATGCCAGTTAGATGCTCCAAATGTTTTGGATGCCTCAACGAAAGTATGCTGTTTGACAATTAATGTCTGTCCGCGAGCCAGCCGGACATAAAAGGGAATGCGGACAATTGCAATTGCCAGCATGGCATTAAAGAGGCTTGGCCCGAGCGCTGCAGCTAAAGCCATAGTGAGTACCAACGATGGGATAGATAACATAATATCCATAAGTCTCATGATCACTGCATCGCTACGTCCCCCTAATACACCTGATAAACAGCCCAACAGCGAGCCGCAGACCCCGGAAATAAAAACAACGGCCAGGCCGGCTGCAACCGATTGCTGAGCCCCAATGATGACGCGGCTGAAAAGATCCCGGCCCACTTCATCAGTGCCGAACCAGTGCGTACTACCAGGAGGTGCCAGTCGGGCTGAAAGATTAATAGCATCAGGGTCTTGAGGTACAATCCATGGGCCGAATATCATTATTAACAACATCAGTAGAATAATTACGCCACCAATCAGAGTCAGAGGACTTTTTCTGAGCATCCATAATCGCCGTTTCCACATGTTATGACGAATTTTCGGTTTTACAGAGGACGCTTTTTCAGCGGATAACATCATTTTTGTTCTCCCCGGCTCATTCGTGGATCAATCAATAAGTAAAGAAGATCTACCAGTAAATTAACCAATACGTAGGCAAATGAAACAACAATGGCAAATCCCATGACAGCCGGGAAATCTAAAGCCTGAATAGAATTCACCACGTATGCCCCCATACCTGGCCAGGAAAAAACGGTTTCGGTTAATACTGCGCCATACAGTAAATCTCCCAATGCAAGCCCCAGTACGGTCACTGAAGGTATTAAGGCATTGGGTAATGCATAACGAACAATAATCGTGAAACGGCTCATGCCATTAGCACAAGCGGTACGGATATAATCCTCTCTTAGTTGCTCAAGCATTGCTGAGCGAATCTGGCGGGCGACAATCCCCAGATGAACAAACGCGAGAGTCGTTGCTGGTAGAATGATATGTTGGAGAGCATTAAAAAAAGTTTCTATATCACCACTAAGAAGTGAGTCAATTAAATAAAACCCGGTAACTCTGTGAGGAGGATCTAACCAGTCATCTAATCTTCCCCCTCCGGGAAGTAAATTGAGTTTTCCGTAGAACAGTACAATCGCACCTAATCCTAACCAAAAGGCAGGAGTCGATATACCGGTCAGAGCGAGTACCCTGACTAAGTGATCCAGCCATCGATTTTTAAATACTGCAGAAAGAACTCCCAGCGGTACTCCTACGACAAGAGCAATAAAAAGAGCACAAAATGCCAGCTCCAGTGTTGCCGGGAAATAAGATTTTAAATCTTCCAGAACCGGTCTTCCCGTTCGTATAGATATACCGAGGTTTCCATGTAGAAGTTGCGCTACATATCGAATAAATTGTTCCCATAATGGTAAATTAAGGCCCAATTGTTCCCGTATGTGTTGGACTATTTCATTACTGGCTCGATCTCCGGCGAGTAAGCGAGCCGGATCTCCTGGGATAAGATGTGAGATTATAAAAGTAATCACACAGACACCTGTGACGACCAGAAATAATCCCCAAAAACGTTGTCTTATTAAACTCCAGAAACTCATTTTTTACTCCTTAGGGGGGCTGTTTAAGCCCCCGATACAAGGATGCATTGTCCGTCAGTTATTTTCTCATATCGGCAATATTGAAAATTTGTTCAAGCATTGGGTTGAAAATATACCCTTTAACAGACTTGCTCATTCCGACCTGATAATTTTTCTGGAATAAATAAACGTAGGCAGCATCAGAAATGACGATCTTTTCCGCCTGTTGATAGTATTTTTTCCTCTCATCCTGATTTGTCGTTGAGGTAGCTTCTTTGAGAAGGTTATCTACCTGGGGATTTGAATAGAAAGACCGATTTCCTGGTAGCCCTTTTTTATCAGATGAAAACCAGTAATTCATAAACATATAAGGATCAGCAAAATCCGGACTCCAGTTTCCGATGGCAATATCATAGTCACCTTTACCAATTCGGTCTCGCATTGTTGCATTAGCCAGTTTTTCAAGTTTTAAGTTAATGCCCAGTAGTTTTAGGTTGGCTTGCATAGATAATGCAATTGGCTCCCAGTTGGGATCGTTATCTGAATAAAGGAAAGAGAGGGTCTTTGGTTTATTCGATACCTTGTTAAATTCATCTTTTGCTTTATTCAAATCGAGAGAGTATTGCATCGCATCAGGGTCATAACCCCACATTCCATCAGGGATAGGTCCGCGCATTTGCTTACCATTCCCATCAAGAATACCTGAGACTATACCTTTATAATCTGTAGACCACGAGATTGCCCGGCGTAAATCAGCTTGGTTTAAAGGGGGTTTGCTGTTGTTTAAATAAAGATAAGTTACCCTTAATGCGGGATAATCATAGACTGCTACTTTATTCTGTTTTTTTAGTGCAGTAAATTGATCTACGGGTAAGGAATCGGCAATATCTATATCACCTTTCTCCAATTGCAGACGTCGGGCAGAGCTCTCACTAATGATTTTAACCACCACACGTTTAAACTCAGGTTTGACATCTGCATAATGAGGATTAGGAACTAATATGAGCTGCTGGCCTTTCTGCCAGTGTTTAAGCATGTAAGCACCGGAACCGGCAGTATGCTCTGCAAGATAGGCACGTGCATCATCTGCAGAATATTCCTTGATAATGGCCGGATTGATTATCGCGGCTCCATCATTTGCCAGTGTATAGAGAAAGGGCGCAAATGGGGCATTTAGTGTAAATTGTACGGTTTGAGGATCAATCACTGCGACCTTCATTCCGTCCGGAAAAGCTTCTGATGGCCCTTGCTTGATATGCATCAAACGCTCAAATGATAGTTTTACTGCTTCTGCTGTGACCGGGGTTCCGTCATCAAATTCTTCACCTTTACGCAGAGTAAAAGTCCACACTTTACCGTCATCAGAATTTTTCCATGCGGTTGCCAGCTCGCCTTCTACCTCAGTAGATCCTTTGCCGTTTTCTGTTTTATATTTTACCAGGCGCTGGTAGGCAGGGTAAGTGACGGTCCAATCGTTATTATCTATAGTAACAGCGGGATCCAGTGTCTGAGGATCGGCAGCTTTACCGATAACCAACATATTGTCGGGAACGGCTGCCAATACTGGTACGCTAAGCGGCGCCGTAATTGTGGCGATCATTAAAGTGAGTATGTTTCCGGACCTTGTGAACTTCGTTTTCATTGAAATACTCCGTCAGTCTTGGCTGGGGGAAAACAAGTAAATACATCATCAATAAGCGGATAATCTGCAGCGGTAGGTAATTCGAAATGCCACCATTCAGTAACTATTCCCGTAAATCCACCTCCAAACATAATGGCATTTAATAAAAGACGGTTACGCTGGCTGGTCTGATTAATAGAAGGATGGTGAGGATGAGAAAGCGGATTCATCTCATCGAACTCTGTACCCATATCAAGTATCATTCCACTGGCTGCATCCACTAATGTTACGTCAATTGCAGTCCCACGGCTGTGATTGGAACCCTGAGATAACGGCACGACATAATCATTATTTGGACAGGCATTCCAAAGTAACTCCTGTGCTGCAGTTGGTCGATAAGCATCCAGTACTAATAAATGGAATCCTGCTAATGTGGCAATGTTAATACTTTTCTCCAGCGCGTGTGCGGCATCAAAATGTAAAAGGCATTTTGATGTACTATAAATCGGCTGTTGAGTGATATTGTCTGATGAAGCATATTTCATATCTATAATTAGATTTGGGAATTTACTTCTGATGTCAATCAGGTAATTATTTTCATCCATATTAAGCTCCCTGGGTTTTTAATGTTCAAACTGTCCAAAATCTTGCTGTAATTTACGGTTATATTCGAGCCTGGCGGAAATTTTTGGTCCCAACTGCTCAACAATAGATGATAAAAGAAGATTAAAGAGGCAGCTCAGTGGCGCCAGAGAGTCCCAGAAGTTTCCTGTGTCAGTTTTTACTTGTAATAAGTCTATAGGATAGTCACGTGCCCAGGGGCACCAGATATCGGTTACTAATACCACCGGTACTTTAGTCTCTGAGGCTACGCGGCAGAATTGGCGGGCAGCGGCAGAATAAGCACGGGTATCTGTCAGAACAACATAAGGGTTTTCGTATTCTGAATTCAATGATTCAAGCCAGCTCCCTGAACTTCCGTCGGCATAGATGACCCTTGGACGTAAATATTCCAGATGGCTAAAAAAAGTATGGGCCGTTCCACGGGTGGACTGAATGCCTAAAATAATCACTGCATCGGCGGTCGCAATTTTCTGACTGACCGTAAGAAATTCTTTTGTTTTTGCCAGTTGGTAAACATACTTAATAGCTTCAATCTCCATTTTAAGAGATTGGTTACTTCTGTCCGGATGGAATTTTTGTTGTTCCCACGAATCTAAACGATCTATTACCCCCCAAGGCTTGTAGGGAGAATTAGACACGTTACGAAGAATATTCTTCATATCATCCAGATTACGAAAACCTAGCTTTCGGAGATAGCGTCCGACAGTAATACCACTGGTACCTGTCGCCTGAGCGATACTATCAGCCGTTTCATAGGGAATTTGCTCTCTGTTATTCAGCAACCAGGTGCTAATACGTTTATCACTGGGTGTTTGTTTACTGAATGTTTCTTCGATGGTTTCGAAAATTTCAGATCTCATGTTCATATCCGACTCAATGTTATATTGTTGTCATAAGGATAATTTTGATACTGAGTTAACAAAGCACAATGCGTGCCACTTTTTTATAAATAAAAAAACGATAAAATTCAGTCAGATGAAAATTAAGAGATATTTTTTATAATACTGAAAACCCGGGGGGCTGTGATCTATTGAGTGCAGGAGCGGTAAATCTTGAATTGTTATGGTGCACAGACAGTCGTAAAAAATATCAAAACAATGCAGTAAGGCTTGGAACAGGGCAACAGATAACAGCTCTCTCTGAACCGGTATTTTGCGGAGGATCCTCCGGGCAGTCCCTTAGCGGTTCATTATCTTTCCGGTCTCGTTTATACCCGGGCAGGTCTGAAACTCCTGTCTGAATGATTGTCACCAAGTCTCTGCTTGTGAGTTTTTCGCCTCGCTTCGGATCTTTGATGATCCGTCGGCTGTTCGTAGAAAACGAAACAGCCTCGGCATCCGTTTTCTTTGTAAATCGGTTATGAACCCGGGTGAGGTTGACCTGTATCTAACAATATTGCGAATGATAACTCCCGGAGTTATTGGACAGGATATCCAGCACGGGCAGGGGAGGGATAACTTATGCGGGCGTCTGCACTGAAGTTTAGCTGCGGGTAGTTGCTTCCTGATTTCACTGATCCCCTGTCTGAGATTTGCGACATTACCTCCATTGATTATTACGCTGGCCCGGCTTTGTTGCGGACCAGTCGTGAGACCCGCGTAGCCGTGATAAAGGTTTAACCTTTTTGCAGAGTAAATAGCGTAATTTCACCCGGATATCCCAGCCGCAGGGCGAAGCCATTCCATAAGCCGGTACCATTGCTGACATACAGCAACATCCGGCCCAGACGATATTCACCGGAATAGAACCCGTGGTTGGCTCGTTTCACCAGAATATCCAGCCCCGGAACCATACCGCCGTGGGTATGACCGGAAAGTTGCAGGTCGACTCCGCTGGCCGCATTCTGACGGGCATTCACCGGCCGATGGTCGAGCAGGATCACGGTATCCTGTTGCGTCACGCCCTGCAGGGCATCAGACAGTGAAGGACCGGGCTGAGAAAACCGCAGGGCTGCTTCATCGGTTACTCCGGCGACCACGATGCTCTGTTCACCGCGATAAATCCGTACCGACTGATTCATCAGTTCGCGGATCCCGGCGGCCTCAATTTCACGCATCCAGCCTGAAAAATCAGCATAGTATTCATGATTCCCCGGGATCGCGACCACGCCATCCCCGGCCCGCAGTAATCTGAGTGGCGCGACATCCTGTTGACGGTCTGCCACTGTACCATCGGCGATATCCCCGGTGATGGTGATCAAATCCGGATGTAATGCATTGGTCTTTTTGACGATCTCTGCCATTCGCTTACCCCGTAATAAGGTACTGGCATGCAAATCGGTCAGTTGTACCAGCCGGTAGCCTTCAAAGGCGGAAGGTAACCCGGAGATATTCACCGTCACATTTTTCACTGCAGGTACCTTCACGGCCTGCCATACCGCATATCCTGAAATAGCCAGTGATACGGCGCATAACAAACTATTGGTGGCCCCTTCATGGGATAACGGGTGTCCCGCAAGGTAAGCTACCCCGGCGATCAGACCATGCAGCACCAGCAGCAGCGTAAACAGGATCTCTGCGCCGAACAGTACGTTAATCGCCACCATGACCGGCTGCGGAAATTCCGGTGAAAACATATTGCCGAACACCAGACGATAAATGAGGTGACACTCCGCCACCAGCAAGGCAAAAACAAACAACAGTATTCTGACGGAAGCGGGCAGCGGAAGATGTAAAATGAAACGCCAGCCAATCACCAGCGCCATTACAGGGGTCATAAAAGGTAGCACAGTCACTCCTGTGGATTTGTCAGTCATCCCTTAACTCTAGCATCGCTCAGCCAATAGTCACATGACGGTGGCCTGAGACAGAGATCCCGCACCCTGACCCGCGGTTCGTCAGATATCCCCCGGACCGTTACTGAACCGATGTATCCCGGCATTACCGGACTCCGGGTGTGTGCTGTTGTCCGGGATGGCGGGGGCCATATGCCCTGGCCGGTAATAAGGCGGGACGATCACAAACGTCACTGTGATTTTTAGGAGGAGGGACGTCTCTGTGCAGAAAGGGTGAGGTGGCTTTTCAGTGGAAGGGGCGTGTGATGCCAGCCTGTTAAGGCAGCCGATCGTCTGTGAATACTTCCGGCCCCGGAGGGTGCTCTCCTGTCCGTGCGGAAAGGTTGTCGGGTTGCTTTTTGCAATGATATCTCACGAAATCCTTACGGCAAGTGACCGGTTAACTCTTTTTCTATGACATATCATGGAAAAAAAGACCTTATCCTTTCCCCGTCGATATTGAGATCACTTATGAAATTAAAATATCTGTCTGTCAGTGTGATTTTCCTGCTTTCAGCCTGCGATCAGGGAGCGTCCCGGCCAGTGGCATCAGCCCCGCCGGAGGTCGGTGTCGTGACCCTGAAGAGTGAGCCCGTCACGTTGTTTACCCAATTACCCGGCCGCACAAATGCGGTAAAAACCGCAGAAGTTCGTCCCCAAGTGACCGGTGTGATCCTTAAACGTCTGTTTACCGAAGGCGGAGAAGTCAGGCAGGGGCAACCACTGTACCAGATTGATCCCGCATCCTATCAGGCGGCGTATGACAAAGCCCTGGCGACCTGGCAGAACGACGAAATGCTGCGTAAACGCTATCAGCCGCTGGCCGCCGCGCATGCTGTCAGCCAGCAAACCTATGATGATGCCCTGGCCGCAGAACGCGAAGCCAAAGCAGATGTAGAAGCCGCCCGCGTTAACCTGAATTATACCCTGGTCAGAGCACCGATTTCCGGACATATCAGCCGTTCACTGGTCACCGAAGGGGCGCTTGTCACCAGCGGGCAGACCGATTATCTGGCCACTATCCAGCAACTGAATCCGATGTATGTGGATGTCAGCGAATCGTCGACCGAATTATTGCGCCTGCGCCGGGCACAGGCGGAAGGAAAACTGAAAAAAGTAGGGGATAACACGGCTGATGTTCAGCTACAGCTCGATGATGGTAGTCAGTATCCGCTGGACGGAAAACTGGCCTTTTCTGAAGTCAATGTTAACGAAGCGACCGGTACGGTCGTGCTGCGGGCGGTGTTCCCGAATCCGAATAACGAGTTACTGCCGGGGATGTTCGTCCATGCCAGCCTGCCACAGGCTGTTCAGCAACAAGGCATTCTGGTCCCACAGGAATCCATTATGCATGACAGTAAAGCCCGGCCGTACGTCTATGTGCTTCGTAAAGATGACACCATCGCGCAGCAGAGTGTGACAACCGGCGAAATGACCGGCGGAAACTGGCTGGTAACACAGGGACTGGTTAGCGGTGACAGGGTGGTGGTTAACGGGCTGCAGGATGTCCGTACCGGCATGAAAGTCAAACCTGTTGCCGCAGATACCAACGATACGCCGGATGCCAGCAAGGTCAGTCTTTCAATGACTGATCCTGCGGCACAATAAGGGGGCCTGATGTCAAAGTTCTTTATCGAACGGCCCATTTTCGCCTGGGTCATCGCGATCATTGTGATGCTGGTCGGAGCCATAGCGACCTTTAATCTTCCAGTGAACCAGTACCCGAATATTTCACCGCCGGCAATTTCTATTTCGGTCAGTTATCCCGGGGCCAGTGCTGAAACGACCCAGAATACGGTAGTACAGGTCATCGAACAGCAACTGAACGGTCTGGACGGGTTGCGATATCTTGAATCCACCACCAGCAGTGATGGCAGCGCGTCTATTATTGCCACCTTTAATCAGGGAACCAACTCAGACATTGCGCAGGTTGAGGTACAGGACCGGGTATCGCTGGCCGAGTCTCAGTTGCCATCCAGTGTGACGGACCAGGGGATCCGCATCCGTAAGTATCAGAAAAACTTTATGATGGTGATTGGTCTGATCTCCAAAGACGGCAAGCTGAGTAATGCTGATTTGGCGGATCTTCTGGTATCCAA
Organism: Tatumella ptyseos ATCC 33301; assembly: GCF_000735525.1. Taxonomy (GTDB): domain Bacteria; phylum Pseudomonadota; class Gammaproteobacteria; order Enterobacterales; family Enterobacteriaceae; genus Tatumella; species Tatumella ptyseos. The sequence continues at coordinate 46,640 of NZ_JMPR01000004.1, read as the reverse complement.
ACTGGAGGACCCGATTTCCCGGACCAAGGGTGTCGGCGACTTTATGGTGATGGGGGCAGAATATGCCATGCGCATCTGGCTGGACCCCGCCAAGCTGTACAAATATAAACTGATCCCGAGTGATGTCACCACGGCCATTGATAATCAGAACGTACAGGTCTCTTCCGGCTCCCTGGGCGGCTTACCGACGGTTCCCGGCAACAAAACCACCGCGACCATTCTCGGTAAATCACGTTTCACGACAGTACAACAATTCGAAAATGTTTTATTAAAAGTGAACAGTGACGGGTCTCAAATCCGGCTTAAAGATGTGGCTAAAGTTGCCCTGGGGCCGGAGAGTTACACCATCGACTCGACCATGAACGGGCGGCCTTCTGCCGGTATTGCGTTACGTCTGGCGACCGGGGCGAATGAACTGAACACGGCAGAAGCGGTGCGTAATACCGTGGCTGCATTGAAAGATTCATTGCCGGACAACGTCGAGGTGGAATATCCCTATGATACAACACCGGTTGTCAGTGCTTCGATTGAGGATGTGGTTAAAACACTGATTGAAGCGATTGTGCTGGTTTTCTTTGTGATGCTTATCTTCCTGCAGAACCTGCGGGCGACGTTGATCACGACACTGGTGGTGCCGGTCGTCCTGCTCGGGACCTTTGGTATTCTCGCTGTCTTCGGTTACAGCATCAATACACTCACTATGTTCGGGATGGTACTGGCGATAGGTCTGCTGGTGGATGATGCCATCGTGGTGGTCGAAAATGTGGAAAGGGTAATGCACGATGAGCAGCTCAGCCCGAAAGCCGCCACCATTAAATCGATGCAGCAAATCCAGGGGGCATTATTCGGGATAGCACTGGTGTTATCGGCTGTATTATTACCGATGGCATTTTTCTCCGGCTCGACCGGCGTTATCTATCGTCAGTTCTCGGTGACCATCGTGTCTGCTATGGCGTTGTCGGTACTGATGGCGCTGATTTTCACCCCTGCCTTGTGTGCCACCGTGCTGAAGCCCGGGTCGGCAGAAAGTAAAACCCGCGGGCTGGCGGGCTGGTTCAACCGTAAGTTTGAGCAGGGGACGCTGAGTTACAGCCGGGGTGTAAACCGGATCCTGTCGCGGCGTGGTCTGTTTATGCTGGTGTATCTGGTGATTATCGGTGTGACGGCTTTTCTGTTCACCCGGGTACCGACCACGTTCCTGCCTAACGAGGATCAGGGGCTGATGATGATTCAGGTCACCCTGCCGGTGAATGCGTCGTCGCAGCGGACACAGAAGGTGCTGAATGATGTGTCTGAGTATCTGAATAAAGATGAAGGCAGTGTGGTGTCCACCGTTTTTGCGGTGGATGGATTTAACTTTGCCGGTCGCGGACAAAACAGTGGTATGGCCTTTGTCCGCCTGAAAGACTGGAGTCAGCGAACGCAGGCTGACCAGAGCGTCAGCGCGCTGGCTGCCCGGACGATGGCCCATTTCAGTCATTATAAAGATGCCAAAATCTTCGCTATGGTACCTCCGGCGGTGATGGAGCTGGGGAATGCGACCGGATTCGATTTCTATTTACAGGATACCGGCGATCATACCCACCAGCAGATGATGGAGGCGACCCATAAATTCATTGAACTGGCGAATAAGGATCCCCGTCTGGCCGCAGTCCGTATGAACGGGATGGAAGATGAACCGCAATACCAGCTCATCATTAATGATGAGCGGGCCAGCGCATTAGGGCTGAGTCTTTCTGATATCGATAACACCTTATCCGTAGCCTGGGGCTCCAGCTATGTTGACCAGTTCATGTATAACGGGCGGGTGAAAAAAGTCTATCTGATGGGGAAAGCCAGTTCCCGCGTCACCCCGGAAGATCTGAATAAATGGTATTTCCGCAACAGCAGTGGCGATATGGTGCCGTTTTCCGCGTTCGGCAGTGGTAAATGGGTTATCGGGGCACCGCACTACGAGCGTTTTAACGGTATGTCGGCTCAGGAAATTCAGGGATCACCAGCCCCGGGTTACAGCAGCGGGCAGGCAATGAAAGCCGTAGAGCAGATTGCTAAGCAATTGCCGTCCGGATTCCGGGTGCAGTGGTACGGTATTTCCTATGAAGAGCAGGCATCAGGATCGCAGACGTACTCCTTGTATGCCTTATCCGTCCTGGTCGTGTTCCTCTGTCTGGCGGCTTTGTATGAGAGCTGGTCTGTTCCGTTCTCGGTGATCATGGTGGTGCCTTTAGGCGTCCTGGGGACTATTGCGGCGGTGCTTATCCGGGGATTAAGTAACGATGTCTTTTTCCAGGTCGGGTTATTAACCACGGTCGGGCTGGCGGCGAAAAATGCCATCCTGATAGTCGAGTTTGCGAAGGAGCAGCATGAACGTGAGGGCCGTTCATTAATTGATGCGGCGAAAGACGCTGCACGGATGCGTATCCGGCCGATTATTATGACATCGATGGCCTTTATTCTCGGCGTGTTCCCGATGACTATCGCAAACGGAGCCGGCGCAGGCAGCCAGCACTCTATCGGTACAGCGGTGGTCGGAGGAATGCTGACAGCCACTTTCCTCGCTATTTTCTTCGTGCCTATGTTCTATGTTGTGGTGTCCCGGGTGTTCTCCGGGAAGAAGCAATCCCCTTCTGAGGTGATTACACATGATAATTAAGTCGTTCCCGTGGAAGCTGCTGCCGCTGGTGGCAGCAATGGGGCTGGCAGGGTGCAGTCTGCAGCCCGACTACAAACGTCCGGCAATGCCGGTGGATGCCAGTTACAGTTTGTCCGGTACGACGGGGAATGTCGCCGACCTGTCATGGCAGAACTTTTTCACCGACAGCACGTTACAGCAGTTAATTCAGTTGTCGCTGGAGAATAACCGCGACTTACGGGTGGCGGCGCTGGATGTGGAAGAGGCCAGGGATCAGGTCACGGTAAACCGCGCGGCATTGATGCCGACGGTGGATGCCACTGCCAGCCAGACCTCTGAACATCTGCCGGCCAACCTCTACAGTACCCGGACTTCGGGGGCGGTGACGGAACATGAACTGAGTGCCGGGCTAGGGGTCACGTCCTGGGAACTGGATTTCTTTGGACGTTTGCGCAGTCTGAAGGATGAAGCTCAGGAAACCTACTTATCGACTGCCGCCACAGAACAGGCGACGCGGATCTCACTGATCGCCGAAGTAGCCAGCGCCTGGCTGACGCTTTGTTCGGACAACGATCTGCTGCACCTGGCACAGCAAACGGTACTCAGTCAGCAGGACTCTTACCGGCTGACCAAAATGAGCTATGACGGCGGGGTCAGCAGCGATCAGGACCTGGCCGAAGCGGAAATGACATTGCGCAGTGCTCAGGCCGATGTTGCCAGCTACACGCGGCAGGTACGTCAGGATGTGGATGCCTTACGGCTACTGGCGGGGACCGACTTACCGGCGACATTACTTTCTCATGCGACGCTCAACAGCCACTGGCAGTTCCCGCCCACCCCGGCAGGGCTGCCTTCTGACTTACTGACCCGCCGGCCGGATATTATTGCCGCCGAGCATACTCTGAAAGCAGCGAACGCCAATATCGGTGCAGCAAGAGCCGCGTTCTTTCCAAGCATCAGTCTGACGGCCTTCGGAGGCTCATCCAGCAGTTCACTGAGCCGTTTGCTCGATGGCGGGACCGGAGCCTGGTCGTTCGTACCGTCAATCAATCTGCCCATCTTTGATGGCGGAGCTAATACGGCCAACCTCAATATTGCCAGAATCGAAAAACGCATTGATATTGCCAATTATGAGAAAGCTATTCAGACGGCATTTAAAGAAGTGAATGACCAACTGGCCGGAGAAGACACCTGGAGGGAGCAGTTACAGGCGGTGGATCAGGAAGCGGCCGCCAGCCAGCGTGATTACCGTTATGCACAATTACGCTACCGGCAGGGGGTGGACAGTTATCTGAGCGTTCTGGTCGCGCAACGTTCCTGGTATAGCGCACAGCAATCTCTGATTGCTGCCCGACTGGGCCAGCTTAATCAGAAAATTACTTTGTATAAGGTGCTGGGAGGTGGCTGGCAAACCGGTGGCTACTCACATTCATCTTCTTCTGCGCTATAGCGTACGCTGGTAAGACGCTGTTCCGGCAGGATCAGCGCGCCGTAATGGGCGGTAGTGCACTTATCCGGCCTGCAATTGCAGGCCGGAACTTTTTCGCCTTGCCTTACCCTGTGGGATAACCGACCCGGCGAACGGGCGTCCCCTGCAGAGCCGGCTCTCTGTCCCCGTCACAGAATGACGGGGACGACAACCGTATCTCCGGCTGTTTTTCGGATTACTTCGCCCGTTTCTCAATGGCACAACAGGTCGCGAAGGAGCCGCCCACGGCCAGCATTACCGGAATGACCAGAGTACTGCCCATATGGGTGAATTCTGCCGCCAGCATCACCGTTGTCAGCGGCATCTGCATTGACGCCGCAAGGAAGGCGGCCGCTCCTGACAGCGCAATTGCCGTCTGATCTCCGGCAGGTAAGAACGGAGAAAAAACCGTGAACAGAATACTGGCGAGCAGAGCACCGACGGTAAAGCCTGGTGTCAGAACGCCGCCTTCAGCCCCGGCCCGTAAGACAGCCCAGATAAGCACCAGTTTCAGTAACAGCAACATCACGGGTAACAGACCGGTTAACTCACCCCAAAGAGCCAGTTGCGTCGGCCCCTTACCATTACCGGGTAATTGCGGAAACCAGAGTGACAGAATACCGGTCAGGCCAAAACTGAGCAGACACAGCACCGGCATTTGCCAGTTAGTCTTAATGCCTTTACGGGCATGTCCGGTATAACGGCGAAAAAGATGCGCGGCATAGCCGAACAGCGGTGAGGTCACGATAGCCCAGATAATCAGAGGCGTATCTGCGGCCGGTGCCGAAAAATGGTATTGCGACTCATTGCCCAGGCCAAAAGTGGCGACATAGGCTCCCAATGCAGAAGTCACCAGTGCCGGCAGTACGCAGGACCAGCGGAAAGAGATCAGCAGCACTTCCAGGGTAAAGATAGCTCCGGCCAGCGGGACGTTATATACCGCGGCCAGCCCGGCCCCGGCACCACAAGCGATAAGAACCCGGGTATCCTCAGGGGCAAGCCCGAAAGCACGAGCCAGAGAGGTGGCGCCCAGCGCCCCGATTTCCCGCGGAGCCACTTCACGACCTAACGGTGAGCCTAACGCAACCGTGATAATCTGTAATAAGGCATGGATCAGGGAAGTAACCCCCGGCATGGGTTTGGCAGGATCTTTCACTGCCGCGTTGACCGAAACCCGCGGGCGGCCATACCGAGCCAGTAACCACCAGCCTGCCCCGGCAATGATCCCTCCCGTCAGCAACGCCAGGAGCCGTCGTTCACCACTGGCCGCGGTCACTCCCTGTAAAAAGCTCTCTTTGCTGATAATGGCATCCTGACTGTATCCGAAAGCCAGATGCTGAACGGCATGCAGCAGCATCGCCAGTAACATTCCGCCCAGCCCGGAGAGTATCCCGGTCATTACCACCGCGCTTGCGAACCGTAGTGATTTGGTCATATGACAACCCTTAATACGATGAATAAAAAATATTGATGTCTGTAAAGTATGATGCAGCGATTATCAATCCGGCTTCAACTAACGGGTATAAGTTATCTTACATGATGAAAACACGTTACTTTTTACGTTTTTCATCGCCGTTTATGATGAGTTTTTTTTATGGAAAATCTCTGTGAGTGTGTCATTATTGAGCAGAGTTCTCATCACGCTGATACAGAATATATCAGTTATGATTATGAGCTGCGGGGAGGCAGAAAAAACAGGGGGATAAACGGGAGAAATACGGCCGGAAGAGGGGGGCCTCACCGGTTTTTAAGGAATTTTGTCAGTGGCCCGGAAGCAGCTTCCGGGAATGATCTCGCCTGTTTTTGTCAGGAAATGAATAATTGTGCGCAAGCACTCATATTTCCTATATCATAATCATTCAGGAGTTCGTACCATCTCCTTATGGCGAAAAAAAGACAGACGCAATTTGTTACATTTTGGTCCCTGAATCATTGACTCGCCAGTTTGTCTTAGTGATGAGACATAAAATAATGTCGACTAATAAATTGGTGATGCAAGCATGAAAAAAAGTAATGGGTTCAAATTAAGCTTCCTGAATCCTAAGTATTTCACCCTGTGGCTTGGGATCAGTGTTTTGTGGTGTGTGGTTAAGCTCCCTTATCCGCTGCTTCTTGCTCTGGGGAAACGTCTCGGCACCTGGTCGCAGCCGTTCCTGAAACGACGTAAATCTATCGCCCGCCAAAACATCCGTCTCTGTTTTCCTGATATGTGTCCTCAGGAACAGGAAGCGTTGTTACAACAAAATTTCGAATCCCTGGGACTGGGATTTCTGGAAACCGGCATGGCCTGGTTCTGGTCCGACAGACGTATCCGTAAATGGTTTGATGTTGAAGGGCTGGAAAACCTGAAGAAGGCACAGTCCGGCAAACGCGGTGTGATGTGTGTCGGGGTTCATTTTATGTCCCTTGAACTGGGCGGCAGAGTCATGGGGCTTTGTCAGCCAATGATGGCGACCTACCGTCCGCACAATAATCCGTTGATGGAATGGCTGCAAACCCGCGGGCGCTTACGCTCGAATAAAGCGATGATTGACCGCCGTGATCTGCGTGGCATGGTCGGTCAGCTGAAACAGGGTGAAGCAGTATGGTTCGCGCCGGATCAGGATTACGGAATGAAAGGCAGCTCCTTTGTGCCGTTCTTCGGGGTAAAAGATGTGGCGACAACCAACGGAACCTATGTGCTTTCCCGTCTGTCGCATGCTTCGCTGTTAACCATTACGCTCGTCCGAAAAAAAGACGGCAGAGGTTACCAGTTACATATAGAGGCACCTTTAGAGGATTTCCCGACCACGGAATGGAACGCGGCGGCTTATATGAACCAGATCATTGAGCGGGAAATTATGCGTGCACCTGAGCAATATATGTGGGTACATCGCCGCTTTAAAACCCGCCCGATGGGTGAAGCCTCTCTTTATACCTGATCCTGTCCTTTACAGTCCCGGTATCGCTCAGGCGGTACCGGTCTGATAAGACCGCTGTAATCCCCCCTTTGACGGTTCTGATTTTATCACCCCTCTCGGGTATAACGCGTTATGCGAACCGCCTGCATCAGTTATGTCTTAACCTTAACGGTATCGGCTTAAAGAGCGGTGGCCTCCGGTGAATACCCGCAAACCTTCTGATAAGTCCTGTCTGATCTGTTGCCTGTTCCGCGGTGTTATATACGTCCGGTATTCATGAGTATTTACGGGCCACAGAAAGGTTGTGAGTAATTACTTACATTGAGGTGGCGAGTGCTTCGTAAAAGACTCAGAGTCTGCAGTTCGCTGGAGCGATGACTGTGAACCCGGCGGGTGACAGAAACTCCGGTGACGTTGAGTGACTCCGGTGAGAGATCGCTTAAGTGAAGGGTCGCTTACCACGATAGCGCTATCTCTCCCCCGTGGTTTACAGAAAAACAGGAGGTATTTTCGGGTTCCGGGGTAAGATTTACCGGTGAAAGAGGGCTGGCAGATCCGGAATTATTCAGTAATTGCAAGGTATGAGTAAGGTGTGGGTACACACTAACATTTTAGCGGATAATATCTGCCCGGGAAGGGTAACGGCAGGATGCGCCGATGTATTGCTGAAAGGTGGCAGAGGCTTATTGTTACCGAAAAGGATGAGCAGAATAAAAGGATAAACAGAGTTCATCAACCGTTGATCCGGTAACGCATCATCGAAAGGTGTGGATTAACGCAGGTAATGTATAAGAATAAATCCGGCTGCTGAGAACTATGATTATTTCAATGCGGTTAATGATAGTAAGTGTTTACAATCATAAAGGTGAAGGGCATCAGAAAAGTGCAACATAACGTCTGCCCGGAACGAACGGAAGCCATGCTGCAGTTATCACCGATAAAGACCGGCACAGTCCTCACTGTGCCGGTAGCAGTATTAACGGATGATGACGTTCTCCATTGGCGGGATGTAACCGTAGTCGAATTCTTTGACCATAAAGGTCCGTTTACCTTCGATCTTAATCTGTACGGTGGGGGCTTCGGTACCACCGATACGGTATTCGCCATCGTAGTCACCGTCAGATGCCGGCACGGTATCGATAAATGACGTGACCAGCCCGTTTGGCATCACACAGTGTGAATAGGTCTGCAACGGCTGAGACGATGGGTTACCCAGTACCAGGCCGGAACCATTCAGAGGCTCGTAAGGGCCAAACAGTGAATCACTGACAAAACCGTAAACGCCGTCCGGGCCGGTCAGGTTATCGGCATAGGTCGATTTATGGCTGATAGTAAACAGGTAGTACTTCCCGTCCTTAAAGACAAAGTGAGGACGTTCAGTCTGGTCGTTGACGCCTACCGCCGTGATCAGTGGTGGCAGCAGTTGCCAGTCATTACCTTCCGCATCTTTCGCCGCCGCCAGACCGATACAACCTGTCTGATAACGTGCGCCACCGACATCGTCATAGCCCGGAGGAATATCACCCATATCTTCAGTGGTGATTTCATGGCTGCCACGTTCCCCGGCCACATTACCTTCAAAGACCATATAGAGGTTGCCATCATTCGGGTCGATGAACGGGCTAGGGTCACGGAAGCCCCAGTACGGGTTTTGCTCTTCTGTCTGGTAGTAGAAACCGTCAGCGGAGAACAGCTCAATCACTTCATTAAAGCCGGACATCGTTACACCGTTACCATCGGCAGCAATTTTACCTTTCACCTTCACGATGGTCGCTCCCGGTGTCACGCAGGTGTAGTACAGTTCCACATCACCCTGTTCATTCAGCAGAATCGGGGTACCTGCCCATTCACGGGTGGTGGGTGACACACCTTCTGCCATCACACGGCCGCCGAATGTCCAGTTCTTGCTGTCTTTTGAGTACCAGAAGCAGATTCGGGCACGGCCGTGACGCGCATTCCAGTCGGTGTAGATGTCGTAAGTCCCATCTTCTGCGATATATTCTTCCGGAAGACGATCAGCTGTCAGCGTGAAGATAACGGACCAGCCATTGACGGAAACAATATTACCGTCATATTTACGCAGTGGCAGAGTATCCCAGATAAAGACTTCATCACTCATTACCGGAAAATCGATAGAGACCACAGGTTGAGTGGTAGTGGGATCATCGGCCCGGACTTTCAGTGCATCGGCACGGCTCCATGCTGTTGTTTTTACTTTATCTTGCAAATTTTTAATTTCAGTATTTTTCATTTTTAAAACCTCCGTAGTTAAGTGAGGCTTTATAAAAACATGGCGTGTTATTTAATTAAACGTATCCCGGATTTGTCATTTACCACACAACAGATTCAGAAAATAAACTTATTTTTTGTTGTGTGGTGGAGGACACGACGGGGAAATATATCAATATTAATTTTTTTATTAAAAGCTAACCGGTTTCCTTCGGGGTAGATATCACCGGAATCATTTTATTGATAAGATGACAAGAAAAACATGGGGCGATATCCCTGCGACTTTTTCTTAAAATGTGGGGGTGATCGGTTTTTAAGGGAATATCCCGGTAAAAAAGTGCTGTGTTTCATGGGTGTTTAAAATAACAGGAGGGTGAGGTTGAGATATCCGGGAACCACCTCCCTGAACAGTCAATGTGATCCACTAACCGGAAAAGCGTTCAACCATTACTATGAAATAAATAGCGGTGAAAGATAAGAAATTGTCAGGATTATGACAGATCCTGTTTCTGAGATTTTCCGGATGATTCATATTTTCGTCCGGACGTTGTCCGGTATCTGTGTACTTAATTGCCGATGTCTGATCTTTATTCTTTGATATTTCTCCGGTTGTATATCAGATATACCTTTCCGGTAACGATGATGTAACTTCTGAACCCGTTACTGTTTTCTGTTCTGTTTTTCAGACGTGCTGATATGATGTTTTTCATTACGCGGAACAGGGGGCACTGCTGTACTCATCCCCTGTGATCCCATGTTTATACCGCCGGTCTGACAGGGGGTGAGAGACTCTGTCAGACGGTATGCCCGCCGCAAAGTTGGTTGCAGAGAAATATCCTCCGGCCCGGCCGCCTTGCCTGCCTGCCGGCCACGGCGGGGAAAGAGCCGCTAATCGGGGGAAATAAGCACAGAACGGTGTGTCTTCGGCTGCGGATCGCCCGGGAGGAGGGACTGCGATTACTGAATACGTCACCCCTGAGTTTTCCGGTGAATGGTGGGGGAAATATCGAAACCTGAGCTTTATGACGGCGACAGTCAGATAAGTGATCAGGGCTGTCATGTTACGGTCATTGGGCCGGGAAATATAAACGAGCATCACCGGGCCACGGGTTAATCCGGTTTCAGGAAGGCATAAATCCGCTCAGAAAGTTATTCATGTCGGGCGCTTAACTTATCGTGCATAACCGCGATAAATATTCCCCTGCGATAATCAGGGGAATATCCTTTATCTGACGTTGGATGTGGGAATAATGTTAAATAAATGAAAACCCCACACGCTATATAAGGTTATGGTGTGGGGGGATGAATTATCGGACAATAATTTTATCCGGCGTTCATCCTGTTATTCACTGCCCTGATATTCATTTTTCCAGGGGTGTCAATTTTGCGGATTAATTTAATTTCTTCATGATAATCCGGTTTATCCAGAAGCTGATTTTTTTTACGCCCATAAATCCGATAAATCCGCCCACAGAAACGGTTAACTGACTGGATACACCAAAATAATTCATTAATGATACGGAAACAAATGTCAGGCAGCCACAAATCCCTCCTTCAAGTAATGTTTCAATAATCCCCCGGCCGGAATATATCATTCGCAGGATAGCCATAAAGAAGGAGATGAAAACGCCAAAGAAAACAGAATCTCCTCGTACGGCCCCCTTAGCGGTATTAATAATGCTGTTAATATCCATTTTATTTTTCCTGATAAAGGCGCGACATCGGTCGCGCCGTAATGAATATTATTTGACGATGACATTTTCCATAGGAGGAATATAACCGTAGTCAAATTCTTTAACCATAAATGTCTGGTTCCCTTTTATTTTAATTTGTACGGTAGGGGCTTCCGTCCCTCCCACACGATAGCTACCGTTATAATCTCCGTTCGATTGCGGAATAGTATCGATAAAAGAGGTCACCAGGCCATTTGGCATCACGCAGTGTGAATAAGTCTGATAAGGCTGTGACGATGGATTCCCCAGAACTAAGCCGGAACCATTTAAGGGTTCATAAGGGCCAAATAATGAATCACTGACAAAACCATAAACCCCGTCAGGACCCGTGACTCCGTCGCCATAGGTAAACTTATGGCTGATAGTAAACAGGTAATACTTACCGTCTTTGAAGACAAAGTGAGGACGTTCGGTCTGGTCATTGACGCCGACGGCAGTGATTAATGGTGGCAGTAACTGCCAGTCGTTCCCTTCGGCATCTTTCGCTACCGCAAAGCCGATACAGCCGGTCTGATAACGGGCTCCGCCGACATTCTCATACCCCGGAGGCACCTCACCCATATCTTCGCTGGTGATGACGTGGGTCCCGCGGTCGCCGGCCACATTCCCTTCGAAGACCATATAAAGATTGCCATCTTTAGGGTCGATAAACGGGCTCGGGTCGCGAAAGCCCCAGTATTCATTTTGCTCTTCTGTCTGATAAATAAAACCATCGGCAGAAAAGAGTTCAATCACCTCTCTGAAGCCGGAAAGCGTTACTCCGTTGCCATCGGCAGCGATCTCACCCTTAACTTTAACAATCGTCGCGCCGGGGGTGACACAGGTATAATAGAGTTCAATGTCACCCTGCTCGTTGAGCAGGACAGGTGTACCGGCCCATTCCCGGGTGGTCGGTGAAACGCCGTCCGGCATGACACGGCCACCGTAAATCCAGTTTTTGCTGTCTTTGGAATACCAGAAGCAAATGCGTGCGCGGCTGTGGCGATTGACCCAGTCACTGTCGATATCGTAGTTGCCATCGGCATCGGTATAGACCTCAGGCTGGCGTTCTGCCGTCAGCGTAAAAATGACAGACCAGCCATTCACGGAAACGATATTACCGTCATATTTTTTCAGCGGCATGGTGTCCCAGATAAATACTTCATCGCTCATGACCGGAAAATCAATACCGACCAACGGCTGTGTGGTGGTGGGATCATCAGAACGAACTTTAAGGGCGTCAGCACGGCTCCATGCAGTAGTTTTCACTTTATCTATTAAATTTTTCATATTAAACCTCCGTAATTGAATGAGGTTTAATAAAATCATGCACCCGAAAATAATTAAAACAGATTTAATTTTGTAATGCACCACACAACAGACATAATTAAAAAAAGGGCTGTGTTGTTGTGTAGTGAGTGACAGACCAGAGAATGATGGCGCTGGCCGGGTATATAAATAAGTATCTACAGCCAGATAAAAAGCAGATAGAATCTTTAATCTATTATCAGCCATTAATGTAGTGATTGATCATTTATACCTCTACATGTTTTAAAATTATTCAGTAAAAATAGGTGGTACTTATGATGCGTTGCCCGATCTGTAACAAGCCGGCTCACACACGTACAAGCCGTTACTTAAGTGATACGACCAAGGAAGCATACTATCAATGTCAGGATATTACCTGCTCATGCACCTTTAAAACGATAGAGAGTCTGGAGAAAATTATATGTGCTCCGATGGCGGATCAGGAACAACGAATAATGGCTGCATTATAGGAATAGTCTTAATAACGATTTTTCCACTGAACTTTCCATCAATATTGTAAGCGCTGATAATAATCAGAGATGTCGTATGGAAAATATTTTCCGACGGCATATTCGCGGAAGCTTATCAATAATTGATCAATATTGTTTTCTGTAGGGTTAAACCGCGTATGCAAAATATACCGCGGTTTAACCCTCTCCCTGTAATAATGTAAATTACTCGTTATTATTTTGTTTTGTTGATGGTCCGGCAGGCCCGGAGCCTGACGGTTCATCCTGTTTTTTACAGAGCACCCCGGTTCCGGTTCTTCGTTATTCAGACGACCGGCTTTATGCGGTGAAGATCGCATACAAACCCTTAGGGTGCACCGTTTCCTGTCCGACGCTGACCCCTGAAGGTTTCACCTATCCTCCGCACTGTTCATTGAACTATCTCCCGCACGATCCATAACACTCTCTCCCGTACTGTCCCGCAGCAGCATCCGGCATCTTTACTCTTTCCTGACAGACTTAGTGTTTAAAAAGTGTAAATGCAGTTGATAATTATTATCATATTGATGTAGATTCTCATCCAAGAATAAGTGGCTGATATTTGCACAGTTTATTCCATTGAGAGGAAAGTCATTCGTTTGCATTCACTTGCCGGCAAACGACATTTTTGGCGTGTCTGGATACTGATAATTATGTATAAATTTCTGACTCAGGGTAAATTGAAACCCGCATTGTTCAAATTCACCGCGGTGGCACTGTCCGTTCATTCGGCCTGTACTTTTGCCGCAACCACAGCGAATACTGCCGGCGAGGCCGGGAGTTCTGAACAGCAACTGACCGTCACGGCCACCCCGTTGCCGTTGCGTGCCGATAATCAGAAAACGATAACGGCTGATCAGATGCAAAAGCAGGGAGCAACGGACTTTGGTACGCTGATGCGCTATCAGACGCTGGTCAGTGCTACCGGAGCCAGTGGCGGCTCCGGTAACGGAAAAAGTGGTTTTGACCGTGGCGGCTACACCGGCTACAACATCCGCGGTCTGGAAAGTAACCGTGTCGGCATTGATGTGGATGGGGTGGAACTCCCGTCGGCTACCGGGCGTGGCTATGTCGGACGTACCGGCGTGAATACTTTCGGTATCGGTCGCGATTATATTGACCCGTACCTGTTTGGTGTAATGAATATTGATGCAGGAGCGACAGCGGTATCACAGCCGAATACCTCTATCGGCGGCATGGTTTCCTTCCGGACTAAATCCCCGGACGATTATCTGAACCCGGAAAAGCCGGCCTATTTCGGTTACCAGTCAGATTACGATTCTTCCGATCGGGGCTGGCACAACGGGATCACTGCGGCAGCCGGTGATGAAGAACTGCGCGGGATTTTTGTCTATAGTCGTCGTGACGGCCAGCAAACCCGTAATAACAGCGGTACCGTTTCCGCGTATCCGGAGAACTGGCATTCCGACGCCTTCCTGACCACCGGCATCTGGCAACCGAATGATCAGCATAAGCTGACCGGAACGTTCAGTTACTATGATAAAACCACCCATACGCATTATGACACCTGGGATTCCTCCGGCGCGGAAGTGATCGGTACCAGTCATCAGTCCGGGGAAACCCGTCGGTTAGGTGTCAATCTGCAGGATGAATATACCCCGTATAATGACTGGATAGATTCCCTGACCACCCGGGTTAACTGGCAAAAAACCCAGGCGCATGACAATACGCTGGCACCTTATGATACCGGGGTGATAGGCCGTACCTACTCGGACTACAATACGAACTCTCTGGGGTTCTCCAGCGAACTGCGTAAAACCCTGGGTCGCCATGAGCTGAGCGGGGGAGTGAACGCCGGTCTGGAAAATACGGCGCGTCCGTTCGCTCAGTCACCGGCTCCGCTGGTGTACTTCTCAGTCATGCAGCCGCAGGCTGACAGCCGGAGCACGACCCTCGGTGCTTTCCTGCAGGATAAAATTAACTTTGATCTGCAGGGCCATAATTTCGCGATCACACCGGGTGTTCGTGTCGCCTATCAGAAAACCAAACCACAGAATCTCTCTTCTCTCGCCGCGGGGAGTTCAGTGCTGACCACTGAGGATCTGGAGACCTTATACGGTTCAGGCACCAGCGATACCGAGGTCTTACCGTCCCTGACGCTGCAATATTCGTTAACTCCGACGCTGCTGACTTATGTTCAGTATAAACGCGGGGCCGAATTCCCGGATGCCAGCCAGTTGTACGGTTCATGGAACCTGGGGTCAAGCTATGCAGGAACCCAGCAATATGCACTGATCGGTAACCCGTCACTGAAAACAGAAACCAGTAATAACTTTGAGTGGGGCCTGACCGGGCAACTGAACCCGGGGGTTACCCTGAGCGGCTCGGTCTTCTACAACCAGTACGATAACTTCATTGCGTACACACGTTATACCCGCAGCGGATCCCCGGAGGCGTTTACCCAGGTACCATCGAATATTTATACGATTTATCAGGCTGAAAACCGCGATAAAGCCTTTATCTATGGCGGAGATATCAGTGCGAAATTCCATATCGGTCATTGGCTGGAGTCTGCTGAAGGCCTGAGCACAACCCTGGCGCTGGGTTATACCAAAGGTGAGTCTAAGTCTTCACTCAGCGGTGATAGCTACACCGATCTGGATAGCGTAGCGCCAATGAAGGCAGTGGTCGGTGTGGCATGGGATGCACCGTCAGGCGTCTGGGGCAGTGCAGTAACGGCGACGTTTGTGAAAGGGAAACAAGCCAGCGAGACCACGCGTAATACCGTCACGACCGGTCCGGTGACCAGTACAGAAAGCCCGTATTTGCGTATTCCGGGTTATGGCCTGATGGATGCGACCGCTTACTGGCGTATCACAAAAAATGTCAAACTGAGCGGCGGGATCTATAACATTACTAATCGTAAATATATCGATTACCTCAGCAGTCGTGATCTGAAAACATCGACCGCGCAGAACAACAATGATATTGCATTAGCCGTGATGCCGGGCCGGACGTATCAGTTAGGTCTGAACGTTGATTTCTGATGATCCATTATCCGCCCTGCCATGGCGGCAGGGCACTCAGGGAACAGAGAGCAGGAGAAGTTATGACAACCCTTTATCAGCATTATCTGCAGTTAAAAACCGAACATCCGGGATGTTATGCCCGGGATCTGGCGAAAATGATGGGGATCAGTGAAGCTGAGCTGACGCAGGCAAGGGCAGACGAAGCGCAACCTCTGCGGGCAGACTTCCCGGCGTTACTGAATGCGCTGAAAAGTGTGGGTGAAATTAAAAGTATTACCCGCAACGAATATGCAGTACACGAACAGATTGGCACCTTTGATAACCTGCATCTTGGTCCGCATGCCGGGCTGGTATTAAACCCGCGGCACCTGGACCTGCGTTTTTTCCTGGCAAAATGGCACAGTGTTTTCAGCCTGCAGGAGCAGAGCACCCGCGGCGAACGCCACAGTATTCAGATCTTTGATAGTCAGGGCGATGCCGTGATCAAAATCTATGCCACCGGGAATACCGATCAGGCGGCCTGGCAGCAACTGATCACTGATTTCCGTCAGCCTGAACCTGCGGTGATCTCTCTGAACCAGGCACCTGCCCCTGCGTATGCAGAACAGATTGATGCGTCACTGATAGAGCAGGAATGGCGGGAAATGACCGATGTACATCAGTTTTTCCGTCTGCTCAGCCGTCATAATATCAGCCGGCAACAGGCCTTTGCGGCGGTCAGTGATGATCTGGCCTGGCGGGTAAATTCCGGGGCACTGGCACAGATCCTGACGCTTTCGAAGGAGGCAGGTAATGAGATTATGATCTTTGTCGGTAACCGGGGCTGCACACAGATTTTTACCGGTCAGGTGGAAAAACTTGAACCGATGAAGGGCTGGCTGAATATCTTTAATCCCCGCTTTACCCTGCATTTACAGGATAAGCAGATAGCTGAAAGCTGGATCACCCGTAAACCCACGGTGGACGGACACGTCACCAGCCTGGAGTTATTTGCCGCGGATGGCACGCAAATCGCGCAGCTCTACGGACAGCGCAGTGAAGGGCAGCCGGAGCAGGATCTCTGGCGTCAGCAAATCGAATCACTCACAGGGGTATAATGGCATGAGATTTTTTGGCCTGATGCTTTGTTTGCTGGCATTACCTGTTTTTGCCAGCCCGCGGGTGGTTTCCATTGGCGGAGATGTCACCGAAATCGTCTATGCACTGGGCGCCGGTGACCAGCTGGTGGGCCGTGACAGTACCAGTATCCATCCGGCACAGGCCGAAAAACTTCCCGATGTCGGCTATATGCGCCAGCTGAATACCGAAGGTATTCTGGCGTTGAAACCGGCGGTGGTACTTGCCAATAACCAGGCGAAACCCTCACAGGTTCTGGAACAGCTATCGCAGGTCGGGGTGAACGTGGTGCATGTTACCGGCGAGAACAGCCTGCCGGCCATTCTGCAAAAAATTACGACGGTTGCCAACGCCCTGCATAAAGAAGAGGCCGCAAAACCTCTGTTACGTCAGGTCCGTGAACAGATACAGGCATTGCCGACCCGGCCTTTGTCGATCAAAGCGTTGTATATTATGGCCAACAGCGGTATGACCACCCTGGTGGCGGGTAAAGAGACGGCGGCAGATGTGGCGATGCGCAGCGCCGGGCTGAGTAACGTGATGGGGAATGTCCCTCACTACCAGAGCCTGTCGGCGGAGGGCGTTATTGCCGCGGCTCCGCAGGTCATTCTCATCGACCGTCGCGGTGTGGCTGCCCTGGGGGGAACAGACAAATTGTGGCAGTTACCTGGACTGTCTATGACCCCGGCCGGCCGGGATCACCGGGTGATCATTATTGACCAGGTGGCGCTGCTGGGCTTTGGTCCGGAGACGCCGGGAGCTATCCTGCAGCTGCGTCAGGCGGCAGAAAAGATCCATGCGGAGTAACCGTCGTACTTTCGTCTGGCTGCCGGTAATGGGGGGGATCCTGCTGGCAGCCTTACTGATTTCCAGCCTGTCCGGGGCTTTACCTCTTTCTCTGTCCACCGTCTGGCATGCGGATCCTGATAGCCTGACCCGGAAGATATGGCTGAATATCCGCTTGCCCCGGGTGTTGCTGGCGGCGCTGGTCGGGCTGGCTCTGGCCGTCTCCGGTACCGTGATGCAGGGATTATTTCGTAACCCGCTGGCCGACCCGGGATTACTGGGGATCAGCAGCGGGGCGGGCCTTGCCGTGGCTATCGCCCTGATTATTCCGTTTTCCCTGCCTTCGGCCCTGGCCCTGTGGTTACCGATGATGGCGGCGTTTATCGGCAGCCTGCTGGTCACCGTGCTGATCTTTCAGCTTAGCCGGTTTACCGGCGGACATCTGTCCCGTTTATTATTGTTTGGTGTGGCCATCAATGCAGTGTGCGGGGCAATCGTCGGTGTACTGTCATGGGTAAGTAATGATCAGCAGTTACGTCAGCTATCGTTATGGGGCATGGGGACACTTTCTCAGGCACAGTGGCCGGTGATCCTCGTGTGTGGTTTACTCATTCTGCCCGCCACCTTCGGGACAGTATTCTTTTCACAGCGACTCAACTTACTGCAACTGGGTGAGGAAGATGCCCATTATATGGGGGTCAATGTCCGCCGTACGCAGCGACAGTTACTGGTGCTGAATGCCTTACTGGTGGGGACTGCCGTGTCTGTCAGCGGGGTCATTGGCTTTATCGGGCTGGTGATCCCCCATGTGATGCGAATGTGTTTCGGCAGTGATCACCGCACTGTCCTGCCGGCATCGGCGCTATGTGGCGCTATTTTACTGCTGCTGGCCGACACGCTGGCCCGTACGATAGTGGCCCCGGCCGAAATGCCGGTCGGATTGCTCACCAGCCTGATTGGCGCACCGTGGTTTTTCTGGCTGATTATTCGTCGTCAACGGGGGAGTGATGGTTCTTAACCTTGAGGCGGATAACCTCATTCTGAAACGCGGGCCAAAGACGTTGTTGTCAGGGGTATCGTTGCAGTTATCGCCGGGAGAAATGGTCGCACTGATAGGCCCGAACGGTGCCGGAAAATCCACATTACTGCGGGTGCTGAGTGGTTATCTCTCTCCGGACAGTGGCGAGTGCCGGTTACAGGGAAAAGCGTTGACCGCATGGGAAGGGCGCTTGCTGGCACAGCAACGTGCGGTCATGCGCCAGCAAAGCGACCTGACTTTTTCACTGTCCGCAAGGCAGGTCATTTGTCTGGGCAGGGCTGCCTGGCCCCGCTATCAGCAGGATGACATCGTGGCAGAGGTGGCCGGACTGACCGGTTGCGGCGGCTTACTGGATCGCAGTTATCTGCACTTATCCGGCGGAGAACAGCAGCGGGTTCAGCTGGCCCGTGTACTGGCACAACTCTGGCGTGACGGCGAGCCACAGGGATTTCTGTTTCTTGATGAACCCACCTCGGCTCTGGATCTCTACCATCAGCAACATATTCTGAGGTTACTGCATCGGCTGACCCGGCAGGGGAAACTGATGGTCTGCACTGTGCTGCATGATCTTAATCAGGCATCGCTCTGGGCAGACCGCATTATATTGCTGCATCGGGGAAGCCTTGTCGCGCAGGGGATACCACAACAGGTGCTGAATACAGAGACATTACAGCACTGGTACGGAGCGGAACTGATTGTCCATACGGCAACCCCCCACCAACGGCCACAGGTCATGCTGTTACCCTGAAACGGTGGGGTTTACCCCTGGCGAACCGGTGATGATTATTCGTCTGTCGCCGGGTTTGGGATCAGGATGATCCTTCTGTCCGGGATCGCACTCTCCGGGTCGGATCTTCCGGGTGTCAGCCGGGGGGAGGATCCGCGCCCCGGCCGGGGATGGGGGAGCGGGATCACCGAACAGGGAAGTTGCGGTTACTCATCAAAACAGAGTTCGGGGGAAGCCCCCTGATCGTCATATTCCTCATTTCCGCTGGCGGCAGGGCAGCCCGGATCCCGTGAATCATCTGAAAGGTAACGCTGACCGGTGGCCAGGATCTCTTCAATTTGCATCGCATAAGTTGTCGGCATCAGAAAACTCCATGGTTGCTGAATAGTGGATCTGCAGAGCCAGCATGGCAACCGCAGATGACATTCCTGTGAACCCGCCCGTAAAGAGTAAAGATTTAGCCGTGGCTGCAGGACAGAGCCGGGGGGAATGGCTATGCTGGATCACATCACTATTGAAGTCAGGGTTAAACCGTTCAGAGCTACAAAAATTGAAGAACAAGTGTCAGGTTGATTAGATAAGGAAGTTAATGAAATGACTATGGATTTCAGTAAAGATCGTCTTATGGCATCGGGTTTTACGGTGAAGGAATTACAGAAACTTCAACATAATATCGATAACTTTGGCGGTACGTTTGAGGAAGTTATCGGCGATTTAGCCAAAAGGTTTAAAATTTTTTTGTGGGTTTTTTTTTGCTGTGTTGCGTGTTTTTGGTTTCTTATTTATTCGAAGATTGATGACATCGGATATGTTTTTAGTGGTGGTATATCGTTATTTGTTGCTGTATTGATAATTGGATTTTCTCAGCCGCCAATCATTTCATTTAAATGCTGGCGGTTTTGCCGGATAAATAAAAATTAGTTATTATCTGTGCTGATAAGGTCAAATATCACTTTGGCATAAAGTTTCGCCGCTTTCGTGCGCAGCATTCGATCCTGCTCTTCAAGATTTTCGGTCTCTGCCCTGAGGTTTTTTACGCAGGCCATGCATTCTTCATCAGACTTTGCGCGTCGTGCGGCTGCAAACTGCTGCTCAACAACCTATTTTATTTCCCGGACAAACTTCATCCGGGTCAGGCCCTCCCGAAGATGGAAGGAGGACAGCGTATTCGCTATATTAATCAGCTTTCTGGCCTCAAGGTTAACCATTGTCTCTGCCCGGTCTTTATTCCTGCCTGAGCGCATCATATCAAGTAATGCAGCATCCATTTTTATTCTCCCTGTATATTACATCGCCGATAATACCCCTTTATGTTCAGCTGTAAATAACCGTCGTTTCAGTCGGAAATATGTCGGTTCCGATATGCCTGTTTTCTCCGATACGGCCTTGAATGACACTCTCCGCCTAATCAGCGCAAGAGCCGAAGCTGTAGCCGGATGAGGTTTACTGCCGAACCTGACTCCGGAAGCCATCGCTACTGTCCGCCCGTCATTGGTCCGTTCAGGGATACGTGCATGCGCAGACTCCGGCCCGGCTGCTGACCGAAATTCGCCGGCAGACCGGGGTTCGATTTCCATCCGATGACGTGTTGCCCTGAAGCGCGCAGGGTCAGATTTCGAAGTTATAGGGAACCTCATGGCCGGAAACCGCTTCCTGTGTATTCGCTTTTAGCTCATCGACGGACAGGTTCGGATTACATAGCATCATAAATTGCCACAGATAATCCCGTTGTAACTGACCCCGCTTCACTGCCAGCCAGACGGTACTGGCAGTGAATAAATGGCGGACATCCAGTGCAATCACTTCATCTTCCTGCCCGGAGACCGCTGTTTCGGCGACAATTCCGATCCCCATGCCCAGTCTGACATAAGTTTTCACCACATCTGAGTCCTGTGCACTGAGCACAATATCGACTTTCAGACCGGCACTCTCAAAGGCCTGGTCGATCACCGACCGTCCGGTCATTCCGCTGCGGTAGGTGATTAACGGCCACGCGGCCAGATGCTCCAGAGTAATGTCCTGCAGATCCGCCAGCGGATGTTGTTTAGGGATCAAAACCTTATGGTTCCATTTGAACCAGGGAAACGCCCGCAATGTTTCGCTGTGTGATAAGGCTTCGGAGGCGATACCTAAATCTGCGCTACCGCCACTGACCATACTGCGGATTTCTTCAGGCGTGCCCTGATTAAGCACGACGCGGATATTCGGATATAACTCACGGAACAGCTTGATCTTACCCGGCAGAGAATAGCGGGCCTGGGTATGGGTGGTGGCAATCGTCAGTATCCCGTCCTGCTGGCCGGTGAAAAGCTCCCCTAACCGCTTCGCTTTTCCGGCATCATCCAGTATGCGTTTCGCAATGGTCAGCATTTCTTTACCCGGTCCGGTCAGGCCGAGCATACGTTTACCATGGCGAATAAACAGCTCTACACCCAGTTCTTCTTCCAGCTCACGGATATGGCGACTGATCCCGGACTGAGAGGTGTATAACGTTTTGGCCACTTCGGTCAGATTGAACTGGCACCGGGAGGCCTCCCTGATAATTCTTAGCTGCTGGAAGTTCATGTTATTCACTTTTTATGCTTAGGGGTGACCTGGCTAAAATAAAAAAAATCGTCCGGCGGAGTAAATAATTAAAACTTCACATATATTCCTGAAAGATATATGTACATAAAATACGACCTTAAAAAATTCTTCTGCGGTGAAATAACAGGAAATACGGCCCGGAACGGCAGAAAATTCGCCGTCCCGGCGGGGTTAGTTCTTTTTCACACAAGCTATGCCATTTTTGTTATTTCAACTATGAAAACGATGACTCTTATTATGAATTTCCGGTTTCAGGAAAAAATAATAACGAGGCAGCATATGAGAGGGTTGAGTTCAGGTCGTTTCAGGAAACATTTGCTGGTATCGCTGGTACTGGCGTCATCAGCGGCATGGGCCGCGGATAAGCCTGTCCAGGGGGGCACGCTGATTTATCTTGAGCAGCAAGCACACACTAACCTGTATCCCCCGGCCGGCGGGTTCTATCCCAATGGCGGGATACTGAATCAGATCACCGATAAACTGACCTGGCAAAACCCGAAAACCCTGGCGATTGAACCCTGGATTGCCGAAAGCTGGAGCAGCAATCCGCAAAAAACCGAATGGACATTTAAATTGCGTCCGGGAGTCACTTTCTCTGATGGCACACCTCTGGATGCCGCGGCGGTCGCCAAAAACTTTGATACCTACGGGCTGGGAAATAAAGAAAAGCATTTCCCGGTCTCTGAAGTCGTCAATAATTATGATCACAGTGAGGTAATTAACCCGCTGACGGTCCGGTTTTATTTTAAAAAACCGTCTCCCGGCTTTTTACAGGGAACCTCGACCATTGGTTCCGGCCTGGTGTCATTATCTACTCTGAATAAAAACTTCGATCAGCTGGGCGACGCCCGGAATATTATAGGCTCCGGTCCGTTCGTGGTGAAATCTGAAACCCTCGGTCATGAAGTCGACCTGGTCGCCAGGAAAGATTATCACTGGGGACCGGCCAGCGACCCGCATCAGGGACGGGCCTGGCTGGATGGTATTAAAGTCCTGGTCACTCCGGAAGACGGGGTACGCATTGGTGCATTACTGGCAGGTCAGGCCGATTTTATTCGTCAGATCCAGGCTTATGATGAGAAACGGGTAGAAGCGCAACATCTGCCTGTCTATGCCGAAGCGACACGGGGGGTGAATGATAGTCTGAGTTTCCGCCCGGATAACCCGCTGGTGGCCGATCTCCGGGTGCGTCAGGCGCTCTCACTGGCGACCAACCGTCAGCAAATCGTCGAAACTCTCTTCTCAGCAAATTATCCTGCAGCCACCTCGGTGCTGGCCTCGACGGCCTCCGGATATGTTCCGCTACAGAACTTACTGAAGTACGACCCACAGCAGGCAGAAAAACTGCTGGATGAAGCCGGGTGGACACCTGGCCCTCAGGGGATCCGCCAGAAACACGGGGTACCGCTGTCCCTGAGTGTTCTGGTATCTCTTCCGCAGCCGCAGAACAAAGAAGTTTTAGAACTGGTGGCCCGCCAGTGGCGAAAAATCGGGGTGCTGCTGAATGTCAGGCCTTCCGATGGCGGATCGTCACTGCTGAAAAATCTCGATCCGTTAAAAGCGCCGCTGACCGTTTCCGAAGTGGGCCGGGCCGACCCGGATGTGCTGAAGAGTATGTTCTACCCCGCAAACCGTGATGCACTGCTGCAGAAAGGCGGCCAGAGCAATAAGGTTAAATCGTTCCGTGATAATACGCTGGATGATCTTCTGGAGCGGATTTCGACAGAAACGGATAACGCTCAGCGTCTGAAACTGACCGGCGATGCGCAACGCTATCTGCTGGAAAAAGCCTATGTGATCCCGATTTTTGAAGAGCCGCAGGTGTATGCAGGTGCCACCTGGCTGAAAGGGATGAGCTTTGAAGCGGTAGGCCGGCCATCGTTCTACGATGCCTGGTTAGATAAGAAATAAGCGGAGGCGAGGCCATGGGACGCTATTTACTGCAACGGCTGGCACAGGGGCTTCTGGTGCTCTGGGCTGCCTGGACACTCTCATTTATTCTGCTGCAATTACTGCCCGGCGATGCGGTGATGATTAAGTTCCTCGACCCGTCACTGGGGTTAAGTGCAGAGCAGATAGACCAGATGCGTAAGGTGTACGGTGAAGGTGTCCCTGTCTGGCAGCAATACTTCTCGGCGCTGGTGGCGGTATTACATGGCAACCTGGGCTATTCGGTACAGCTCGGGGTCCCTGTCACACAGGTTCTGGCGACTAACTTTCCGCAAACCCTGAAGCTGGTGATACCGGGATTTCTGCTGGCGCTGATCATCGGCCCCGGGCTTGCCATCCTCGCCTCACTGCCGGGACTGAACCGTTTACGGAATATGTTGCTTTCACTGCCGTCTCTGCTGGTCTCCCTGCCGGTGTTCTGGACAGGGATCGTATTGATCCAGATCTTTTCGTTTCAGTTGCATTGGGTGTCGGTTATCGATCCCTCACCCATCGGCGGCATGATCCTGCCAGTGATCACGCTGGCGATCCCCATAGCGGCACCGCTGGCACAGATCTTTATGCGCAGTATTGATCAGGTGCGGACTCAGCCCTTTATTGCGGCGGCCCGGTCACGCGGTGTCAGTCAGTTACGGGTGCTGTTCCGCCATGTATTACGGAATGCCAGCCTGCCGTTACTGACCGTCGCCGGCCTGCTACTGGGTGAGCTGATTGCCGGAGCCCTGGTCACGGAAACAGTCTTTGGCCTTAACGGACTGGGCGCAGTGACACAGCAGGCCGTGAATGCACAGGATGTGAATGTTCTGCAGGCGGTCGTCATGATTTCTGCACTGGCTTATGTCGTGATTAATCTGCTGGCCGACCTGGTCACGCCGTTGCTCGACCCGCGCCTGAAAACAGCCTACAGAGGTAGATAATGAGCCTGACAGAAACGCTTCGACTGCAACCCCGTCGCTCCGGAAAATACCTGCAGCTTCAGCGTGTCCGGCCGGGCGTCTGGCTGGCGTGGATGATTATCCTGCTCGCGATCCTGGCGGCGATTTTTCCGCAGCTTCTTACCCATTACGATCCTGAGAGCGGTGTCCCCGGGACACAACTGATGCCCCCGGACAGCCATCACTGGCTGGGGACCGATCAGTTGGGCCGTGATCTCTATAGCCGGATCATCTACGGTGCCCGCTGGTCGCTGTCGGCAGCGAGTGCGGCGGTGAGTGTCGGCCTGGTAGTCGGGTCGTTGGGCGGGATGCTGGCCGCTTTTAGCGGACGTACCACCGAAACCCTGACCATGCGGCTGGTGGATGTTCTGTTGTCCATCCCTGCATTACTCCTGTCGCTGACGATCATTATTCTGCTGGGGGCCGGGACGTTACATGCAGCACTGGCCGTGGGTTGTGCTTCCGTGGCACATTTCGCCCGCTTATCCCGGGCCGAAGTTTTGCGCATCCGGCAGCAGGATTATATCGAAGCCGCCTTTGGCAGCGGCGGGCGTTTCTTTGCGGTATTTTTCCGCCATGTTTTACCGAATGCGTTACCGAATATTCTGGCTTTTTCAGCCCTGCAATTCGGCCAGGCCATTCTGGCCTTATCGACCCTCAGTTTCCTGGGGTTCGGGAGCCCGCCGCCGATCCCGGAATGGGGACTGCTGATCGCTGAAGGCAGAAATTACCTGGCGACGGCCTGGTGGCTGACCGTCTTCCCGGGCGTGGTGGTGATCGGTATCGTGCTGGCGACCAACCGTATCAGCCGTGCATTATCAGGAGAAAACCTATGACGGGATCCACACTGCCGGTACTGCAACTGGATGGCCTGACTTTGGCTTATCGCACAGAGAATGGCTGGAACGAAACGGTTCATCAGGTGAGTCTGACGCTGGGAGCGGGAGAAATGCTGGCGGTGGTGGGCGAATCCGGTTCCGGAAAAACGACCACGGCCCAGGCGGTGATCGGCTTACTGCCGGACAACGGTCGCCGCACCGGCGGACGTATTCTGTTTCAGGGAGAAGACATCAGTCAGTGGTCTTCACGCCGGCTTGACGGGCTGCGCGGGTCGCAGATCTCACTGATCCCGCAGGACCCGGGGAACTCACTGGATCCGCTGAAAACGCTCGGGGATCAGCTGGGCGAAGTGTTGCAGGCAGGAGGTACCCGTCTGTCGCGAAAACAGCGTGATCAGCAGGCTATCGAACTGTTTACACGTGTCGGCCTCAGCCATCCGGAACAGCGAATTGCTCAGTATCCGCACCAGCTTTCCGGGGGAATGAAACAGCGGGTACTGATTGCGATTGCCATTGCGCTGAAACCGGCACTGATCGTTGCCGATGAGCCGACCAGTGCGCTGGATGTGACCGTTCAGAAACGGATTATGACTCTTATCGATGAGCTGCGACAGGAATACGGTACTGCCGTTCTGTTTGTGACTCATGATCTGGCGCTGGCGGCGGAGCATGCCGACCGGCTGGCGGTGTTCCGCGGCGGGAAATTACTGGAGCAAGGAACGGTGGCTGAAGTCATACAGCAGCCGTCGCATCCTTACACGGCACGGTTACTGTCCGATGTTGCCGCAAACATGGTGTTACCTGACCCCCGGCCGGAAAGCGACAGGGACACGTCCCCGGTCATTCGTATACAGGGAGTCAGTAAACAATTTTCTCTCAGTCGTCAGCAGCGGCTGCAGGCGCTGAACACAATTTCACTGACGGTCCGGCGGGGGACAACTCATGCACTGGTCGGAGAATCCGGGTCAGGGAAGACGACGCTGGCACGTATCCTGCTGGGCTTTGAGCAGGCAGATGCCGGCGAGGTCGTGATCTGTGACAGCCCAGTGCAGGGAGCATCGGCTGAAGGCTGGCGACAGTTGCGCAGGAAGATCCAGTTTGTGTATCAGAACCCGTTTTCGTCACTGGATCCGCGTCAGAGCCTGTTCTCGGTGATCGAGGAACCTCTGCTTAATTTTCATACGTTGACCCGTGAACAGCGCCAGCAACAGGTCATCGCAGTGGCCAGGCAGGTCGCGCTGGATCCTGAATTACTCTCACGGCGACCACATCAGTTGTCAGGGGGACAGCGGCAGCGGGTCGCGATTGCGCGGGCACTGGTCCTGCAACCTGAAATCCTGGTGCTGGATGAAGCCACGTCGGCCCTGGATGTGACGGTTCAGTCACAGATCCTTGCATTACTGGCAGAGCTACAGCAAACACTGGCGCTGACCTACCTGTTTATTACCCATGATCTGCAGGTGGTCAGACGTATTGCTCACTGGGTGACCGTATTAAAAGGCGGCGAAGTGATCGAAGAGGGGACAACTGCTAAGATTTTTACTGCTCCGGAGACGGATTATACACAGCAACTGATTGCTGCGATCCCGTCCTTTAATCGCCGTCAGGAGGTAAGCATATGACGCAGAAACGTATTGGTTTTTTTACCCGGTTGCTGGATAAAGCGCCTGCGGCGGAACGCTACCGCCTGGCGACAGAGCAGATCCGCCATGCCGAAGTTCTGGGGTTTGAAAGTGCCTGGGTTGCCCAGCATCATTTCCATGAACAGGAAGGTGGCTTACCCGCACCGCTGGTTTTCCTGGCCCATGCCGGAGCTCACACCTCAAAAATCCGGCTGGGAACCGGGATCATTACCCTGCCGATGGAAAATGCGCTACGGGTGGCGGAGGATGCTGCCGTCACGGATCTGCTGACCGGCGGCCGGCTGGAGCTGGGCCTCGGGTCCGGCGGTACGCCAGGCTCCTTTGCCCCTTTCGGCCTCACTTTTGAACAGCGCGGTGCTGCCTTTGCCGCAAACCTTGCCACCCTGACCCAGGCCTGGCAGGGGGATGCCCTGTCAGGGACGGATAATCACCTGTATCCGGCCGCTCAGGGGCTGAATGACAGGATCTGGATTGCGACCTTTTCTCCGGAAGGTGCTGCCCGGGCCGGAAAAGCCGGTCACGGACTGATGTTATCCCGCACCCAGCCACGTCCGGCCGGGCAGCCGTCATTGCCGCTGGATGCTCTGCAAAACCCGGTGATCGATGCGTATCTGGAGGCGCTGCCGGCAGGTATTGCTCCCCGTATTCTGGCGTCACGGACGGCCTTTGTGGCTGATGACCGGAATTATGCCCGAAAAGTGGCTCTGCCCGGGCTTACCGCACAGGCCGAAAGCTACCGGAAGGCGGGACATCAGTTACGGGGCGAAACACTGGATGATTTTATCGGTCAGTTTGATGCCCATATTGGTGACCCTCCGGATGTACTGTCGTCGCTGTTAGCTGACAGTAGCCTGTCACGGGTCACCGATATTTCCTTCCAGGTCCACTCCGTTGAACCGGAACATCAGGATGTGCTGCGTTCGCTGGAACTGATATCCCGTTATATCGCCCCGGTGTTACGTCGGTCTGCGGCCACCTTACAGCCAGAGAGGATAGCATGAGCGAAATTCACGATTTGATTGATGAACTGTCGGCAATTTCTGCCGGGTCTGAGCTGGCAGAAAGCCGGCAATTCCGTGCGGCAGCGACAGAACATACCCGGGGCAGCTATCAGGCCTTGTTCAGTACCGGCAGTGAGTCTTTTCCGTTAGCCCTTCGGGCAGCGATTGCCGCACAGGTAGCAGACTGGCACCAGTCTGCCGGACTGTTACAGCACTATCTGAGGCTGGCGGAGGAGGGCGTTAATCCGCAACGTCTGAGCAGTGCGCTGAGTTTTGCCCGACGACTGACGTTTCAGCCGGTGGCTGCCACACCGGCAGATCTCGCGGAGTTGCAGCAGGCAGGATGGCAGACAGATGAGATTATCACTCTGGCGCAACTGGTCTCGTTTGTCAGTTTCCAGAGCCGCCTGATCCACGGATTCACTTTACTGGAGTCGCTGACGACAGCGGCGGAGCCTCTGCCGGTAGCTCCCTTACCGGCTCCGGTCACTGCCGGACGCTGGCACACTCAGCCAAAAACGGCCGGACACCGGCAGGCCCCCCTCGCCTTTACCCGTAAACCGCTGGGCTGGGAACCCTGGCTGCCGGCGAAACCCTTCAGTGATTTCAGCCCGCAAGGGCAGGAGAGTCTGAGAAAGTTTGGTCATCAGGATTCGGATTATTTCAGGCTGCTCGGACGGGATCAGCCGGTACTGGAACAACGTACCCTGACAGACAAAGGTATTTTTTACACTCACGGGGGGTTAGCCCGGGCGGAACGGGAGCTGGCCGCCACGGTGGTCAGTAAAGTGAATGGCTGCATCTACTGTGCGTCGGTTCATGCCCGTAAAGCGAGCCAGCTTTCAAAATTACAGGATGAAGTGGCGTTACTGCTGCAGGTGCAGCCCGGAGACCCGTTATCTGACGGACAGTCTGCCCGCTGGCAGGCGGAAATAGAGGCCGTTGCCGCCTTATCTCTGACCCCGCCACAGCTGACCACGGCACATCTGCAGGCACTGCAACAGTTACCGCTGAGTACGCTCGAAATCACCGATCTGATCCAGTCGGCAGCCTTTTTTGCCTGGGCTAACCGCCTGATGCTGACACTGGGGGAACCGTTTATTCCTGCGGAGACGGCCACGCCTGCCACTGAGAAGACGACCAGCGCCTGACCGTGGTCCCGGTAGCGCAAGGCCGGGCACTGCTGAATTTCTTTGCCGGGGGTTACACGGGGTCTGCCGCATTCCCCCGGCAAATCAGTCACCGTTTCTCAGCACATACTTCAGGAAACCCGTCGATAAAGCGGTTCTGCCGGCGATGTGATGACGTCTTTATACGACAGAACTGTTAAACATCAGACAGACCGCTTATCATCCGCAGTCACGTTCTTCACCTCTGCGGATACACTATGCGACCCTGGAATTTCCTGCTGCCGATGCTAATGGCCTGGGCTTCACTGCCTGCTTTCGGGGCGAGGTATCATATTAATCCGCAGCTAAGCTCCCTGGTGTTGAGCTGGCGGATGATCGGCGGCGGCGAATACCACGCCAGGATCACCGGGATCCGCGGTGACCTGACCTATGATCCACGTGAGGACGATCGTAATACGCTGCAGTCGGCGATCCCTGTCGGGCAACTGGACGCCCATCACTGGCTGCTGACCCGGGCACTTCGCAGCCGGACGTTCTTCGATACGGCAAGCTACCCCGATGCGTTTTTCGGCAGCAGCCGGATGGTGGCTCTGGATAAGGGACGCTACCGGGTATTGGGAAGCCTGCAGATTAAAACTGTGCGTAAACCGTTGATCCTGAATGCACAGCAGAGCGATATTTCGTTGCAGCGTATCCGTTTATCCGCACAAACCCTCATTTCCCGCAGTGCTTTTGGTATGGGGCAATATCCTGCCCTTGTCAGTGATCCTATCCGCGTGGATATTGTGTTATATGCCGATAAAATAAACTGACCGCCAGGTTAGCCGGTATTTTATTATCTCCCGTCCGGGAGGCGGTTTGACATTTTATTTATTCATCGGGGCGTTTATTCGCTTAATCATTATTTATTCTTACTTTATTCATTATTAATATCAGAAAGTGAACACGCTCTATTTATTATTATTTTTATCTAACTAAGAGACGATTTTATATTTCATTAACCGGAGCCGGGAGGCTAATAATGGATTTATAATTCGGTCAGGTAAGGTAAATATATGTCTTATCAGTTAAGTGTACTTGATAAGTGCCCGGTGAATGAGGGTGAAACGGCAACCGATGCATTACAGCGGGTGGCCGGGCTTGCTCAGGCTGCCGAGCGATGGGGCTACCGGCGTTTCTGGCTGGCAGAACATCATAATACCTCAGGTCTCGCCAGTCCTTCCCCGGAGATACTCATCGCCTGGGTACTGGCACAGACAAAGCATCTGAAAGTGGGGTCAGGGGGTGTGATGTTACAGCATTACAGCCCCTATAAAGTGGCAGAAAATTTTAATCTGCTGGCCACTCTCGCGCCCGGCAGAGTCGACCTGGGTGTCGGCAAGGCGCCCGGCGGGTTACCGTTATCAACAAAAGCACTACAGGCCGCGCAGGACCCTGATAAACAGGGGACGTTCGCCAGTCAGTTGCAATCCTTAGACAGTTTTCTGCAACACCCGGGACACCCCTCGCAGGATGAGCCAGGGCTGCGCGCAACGCCTTTGCCCGGCCGGACGGCGGATAAGTATTTATTAGGCGCCAGTACTGACAGCGCTGCACTGGCGTCGTCCCTGGGCTGGAATTTTTGTCTTTGCCGCACATCTGAACGGTGACCGTTCTCTTCTGCGGACATTCAGCGACTACTGGCAGGCAGAGACCCGGTTGCCGGTCATTATTGCGGTGCAGGTCATTGTCAGCGAAGACGGTGAAGAGGCCCGCAGGCAGGCGGCGCAGTGCGAATTATGGCAGGTGGAACTGGTGAACGGCCGGCACGTGACGGTCGGGAGCGAAACTCAGGCAGACAGCTTTATCCGCCAGAGTGAGGTTGCCGTGAAATCGGTCAGCCGTAAAGAAACCGCGATCCTGGCAGGGAATGCCCGTGAAGTGCTCTCTCAGCTTGAAGCCCTGCATCAGGAATTTTCGGTCAGCGAATTTATGCTCGATCTTCCGTTAAGTCAGCCGGAGATCAGGATTAACACGCTGCGTCTGCTGGCTCAGGAAAGAGAGCACTCCGCGGCCCGCCAGGTCTCACCCGTCACGACAGAAAGTTCTGTCGCCTGATCGCCGGGCGGGGGGGAATATCCCATATTTTTCATCTGACCGGCCCTGCAGCCGGACAGTCATTCACTGATTACTTTCTGGAATACTTGTCTCCCGGAGGAACTATGTCCAATAAAAGGCAATTACGATTAGGTACGATCTTACACGGCGCATCCGGAAATATGTCCGCCTGGCGACATCCTGCGGCAACCGCAGATGCCAGTATTAATTTTGATTTTGCCCGGGAAACCGCCAGAAAAGCGGAAGAAGGGAAGCTGGACTTTTTATTTATTGCCGACGGTTTATATATTAATGAAAAGTCGATCCCTCATTTTCTTAACCGGTTTGAACCCCTGACGCTTTTATCTGCACTGGCGGGTGCCACCCGGCATCTGGGATTAGTGGGGACAGTATCCACCTCTTACAGTGATCCGTTCACCGTCGCCAGGCAGTTCGCCAGTCTGGATCATCTGAGTGGCGGCAGAGCCGGCTGGAATGTTGTGACGTCGCCGCTGGAAGGATCTGCAAAAAACTATTCCCGTGAACATCACCCTGAACATGCCCTGCGTTATCGTATTGCCGATGAGTATCTGGAGGTGGTGAAAGGGCTGTGGGATTCCTGGGAAGAAGATGCTTTCATCCGCAATAAAGCCACTGGCGAGTTTTTTGATAAAAATAAACTTCATCCGCTGAACCATAACGGCCCGTTTTTCCGCGTCGCCGGTCCCCTGAATATCGGCCGTACCCCTCAGGGAAGACCGGTCATTTTTCAGGCCGGGGCCTCCAGCGACGGGAAAAAACTGGCAGCAAAACATGCCGATGCCATTTTCACCCATCAGTACACGCTCAGTGAAGCGCAGCGCTTTTACCGGGATGTGAAACAGCAACTCGCCGGGCATCAGCGTCATCCGGATGACCTACACATTTTTCAGGGGGTCTCGGTCATCGTCGGGGAGGATGCACAGGATGTGGAGCGCCAGTATCAGCAGACGGCAGCCCTGGTCTCGATTGAAAATGCGCTGAATTATCTGGGACGCTATTTCGAGCACCACGATTTCAGTCAGTATCCGCTGGACGAACCTTTCCCGGATATCGGTGAGCTGGGCGGTAACAGTTTCCGCAGTACCACGGATCACATCAAACAGCAGGCCCGTGAACGGGGACTCACTCTGCGCCAGGTCGCTCTGGAAGCTGCAACCCCTCGCCCGGTATTTCATGGCACGCCGGAACAGATTGCCGATGAGATGCAGCTCTGGTTTGAGAATGAGGGGGCTGACGGTTTCATTATTCAGGGAGGCACACCGGAAGTCTTCCCGCGTTTTGTTGACCAGGTGATCCCTTTATTACAAGCCAGAGGCCTGTTCCGGAAAGAGTACCCGGGCACCACGTTGCGCGAATCGTTTGATTTGCCGCTTCCGGAGAACCAGTTTGCTCCGTCGTCACAGTTACAGGAGGTTGTATGATTTCAGGCGTAGCGCTGCGCACACTGGCATTCGCCGGCACTCTGGCGGTTTTTACGGCCAGTGCCGCAGAGGTCACCATCAATAACACGGCGATTAATCTGGCTAAAAATGCTCAGCCCGTGGATACCCCGAAAAACCCTGCGGCCATTGCGCAAATACCGAAGGATTTTCATTTTATTCATCCGGGAGAATTTACCGTGGCGGTCGATGGTGCCACCTCGCCACCTCTCACCGTTGTGGCTGATGACAATAAAACGCTGATCGGCAGTGAACCGGATATTGCCAGGCTGATTGCCGATAGTCTGGGCCTTAAACTGCGTATCGTGCCCACCTCCTGGGATGACTGGCCATTGGGCGTCAGCAGCGGCAAATATGATGCGGCCATCTCCAATATTACCGTGACGCGGGAACGAAAAAAGAAGTTTGATTTTGTGACTTATCGCAAGGACTTACTGGCGTTCTATGTCAAAAAGTCTTCAAAAATCAAAGCGATTAACCGACCGGCTGACATTGCCGGACTGAAAATTATTGTCGGCTCAGGCACGAATCAGGAAGCCATCTTACTGGCGTGGGATAAAGAGAACCGTAGTCACGGGCTGGCACCTTTTACGCCTGTCTACACCCAGGATGGAGCCTCGGAAACGCTGGATCTGCAATCAGGCCGTGCTGATGCCTATTTTGGCCCGCATGTCCTGGGTGCCTGGAAAGCGGCGAACGGGGGTCACTTACGTTTTGCCGGTGCGGTGGATGGCGGATGGCCAAAAGCGGCCCATATCGCCGTGACCCTTAAAAAAGGCAGTGGTCTGACCCGGGCGATACAGACGGCCATTAACGGCACAATTGCGAACGGTGATTATCAGAAAGTCCTGGATCGCTGGGGAGAAGGTCTGGAAGGGATCCCTGCCGCGGAAATTAATCCTCCCGGACTGGGCGACTAGGAGAGCGTTATGGCACAGAGGAGATTCAGGATCATTTCGCCTGAGGCGGCAGAGTTGCAGCCTGTCCTGAGCGGGCTGTTTGACGAGTACCGGCAGCGCTACGGTGATTATTTTGCCGGGCATACGGAAGATGATTTACCGGAACGCTATGTTGCGCCTGAGGGGCTATTCATTGTGCTTGAAGAAGACGGGAAAATCATCGCCACCGGGGCGTATAAGTCATATCGCGGACAGACCGCCGAAATTAAACGGATCTGGACAGATAAAATATTACGCGGGCAGGGGATTGCCCGGTGCGTGGTCAGCCAGCTTGAGCAACATGCCATCGATGCCGGTTACCGGGAGATGTATCTGACCACCGGATTCCGGCAGCCGGAGGCGGTGGCACTGTATCTCTCTCTGGGCTATCAGCCCGGTTTTGATATTCATCGTAATTTTGAAGAATACAGCCATCCTCCGTATGACGGACGGCTGAGGTTTACTAAAACGCTGGTGGCACCGGCCAGTTCCGCGCGTAAAGGAGTGAATGCTCATGTCTGATTTACCTTTATCACAGAAAATTGTGCCGGCCCGTTACCCCTGGCGGATCGCCGGGACGGTACTTTCGGTATTGATCCTGGGTGGCATTATCCAGTCGGTGGCCCTGAATCCACGCTGGGAATGGCCGGTATTTGCAAAATGGTTCTTTAACCCGGTGATCCTGGAAGGGCTGGGACGAACCTTACTGATCACCGTGTTCAGTGCTTTTCTGAGTGTGCTTTTTGGCGGAATACTGGCGATGGCGAGGCTCTCCCGCTCACCCTTACTCCGGGTGCTGGCCTGGGCCTACATCTGGTTATTTCGTTCACTGCCGCTGATTGTGGTGCTGATTATTCTTTATAACTTCTCTTACCTGTATGACACGTTATCCATTGGCCTGCCTTTTACCTCGCTGAGCTGGGGGCATTTTCAGACCATCAATGTGCTGGGCCAGTTCCAGACCGCTGTGGTCGGGCTGACGCTGGTACAGAGCGCTTATACGGCCGAGGTGATCCGCGGAGGATTCCGCTCGGTGGATGACGGACAATATGAGGCCGCCGCCGCTCTCGGTCTCCCGGTCTGGCGTCGTACCTGGCGTATTATTCTGCCCCAGGCATTACGCTCTATTCTGCCGACCGGCTTTAATGAGCTGATAGGTCTGGTGAAAGGTACCTCAGTGGTGTACGTGCTGGCAATGCCTGAACTCTTCTACACCATTCAGATGATCTATAACCGCAACCAGGAAGTGATCCCTTTACTGATGGTCGGTGCCTGCTGGTATCTGGTGATCACCAGTGTACTGGCGGTTATTCAGTTACTGGCTGAAAAAATGATGGCAAAAAGTGAGCGTAAGGCGGCTCCCCACTCCCCGGCGCATGCAGCCGCAGTGCAGACCCCGGTCCCGGCCTTGATTAAAAACAGTCATCTGCCTCAGGAGGTTTCCTATGTCCGCAACAGTTAATCCGCAGGGAAAGATCTCCATCACCGGGATCAGTAAAACCTATGGTCACTTCCATGCGCTGAAGAATATCGACCTGGAGATCCCGCCGGGATCTGTGACCGTGATCCTCGGGCCGTCGGGATCCGGTAAATCGACATTGCTGCGTACCATTAACCGATTGGAGAAACCGGATGCCGGTTTTATCCGGATTGATGAGGAGTACATCGGCTACCGGCAGAAAAACGGCAAGCTCTATGAACTGAAAGAAAAAGATATCCTGAAACAGAGGCTGAATGTCGGCTATGTCTTCCAGAACTTTAACCTCTTTCCGCATCTCACCGTGCTCGACAATATTATTGAAGCTCCGGTCGTGCATAAGCGACTGACGCGGCCACAGGCT
The DNA here is from genome assembly GCF_000735525.1 of Tatumella ptyseos ATCC 33301. Classification (GTDB taxonomy): domain Bacteria; phylum Pseudomonadota; class Gammaproteobacteria; order Enterobacterales; family Enterobacteriaceae; genus Tatumella; species Tatumella ptyseos. The sequence goes on along the minus strand of NZ_JMPR01000004.1, from coordinate 10,825 downwards.
ATCGCACGGGCTGAACAGTTACTGAAATCGGTCGGGTTACAGCATAAAACCCACGCCTGGTCGCGTCACCTTTCCGGAGGGCAGCAGCAACGGGTCGCCATCGCCCGGGCGCTGGCGCTGGACCCCGGAGTGATGCTGTTTGATGAACCCACCTCGGCACTGGATCCTGAACTGGTGGGGGAAGTGCTGGAGGTCATCGCACAGCTGGCGAAGTCCGGCAGGACACTGGTGATTGTCACCCATGAAATAGGGTTTGCCCGCCAGGTCGCCGACCAGGTGGTGTTTATGGTGGACGGGGAAATTGTAGAGCAGGGGAGCAGTGATCAGGTGCTGAATCATCCGCGACATGCCAGAACACAAAATTTTCTGTCGAGTGTACTTTGAGGATCTGCTTATGACCCGCTTTCTGCACAGACGTGGCTATCTGATATTACTGATGATAGCTTCGGCCCCGTTGTATGCCCGGACTCCGCTGGATTCAGACGCAAATCAGACGCCGGTCATTGCCCCGGCGTCCCCGGCCGCCGTGGCGTTGATCCCGAAAGGTTTCCGGTTTGCGCATCCCGGCGAGCTGACGGTAGCGATTTCGGCGATGAACTCCCCCCGCTGGCCCTGCTGGGCAACGATAACCGGACCCGCATCGGCAGTGACCCGGATATCGCCAGGCTGCTTGCCGGAGGACTGGGGCTGAAGTTACGGCTGGTCCCTGTGTCGTGGGAAGAGTGGCCGCTGGGGATCAGCAGTGGCCGGTACGATGCGGCGCTGGTCAATATTGCCGTGACGGAAGACCGTAAGAAAAAGTATGACTTCGCAACTTACCGGACGGATTCGCTGGCGTTCAGTGTCCGGGAAAACAGCCCTATCCGGCAGATCCACGATGCCCGTGACCTCTCCGGATTAAAAGTCGTGGTCGGTTCGGGCACCAACCAGGAACGGATTTTACTGGACTGGAATGCGCAGAATAAGCGCCAGCATTTGCCGGAGGCGACGCCGGTCTATCTGACCGATGATGCAGCCGTCAACCTGGCACTGCTGTCCGGACGGGTCGATGTTCTGTTCGGTCCGCAGGCCGCGGCCAGCTACAAAGCAGCACTCACCGGTCAAACCCGCGTTGTCGGACTGGGTCCGAAGCTGGCTCAGGTGGCGGTCACAACGAAAAAAGGCAACGGGCTGGTGTATGCCTTACAGGCGGCGCTAAACAGCAGTATCAAAAACGGGACCTATCAGCAGGTGATGACCCGCTGGGGGGAACAGAAAGAGGCAGTGACCGTTTCACAGGTGAACCCGCCCGGAATTACTTATTAATCATCAACCGGCCATCGTGCCGGTTTCTTTGTGGTATCAGTATCGCGGGATCGACGCGGTGCGGATACCGCAGACCTGTTGCCTGCCAAAAAAACACTTTGTACAGAGCCACAACGTCCCGGAACCTTAGCCCCGCAGTATGACTGAATCATCAAATCTGCTCCTCTGAACCCGGCCAACGGCCAACTGAAATCTGACGCCCGGTGACCCTCTGACAATTGAAGATTAAGTGCAGGAGACCAGACAGACGACGCCGGGTAATGGCTAATCGCGGAGGCAGAAAAAACAGCAGGCTGCGGAGAATTCCGGACGTTACGGAGAAGGACCCGGGGGGACCCCGGGTATTTATTCCCTGATTGACGGTAAAAAGGAAAGCGGGGGCCTTTTCCCCGTAAGTCTCAGCCCGGGGCGGGCTTACTTACCGTTATCCCCGCGCAGTTTCGGGTCCAGTGCATCCCGCAGTCCGTCACCCAGTAAATTAAAGGCCAGTACGGTCAGGAAGATAGCGAGACAGGGGAAAATCGCGACGTGCGGTGCCATCACCATATCCGCCCTCGCTTCATTCAGCATCGCACCCCATTCCGGGGTTGGCGGCTGGGCACCGAGGCCGATAAACGAGAGGCTGGCCGCGGAAATAATCGAAATACCGATCCGCATCGTAAAATAAACCACAATGGAGGAGAGAGTGCCTGGCAGAATATGTCGCCATAAAATATGGCTGTCAGAGGCACCGATACTGCGGGCAGCTTCAATAAAGGTTTGCCGTTTCAGTACCAGGGTATTTCCCCGTACCAGTCGGGCGAACGCGGGAACGCTGAAAATGGCCACGGCCAGGATCACGTTGGACATGCCACTCCCCATGATAGCCACAATCGCAATCGCCAGCAGGATCCCCGGGAAGGCGAACAGCACATCGCAGATACGCATAATGATCCGGTCACACCAGCCTTCATAATAGCCGGCCATCAGGCCCAGCAGGGTGCCAATCACTGAGCCGATCGCGACAGAAAACACGCCCGCCAGCAGGGAGATCCGCGTACCGACCAGCACCCGGCTGAAAATATCCCGTCCCAGCGAGTCGACACCGAACCAGTGCACCAGGGTCGGCCCCTGGTCTAACCGGTCATAATCAAAATACATTTCTGCATTGTAGGGACTGATCCACGGGGCAATCACCGCCAGGATCAGCAACAGCAGGATAAAGACCGCCGCAGCGATGGCCACCGGTTGTTGCCGGAAGCGGTGCAGGAACTCCCGCCACGGTGTCCGTGGCCGGTGTTCGCTCAGCAGAGGCATCGCTTTTAGCGCTGCATCACGTCGCCAGTTTTTCATTGTGATCCTTCAGCGGTAACGGATAGCCGGATTGATCGCCGCATACAACAGATCAACCAGCAAATTAATCAGAATAAATTCAAAGGAGAACAGCAGTACCTCTCCCTGAATCACCGGATAGTCGCGCATGGAAACCGAATCGATGAGTAACCGGCCAAGGCCTGGCCAGTTAAAAACCACTTCAACCACAATGGAGCCGCCCAGCAGAAAGCCGAACTGTAAGCCCATCATGGTGACGACCGGGATCATCGCATTGCGCAGACCGTGTTTAAAAATCACCGAGAATTCAGTGGCCCCTTTCGCCCGGGCGGTGCGCATATAATCTTCGCCCATGACCTCAATAAAAGAGGAGCGGGTAAAGCGGGCCATCACTGCCGCCACACCGGCACCCAGCGTCAGCGAAGGCAGAATATAGTGCTGCCAGCTGCCGGCACCCACGGTAGGCAGCCAGCCAAGCTGCACAGAAAAAATCTGCATCAGTAACATGCCCAGGGCAAAGGCCGGGAATGAAATACCCGAGACCGCCAGCAGCATACCGAGCTTATCCGGCCAGCGATTCCGCCATACCGCCGAAATTAAGCCGATGATTAATCCGAAGACGCAGGCCCAGACCATGCTGGTCAGTGTCAGCAGCAGGGTCGGCATAAAACGCATGGCAATTTCCTGGCTGACCGGCCGCCTGGAAACCATCGACTGGCCCAGGTCGCCGTGCAGTAACCGCACCAGATAATTCCAGAACTGCTGCGGTAACGGCAGGTCGAGACCCAGACGGTGACGGACCATGGCCACAACGGTTGCATCGGCATTCGCCCCGGCCTGTAAGCGTGCCGGGTCACCCGGCAACAGGTGCACAAACAGGAAGACCAGCACCGTCACGATGATAAGCGTCGGGATCATCCCCAGCAGACGTTTGATAAAATAATTAAGCATGCACAGTCCTGGTGGCAGGGGGCAGGCGTTACCGCCTGCCCGATCAGTTACTTCAGATCCGCATCATCAAAGTTAAATGAGGTATCCGGCATAATGTAGAAGCCGGTCAGATTTTTGTTGTTTGCAGACACCAGTTTTTCCACCGCCAACGGGATCCAGGGCTGGTCATGCCAGATACGCTCCTGAGCATCTTTATACAGGGCAGATTTCTCTGCTTCGTTGGTGGTTTTCAGCGCATCGGCCAGGTCTTTATCGACCTTCGGATTGCTATAGAACGCGGTATTAAAGATAGCCGGTGGCCAGGAGGCCGTTGCAAAGAGCGGGGTTAATGCCCAGTCTGCTTCACCGGTGGAAGCTGACCAGCCGGTATAGAACATACGGACGCCGCTCTCTTTCTGTCCTTTATCTTCTACCTGTGAGGCCCGCTGACCGGCATCCATCGCCGTCACCTGTGCTTTTACGCCCACCTGGGCCAGTTGCTGCTGAACAAACTGCAGCACTTTCTGCGCCGTGGTGTAGTTATGGGATGACCAGAGGGTGGTTTCAAAGCCGTTCGGGTAACCGGCTTCTTTCAGCAGTTCACGGGCTTTGGCCGGGTCATACACCGGGGCCGGGAAGGTCTGTGCGTAGGCGATAGCCGGTGGCACAATGCCGGTGGCCGGAGTGGCATAGCCGGAGAAGGCAACTTTGACCAGCGCCTGACGGTTAATGGCATAATTTAATGCTTCGCGTACTCGCGGATCATTAAACGGTTTCTGTGTCACATTCAGGCTGATATAGCGCTGCATGATGGACGGCCAGGTCACGACATCCAGCTTACTGTCTTTTTTCAGTAACGGTGCCTGCTCGTAAGGGATCGGGAAAGCGACGGTGGCTTCACCGGTCTGCAGCATGGCGGCACGGGTATTGTTATCTTCTACCGGACGCCAGGTGATTTCATCCAGCTTCGGATAGCCTTTTTTCCAGTAACCATCCCATTTTTTCACCTTCATATCATCGGTCGGATCCCAACTGACAAACTGGTAAGGGCCGGTCCCGACCGGGTGGAAACCTATATCTTTACCGTATTTTTTCAGTGCCGCCGGCGAAATCATCACCGCAGACGGATGCGCCAGATTATGAATAAAGGCAGAGAAAGGCTGTTTCAGGGTCACTTTGACCGTCAGCGGGTCAACGACATCGGTATGGGCGATATATTTAAACAGGTTATAGCGTTTCAGGTGATTCGCCGGGTTACTGGCTCGATCAAGGTTCACCTTCACGGCTTCTGCATTAAAATCGGTACCATCCTGGAATTTCACCCCGGGACGTAACTTAAAGGTATACGTCAGCCCATCCGGGCTTACTGTATAGCTTTCCGCCAGCACGTTTTCCAGCTTCATATTCTTATCGAAACCAAACAGCCCCTGATAGAACGACTTGGCGACGCTCTGCGACAGGGTATCGTTCGCATCGTAAGGATCCATGGTGGTGAAGTCTGACAATACGGCAACCACGATATCTTTAGCCGCAAACGCGGGCAGTGAAACACTGCTACTGCCGATAATGCCTGCGGCGATCAGCCACTTTACTGTTTTCTGGTTCATCGTCCTGCTCTCCTGTAATGATGCTTTGCCTGACTGCCGGTCACGCGCAGAGGGCATCGTAACGTTAGCTAAAAGGGTGGCTGCTGTTAGCAACAAAATGCTGACCGGAAACGCGGGTCAGGGAAACGACCGGCGGAGATTCCCCGCGGGCATAGATGGCATCCGGCACGTCTTCTGCCTTCGTTGCAAAATGATGACGCACTGCCTCCGGGTCTGCGACCGGGACTGCCGCCATCAGTTTACGGGTATAAGGGTGTTGCGGATTTTCAAACACATCCTGACGGGAGCCGATTTCGACGATTTGTCCGAGATACATCACGGCAACCCGGTGGCTGATGCGTTCGACCACCGCCATATCGTGAGAGATAAACAGAAAAGCGATGCCGAACTCCTGCTGCAAATCCATCATCAGATTGACGATCCGGGCCTGCACGGAGACATCCAGCGCAGAAACAGATTCATCCGCAATCACAACTTTCGGGTTCAGGGCGAGGGCCCGGGCAATACAAATTCTCTGTCGCTGACCACCGGAAAACTCATGGGGATAGCGTGCGGCGTGTCCGGCCTCCAGGCCGACGCGCACCAGTAATTCTTCGGCACGCTTTGCCGCGGCTTGCGGGTCCATCACCTTATGAACCAGTAACGGCTCCATAATGGAATACCCGACGGACTGCCTGGGGTCGAGTGAGGCGTAAGGATCCTGAAAAATAAACTGAATATCCCGGCGTAAATGCGCCAGTGCGGATCCGCCTATCTTATCGATCCTTTGACCATTGAAGGTAATCGATCCTCCCTGACTTTCCACCAGTCGCAGCAGAGAACGACCGGTGGTGGATTTGCCGCAGCCGGATTCCCCGACCAGCGCCAGGGTTTCTCCGGCGTAAAGATCAAAACTGATGTGTTCCACCGCATGTACCTGCCGCTGCACGCGATTCAGCCAGCCGCCGCGGATATCAAAGCGGGTGACCAGATCACGTACCTCCAGTACCGGCGGACGATCACGTTGTACCGTATCCGGTTGTGCGCTGACCGGGGCGGTTTCTCCCGGTAAAATAAATTTTGCCGGCAATGGCTGACCGCGCATGGCGCCGAGTTTTGGCACGGCAGCCAGCAGGGCGCGGGTATATTCCTGCCGGGGCTGGCGGAATAGTTCCCGTAACGGTGCTGATTCCACCTGGCGACCACGGTGCATGACCGTCACCTTGTCGGCCATTTCGGCTACCACGCCCATATCGTGAGTGATAAAAATCACCCCCATATGCATTTCCTGTTGCAGCTCGCGGATCAGGTTCAGTATCTGAGCCTGGATAGTGACATCCAGTGCGGTGGTCGGTTCATCGGCAATCAGCAGGGCAGGACGGCAACTGAGTGCCATGGCTATCATGACCCGCTGACGCATTCCTCCGGATAGCTGGTGGGGATAGCGCTGCATAGTGTCCGCTGCTGCCGGGATTCTTACGCGATCCAGTAATTCCCGGGCTTCACGCCAGGCCTGATGCGCTGTTTTTCCCTGATGAAGTCGCAGGGACTCGGCAATCTGTTCACCGACAGAAAAAACCGGGTTTAGTGACGTCATCGGCTCCTGAAAGATCATCGCGATGTCGGAACCGCGGATCCGGCGCAGTTGTTGTTGATCCGCATTACCGAGATCAAACAGATCGCCGTTGCGACGGCGCAGCCAGCGATCGCCGGTGACACGGCCACCGGCCTGCCGGATAAGCCCCATCAGTGCCAGCGAGGTGACGGATTTACCGGAGCCGGATTCCCCGACCAGTGCCAGCGTTTCGCCGTGGCTGACGGAAAGAGATAAGGAATCCACGGCCTGAAAAACCTGATTATCCTGACGGAAGGTCACGCTCAGGTTTTCAGCCACCAGAACCCGGTCAGGATCGTGGAGCAGGATATTCTGCAAATCAGTCATGATATTTCCTCAGGAGGCTGGCGGATAACGGTAGATAGCCACCTGTGGTGGCTCATGACCGCTGGCAGAAGCCCGATACATCCCTTCGCTGTTAAACGGCAGTGCCAGGTTACCCCCGGCATCGATAGCAATCAGACCACCAACACCCTGCATTTCACCCAGAGTGTGCATCAGATGATCGCAAGCCTGTTCCAGGGAACGGCCTGCATAGTTCATCTGAGCAGAGATATCGTATCCGGCCTGAGTCAGAATAAAGACTTCACCGGTGCCGGTGCAGGACACCGCAACCCGGCGGTCGGCATAACAGCCGGCACCAGGCAGGGGAGTATCGCCTACGCGTCCGGGACGTTTGTTGGTCATACCGCCGGTAGATGTTGCTGCCGCCAGGTGGCCGGCGCTATCCAGTGCCACAGCCCCGACGGTACCGAACTTGTTGCGCGGGTCGATAGGGTCACCTTGCGGGTCGGCGGTATCCTGCTGATGATCGAGCAGAATATCGCCCTGCTGCAATGCCTGTTGTAACTGGGCATAGCGTTGCGGAGTAGAGAAAAAATCAGGAGGAACCGTTTCCAGACCCTGTTCGGCTGCGAAAGTCTCCGCACCGGCACCCGCCAGTAAGACATGAGGTGTTTTTTCCAGCACGGCCCGGGCAGCCAGCACCGGGTTACGTACCTGACTGACACAAGCCACGGCACCGGCCTGACGTGTGCGGCCATCCATCACACAGGCATCCAGCTCATGGGTGGCCTGATGCGTAAACACCGAACCTTTACCTGCGTTAAACAGAGGACACTCTTCCAGCAGACGTACGGTTTCGGTCACCGCGTCCAGCGCACTGCCGCCGGCCAGTAAAATTTGCTGACCGGCGCGGATAATATCTTCTAAGGCCTGGCGGTACTGTTGTTCTTTTTCTTTACTCAGCGCCTGGCGGGTAATGGTCCCGGCACCGCCATGGATCGCAATTGCAGTTTTCAAGCGTTATCCCTTTCAGTCAAAAGCAGCGGTGATGATCAGATAATATATATTGATGATTTTTTGTGTTTTTTGACTATAAAAAGTGCAGGGCAGCTTGTAAAGCCTGACGATTGTTCGGGCTAATATCCTTTTGTTATGACAAGTAAAAAAATAATCTGATAAAAAAGAAAAAGCGCAGCAGCAGTGAGCGCTACCGCGATAAATGATTAGGACGAACGAAGTGTTGGCGCCGCAAACCGGCGGTTTTCCAGCACCGGCAGCACCTCTCTGGCGTAACGCAGTCGCCCGGCATCGATATCAGCAAAAATCAGGGCCGGCGCTTCGGCTGCACTGGCAATCACCACGCCCAGCGGATCAGCGACCAGACTGTTCCCGATATTCTTCGGTCCGCACTCTCCGACGGCAACCAGGTAGCAGGTATTCTCCAGCGCACGGGTGGTCGTCAGCATCTGCCAGTGTTTTTCTTTGAGTGGCCCGCGTAGCCAGGCGGCGGGCAGTACCAGTAAATCTGCCCCGTCCAGCGCCAGCCGTCGGGCCATTTCCGGAAAACGGATGTCATAACAGGTCATCAGACCGACCTGCATTCCGGCCACCGTGATCAGGGGCGGGATCCGCTGCCCGGCGTTCACCCGGGCGGATTCCTGTACGGCAAAGGCATCGTACAAATGCAGCTTTTCGTAGCGTGCAATAATCTGCCCCTGATGCAGGGCAAACAGGGTATTGATAGCCCGTTCTCCCGGGGCCGGGACATGCTGGGTAAAGATAGTGGTTAAGCGGTTGCCTTCACTGGCGGCAAGTAACCGGCGCAGGAACGGGCCATCTTCCGGCTGGGCGGCTTCCACCACATAGGCAGGGGCAGTATTATCTCTGGCGAGAATAGCCTCCGGTAAAACCAGTAAATCGGCCCCGGCCCCGGCGGCCTGGGCCATTAAGGCCAGACAGGTATCGGCATTTTCCTGCCATTCACGACTGACGGCGAACTGTCCGAGAGCAACTTTCATCGGGATATCCTGTGATAGGGGGAAGATCCCATCATAGGCAAAGAGCGGGGCGGTGACCACTGCGGCGGTCAGGACGACCGGAAGGCTCAGGCGATCAGCACCTCTACACCCGCCTCCGCCAGTTGCTGCGCCAGTGTGGCAGGCAAAGGCCTGTCAGTTAACAACATATCAAAAGCGGTAATGCTGGCGATCCGTGCCGGAAAGACTTTGCCAAATTTGCTGCTATCCATCACCAGTACCTTGCGGGCAGCACGCTTGAGTGCATGGTGTTTCATGGCCAGCTCATTGAAGTTATAGCAGGTCGCCCCCTGATGTTCATCCAGACCGGCGGCAGAGATAAAAGCCAGCGTCGGGCAGAATTCGTCCAGTAACGGATGCGTCCCGGTCGGGGTGAAAATGGCATTATCCGGATGAAACTCACCCCCGCTAAGGATCACCCGACAGGACGATTTTTCCTGTAATGCCAGAAACGTATTCATGGATGCGGTGAGGGCAGTCAACGGCAAATCGTCATTGATAGCGGCAATAATATGTGGCGTTGTCGTTCCGCAATCAAAGAAGACGGTCTCATTTTTGGTGACCAGCGTGGCTGCCAGCTGTGCAATCTGTTTTTTCCGGGCCACCTGGCGGGTGGCCTGATCAGAAATGAAATAGTGGTCAGTAGTGCGCGGAGTGGCATTGAGAATATATCCGCCCAGTAATAATAACTGCTGCGGGTATTGGCTGATATCCCGGCGGACGGTCATTCCGGAAACGCCGAGCAACGCCGCGGCCCGGTGCAGGTGAAGCTGTCCGGCAGAGCTTATTTCCTGCAGCAGGCGTTGTATTCGTTGTTCGCGTTTTGATTCCATCATTTCAAAGTCCCTGGGCATGGGGGAGCAAATATTTCGCGGATAATTATGCGCTGCTTCCTCTGTCCTGTAAAAATTATCGGGAAAGAGTGAGAGGCAGTAAGCGGTATTGATGCGGTGATAAAGCAAAGAGAGCAGCCGGCCACTGGCCGGCCGTTCCGGGCGGAGGTTAGCTGTCTTCGTCGGCTTCGTGGTTTTTATACGGGTATTTGAAGTGCCCGTAGCGGACAATCAGCACGGCCACGCCCAGCAGCACGATCCCCAGGGAATAAAGAACGATTTCCTGCGGTTTAATATCGCTGGGTTCGGTCATCAGATGACGGGCAATACCGACCATCGCGATATACAGCGGCATGCGTACCGGTAGCTGGCCCATCTTCCAGTAGGTTTCCGTCATCGAAATAAACTCAAGGTACATAAACAACAGCAGGATATCGCTGACCGTGATTTGACGATCCATGATCATGGTAACGACATGACTGACTAAAGCAATAATGGTGGAAATCAGGATGACCATTAATCCGCTTTTTTCGATCACTGAAGGGATATTGCCGGGGAACTTCATGGGTTATCTCCGAATTGATACAGGCGTAATTATTTTCCCGGATAAATGTTATAAAAATCATCGCGCCGGCGCGATAATTTACTGCTACCAGGTGTTGCAGGCCCCGACAGGCTGAGAGGCCCGCTGACCGGCCGCGCGACGGATCCGCCGCACTCTGTGACAATTGCTGTAAAAAACAGCAACTAAACCCGGAGGTGCTGGATTAGCCGCCAGAGATACCTTATAATCCCCGCCACTCACTGGCCCCTTAGCTCAGTGGTTAGAGCAGGCGACTCATAATCGCTTGGTCGCTGGTTCAAGTCCAGCAGGGGCCACCAGATTCTTCCTGTGAATTCAGGACATTAAGCCACCCTTCGGGG
>NZ_JMPR01000003.1 GCF_000735525.1 Tatumella ptyseos ATCC 33301 | reverse complement strand
TAATGCCGATCGTTTAAGACTACTTGATCGATCCAGTGCATGATGTAAAAAGGGTTCATGTTCAACATGGACCCTTTTTAAATGGAACTTTCACAAGCACTGGGCATGATTAACCTTACCGCTCCGGATGAAGTGCAATCCCTTGCCGATCTTCTCCCTCCAGAGCTTATACAGCAGGCATTTTCTCTCACCGATACGGTCACTCTTCGCAAACGAAAATTACCTCTTGAGTCCATGTGTAAGCATACCTGTATTAGTTCCAGACACTTTTTGAGGTTTCCGGTTTTTTGAGTCACCTCAGGTTCTTATCCCGTCGTAAGCCGCTATCATTCAGAGTGTGAGTTACCTTACTGATCCACCAGGATAGCCAGTCTAAGATGCGCTTAAAGCCCCACATGCTTAGCATCATGGCTTTCGGTGACCTGGCGTGCTGTGGTGAAAGTCATTTATCCGGTTAACTCCGGGGGATCGGAAGAAGCATATTTTCCGGTGAGTACTCGCAAGTGGCTATTAATCAGGGCTGGTTCAGATCTGGCATAACGAACCCACGCGATAAACGTAAAGAAATGAGGGTATGTTTCACCGCTTAAGTTAGCAAGGAGAGCGATAATGGGCACACAGGAAAATGACTCACGAAAACTGACGCTGGGTGAAATAAGCCTTGCAAAATCCGTCTTCAAAAACTCAGTAAATTACTCTGACATCAAGATCCACAAAGGTAGTTACTTACCGTTTAATCTGCAAAATGAAAATACTGCCATGACACCCAATGGCGATATGTATTTTATGCCGACGCATTACCGAATGGATTTCTCTCAGGCAACCCCATCTTATCAACACTGGTTTATTCATGAGATGACCCACGTATGGCAATACCAGTTGGGCCTTAATGTCAGAATGCGTGGGATAATGAGTTGGGCGGCAGCTTATCATTATTCATTACCCGGCAATAAATTGATTCCCGATTACAATATGGAAGCACAGGCAAGTCTGATCGCCGATTATTTTTGGTTATTAAAGTTTGGTCTTTGCGGATTTGATAAAGTCTCAAATTTTCAAGGCATCAGGGGGCCAAACCTTCTTAAACGCTATGAATGGGTTTTACGCGGCTTCCTGAATAACCCTTCAGCAAAAGGGAATCTCCCATGATAAAAATATTCCTGCTGTCAGGCATTTTACTGATAAGTGGTTGCCACCTTGAAAAATCTTATATTAGCCCGTTGGGTGTCGCCATTCAGGATAACGCACCTTGTTTCTTTGTTCCCCCTGAGATAGTTAAAAGTCTTCGCTTAGCAGAAAACCGGGGGATCTATGTTTCCAGAAAAACAGCACAACATTGGGTATTTTTTTGGGATTCCCCGCAACAGTCCATACTGCCGGGAATTGTTGCGGGGGAGTGCCTCTCATACCCTCAGATTAAATGGCAGGAAGGGATCTATTCCGTCTTAATGGGCGCATCCTCTGATAATGATTCAGAGAGATACCGACTGGAGAAAACGTTTAACCTGCAGAAGGATAATCAGGGTAATTTCTTAATCAGGGAGGCTCCGTGATCTTCTGATTAAAAAGAAAAAGCACCATTGACGTACCATCATATTTATTCCGGATGTCCGGTCAGGTCGATATCCGGCGTTATAGTGGTATCGATTGTGTTCAGCGCCTGAAGGTATGTAATCGATGCAATCAGGCGGGTCTGGTTATCATCGCTGATGATGCCGGGCAGTATTAGTATCCCTGTAAATAAACCATTCACTTAAAGATCATCCGGCATACTGAATCTGTTCCCCTGAAGGTTTGCGCTGTGCGTAACACTCGATTTACCGCACACCCGATTATCGCCGTCCTGAAGTCTGTTGACGCCTGTTGCTCCGTGAAATATGTCTGCTGCGAGGCCGTAATTTCCTAATTTAGTTGTTATAACCGGAAGTCTGGCCAGAGCGGTATAGAGGATTCTGATAACAGGAAATCGCAGGGCACAGGTTGATGGAATATAACAGCCAGCAACCTGATGAATCCTTAATAACCTGAAAACTACACACGGTGGGTCGTTTTCTTAATTTCCACGCGAACCAGCCATTGTCACAGATTGTACAAGATAGCTCAGGCAGTATTAGCAATCACATTAAACACAGTGAATTATGAATATGGATACAAAAGAACAGCTGAACGGTAAATATTTTTTTGACGGCATGAGCATCGATAAAGAGGAACTCATATATTAGTTACTTTTGGATAAGTTTAAAAAGAGAGATAGCTGATATAGTCGCTGTGGCCTTTCTGTTGATGAGCTTTGCGTATATTCCCGTTAATGGCAAGCCTGGCGATGTACCAACCAAAGGAATCATCCCGTTGTATCTGGTCACCCGCTCCCTGATCCGCTATAGATTCAGGATAAGGCATCGGACGATTACCTGGAAAAAACTGTTGCAGGGTCAGTGGGCGTATGCCACAAGCATGGGGGCTTACATCTGTGTTGGCTACCGTGGCTGGGTGCTGTGTTGACTCTGTGCGATATTTCGGTGATAACAAAAAATGTGGTACACCGTTATCAATTGATTGCCGTCAAGGAAGGCTCAGGACGACTATACCGGTACCACGGCAGTCCAGACGGAATACATTCAGTTCGGGAAGGATTAGTCATATAAAAACTGCACCCGATGAGGAATTCTAAAGAAGTAGAATAGTTGCGTTAGATCTGTTTAAAAAACAATCTATGCATGTATGATATTCAAACATTTCATAAGGAAAAGGAATGTTTTATGCCGAAAGTACCTATGGGCCCCGGCGCTCAGATAATCATAAACAATATGCGTGAAGCTCGTCGAAATGGTATGCCGCGGAATATGGTATTGCCATCAACTTACTTCTGGTTTTACCGAATGGTCAGGAATAAAGGCCGATGGGATTACAAACAATTTAATCCCTTTTTTGCTAATTTTGGAAATTTCAATTTCGGAGCCACAGGCACTGCTGCGGGTATCCCTGATAATATCCTGTTAATGGGAGCCGGGTGGGCTCAAAGTCATGCCGGAACGTCTCAACCCGAGTGGGGACGATGGTATCAAAATCCACCTTATGGTGATGATCCAACCGATCAGCGCTTTATCAGAGAAGGAATTGAGTATGCGCGTCAGCAGGGTTATTAAAGAGTTACATTGTCTTGTGACCCTGATGCTTTTATTGCTGGTCATCTTTTTTATTTCTGTTAATCACACGGATGCTACCCGTACAGGCGATGAGTTGCAACACAGATATAAAATTAATGATTCCCTGTGGCTTTACACCACCATTAACCGTGAGGGGAATGCGACCGTTCCCATGATTTATCGTTTTTATTTATTCGGGGAAATTACCGGAAATAATGATGTTGTGATTAATACTCTAAAAAATACGATGCCGTTTCTGGCAGGGAACGGCAGTATCAGTAAGATAACTTCTGATGGAAAGGAACATATCAGCATTATCTATAGCGGAAAAGTTTACTCGCTCAGTGATACTGCCAGCTATTCAATTAACGGCCGCCAGGCTGATATCCATATTTCTTACACGATTAACTAATGCCTCACAGAGCACGTTATTCAACTCCGCCAGCACTAAATGTCTGATTTCTGATTTACGTCCGGCGGCGTATTGTCTTTCTGAAGAGTCATTTCTGCGATTAGCTTTCCGGCCCTCCCGCGAATAGTCTTTGGTCTTTTATGGACTGAACCTGTACAGTGTTCTGTCAGTCCCGGGCTGATCAGGTTTCTCGCCCGTTCCCTTTCCCTATTATCTCGCTCCTGGTCACC
>NZ_JMPR01000002.1 GCF_000735525.1 Tatumella ptyseos ATCC 33301 | reverse complement strand
ATTTACCGGATAAAGTCGGGTGAAACCCGATACCTATATAGCAAGGTAGCTAAAAGCCTGCCTGGCGCACCGCCATGGAATGCCCTGGACCAAAAAATACGAGATGTCCTTGTTGATATTTTTTATCAGGGTGTAAAGGATGCACCCGATCTTATCCGTGCAGCGATAAAAGGAAAAAATGCGCTTGCATCCCATATTAGAAACGATATGAACTTAATGAGATATGAAGACCAGCGTAAAAGATTGAGGTATCTGCAATGAGGACATTTTGTTGTTTTGCAGTAGCTGTTTTTTTAATCCTGCCATTGCCAGGTATAGCCGCTTTATCTGAGAGCCCTGAGGCGAAAGAATGCTTCAAAAAATATAATATTCCTGCACAACAGGATGAATGTCTGTCGAAGGCCAGAATGGATAGCGAGACAGATCTGGATGCTCTTATCTCTGATACGGTTAAACGGATAAAAGCCAATAATATGGGGTGGTTTAACGGTAAGGAAAATGCCAGTGTGACTTCCGGCGATATCTACAGCATAAGATTTATGAAAGCACAGGCATTATGGAAGCACTACCGGCAGGAACTTTGCCTTGCCGTTGCCACTGAACTTGATGAAGAGGCCTATGACTATCAGTCATTCATTGATCAGTGTGAAATAAACCTCAACAGACGACACAAGGAAGAAATTAACCTGCTGGGACTTCCCCGGGTCGTTGAGTAAATCACACCTTCGGTTTTGGTCGTTAGCAGATATCTCTGGCAAATATACTTCAGGTCAATCATACCTTCGTTATCAAATAATTTCGGCAGGGAAGGCTCCGGATTATGAATCAGGCGGACGCTGTAAAAAAGTTGATTAAAAAGTACTTTTGGGAAATGCAAAATGAGGCTTCATTGAGTACCGGTGCGGAACCTGTATTACCTGAAGACGCGTCAGATTTTTTTGATGAATACTTTGAATTGCTGAATATCGATCCCTCCGGATTTGATTTCCGTAAATATTTCCCGAATCAAGGCATCAGGTTTCTGCCTGACAGAATTCTTCCTGAGTATCTGAAGACTGATTATCATCAGCCTGCACCGTTAACGGTCAGTATGCTTATTGCCTCAGCAGAAGCCGGATGCTGGCTGGATAATTAGTTCTCTATGGAGAAAAAGTTTACTCGCTCAGTGATACTGCCAGCTATTCAATTAACGGCCGTCAGGCTGATATCCATATTCCTTACACGATTAACTAATGCCTCACAGAGCACGTTATTCAACTCCGCCAGCACTAAATGTCTGATTTACGTCCGGCGGCGTATTGTCTTTCTGAAGAGTCATTTCTGCGATTAGCTTTCCGGCCCTTCCGCGAATAGTCTTTGGTCTTTTATGGACTGAACCTGTACCACCGTGTTCTGTCAGTCCCGGGCTGATCAGGTTTCTCGCCCGTTCACTTTCTCGGTTATCTTGCTCCTGGTCATC
>NZ_JMPR01000001.1 GCF_000735525.1 Tatumella ptyseos ATCC 33301 | reverse complement strand
GTTTACCGGATAAAGTCGGAGGAAGCCCGTAGCCTGTATAGCAGATTGGCTAAGAATATATCTGGTGCACCTTCATGGAATAGACTCGACAGGAAAATCAGAGACGTTGTTGTCGATATCTTTTATCAGGGTGTTTATGACGCACAGGGCTTAATCAAAGCAGCGATCGAGGGTAAGGACGCATTAGCATCATTTATCCTGTCTATACCCCAATATAGAATTTATGAAGATAACAGGAAAAGAGTGAGGTATTTAAAATGAAAAATTATGCTATTGCCTTACAGGTAGCATTCTTAATACTTCCTCTCTCTGGCAAAGCCACTATTTCCTGGGGGGAAGAGTGGGAAAGTTGCTTTAAAAATGGAAAAATGCCAGCGCTGGGCTATGAATGCCTTTCTGATAAAAAAGAAACCAGTGAAAAACAACTTGATTCGTTAATCGATAAATCGGGACAGAGTATAAAGACCAATTTCATTGGTGCATTCAACGGTAAAGAGGACGCTACCGAAACCTACGGTGATGTTTACAGCACCCGTTTTCTGAAATCACAAGATATATGGAAAAAATATCGTAAGGAATTTTGCCTTGCAGTAGCTTCACAAATTAATAAGGATGCCTATGATTATCAGGCAAACATTGATCAGTGTGAAATAAACCTCAACAGACGACACAAGGAAGAAATTAACCTGCTGGGACTTCCCCGGGTCGTTGAGTAAATCACACCTTCGGTTTTGGTCGTTAGCAGATATCTCTGCCAAAGATACTCGTCTGTTTTTTTTATGAGAAAAAAGATATAAAAAACCCGTTATGGATTAACCAGTATAAATATCTGTGCACAGTACAAAAAAATCTGGACACTCTTTATCAGGTTGATTTCTTATGACCTGTCGTGGCATAAATAATGTTTAAAGAGGGAATCAATCACTGCCTGCGATGAATTGTCGTGCAATTTAGCGTTTTTATTAACGTCACTTCGCAGAGTATTATTTTAAAATAAGGCAATGATGATTCGTAAGTAAATGCAATTTGAAACTCTGCCGGGAATGTATTATCAACAAGTCAACTCAGGAAAAATATCACGGAGAGTGAATGCAGCTCAGGGCATTAAGGTATTTCAATCAGGTAGCACAATCTTCCTCTCTGCAGGATGCGGCTGAAAAACTGTTTGTGACGCCTACCGCTGTCACCCGGCAGATTGAAC
Organism: Tatumella ptyseos ATCC 33301; assembly: GCF_000735525.1. Taxonomy (GTDB): domain Bacteria; phylum Pseudomonadota; class Gammaproteobacteria; order Enterobacterales; family Enterobacteriaceae; genus Tatumella; species Tatumella ptyseos. The sequence goes on along the minus strand of NZ_JMPR01000001.1, from coordinate 19,787 downwards.
TGCTGGAGCATTTCTATGGTGCCTCGCTGATTGAGCGAAGTCCGCGCGGTATTCGCCTCACGGCGGAAGGAGAGCACCTGGCCCTCGCCGTACAGTCCTGTCTACGTGAACTGGAAGGGGTGAAAGATAAAATATCCTCGGCTCAGAGTCAGGTCTCTGGCAAGGTAAGAATTTCCTGTGCGGAAAGCCTGATATCATCACTGATTATCCCCGCCATCGAATGTTTTCGTCTCAGACATCCTGATGTCAGGTTCGAAATTGATATCGGCAGTGCCCCCCGGGTCGCGGAAGCATTGGTTGGCGACAGGGCCGATGTCGCCGTCAGCTTTTATATGCCAGCGCTCTCCGGACTGAATGTCACCCACAGTTGCTCAGTGCAGCATCAGGTATTGATGTCGTCCACTCATCCTTTATCCGGGTCTTCCGGTCTGACACTGAGAGAGATCGCCGGTTTTCCGATAGCCGCTCCGGCCAGCGGATTCGCCGTCAGGCAATCGCTGGAAACCGCCGCTAAACGCGAGGGGATTCTTCTGGATATACGTTTTGTCACGTCTTCCATAGAAATTCAGAAGCAACTTTGCAGACAGGGGCTGGCACTGATTATCTTACCGAAGATGACGCTGGCAGAAAAAGAACCGCCGGAAGACTTAGTGGCCATTCCGCTTAATGACCCGCTGATGGGAATTGTACGCATCGATCCGGGGTTACCGGCTCAGCGAACGTTAAGCCGCGCAGTAAAGTTATTCCATGAAACCCTGGGGCAATATATTGAAGCGCAGCTCAGTCCGGCGATAACATACTGACGAAGCCGATTTTCCGGTTCTCCATCCCGCCACAGGGGATCCGTATCAGCAGGATCACTGAGGCAATAGGGCAGTAACCTTCGCGCAGAGTTCACGGCTATGTTTATACCATCGTCAGTAATTACCGCATGGTCAGTCTAAAGCATTCAGGAACGGTCTGTTGCTGACCGGGCTTACTTCAATGAAAAATGGCTTATCCCCGGCGGGCATGACCGGTGCTTTCCTGCCGGACTCAGGTTGCTTAACGCAGAGGATGCTGTCTTCTTTCCGGGGGAGGCTGGATAGCTCAGGTTTTCTCTTTTGCGATTTCTCCGTTTTCAGTCATACGATAGACACCCCCACGGGCGATAAATATTATATTTCCGTTGCGGCCCGTTTGTACGGAGAAGACTCTGTTTTTATCTATACAGTTTTCAGGCGGAACCTTGTCTTTAAAGCACAGTCTGTCATATTTCCCTTCCTCTTTATAACCGTCGCCAAACAACCAGAATGTCAGATAGAAAGAACCGTCTTTATCCGGGCGGGGAAGGTGGTATTTTTTTTCGATGTCCTTTTTATTTTCCAGCCACCAGGCTATTTTCCCCTGATCGGTATACGGAAAGTTTTTTACCAGGATATCACTGAAGCCGCTGCTTCTGTGATGGATGGCGACAATCTCTGCCGGACGTAATACGACCCGGAGGGTGCAGGCCAGTAACAGGAAAACGACGAAAGTAAGAACCAGTAATATTATCTTATTTTTAAATGTCATCACGAGACCCGGAAATTTCTATAGTAGAATTTATCTGTGTGATAAAGGGTTTAAAACCGAACTCTTTATACCGCTGGAGGACAAACCAGATCCGAAAAATAAGAAACTGGTTGAATTTTTTATTCATAACATCATAGCTATCCAGACCAAAGTGATCCTGTACTCTGTATTGTACTATGGCACAGTAATCATTTTTTTTAATCTGTAATGATTTTATTATAATATGAGTTGACCAGGTATCATGGATAGTGATACCCATTCCATTAAAGTTATCTTTCAAACTGTCAAATTTTGGTAACCTGCCACCGGATATCGTTTCATAAAATTTTCCTTTTTTTGAGGCTGGATAGTATTTCTTATCCCAATCAATATTAAGATCGAATGTTTTTTTTAGTAATAAACGGGTGCTGTTTTCGCCAGAACTTTCTCCGTAGATCTTTTCCTGAAGAGCCCGATCCAGTAATGAATCCCGAAATATGCTTCCTGTATTTTTCTGCATATGGGTAATCATCTTTTGGATGAGATATCGGTAAGGACCATAAAGAGAAAACTGACGCGATAATGCGCGGAACTCATCAAACAGGATAGATGTACATTGCTGACGTGTAACTTTTTCCTTTGATTGTCGTAGATTACAGCAGAACATGGATTGAGGGCGATCCATCGAAGAACGCCGGTGTAATGTCCAGGGATCAACCTGATCAGAGATATAGTCTAGTGAGTAATGGGATTTTAATTGAGCTTCGGTTAAATCACCATAGCGCATATCACTGGCGCTATAGTCATCCATTTGTCTGCGGGTTTTGAAAATAGTACAGGGATACTTCAGCTCTGACATGGTCTCGCTTCCTTGTGTCTGTGATCCAAAAAGTATTCATGCAATTTAAGATAATACGCTGTAAGCGCGAGCTGTAAATAGCAAAATTTCACAGAATAAAAATTAAGAATTCTGCCCGGTTGTTACGAATTTTAATCTACCTTCTCCTCTGCCAGTTGTGGCGCCCGTCCTGTTGAGGGAGGTACAAGTTAATACTTCATTGGGTATAGTAAGAACTCACACAGCATAAATCATGGTATCTGGAAGAAGGGTGCGAGGCTCCCGGAGACATCCCTGTTTTCCCCTGATTGTCTTAATGAAATGTTGTGAACCGTCTTCACAGAATATCCCTTTAATAATTATATTGTAGAGCATCCGGAATGTTGAATGATGTGATTTTTTCGGAAATTATAAGTATTCCTTCATTTTATTTAATTTGTTTTTTATTTGGATAAATCATGATGATAAAAGTAATGATGGTAGTCTGTCAGTAATTTGTATTTTATTATTGGCACCAATAGTAAATTGTTTTTGTGTTTTATTAGTTAGGTTGCGTTTAATTGTTAGAGTAAATAGTGACGTTATTCACTTGATTTTTAATAGGGTGGGGGATATTACCGGCGGATTTTTAGGAGAACAGCGTTTATACCGTGAAAAGATTCAATACTATTGCACGTCCGAAGGATAAGTTCTGGTGAATAGCGTAAAAGACTGATGATGAATACAGGGCGCTCATTCTGAAGGATCGGCCCGCGGTCACCACATTATGGAAGACCGTGGATATCTCTGATGAAGAGGTGCTGCAGGATACCTTTCAACGGGAAGATATCGCTGACTTAATCGGCGCTCTGTCAGCCCAGCCGGGGGTAAATCTTGAAATTTCCAGAGGGATCATTATTTCCCCCGGAAACCTGAAGGTTTTTATAAGAAATCCCGCGGAAAAAATATCATCAACATTGAGCATGTTTATTGACTCGGCGAAAGCCGGCCGGTGGTTTTACAGTTAATCAGCTTGTTGAATAAATGAGGTTTAAGATAAGCCACTGGCCTGACAAATTCACCCCGCGATATGACGCCCGGTAAAATGGTTTATCGGGCCATGGCCCTGTCCGTATTGCGGCGCGGTCAGGATGGCCTGGTAAATAAAACGTTTTGCCCGTGCAACACACTCCGGCAGTGGCAGGCCTCTGGCGAGTAATGCACACAGGGCGGCAGAGAAACTGCAGCCGGTTCCATGCGTATGCGGTGTCTGAATACGGGGAGAGGTGAGCCAGCTCTCATCCTGCGGACTGCAGAAAAAGTCTGCGGCGTCGTCTTCCCCACTGTGCCCTCCCTTCAGGACAACACTGAAAGCACCCATCCTGCATAGCTCGCGTGCAGCCCTCACAATCCGTTCACGGCTCTGCAGGGTGTAACCCACCAGAGCTTCGGCTTCGGGAATATTAGGTGTGATCACACAGGCCTGTGGCAGCAATAAACGGCGCAGACTGTCGAGGGCGCTTTCCTGTAGCAGCGGTGTTCCGCCTTTAGCAATCATCACCGGGTCAATGACTAAGCCCGGGAGTTTGTGTTGTTTAATCTTTTCTGCGACACAGGCAATAATATCGCTGTCTGCCAGCATGCCTGTTTTCACCGCCGTCAGGGTAAAATCCGTGGCGACGGCATCGATCTGAGCAGCAATCAGAGACAGCGGCATGACCTGAACCGCCTGTACACCCAGTGTATTTTGTGCCGTGACTGCCGTAATGGCGGTGGTTCCAAATACCCCGAACTCCTGCATTGTCTTAATATCCGCCTGAATTCCCGCGCCCCCGCCACTGTCAGAACCCGCGATGGTTAATGCCTGTGGATGTGTCATTCTGCCTCCCCGGCTCCCGTAGCGCTTATCCGCGCACAAAGAAAAATGCTGCACCCGAAAGGGCAGACATCGGTGTTACAGGGGAGCCTGACAGAGATAAACCGGGCCATTCGCGTCCGCAGCAAAGGCGAAAAAAGAAGGAATTACCGCAACATCTGCGGACAGATCATTCGTTCGTCTTCCTACGCCAGTATCAACCGGGTCAGGTTCTAAGGGTCGCTATACCTTGCTGATAGCCTCTCAGTCTCTCTGGTGAGACTCCCCCGACATCCTGTTATTAAGGAGGGGAGGGCGGAGAATGTCAATGTTATGCAGGTTCAGGGGTTAACCGCGCAGGCTCAACGGCAACAATTTTACAATGAAGCGAGGTCAGCCCGGGCATGGAAACTCTTTTATTTCTGAATCTATGCCTGAACAGGCTGGATTTATTCACACTCAAGTCATTCCCGTGTCACTGCCCCGGCATCAGTTTATCCCCCCGGCGACCGCTGACGCTTAAAGCCCTAAGCATCCGCACCAGACTCACCCTGCACGTATTCGCTGCTTAGGGGTCATGCAGTGACCTCACGGAATTCTGTTTCTGCACTGCTCACCCTGATCTCTGCTTTTTACGATTGATTAATGTAAATCTGTGTAAATTTCCCCGGAAAGCCGTCCTTTCGGCGGTTATCTGTTTATATCCGGTAATTTTTTGAGGTATATATTTCAGACCACCGGCTGAATTGAGAAAATTACAAGATGACTCCCCCTGCCACCCGTAAAATTCTGACTTGCCTGTTACTGATGACCCTTGCGGGATGTTCTTCCCATTCCCGTAATAACGAAGATAAAGGGGAAACTCTCGCTCAGGAAAATCAGCAATCGGATCTGATAAATGTTCTTGCCGCGCTGCACGACCAGATGCATTCCTGGGAAGGGACCAAATATCAGTGGGGCGGCACGCAACTCACCGGTGTCGATTGTTCGGGGTTTGTCTGGCGAACGCTGAAAGATCGTTTCAACATCCCGATGGATCGGGTGACGACCAGGCAATTGATCCGTATGGGGAAACCGGTGGATCAGGCTCATTTACTGCCGGGCGATTTGGTATTCTTCCGGATTAACAATGAACTGCATGTCGGTTTTTATGATACTGACCGTCATTTCCTGCATGCCTCGGTCAGTCGTGGTGTGATGCGTTCATCGCTGAATAATCCTTACTGGAAATCGGTTTACCTGGAAGCCAGACGATTACCGCGTGAATACAATTCTCAGATAACCTTTAACTCTTAGAATAATATCGGCTGAGTTATGGCTTAGCGCAGTCCCACGTGACAAGTTCCGCCGTAAAGGGGCCGCCTGAATCAGGCTGTCAGCCCCTGATATTAACATTATCTTCTCTGCACTGATCCCGCCGCTCTGCAGTCACTCGGGGCACTTATTATTACCTTTCTCCGGCACCCACCGGGAAAGTGTTACGCGGCTCACGTTACGGGTAACAATATCACTGAAACATTCTCTTAATCGATATACATCACAGATTTAACATCCAAATACCGTTCTGATAAGCGCCTGCATCTGTGCGTTTTAAGAGGACGATGATGAACACCCTTACAGACTCTTGCATGATCAATGGCAAACACCAGGTTGAAGTCGTTAGCAAAAGCGTCAGCTATCAGGGGCAGGGTACCCTGGTACGTATTACCCGTGGCGGGATCTGTGGTTCCGATCTTCACTATTACCAGCACGGTAAGGTCGGTAATTTCGAGGTCAGAATGCCGATGGTGCTTGGCCATGAGGTGGTGGGCTATGTGGTAAAAAGCGATGCCCCGTCACTGCAGGAAGGGCAGAGAGTTGCGATTAACCCTGCGGCCTCCTGCGGGGAGTGTAAATATTGCCGTTCCGGTGAGGATAACCAGTGTACCGGGATGCGTTTTTTTGGCAGTGCCATGTATTACCCGCATGTGGATGGCGGTTTCAGCCAGTATAAAGTGGTGGAAACCCGTCAGTGTGTCCCTTTTGATGCCGGGGCCGATGAAAAGGTAATGGTGTTTGCTGAGCCGCTGGCGGTATGCATTCATGCCACTCATCAGGCCGGAGATTTACAGGGCAAAAAAGTGTTTATTTCCGGCGTCGGGCCGATAGGGTGCCTGATTGCCGCCGCGGCCAGGGCCAGAGGGGCTGCAGAGGTGGTCTGCACTGATATCAGTGAACGCTCACTGGTAATGGCTAACGCCATGGGGGCCACCATGACGATGAATGCGGCCAGTGGTGATTTTTCACCTTATCTGGCGGAGAAAGGGTATTTCGATATTTCCTTTGAGGCCTCCGGTCATCCTTCCTCTCTGAACCGTTGCCTGGAGGTGACGCGGGCGAAAGGGACCCTCGTCCAGGTAGGGATGGGCGGCAATATCCCTGAATTTCCAATAATGCAGCTGATTTCCAAAGAGATCGTATTGACCGGCTCTTTCCGTTTTACCTCCGAATTTGCGACCGCAGTGGAATGGCTGGCCAGCGGGATCATTGATCCGCTTCCGCTGCTTAGCGGTGAATACGACTATCATGAGATAGATGCTGCACTGAATTTTGCGAGTGATAAGCAAAAAGCCGCAAAGGTGCAGTTAACGTTCTGACTTCGTCACCGGGGGCGCGAGGGTCTTATCGGTGTACAGAACTCCCGCCCCGGGTAACGGGAAGGCGATATTGTTTAAAGCGTGTTTTCAGAGGGCTGTATTATGCCGATTACTATAATAGCGCTGGGAGTCGTACTCCTGCTGGTACTGATGATTGTCTTCAAAGCCAATGGCTTTATCGCATTAGTTTTTGTCTCTGCCGTTGTCGGTATTGCTGAAGGTATGACGCCGCTGGCAGTTGTTGCGTCAATTCAGAAAGGTATCGGAGGAACGCTGGGTAGCCTGGCCATGATACTGGGCTTCGGTGCCATGCTGGGCAAACTGGTGTCAGATACCGGTGCTGCCCAGCGGGTGGCAACAACGCTGATTAATGCCTTCGGTAAACAACGTGTGCAATGGGCCCTGATGGTGACCGGCCTGATAGTCGGCCTGGCCATGTTCTATGAAATTGGCTTCGTGTTGCTGTTACCGCTGGTCTTCACGGTGGTGGCAGCGGCAGGAATGCCTCTGTTATATGTCGGTGTTCCTATGGTCGCGGCACTCTCGGTCACACACTGCTTTCTGCCACCGCATCCGGGGCCTACGGCAATTGCCACCATTTTTGGCGCTAACCTCGGGACCACCCTGTTATACGGGATTGTGATCACGATCCCGACAGTGATCATCGCCGGGCCGTTGTTTTCCCGGTGCCTGAAAAATTTCGAAAAAGAACCCCCTGAAGGGTTATATAACCCGAAAATCTTCGCTGAAGATGAAATGCCGGGGTTCGGGATCAGTATTTTTGCGGCCATTATTCCGGTGATCCTGATGGCGGTGGCGGCGGTGTTTGAACTGACTCTGCCGAAGGAGAATGCAGTACGGCAGTTTTTTGAATTTATCGGTAACCCTGCTGTTGCTCTGTTTATCTCAGTAGTGATTGCTGTCTTTACCCTCGGGCTGCGTAACGGGCGTAAAGCGGAAGATGTGATGGAGATGTGCGGTTCGTCGATTGCCTCCATCGCCATGATTGTTTTTATCATCGCCGGGGGCGGGGCCTTTAAGCAGGTACTGGTCGACAGCGGTGTCGGGGAATACATTGCCGGTATGATGGAAGGGTCATCCCTGTCTCCTCTGCTGATGTGCTGGACGGTGGCGGCCATGCTGCGTATTGCTCTGGGCTCTGCAACGGTGGCGGCTATCACCACCGCAGGGATTGTCACGCCGATTATTGCGGTAACGCACGCAGACCCGGCGCTGATGGTGCTGGCCGTCGGGTCAGGCAGTGTCATTGCCTCTCATGTGAATGACCCCGGATTCTGGTTATTCAAAGGGTACTTTAATCTGAGTGTGACCGAGACGCTGAGAACGTGGACGGTGATGGAAACCCTGATTTCTGTACTGGGGCTGGCCGGTGTGCTGATCCTGGATACGATTGTCCACTGACCGTTATGATACAGGCACTCCTGCCGCTGCCTGCGCTGGCAGGGCCGGTCAAAGAAAAGGCGGGAGTACGCAACAGAGTGCATACTCCCGCCTGTATGTCAGCGGATCGCCCTTACCGACCGGTACCGCGGGTTATTACGGTCGCCAGGTGACTTTCCGTGACGTGACGGTCTCAGGGTAAGAATTTAACGTCTGTCGGGCTGCCAATTTGTACGCTGATCCCGGTATATTTCAGGGAACCGTCCTCTGCATCGCGATAGAGTTCCACCACATTGTTGGAATAAACATTGGCGACCAGCATATATTGCCCGCTCTTATCAAAGGCAAATGCACGGGGCTCAATGCCACCGGCAAGGTAAGCTTTCCCTTCTCCCAGTTTTCCTGTCTTTTTATCGACCGGGAAGGCGACAATTTCATTACGGTTCCGGCGGTTACCGGCATACAGGAACTTGCCGTCCGGGCTGAACAGAATGCCTGCGCCACTCTTATCTTCTTCTGACTGACTCCCGGTCAGATGCGCAGTTTGTACTTCGGTAAGGCCCTGTTCACCTATCCGGTAAACGTGGATTTGTGCCCCCATCTCGGTGACGATATAGGCGAATTTTCCGTCAGGGGAAAATGTCATATGACGGGGGCCTGAGCCGGCCGGGAAATGGACATCTGCCGCGGTATCCGCGACAAACGGTGTTTTACTGTCTGCCTGATAGCGGTAGGCATGCACGGTATCCGCGCCCAGATCGGCCACAAATAATCGTTTACCGTCCGGGGTAATATTGACCGAATGTGCATGGCCGCTGTCCTGACGTCCGGCGACCACACCGGAGCCTTTCTCAAACGGAACATGCTGAATAGCCTCACCCAGTTTCCCTTGTGCTTCTATCGGGAAAAGAATAAATCCGGCATTTTTCTTCGTGGCTGAATAGTTAGCCGCCAGCAGATATTTACCGTCCGGCGTCAGTGTTGCATGCGTCGGATGTTCGCCCTGGCTACTGACGGCATTAATGACTTTCAGTTTTCCTTCTGCGGTGACTTTAAGTGCAGTGACTTCACCATTCTCACTTTCGTTAGTGGTGTAGGCATACTTGTGGTCACGGCTGAAGACAATCCATGACGGATTGGTTAGCTCAATCACATCCAGTGGCAGTAGCGTGCCATCCGGATTCAGATGCAAACGATAGATCCCTTCACTGGGATAAACGGCTTTTTGTGCGAGAGGGTTGGTGGTCTGGCCGGTCCAGCTGCCAATCAATACGGTTTGTGGTTGCACGCGATTATGCTCCGGAAGTAAAGGGTGACTCTCCTGAGCATAAGCGATATTTGTCACTAAAAACAGGGCCACCGACGACATCCTGAATGTTTTGGAAACAACACTTTTTACCGTATTTCTCATTAATAACAACCTTTTAAATTACCAGTGGGATCAGATATCCCGGACAGTGTGGGTATGTCATCTGCTGTGCCGGCAGGGTCGGTGATCTCTGCCCGTCACGGGGGAAATCTCAGGTTCGCCGGCGGCAGAAGAACCTTTATAAAATATTTCAAAATGAAAATAAATGTTAACTTTAGTGTGGTTATTATGCCGCGCGGGTCAGAGAGGCTGGCCCGGAACGGGCCTGAGGTGCTGGTGCAGATTTACAGCGATGCCCGTGAGGCCTATGCTGAAAAGGCTCAGGCGGGGGCCGGATATTCACCGTAATCTCATCATCAGCCCCCTGGCTGAGGACTTCTGAACGATGAGCGGGCAGGGGGGGGTATCCCGGTGGTGCATATTTTTCCGGTCATCAGTCACTGACGGAGGTCGATACGGAAGGCCGGCTTAACTGATTTAAAAAATGGAGAAGTGTAACTCCGGCAGCCTGAGTCGTACTTTGTGGCTGCCCGGGGATGTAAGACATCGCAGTCAGTTTTTGTGGCAGAGTACTACGCCATCATCCAGCGGCGGACAAGGCATCCGGGAGTTCCGCCACTATTCAGACAGGGCAGGAGTGACAAATGAATCAACTCGCAGGCGCACTACTGATATCGTCAATGAGTCTGATGGCCGTAACACCGTCTGCCGGTGCGGCATCCTTATCACCCAATGGCGTGTTACTGGAAAAAAGTCCTTTGCCTGCCGATCACGGCTTGCAGGAAGCTTCTGCACAGTATCTGATCCATTACACGTCGGTCAGTGGCGTCGACGGAAAAACCCGCCGTGAAGATACCGGTGCGGTATTTTTACCGAAAGGCCCGGCCCCTCGCGGAGGCTGGCCGGTGGTCGTCTGGGCCCACGGAACCGTCGGGGTGGCTACCCAATGTGCCCCTTCTCTGAACCCCCGTTCATCACGTGACCAGCAATATCTGAACACCTGGCTATCGCTGGGGTTTGCGGTGGTTGCCCCGGACTATGCGGGGCTGGGCTCCCGCGGCCTGCATCATTATCTGAATGCACGTGCAGAGGCCTGGAGTGTGCTTGACAGCATTACGGCGGCACTGAAAAGTTTCCCGTTGAGTAACAAAATTATTATTGTCGGCCAGTCACAGGGGGCACATGCGGCATTTGCCGCGTCCGGCTATCAGCCATCTTATGCGCCGGCACTGCATGTGCTGGGCACAGTGCTGACCGGGACTCCCTATATCAATGCCTCGACCTCTGTGAATGCTATCTTCAAACCGGATCAGGGGATCACCGGCGGCGACCCGAAAATGCCCTATGCCTATTATATTTTCCTGTCGGCAGCCGATGAAAATAAGTCGCTGAAGGCCGAAGACTATTTCCGTCAGGAGGCGATTGCGGATGTCAGGCTGGCAAGCCGCCTGTGCATTACTCCGTTAACGCAGCATGTGATGGAGAAGGGGCTGAACGAGAGCAACAGTTTCCTGCCGGGGTTCCAGAAACTGCTGGACACGCAGTTGCCCTCTCTGCGCTATAACACCCTGAAAATTAACCATCCGGTCTTTATCGGTATCGGCCTGAAAGACATTAATGTGCCGACCGCCATGCAACAGCAGTTTGCCCGGGATGTTAAAGCCGCGGGGACGCCGGTGGAAATAAAAGAGTATGCGGGAATGAACCACGGTGAAACGGTGAATGTGTCGCTGCGCGATTCTGTGCCCTTTGTCGTTAAACTGATGTCATCCGCAGACTAAGGTGAGCTATCTGACATTTTATAACTGAGTATTATTGGTGGTGTGATTTTTAATGTATAGACAGAGGGCAGAAGTGACAGGGGGGTGGGCTGCCTGATAATTAAACAAAGGTAGTCGTTTATTATTTTTATGTACCAGAGAGTAATGAGCAGGCCACCAATAGTTAATCATGGCCTGCTCGTTATTTTAGCGCTCTCTCAGAGCTTCTTTCATTTTATTGAACGGTTTGATCAAGTATTGCATCACAGTTTTTTGACCGGTTCTGATATCAACAGTTGCAATCATTCCTGGTACGATAGAGAAATGCTTTCCTAACTTATTAGTAAGGAAATCATGCTCAGTACGGATGTAGACCCGGTAATAATAAACCTCAGGTTTGGCTTCATCCTGGATGGTATCCGGAGAGATGCTTTCAACCTTCCCATGCAGACCACCATAAATGGAATAGTCATAGGCTGTTATTTTTACCATCGCCGGTTGTCCGGGATGGATAAATGCAATATCTCTGGGGGATAGTCTGGCTTCAATCAATAAACGGTCATCCATAGGGACGATTTGCATGAGCTCACCATTAGGTGGGATGACACCACCGATCGTAGTGACTTTGATACTTTTTACCACGCCCCGTACCGGAGATTTGATGGTCAGACGATCGAGTGTATCTGCGCGACCTTTAATCACCTCAGCCAGAGACTGCACATCAGCATCGGCCTTAGCCATTTGCTGGCGAGCATCTACATAGTACTGAGTTTGTAAATCAGTGAGTTTCAAATTAAGGTCCGCTAACTGACGCTGTAAACGCAGAACATCGACAATACTGGCCGCCCCGCTTTTAACCAGGCCTTCGGTAATGCCAAGCTCGCGCCGTACTAAACCGATGGATTGATTCATCTCTTTTTCTGACTCTGTTAACTGGTCTCTTCGGCTGTGGTAAAGCGATGTTTCAGAATTAATCAGGTCGGGCCATAATTTTAATGACTGCGGAAATACCAGAGGAGTATTGTTTACTTCTGCATGTAAACGCACACTCTCTGCCAGAGCCGCCCGATATTTGGCCGAGCTTTCGCCGACATTTGATTCACTTATCGTCGGATCAAGCCTGGCCACTACCTGATTAGCTTTTACCTGCATTCCTTCACGCACGTACAGCTCAGCCAGAATGCCGCCATCCAGTGATTGAAGTACTTGCTCATGAAGGCTGGGAATAACTTTTCCTGTGCCAGTCGATACTTCATCAAGCTTGGCAAACCAGGCCCATAGGGTGAATATCGCAAGGAGTCCAAAAAGTACTGTAATGATAAGGATTGAGCCGTTGAGCGACCTGCTGTCTACGCCTGAATCATCAAGCAGGTTTGCCGGGTCAAAAGACTCTTTTTCGTTAGATGTTTTTTGCTTATTGAATATCATTCTGCTTTTCCCTGGCATCTTTATTCAGAAGTTTAGCTTTTGGCGTATCCAGTGTGAGTTGCCCGTCTTTAAGCACCAATACTCTGTCCACCAGAGACAGAACAGCAGCTCTGTGAGTGGCAATAATTAATGTTCGTCCGCCAATCCAGCGGGTGAAGCGCTCAATAAATTCTTTTTCTGTATGTTCATCTAACGATGCTGTCGGTTCATCCAGCAGGACAATATTTGGATCCCTAAGCAATGTTCTGGCCAGTAGTATTGCCTGACGCTGGCCACCAGAAAGTCCGCTACCACCTTCCATAATCGGATGTTCAAGTCCGAGAGGCAGTTTTTTGATAAAGTCTGCGACTGCACAGACTTCAAGTATTTCAAAAATATCACTGTCGGTAGCTTGAGAACGGCCGAGTACCAGGTTTTCCCTAAGGGTTCCATGGAACAGTCGGGCATCCTGAGTCAGCAAACCAGTATTCCGGCGAATATCAGCAATATCGATATGCGGTAAACTAAGACTGTCAGCACGTAACTCCCCGGAAACCAAATCAACATTGCCGACTAGCGCTTGCAGGAAAGTAGATTTCCCGGCACCATTACGACCCAGCAAAGCAATCTTTTCTCCGGCCTTAATATGGAGGTTATGGACAGTGAGAGGGGCAGGTCCTTGCTGGTCTGCATACCTGAAAGAGGCCTGAGCGAAGGTATATTCACCGTGTAACACTGGTGTATGAACTTTGACTTCCTCCCGATTGTTTTCAACCGGTAGTTGCATGAGATTGTCCAGTCCGGCTTTGGCTGCTTTAACCTGCTGCCAGCGAGCAAGAACACCGCACAACGCCGTCATTGGGGCAATCATTCTGGAAGAGAGCAGGGATGCGGCGACCATAGCACCTGTCGTAATATCACCACTGATGACTAATGGTGCACCAATCACCACCACTAATGCATAAACCAGGTTCTGTAGAGTCGTTCCCCAACTCAGCAGGCCATGAGTGATTTTACGGGTTTGTGCACCGGACTCCGCTGTGACTTGTATATAACTATTCCACTGTTGCTGGAAATGACTTTCAGCCTGCATCAGTTTGATATCCTGTATCCCCTGCAGACTTTCGACCAGTATGGCATTACGCAGTGTCGCTTCATGAACATTTTTTCGTGCCTGCCGGGCCAGTTTTTTTTGCATTAGCAGACCAGGAATAATCATCAATATAGCGGCAACCGGAGCTATCCAGCATAGGTATGGCGAGACAACCGTGAGGACTAAAAAAAACAAAATAAAGAAAGGCAGGTCGACGATTGCAGAAACCGTCGTTGAGGTAACCATTTCTCTTAGCTGCTCAAGCTCACGAACCTGAGCAATAAAACTTCCTGTAGAACGAGGTATGGCTGAATAGCGTAAACGTAATGCGTGGCCAAAGACCCGGTCAGAGACCCGCATGTCGGCTCGTTTACCTAAGATGTCCATCACATGACTGCGAACAACTTTTAGTAAAAAACCAAATACCGAAGCAATCAGTACACCACCAAATAATACATATAATGTCGGGTATGACTGAGCCGGGATAACCCGATCGTAAACCTGCATGGAAAAGAGAATACCTGATAATGACAGGACGTTGATAGCCAGGGAAGCCAGCATGACGTAGCCATAAGGTCGCAGATCCTTCAGGGCAATCTTACGTAGCCAGTCAGGGCGGAACGCTGCCAGATAGTTCTCGGTACGTATATCGCGCGCAGGTGCTGACGGACGTAAAGCCACCAGACATTCAGTTTCATCCAGTAGTCCCTCTAATGGTACTGAGGTGCTTAGTCCGTGATCCTGAATCAGTCTTAAAGCAACATTTTTCTCGCCGTCAAAACTTTCGATAATACCGATATCACCATTTTTAAATACAGCAACCAGGGGAAGTCGGCGAGAGGAAAGATCCGCACTATTTTCAGACAGGATTCGATAGTGTAAGCCTGCCTGTCGGGCAAGATGTCCCAGGACTTCGGGAAGGTATTTTCCGGCCAGCCACGAAGCCTGAGACTGCATCGCGCCGTGAGAAAAACTTAAGCGATATTGTTTGGCAATCAGGGACAGTGTATCCACCCAGGCCAGCACTTTACTTTCACTATCAACCAATATGTGATGACTCATGGCCTTATCTCAACTCCCTGTATTTTTCTATTATTCAATTTAAAAGTATTCCGCATTTGTCCGGTACTGTAGAGGCAGTCCAGTTGGAGTGAATGCAACTGTGCCTGTGTTTGCTCCTGAGTAAATCTGGCTTGATAAATCTCCTGTTCAACATTCAACAGATCGAGTAAGGGACGTGTTCCCAGCTGCAAATATTGAGCTTCGTATAAGTCACGGGTTTTCTCACCGAGAAGTTGTTGTCTCGCCTGGACATTTAATGTCTGATAAAGATTCTGTGCTTGTTCCTGTGATTCCGTCAGCTTCTGGCGAGCCTCAAGCTCGGCAAGACGGATAGCAGCACGGGCTGATTCGAGAGTTTGTACTGCTGCATCACGGCTGGCGGTTAATCCGCCCCCCTGGTAAAGAGGCATTTCAAGTTTAATCCAGGCTGAGTATTGGGTTTTATCCAGCTCACTGCTATCTGAGTAGTTATTATTCAGGTAATGAGTCACCTGGGGCTCAAGAGAGAGTGTGGGCCTCATCTGAGCATTGGCATTATCGAGTTCAGCCTGTGCCTGATTTTTCTGCGCATAAGCAGCCAGTACAGAGGGAATGACGCGATAGTTAATTTGCTGGACCGTGCAGGCATTCATCAGGGATGACGGGAGAGTATTTGCCACTTGTCCAATCGGGCCTGTCCCCATATCTGTCGCCAGTGTGGCTTTCCAGCGTTGGAGAGCTGACTGATATTGCATTAGTGTGGCTTTAGCACCTTCTATACGGGTATTGGTCTGTACCACGTCAGAAAGAGAACTGGCTCCGGCAGTATTACGCTGCTGAATCAGAGAACCAATATGATTCAGTGCATCAAGCTGCTGCTGCGCAATAATGACTAGCTTTTGGTATCCCTGAACCTGAACCAAAGCAGACGCTGTATCGTGGGCAACCTGGTCAATACTTACCATGACATTTGCCTGTTGTTCAGCCAGTCCGGCATTGGCTGCACGAACTGAGCTGGAGACCTTACCGAAGTCGTACAACATCTGAGATACAGAGAGAACTAATGAGGGTGAATATCCGGCGTCAACATAGCTGTTTGAGTAGCCATTATTCATACCGGCGCTGATCTGGGGATAGTATTTAGCTTTTGCTACATCAACTTTCGCAGCTTGCTGAAAAAGTTTCCCTACCGCCTGACCTATTGCCGGATGCCATTGTTCTGCCTGTAATACGGCGTAATCCATATCTGTCAGGCCAGAAGGTGGAGGAGTAATCGGCTGAGTGACTGTATTGCTCAGGTCAGGAAGAGATTGTTGATCAATCAGGTCCTGAGTGCTGATATCACCTGCGCTCGTTATGCTGTTTGCGAGCCCTGGCTCAGATAAGAATATGCCGGACGTCAGGATAGCGAGTGGGAGAATGCGGAGTAAAATCTGCGAATTAATAATTAGCATTGCTCATGAATACCTGTGAAGTCAAATATGATAAAAATGAGGGGCTATAAAGCAACACCCACCTCCGTGTTAGCGTGTAATAAGGAAAAAAGGCGGGCATGGCTGCCCGCCTTTTCATGGTTATGATGGATTATCAGTCGACGAATGATGAAGAATTTCGTCCATTGTGGCGTTCACATTTTCCAGTGTGACCAATGTAGTAGACTGGTATGCACTGCCGCTACCATCACGGTCAATAGAGACGATGGTATTGCCGCTATCGGTGTGGGTAACAGAAACGTAATTACCCAGGCTGCTTTCCTTCCCATCCCAGCCGACCAGCAGAGCATCCAGGTCGATATGATCCCCTTCACTCACCGAGAAGTCGTCCCAGGTATCGCTGCCGTTCCCTCCGGTATTATCATCGCTTAAGACTTTATACACGACAGTATCGGCACCGCCTTCAAGGTGGAAGGTATCGTCATAAGCTGTACCACCCGTAGTATCGGCCTGACTGGTACCGGTGATTGTCGGATGCAGGTTAATCGTCAGGTTGGCTTTAGAGGTCGTACTGCCATCCTCTGCAGTCAGCGTGTAACTGAACATCTCCTTCTGCGTCATATCAGCCACATTGATATTACTGTTCAACGCATAGCTATAGCTGCCATCTCCATGAATCGTAAGGGTGCCATACAAACCGGTGAGCGTTTGTGATGCAGTGTCGTACTGATTGAGCGTAACGCTACTGTCAGACTCGTTGGTCACTGTCAGCTTGGTATAAACCGTTTGTAGTTCATCTGCGGTACCATCAGAATCCGTGCCGTCATAGAGGTTTCCTGTGACGTCTGACGACTCAGAGGATGTCTGGAAATTACTGACCGATACTTCTGTCCCCGATATTGTGGAACTAAAAGAGACCGTCGGTGCAATAGTCAGCAGGCCGGTAGCTGAAGATGTAGCACTAATCTGTACGTAGTAATCCCCTGCCGATAGGTCGTTATCACTTAAATCAATATCAGCAGTCGTTACTTTTTGAGTAAGGGACAAGGTTGTAGTCGGTGTCACCGTACCTGAGGCAACCAAAGTACCTGTTGCATCACTTCCTTCATAAATGTTGTAAGACAGGGTTAAACTGGCCGTCGCACTAACCGATGACTGAGTACCGGTGATAATCAGATGGGTACCTGTTAATACCGTATTGCTGTCTACACTAAATTCATTACCAAAGGTTGTGGTTTGACTACTACTGGTTGCGGTGTTCAGTGTCCCACTGGCAACCGCTTCTGAATAGGCGGATTCAACTTCGGTCGCAGAGACATCGAGGCTTGCCTGATCATCTACCGCCTTGAGTGCATTATTGTTGAGGTTAATCGACAATATCTTGGTGGTAATTGTCCCGTCAGGTTCTGTCAGGGTATAAGTAAACTTCTCTGCGGAGCTGAGAGTATCTGTTGTCTGCCCGGCATTCAGGGTATAGGTGTAATCCCCTTGCTGATCGATAGTCAGAATGCCGTATTGACCAGTAATTTCTGTATTCCCGCTTGTGCTGAGGGCTGTTGTACCTACAGAGGTGATCAGCGTACCTGTCGGTACAGTATCGCTTCCTTCACTACTGCTGGTTTCAGTGAGCAGATTCCCTGTGGTTGAGGTGGCAACTGAAGTGACGCTGTTAACCACATCAGACGTAATGCTCAGTGTGTAAACCGTCGCCACAGATAAGCCGACGCCCCCATTCAACATAAACAAATAGGATCCCTGACTAAGCTCCAGTGATAATGGAGATGACGCGCCGGCAAGCAAAGCACTGGTTATCCAGTCAGATACCTTTTCATACTGTGCATACTGGCCAGTTTCATCATCATATTTATAGACATAGAGATCATATGTTGATGCGATCACGCCCACCATTGTTGCCTTGATGGTAATATTTTCGACCGTATTGTCCGCTACGTTCAGGTGTAACTGATTATTCAGATTCAGCAGAGAAGTATTTAACACACTGCCGAGTGAAAGGTTCAGTAAGGCAGCGCTGGTCTTAGAACTGGTCCCCTTATCCGTTTCCTCTGATGTGGTAGCGTAATCCAGATCTACGCTCACATTCGGAAGCGCAACAGTGCCAGTATCAGTATCGGCATCGGTCAGAGAGATCGTCAGTGTGGCACTACTGGTGTTGCCATTTGGCCCCGTCAGTGTGTAATTGAAGGTTTCGCTATTACCAATATCAGCAACGTCAGTCCCTGAGTTCAGTTTATAGGTATAGTCACCGGCAGCATCAATACTGAGCGTACCGTAGGTCCCTGAGATCGTGGTGTAACCTGATGCCGCTACACTGGTATCATTCACACTGCTGATCACTGAACCCGCCGGTGCTGTATCTGCACCACTGCCATCACTACTGCCCGATATCAGGTTACCGCTGGTTTCTGCACTATTTGATGTGTACGTTTCCAGAATATCGGATTTGATATGCAGGGTATAACCCGTAGCAACAGAGAGGCCCACGCCGGAGTTCAGCAAAAACAGATAGGTACCTTCACCCAGAGAAAGTGACAGATCCTTGGAGACACCGGCCAGTAAGCCAACGATCCAATTACTCACTTTCTCGTATTGCAGATACTCACCACTGCTCGCATCATACTTATAGATATATAAATCAAATGAAGATGCTACCAGGCCGCCTACATCGCCCTGGACAACGAAGTTTTCGGTGGTTCCTTTGGCAACATCAAGTTGTAACTGGCTGGCTGGATTTACCAGGGATAAGTCGAGAACATCTCCTAACGAAAGATCTAATAACGAGAATCCAGTTTTAGAGCTTGTACCTTTATCGGTTTCTTCAGCATAAGTGGTGTAATCCAGGCTCGCTGTATCATCCACTGCAAGTAGCTGAGTACTCTCGATTGTGGTGTCAATTGCTGCAGAAGCATGACTGGTATTACCAGCGGCATCACTTACTGTCGTCGTAAAGCTATAGGTTCCATCCGTCAGTACCGGCGTTGTGAAAGTCCATTTACCCTCTGAATCAGCAGTTGCCTCCCCAAGAGTACCTGAGCCGTCACTAATGGTTACAGTACTTCCTGCTTCTGCGTTTCCTTTCAGGATTGGAGTGATATCTGTCGTGGAGCTATCAGCAATATTGTTACCACTGTCATCAACCAACGTGATACCGGTAGCAGATGCTGGTGCCTGGGTATCGATTGTGACAGCGATAGCATTACTGACATCACTACTATTACCCGCAGAGTCAGTTACTTTTGTCGTCAGACTATGGGTACCATCAGCAAGAGCGGAAAGCGTAATACTCCAGCTACCATCGCTGTTAACTGTTGTCGTACCGATAGCTTTCGTACCATCGTAAACAGTAATGGTATTTCCTGCTGTGGCTTTACCAGTGAGCTGAGGGGTATTGTCGTTAGTATCCGCTCCGGCCAGATTCTTACCG